>NZ_JBPWQB010000002.1:880000-882500 GCF_051811085.1 Tardiphaga sp. 862_B3_N4_1
TACGACGTCACCCAGAACGTATCTTGGGCTCCGTCTGTTTGTAGGTATCCGGTTTCAGGTCTATTTCACTCCCCTCGTCGGGGTGCTTTTCACCTTTCCCTCACGGTACTAGTTCGCTATCGGTCAATGAGGAGTACTTAGGCTTGGAGGGTGGTCCCCCCACGTTCAGACAGGATTTCACGTGTCCCGCCTTACTCAAGGACATATCATTGCATTACCCGTACGGGACTATCACCCTCTGAGGTCCAGCTTTCCTGACTGGTTCCGGTTGTCTTTGATATGCCACTGGCCTGGTCCGCGTTCGCTCGCCACTACTAACGGAGTCTCTGTTGATGTCCTTTCCTCCGGGTACTTAGATGTTTCAGTTCCCCGGGTTCGCTTGAAACCCCCTATGTATTCAGGAGTCTCATACCTTCAACTGATAACCGAAAATCCAAAACCACCCTCACTTGCGTGATGATGACCTTAGAGTTTCGGCTATCGAAGGTGGGTTTCCCCATTCGGAAATCTATGGATCAAAGCCTCTTCGCGGCTCCCCATAGCTTATCGCAGCGTAGCACGTCCTTCATCGCCTCTCATTGCCAAGGCATCCACCGAATACCCTTAAGACACTTGATTGCTCTCATTATCAATATCCACACACTCGGCAGAGTTTGCTGCACGCTGCTTTGCGCCTAAACGCAAAATCCGCACCCCGGCGGTCAAGCCGTGCGCACTTCATGCAGCTGGATATGATTTAGAAAGACCAGTTTGCTTCGTAAGATCGAACCGACAACGAGGCGGTCAAGCTTCGTTGAAAAGGAATAACGATGCGGAAGCTTTGCAAGCAAAGCGTTCGCACTCAATTCCTGGAGATTATGATTGCGGCACCCGCAATTGCTTGCAGATCCGAACCTCGGAACGATCTCCTCTTTACGATGTCATAAATCCCGCAGTCGATCTCGTAAGACCGACAAGCGAAGTTATACCGCGGACTAAATCAGGCGCTGCCCATATGGCGCGCACTGTCTGAACACACTGAATGTCTTGAAGTTGTTTTCGTCTCGATCACTCATCAGCATCCAACCAAAGTTTCTGGTGGAGGCAGACGGGATCGAACCGACGACCTCATGCTTGCAAAGCACGCGCTCTCCCAGCTGAGCTATGCCCCCGTTCCAGAAGACGAATGCTCAACGCTAAAGAACAACGTTTTGCAGATGCGATGCTTGCGCATGTGATGTCGACGTCAGCAGCAGCCTTGAAAGCAAAGCGCGCAAATATGGTGGGCCTGGGAAGACTTGAACTTCCGACCTCACGCTTATCAAGCGCGCGCTCTAACCAACTGAGCTACAAGCCCTAACAACAAAGGACTGCGCTCGGCTCATCGACATGACCTTGCGATCAAACGCCAATAAGCAGCACGAGCACGCCCCAGCGTGTGTTCGTCCGCGAAGAAAGAGAAACGAAGACGGCGGTGTCCCGCCTATGCAGCTCAGACATTGATCCAATGTCTGGCCACTGATGTTTCAAAAGAGGATCGATAGAAGCAAGCTTCTGAAGATCCATCCTTAGAAAGGAGGTGATCCAGCCGCAGGTTCCCCTACGGCTACCTTGTTACGACTTCACCCCAGTCGCTGACCCTACCGTGGTCAGCTGCCCCCTTGCGGTTAGCGCACTGCCTTCAGGTAGAACCAACTCCCATGGTGTGACGGGCGGTGTGTACAAGGCCCGGGAACGTATTCACCGTGGCATGCTGATCCACGATTACTAGCGATTCCAACTTCATGGGCTCGAGTTGCAGAGCCCAATCCGAACTGAGACGGCTTTTTGAGATTTGCGAGAGGTCGCCCTTTTGCATCCCATTGTCACCGCCATTGTAGCACGTGTGTAGCCCAGCCCGTAAGGGCCATGAGGACTTGACGTCATCCCCACCTTCCTCGCGGCTTATCACCGGCAGTCTCCTTAGAGTGCTCAACTAAATGGTAGCAACTAAGGACGGGGGTTGCGCTCGTTGCGGGACTTAACCCAACATCTCACGACACGAGCTGACGACAGCCATGCAGCACCTGTGCTCTATGCCCCGAAGGGAAGGTTCCATCTCTGGTACCGGTCATAGACATGTCAAGGGCTGGTAAGGTTCTGCGCGTTGCGTCGAATTAAACCACATGCTCCACCGCTTGTGCGGGCCCCCGTCAATTCCTTTGAGTTTTAATCTTGCGACCGTACTCCCCAGGCGGAATGCTTAAAGCGTTAGCTGCGCCACTAGTGAGTAAACCCACTAACGGCTGGCATTCATCGTTTACGGCGTGGACTACCAGGGTATCTAATCCTGTTTGCTCCCCACGCTTTCGTGCCTCAGCGTCAGTTATGGGCCAGTGAGCCGCCTTCGCCACTGGTGTTCTTGCGAATATCTACGAATTTCACCTCTACACTCGCAGTTCCACTCACCTCTCCCATACTCAAGACTTTCAGTATCAAAGGCAGTTCTGGAGTTGAGCTCCAGGATTTCACCTCTGACTTA
>NZ_JBPWQB010000002.1:887500-2806488 GCF_051811085.1 Tardiphaga sp. 862_B3_N4_1
TCCACCGAATACCCTTAAGACACTTGATTGCTCTCATTATCAATATCCACACACTCGGCAGAGTTTGCTGCACGCTGCTTTGCGCCTAAACGCAAAATCCGCACCCCGGCGGTCAAGCCGTGCGCACTTCATGCAGCTGGATATGATTTAGAAAGACCAGTTTGCTTCGTAAGATCGAACCGACAACGAGGCGGTCAAGCTTCGTTGAAAAGGAATAACGATGCGGAAGCTTTGCAAGCAAAGCGTTCGCACTCAATTCCTGGAGATTATGATTGCGGCACCCGCAATTGCTTGCAGATCCGAACCTCGGAACGATCTCCTCTTTACGATGTCATAAATCCCGCAGTCGATCTCGTAAGACCGACAAGCGAAGTTATACCGCGGACTAAATCAGGCGCTGCCCATATGGCGCGCACTGTCTGAACACACTGAATGTCTTGAAGTTGTTTTCGTCTCGATCACTCATCAGCATCCAACCAAAGTTTCTGGTGGAGGCAGACGGGATCGAACCGACGACCTCATGCTTGCAAAGCACGCGCTCTCCCAGCTGAGCTATGCCCCCGTTCCAGAAGACGAATGCTCAACGCTAAAGAACAACGTTTTGCAGATGCGATGCTTGCGCATGTGATGTCGACGTCAGCAGCAGCCTTGAAAGCAAAGCGCGCAAATATGGTGGGCCTGGGAAGACTTGAACTTCCGACCTCACGCTTATCAAGCGCGCGCTCTAACCAACTGAGCTACAAGCCCTAACAACAAAGGACTGCGCTCGGCTCATCGACATGACCTTGCGATCAAACGCCAATAAGCAGCACGAGCACGCCCCAGCGTGTGTTCGTCCGCGAAGAAAGAGAAACGAAGACGGCGGTGTCCCGCCTATGCAGCTCAGACATTGATCCAATGTCTGGCCACTGATGTTTCAAAAGAGGATCGATAGAAGCAAGCTTCTGAAGATCCATCCTTAGAAAGGAGGTGATCCAGCCGCAGGTTCCCCTACGGCTACCTTGTTACGACTTCACCCCAGTCGCTGACCCTACCGTGGTCAGCTGCCCCCTTGCGGTTAGCGCACTGCCTTCAGGTAGAACCAACTCCCATGGTGTGACGGGCGGTGTGTACAAGGCCCGGGAACGTATTCACCGTGGCATGCTGATCCACGATTACTAGCGATTCCAACTTCATGGGCTCGAGTTGCAGAGCCCAATCCGAACTGAGACGGCTTTTTGAGATTTGCGAGAGGTCGCCCTTTTGCATCCCATTGTCACCGCCATTGTAGCACGTGTGTAGCCCAGCCCGTAAGGGCCATGAGGACTTGACGTCATCCCCACCTTCCTCGCGGCTTATCACCGGCAGTCTCCTTAGAGTGCTCAACTAAATGGTAGCAACTAAGGACGGGGGTTGCGCTCGTTGCGGGACTTAACCCAACATCTCACGACACGAGCTGACGACAGCCATGCAGCACCTGTGCTCTATGCCCCGAAGGGAAGGTTCCATCTCTGGTACCGGTCATAGACATGTCAAGGGCTGGTAAGGTTCTGCGCGTTGCGTCGAATTAAACCACATGCTCCACCGCTTGTGCGGGCCCCCGTCAATTCCTTTGAGTTTTAATCTTGCGACCGTACTCCCCAGGCGGAATGCTTAAAGCGTTAGCTGCGCCACTAGTGAGTAAACCCACTAACGGCTGGCATTCATCGTTTACGGCGTGGACTACCAGGGTATCTAATCCTGTTTGCTCCCCACGCTTTCGTGCCTCAGCGTCAGTTATGGGCCAGTGAGCCGCCTTCGCCACTGGTGTTCTTGCGAATATCTACGAATTTCACCTCTACACTCGCAGTTCCACTCACCTCTCCCATACTCAAGACTTTCAGTATCAAAGGCAGTTCTGGAGTTGAGCTCCAGGATTTCACCTCTGACTTAAAAACCCGCCTACGCACCCTTTACGCCCAGTGATTCCGAGCAACGCTAGCCCCCTTCGTATTACCGCGGCTGCTGGCACGAAGTTAGCCGGGGCTTATTCTTACGGTACCGTCATTATCTTCCCGTACAAAAGAGCTTTACAACCCTAGGGCCTTCATCACTCACGCGGCATGGCTGGATCAGGCTTGCGCCCATTGTCCAATATTCCCCACTGCTGCCTCCCGTAGGAGTTTGGGCCGTGTCTCAGTCCCAATGTGGCTGATCATCCTCTCAGACCAGCTACTGATCGTCGCCTTGGTAGGCCTTTACCCCACCAACTAGCTAATCAGACGCGGGCCAATCTCTCGGCGATAAATCTTTCCCCGTAAGGGCTTATCCGGTATTAGCACAAGTTTCCCTGTGTTGTTCCGAACCAAGAGGTATGTTCCCACGCGTTACTCACCCGTCTGCCACTGACGTATTGCTACGCCCGTTCGACTTGCATGTGTTAAGCCTGCCGCCAGCGTTCGCTCTGAGCCAGGATCAAACTCTCAAGTTGGACTTGAAACTTTAAACCGGCTGATCACAACGTATTGACGAGGTCCCACCATACTAAATCAACCAAACCGAAGTTCGGCCAATCTGCTGTCCGCGCTTCACAGCGCTAACAACGATGGTGTTAACCTTTGTTCAAAACGTGTACCGCCGAAGTCTTTCGTCCGGCCCCGTCTCAAGAAGCCGAAGCTCCCATCGAACGAGACCCGCAAGGACTCCGCCGTCCACGTTTCTCTTTCTTCAATTTAACTTGTCAAACAGCCCGACGCAGATGCGTCAATCTCCCCAGGAGGGAGAAAATCTTGTCACTCAATCACCCGACAACAGATCAGCAGCCGACACCTATCGGCTACTGAAACACTCTTCGCGGTGATGAGCTTCCGAGACACGAACAACCGCCCGGGCTGGTAGGCCCCGGCGCCGCTGCGCTCAGTGGCCGGGTTATAGGCCCCCTCACCCGAAACTGTCAACGCCATTCGTCAGAAAATCGTCACGTGCTGTGGAGGAGGCCTCAGGGCCCAAAAAGCGTAGGTTTTACAGGGGTGACGCCGTACAAGAGCCACATTCCTCCGACGTTCTGAGCATGCCTTGTGCAAAGATTCTGCGTCGCCTCTGAAACTTTTTGGGGGTGGTCGAACCGGATCTGGGCCCAACGGTCTCTCGAAAGAACGAGCTGCGTCATCGCAGTGCGCTTTTGGGCCAAAGAGAACACAGCGAAGAGTTTGCAGCATTGACGTTCGTCCATTCGGCCAGCATTTTGGCGCGCACTGTTCGACCGTCGATGCGATGTGCTTGGGGAAGACTCTTCGCATGA
Source organism: Tardiphaga sp. 862_B3_N4_1 (assembly GCF_051811085.1). Lineage (NCBI taxonomy): Bacteria > Pseudomonadati > Pseudomonadota > Alphaproteobacteria > Hyphomicrobiales > Nitrobacteraceae > Tardiphaga > Tardiphaga sp. 862_B3_N4_1. The sequence goes on from NZ_JBPWQB010000002.1 coordinate 890,760, forward strand.
TGCTGGGAATTCGGGGGATGTCGGCTTGAATCACGGACTGTCACGCGGTGGCGCCTATAATCGTGAGACCGGGATGATTGATCTCGGCCACGAGCCGCCGCTATCCGTTGATGGCTCCGAAGCCGCAGTCATCGATCGTCGCCGCGTCTCGGTACAATGGTTCAGTGGTACTATCCTCACAGGTCTCTGCGGCGCGGCTCTGATCGGCGGCGCCGTTTTTGCGTCGCTTGACGGCGAGATGACCTTTGCCAAGGTACCGGAGCGTGTCGAAGGCGCGCTGCGCGGCGCCTTCAGTGCCACCGACAAACAAGCAAGCCTGCATAAGAGTGACCGCCTGCCGCCGCCGAGCGACTCTTCCGCCGCGCGCCAGGTACTCAAAGTCTCCACCGTCACCCGCGTCGGCAATCGCGACGTCATGCGCGTGCGGCCCTTCATCCGGATTTCGGGCAATCTGGCGATGGCGACCAGCGATCTCAGCGCCAAGATCCCGCCCTTCAATGCACAGCGCCTGCTAACCGATGTCGGCAGCCCCGCCCCGAACAGCGACGACGCCGCGGTCAATCCGAATGCCGTCGAGCCCGATGCCGAAGTCTCCTTCGTCACCCGCGATCTCGGTCAGGTACTGCCGAAAGCCAAGATCGGCGCGAGTGTTGCCATCGATGAAGTCCTGATGCGCGTGCGCGACGCCTCCAACTGGCGCGGCAATACCGGCGTTCGCTACACGACGGTCGCCAGCGCCACCGGCGATATCGGCGGCCAGCCCGACATGAAGATGGCCTATGCCGCCGAAGGGACCACAGCCGATCCTTATGCCGGCTTCGAAACCCGTATCGTGCCGGAAAACGTCACGCTGCTGGCCAAGACCAAGGATCAGGCGACCGGCGGCAACCCGAATGGCGAGCGTATTCACATCGTCAAGAAGGGCGACACCATCCTGACCATCCTGCGCGACCAGGGCGCGATGCCCGAGGAAGCCAAGGCCATTGCCACTACGCTGGGTGCCCGCGGCCGCGACGGCGGACTGAAGGAAGGCCAGAAAGTTCGAATCCTGATGTCGCCGGCCGGACCTGGCCAGCGCTTACAGCCGTATCGCGTGATCGTCGCCAACGACTCCACTATCGAAGCTGTCGCCGCTCTCTCCGATCTCGGCAAATACGTCGCCGTCGACGTCTCCAGCATGAACACCGTCGCCGAAGCGCCAAGCGCATCGGATGATGACGAGGAGGATGACGGCACCGGCGTGCGGCTCTATCAGAGCATTTACGAGACGGCACTGCGCAACAAGGTCCCGGCTACTGTCATCGAGGACATGATCCGGATCTACTCCTACGACGTGGATTTCCAGCGCAAAGTACAGCCCGGCGACTCGTTCGACGTGTTCTTTGCCGGCGAAGACGAAGGCGCCACCATCACCGAAAAGACCGAAGTGTTGTTCGCTTCGCTTACGGTGGGCGGCGAAACCAAAAAATACTATCGCTTCCTGACCACCGACGACTCGGTCGTCGACTACTATGACGAGACCGGCAAGAGCGCGAAGAAGTTTCTGGTCCGCAAACCCGTCAATAACGCCATCATGCGTTCGGGCTTCGGCGGACGCCGCCACCCGATCCTCGGCTACACCAAGATGCATACCGGCGTGGACTGGTCGACGCCCTACGGCACTCCGATTTTCGCATCCGGCAACGGCGTGATCGAAAAAGCAGCCTGGGAAGGCGGCTACGGCAAATATATCCGCATCAAGCACAACAACGGCTACGAGACCGCCTACGGCCATATGTCGGCCTTTGCCAAGGGCATGGAGCCCGGCAAGCGCGTGCGGCAGGGTCAGGTCATCGGCTTCGTCGGCTCCACCGGCATGTCCACCGGCGCCCATGTTCACTACGAAATTCTGGTCAACGGCCGCTTCGTCGATCCGATGCGCGTGAAACTGCCGCGTGGCCGCTCGCTAGAAGGTCCGATGATGGCCGGCTTCGAGAAGGAACGTGACCGGATCGACGGTCAGATGACCATGCGTGGCCCGGGCGCCCGCGTGTCCGACGCAGGCGTGACCGGCGCGGTGCCACCAGCACGGCCGACGACCAGCCGCTAAATCCGTATTTTTCGCGTTGTTCTGCGCGTCAGCCGCGTGGGCTAGGGGACGCTCGGGACAGTGGCAAAAGAGACGCTGAGGTCCGGCGATCAATCCGCGGCGAGCTCTGCAGACCCGATCAGGTGAACGCCCGGCGAGCCGGTCACGGCTGCCTCGATCAATGCGGCGGCGATCTTGTCTGCCGGACTGATCCGGTAGCTGCGCGGCAGAACCGGACCCAGCACACCGAGCACCGCCGCAGCGACGTGCTCGCCCAGCCGGAATTCGTCGCGATCACCGCCGATCAGGCCTGGCCGCACAATCGTCAAAGACTGAAAGCCGATCGCCTTCAGCGCTTCCTCCACTTCGCCTTTGGTACGCGGATAGAGCAGCTTTGAGCGCGCATTGGCACCCACCGACGAATTGAGCGCGAAACGGCTAGCGCCGTGCTTGCGCGCCAGCCGGGCGACTTCAAGCGGGTAATCATGATCCACAACGCGAAACGCCTGATCCGAGCCGGCCTTGGCGCGCGTCGTCCCGAGCGCACAGATCACGCCATCGACATCCCACCAGTCGGCCTCGGCTGGCAGCCGATTAAAATCGACCAGCGGGTTGTCGAGCCTCGCATGCGCCGCGAGCGGCCGCCGCGTCGGCGCAACGATGCGCGTGATCCGACTGTCGGCGAGCGCTTTGGCGATGACATGGCGGCCGACAAGGCCGGTGGCGCCGACCACGAGGATGCGGGTCATGATCTTCTCCGACGTGGAAACGGCCTGAACCGTGAGGTTCAGGCCGTTTCGTTGCGTTTAAACCCGTGCCGTTAGTTCAGCTGCCGCTTCGGCACCGGCGCCTCGAACTCAGCGATCTCCGCGGTCCGGGCCGGCTTGCCGTTGAAGGTCAGGACGTTGCCGGCGGCGCTTATGTCGACATGGTCGCCGTCCTTGACGTCGCCGGCGAGGATCATCTCGGCCAGCGGATCCTGGACGTTGCGCTGGATCACGCGCTTGAGGGGACGGGCGCCGTAAGCGGGGTCCCAGCCCTTGTCGGCGAGCCAGTCGCGGGCATCGTCGTGCAGCACCAGCGTGATCTTGCGATCTTCCAGCAGCTTGGTGAGCCGCGCAAACTGGATCTGGACGATTCGGCCCATTTCGCTCTTCTGCAAGCGGTGGAACAGGATGATCTCATCGACGCGATTCAGGAATTCCGGCCGGAAATGGGCGCGGACATTGCCCATCACCAGGTCGCGCACCGCTGACGTATCCTCGCCCTCGGGCTGGTTGACCAGGAATTCCGAACCGAGATTCGACGTCATGATGATCAGAGTATTGCGGAAATCGACAGTGCGGCCCTGACCATCGGTCAGACGACCATCGTCGAGCACCTGCAGCAGCACGTTGAACACATCTGGATGTGCCTTCTCGACTTCGTCGAACAGAACGACCTGATAGGGCCGCCGCCGCACAGCTTCGGTCAGCGCGCCGCCCTCATCGTAGCCGACATAGCCCGGAGGCGCGCCGATCAGGCGTGAGACCGAGTGCTTCTCCATATATTCGGACATGTCGAGACGAACCATCGCGGTGTCATCGTCAAACAGGTACGACGCCAGCGCCTTGGTCAGCTCGGTCTTGCCGACGCCGGTGGGGCCGAGGAACATGAACGAGCCGATCGGCCGGTTCGGATCCTGCAGGCCTGCCCGCGACCGACGCACCGCCGTCGCCACAGCACGCACGGCTTCGGCCTGGCCGACGACGCGCTCGCCGAGGCTCAGCTCCATCCGCAACAGCTTGTCCTTCTCGCCTTCGAGCATCTTGTCGACCGGCACGCCGGTCCAGCGCGAAACAACCTGCGCGATGTGATTGGCGGTGACCGCCTCTTCCATCATCTCGGAATTCTCGTTGGCTTCGATATCGGCCAGACGCTTTTCAAGATCGGGAATCCGGCCATAGGCCAGCTCACCGGCGCGCTGATATTCGCCGCGGCGCTGCGCATCGGCCAATTCAAGGCGCAAGCCATCGAGCTCGCTCTTGAGCTTCTGCGCATTCGACAGCTTGTTCTTCTCGGCCGACCAGCGCTGGGTGAGCGCGGCCGATTTCTCTTCGAGCTCGGCGAGTTCCTTCTTGAGCGTTTCGAGCCTGCTCTTCGAGCCTGCATCGGTTTCCTTGCCAAGCGCCTCCTGCTCGATCTTGAGCCGGATGATCTCCCGGTCCATCGAATCGAGTTCTTCGGGCTTGGAATCGACCTGCATCTTCAATCGCGCCGAAGCCTCGTCCATCAGGTCGATGGCTTTATCCGGCAAAAAGCGATCAGTGATGTAGCGGTTCGACAGCGTCACGGCAGCGACCAGCGCAGAGTCCGTGATGCGGACGCCGTGATGCTGTTCGTATTTGTCCTTGAGGCCGCGCAGGATCGAGACGGTGTCTTCCACAGTCGGCTCAGCCACGAAGATCGGCTGGAAACGCCGCGCCAGCGCCGCGTCCTTCTCCACATGCTTGCGATATTCATCGAGCGTGGTGGCGCCGATGCAATGCAATTCGCCGCGGGCGAGCGCAGGCTTCAGCAGGTTGGACGCATCCATCGCGCCATCGCCCTTGCCGGCGCCGATCAGCTGATGCATTTCGTCGATGAACAGGATGATGCCGCCCTCGGCCGAGGTCACCTCGCCGAGCACCGCCTTCAGCCGTTCCTCGAACTCGCCGCGATATTTCGCGCCAGCGATGAGCGCACCGAGATCGAGCGACAGCAGGCTCTTGTCCTTCAGGCTCTCCGGCACGTCGCCATTGAGGATGCGCAGCGCGAGACCTTCGACGATGGCGGTCTTGCCGACGCCGGGTTCGCCGATCAGCACGGGATTGTTCTTGGTTCGCCGCGACAATACCTGAATCGTGCGGCGGATTTCCTCGTCGCGGCCAATCACCGGGTCGAGCTTGCCATCACGCGCAGCCTGGGTCAGGTCGCGGGCATATTTCTTCAACGCGTCATAAGCGTTTTCGGCCGTGGCGGAATCCGCCGTGCGGCCCTTGCGCAGCGCATTGATCGCGGCATTGAGATTTTGCGGCGTGACGCCGCCCTTGTTGAGCAGGCTGCCGGCCTCCGAATCCTTGTCGAGCGCCAGCGCAAGCAGCAGCCGCTCCACGGTGACGAAACTGTCGCCGGCTTTTTCGGCGGCCTTTTCGGCGGCATCGAAAGCGCGCGCGGTCGCCGGCGCCAGATAGACCTGCCCGGCCCCTGCGCCCGAGACCTTGGGCATCTTGCCCAGCTCAGTTTCCGTCGCCTTCAGGATGGCGCGGGAGTTGCCGCCGGCGCGGTCGATCAGGCCACCGGCCAGACCTTCGCTGTCGTCCAGCAGGACTTTCAGAATGTGCAGCGGCGAGAATTGCTGATGTCCCTCGCGCACGGCCAGTGACTGCGCCGACTGGATGAAGCCGCGCACCCGTTCGGTGTATTTCTCAATATTCATTGTGTGTTGTCCCTCGGCCTGCCCTGTCCGCCTCGAAAGCACGGATGGGGCATCTTCATTGGGTATCCGCAGGCCGCATTGATGGTGGTCAACCGGCTGCGGTCGTCGCTGGCGTCAAAACCAGCTTGATGCAAATGTGGGCAGCCAGTTCCCGAAACGGAAGGGGTCCGCATAAAATTCCAATCGGCCAGGCGATGGCGCCGCGGGCCCAAATCTCTTAAGACCGGAACCATGCCAGAACAGTCTTACGCCAGCGTTGCCAGCATCTACCGCTATCCGGTGAAGGGCCTGACGCCCGAGCCTCTGGAACAAGTCACGCTGAAGCCCGGTCAGACCCTGCCGGCCGACCGGCGCTATGCCATCGAGAACGGCCCGATCGGGTTCGACCCGGCAGCACCGCAATATTTTCCCAAGACCCAGTTTCTGATGCTGATGCGCAACGAGCGCCTGGCGGCGCTCCGCAGCCACTACGACGACGCCAGCCATACGCTGACAATCCGGCAGGACAATCTAGCGGTGGCGCGAGCCGACCTGCAGACGACCGAAGGACGTGCAGAGATCGAAGCGTTCTTCGCGAAGAATTTTGCCGATGAATTGCGCGGACCACCCAGGGTGTTGTTCGCGGACGGCCATAGCTTTTCGGATGTGCCGCGCAAGGTGGTGTCGATCATCAACCTCGCCAGCGTCAAAGATCTCGAAAAGGCCGTCGGACAGCCGGTGCATCCGCTACGCTTTCGCGGCAACGTGCATGTAGCGGGCTGGCCGGCCTGGCATGAATTCGACCTGATCGATCGGACGCTCGCTATCGGCAGCACCCGGTTCAAAGTGGTGAAGCGCATCGTCCGCTGTGCAGCGACCAATGTCGATCCGGATACGGCCGCACGAGATCTGACGATTCCGAAAACGCTGCTGCAGACCTATGGTCATGCCGATTGCGGAATTTACGCTGAGGTCATCACCGGCGGCACGATCACCGCCGGCGATAAGATCGTCGTCGCAGAATAGACGAACTCAGCTCGTCGGCATCACGTAGGCGTAAACGCGACCACGCGAATACACCGACTCGGCGACGCGGTTGCCGTGATTGCCGGAGACGATGATCGGATTGCCCTTGGCATCGACGCCGGAGACGACACCGACATGACCGCCGCGACGACCGCGCGACATCACGGCGATGGCGCCGACCTGCGGACCGGAGATGCGCTGGCCATAGCTCGAGAACGAGCGCGCCATATCAGACCCGGTGCCTTGATGGCCGGTGCGCTTCAATACGAGGTTCATGAACGCTGCGCACCACAAGCGACCGCGCGCCGTCGGATTGCCGCGGCCGATGAAGCTGCGCGCTGCATCGACGATGCCCGAACCGCCGAAGCCGCCGGAAGGCTGGTTCATGCTTGCATTGGCGTTATTGAAATTTGTGGAGTCGCCGAACGAAGGCGCCTGCTGTTCGACTCGGGCACTGCGCCGTGCATACCGCGCGCGATGCCGGACGTGATGACGCGTGCTGTGTGTGTACTTGCCGACGTGGTGCGAATGACGCGAAGCGCCGTGATGAGGACGTGCCGACGCAGGAGAGACTGACGCGAGAACTGCCGCCGAACACACCGCAAGAGCCGAGATGCGAAGTGCACGGCGATACGCAAAGAACTGAACCATACCGAATTTTTCCTCTTAACACCCCCGAACCCCATCGGCCCAAATACGCGGGCCAACAATCGGGACGGGCGTGGTAACGAAGTTGGTATGGCGATAACAAGACCTAGAACGGTTCAAGTGACGATTTTTTAACGGCGACATCGGAGTGAATCGCTTCAACTTCAACGGACGCCATACGTATAGACATAGCAGCCACCCATTCGACAGAATGCGCGCTTATATTACCTATTCGAATTAGCTTTTATGCACATCTTTGGCGTGTATCGCAGGCCGACACACGGCGTGAAAAGCCGCATAGGATGCGGTATTTCTGTTTCCATCAGGCAGAAATCTACACGCGATCAGGGTTGCGCCGATTTACTCGCGCGGCTCAGCAGGAAAACGCCCTGCTCCCCGAACATGTTCCAGAACCACCACGGCGCATTGAGGCGCAGCGGACGGCCATAGAGATCGAGCGCAACGGCGCGCTCCATCTTCACGTTGATCTCGTCGCACAAGACAACGAAATCCTTGATGGTACAGAAGTGAATGTTCGGCGTGTCGTACCACGTCGCTGGCAGATTCTCCGTACGTGGCATGCGGCCGCCGACAAGCAACTGCACGCGCATTTTCCAGAAGCCGAAATTCGGAAACGACACGATCGCGCTGCGGCCGATGCGCAGCAGATTTTCCAGCACCACCCGCGGCTGCCGCGTCGCCTGCAGCGTCTGTGACAGGATCACGTAGTCGAACGCATCGTCGGGATAGTTGATCAAGTCCGTATCGGCGTCGCCCTGCACCACGGCGAGGCCTTTGCCGACACAGCGGTTGACGCCCTCGCGCGACAACTCGATGCCGCGGCCGTCGATGCCGCGGCTCTCCAGCAATTGCAGCAGATCGCCGTCGCCGCATCCCACGTCGAGCACCTTCGAGCCCGGCTTGATCATCTCCGCAACCAGGAGGTGATCGCCACGATAATCCTGCGTGCCGCGCGGCGCCGGCGTCGCCACCGCAGAGTTCAGCGGCAAGGTCTGTTGTGGAAACGCCATCTCTATGTCCCCGTAACAGGCAGGCCGCGCACGGAGGCTGCGGAGTTCAGAAATGCACCGGCGATATCGAGGAACTCGGGCACGTCGAGCAGGAAGGCATCATGACCCTTGTCGGTTTCGATCTCCGCAAAGGACACGCGGACGCCGCCGGCATTCAGCGCGTGCACGACGTCGCGCGATTCTGCCGTCGGGAACAGCCAGTCGGATGTGAACGACATCAGACAGAAACGCGTCTGCGTATCGCGAAACGCTTCCGCAAGCTTGCCGTTGTGGTCGGCTGCGATATCGAAATAGTCCATCGCACGCGTCAGATAGAGATAGGAGTTGGCATCGAAGCGCTCGACGAAGGACGAGCCCTGATAGCGCAGATAGCTCTCGACCTGGAAATCAGCATCGAAGGAGAATGTCGGCAACTCCCTGTCCTGCATGCGGCGGCCGAACTTGCGGTGCAAGGCGGCATCCGACAGATAGGTGATATGCGCGGCCATCCGCGCAACGCCGAGGCCGCGATGCGGATGCGTGCCTTCCTCGAAGTAGCGCCCGCCGCGCCAATCGGGATCGGCCATCACGGCCTGACGCCCCAATTCGTGGAAGGCGATATTCTGCGCCGAGTGCCGCGTGCTGCAGGCGACCGCCAGCGCGGAGAACACGCGCTCCGGATAGGCCGCGGTCCATTGCAGCGTCTGCATGCCGCCCATGGAACCGCCGACGACGCAAAACAACTGACCGATACCGAGACTGTCGATCAGCATCGCCTGCGCACGCACCATGTCGGGAATGGTGATCACCGGAAAATCCAGTCCCCAGATCTTGCCGGTGGCGGGATTGGTCGAGGCCGGACCGGTCGAGCCCATGCAGCCGCCGAGCACATTCGAACAGATGATGAAGTAGCGTTCGGTATCGAGTGCCTTGCCGGGGCCGACCAGTGTCTGCCACCAGCCGGGCTTGCCGGTGATCGGATTGATATTGGCGACGTGCTGGTCGCCGGTCAAAGCGTGGCAGACCAGGATCGCATTGGATTTGTCAGCGTTGAGCGTTCCGTAGGTCTGATAGGCGATCTGGAACGGGGCGAGGTCGACGCCGCAATCGAGCCGCAGCGGCTGATCCATGCCAAAACCCGCGACCAGCGAGGTCGGATGATCGGCTTCATGTCCACGCTCATCGGGGCGGACAACCGGACTCTTCACCAGTTCGACATTTACCATCTTGATACCGGCCTCCTCAGGAGGTTCTCAAACCAAAACCGGAATCAGGCCATAAAAAACCCGGCCTGAACAAATAGCTCGGCCGGGATCAAACTGTCCCCGGCCTGTTTAGCGAGTTGTTTAACGTGGCTGCAAGCCGGCCGGCTCAAATGACCACGGAAGAGACCAGAAACTAGTCCCACACCCGCCCGCCGTCAATATGGGCATACCCCGGTCAAATTGCCCAACTGCCCTGCGGCCAAATCTTCCATGTTTTCTTTGCTTTCCGGCACCGTCTTACCTAATCAATGGCCGTGCCCGCCGGCTCCCCGGAGCCGGCCCGGCAAGCTCGACGGGACCTATCACGCCTCCCGTCCCGAAGGTTTTGAACATGTCGAAATTACCACCCGCCCCGCCCTCGCTGGATGAACTGCGCAAAGAGATCGACAGCATCGACGCGCAGGTTCACGCCCTGTTGATGCAGCGCGGCGACATCATCGACCGGCTGATTTCCGTGAAGCAGACCCAGGAGGTCGGCTCGGCCTTCCGGCCGGCGCGCGAGGCCGACATGATGCGCCGTCTGGTGCAGCGCCATCGCGGCATCCTGCCGATCGACACCGTCGAGAGCATCTGGCGGGTGATCATCTCGACTTTCACTTACGTTCAGGCGCCGTTCTCGGTGCATGCGGATCTGTCGCTCGGCGAGAGCGCGATGCGGGATTCCGCGCGCTTTCACTTCGGCTTCACGGTGCCTTACGTCGCGCATTTCAGCGCCGCCGCAGCGGTCGAGGCCGTGGCCAAGTCCAAGGGTGATCTCGCGCTGGTCTCGGCCACATCCAGCCGCACACCATGGTGGATTCCACTGGAAGCCCAGGGCGCGCCGAAGATCATCGCGCGCCTGCCGTTCATTGAACGCGCCGACCATCCGGCCGCATTGCCGGTGTTCGTGGTGTCACGCGTTGCCGACAGCGCTATGGTGACCGAGGTCGAGATGTGGAGCGTGCGGGTGTCCGGCTGGAATGCCGAGACCGCGCGTGCGCTGTCGCCGCTGGCCGAAATCGTCGCCGTGCCGGATACCGCCTTTGACGGCGCGGCGCTGCTGATCTCGATCACGAGAGCCTCCAGCCTCGACAAGATCAAGTCGGCGCTGATCGAAGCCGGCGCCTCGGTACGCTCCACGGCTCTCGTCGGCAGCCACGCAACCCGCTATACCGTGGCCGCCAGCGACGCACCGCGTTCGTAAGCCAATTTGACGTTCTGGAGTTGAAGATGTCTCGTCCCGTGCCGAAGCCCGGCATTCTCGATATTGCGCCCTACACCCCTGGCAAGAGCCCGGTGGTGGAGCCCGGCCGCAAGACCTACAAGCTGTCGGCCAACGAGACCCCGTTCGGTCCGTCGGCGCGCGCCAAGGACGCCTTCGCCACTGCTGTCGCGCATCTCGAGGATTATCCGGAAGGCACGTCGAAGGTGCTGCGCGAGGCGCTAGGCCACCGCTTCGGCCTCGATCCCGCGCAGATCATCTGCGGCGCCGGTTCCGACGAAATTCTCAACCTGATTGCGCATGTCTATCTCGGCCCCGGCGACGAGGCGATTTCGACGACGCACGGCTTTCTGGTCTACCCGATCGCTACCCAGGCGAACGGCGCCACCAATGTGGTCGCTCCGGAAACCAACTTCACCTGCAATGTCGATGCGATCCTGAACTGTGTCACGCCGCGCACCAAGCTGGTGTGGCTGGCGAACCCCAACAACCCGACTGGCACCTATCTGCCGTCCTCCGAGATCAAGCGCCTGCGCGCCGGCCTGCCGGAGCACGTGCTGCTGGTGCTCGACGCCGCGTATTGGGACTACGTGACCAAGGGCGACTACGACAACGGCCTGGAGCTGGCGAAGACCACCGAGAATACCGTCGCCACCTACACCTTCTCGAAGGTGCACGGCTTGGCCGCCTTGCGGATCGGCTGGATGTTCGGCCCTGCGCACATCGTCGATGCGATGAACCGGATTCGTGGGCCGTTCAACGTCTCGGCGCCGGCGATGATGGCCGCGGTGGGGGCGATCGAGGACACCGGCCATGTCGAGATGTCGCGCACATACACCGCCAAGTGGATCGGCATCCTGACCGAGGAAATCACCAAGCTCGGCATCGAGGTGACGCCAAGCGTGGCCAATTTCTTGCTGATGCATTTTCCGGCGACCGGCAAGACCGCAGCGGACGCCGATGCGTTCCTGACCAGGCGCGGGCTGGTGCTCCGCGCCGTGACCAATTACGGCCTGCCGAACTCGCTGCGCATGACCATCGGCACCGAGGAAGCCAACAGGCTGGTGATCGAGACGCTGCGTGAATTCATGGCATCGAATTCGGGGCAATGACGTGAGCGCCACGCCGCCCTTCAAACGTATCGCGCTGATCGGGCTTGGCCTGATCGGCTCGTCGCTGGCGCGCGGCATCCAGCAGCTTGGTCTTGCCGGTGAACTCGTTGCCACCGACAATTCGGCGGCCGTGCGTGCACGCGCCGTGGAAATCAAGCTCGCCGACCGCATCGCCGACGATAATGCCAGCGCGGTCAAGGATGCCGATCTGGTCATCGCCTGCGTCCCCGTCGGTGTGGCAGGCGACGTGGCGAAAAGCATCGCGGCACATCTCGCGCCCGGTGCGATCGTCTCCGACGTCGGTTCGGTGAAGGCCTCCGTGCTGCACGCGATGTCCGAATATCTGCCGGACAACGTCCACTTCATTCCCGCGCATCCGGTCGCCGGTACGGAAAACTCCGGTCCCGACTCCGGCTTCGCAGAACTGTTCAGCAATCGCTGGTGCATTCTGACGCCGCCCGAGGGCGTGGATCCCGCGGCCGTCGAAAAGCTCACCGGCTTCTGGGCTGCGCTCGGCGCCAATGTCGAGATCATGCAGGCCGCGCATCACGATCTGGTGCTCGCGGTCACCAGCCATCTGCCGCATCTGATCGCTTATACAATCGTAGGCACGGCCGACGAGCTCGAAGACGTCACGAGGTCGGAAGTGCTGAAGTTCTCCGCGGGCGGTTTCCGCGATTTCACCCGTATCGCAGCATCAGACCCGACCATGTGGCGCGACGTGTTTCTCGCCAACAAGGACGCGGTGCTGGAAATGCTCGGCACCTTCCAGGAAGACCTGTCGAAACTGACCCGTGCGATCCGCCGCGACGATGGCGATGCGCTGTTCGAGCACTTCACCCGCACCCGCGCGATCCGCCGCGGCATCGTGAGTATCGGTCAGGATGAAGCGGCACCGGACTTCGGGCGCAAGCATCAGGCGCTGACAAAGAAGGATTGATCGCAGGACCAACAGCCGTCATTGCGAGCGAAGCGAAGCAATCCAGCCTTACTTGCTTTGCGGCTTCTGGATTGCCGCGTCGCTTCGCTCCTCGCAATGACGTGGAGAGGCCGGCGAACCTCACGCCTAAAACAGCGGCGGGATCTGCGCCACGCGCAGTGACCCAAGGAACACCGCACCATCGACGAATTTCAACGGGAACGTCCGCGCCGCTTTGCCTTCCAAGACAGCCGCAGTCCCGATCGAATTGACGCCGGCGGCAAGGCCGCTGCCGGCATTCTTGCGCACGACATTGCCGAGACCGGGGATCGCGCGATCCAGCGCACCGAGGATGTTGTTGACGTCCTGCGACTTCACGCCGGGTGCAATGCGATCCAGCGCCTCCTGAGGCACGCCCATCTCCAGCAACTTGTCGATCCCGAGGGCGGCGATAGCCTTGTCCAGCCCCGCCACGGTCATCTGCAATTCGCCGTCGAGATTGCCCGCGGCGGTCAGACCGAGCGAGCCCGTCGCCAGCGAGATGATCTCGCCCTGCTGGACGCGCGACTGCACGATCTCGACGCGTCCACCTGCAGCCTGAAGCTCGCGGAAACGCTGCGGCCAGGGCTTGGGCGAGACATCCTTAAGTCCGCTGAGCAATGCGCGGATATCGGCATCGAACGGCGCTGCGAGGATCGGATGAACATCGGCAATGCTGCCGCTCCTGATCTGCAGGGCCGTCTCGATCACCGGCTTGTCCGGCGTGGAGTTTGCTGCCGTGCGGCCATGCAATTCGACCTGTTTGGCGCGTGCGGTCGGCGCCTGCACCGAGCCGGCGAAACGGTCGAGCGACACGTCGTCGAACACGATGTCGGCGCTGTCAGGCGTACCGGGCAGACCGGTGATGCTGCTGCGCGCCGAGCCCCAATTCATCACCATCGCCGGCTGACCGCGATCGGACAGGACGGCCGGCGCGGTGAATTCGGCGACCAGGAGCCGCGGCGTGTAAATCTGCGCAACCACGACGATCTCACCGAGCTTCGCGGTGATCGGCACCTGCGTCGCATTCTGGGTGGCCGTTTGCGAGGTCAGCGAAACACTGACACCGCTGCAGCGGACTTCGAGCCGGAACGGGAAGCCGGAGACCGAACGGTTGGCGCAATCATAGACGCGGCCAGCCGCGGCCTCGCGGGCGCGCCAGATATCGACGTTTTCGTCGACCTTGGACGCGGCATAGAACCAGAAGCCGCTCCACGCCGCCGCAAGGACGACGATGATGACGGGCAGGATGAAAATCGGCCAGAGGCGGCGCTGGGTGGGCTGTGCATATTCGGACATGGCGGGACGTAGATCGCATGATTTTGTCAAATCGGCGATCCCTTTCATGGGGTTATCCTGCGGTCGCAGGGCCACATTGCAGGAAATCAAGATCGCCCGGGCCCAAGGTTTCTGCTAGGTCGGCAGGATGACCGCGAAAATCACCGCCGAGCCCGATTCCGACAGCGATCTCTGGGTGTTCGGCTATGGCTCGCTGATGTGGCGGCCGGGCTTCGAGTTCATCGAACAGGTCCCGGCCCGGCTGATCGGCGAACATCGGGCGCTCTGCGTCTATTCCTTCGACCACCGCGGTACGCCGGAAAAGCCCGGCCTCGTGCTCGGCCTGGATCGCGGCGGCGCCTGCCGCGGCATTGCCTTTCGCGTGGCGGCCAAGCTGCGCCATGACACCATCGCCTATCTCAGGGAGCGCGAGCAGACCACCCATGTCTATCGCGAGGTCATGCGCTCGGTCTGGCTGGATGACGTGGAGCGCACCCGCGTCAGCGCGCTGGCCTATGTGGTCGACCGCGGTCATGTGCAATATGCAGGGCGATTGAGCCTCAGCGAACAATTGCACTTCGTGCGGCAGGGCCACGGGCGTTCCGGACTCAACCGCGATTACGTGCTGTCGACCGTGAAGGCCATTGAGGCCGAAGGTTTTCGCGATGCACAGCTGCATCAGCTCGCAGCCATGCTGCACGAGTGACCAAGCGCTAGCTCTCTTTCACCGCCACATTCGGTACGCGCCCGAAGATCGTCGCCTGCTCCGCGCGCGCCTCCGCAACGATCCGATCTGTGGCCGCCTCGATCGACGTACTGATCGCCGCGATGAATTCCTTGCGAGGCAGGCCGGCCGGCAACGGATCGAGAAACTCCACCACCAGCGTGCCGGGATAGCGCAGGAAAGTGCGGCGCGGCCAGAACAGGCCGGAATTCAGCGCCACCGGCAGACACGGCGCGCCGGATTTGGCGTAGATCTGCGCGACACCGGGTTTGTAATCCGGTGGTGCCTCGACAGGCCGACGCGTGCCTTCGGGAAAGATAATGAGCTGACGGCCGAGCTGGATTTCTTCGGTGGCGCGCTTGGCCATATCGATGAGCGAACGCGCACCGCCATCGCGATCGACGCCGATCATCTTCGACTTCTTCAGGTACCAGCCAAAGAACGGAATCTGCCCGAGCTCGCGCTTGTAGATGAACAGCGGCCGATCGAAGAACGGCATCAGCGCGAAGGTCTCCCACATCGATTGATGTTTCGAGGCGACCACCAGCGGCCCCGCCGGAATTTTCTCGAGTCCGCGATAATCGACCCTGGTGTTGCAGACGATACGCATCAGCCAGATGCTGCTGGTCGCCCACGCCTTCGCGATCGCCATGAAGGCACGCGGCGGCATCACGAAGGTTGGAATCGCCACCAGGATCCAGAACACCAGCAGCACATAGAACAGCACGTTGTAGATCAACGAACGCACGAATATCGAAGTCATGGTGTTCCGATCAGCTCAATTGCAGTTCAATTCGCAGACGCCGTGGCCGGCCGGCGCTGCGGCGCGTCGCTCTGCTGGTCGCTGCCGGAATCCGGCATCAGATCAATGCCGATATTCGCCAGCCGCACCCGCGCTTCGGCCGCGAGATATTTGACATATTCCGATAGCAGCAACCGCAGCGTCGGACCACTGGTCCACCACGGTTCGTCACGCCATTTGTCGCCAATCACCGAGAACGGAATCAGCTCGATATCCGGCATCTCGTGCGACATTTCGACGATCGCGCGCGGCATGTGATAATTCGAGGTCACCACGATCAGCGACTTGAAGCCGCGCTCATGGACCCAGCGTTTGGTCTCTACCGCGTTGCTGCGGGTGTTGACGGCGGAGCGATCGAGATCGACGCAGCAATCCAGCAGCCGCTGGCTGTCGGGCAGCGTGCGCGAGATATTGGCGGCACCGTTGGTGGGATGCACGCCAGAGATCAGCAACCGTTTGCCGAAGCCATTGGCGAGCAGTTCGAGCGCATCCGCAACGCGCGACGAACCGCCGGTCAGGACCACGATGCCGTCGGCATTCGCCGACGGCTTCAGCTCGCCGCTTCGGAGTTGCGCAAGAAACGCAACGAAGCCGATGGCGCCGACCATGAAGGACAGTGCAAATGCGACCACAAGTGCCGCACGGATGACGCGCCGCCGCGGTGGCGCGGCAACGGGCATCTCCGTGGTGTTCTGGTCGTCGAGCAAGGTCATCGGTCTGGCGTTTGGTCCTTTGGCAGCAATCTTAGGTATTTTTCGGCGCCTTGGCGATGCCATCGCCTGTGCCTGACGCGTTACTCGATGTCGTTCAGCGTCGAGAACAATGTGCGGCGCGACGCCCAGGCGGTAATTCCTGCTATCAACAGCGCCTGCCCTGCCACCGCGAGATAACCTGACGACCGCAGCGAGAACGTCCCCAGCAATGCGGCGAACTGATCGCCCACCGGCGTGCCGGAAAACCAGCTCGCGATCGACTCTGAAAACCCGAACATCAGCATCGCGGCACCGCCGCCAATGATACCGCCCTGCAGGCCAAGCCGCAGGAAGTGGCGGAAGAAGCGATTGGCGATATAGCGATCGCCCGCGCCGACGAAATGCAGCACCTCGACGATCGGCCGGTTCGCCGCCATCGCGCCGCGCGTCGCAAAGGATACAGAGATAATGGTGGCGATAATAACGAGCGCAAGGATGCCAAGCCCGGCCAGCACCGTTGCCGATGTCATCGACCGCATCCGCTCGACCCAGGCGCGATGATCGTCAACGCTGGCCGAGGGCACGGCCTGCGTCACCCGTTTGCGCAATCCGATAATGTCCAGCGCCGTCCCCGGCGCGACACGTGCAATGATGACGCGCGGCACAGGTAGCTCGTCGAGCGACAGTCCCGTGCCGAGCCACGGCTCCAGCAACTGCGCCGATTGCTCCCTGCTATAGGGCTGCACCTCGACAATCCCCGGCTGGCCGCGAATGGCATCGGTCACCGCCTGTGTGTCGCGGTCGAGATCGCGGCCGCCCTGCGGCTTCACCTGGATGGTGATTTCGCTGGCGACTTCCGATTGCCACTCCGACGCCGAGGCGCTGATCAGCAGCACCGCGCCTGTGGTGATGGAGGCGAGGAAGGTCATGATGGCGACAACAGCCACCAGCGCGCGGCCGGCGATCGAGCCGCGCGGCACGATCGGGGATGCGTTGCGCGCCTTCGCCGGGACCTGCGGGCGATCGGTGCCGAGGTCCATCAGCGGGCCGTGTTCTTCGCCGATTCTACTCATAGATATGCAGCCGGCCTTGATGCAGCACCATGCGCCGCGCGTCGTATTGATCCATCAATGTAATATCGTGGGTCGCGATAATCACCGCGGTGCCGGACTTGTTGAGCTCGATGAAGAGCCGCAGCAGACGCCGGCCCAGCGTCGGATCGACGTTGCCCGTCGGCTCATCCGCCAGCAGCAGCATGGGCCGTGCGATCACCGCGCGCGCAATCGCAGCGCGCTGCTTCTCGCCGCCCGACAGGATCGGCGGCAGCGCATCCATGCGATCGCCGAGCCCGACCCATTTCAAGAGATCGATGACTTCGCGCCGATAGCTGGACTCCTCACGCCCCATCACCCGGAACGGCAGCGCGACATTCTCATAGGTCGTCATATGGTCGAGCAGACGGAAATCCTGCAGCACGATACCGATGCGCTTGCGCAAGTCGGCGATCTCGTCCTTGCCGAGCAGCGAGATATCCTGGCCGAACAGATTGACCAACCCGCGGGTCGGCCGCAGCGACAGGAACAGCAGGCGCAGCAGCGAGGTCTTGCCGGCGCCAGAGGGACCGGTCAGGAACTGGAACGAATGCGCAGGGATCTGGAAATTGAGGTCGCGCAGAATCTCCGGGCCAAGCCCGTAGCGCAAACCAACATTTTCGAACCGGACCACATTCAGCTCCGTTCGATGGGTTCAAAAAGCCTCAAAAAGACGGTCAATTGCTTGTGCGGCCGTTATGGTTTCCGATTCGTTAACGGTCGTCTTGTAGCCTGCCGGCCATGTCATCGGCTATCGGCTCCATGCATATCGTTTGCCCCAATTGCACGACGTCCTACGCCGTGAACCCGGCTACGTTCGGCGATGCCGGACGGACGGTGCGCTGCGCCCGCTGCAAGGAAGTCTGGCTGGCGCGGCCGGAGGATCTCTCCCGCGCCGAAGCCCGTGTTCCCGCCATGGCGGCGAAGGCCAGCGAGCCCGATCCGAACGAGGACATGAGCGCCTGGGGCGTGACCGAGGACGACGACGCTTCGGCACCGAACGTTCCGGTGGTGGAAAGCCCGTCGATTTCGGCCGACTGGCCGGTCGACGCCAATGATCGTACCGAGGAGGCCGACTGGGCCACGCTGGCGCAGCACGACGCGGTGGCCGCGATGCGGGCCACCCCGCCGTCGCGCCTTGCCGTGCTGGGCCGTTTCGTGCCGTCGCTGCCGCGGTTGTTCGTCATGCCACGTCACAGCCTGCCGATCGCCACCGCGGCCATGGCGTCGCTGTTGCTCGCACTGGTGATCTGGCGCGTCGATCTGGTCAAGCTGATGCCGCAGACCGCGACTTTCTATCAGGCGGTCGGCCTCGACGTGAATATACGGGGGCTTGCCTTCAAGGACGTCAAGGTCACCACCGAGACCGTCGATGGCAAGTCGGTCTTGCTCATCGAAGGCCTGATCGTGTCCGAAACCCGCACGCCCACCGCATTGCCGCGCCTGCGTTTCGTGGTACGCGACGAGAAGGGGACTGAAATATATGGCTGGAACGCCGTGCTCGAACAGCTCGGCCTCAATCCCGGCGACAAGACATGGTTTCGATCGCGGCTGGCCTCGCCGCCGGCCGAGGGCCGCAGTATCGATGTGCGTTTCTTCACCAAGCGCGACGTCGCCGGCGCGTAAGTCCAAGGAGTTGTCGTGGCGCGTATCCTGATTGCTGATGACGAAGAATCGATGCGGCTGCTGGTCGGCCGCGCCATCGCCATGGATGGCCACGAGATCGTCACGGCCGAAGACGGCGCCGAGGCGCTGGAAATCCTTACCGAGCAGGGCGGCGCATTCGACCTGCTGCTGACCGACATCAAGATGCCTGTCATGGACGGCATCGCGCTGGCGCTGGCCGTCGCGCGCGATTTTCCCGAACTGACAATCCTGCTGATGACCGGTTACGCCGACCAGCGCGAGCGCGCGACGGGCCTGAATGCCATTGTGCACGATGTGGTGACGAAGCCGTTTTCCGTGGCGGATATCCGCACGGCCGTGGCGGACGCGCTGGCGGTGAAGAACAAGGGATAAGCGGGCGCCCGCCGTCTTCGTAGGATGGGTAGAGCGCAGGCGCACTTGCGCTGAAGCGAAACCCATCAGCCACCACACGGAAAGTGATGGGTTTCGCGAAGACGCTCTACCCATCCTACGCGCTGGCGCAGACCGACGTCCGCCCTCAATAATCCTTCAGCAGCCGCTCGATGTAATCGAGTTCGAGCTGCGGCCGCGTCGTGTCGCCGAGGCGACGACGCAGCTCTTCCAGGATTCTCCGCACGCGCTGCACGTCAATCTCGCCAGGAATCTTCACCGTGAGGTCGTCGCCAAGTTCGCGGCCACGCAGCGGACGCCCGAGCGGATCGCTTTGCCGGCCACCGCTCTGCTGGCGGCCAGGATTGTTGCCGGGGCCGTCGTTCTGGCCTTCACCTTCGCCCTGCTGCATGGCCTGCGCGAGCTTCTGGGCGCCCTTGCGGAGCGCATCGAGTGCCTTGCCCTGCGAACCCACAGCGCCATCGGCATTGCCCTCGCCAAGCTGACCGCCGGCATCGCCCATGGCGCTGTCGGCATCACCGAGACCATCACCGTCGCCGTCACCATCGGCGTCCGCCTGATCGTCGCCGCCTTGACCTTGGCCCTGCCCTTGCTGGCCCTGCTGTCCTTTTTGCCCCTGCTGTCCTTTTTGGCCCTTCTGACCCTGACCCATACCCTGCTTGGCGAGTTGGTCCTGCAGCTGCTTGAGGCGGTCGCGCAGATTCTGCTGATCCTGCTGCAGATCGCCCATACCCTGCTCGCCCTGCTTGCCGCGGCGGCGCTCGTTGCGCTGGTCCTGGCCCTGCTTGAAGGTCTTGTCGCGCAACTGCTGCTGCTTGCGGATCATGTCCCCAAGCTCGTTCATCGCCTGATCCATCTCGCTGTCACCGGACTGGCCGGGCTGCGCCATCTGCAGGTTTTCCAGCATCTGCTGCATCTGTTCGAGCAGTTGCTTGGCGGCATCCTTGTCGCCGGAGCGCGACAGCCGCTCCATGCGCTCGATCATGTTGTTGAGGTCCTGCTGCCGCATGACCTTGGTGTTCTTGTCGAGCGGACGCGCCAGCTGCTGCGGATTCTGCTTCATCTGCTCGGCGAGCTGCTTCAGAAAGTTATCCAGCGCCGCACGCAGGTTCTCGGTGAGCTTCTTGATCTCCTCGTCGCTGGCGCCGCGCTCCAGCGCCTGCTTCAGCGCGTCCTGTGCCGCCTTCAGCGCCTTGTCGACATCGGTGATGTCGCCGTCCTCGATAGTGACGGCGAGCGCCCACAGGCTGGCGACGACTTCTTTCAGGGCCGCATCGGTGCGGGCGCGTTCGATCTGGGTGGCAACGCTGCGCAGCCCGAGATACTGGCCGGCTTCCGGCGTGAAAGCTTCCGGCGCGATCATCAGGGCCTGCAGCGCGAAGGAGACCTGACCGCGCTGATTGGCGTCGAGTGCCAGGATACGGCGCTGTTCGATCAGCGCGCGCGGCAGCGGCTTGGTGAACAGCCGCTCCGGCAGCCGCATGTTGAACGGCTCGCTCTTGCCCTCGTTGCCCGACTCATCCTTCGCGGTCAGCGTCAGCGTGACATCGGCGCCGGCATAGGGATCCTCGCTGAGATCCTTGACGGTCTGGCCGACACCGTTGCGCGTGCGCGCATTTGGCAGCACCAGCGCAAATGACGGCGCATCGAACAGCGGCCGCGGCTTGGCGGCTTCCTTGATGCCATCCTTGCTCTCGGCGGGACGCGCGGCGAATTGCGCATGGGCTTCGGTAACGCCGTAGTCGTCCTCGAGCTTGTAGGACATCTGCAGCGAACCCCGCGCCTGACGCTCCGGGTCCTTGGCGAGCGCGATGGTCGGCGGACGATCACCCGTTGCCGTGAACTTCCACTGCGGCTGGCCGGACGGCGCACGGACATGTGCCGTCCCGTCAGACGTGATGGTGAAATGCTTTTCGTTGGTGCCCTTCGGGGCTTCCGCCGTCGGCGCCACGTCAGCGACGCCGCCGGTGAGAACGACATCAAGCGCACCACCGCTGGAGCGCACGATCAGCGTCGAGCCCGACGGCACCGGCAATGCAGCGGCATCGGCCGTGGACGCATCCTTGTTGGCGGCAGACAGGATGATCGGCGGCTTGCCGGTGTAAGGCGGCGGCGTGATCCAGGCATCGACACGCACATTCGCCGGCGCCAGCACGCCGTTCCAGTCGAACGCCGCCATGATGCGTGCGCCGCGCTCGCCACTGGCGGCAAACCAGGTGGCGAACAGCAGCACGATCACGATGGCGCGCAGCGCCCAGGGGTCATGGATCGCGAGGCGCGGCGACGGCAGGCCAGCGCGGATTTTCTTGAGCGAGGCCAGC
This sequence comes from Tardiphaga sp. 862_B3_N4_1, assembly GCF_051811085.1. Taxonomy (NCBI): domain Bacteria; kingdom Pseudomonadati; phylum Pseudomonadota; class Alphaproteobacteria; order Hyphomicrobiales; family Nitrobacteraceae; genus Tardiphaga; species Tardiphaga sp. 862_B3_N4_1. Next base: position 912,429 of record NZ_JBPWQB010000002.1, read on the forward strand.
GTACGCTCGCGCTGAACCAGCCACAGCGCCCGGGCCATCGGGTCCTGCGACGACAGCGTGTCGGTCAGCGCCGTTGCGGGACGATGCGCAATGCCGGTGCCGCGATCGAGGCGCGACAAGCCCTCTTCACGCGATGGCCAGCGAAACTTCAGGAGAGGAACGAGCGTCGCCAGCGCAGCGATGACGAACAACGCAAGACCGATGGCACGCGCCGTGAAGGGAAGCGTCAGCCACAGACCGGCCCAGGACGCCGCCAGAAACAACCCGACGACACTGAGCAGCCGGGCCAGATGCGGCCACCCCCGCTCCCAGCCAATCGCCAGCCGGGCGCGCTGCAGCGCCTGCGCGAGCTGAAGCTGTGCCGCCGCCTGACGATCGGCATGTACGTCGCGTTGGGGGTCTGGTCGGTCGGGGGGCGCAGCGCTCAACGACGATCTCCGATGTTACCGCACGACACACTAGCACGGCGGCGGCAATGAGGCATGGCACAAGGGCCATCCGTGCACATGCAAAGCCTGAGCCTAAGTCGATTCGGAGCGATTGGGGTCACGAAGGCGTGAGGGGTCTTTGTAGGGGAACGCCCGCAGTGCGCTCCCTCGCCCCGCTCTTGCGGGGAGAGGGTGGGGTGAGGGGCTCCTCGAGATCCGCTTACCTCGCTTGAGCTTGAAGAGAGCCCCGTGCCCCGCCCCTCACCCGCCGCGAAGGCGCGGCGACCTCTCCCCGCGCAGAGCGGGGAGAGGTAAATCACCGCCTCACAACCAGGGCGCGGCCTTGTCCATGGCGATCAGCTGCTCGACTTCGATGCGCGGGCGAACCACCGCATACTGGTCGTCCTTCACCAGCACTTCCGGGACCAGCGCGCGGGTATTGTAGGTTCCCGCCTGCACGGCGCCATAGGCACCGGCGGTCATGATCGCGAGCAAATCGCCGGACTTCAGCTCCGGCAGCTTGCGGTCCAGCGCCAGATAATCACCGGTTTCACAGACCGGGCCGACGACGTCGACGGCCGACAGCTTTGCACCGGGTGCGGGCGCCGCTACCGGCAGGATCTCGTGATAGGCCTCGTACAGAGTCGGCCGGATCAGATCGTTCATGGCAGCATCGATGATGACGAAGGTCTTGCCGTCGCCATGCTTCACATGGATCACGCGCGCGACAAGAATGCCGGCATTGCCGACGATCATGCGGCCGGGCTCGAACATCAGCGTGCAGCCAAGATTATGCGTCACGCGCTTGACCATGGCCGCATAGGCCATCGGCTCCGGCGGCGCGGCGCGGTCCTCGTAATAGGGAATGCCGAGGCCGCCGCCGAAATCGACATGCGAAATCGTGTGGCCGTCGTTGCGCAGCACGGTGACGAAATCGGCCAGGATGCGAAATGCCTGCTCCATCGGGGCGAGATCGGTGATCTGGCTGCCGATATGCATGTCGACGCCGGTCACCTCAATGCCCGGCAGCTTCGCGGCACGGGCATAGACCTCGCGTGCCTTGCTGATGGGAATGCCGAACTTGTTTTCGGACTTGCCGGTGGAGATCTTGGCATGCGTGCCGGAATCGACATCGGGATTCACGCGGATCGAGATCCGCGCTGTACGGCCGGTCTCGCTGGCGATCTCCGACAGCAATGCGAGCTCGGGCTCCGACTCGATATTGAGGCAGAGAATGTCCTCGTCGAGCGCCAACCGCAGCTCGTCCGCGGTCTTGCCTACGCCGGAAAACACGATCTTCTTCGGCGGGATGCCGGCGGCCAGCGCCCGCTTCAACTCACCACCGGAGACCACGTCGGCGCCAGCGCCAAGCTTCGCCAGCGTGCGCAGCACCGACTGGTTGGAATTCGCCTTCATGGCGTAACAGACGAGGGCCTTTGTATCGGCAAAGGCCTCGGTGAAGACGCGGTAGTGCCGCTCCAGCGTCGCGGTCGAATAGCAATAGAATGGCGTGCCGACGGCATCCGCCATTTCGGCAATATCAACGCCTTCGGCGTGCAGCACGCCGTTGCGATAGTCGAAATGGCGCATGGCGAGTTAGTCCAGGATCGGATCGAGCAGGAACGGCTTCTTGCGACCACGGGTCGCCGCCGGCGGGCCCTCATCGACACCGTTCGAGGGCGCGAACACGTCCCTGCCCTTGCTGGCAGCCGACTGTGCATCGGGATCCGCCGCTGGAGCGCCGGTACCCATCGGCTGCGCAGACGCCTGTGGCGGCAGATCGAGGCCGCCTTTACGGCCGCAGCCAGCCAGCGCCAAAGCAGAAGCGGTCAGAACGAGAATGGCCCATCGCGCGGACGCAGGGCGGGTCGGACAAGTCACAGCGAAATCCCCAAATGCGGGCGCACCATACAAAGATTGCTGCGCTCTGGCGAGACCCCGAAATCCATTGAATTTTCGCACGCCAAGCCCGCTCAGCCCAATTTCCGCTCTTTTTCCAGTCGCTTGAGCCAGGCCTTCGCCTGCGACGTCACATTCTTCGGCGCCGTGCCGCCATAGCTGACCCGGCTCTTCACCGAGGATTCCACCGACAGCACCTTCATCACCTCTGCGGTGATCTTCGGCTCGACCGCCTGCATCTCCTTCAGGTCGAGCTCGTGCAACGCCACGCCCTTCTTGGTGGCGATGCCGACGATCCGGCCGGTGACGTGGTGCGCCTCGCGGAACGGCATTTTCAGCGTTCGCACCAGCCAGTCCGCCAGATCGGTGGCGGTGGCATAGCCCTCGCCGGCAGCAAGCTTCATGCGCTCCTCATTGGGCACGAGATCGCGGACCATGCCGGCAATCGCGCGGATCGCCAGCGATAGCGCCGAATAGGCCTCCATCGCGCCCGCTTTGTCCTCCTGCATGTCCTTCTGATAGGCCAGCGGCAGGCCCTTCATGACAATCAACAATCCGGTGAGCGAGCCGATCACGCGGCCGGTCTTGGCGCGGACCAGTTCGGCCGCATCCGGATTGCGCTTCTGCGGCATGATCGAGGAGCCGGTGGTGAACTTGTCCGAGAGTCTGACGAGGCCGACCAGCGGCGAGGTCCAGATCACGATCTCCTCGGCGAAGCGCGACAGATGTACGGCCGCGATCGAAGCCGCCGACAGCGTCTCGAGTACGAAATCGCGGTCCGACACCGCATCGAGCGAATTCGCCATCGGGCGATCGAAGCCCAGCGTCTTGGCTGTGGCATGGCGATCGATCGGGAATGAGGTACCGGCCAGCGCAGCGGCGCCGAGCGGGCTTTCATTGAGGCGCTTGCGCGCATCGGCGAAGCGGCCGCGATCGCGCGACACCATTTCCACATAGGCCAGCAGATGATGACCGAAGGTCACCGGCTGCGCGGTCTGCAGATGGGTGAAGCCGGGCATCACCGTGTCGGCATGCTCCAGCGCACGATCGACCAGTGCCCGCTGCAGCGACGCAAAGGCCGCATCGATCTCGTCGATGGTATCGCGCACGAACAGACGGAAGTCGGTCGCGACCTGGTCGTTGCGCGAACGCGCGGTATGCAGGCGGCCGGAGGCCGGGCCGATCAGCTCGCCGAGCCGGCTCTCCACATTCATGTGAATGTCTTCGAGCGCACGCTTGAATGTGAACGCCCCCTTGGTGATCTCTGACAGGATCGTGTCTAGACCGCCTGCGATATTTTTCGCATCTTTCGCGGTGATAATCCCTTGCCTGGCAAGCATCGCAGCATGGGCCTTGGACGCGGTGATGTCCTGGGCATAGAGGTGGCGATCGACGTCGATGGAGACATTGATTTCCTCCATGATGGCGTCGGGGCTTTCATCGAACAGCCCGCCCCACATCTTGTTGCTCACATTGGAGCCCTTACCGTCATTGCTGGACTTGCCGTTGCCCTTGCGCGAAGCCATGAATTGTCACTCATCTTTAACCGCAGCCGACGGATCGTCCGTCGCCAACCGTTGCATAGCCCTAACTGAGACCGAATGACAAACCCTATGCCCGACCAGCCTGCCCCCCGTCCGGCCAAACGCCGCCTGATCGTGCTCGGCGCGGTGCTCGTCGGCGCCGTGATCGGCTTTGCCGCGGTATCCAATATGGATCGGCTGCGGCAGCAGGCTGCGCCGGGCGATCCGACCTGCGCGCCGGCCATCGCACTGTCGAAGAAGATCGAACCGCTGGCGCGCGGCGAAGTCGCCGGCCTGACCATGGCCAGAACGCCGCTGAAACTGCCGGACCTCGCTTTCAGGGATGCCGACGGCCAGGAGAAGAAGCTGTCCGACTGGCGCGGCCGGACGGTGCTGGTGAACCTGTGGGCCACCTGGTGCGTGCCCTGCCGCAAGGAAATGCCGGCGCTGAACAACCTCGAGACCAAGCTCGGCGGCCCGGATTTCCAGGTCGTTGCGATCAATATCGACACCCGCGACGCCGAGAAGCCGAAGGCCTTTCTGAAAGACGGCGGCCTCAACCGGCTGGATTATTTCACCGACACCTCAGCCAAGGTGTTCCAGGACCTCAAGGGCATCGGCCGTGCACTGGGTATGCCGACCTCGGTGCTGATCGACGGGAAGGGCTGCGAGATCGCGACCATCGCCGGCCCTGCCGAGTGGGACAGCGAAGATGCCATCAAGCTGCTGAAAGCGGCGGTGAAGCCCGCCGCGGCAAGCTTCTGAGGTAGCGGCACAGACGACTGCGACATACGGCCGCCTGCGCGGATCGCAAAATTCTCCAGAATGCTGTCGGATGAACGCAATTGCGTTCGTCTTGAAAACAACCGGGCCACGCGCGCCCGGCGCCGACGCATGACAGCAGGGAGAAACGACCAATGGCCTATATCGACGGATTCCTCGTTCCGGTGCCGAAGAAGAAGCTGAAAGCCTATGCCGCCATCGCGCGCAAGGCCGGCAAAATCTGGCGCGAATACGGCGCACTCGACTATCAGGAATGTGTCGCCGATGACGTCAGCGTCGGCAAATGGACATCGTTCCCGCGCAGCGTGAAACTGAAACCCGACGAGACCGTTGTGTTTTCCTATATCATCTACAAGACGCGCAAAGATCGCGACCGCATCAACGCCAAAGTGATGAAGGATCCGCGCCTCGCCAAGATGATGGATCCGAAGGCGATGCCGTTCGATGCCAAGCGCATGATCTATGGTGGCTTCAAGACGCTGGTTTCAGTCTGACGCAACAACGGAGGACGCCATGACGCCGCACGGCCATTTCAACTGGAATGAATTCGTGACGCGCGATCCCGAGCGCGCGAAAGCCTTCTATCAGGAGACCATCGGCTGGACCTATCAGGCCAAGAAGCTGGCGGGCGGCGGCATCTACTGGATCGCAATGATGGACAATGTGCCGGTCGGCGGCATCTTCCACGCGGAAGGCCCGGGCTACGAGAATGTCCCCGATGGCTGGATGCCGTATCTCGCGGTCGACGACGTCGATGCGCGTGTGAAGAAAGCTGTCGCGGCCGGCGCGACGCTGATGCGGCCGGTATTCGACATTCCCGATGTCGGCCGGCTCGCAATCCTGCTGCAGCCCGGCGGTGCCGGGATCGGCTGGATCACACCGGTCGCGTAAGAGAAGCCGGGAGGCAGCAGGCTGCTGCCTCCCTTCGCGCTTCAGGCCGGCACTTCGCCGCCGCTGCGCGACAGCAATACGAGCAGCGCGCCCGCCAGTGTCGCCGCTGCGAGATAACCAACGGCACCGAACGGGCCGAAACCATCGACTAGAATGCCGCCAACGACTGCGCCAACCGTGATCGCGACCTGGAAAGCCGAGACGAGCAGGCCGCCCGCAGATTCAGCTTCGTCCGATGCGACCCGCACCATCCATGTCTGGAAGCCAACCGGCAGCACGCCGAAGGCAAAACCCCAGAGACCAACCGCGATGCCCGCGACAAGGCCCGAAGCGCCAAAGACAAACAGCACCAGCGCGAGCACGGCGATGGCCGCAGATCCCGTGACGATCGCAAGTTTCGCACTACGGGCGACAAGCACCCCGCCCGCGAAATTGCCGAAGAAACCGCCAACGCCATAAGCCAGCAGGACGAGCGAGATCGCAGTGACCGGAAGCTGCGGCACTTGTTCGAGGAAATGCCGGACGTAAGTGAATCCGGCGAAGTGGCCCGAGATACTGACGGCGATTGCGATCATCACAAGCCGGACACTGGGCCGACGCATCAGCACGAACAGCGTGCGCACATCCGGTGATGTGAGCGGCGGCAAGCGCGGCAGCGTCAGCACCTGAAAGACGAGCACGACGGCGCCGACAGCGGCCGCCAGCAAGAACACGTTCCGCCAGCCCCACAGATCTCCAAGATATGCACCGATGGGCGCAGCGCTGACGGTGGCGATCGAAACGCCGCTGAAAATCAGCGAGATCGCGCGCGGCAGCGCCTCCGCCGGAACAAGCCGCATCGCGGTGGCCGTTGCCATTGCCCAAAAGCCGCTGAGACTGATGCCGAGCAGCACGCGGGCAAGCAACAGGATTGGAAGGTTGCTCGCGGTAGCCGACAGCAGATTGGACACGATCAGCAGCACCGTGAGCGACCACAGGACGACGCGGCGATCCATGGCGCGTGTCACAATGGCCGTCGCAAGTCCGGCGATGATCCCGACAAGGGAGGTCGCGGTCACCACCTGCCCGGCAGCGCCGACCGAGACACCGAGATCGGTGGCGATCGGCGTGAGCAGGCTGGCGGGCAGGAATTCAGCCGTGACCTGGCTGAACGCGCCAAGCATTAAGGAGACAACAGCCGCCCAGGCTGCGTTCGTCCGCTCATTGGTTATTGGAGAAACATCGGCATCAAGTGCGGCAGTGGCGGAATCAGTCATGGCAGTCTCCAGCAGGGACCCCGGAGATGGAGGTGACCTCCTGGAGTTTCCATGCTAGAAAACCCTCAATGCTTGATCATTCGTCCACAACTGTCGCCACTCACCCCCTGACTGAAATGCTCCGGGGCTTGAAGATTGAGGGCGTCGATTACGTCCGCTGCCGCATGACCGAGCCATGGGGGCTGGTATTCCCGGCACGGCCGAAGGCGCAATTCCACTTCGTCGCCGAGCGCGGCTGCTGGCTGCGAACTCTGGATAACGCGTGGGTCCGCCTTGAACCAGGCGATGCCGTCTTGCTGCCGCGCGGCGCGGAACACGCGCTGGCGAGTTCACCCGATGCCTTCCCGGCACCGGTCGAGAATTGCCAGTTCGAGCCGGTGTGCTGCGGCATCCTCGACACCTGCAGCGGTGGCAATAGAGATGGCGAAGAAACCGTGCTGTTCGGTGCCGGCATGACCTTCAACCTCGACAGCCAGCACCCGTTACTTCTGATGATGCCTGAGCTGATGCAGATGCACGAACTTGCCACCGACGAGCCCGCCATCCCGCATCTGCTTGAGGCGATGACGTCCGAACTGGCGCTGGATCGCGTCGGTGCCGGCGGCATGCTGACGCGGCTGGCCGATGTTGTCGCCGCTGCACTGATCCGCAACTGGGTGGAGAAGGGCTGCGGCTCTGCCGGCTGGGTCGCGGCAGCGCGCGATCCCGGTATCGGCCGGGTTCTCGCTGCGATCCATCGCGACCCGACCAGGGATTGGACCGTCGAGGCGCTGGCCAACGTCATGCATGCGTCACGCTCGGCATTTGCGTTGCGCTTCGCCAATGTCGTCGGCCAGACACCGGCCCGTTACGTCGCGCAATTGCGGATGCAGGAAGCAAAGCAGTGGCTCACTCGCGACCGCTTGAAGATCGCGGTCGTCGCACGTCGGCTTGGCTATGAATCGGAAGCCGCGTTCAGCCGCGCCTTCAAGCGCATCATTGGCGCGCCACCGAGCCATTTTCGCGCGACACTGACTGCTGCTTCCAAAGAGCAGTAGCCAGGTTCGACAGCGCCTTAGGCGGCGATATCGACGTTGCCGCCGACGCCCGCGCCGAGATTGGCCTGCGAGGCCTGCTGCGCGCCACCGAGCAGCGAGAGCACAGTGTTCTTTTCCATGTCGGCATTCGACTTCATGATCGAGGTCGAAATCTGCTGCTGCGTTCCCGCTGCCTTCATGGCAAGCGCGCTGGCAACCAAAGCCATATCCATCAGAAACACTCCGTAACGTCGTACCGCCGGTATAGCGATGCGGGGTTAACGAATGTTGACCTCGTGCAACAATCAGCCAGCATTCGCCCGAAATGCTGCGCCCAGTGTGCGCAGCGCGCCGCGCGCCCTCGCATCGGTGAGGCTGGAATGCAGCATCGTCTCGGCATCCTGCAATTTCGGCAGACCGAGGCGTGGGCCAAGATCGATGCTGCCGGCGGGAGCAACACGGCGGACCAGCGCACCAACGGCGAGGCCGGCGGAGATCGCCGCGCCGATGGTCGCAACGCCGCCGCCAACGAAGGCTTCGGTCCACCGAATGCCAGCCCCATCGAGTGCCGCAATCGCCGCCGAACGGACCGTACATGGCGCGGACTGCGCCGCGAGTCGTAGCGGCTCACCGGGCGCGTGCCGAAAATCCAGTGTGCCCATCCAGCCAAATGGTTCTTCCATCAAGACCTCGCCGTCACCACGTCGCCTGTCGACCCGCAACACGATCGCCGCGTCGAGATCGCCAGCGTCATAGGCTGACAGCAGGACCCGCGATGACTCGATCCGCAATTCGATCACCAGGGACGGATCGGTCGCGCTCATGCGTTTCAACACGTCGGCAAGATCGGCGCCGACGAGATGATGGCTGATCCCCACCACGAGACGCCGCCGCTCCGCAGCGAATGAGCCCATCGCCGACTGATGCGCCGCGACGAGATTTCGCGCGGAGGCCAGAAAAGCCGCTCCCTCCGACGACAGGCGCACCAGCCGCGGCGTTCGCTCCAGCAGGCGCTTGCCCAGCCCGCTTTCCAGCCGCTTGATCTTCAGGCTGATCGCCGACTGCGTGCTTCCCATCGCCTCGGCGGCGCGGGTGAAGCTGGTGAGATCGGCCACCAGCACGAAGGCCTGCACGGCCTCGATATCGAGCGCTTTCATCGGCCAATCATTTCAATCTGACATCATTGAAATATTATTTCATACGATTTTCCAATGATCAATATGGGATTAGGTTTGTTGGATCGGATTTGAACGACAGGAGACCACCATGCCGCTGGTTCGCATTTCACTGAAGAAGGGCAAGCCCGCCGCCTATCGGGAGGCGATCGCCGAAGGCGTCTATCAGGCGCTGCGCGAGACCTTCAACGTCCCGGAGGGCGATCGTTTCGTCACCATCTCGGAGCACGAGGATGGCACTTTCATCTATGATCCGAATTATCTCGGCATTCGCCGGACCGATGACCTGGTCATCATCCAGCTGACGGTCAGTAACACCCGCCCTCGTGAGCAGAAGCAGGCGCTCTACAAACGGATCGTCGAGAAGCTGACTGACAGACCGGGCCTGCGGCCCGAAGACGTCTTCATCAACCTCGTCGAGGTGCTGCCGGAGAACTGGTCGTTTGGCCATGGCGTGGCGCAGTACGTGACATGATTACGCAGCGCGAGACATTGATGGCGCATCTGTGCGGAGTCGGCATGGGCATGGCGACGATCGTCGGGATGGTGCCGGCGACGGTGAGCTTGATGCGGATGTTGGTTTAACTTGGCCGCGAGGCCAACCACACACACCGTCGTCATCCGCAGGCAGCGCGAAGCAAGCTTCGCTGGATGACCCGCGGATCCGTCCTTCTTCCTTGCATGCGTAAAGGTGGATTGCCGGGTCAAGCCCGGCAATGACAGCGTCTATCTTAAAAAAGACGAGCGCTTCGCCTTAACGCGTCGGGATCGGCTTCTCACCGCGGTAGTCGTAGAAACCGCGCTGGGTCTTGCGACCGAGCCAGCCGGCTTCGACATATTTCACCAGCAGCGGGCACGGCCGATACTTGGAGTCGGCAAGGCCTTCGTGCAGCACCTGCATGATCGACAGGCACGTATCGAGGCCGATGAAGTCGGCGAGTTCGAGCGGGCCCATCGGGTGATGCGCACCGAGCTTCATCGCCGCATCGATGGCTTCGACATTGCCGACACCTTCATACAGCGTGTAGATCGCCTCGTTGATCATCGGCAAAAGAATACGATTGACGATGAAGGCCGGGAAATCTTCCGAGACGGCGATCTGCTTGCCGAGCCTCGTGACGAAGTCCTTGGACGCATCGAAGGTCGCGTCATCGGTGGCAATGCCGCGGATCAGTTCGACCAGCTCCATCAACGGCACCGGATTCATGAAGTGAATGCCGATGAACTTCTCGGGACGGTCGGTCGACGCGGCGAGGCGCGTGATCGAGATCGACGATGTGTTGGAGGCGATGATTGCCTCCGGCTTCAGCACAGCGCAGAGATCGTGGAAGATCTTGCGCTTGATCTCTTCCTTCTCGACGGCGGATTCGATCACGAGATCGCAATCGGCAAGGCCGTCCATCGTGTCCGACGAGGTGATGCGATCCAGCGCGGCCTTGCGTGCATCCTCGGTGATGACCTTCTTCGACACCTGACGCGACAGGTTGCCGTTGATCGTCGCCATGGCAGACTTCAGGCGGTCGGCAGAGACATCGTTCAGCACAACTTCGAGGCCGCCCAATGCAGCCACATGCGCAATGCCATTGCCCATCTGGCCCGAGCCGATCACGCCGACTTTCTTGATCATAACCGCCATCTTGCTTGTCATCTCTGGGAACACGCCGCCCGCGCATGCCGCGTTCGGAAAGCTATCTTTACATAAAATATCGGCCGGAGTCAGTCACTCCGGCCGATGTCGTTAATTGAGGCGCAAAGCCCTAATTCAGCAAGGCCTTATTTGCCAAATCCTTGCCCGCTGGGCCTCTACTTGCCGAGTGCTTCGGTCAGCTCCGGCACGGCCTGGTAGAGGTCGGCGACCAGGCCGTAATCGGCGACCTGGAAGATCGGCGCGTCTTCGTCCTTGTTGATCGCGACGATCACCTTGGAGTCCTTCATGCCGGCGAGATGCTGGATCGCGCCGGAAATGCCGATGGCAATATACAGCTCCGGAGCCACGACCTTGCCGGTCTGGCCGACCTGCCAGTCGTTCGGGGCATAACCGGCATCCACCGCGGCGCGCGAGGCGCCGACACCGGCGCCGAGCTTGTCGGCGAGCGGCTCGATGTATTTGGCAAAGTTCTCGCGGCTCTGCATGGCACGGCCACCGGACACGATGATCTTCGCCGAGGTCAGTTCCGGACGATCGCTCTTGGCCATGTCCTCGCCGACGAAGGTCGACAAACCCGGATTCTCGGCCGTCTTGGCGTCTTCCACCGCCGCGCTGCCGCCTTCACCGGCTGCACCGAAGGTCGAGGTACGCACCGTAATGACCTTCTTGGCATCCTTGGACTTCACGGTCTGGATCGCGTTACCGGCATAGATCGGACGCTCATAGGTGTCGGGTGCGATGACCTTGGTGATTTCCGACACCTGCATCACGTCGAGCAGAGCGGCGACGCGCGGCATCACGTTCTTCGAGCGCGTGGTCGCAGCGGCGATCAGCACGTCATAGGCGGGCGCCAGCGACACGATCAGCGCGGCCAGCGGCTCGGCAAGATCGTGGGCATAAGAGGCGTCGTCGGCGAGCAGTACCTTGGTGACGCCCTGCAGCTTGGCGGCAGCTTCCGCGGCCGGCTTCGCATTCTGGCCGGCAACGAGGATGTGCACCTCGCCGCCGATCTGGGTGGCAGTGGTGAGCGCCTTGTTGGTGGAATCCTTCAGGGTGGCGTTGTCGTGATCGGCAAGCAGCAATGTCGGCATTAGAGCACCCCGGCTTCAGTCTTGAGTTTCGATACCAGTTCGGCGACGTCCTTGACCTTGACGCCGGCCTTGCGGCCGCCCGGTTCGCTGGTCTTGATGATCTCAAGACGCGGAGAAATATCGACGCCGTAACCATCGGCGGTCTTCTCGTCGATCGGCTTCTTCTTCGCCTTCATGATGTTCGGCAGCGACGCGTAGCGCGGCTCGTTCAGACGAAGGTCCGTGGTGACAATGGCCGGTCCCTTGAGCTTGACGGTCTGCAGACCGCCATCGACTTCACGGGTCACGGTGACGTCGTCGCCTTCGACAACCAGCTTGTTGGCGAAGGTCGCCTGCGGCCAGCCGAGCAGCGCGGCCAGCATCTGGCCGGTCTGGTTGGCGTCGTCGTCGATCGCCTGCTTGCCGAGGATTACCAGGCCCGGCTTTTCCTCATCGGCGACGGCCTTGAGGATCTTCGCCACGGCGAGCGGCTCGACGGTGCCTTCAACCTTGACGAGGATGCCACGGTCCGCGCCCATCGCGAGGCCGGTGCGGAGGGTTTCGGACGCCTGTGCGGGACCGATCGACACCACCACCACTTCGGTTGCCTTGCCGGCCTCTTTCAGGCGCAGGGCTTCCTCGACGGCGATTTCGTCGAACGGATTCATCGACATCTTGACGTTGGACAGTTCGACGCCCGATCCGTCGCTCTTGACGCGAACCTTGACGTTGTAATCGACCACCCGTTTGACCGCGACCAGAACCTTCATCGATCCTCTTTCGTGTGAGTTTTATTGTTTCAGAGCTTGCTCGGAAGCTTGGGCGCGGAACCTAAAGCCCCTGCCACACGGGGTCAACGCGCCAGACCCTAAAATCGAATGTCTCTAGACCCGCCGATTTAGCCGAAATTACCGGTTCTGGCCGGGCACCCAGAGCACGTCGCCGGCGCCATTGTCGTTCTGCGAGCGGCTGGCGACGAACAGGAAGTCCGAGAGCCGGTTCATATACTGGATACCAGCATCCGAGACCGGCTCATCGGGCTGAGCGGCGAGTTCCACCATGATCCGTTCCGCACGGCGGCAGATCGTCCGGGCGACATGAAGGTGAGCGGCGGCTGGAGTTCCGCCAGGCAAAACAAACGAGGTCAGATCGGCCAGCGGCGCGTTGAGCATGTCAATATCGTTCTCCAACCGCTCGACCTGACTCGCCAGCAGGCGCAGCCGCTCGGCCTTGCCCTCGCGCTGCGGAACCGCAAGATCAGCCCCGAGATCGAATAGATCGTTCTGGATCAGCCCGAGCATCGCATCCAGGGACCGCGCATGGGCGAGATGCAGCCGCACCACGCCGATCGCCGCATTGGTCTCATCCACGGTTCCATAGGCGCTGACGCGGAGATCGTATTTCGGCCGACGTTCGCCGGTGCCGAGGGCCGTCGTGCCGTCATCGCCGGTGCGGGTGTAGATGCGGTTGAGAACGACCATCGAATTGATCCAGCGCCAGTTAAGGAATTTGCGTCAGCGGCCCATCGCCCAGACGGTGGCCATAGTGAGGACAATGGCGACGAATTGTAGCGCCACGCGCCACCGCATCAGCTTCTGCGAGCGATCCGGCGAGCCGCCGCGCATCATGTTGAACAGGCCAAGCAGCAAGACCAGCGCAACGGCGCCGACCGCGATGGGGAGGATAATGTTGCTGAGCGTTGACGTCATATCAGCTACATAACACTGCGCCACAGGCTGCGCTATCGTCAGTCGTCAAAATGACACAGCGGTTACGCGCGCGCCGCAATGCAACGATCTGGCTTTTTCGCGTTAGATATCAGAAGCTAACATGAGGGCCGGTGATTTGCCGGGCCGATCCCGGACCAGGTGGCACGTGGGGCAGATACGCACCGTCTACGATGTTGTGATGGACGCCTTCTATACGTTTCTTGCCGATGACGGCTGGGCGATCGCCAGCCATATCGCCCTCTCCACCCTGATGGCGCTGTTTCCGTTCCTGATCGTGCTGGCCTCGCTGGCCGGCTTTTTCGGCTCCAAGAATCTCGCCGATCAGGCCGTCGGCCTGCTGCTGGAGGTCTGGCCCGATCAGGTGGCCGGCGCACTGTCCTCGCAAATCCACGACGTGCTGACCACCACCCGCGGCGACGCGCTCACCATCGGCCTCGTGCTCGCAGTATATTTCGCCTCCAACGGCGTCGAGAGTCTGCGCGTCGCACTAAACCGCGCATACTCGGTGATCGAGCTGCGGCGCTGGTACTGGCTGCGGCTGGAGTCGATCGGCTACACGCTGGTCGCTGCCGTCACCGCGCTCGCCATGGCGTTCCTGATCGTGCTCGGCCCGCTGATGCTGGAAATCGTACGGCGCTATGTGCCGCTGATGGTCGAGAACAACGAGCGGCTGCTGACCGTGGCGCGTTACGGCATCACCATCGTCGCCATGGTGATCGCATTGTTCATCCTGCATGTGTGGCTGCCGGCAGGCCGCCGCACCTTCAGTCAGATCCTGCCGGGCATCATCTTCACGATGCTGGCGTCGCTCGCCTCGGGCATCGGCTTCGGCCTCTATCTCGCGCGCTTCGCCAACAACTACGTCACCATGTATGCCGGCCTGGCATCGGTGATCATCGCGCTGGTGTTTCTGTATTTCATTGCGGCGATCTTCGTATTCGGCGGCGAACTCAATGCCGCCATCATCAAGTCGCGGCTGCCCCACGGCGTCTCGCTTCAAGCAGCGCAGTCGCTAGCGCCCGCGGAGACACCGGTTTGATCAGGAACGCGTCGGCGCCCACCTGACGCGATGCGGCTTCGTCTTCACTGCGACCGGACACCCCAATGATCGCGACGCGGCCATGCGGCGCCTTCAGCGCACGGATCTGCCGGATCGCCTCGACGCCGTCGATACCCGGCAGCACCATGTCCATGAGCACCGCATCGAACGTGCCCTGCGCGACGCGCTCCGCCGCTGCTTCGCCACGACCGATGAACTCGGCCTGATGGCCGAGTTCGGTGAGAATGGCATTGAGCACGACACGGCCGAACGGATTGTCCTCGACGCTCAGCACCCGCAGCGCCTGTCCCGGCGCAAAAGAAGCATCATCGGCGCTCGACATGATGGCGATCGGACCATTCGTCTTGTCGAGGCCGACCGTCAGCGTGAACACTGTCCCACCACCGCGGCTCTGCGCCACAGTGATGTCGCCACCCATGGCGCGAGCGAGTTGCTTCACCGACGACAGACCGAGGCCGGCACCGCCAAAACGCGACGCGATCGACACATTGGCCTGCGAGAACGGTTTGAACAGCCGCTTGATCTCGGCCAGCGTGAGGCCGATGCCGCTATCGGAGACGGTGAAGGATACGCCGACCTTGCCCGCCATGCGCACAGGCGAGACCTTCAGCGCCACATTGCCCTGTTCGGTAAATTTCACCGCATTGTCGATCAGATTTTCCAGCGCCGCGCGCAGCCGCACGGGATCGCCGATCACGAACACCGGCAGTCTGTCGGAGATCGCGACCCGCGACAGCAGTCCCTTGGCAGCCGCGCGGCCCGCGAGCGAGTCGCCGATGTTGCGGGCAAGCGCGCGCAGATCGAAGAAATCCTGCCGCAGTTCGAATCTGGATTTGCTGCTGCGCGCCGCATCGACGAACAATGTCGCGAGACCCGCCAGATGTTCGGCGCCAGCCTTGATCGTCTCGACCCAGCGCCGCTCACGCTCGTCGAGATCGGAGGTGGCCAGCAGATCGCTGACCGCAAGAATGCCGGTCAGCGGCGTGCGCACCTCATGGGCAAACACCGCCAGCGCGGTTTCCACCATCGTATCGGCACGCGCGGATCTGCGCTTGGCGCGCGGCTTCGATGCAAGCTTCTTTACCGCACGCTTCTTGGCCACGCGTTTTTTCAGCGTTTGCTTGGTGCGCGTCCGCATCTTGCGCGGAGAGCGCGATGTCAGCGCCATATGTTGCCCACCCGTCCCGGCGGCACCATGCCACGGCGAGGCGCGCGGAGTCACGCCGCGGGTCTGGTCCAGCTTGCGAATTTCTTGCGGCGCGCTTGCGGCTAACTTGCGGCGGCCGGGTCAGGCAGCCCGACCATGCGGCGGATATCCGCCGGTGTAGCGCCTTGCGCCCGCAACTCCCGCAGGCTGGTGGAGCCGGTCGATTTCGACAGTTTTGCGCCGGTGCCATCGCGCACCAGCGGGTGGTGCCGATAGACCGGTTGCGGCAGGCCGAGCAGTTGCTGCAGCAGCCGGTGCACGCTGGTCGACCAGAACAGATCCTGGCCGCGCACCACATGGGTCACCCCCTGCAGCGCATCATCGAGGACAACCGAGAGATGATAGCTGGTCGGTGTTTCCTTGCGGGCCAGGATCACATCGCCCCAGGCTTCCGGCTGCGCAGCAACGATACCCGTCTCGCCGCCCGGACCCGCCCCCCGCTCGGTCCATGTGAGCGGACCGCTGGCCGCAATGGCTCTGGCCATATCGAGCCGCAGCGCCATCGGGGCATCTGCCTGTTTGAGTTCGGCGACGGCCTGCGGCGACAACGATCTGGCAATGCCTGGATAGAGAGGCGCACCATCGGGATCGCGCGGCCATGAGCCTTTCGCTTCTTCGGCCGCGATCATGCGCGCGATCTCGGTGCGGCTCTCGAAGCTCGGATAGAGCAATCCCATGGCGGCGAGCCGCTCGGTCGCGGCGCGGTAGTCGGCAAAATGCTGCGACTGTCGCCGTACCGGCATCTCCCAGGCGATACCGAGCCAGGCGAGATCCTCGTAGATCGCCGCCTCGAATTCCGGCCGGCAGCGCGTGACATCGATATCCTCGATCCGCAGCAGCAACCGGCCACCGGCCTCGCGCGCCAGATCGAAATTCAGCAGCGCCGAAGCGGCGTGGCCGAGATGCAGATAACCATTGGGGCTGGGCGCGAAGCGAAAAACAGGAGCCATCGCAGGTTTCATTAAATGAGGTCGCGCGCAAAAGCACGCGTCAGCCAGTCCATGAACACGCGCACCCGCGGCGAGAGCTGGCGGTTGCGCGGATAGAGCAACGACACCGGCGACGGCGTCGGCGGATGTTGCGGCAATACCTCCACCAGCGTGCCACCGGCGAGTTCGCTCTTGACCCGATAACGCGGCACCTGCACCAGACCGAAGCTGAGTTTCGCCATCGCCGCGTAGTTATCGGCACTGCTCACCGTGATCGCAACCGGCAACGTGACATAACGCAACGCGCCGTCGTCCTGAAATTCAAGCGGCAGCACCGCGCCCGTCGCCGACGAGTGATAGCCGACCATGCGATGACCTTTGAGCGCATCAATGGACAAAGGCACGCCGGTGCGCGCGAGATAGGACGGCGCGGCGCAGGTGACTTCGTCCATCATGGTCAGCCGCCGCGCCACCATATCGCTGTCGCGAAGCTCGCCGACACGTACCACGCAGTCGATGCCTTCACGGATCAGGTCGACCAACCGATCGCCCTCGCTGAGATAGAGCTGGATATCAGGATATTCGGCGAGAAAGTCCGGCAGATGCGGCAGCACGAAATTGCGCGCCAGCGTGCCATTCATATCCACCCGCAACGGCCCTTTCGGCTTGGCGCCGCAGAACGCGCTTTCGGCGTCTTCGAGATCGGCGATCAGCGTCAGGCAGCGCCGGTGATAGGCCTCGCCGTCCAGCGTCGGCCGCACCAGCCGCGTGGTGCGCTCAAGTAACCGCACGCCGAGCCGCGCCTCGATCTGCTTGACGGCATCGGTCACGGTCGAACGCGGCAGGCCGAGATCCGCCGCCGCCGCCGTAAAGCTGCGCCGCTCCACCACCCGGGTGAACACCCGCATCGTCTCGAAACGGTCCATCTATTTGTTCGTTAAATCCGAATTGTGATGCCAGATAATGCATCATTATCCGGAAAATGGAATGGCCTAGATTTCTCCTATCAGAGCGGCACCGCTGCTCACCACACCGAGGAGAACGAAAATGGCAAACGGAACCAATAAGGTAGCTATTATCACCGGCGCCTCACGCGGCATTGGCGCCGCCATCGCGGAGCGGCTGGGCCGCGACGGCTTCACGGTCATCGTCAATTATTCCGGCAATGCCGCGCCGGCCGAGGCGGTCGCGCAAAAGATCGAAGCCGCGGGCGGCCGCGCGCTGACCGCCAAGGCCGATGTCAGCGATCCCGCCGCTGTGCGCGGGATGTTCGATGCAGCGGAAGCAGCCTTCGGCGGCGTCGATGTACTGGTCAACAATGCCGGTATCATGAAGCTGGCGAAATTCGCCGATGCCGACGATGCGTCGTTCGACCAGCAGATCGCGGTCAATCTGAAAGGTACGTTCAACACCATGCGCGAGGCCGCCAAGCGGCTGCGCGATGGCGGCAGGGTCGTGAACTTCTCCACGGGCGTGGTTGGCACCAAGCTCGAGAGCTACGGCATCTATGCCGCCACCAAGGCCGCGGTCGAAACCATGACGGGTATCATGGCCAAGGAGATGCGTGGCCGCTCGATTACCGTGAACGCCATCGCACCCGGCCCAACCGCAACCGACCTGTTCCTCAATGGCAAGTCACCGGAGCTGATCGAGCGTTTCGCCAAGGCGACGCCAATGGAGCGCCTCGGCACACCCGAGGACATCGCCAATGTCGTTGCCTTCCTGGTCGGTCCGGAAGGCGGCTGGATCAACGCCCAGGTGCTGCGCGCCAATGGCGGGCTGGTCTGAACCAAACGCCAACACCCTCAAGAACCATTCAAAGGAATACGTGTCATGAAACACGTCATTGTCATCACCGGCGCATCGAGCGGCTTTGGCGCGCTCACCGCCCGCGCCCTCGCCGAGGCCGGTCACACCGTTTATGCCAGCATGCGTGAGACCACCGGCCGCAATGCGTCGGCCGTCGCCGACGTCGCAAAGTATGCCGCTGAGCACAAAGTCGATCTCCGCAGCGTCGAACTCGACGTCGCCTCGCAGGAATCGGCCGATGCCGGCATCGGCCGGATCATCGCCGACAACGGTCACCTCGATGTCGTCATCCACAATGCCGGGCACATGTCATTTGGGCCCGCAGAAGCCTTCACGCCGGAGCAATTCGCACAGCTCTACGACATCAACGTTCTGTCGACCCAGCGCGTCAATCGCGCAGCGCTGCCGCAACTGCGCAAGCAGGGCAAAGGTCTCCTCGTCTGGGTATCGTCATCCAGCGCACGCGGCGGCACACCACCCTATCTGTCGCCGTATTTCGCCGCGAAGGCGGCGATGGATTCGCTTGCAGTCTCCTATGCCAGCGAACTGACGCGCTGGGGCATCGAAACCTCGATCATAGTGCCCGGCGCCTTCACCAAGGGAACCAACCACTTCGCACATTCCGGCAAACCGGCCGACACCGCTCGCGCGGCTGAATACGACGACGGTCCCTATGCCGGGGTACCTGATATGGCGTTGAAGGGCTTGGCTTCGCTGGAGCCCTCCGATGCGGATGCTGCCGATGTGGCAAAAGAGATCGTCCGCGTGGTCGATCTGCCGTTCGGCAAGCGCCCGTTCCGCAGTCACATCGATCCGTCGGAAGATGGCGCCGAGATCGTCAACGGTGTCGCGGACCGCGTTCGCGCCGAGATGTTCCGCCGCATCGGCATCGCCGATTTGCTAATACCGCGAGTGAATGCCTGAGACGGGATGTCATCAACGAAAATGGGGCGAGCGTGAACAACGCCCGCCCCATTTTACTGAGACACAGAGTTAGGACTCGGCGCGGCCGCTCTGGATCACCATCACGCGACTGCCAATCTTCACGCGATTATAGAGATCCACGACATCCTGGTTCATCAGCCGGATACAGCCGCTGGAGACGGCATGGCCGATGGTCTCGGGCTCGGTGGTGCCGTGGATGCGGAACATGGTGTCGCGGTCGCCCTGATAGAGATACATCGCGCGCGGCCCGAGCGGATTGTCGATGCCGCCCTCCATGCCGCCAGCCATCTTGCGATAGCGCGCGGGTTCGCGGTTCATCATGTTTTCCGTCGGGGTCCAATGCGGCCACTCGGCCTTGCGCTTGATCACAGCAGCGCCGGCAAAAGCGAGGCCGGCCTTGCCGACGCCGATGCCGTAGCGCATCGCCTTGCCATCGCCTTCCACGAGATAGAGATGCCGTGCGGCTGTATCGACCACAATGGTGCCGACGGGCTCCTTGGTGCGGTAAGCGACGCGCTGACGCAGCATCGCCGAAGCGATTCCGGAGACGTCGATGGCCGGCAGCGTGTGCTCGCCGTCATTCAACTCGGCATAGCTGGCGGACGGACCGCCAAAGCCGGTGGACGACACCATCCCCCCGCTGCTTGCACATCCTGCCAGCACAGCGGGCAACATCAAAAGCGCCAGAAGGCGCAGCCCGCGTGATCCACCAAAACCTGTCATTCCCAACCCTTGCTGCAACGCGTCCAACGCGGACGACCCGCACCTCATACAGGGCTGAGCGATCAAATCAGGCTCAACAGCGTGTCATTTCGCTCATAGAACAGCTCTGCGCTGCACTTTGCGCCCCGCTGTGGTGATCGCGCCACAGCCGCGCAGGCTCACGAATAACCTCAGGTTGATCGATCGCCTTTGAGGGTCGGCCGGCGCGCAGCGCAAACCTGCCCATGGAACCGCCGCCGCCGCGATGCCCGCCGACGCGCGCCGAAGCGCTCCACCATGGTCCCTCCGGGCTTGTTGAGGCCGACGACATTGAGAACCGCGCCATGACGACACGATCCAGCACGATGTCGTCCCGCAACTATCAATGCGCGGACGACCGCTACAAATGCCACGCGCATGACGAGATCGATATCATGTCCATTGGGAGGACGACCTGCTCGACGAGTACACGCGCCTTATAATGCGAAGCACTTGCAGCTGGATTTCACGGCTTGCATCGTTGTGATCGGCATATTAGAGCACACAGCCGCGTGAGACTTCGCGTTACCCCAACGAGATTTTCAGATGACAAGCGTTCGCAGTCTTGCGCAAGGCAGCATTGCCGTTGGCCTGCTGGTCCTCGGTATGAAATACGCCGCCTATTATCTGACTGGCAGCGTCGCACTGCTGTCCGATGCGATTGAAAGCATCGTCAATGTCGTGACGGCCATCGTCGTTTTGCTTGCGACCACGCTGAGCGCGAAACCGGCAGACGACGATCATCCCTACGGGCACCACAAGGCTGAATATTTCTCGGCCGTGCTCGAAGGCGTGCTGATCGTGCTCGCCGCGATCCTGATCCTGCGCGAAGCCTATCAAAGCTATCTGACGCCGCGCCTCGTCGAAGCCCCCTGGTTCGGACTACTCGTCAACGCAGCGGCGAGCATCATCAATGCAGGTTGGGCATGGGTGCTGATCAGGCAAGGTCGCATTCACCGCTCGCCTGCCCTCGCAGCAGACGGCCGCCATTTGCTGTCCGACGTGTATTCTTCAATCGGCGTTCTCGGCGGCGTCGGAGTGGCGGCACTGTCGGGCATCGCCATTCTCGATCCCATCCTTGCGGCGCTCGTCGCGCTCAACATCCTGTGGGCCGGCTGGGGCCTGATGAAGGAATCGCTCAGCGGGTTGATGGACGAGGCAATTCCGCCAGCCATGCTCGCGAGTATCAAGCAGACCATATCGGCCCATGCCGACGGCGCGATCGAGGCGCATGACCTGCGCACCCGCCGCGCCGGCAGCATGACCTTTATCGATTTCCATCTGGTGGTGGCAGGATCGACCACCGTGAGCGCCGCGCACGACATTTGCGACAAGCTCGAGACCGCGATCCGCCAGGAGATCGGCGAAGCGCTGATCACCATCCATGTCGAACCCGACGACAAGGCCAAGCATTCCGGCATCGTCGTTCTCTAGATTTCGGATAACTTCGCTCCACGAACGGCTTTGACAGGTTCCGCCCCCGTGTTAATCGAGAGGCGAGGATCGTTCCCGTGACACATGTTTCGCGCAAACGCTGGTTTGGGGCCGTGGCATCTTTGGCCGCTGCCTACGCGCTTGTGCTCAATGTCGTGCTGTCCAGCCTGTTGCTCGCCGCGATCTCGCCGACCGCGCAGGCCGCAGGCTTCGAGCTCTGCCTCACCCATCCTGACCTTGCCGCATCCCCTGACGACGCCGACAAGACATCAGGCGCTCCTGCGGTGCATTGCCCGATCTGCGTCGGCACCCATGCGCCGGGTGCCCCGCCGGCCTCCGCGACTTTCCTCGTCTCGCGTATCGCCATCGCGATCGCTCCCGTCGCCGCCCTCGACGATCGCATCGTTGCGGAAGCAGCAACCTCCGACCACCGGGCCCGCGCGCCACCGTGCCTGAGCTGACGTTCCACGCCGTCAGACGCCGCGCATCAGCGCGCGCGTTGCTCAGTTCAATCCCGGTGGAGTTTTCCCCATGCTATCCGTTTCCATGCGGCTGCGCAGCGTCCTGCTCGCATCCGCGGCCACGCTCATTCCAGGCGCGGTGTCGGCCCAATCGGCCCTTTCAACATCGCTTCCGGCGGTTACCGTCGATGCACCCGCGCAGCAGCGCGCTGCAGCCACGCGCAAGCCACGCAACGCGGCGCCAAACGCCCGTACGGCCCGCAGCACCCCTGCGGCAACGCCAGCATCTGTCGGCGCGCAGGCCCCGACCGTCCCAGCGGCCCTTACGGTGCTCACCGCCCAGCAGGCACTCCGCGAGATCCAGCAGACGCCCGGCGGCGTCGCGCTGGTGACAGCGGATGCGTGGCGAACATCGACGCCGTCGAACACCATCAAGGACATCCTCGATTATGTGCCGGGCGTGTTCGCGCAGCCGAAATGGGGCGACGACACCCGGCTGTCGATCCGCGGTTCGAGCCTGTCGCGCAATTTCCATCTGCGCGGCGTGCAGCTCTATATGGACGGCATCCCGATCAACACCGCCGACGGCTATGGCGATTTCCAGGAGATCGACCCGACCGCCTATAAATATGTCGAGGTGTTCAAGGGCGGCAACGCATTGCGCTTCGGCGCCAATTCGCTCGGCGGCGCGATCAATTTCGTGACACCCACTGGCCGCGATCCTTTTCCGAACGGCGCGTCGGTCGACATGGGTGCTTTCGGCTTCCGCCGCCTGCAAGCCAACACCGGCGGTGCCAATGGTCCGTGGGACGGTTTCATCACGGCCTCGACGCAATCCGCCGATGGCTTCCGCGATCACAGCAATGGCGAGGCAACACGCGTCAGCGGCAATGTCGGCTACCAGTTCTCGCCGGACTTCGAGACCCGCTTCTATCTCAATGCCAACAGCGTGCGGCAGCGCATTCCCGGCTCGGTGAGCAAGGCGTCGGCGCTGAATTCTCCGGAGACGGCAGCAGCAGGCAATCTCACCGGCGACCAGCAGCGCAACATCGACACCGTGCGCCTCGCCAACAAGACCACCATCCGGCTCGACAATACCACCATCGACTTCGGCGTCTTCGGCGTCGACCGGCACCTGATGCATCCGATCTTCCAGTATCTGGACTACAGCTATCAGGACTATGGCGGCTTCGCGAAAGTGACCGACGACCGCAATATCGGCGGCTATCGCAACGTGTTTGTCGCGGGCGTGAATGTCATCAACGGCCGCATCGACAACAACCAGTATGTCAATGTCGCCGGGCAGAAGGGTGCACTGACATTCTCGTTCATCGATCGATCAAAGAACACCTCGGTCTATGCTGAGAATTCGTTCTATTTCCTGCCGACTGTCGCTGTCATTGGTGGCACGCAATTCCTTTATGCGACGCGCGACAGACAGGATCGTTTGAAGCCCAATGGGGTCGACGGATCGGGCTCGACCGAATTCAACCTGTGGAGCCCGAAGGGCGGATTGCTCTGGAACATCGATCCGACATGGCAAGCCTATGCCAATGTCTCGCGCAGTGCCGAAGTCCCGAGCTTCGGCGAGAGCGTGTCTGGCAAGGACAGCTCGGGCGCGAGCAATCCGATCATCCCCTTCACCAGCATCCGGCCGCAGCGCGCGACGACCTATGAGATCGGCACCCGCGGTCGACGTCCTGACCTGACTTGGGAGTTAACTGGTTACCGGGCGGAAATCAGGGACGAGTTGCAGTGCATCTACAGCTCCAACGGCAGCTGCAACGTCTCGAATGCGGATCGCACCATCCATCAGGGCATCGAGGCCGGCCTCGGCATCGCCGTGTTCAAGGGCATGTTCGACGCCTCGCCGCAGCCCGACAAGCTCTGGCTCAACATGGCCTATACGTTCAACGACTTCCGCTTCGACAATGACGCGACTTTCGGCAACAACCTGCTGCCGGGCGCGCCGCGGCACTATCTGCGCGCGGAACTGCTCTACAAGCACGCCAACGGCTTCTATCTCGGCCCCAATGTCGAATGGGTGCCGGAAGCCTACTATGTCGACAGCGCCAACACGCTGAAGACCGAACCCTATGCGCTGCTCGGCTTGAAAGCCGGCGTCGACAATGGCGGCACATATTCGGGCTACATCGAAGCACGCAACGTGCTCGATACCCGTTACATCGCCTCCGCCAGCATTCTCAATCAGGCCACGGCGACATCGCCGCTGTTCGAACCCGGCACCGGCCGCGCTATCTATGCCGGCGTCAAGGCGAGGTGGTGAAGATGATGAATTCCGCTATGCTTCAATCCACGAAAGGACGTTCCATGACCAACCGCTCCATGCTGTTGCTTCTCACTGCGCTGGGCGCCGTGGCATCGCCCGCTTATGCCCATGTCTTCGTGCAGAGCGGTCCGGCCACGGTCGGCGGCTCCTATCGCGCGGTGCTCGCCGTACCGCATGGCTGTGGCGCCTCACCGACGACGAAGATCACCGTGCAAATTCCGGAAGGCATGATCGCGGTGAAGCCAATGCCGAAGCCAGGCTGGACCATCGCCGTGAAGAAAGGCGTCTATGCGCAGTCCTACGATTTCATGCACGGCATGAAAGCGTCGGAAGGCGTCAAGGAAATCACCTGGACCGGGAAGCTCGACAACGACTTCTATGACGAATTCGTATTCTCGGCCTATCTGCCTGCCGCATTGAAGGCCGATGCACCGCTGTATCTGCCGACATTGCAGAGCTGCGAGCAGAGTTCGGAAGACTGGGCGCAGATCCCGGCTGCAGGACAGGATCCGCACAGTCTGAAATCACCGGCGCCAGCCATACGCCTTGCCGCGGCATCACCACATGATGCAATGGCGCAGATGGCCGGCATGGTTCATGCGGGCGACCTGATGATCATGACGCCCTGGACGCGTGCCACACCGCCCGCGGCCAAGGTGGCCGGCGGCTATCTCACCATCACCAACAACGGCAAGACCAGCGACAAGCTGCTCGGTGGCACATTCACCGGCGGCAGCCGCATCGAAGTGCATGAGATGAGCGTGACCGATGGCGTGATGAAGATGCGTCCGCTCAATGAGGGGCTCGAGATCAAGCCCGGCGCCACCGTGAAGCTCGAGCCCGGCGGCTATCACTTGATGCTGATGGATCTCGCCAAGCCGTTCGCCAAGGGCGACAAGGTGAAGGCGCAGCTGCAGTTCGAGAAGGCCGGCAAGGTGGATATCGAACTCGACGTCAACGCCGTCGGCGCTTCGGCACCGGCCGGCGGCGGACACGCGCACTGATCACGTCGAGATGCTGCGCACCGCACATGTTGCGGTGCGCATGATGCCTACGACAAGGCCGCGATTGCGTCGCGTGTATCCTGGCGTCAGTGCAGCCGGGGAGCTTTCAGCATCTTGGAGCGGTCCGTCGATACCAATTCGACATCGAATGTATCGCCACCGCGATAGAGCGTCAGCGGCACGTCGACACCGGCCGGACCTAGCGCCCAGAGTGCGCGATAGAATTCGACGGAATCGGATACCTCCTCACCGTTGACGGCAAGAATCACGTCGCCGGTCTTGAGCTCGGCCCGGGCCGCCGGGCCCTTCCTGGCGATCCCGACAACGACGACCTTGTCCTCGACCTCGGCGGCATACAGCCCGAGCCACGGCCGCGGCGGCTTGTTGGCACGACCATAGGTCTTGAGATCGTCGAGGACCGGCTTCAGCAAGTCGATCGGCACGACCATGTTGAGATGTTCGTTCTTGCCACCGTGCTCGCGCTCGATCTGCAGCGAGCCGATGCCGATCAACTCGCCTTTGGCGTTGATCAGGGCGGCACCGCCCCAGTTCGGATGCGCCGGATGGGTGAAAATCGCGTCGTCGAGCAGGTATTCCCAATAGCCGGCGAATTCCTGTGTCGCGGCGATCTTCCCGGCCACGGACCGCGTGCGTCCGCCGACGCCGCCGACCACCACGCGATCGCCGATCTTCGCGCTCGCCGACTCACCGAGCGGCAGCGGCGCAATGTCGATCTCGCCGAGCGCCTGCACGAGTCCGAAACCGCTTTCCTGATCGACGCCCAGCGCCGTGCCCTGCACCACGCGGCCGTCGCCGAGATGCACCCAGATCGTTTCGGCCTCGGTGATGAGATAGCCGATGGTGAGAATGAGGCCGTCGCCGATCAGCACGCCATTGCCGGCGCGCTCGGTGCCGAGCGTATCCGCCGTGAAAGCATCTTCCGGGATGATGCAATGCAGCCCAACCACCGCCTCCAGCGCCTGCTCGAGGTCGAATCCGTAATCCTCAGCACGCGGCTGCACACCCGGGGGCACTTTCCACTCGGTCAGTGAAGGCATGCAAAATCTCCTTTGTCCGGGATGGGTAGCCCCCGCCATATAAGAACCGATCGCGGACGTGGAAGTCCAGCCTGTGAACTTAGCGACCCTGCGGCGTTTGGTTACGCACCGGGACGTTGTGCGAGCCACGCCAGTAGCACCGCATTGACCTCGCGCGGATAGCAGTGGCTGAGATCGTCGATCTCGCGATAGGTGACGTCGGCGCCGGCGATCGTGAGCGCCTGCTGTGCCTCGCGCGCGGTCTGCACCGGAAACATCCAGTCGAGACGGCCATGGACGAGATGGATCGGCAGGCCGCGCAGGCGATCTGCATCGGCAAACTGCGCCATCAGTGGATGGAAGGTGGAGGCCACCGGCGCCAGATGGGTGAAGGGCGACTCGGCGCGGAGGCCGCTGACATAGCAGAAGGTGCCGCCATCGCTCATGCCGGTCAGCAGCAATTGCGCGGGATCGATATGCCAGCGCGACTGCACCAGATCGAGAATGCGCGAAAGATTCGGCGTATCGGCATCGTCGCCCATCAGCGCCCAGGTGCTGCCGATCGCCGTCGGCGCGATGAGTATCGCGCCAGAGCTGCGCGCATCGGCGAGCCAGCTCCACAAGAAAGCCCGGCCGTTGCCGCTGCCGCCATGCAGCGCCATCACCAGCGGCCAGGCACGATCCGGCGTGTAGGTTTCCGGCACATACATCGAGAAACCGCCGCGACGTCCGGGCTCGCCATCATGAATGACGCCGGTGTTCTCTGCCGAAGGCAATGCCAGTCGTTCAAGCAGTGCCGTGTTCTCGCGCATGTCAGGCGGAAGAAAGAACGTACTCACAGGCGGCAGCCGCGCCACCGTGGCATAAAGCGCTTCCTGCGCGCGCGTGGCGTGGCGCAATGCACGAAACACCATCGGCAGATCGCCGCCGGGCTGCTGGGCCGCGCGCAAGCCGGTAAAGGCTGTCAGCGCCGCGTCGCTCGCCGCATCGAGATGTGCCCGCAGATCGCTAAAATCATCCGGCCATGCGTTGAGCTCTGCGCGCACCGCCTTGAGCGCCTGATCAGGCTCGCCCACCGCTTCCATGACGGCACCGAAAGTCGGCGGATGCAGATTGCGCGCAACGAATTGCAGCGCCTCGAGCGACTGCAGCAGGGGCGGCAGCAGAACAACGATATCGTCGACGACTATGTCGCTCATCGGAAGCTCCGGGCAAATCGTTTGGCCCCATCAATCCAGGACCGAGCGAGAAGCCAGAGACCATACTGATACGACGGCAAAGCGGCCATCTCCGCGCCCGGCGAAAGATCTGTCAGCCCCAGTTACCGATCAGCCAAGTCACTCACATTCGGCAAGATCGCTGCGACGCAACATTGAAATACCATGGACTTCTCGATTTTGTATACATATACAAAATTCATGAGCATCAGCCCGATCGCCGCCAGGCCCTATCTGAGAGACGAAGTCTATACGGCCCTGAAAGTTCGGCTGGGGGTGCGTGCGGCCGGCCTCACGGCCCCCTTGCGACTTCGAGAAGAGGAGCTTGCGGCAGAGCTCGGGGTCAGCCGGACGCCCGTACGTGAGGCCATGCGCAGGCTCGAGCAGGAAGGGCTGATCACGTTTCGCCCGCGCCGCGGCGCACGGCTGATGCCGACATCGCTGCCGGAATATCTCGAATGGCTGTCGATCCGAGAAATGCTGGAAGGTCTGGCAGCGCGCGAAGTCGCCCTCAACGGTGCGAATGATGTCGCGCCCCGCCTGCGGGCCGTGTTCGCCGATTTCGATGAAGCCGGCGCGCTGGCACGCCCCACCGAATATGCCGCTGCCAACACTGCCTTTCATGCGCTGATGATCAAAGAGAGCGGCAACGCCCTGCTCGGCAAAACATGGGACTCATTCGGCCATCTGAAAATGGCGGGACTGCGCTTTATCGAGCGTCTCAATCGCGGCTCGCAATCGTTTCATGAGCACCACGACATCATCGACGCGATCGCACAGCGCGATCCCGACCGCGCGGAAACACTCGCGCGACGGCATGTCCGTTTGCTGCGCGACCAGGCAGCGGCGTCATTGAAAGAATTCGACCTCCCCGGACAGAATGAGACCACACCATGATCTTCCTCACTTTTGCAGCCGCAGACGGATCGCATCTCGGCCTCTTGACCGATGACAACGTTCTCGATCTGACGAAGGCGTGGCCGGATGGCCAGGCCTCCGCGCCGCGCCATGTCGGCGATCTCGCCGAAGCCGGCGAAGCGGGGCTCGCCATCGTGCGTGGTCTCGCATCCACCGCGAATGCCGCGAACCTTGTTGCACTCGCATCTCTGACGCTGATGGCACCGATCCCGCGGCCGAAGAAGAACGTTTTCTGTGTTGGCCGCAATTACAAGGATCATATCGACGAAGGCATGCGCGCGCAGGGCAAGGCGCCCGCCCCGTTGCCAAGCGTGCCGGAATTCTTCACCAAACCGCCGACCGCCGTGATCGCTTCAGGTGAGACGATTCCGCAGCATGCCAATGTCACCGAACAGCTCGATTACGAAGTCGAGCTCGCCGTCATCATCGGCAAGCCGGGCAGCAATATTTCCGCGCAGAACGCCTTCGATCATGTGTTCGGCTATTCGATCATCAACGATATCACCGGCCGCGACATGCAACGCCGTTACGGCCAGTGGTTCAAAGGCAAAGGCCTCGATCGCTCCTGCCCATTCGGGCCGGTTGTGGTCCATGCGTCCGCGCTGCCGAATGTTGCCGACATCAGGATCTTCAGCACGGTCAATGGCGAGGTCCGCCAGGACAGCCGCACCAGCCGCATGATCTTCGATATCCCAGCCATCATCGAACATCTGACGCGTGGCCTCACGCTGGAGCCTGGAGACGTGATCGCCACCGGAACTCCGTCCGGGGTCGGCTATGCGATGACGCCGCCGCGCTTCCTGCTCAAGGGGGATCGCGTCACAGCCGAGATCGAAGGCATCGGCATCCTGTCCAACAGCATCGTGGCCTGACACGGCACCGCACGCGCCAAAAACAAGGACAACAACATGAGTGATTCCCGGACATTCCGCGTGCAGCGTGCAACATCGGACTTTCGCTGGCCGAATGGCGCACGCATCGGCATCGTCTTCAATCTGGCCTATGAGGCCTGGTCGCCCGGCAAGGCACCGGGCATCGGGCCGATGGGCAACGTGTTGCAGCCCGGCTTTTTCGATACCAACGCGCATTCCTGGGCAAGCTACGGCGCCGTACGCGGCATCCAGCGCCTCACGCGCATCGCTGCCGCAAACGATGTGAAGACCAGCATCATGGTCAACGGCGTGCTGGCCGAAACCCACCCGACCGTGCTGAAGGAGCTTCATGCCGCCGGTCACGAGATCGTGGCGCATTCCTATGGCATGGATGTCATCCCGGTCTATTTCGACGAGGCCGGTG
The DNA here is from genome assembly GCF_051811085.1 of Tardiphaga sp. 862_B3_N4_1. Taxonomy (NCBI): domain Bacteria; kingdom Pseudomonadati; phylum Pseudomonadota; class Alphaproteobacteria; order Hyphomicrobiales; family Nitrobacteraceae; genus Tardiphaga; species Tardiphaga sp. 862_B3_N4_1. The sequence goes on from NZ_JBPWQB010000002.1 coordinate 942,196, forward strand.
AGCGCGCCAATATCCGCCGCACCGGTGACCTCATCGCCGCCGTCACCGGCGAACGTCCGAAAGGATGGATCAGCCCACGTGGCACCGGAAGCCTGATTTCGCCAAAGCTGCTCGCTGAGGAAGGCTATGTCTGGTTCGGCGACTGCAATGACGACGACCTGCCCTCGATTATCACGCAGAAAGATGCGCCGGAACAACGCATCGTCGGCATTCCGCTGACGATGGACGTGAACGATCTGCCGCACAGCATCCGCTACGGCAATGCGCCGGCAACGCTGATCGACCAGTTCCGCGCCATCCTCGACAATGCAAGCCAAGCCGACGCGGCACCGTTCATGCTCGATGTCACCGCGCATACCCATGTGTTCGGTCGGCCGGCAGGCGCGTGGGTTTACGACGCCATGATCAAGCTGGCGCGCAAGCGCGACGATGTCTGGATCGGCACGCGTATGGAGATTGCCGAATACGCACTGGCGCAGGGCCGGTGGTTCAAGGACGAGGTGTTCTGAACCACACCCGTTGAGGAGGCGCAAAAGCCTCCCGAAAAAACATCGAGGAGGAATCTCATGACGCACTTCTTCAAGCGCGCATCCAGCGCGGTCGTGATCACCGCTGCGCTGCTGACGGCGATCGGTCCCGCCGTCGCCCAGCAGCCCTACCCGGTGCAGCCGGTGCGCCTGCTCGTCGCTTTCGCGCCGGGCGGCCCCGCCGATATCATCGCGCGCATTGTCGGACAGAAACTGAACGATCTGTGGCGCGAACCCGTCGTGATCGAGAATCGCGGTGGTGCCGGTGGCAATATCGCGGCTGCCGCGGCCGCAAGAGCCGAACCCAATGGCTATACCGTGCTGGTGACAACAAGCGCGTTCGCCGTCAATCCGAGCCTATCGGCAAAGGCCGGCTATTTGCCGGATGAATTCAAGACCGTGGTGGTCGCGGCGACCACGCCCAATCTGATCGTCGGCGCGCCTAGTCTCACAGCATCGACCCTGCGCGAGGTGATCGCCTCTGCCGCCAAGGAAAATTTCACCTATGGCACCGCCGGTGTCGGCACCACGCCGCATCTGTCGGCCGAAAAAATATTCAGGCTCAACGCCAAGGCCAACATCGTGCATGCGCCGTTCACGGGTGCAGGTCCCGCGCTAAATGCGGTGATGGGCGGTCACACGCCTCTGGCCAGTGTCGCCTTGCCCGCGGCGATGGAGCTGGTGAAGGGCAAACAGGTCAAGGCGCTGGCCGTGACAAGCCGCGAGCGCATGCCATCGCTTCCGGATGTCCCGACCGCGCGCGAGCTCGGACTGAGTGACGACGAGGATGCAACCTGGGTGGCATTCCTGGTGCCGGCCAGGACGCCGCAGGCCGTCATCGACAAGCTCAACGCCGACGTGAACAAGACGCTTGCAGATGCAAGTGTTCGCGAACAATTCGACCGCATCGGCTTCGCGGCCGTTGGCGGCTCGGTGACCGACTCCCAGAACTATGTGCGCGGAGAGATCACCAAATGGGGCGATATCATCCGCAAGCTCGAGCTGAAGCAGGAATAGCGAGCTAGGCGTAGCGCCCGACGCCCCTACGGATCCAGTTCCGTATCCCAATAGAGATAGTCCAGCCAGCTACCGTGCAGATAGTTCGGCGGAAACAGCCGGCCGTTGCGATGCAGCTGGTGCACCGTCGGTGCGAACGCCGTCTGACGCGGGAACATGCGTGCCTGCTGCGTGGTCATGTTGCCCTTGCGCAGATTGCAAGGAGAGCACGCCGCGACGACATTCTCCCAAGTGGTCTGGCCACCCTTGGAGCGTGGGATGATATGATCGAAAGTCAGATCGTCATGCGAGCCGCAATACTGGCAGGAGAAGCGATCGCGCAGGAAAACGTTGAACCGGGTGAAGGCGGGATGCGTCGTCGGCTTCACGAACGACTTCAGCGACACCACGCTGGGCAGCTGAAATTCGAACGAAGGACTCCGCACCGCGTGATCGTAGTGCTCTACGATATTCACACGGTCGAGAAACACTGCCTTGATCGCGTCTTGCCACGACCACAGCGACAGTGGGTAGTAACTCAGCGGCCGGAAGTCCGCATTGAGGACCAGAACCGGCCAACCGCCTTGCGAGACATGTGCGTTCAAGTAACGCTCCTGACCCCCACATATGGCTGCGAAGCAACCTGTCTCCACATACTACAGGCAGCGTGACAGGGTTGTGAAGGGCATAGGGCAGACCTTATCCCCTCACAAAAGCGCCGCGTTGGGTCGCTTTTCTGGGAACTGCGGGTGGTCTGTCGCAGCGCCTGCCGCTAAACCCCGTGGCGCGCGCCCGGTTCGCGGCCGCAAATACCGGACGCTGCCCGATGGTCCCTTCCTCCCGCTATCTCGAGGCCCCGCAACGGCTGCGCGCCTTTGTCCGTGCGCATGAAACCAGCCTAGCGATTCTGGCAGCGCTGATCGGCGTGATCGGGGGTCTCGTAGTGGCCGGCATGAGCGCTGCGGTCAGTGTCCTTCACGCGGTGTTGTTCAATCTGGAATGGGGCCAGCGGCTCTCCAGCCAGTTCTGGATTGATCCGGTGCGCGCGATTCTGGTTCCCACCTTTGGCGGGCTGCTGCTGGGCGTCGCCTTCCTGTGGCTTTTGCGCTGGCGACCGGCCCGCGAGGTCGACCCGATCGAGGCCAATGCGCTCCATGGCGGGCGGATGTCGTTCCGCGGCAGCATCATCGTCGCGCTGCAAACCGTGTGGTCCAGCGGCGTCGGGGCCTCGGTCGGTCTCGAGGCCGGCTACACCCAGCTCGCCAGCGGGCTCGGAGCCTCCATCGGGCGCGCCTTCCACCTGCGCCGCGGCGACCAGCGCGTGATGGTCGGCTGCGGTGCGGCGGCCGCGATCGCCGGCGCATTCGGTGCGCCGCTGGCCGGCGCGTTCTATGCCTTCGAACTGGTGATCGGCGGCTATACATCGGCGAGTCTGATGCCGGTCGGCATCGCCGCGGTGATTGGCTATTTCGTAGCCCATGCCTTCGATCCGTTGTCGCTTGGCGTCGTTGCCGGCCGGTTCGGCGACGTGCTCGGTCATGATCTCGCAGTGGCGGCGCTGCTCGGCGTCTTCGCCGCGACCTTCGGCATCGGCATCATGCGTGTTGTCGCTTGGACCGAAGCGCTGCTCACCAAAATCAAATTGTGGCCGCCGCTGCGTCCGGCGCTGGGCGGGCTGCTGGTCGGCTTGATGGCGCTGCTGACGCCGCAAGTCATGGCATCCGGACACGGCGCGCTGCATTTCGGCGGCATGACGGCCTATCCGGTCGCATTGGTGGCCTTCGTGATGGCGCTGAAAACGCTCGCCTCGATCGTCTCGCTCGGCACCGGTTTTCGTGGCGGTCTGTTTTTTGCCACACTGTTTCTCGGCGCGCTCGGCGGCCATCTGTTCGCGGTCGGCTTCAATGCGATCGGCGCAGGCTTCACCATCGACCCCGCCGTCTACACCATCATCGGCATGAGCGCGCTGTCGGCCTCGGTGATCGGCGGACCGCTCACCATGTCCTTCATCGCGCTCGAATCCACCGGCAATCTCTGGCTCACCACCGCGGTGCTGGTCGCCGTCATCATCTCCACCCAGATGACGCGCGAGCTGTTCGGCTACTCCTTCGCCACATGGCGCCTGCATCTGCGCGGCGAGACCATCCGCAGCGCTGCTGACGTGGGCTGGATCCGCGATCTCACCGTCAAGCGCCTGCTGCGCCCGGACGTGCCGACCGTCGACTCCACCATGCCGCTCGACGAATTCCGCGAGAAGTTTCCGCTCGGCTCGAAGACCCAAGTCGTCGCCGTCGATCCCGAGGGCCGCTATGTCGGCCTCGCCATCGTCGCTGAAGCGCATTCGCCTGACGTGACAGCCTTTCGGCTCGACAGCCTGCTGCATTGTCGCGACGTCGTCCTGCATCCGGACATGAACATCCGCGACGCCATGGTGGTATTCGAGGGCGCCGAAGCGGAATCGCTGGCGGTGGTCGAGGCCGAAAGCCACCGCGTGCTCGGCACGCTCTCGGAAGCCCACGCGACGCGGCGCTACGCCGAAGAGTCCGAGCAGCGCCGCCGCGAAGCCCTCGGCGAGATGTGATGGTCCGCCGTTAGCCGTCCGCGAGCGACAGCATATGCCCCTGATCAGGCGGCACCCGGCCGGCCAGTGTAGCGCGATAGATATTCTCGACGGCGACGGGGCCACGGCTCTCGGCAACCGTCAGCGACTGTTCCAGCAGCGGCAGGAATCCTGACCACGCCGCGGTGAACCGGGTATCGATGCCGCCCGGTCCCCATTCTTTGGCACGCTTGCGGATCTGGTCCGGCGCGAAGAACCATGCGGGCTTGGCGCCGGGAAGCTCTTCATCCACCGCTGCATCCTGATGGGTGAGCCCGACGCGCCCGCTATAGACGAGTTTGTGCTTGAGGTGCCGATGCAGCCGGCCGCGCAGGTCGGCATTCCCGGCCATATCGACGAAGGCCACCGGCTGATCCGCGGGCAGCGTATCGATATGATCGTAGAGCACGACATCGTCGTAGCAGCCGAGCGACCGCACGAAATCGGCATTCCCCGCCGAGGTCAGGCCAATCACGCGGATCAGCTTGCGCTTGCTGTGCAGCAGATGCGCGAGACCGAAGGCGGTCTTGCTCGAGGCACTGGAGAGAATGACAGTGCGTGCACCGAAGAATTCCTCCTCGGCGAGAAAATCATCGACCAGGAACGAGAGCATGAAGAGCGGCCGCAGCAGCGCTTGATAGTCGCCATTGCGTCCAGCAAAGGCCGGATCACCGGTCACCCGCGCATATGCATTGTAGACCGGCGCCACGCCCTGCCGGTGCGCCGCGCCGTCGCGCAGGCCGCGCTTGCTGACATCCGCGGCCTCGATCACCAGATGCGAGGCCATCGGGAAATAGCCGAACAGCCGCTCGCCTTCGACGATCTGCGGATGCATCGAGGCGATCACCCTGCCGAAACCCCAGACCGGAATGTTGCCGAAGCCGTCAGGCGCCTTGAACAACTGCCAGTATTTCATCCGGTCACCCAGCATCGCATAAGTGATGTTGTTCGCGGTGAAGGCGAAGCGTTCGACCTCGACTAGAAGGCAATCATCGGACAGTTCGTCCAGTCGTGGCAGCGACATCTGCGCCAGTGCCGTGCCGTGAAAATCATTCTTCGCGATATTGAATTGCGTGCATGTGCTCATGTTCGAACTCCGCGGCGTTTTGCTGCTGCGATCATTCCCGCCGCCAATGTCTGTTTTGCGACAGCGGAGTTGTTTAAAACAACGTCCGTTTCAAACGCTGTTCGACTACTTACACCGTGGGAACCGTGCCGCCGTCGATCACGAATTCTGCACCGGTGATTGATGCCGCGCGCGGCGATGCCAGAAATGCCACGAGGTCCCCGACTTCGTGCGGCCTGGCCGGGCGTCCGAGCGGAATACCGCCGAGCGAATCCATTAGCATTCTCTGCGCGCCCTCATAATCGGTGCTGTTCTCGTCGGCGATCGTCTGCACCAGCCCGACGGCGGCCTCGGTTTCCACCCAGCCCGGCGAGACGCGCACCACGCGGATGCCTTTCGGGCTAACTTCCTTTGATAGCGCCTTGCTGTAGTTTCCGAGTGCCGCTTTCGCTGCCGCGTAAGCCATCGTGGCATCGTGCAACGGCAGCACACGCTGGATCGAAGTGACATGAATGATCACGCCGGATTTCTGCTCCAGCATCGACGGCAACAGAGCGCGATCCAGTCGGACGGCAGCATAGAGATTCAGGTCCATTGCGCGCTGCCAAGCGGCGTCATCGAGCTTTGCGAAACCGCCCGCCGACGCGGACGACCCGCCAACGACGTGGACAATGATATCGATGCCGCCGAGGCGCTTCAGGACCGCGTCGGCGAGCGCCGTGCACCCGTCGGCGGTGGCAACGTCAGCAACGACGAAGCCGGCATGGTCCGGCATGCCGTCCGGCCTGTTGCGCGCTGTCGTGAGCACCACTGCACCCTGTGCCAGCAGGCACGCGACGACGGCTGCACCAATACCTTTGGTCCCACCGGTCACGAGCGCCCGCTTGCCAGCGAGTTCGCCGCCCGCCTGATGATTTGTCATCGTCCAGTTCCTCATTTTCACATCCGCACAGCGCGGCGCATTGTCTGCGAGGGAAATGCGGATATGTTTGCCGAATGACAAGAACGCACGAGAAAGTGGGGGGCTTACCTCCAGGTAAGGAACCGTGGACTGCGACGACCGCATCGGACGGGATCGAGCAGTCGCTGAAGATGATCGGCGGACGCTGGAAGCTGGAAATCCTGTTTCGTCTGTTCGGCGGCCGAATTTTGCGCTTCTCTGAACTCGAACGCGCAATCCCTGCGGCCTCGCAGAAGATGCTCGCGCAGCAATTGCGGCAGCTCGAGGCCGACGGTATTGTTCGACGCGTCGTGCATGCGCAGGTGCCTCCGAAGGTTGAATATGCGCTAACGGATTGGGGCGAATCTCTTTGCCCTTCGCTCGACGCACTGCTCACATGGTTCGCATGGAAGCCAGCATCCGACGCCGCAGTATCTGCCATAGGGACATCCACCTCGCCTCCTGCCGAGGAGTAGTCTGGCCCGCACAGTCGATGCTGCGGCCCGCAACGTGTTCACTTCGCCGGTTTGCCGATCACGCCTTCGCGCTTCTTGATGGCGTGATAGTAAGCCCACCACAGATGCGCCGCCGCACCGCGCAGCGGACGCCATGGTTCTGCCAGCGGCGCCATCTGCTTCACGGTCGGCCGCTCCTTGAGACCGAGCCCGACCTTGATTGATTCCTGAATGGCGACATCGCCCGCCGGCCATGCATCGCCATGGCCGAGACAAAACAGCAGATAGACGTCGGCCGTCCATGGTCCGATGCCGTGCAATGCGACCAGCGTGTTATGCGCAGCGTCGGCGTCTTCCTCGGCGAGCACATCGAGATTCAACCGCTCCTCGACGAGTTCGCGCGCCAGCGCCTTCAACGTCTTGATCTTCGCCGCCGACAGGCCAAGCCGGCCCAGGCGATCGGTACGCGCCTTGCGGATGGCGTGATGATCGAATGGCGAGAAGGCGCCCGAGACGCGGCCCCAGATCGCTGAAGCCGACGCCACCGAGACCTGCTGCCCGCAGACGATCTGCGCAAGCCCTTCGAAGCCCGGCGCACGTTGCCGAAGTGCCGGCATCCCGGCCATGGCCAGGATCGGTTTCAGACGCGGGTCGAGCTTCACCAGCTCCATAACGGCGTCGTCGAGCACGGATTGATCGGTAAGATGGACGGTCATGATCCCCAAGGATCACCACGGCGTGACCGCAAGATCAATCCTGCCAATGAATGCGCTGCGGCAATAGCGCACCATGCAACCGGGAACCAAAGCCCCGGACGTCGCGTTGTTTGCGTTCAATGGAGGCTACCGCCATGCGGACGTTTTTTGGAATGATCCTGGGTGCGCTGATCCTGGGCATCGGCGTTTACATCTACGATTCGATGTCGACCTCGTCAGTGGCGAACGGCCAGACGGCGCAGGAGCGCCGGACGATCGTCAACTGGGATGTTGCTGCCAATGAGTGGGAAGCACTGAAGACGCGCACCAAGCAGGATTGGGCCAAGCTGACCTCGCAAGTGAAGTCGTAAGCACATCAGCAACGAGAAGACTGGTTCAGCCGATCAAAGATGCCCTCGCCGATGAGCGGGGGCATTTTTCTGCCTGAACCCGCTGAAGCTTACTTCTTCGCAGCCGCGGCTTTACGCGCATCGGCGATCGCAAGAACGAACTGTTCTTTGGTGATCGGGCCGGGAATCCGGAACTTGCCGACGATGAAGGACGGCGTGCCGTTAAAGCCGAAAGCCGTCGCCTGCTCATCGATCTGCTTCAGCTTGGCAACGATCGCATCCTGATTTTTCTGCAGATCGGCGACGGCGCGATCGACATCGATACCGGCCTTGGCGAGCCGATCACGCGCGATCGCCTCGGTCAGTTTGGTATCGAGGCTGATCAGGGCGTCTTGCGCCTCGATGAACTTGTTCTGGTATCTGGCAGCGAGCACGAGACGGGCCGCATAGACGGACACCGGCCCGAGGATCGGCCAGTCCTTCGACACCAGGCGAACCTTGCCGTCTTCCTTCACCAGGGCGCGCAGGTCGGGGGCGATCTTCCGGCAATAGGGGCATTGGTAGTCGAAATATTCGACGATGGTGATGTCGCCCTTCGGGTTACCTGCGGCCGGGATGTCCGGATCGCGGAGTACCGCGGCTTCGTTAAGGACGTCTTCGTCCTTGGCGGCACCAGATGCCGCGAGGACCTTGCCGGACGCGCCGAGCAGCATGGCGCCACCGAAAAGCCCGAGCGCAGCGCGCCGTGTCGTGGCGGTCTTCGAGGTCTCGCGGATTGCGGCGGTCATGATGTTCTCCGAAGACGCATCATGCGCCAGCGCTCAGGTGATGTAGATGTTGCGGGCCAACATATAGAGCGCCACGACGATAATGATAGACGCAAAAACGGTATTCAACGCGCCCCGCCGCAGCGACAGATGCCGCGCCAGGCTGGTTCCCAACAGTCCGCCGAGCAGACCACCCAGAATGAACACCAGCGCAAGTTTCCAGGAGATCAGCCCGGACCAGGCATAGCTCGATGCCGTGGTGAGACCGAATGCGGTGACCGCCACCAGCGATGACGAGATCGCACTCATGATCGACATGCCCGTGGCCGCCATCAGCGCCGGCACGATCAGAAAGCCGCCACCGATTCCGAAGAAGCCGGACAGCGCGCCGGTGACAAGACCCAGCGCAAGCAGCGAAGGCGTGTTCGACATGCTGATCTCGACGCGGTGCTCGCCGACTTGGGCGCGCGTCTTCAGCATCAGCACGGCGATCACCAGCATCAGGACCGCGAACAGCGCCAGCAAATTCTGCCCGTCCACCTGCTTGCCGAGAATCGAGCCTCCGAGCGCACCGGCGATTCCTGCAGCAGCAAACACCAGCGCGCAGGACCAGTGCACATTGCCGCCACGCGCATGATTGCCGAGATTGACCGCCGCATTGGCCGCAACCGCAATGGCGCTGGTGCCGATCGCGACATGCGGCTCAGGCACGCCGACAACATAGACCATCAGCGGCACAGCGAGGATCGAGCCGCCGCCACCGACCAGGCCGAGCGAGAAGCCGACCAGTGCGCCCGAAGCCAGGCCGAGCGCCCCTTGCATCACAGTCATCATGAACGGCTGATTCTCATCTTCTCATCTGAGCATGATCTTTCGAAAAAATCAGTGTCCACTTGTTCGGATCATGCGCGCAACGGTGTGACCATAATGACCTTTCCGGCCCGGCTCCATGCAGCCGGCATCACAAATCCGCCTGCCGGGAAAACGCTGTCGTGACCATCAGCGCACCAGCAGGGTGACGGCGAGCGGCACCAGTAGAGAGGTCACCAGCGCATTCAGGCTCATCGCAATGCCGGCGAAGACCCCGGCCACCGCATCGACCTGAAAGGCCCGCGCTGTGCCGATCCCATGCGACGCCAATCCGACGGCAAAGCCACGGGCGCGATAATCGGTGATGCCCATGCGGTTCATCATCGGGGTGACGATGATCGCGCCCATGATGCCGGTCAGCACCACCGCCACCGCGGTCAGCGATGCGTCAGCGCCGAGCGACTCGCTGATACCCATGGCGACGCCGGCGGTGACCGATTTCGGCGCCAGCGACAGCACCACATTTTGCGGCAGGCCGAAGGCCTTTGCCAGCAACACAACCGAGACGATCGCCGTGGCACAGCCGACCACCAGCGCGGCGAGCATCGGCACGATCGCTGCCGCCACGACCTTGCGATTCTCATAGAGTGGCACCGCGAGCGCCACGGTCGCCGGACCGAGCAGGAAGTGCACGAATTGCGCACCGCTGAAATAGGTCGTGTAGGACGTCCCGGTCAGCAGCAGGAACACGGCGATGATCCACATCGAGTGGAATACCGGATTGGCAAACGGATGCCGGCCGGTCGCCAGCGACAGCGCATCCGCCGTCGCATAGACCAGCAGCGTCACGGTCAACCACAGCAGCGGCTGCTGCGAAAGATAGACCCAGAGTGAGAACGGATTGGCGGTCATCACGCGCTTCGCCCGCGTGTCATGACCCGGCTGATGATGAGAAACGTCGCCACCGTCACCAGCAGCGTGATCACGACCGAGACCGCCAGAACGCCGACGATGGCGGTGCCATGCTCGGCCAGCAGATCGAGCTTCTGCACCACGCCGACACCGGCGGGAATGAACATCAACGACAGATGCGCGAGCAGGCCCTTCGCGGCATTCTCCACGCCGCCGCCCTGCAGCGGCCCCTGCGCGAACAGCATGGCGCGGTCACGCAGCAACAGCAGAACGAGCAGCAGCAACATGCCGAGCACCGGGCCGGGCACCGGCCATGCAAAAGCGCGCACAGCGATCTCGCCAGCGAGCTGGCACAGCAGGATCAGGGACAGACTGGCAATCATAGGGACTCCGCGGGTGACGGATCGTTATCGCCCGCGAAGCAAGTGATGTCGATCAACCCCAGCGCGCGGCTGATCCGATCAGGCGGCACCCTTCAGCTTCTTGGTGCATTCGCTGTAGTAGCCGCCGCCTTTTTCGATCCACTTCATGCCGCCATTGGCATTGGCGGCCTTGTTGGCATTGTACTGATCCACGCAGGTGTGCATCCGCGCTTTGCCAGCCGTCTCCTTGGCGTATTTCGGATCGACCACCGACGGGAAGGTGGCAGGGCCTGCCGGAGCCGCAGCTGTCGTGGCTGCCGGCTTGGGGGCTGCAGCAGGTTTGGGAGCCGCTGCGGGCTTGGCTTCGGCAGGTTTGGCTTCGGCAGCCTTCGGCGCCGCTGTTGCAGCAGGCGCAGCGGCGGGCGTCGTCGCAGCGGCATCGGTCCCGCATTCGGCTTTGCGGAAGTCATTCCATTTCTGGCCGTTCAGCGTGCCGGCGGTCTTGGCCGCCTGATATTTTGCACTGCATTCAGTTGCGGTGAGTGCATGGGCCGGACTGAAGGCAAGCAAAGCAAAACTGGATACTGCAATCGCGCAGGCGAATTTGACAGGCATTGTCATGGCATTCTCTCCCTTTGCTACACAAAGTAAAAGTAGACGAAGGCATCCTATCGCTACCGCTGCATGTGGCAACGACATCGCAGCTCCCCGCGAAAAATTATCGTGATCGCACCATCAGATATATTTCAACTCATTCACCTGCCGTTCAGCCCGGCGCGCCCACCCTGTCCTCCCTGTTCAATTCGAGGTGCTGCCATGATCCGATTCGCTTCCAGCCTAGCTACCGCTGCCGTCGCCTCCTTCCTCCTGGTCGGCGCGGCCACCGCTCAGACACCTGCGCCGGCGGCCACCAAGACTGCGCCCGCCAAGGCGGCCCCCGCCGAGAAGATGGCGCCTGCGGACAAGACAGCCGAGAAACCCCGCACCGCAGCGTCACTCGAATGTTCGAAACAGGCCGATGCCAAGGGCCTGCATGGCACCGAGCGCCGCAAATTCCGCTCGGATTGCAAGAAGACCGCCAAACCGAACTAAACTCTCGTCATGCGCCTGTCCCTCGCCCGGAAAGCGAGGGACAGGTAGACCACACTGCATTTGTCGACAGGTGCGGACTTTGCCATAAAGCGGGCTCCTTCAGCTTTCCGTGCAAATGGCCATCGCTCTTCCCAGCTCCCTTCAGATCCGCACCACCCTTGAGACCCTCGTCATCGGCACGACCGGCGGCGCGCTATTCTATTGGGCGGAATTGCCGGGCGGCCTGATCTCCGGCGCGATGATCGCGGTCGCCGCTTACGGCATCTTCGGCCGCCCGGTCGGCCTGCCGCAGCCGATGGCCCATGTCATCCTGATGACACTGGGCCTGTCGCTCGGCTCGATGGTGTCGCCGGAGATGGTGCACAATCTCAGCGCCTATCCGGTGACCATCGCTCTACTGGCGCTGGCCACGTTCTGCGCCACCTTCGGCAGCAGCATCTATCTGCAGCGCGTCCATGGCTGGGACCGCACCTCCGCGCTGCTGGCCGGCAGCCCCGGCGCGCTGTCGCAGATCATCATGCTGGCCACCGAGCGCAATGCCGACGTGCCGGGCATCGCCGTGGTGCAGATTTTTCGCGTCATCATCCTCACCGCCATGGTCCCCTTGCTGCTCGCCGCCACCGGCCTGATGGGCCACGGTCCGCTGCCGTCGCGCGGACCGGAAGCCTCGCCGCTCGCACTCGCCGAACTGGCTGCCGCGGCCGTTGCCGTCGCGCTGTTCATGCGCTGGATCAAGTTTCCGGCGAGCTGGATGTTCGGCGCGATGATGGCCTCGTCGGTCCTGCACGGCACCGGCTGGGTCCACGGCACGCTGCCGCAATGGGCCTATATCACGGCTCTCGTCGGCATCGGCAGCCTGATCGGCTCACGTTTCGGCAAGATCTCGCCGCGCACCATTCTCAGCCATGTCTGGGCGGCGCTCGGCTCATTCACGGTGGCCATCGCCATCTCGGCCGTGTTCGTGACGATCATCGCGCTCACCACGACTGTGAAGCTGAGCGATGTCGTCGTCGCCTTCGCGCCCGGCGCCATGGACGCCATGCTCGCACTGGCGCTGACACTGCATATCGATCCGGTATTCGTCGGCGCGCATCATCTGTCGCGCTTCATCTATGTCTCGATCGTCACGCCCGGAATCGTGCATCTGTTCGGCAAGGCGCAGGACGATATCGACGATTGATCTTCAGTCGTCGCGGACATCGATCGAAACAATGGAATTGATCTAACAAGTATGAGTGCCTTGCAGCGACGCAGATGCCTGCGTTGCAAGGTCTAGATATATTCTACCGCGCACCGTAGTGCGTCGCAGAACCAATCAAGTTAGACGCTCGATCAAGCTGGCGTGACCAGTATCATCGAGGCGTTGAAATGAAATTGAGAACAAGAAAATCGACGAAGCAGACTGCACTGCTTTGCACCGTCAGTGTGATGGCATTGGCAATCGAACTTCCGCGTGACGCATTCGCGCAGGCCAGCCTGCCGCCAGTCACGGTGGATGCTCCGCAGCCACAGCAGCGCGCACGCAGCACGACAGCAGCGAGATCTCAGACATCGGCACGCGCAACACGACGCACACGCACGACGACACCGCAGATTTCACCCGCGCCATCGGTTAATGAGCGCATCTATAGCGCCGACAACAACAGCTATGTCGCAGGTCAGGCCAGCTCGGCATCGAAGACGAATACGCCGCTGATCGACACGCCGCGCTCGGTGAGCGTCATCGACCGCAAGGAACTCGATGATCGCGGCGTCACCAGCATTCCGGAGGCGGTTCGTTATACAGCCGGCGTCACCACCGGCGGCTTCGGCTACGATCCGCGTTTCGATCAGATCTATGTCCGCGGCTTCTCGACGACGACGCTCGGCGACTTCCGCGACGGGCTGAAGCAGTTCGCCGCCGGCTTTACCACATTCCGGACCGAACCCTATCAGCTCAACAGCATCGAGGTGATCAAGGGCCCGGCTGCCGTGCTCTATGGGCAGTCCGTCCCCGGCGGCCTCGTCGATCGCCGATCCAAATTCCCGGTCGAGAATCAGGTCAACGAGATTTCACTGCAGGGCGGCACCTATGGCCGCATGCAAACGGCGTTCGACATCGGCGGCGCCAATTCCGACAAGTCGCTGCTGTATCGCCTGGTGGGCCTCGGCCGCGCCGGCGAGACCAATTACGACATCGCCGACGAACGGCTGATGCTGGCGCCATCGATCACCTGGCGACCGACCATTGACACCACGCTGACGGCCTATGCCATCCTGCAGAAGGACGAAACTGACGCCAGCGTCGCCATGCTCAATCGCGACGGCCAGCTGGTGAACGTCAACGGCGCGACCATCAAGCTGCGATCGAGCGATCCGAAATACGACTATCTGCGGCTGCAGCAGGCGCAGGTCGGCTACAAGCTCGAACATCGCTTTGATGATGTCTTCACGTTCCGCCAGCACACCCGGTTCGGCACGCTGCATGCGGAATCGCGCTATCTCAGCGGCAGCTTCGCGACGGCAACGTCAACCGTCTATGACCGCGGTGCCGTGGCCGTCGGCGACGACCAGACGAGCTGGCAAACCGACAATGCGCTGCAGGCCGACTTTGCCACCGGCCCGATCGCCCACCGCGCACTGTTCGGCGTGAATTACGATCACAATACCTGGGACTTCAAGCTCGGCCTGGGCGCCGTGAATCCCGGCTATGCGCTCAACATCCTCAATCCCGTCTACGGCATTGCCGGCCCAACCCCGGGCTATACGTCCGGTTCGCGTTCGACGCAGGAACAGGTCGGCGTCTATCTGCAGGACCAGATGCGACTCGGCAACTGGCACCTGTCGCTCAGCGGTCGTCAGGACTGGGCGGATCGCACGCAAATCAATTCCTATACGGGCGCCGTCACAGGTGCGCGCAACGACAACGCGTTCTCCTACAGCGCCGGCCTGCTCTATCACTTCGAGAACGGCATCGCACCCTATGTGAGCTACGCGACCTCGTTCCAGCCGGTCACGTCGCTCAGCATCGACGGCACCGTGCTGGCACCCTCCGAAGGCGAACAGATCGAGGGCGGCGTGAAGTATCAGCCACGGCCCGACGTGCTGCTCACGGCGTCGATCTACGACCTCAAGGAGAAGAACGCTGCCAAGCTCGCCGGCTTCGTCAACAGCATCGCCTATTACGCCTCGGTCGGCGAGATCCGCGTGCAGGGCTTCGAACTCGAGGCGCGCGCGCGACTCACACCGGAGCTCGAAACGGTGACGGCCTATACCTATTCCGATGCAGAGATCACCAAGAGCTCGATCGCGACCGAGCTCGGCAAGACCCCTGCGGTGACGCCGAAGCACACCGCGTCAAGCTGGATGAACTACACCTTCCTGAACGGTTCGCTTGAAGGCCTCGGTCTCGGTGCCGGTGTCCGCTATATCGACGCGACCTGGACGTCGAACGACAACACCTCACGCAACAACGGCTATACGCTGTTCGATCTGGCCGCGCGTTACGATTTCGCCAGGCTTGGACCGAAGTTTGCGGGCTATCAGGCCTCGATCAACGCCAACAACGTCGCCGACGAGCAGGTTGCGGTCTGCAATTCCGGCTACTGCTATTTGAGCCAGGGACGCACGGTGATCGGCACGCTGCGCTATCGCTGGTAGCGCTGCGCCAGCGGGCACGACCGGCGGCGGATCAGCGCCGTGCGGTCTTGCCGGCGCCCCACAGTGCGATCGCCGCCATCGCCAGCGAGATCAGCACATTGTAGCCGGCCAGCGACAGGCCTAGGAAACGCCACTGCACCTCGTCGCAGCGAATCACCTTCACGGTGTCGAGGCGCTCCAGCAGGCTGCCGGCCTTGCCGAGATCGACCACCGGACCCGAACAGTCCGTTGGACCCTGCCAGAATGTCCATTCGACGCCGGCGTGATAACCGCCGAGCACCGCATTGGCGAGCGCCGCCAGCGCCAGCACAACGAGGCCGGTCACAACCAGGCCGCGCGGCGCGTCCCTAGCGGCAGCAATCGCCACCAGCACCGCCAGCGGAATCGCGAGATAATAGGCATAGCGCTGTTCGAGGCAGAGCGGGCACGGCCGGATATCCAGCACCAGCTGGAAGAACCAGGCCCCCGCCAGCGTCGCCAATGCAATCAGACCGACCGCCAATGCAGCGACCAGCGCCGGGTTCGACGACGCAGGCGTGGAGGTGTGTGCGGTCTGGGCAGTCACGGTGCTCTCCGGAGTGGCTGCTGCGTCCTATCCCGGGCTCACCAGCCTGTCGAGGCAGCCCCGATCACACTGGAGTGTGCGCGGCGGCCAATCTGGCCAAACCGCAGGTTGACCCGCCCGGAGCGCCCGCTATATTCCGCCCGCTTCGCGCCCCCGGTCTCCGGCCGGCGTCCGAAGGCCCCTGTGGCGGAATTGGTAGACGCGCTCGACTCAAAATCGAGTTCCGCAAGGAGTGCTGGTTCGATTCCGGCCAGGGGCACCAACAGCTCATCAGCAATAATCCGTTGACGACGGGCTATATTTCCGAAAAGCGCGTTACCCGCAAATGACGACTGGAGGATTTGTCCTCACGCCGGCAGAGGTGCGGGCTCCGCTTTCGCCACCGGCATCGGCCTGAATGTCATTGCAATCAGGAAAGCGCCGAGCCCCATGATCCAGGAGCCGATATAGAGCCAAGCGTAGCTGGCGAACGCGTCGTAGATCAAACCTCCGGCGAGAGGTCCAGTCGCCATGCCAAGGCTGCCGGCCATGGCCGTTCCGCCGATCACCGTGCCCATCATCCGCAGCGGAAAGTTTTCGCGTGCGAGAACGGCGTAGAGCGGCATGGTGCCGGCGTAGATGAAGCCAAAGACCGCCGCCACGGTGTAGAACCCGCCGAGCTCACGCACGAAGACAAAACCGAGCGCCCCGAACGCCTGGGCGAGCAAGCCAAGGACCAGTACACGCTTGGCGCCAAAACGGTCGCCGAGCAGGCCGAAGGCGATACGGCCGCCCATCCCTGCCAGACCCTCGACGCTATAAATCGTGACCGCAGCGACAAGCGGTATGCCGCAGCTGATCGCGTAGCTCACAGTATGGATGATCGGCCCAGAATGCGTGGCACAGCAGAAGAAATTCGTCAGCAGCAGGATGATGAACTGTGGCGAGCGTAGCGCCTGCGCGCGCGACATCTCTGCCCGCGCCGGCTCGGCGGATGGAGCGGAAGGCGCGCACTCCAGCGCCGGCGCGCGGCGCACCAGCAGCGAGACTGGAATCATGATCGCGGCCACGACGAGGGCCACGATCTGCATCGAGGTGCGCCAATCGTGGTTCGAAACGAGCCAGGCCGCCAGCGGCGACATGGTCATGGGCGCCATGCCCATCCCCGCCGAAACCAGCGAGACGGCCAGGCTGCGATGCGTATCGAACCAGCCGGTGACCGTCGCCATCATCGGCGCAAAGATCGCGGCGGTGGCGCCGCCGACCATCAACCCGAAGACAAATTGAAATGCGACCAGAGATGTCGCGAGGCTCGCCAGCACCAGGCTTGACGCGAGGACGACCGACCCGGTCAACACCACCGGGAGTGGCCCCAATCGGTCGGACAAGGTGCCCCAGATCATGCTGGTGACAGCCATCGCGAGGAAGCCAATTGTCATGGCGCTGGATATACCGGTGACCGACCAGCCGGTATCCCGCGCGATCGGCTGCAGGAACACCGGCAACGAAAACATGCCGCCGATCGCGACGCAGCCCAGAAGGCCGCCCGCGGCGACGATTACCCAGCGATAGTGAGAATTGGTCATTCCTGGTCTCCACTTCAGCGGTCTTAGAGTGGAAGACGCACGGGACGGGCCGGAGCCGACAGGCCGACGGCCAACGCAGCTCACGTTTTTGCGAGCGCATACAGTTGTTCGTTGCCGCGATGACAGTGATCTTGCGGGCCAGTGGACCGATTCGGTTGATCGCTGACGAGAACATCTCTTGTCGATCGGCGGTTTATTAAGTCTAACAGGCTCAGACTGCCCCGAGGCGTCACTGGGGCTTCATGCGTGCGAGATCGAAATGCCCGGCCTGAGCAGACGAGCCATCCTGAGGGGAGGCGCGGCGTCGATGATGCTGCGCTCCGGTCCATTGGTCGCGCTGTCGCTTCCCGGCCCGTCCGATACCTTCACCGACAGCGTCGGCGTCAATGTGCATATCAGCAGCGAGCCATATGCGAGTCATTTCGACCGGTTTCACGATCTGCTTGCGGCATCAGGCATTCGCCATCTGCGCGACGAGTTGCGACCTAGCAACGATCTCGATCGCTGGCGCGCGCTGAACAAACGCTCGAACATCCTGTTCAATGTTGTGGTGTCGCCGGCGACCAACACCGTGCCGGAGATGATGACCTATCTCGCCGCATTGGGCATCGAGCGCGTCTCGGCGATGGAGGGCCAGAACGAGGGCAACAGCGACTGGTTTCTGTCGCTGCCGCTGGCGAAGCCGGGCTGGAGCAATGTCGTCGTGAACTATCAGCGCGAGGTGCACCATGCGCTGCGCGCGCGATATGCGGCGACGGAGTTGCCGCTGCTGTCGCCAAGCGTCATCAACTGGAAGCCCGCCGACGTCGCGCTGCTGCGCCCGGCCGCGCAGTTCAGCGATGCCGTCGCGATCCATTCCTATGTACAGAAGGCGCAAGAGCCGGAAACAACCAACGACTACGCCGCCGTGTCCTGGTATCTGCACAATATGCGCGACGCGTTCAAACCCGGCGCACCCGCACTGGCAACCGAATGCGGCTATTGCAATGTCGTGAAGCCCGGTACCTCCGGCGTCTCGGAAACGGCGGCGGCGCTCTATCTGCCACGGCTGCTGCTCAACAACTTCCGCCTCGGCATTCTCCGGACATTCCTCTACGAATTCTTCGATGGCGGTACCGATCCCAATGACGGAGAACATCATTGGGGCCTCGTCCGCAATGACGGCTCGCCGAAGCCTGGCTACCATGCGATCCGGAATCTCCTGTCCGCACTGAAAGGCGCACGCCGCGCCAACAACGATCCGCCGCTACGCGTGGCATCCACGGCACCGGACCTGCGGCATATCGCGTTTCAGGATGCGCAGGGACAACCGCTGCTTGCGGTATGGCGCGCGGTGCGCTGCTGGAATGTGGAGAAGGCTGAAGACATCCCGGTGCCCACGGAGCCGCTCGACATCGCCGTCGATGGCCCTGCCGCTTCGCTCTCCTTCAACCGTCCGAATGACGATGCCGAGTGGCGCCGCGTGCCGGTGACCGACGGGCACACGACGATCCCGCTGGACGGGCGCGTGGCGATCATCCGGCGTTCCAGCTGAGCTGGTATGAGTTGCTGTGGCTTGAACCACCCCGCCGCGCTTTGTATCCTGAAACTGCGTACGAACTGACGGTGAGCAGCAAAGTCTTTCAGACAAGGTCTTTTAGACTCTGCGGTCCGGCCAAGCATACGACAGCTTCGCCTTTTGCTCCAAAATATAACGGATTCTCCCCCATATGGACTATGCGCCTTCCGCTCCGGCCCTTGCGGCCGAGACGCACGCTTTTCAGGTTCTGCTCGAAGATGGCGCCACAGCCAGCATACGCGTTTATGGAAAAGGTCCACGGATCATCTGCAGCCATGGCAATGGCCTCGCCATCGATGCTTTTCAAAGCTTCTGGCGCCTCTTCACGGATGACTATGAGACCGTGGTGTTCGACTTCCGTCATCACGGCCGGAGCAGTCCGTATCGCCAGCCCATCCCGCATGTCTGGCCGCAGCTCATCCGCGACTATGAGGCGATCATGCAAGGGATCACGCGCGAACTCGGCCCGGCGCCGAGCCTCGGCGCATTTCATTCGATGAGCGCACTGACGACCCTGCTGCATGCCGCCGAATACGAGACGCCGTGGATCGGCTTCGTCGGCTTCGAGCCGCCGGCGACGCCGCCAGCGAGTTATCCCGAGTTCCAGAGTTTCCGCACGGAAAATGACAGACTCGCCGGACGCGCTGCGCAGCGTCGCACCACCTTTCCGAATGTGCAGGAGCTATTCGAGTCCTATCGCCGCAGCTCGGCATTTGCCGGCGTCGACGATGCCGGACTGCAGGCACTCGCCGCATCCACGCTGCGCTGGAACGACGACAGGCAGCTCTATGAACTCGCCTGCGCCAGGGAATTCGAGGCCAGCATCTTCACCATGCAGGATCTCCCAGGTGCCTGGGAGCGGATGTGCAGTGTCAGGCTGCCGGTGCAGCTCGTCGCCGGTGAACCAAAGGCGAGAACTAGCCCGTTCGTCGACATGGAGCGTGCCTTCGCGCGCGATGGCGGCTTCACCTTCACCACCGTGCCTGACGCTTCGCATTTCATGCAGATGGAAAAGCCGGCCGAATGCGCCGCAATCGTCCGCGCCTTCCACGCGAGCCTGGCCTGACAGCTCGGGAGTAACGCCGGGCTGCCATGCCGGGCGCGCAGCCGGCTGGCAATCCGCCCCAGCCATGCCCACATGGCAAGGGCAATGGGAGCCCCGTCATGACCGCACTTTCGATCCTCGACCTCGTCCGCGTTACCCAGGACACCGATGCGCGCGGTGCGCTCGACAATTCCCGGGATCTCGCCGGTCATGCAGAGCGCTGGGGCTATCAGCGCTTCTGGGTCGCCGAACATCACAACATGATCGGCATCGCCAGCGCCGCCACATCGGTGGTGATCGGCCATATCGCGGCGGGGACCAAAACCATTCGCGTCGGTGCCGGCGGGATCATGCTCCCGAACCATGCCCCCATCGTCATCGCCGAACAGTTCGGCACATTGGCGCGGCTGTTTCCCGGCCGCATCGATCTCGGCCTCGGCCGCGCACCCGGCACCGACCAGATGACCATGCGGGCGCTGCGCCGCTCGCTGCAGAATTCCGATAATTTCCCGCAGGACATCCAGGAGCTGCAGGCCTATTTCGCCCCGGCCGGCCCAAACCAGCGCCTGCAGGCGGTGCCTGCCGCGGGCACCAACGTGCCGCTATGGATTCTCGGCTCCTCGACCTATGGCGCGCAGCTCGCCGCGGCGCTCGGCCTGCCCTACGCTTTCGCCTCGCATTTCGCGCCCGACCAGTTGCTGCAGGCCCTGCAGATCTATCACCAGCACTTCGAAGCCTCCGAACAGTCGACGAAGCCGCATGCGATGGTCGGCGTCAACATCATCGCCGCCGACACCGATGCCGAGGCCAAGCGGTTGTGGACCACGCAGCAGATGTCGTTCACCAACATGTTCCGCGGCACCCGCGGGCTAAGCGCGCCGCCGATCGAGGATATCGAGACCTACTGGGCGCCGGCCGAGAAGATGCAGGCCATGGGCATGCTGCGGCGTTCGATCATCGGCTCGAAGGAGACGGTTCGCGCCGGCATCGCCGCGCTGGTCGAGGAGACCGGCGCGGATGAGTTGATGATCGTCTCGGACGTCTACGACCACGCCACGCGGCTCAAGTCCTATGAGATGATCGCCGAGGCGGCTGCGGGCCTCACCAAGACACCGAAAGCCGTAGCTGCTGAATAGCCAAAAACTCGTCATTCCGGGGCGCGTGCGCATCTTCGCGCGCGCGAACCTGGAATCTCAGAATGTTGAACATGACGGGATTCCGGGTCTTTGCCGCCGCCGGCAAGCCGGCTCTAGCAAATCCCGGAATGACGAGAAACTCTAGAAATTGATGGTGGTGCGGACGCCGAACACCGCGGCGTCCTTGATGCGCTTTGTCTGCGTGGCATCGTTGGGATCGACGGCGCCGCCGGCGGGATGCATCACATATTGAAACACCGGCTGCACCGCGACACCCGGCGCGACCGCAGCGAGATAGGTTACTTCCAGCACGGCTTCGAAATCGCGGATGGGCGATTGAATTCCGGTGAAAAGCTGCACATCACGATCAAGCCCGCGCGCGCCATCCGAGATACGCGCATAAGTCATCGCGATTCCGAACCTGTCATCCGGCCGCTCTGCCGAGAAACCCGACACCTGAATGCCGCCATCGAGATAGAAGCTGATCAGATTGCGATCGGACGGGCTGATCGATGTGCGCGCAAAGAAGCCGATGCCCTTGTCCGGGCCGAGTGCACTGAAAGCGAGCCGCTGTTCGTAAACGGCGAAAACGCCGCGATTGCCGCGCCGCATCAGCGGCTCGCCGGTGCCGGCCGGATCGGCCTGCGACCGGCCCTGTGCGGTCCAGCGCTCGTCATCGAATTCGGCCAGATGCACCCAGCCGCCGCCGGTGATCGATCCAGGCAACTCCGACGGGCCGAGCTTGTAGGCATATTTCAGTTGCCCGATGATCCACGGCGGATCGTTGACGCGAAATGCGAGACCATGCGCGTTGGCGATCTGCGGATCATTCGGGCCGGGCGCAGCCGCACTGCCATTGAACACCGCCAGATAGGCCGTGAACGCATCCGACAGACTGGCCTTGAAACGAACGCCCGGCACGGCGAGTGGCGGCGAGGGTCCGCCCGCCGGCAGGATCACGCCGGTAATGCCGGGCCAGCCCAGCGCCGAATTGACGAAGATATCGTCATACTTGCTGTCGATGAACTCGATATCGGATGGCTGCTGACCGACCTTCACCAGCAGTCTGCCGCCGAACAGCGACTGTTCGATCCAGAATTCATAGAGCCGCGTCGCCGGCAGCGCTTCGATGCCGCTCACCAGCATCAGATTGCCGATATAGTCGCGCGACAGGCCAGGTCCGTGGATCTGATAGACATTGGCGTGAAAGGTCGCGCCGCTCCAGCCAACCGCCTTGTCGAGATCGACATCCACGCCAAAATCGAACCGTCCCTCATAGACCGCGCCGCGCCGGATGCCGCCGGACGCATTGCCGAGCGCCTCGCCTATATAGGTCGCCGACAGTGCAACGCCCCATTCGGCGAGCCGGTCATTGATCGGCTTCAGGCCGCTATCGCGCCAGTCGCCGGCATGCGCCGATGACAGCGAGACCGTGCCACAGGCGACAAGGCCGGCGAGCGCCATCATCGCACGGACCATCCAGCACGAAAACACACCAACCATGATAGCTACCTGATGATCTTGAGGCGCTTCATCACGGCATAGGCCGATGCTGACGAAATCAATATCAGCGCGCCGGCCCAGAGAAATCCGGTTTCGACATCGGTCAGCGGCAGGCCCTTGGTGTTCATACCGAAAATGCCGGTGACCAGCGTCGGCGGCAGCAGAAGCGCGGTTAGCACTGAAAGAACGCGAAGGCTTTCATTGCCGCGTTCCTCGATCTGCAGATGCAGCTCTTCCTGCAACAGCCGGCTGCGTTCGCGCATCTCGACCACATTGTGATCCAGTCCATCGAGCCGCTGCGCCAGCTTGCCGGCACGCAGTTGCAGCGACGGTTTCAACTCACGCTGACCTTTGGCCTCAAGCCGCTGGAATACGATGCGCAGCCCGGACAGCTGCCGATGCAGCCGCACGCAGGTCCGGCGCAGACGGCCGAGCTTCTGCAACATGTCACGGGAGTCGCCGGAGACCACCTGCTCCTCGATCTCGTCGAGCGATATCGCCAGACTGTCGGCGACGCCGTCCATGGTGTCGGCAACATTCTCCACGATCGTCTCAAGCAGCGCGGCCATGCTGTCGACCCGCTGGCCCTGCTCAAGCGAACGGCGCGTCGCATCGACGGCACACAGCGCGTGATGCCGGCCGCTGATCAGCAAGCGCTCGGTCATCACGAAGCGCAGATAACCAGTGTCTTCGGTCGCCTCGTCGATATCGCGCAACAGGTCCGAGATCACACCATAGATACTGTCATCGGTGGCATGGAGTTGCTGATATGTGTCCTTGGACAGCAACAAGGCACGGGCCTGCTCCGGCGCATGCAATGAGATCTGCGCTAGCCATTGCAGCGCGCGCGCGTCAGTCAGGTTGAAATGCAGCCAGAGCAACCCGCCGTGGACGAGATCGATGCCGGCATCGACCGGCAACGGCTCTGGCTTGCCGTCGGAATGGATCCGGAAGGCCCAGACCAGACCCGGGATCGGATCGGTCAAGCCAAGTGTGGACGTCACCTCTGCAGATGTGACCGGCACTTCAAGCTGCATCGGACACCCACCGTTTTTCACGCCACGCAATACGCATGCGCCACCAAAAAAATAAAATATCTGCCTGCGGCTCTCCGACTGTGTCAGTCCGCCGCAGGCACTTAATGACACCCTTGTTACAGGGATATGTCAGCCGAGATGAGATGATGATCCGATTAGAAAAAATCGGACCATCATCTCATCTCTTTGTTTTGAGCATGATCTTTCGGAAAACCGGTTTCCACTTTTCCGGATCATGCTCTATTCAGCGGCTTCGGCGAGTGTATCGCTCTGCTTGTTGTAGTCATAGACGACGCGGCCATAGGGCAATGTCAGATCGGCCAGGAAATGATGCGCACCGATCACGCGGCGCACCGGAAAGTCGGCGACCGGCGCGTTGACATGCGGGATCAGATGCAGACGGCCCGGGCCGAACCATGAGCCCTTCACGGTGATATCAGTCAGGTTGATCGCCACCAGCTGACAGACTTCCGCGCTGCCATCGACGCCCGGGATCAGCTTCAGATTGATCTGGGTCTTGGACAGCGTGGCAAGGGTGGCCTCGCCGTTGCCGGCCATGGCGCCGTGCTTGTAGGCCATCGTGCCCATGGCAACCTGCTGCCCGGCATATTCCAGCGTACCGGTCAGCGTGTCCTTGACCACTTCGAGTTTCGGATGGGCGTATTTCTTCGGGAAGCCCCAGATCTCGCGCCCGGCAGCGATCGGCGGATCATCGTCCAGATACATCTGCGAGACGAAGTTGACGTCCTCGCCCTTGAAGCGTGCGGGGATCACGAGGCCGGTCTCGGTGTAGCTGCCGAAGCCTGAACTATCCGGCATCTTGATCCACTCATAATGCACGATCGGCTGTTCGATCGGCTCCAGTGGCTCGGGAAGACCCATCCGGATCAGGTCCGGATCGGTCTCATAGGTGATGACGAGGAATTCGCGATTGATGAAGCGATAGGGACCGGCGGGATAGCTCGGGCCGGCCATCGGCATCGACGGCAAACGGAGGATGTCTTCCTGGCGCATCGGAAACTCCTTGGGTGTGAAATCGCTGGTTTAAACTCAGTGCGCGGTCCACCCGCCATCGACCGGCAGCGTGATGCCGGTGATCGAACGGGCGTGGTCGGTGCAGAGGAAATTGACGACCGAGGACAGTTCCTCGACGGTCACGAAACGTTTGGTGGGTTGGGCGGCGAGCAGCACGTCCGAGATCACCTGCTGCTCGGTGATGCCGCGCGCCTTGGCCTGTTCCGGGATCTGCTTTTCGACCAGCGGTGTCATCACGTAACCCGGGCATACCGCATTCACGGTGATGCCGTGTTCGGCGACTTCCAGCGCCGCCGTCTTGGTCAAGCCGGCAATGCCATGCTTGGCCGCGACATAGGCCGACTTGAACGACGAGGCGACCAGCGCATGGGCCGAGGCAATGTTGACAATACGGCCCCAGGACTTCGCCTTCATGTGGGGGATGGCGAGACGCGTGGTGTGAAACGCACTCGACAGGTTGATCGCCACGATCGCATCCCATTTCTCGACCGGGAATTCCTCGAGCGGCGCGACATATTGAATGCCGGCATTATTGACCAGGATATCGACGCCGCCGAATTCCTGCTCCGCCTGTGCCATCATCGCCGCGATGTCATTGCCGTCGGCCATGTTGGCGCCGCTATAGAGCACCCGGACCTGATGGCTGTCGGCAAGCTCGCTGCGGATCGCCTCGATCTCATTGGCATCGCCAAAGCCGTTGAGCACGATATTGACGCCGCTGGCCGCGAGGCCGCGCGCGATGCCAAGGCCGATGCCGCTGGTGGAGCCGGTGATAATGGCGGACTTTCCAGACAGCATGCGCGCAACCCTTCGTAAGAAAACGTTAATATCTGCTTCTTTGCTAGCGATCCTGTTTGACGGCGGTATGAGGAATTTCCTTCAGCCGCGTGACGCGCTTCATGGACTGATGCGCAATGATCGAATTTGCTATTTGTCACAACGCCGTCACTGCTCATCTAAATTCTGCCGCCAACATCATGTGATCGTTGAGGAGAAGACCCAGATGGATGCGCGGACACCCGATTCAGACATGACGGCCGAGACCGGCTGGCGCCCTGACCGCTGCGATCGTGTAGCACTGGTGCTGCAGGGCGGCGGCGCCCTCGGCGCCTATCAGGCCGGCGTGTATCAGGCGCTACATGAGCAAGGCATGGAGCCGGACTGGGTGTGCGGCGTATCGATCGGCGCTATCAATTCGGCGATCATCGCCGGCAATCCGCCGGAAGACCGGCTGGAGAAGCTGCAGATCTTCTGGGACCGCATCACCGCCCGCAAGGTCTGGCACTACACACCGGACGGCGACGTCTACCGCAAGGCCCGCAATCTCGCGAGCTCCTTCATGACCACGACCCTCGGCCAGCCGGGCTTCTTCAAGCCGCACGAGGTCAATCCGTGGTTCAGCCCGGCCGGTGCAAAGACGGCGACAAGCTATTACGACACCTCGCCGCTGCGCGACACGCTGCTCGAACTGGTCGACTTCGATCTCATCAACTCGCGCAAGACCCACTTCGCCGTCGGCGCAGTGAACGTCATCACCGGCAACTTCCTGTATTTCGACAACAAGAAGGAAGTCATCGCGCCCGAACACGTGATGGCATCAGGCGCACTGCCGCCAGCTTTGCCGATGGTGAAGATCGGCACCGATCATTTCTGGGATGGCGGCATCGTCTCCAACACGCCGCTGCAGCACCTGCTCGACCAGGAAGACAGGATGAACTCGCTGGTGTTCCAGGTCGACCTGTTCAGCGCCCGTGGCGTGCTGCCCCGGGATATCCAGGAGGTTCTGGCCCGGCACAAGGACATCGTCTACTCGTCCCGCACCCGCCACAACACGGACATCTATCGGCGCATGAACAATCTGAAGTCGGAGCTCTACAAGATCTTGCAGCGCATTCCCGACGACCAGCTCAGCGACGAGGAGCGCGCGCGGCGTGACAGCCTGTCGGATCTGCCGGAGATCACCATCCTGCAGATGATCTATCAGCAGAAGGCCTATGAGGGCGATTCCAAGGACCACGAGTTCTCGGCGACCTCGATGCGCGAGCACTGGCAGAGCGGCCTCGACGATACCCGCCGCACATTGAAGCGCCGCGACTGGCTGGCGCTGCCGGAGCAAGGCAAGGGCATCGTGGTGCACGACGTGCATCGCGAGAGCAGTTCGTAGAGGCAGCAGCGCTTCTCACAAAAGCTCAGCGCCGGCCCCTCCCCGTCATTGCGAGGAGCTCTTGCGACGAAGCAATCCAATCCTCGCTTTTTGCTTCTGGATTGCTTCGCTGCGCTCGCAATGACGGCGAAGGGTACTTACCCCACAAGAAAAAGCCCGCGCATTAACGGCGCGGGCCTCTCTTTCGACCGTGCAAAAAAGCGAGGCCGCTACGTTTCCGCAGCGGCCTCGTCTATCCTCAGAACAACTGGCTGAACAGCACGTAGAGCGAGGCCGAGAGCATGATGGCGCAGGGCAGCGTCAGCACCCAGGCCATCAGCAGGTTGCGGATCGTGGCCATCTGCAGGCCCGAACCGTTCGCCGCCATGGTGCCGGCGACGCCGGACGACAGCACGTGGGTGGTCGAAACCGGCAGACCGAACACGTCGGCCGCGCCGATGGTGGCCGCAGCCACGAGTTCGGCCGAAGCGCCCTGCGCATAGGTCAGATGCGTCTTGCCGATCTTCTCGCCGACGGTGACGACGATGCGCTTCCAGCCGACCATGGTGCCGAGGCCGAGCGCGATGGCCACAGCGATCTTCACCCAATCCGGGATGAACTTGGTCGCGGCATCGAGCGAGCCTTTATAGGCATTGAGGGTCGCGACATCTTCCTTGTTGAGGTCGTTTTCCTTGTCCTTCATCAGGAAGCGGATGGCTTCCGATGCGAGATACATGTCGTTGCGGGTGTTGCCGACGGATTCCGCGGGCATCTTGTCGAGCGTGCCGTAGCTGCGAACCTGATCGCCGACCTGCTGCACGAGAACGGCGAGCGACGGATAGGTGCCTTCGCTGATCTTGCGCTGCGAAACATAGGTGGTCACCGCCGGACGGGGATCGCCGATGATGCTGTGGCCGGCCCCCTTGGCTGCGATCACCTTGGCGGCCGCGATGGAGTTGACCTGGAACTGCGCGACGCGGGATTCCGGCAATGCGCGGTTGAGCGCATAGGCGGTCGGCACGGTGCCGATCAGCACCAGCATAATCAGGCCCATGCCCTTCTGTCCGTCATTCGAACCATGTGCGAAGGACACGCCGGTGCAGGTCGCGATCAGGATGCCGCGGATCCACAACGGCGGCGCCTTGTTGCCGTCCGGTGCTGCGTACAAAGCCGGGTTACGCACGAGGAATTTCAGCACCAGCAGCAGGATGGCGGCGCAGGCAAAGCCGAACAACGGCGACAGCAGCAGCGCGTAGCCGATTTCGGTGGCCTTGCCCCAATCCACGCCCGAGGTACCGTCACGGCCGCGCATCAGCGCATTGGCGATACCGACGCCGATGATCGAACCGATCAGCGTGTGCGAGCTGGAGGCCGGCAGGCCGAGATACCAGGTGCCGAGATTCCAGATGATCGCCGCGATCAGCAGCGCGAACACCATGGCAAAGCCGGCACCGCTGGAGACCTGCAGGATCAATTCCACCGGCAGCAGCGAAACGATGCCAAAAGCCACCGCGCCCGTGGAGAACAGCACGCCGAGGAAGTTGAAGAAGCCCGACCACATCACGGCGAATTCCGCCGGCAGCGAATGGGTATAGATGACGGTGGCGACCGCATTGGCGGTGTCATGGAAGCCGTTGACGAATTCGAAGCCAAGCGCGATCAGCAGCGCCACGAACAGCAGGAGGTAGGGCAGATAGCTGGTGACGCGGGTCCCGGTGGCATTGACGTCGACATAGATGCTGTAGGCGACGAACAGGAGGCCGGCGGCCAGGATCCCGAAAAACAGGATCATCGTCAGCGGGTTAAAACCCTTGTCGAGATTTGGCCGCGACGCCGGCTCAACAGCCGCGCCTCCGGAAATGGATTGATTGGCAGTGAAATCGGTCATGAAACGCCCCCGTTACAGGTTAAGAGGCGTTAATCTCTGCACCACGGATGCGAAGCCCGGATGACAGGCGCGACAATTTGTCTGTTACGGGTTGTGACAGTCCCGCGTCACCGATGCGGCCGGTATATGACAGGGGTCAGATCGCCGACGCGACCTTTTCGAGTCCGATCATGCGCGCCAGTGCACGGACTTCGCGCTTCTGATCCTCACGCAACTGGAACAACAACGGCATCGCAGCGGACTTGAGCCGCTGCACCTCGTCGCTATCGGGATCGATCGGCGGCGCGCCGGCTGACGGACTGGCCTGTTTGGTCTCGTGGATCCTGCGCGCCACGTTGCGCAGCGCCGCTTCGACGCCGGGCCAGTACGATTCCTGCGACGCCGTCAGATTTAGCCGGGTCTTGATCGCCGAAATCTGCGCATCGCTGAGCAGCGTATAGGTCTTCTGCACCGGCTTGGCAGCGGCCTTGGGCTTGGCGGTCGGCTGCGGCACCACGATCGGGGCAAGCACCGTCGAACCGGGCACTTCGATTGGACTGTCGGATGCAAAGGCCTGGCGCAACGGACTGCCGTCAACGCTCGGGACCTGCTGCGGATCGAGCGACGCCATCATGGCGCCGGCCAATGGCAACTTGTCTTTCTTGCCTTGCGTATTGGAAACCGGTCCGCGCGACACCGCGACCGAATTTTGCGCGGCACTGTCGTCATATGACAGCGACAGCGATGGGATGCTATCGCGACCGAGGATGCTCGCAACAGCCACGCCGGTCAGCAACAGGCAGCCCAGCACAAGAAGGGTCAGCGCACGCGTCAAGCCAGTCTCCGAAATTCAGGACTACCAGAGGTACCTGTCCTCACAAATGGAGATTAATTAAGGCCTAACCATACCAGAACGGTGCGATAATACTCAGAGACGTTCAGGCGGCGTTGGCGAGAACATAGGCTTCCTGGATATCGCTCACGATATCGGAAGCTTCCCACAGCGCATCCGGAGCGACCGATTGCATACTGATGGTCCAGTTTGCGCCCTTTCCGGCGCGGGGCGTGCTGACGATGTCGAACTGCACCTCGCGGCACAGCGGATGACGGCCGAAAGCTGCGGCCACGCGTGCCTTGATCTCCTCGATCGTGGCCGGCGTCTTCGCGAAATAGGCTTCGATATCCATGATGGCCCCTGAATCGGTTGATTCCCGATCGGGGCATTGTTGGTTCCACAGGATTTAATGAATGGTTAATTTTGCTGCGCCGCTGGCAGATTGATACCACCCCGGCCGGAGTGGGCTTAGCCCAGCAGTTGATCGAGCCGGTCCCGGAGCTGATCCTGATGGTACGGCTTGGCAAGCCGCGGCAGATCGAGCTGAGCGCCTTCGGGCAAATCCGCATAGCCGGTAGCGAGCAGGACCGGCAGCGACGGCCGCATTTCGCGGGAATAAGCCGCAAGCTCGATGCCCGTCATGCCGGGCATCATGTGATCGGTCATCATCAGATCGAGCGGCTCGTCGCTTTTCAGAATCTCCAGCGCATGCCGCCCCGAAGTCGCGGGGATCACGCGATGGCCGAGATCCTCCAGCATCTCCGTCGTCGACATCGCGATGAGAGGATCGTCATCGACAAACAGGATCACGGCAGAGCGCGCGGCGTGGCGCATGACATGGGCCGTATCGGCGGCCTCCGGCTTCCTGTCGGTGACCGGCAGCACGAGGGTCGCCGTCGTTCCCTTGCCGACGACGCTCGAGAGATCGAGCGTGCCGCCGAGCTGTACAGCCAGACCGTGCACCATGGACAGACCGAGACCAGTCCCCTTGCCAACAGGCTTGGTCGAGAAGAACGGCTCGATCGCCTTCTTCAACGTCTCCGGCGACATGCCGGCGCCGTTGTCGATGATCGACACCTTGAGATAGTCGCCGGGCTTCAGAATCGGGTCGCCCTTGCCGACCTTATGCTTCTTCACCTTGATATCGATGGAGCCGCCGTCCTGCATGGCGTCGCGCGCATTGATCGCGAGATTGAGGATGGCGAGTTCGAGCTGATTGGGATCGATCTGCGCCCGCGGCAGATTGTCGGGAATATCGAGACGCAGCGCCACGCGCGGCCCTAGCGAGCGCTCGAGCAGATCGCTCATGCCGCGGACCAGCGCACCGAGATCGACGGCCACGGCTTTCAGATCCTGCTGCCGCGCGAAGGCCAGTAGTCGCTGCGTCAGTGAGGCGCCGCGTTCGGCGCCCTGCATGGCACCATCGACCAGTCGTTTCAGGCGCGGATCATCCGGCATGCGCTTGCGCAGTAGATCGAGATTACCCATCACCGCCATCAGCAGATTGTTGAAGTCATGCGCCACGCCGCCGGTGAGCTGGCCGATGGTCTCCATCTTCTGCGCCTGGCGCAGTTGGTCCTGCGCCTTCTCGCGCGCCGCGACTTCCTTCATCAGGTCGTTGCTGCGTTCCTCGACGCGCTGTTCGAGCGTCGCCGTAAGCTCGGCAAGCGCAGACCGCTCCGCCGTCAACTGCTCCAGCAAGTTGTCGCGATCGATATCGGCGGACTTTCGCGCCGTGATATCGACGGAGACGCCGACGAGCGTTTTCGGCTTGCCGTCGGACCCACGGACCATGCGCGCACGCGTCTCGACCCAATGCACCGAGCCGTCCGGCCAGATATTGCGGTATTCGACATTGTAGTCCGCGCCGGCCATTAGCGTCGCATCGAGCGCCTGCTGGCGTTGCTCGCGATCATCGGGATGAACCGCGGCCTGCAACTCGCTGAACGTGAATGACTGATCCGGCCGGCGGCCGAAGCATGCCTTGGTCGTATCCGAGACCTCAAGCCGAAGTTCGGGCAGATGCAGTTCGAGCGTGCCGAGCCGTCCCGCATCGAGCGCCGTCTGCAGCAGCCCCTGACTGTCGCCGAGATCTTCGAGAATGGCACGCGTCTGATATTGACGCCGGCGCGCGCGGACGGCCGAACCGACGATCGAAATCAATGTGGTCGGGTGAAACGGGCGCTCGATGAACGTCACATTGCCGAGCAACTGTCCGAGCCGCGCGGCATCCGGGTTGCGCTCCGGTCCGCCGCCCTGACGCGTCAGCAGGATGATCGGGAAATCGGACCACGACGGCTGATCATGCAGCCAGTTGCCGAGGCCGCGCAGATCAACGGTCTTGATCGCCTCGTCAGCAATGACAGCCACGCCGGCGCCGCCCTTGATCTCGTCGAGCAGCGTCGGAAAATCCGCGCAGGGTTGCGCGTAAAAACCGGCCTCGCGGATTAATGCCGCAGCCACTGCAGAATCGCGCCCTGTGGGAGCAAGGATGACAGCGCGCTCGGAGGAACGCCCCGGTTTCACGCCGAGGATCCCTCAAGCAGAGAATTTTGACCGTTGTAAATGGGTACGCCACGCAACACGCCCTGGAATTCGCTGAGCGGCGCGCCGATCGTGAGGCCTCGCCCGTCGATCCGGTACTCGCGAATGGTCGACTCATGCGCACCGGTTCGCTTCTTGATCACGGACATCGCACGGCGAACGCTGCCGCTTGCTTCGAAGTAACGGAGCAGGATCACGGTATCGGCGAGATAGGTGACGTCCACCGGCGCCTTCATATCGCCGACGAGGCCGTGCTGCGCCACCGTCATGAAGGTCGCTGCGCCCCTGCGGTTGAGATATTGCAGCAGCTCATGCATGTGCAGGATCAGCGAGTTCTCTTCCGGCATCGAGGCCTGATAGCCATTGAGACTGTCGATCACGACGGTCTTGATGTTGTGCTCGTCAATCTGACGACGGACGCGATGCGCGAATTCACCGGGCGACAATTCGGCGGCATCGACCTGTTCGACAAACAGATGTCCGCTTTCCTGCATGGCAGGCAGATCGATTCCGATCCCCTTCATGCGATCGAACAGCAGTCCAAGCTCCTCGTCGAAGATAAACATTGCAGCCTTCTCGCCGCGCTTCACCGCTGCGACTACATTGACGATCGCAGTGAGTGATTTGCCCGTGCCCGCGGGCCCGAGAATCAATGTGCTCGAGCCTGTTTCGATGCCGCCGCCCAGCAATTGGTCGAGTTGCGCAATGCCGCTCGACTTGGTCTTGCGATCCATGCTGTTGCGGAATTCGGATGCGACCAGCCGAGGAAAAACGTTAAGGCCGCCTGTGGTGATGGTGGCATCGTGGTAGCCGCCGCGAAACTTGACACCGCGATATTTGATCACCCGCGCACGCCGACGCTCCGCGCCATAGGAGGGCGCCAGCTCTTCGAGCCGCAGCACGCCATGTGCGACGCTGTGCACTGTCTTGTCGGCCACTTCCGCTGTGAGGTCGTCGAGCAACATCACCGTCGTGCCGAATTTTGCGAAGTAATGCTTGATGGCCAGTATCTGGCGGCGATAACGCAACGAGCTCTGCGCCAGCAGCCGGATTTCCGACAGGCTGTCCAAGACGACCCTGCTCGGCTGGGTGCGTTCCACGGCCTCGAATATCTGCTTGGTGGTTTCGCCGAGTTCGAGGTCGGACGAATAAAGCAGGCTCTGTTGCTGATCCTCGTCAAGCAGACTTTCCGGCGGCAGGAGCTCGAAAACTTCAATGCTCTTGTCGAGGGTCCAGCCATGGGACGCTGCGCCATCGCGCAACTCACTATCCGTCTCGGATAGCGTGATGTAGAGACCCTTCTCTCCGATCCGCGCGCCCTCCAGCAAGAACTGCAACGCGACCGTGGTCTTGCCTGTCCCCGGCGCGCCTTCGACCAGAAAAATGTGACCTCGGGAGAATCCGCCGGAGAGGATATTATCCAATCCCCAGATGCCGGTCCTGGCTTTGTCGTCCTGCACGTGCGTCGAACTCATACTGCCCCCTGACGCGCGATAACCGGGGCAATATCAATCGGTTCCCTGTCCAGGACAAAAATTCTAAAAAGCGCGGTCGTCAACGTTTCTCAATGACCAGGCTCTGCACTGCCCGGCCGAAATAACCATCGATATCGGCGAGCTTCGATGCAGCAAGACCGGCGCCATCCGGCCCGATCCAGCTCTCCCCGTCCAGCAGGATCCAGTCGCCCACCGGCGGACGCGACAGGCTCACGGTGAGGTCGGCATTCAGGAAGGTCCAGTCGTCGAAACTCAGCACCGGCGACGAGCCGTTGCTGAAGTCGGCCGCGATCACCGCACGCATCACCTGCGAGAGGCCGGCGCCTTCGACGATCGGCCGGTTGGCCCGGTACCAGATCGCGCCCGGCCCCAGCGACAGAAGCCGCCGCGCACGGCGCGAATGGTCATGCCGGTGACGAAGGGACTGCTGGCGTAACGTGGCTCCAGCAATCCACCCTGATCCGGCGGCGGCACCGTGACCGGCGGATCGGCGATCTCCGACGGAAGCGCCTGCGCCTCCGCCCTGATCTTCAGCACCGTCGCACGCACCACGACGGTGCCGTTCGCCATGAGACGAATGCCACACAGCTGGATCTTGCGGCCTTCCCGCAGCACCTCGGTCTCGAAAGTGAGCGGCGCCACCGGCACCGGCCGCAACAAGTCGATGGTGACACGCGTCACATGCATCGGGCTTGCGGTGGGCATCTGCTCGGCAAGCCATGTCACCAGCGCCGACGGCGCCGACCCGTGCTGCATGGTCTCGTTCCACGGACCCGCAGCATGCGGGCTGGTGACGACATGATTGCCGTCGACGCGATAGATGGCGTCCATCAGATCGGCCTTCTCAATGCAGGATCAGAGCGGCGGATCGATCGCTTCGTCATATTCCTTCTTGAAGCGCGCAACGAGCTCGGCCACCGGCACGACCTTCGACACGCTGCCGATGCCCTGGCCGCTGCCCCAGATCTCCTTCCAGGCCTTTGGCTTGGCACGCTCGCCACTGGCGTCGGTGCCAAAATTCATCTTGGTCGGATCGGACTCCGGCAGATTGTCCGGATCCATGCCGGCGGCGACGATGGACGGCTTCAGGTAGTTGCCATGAACGCCGGTGAAGAGATTCGAATAGACGATGTCTTCCGAGCCGGAGGCCGCGATCATGTCCTTGTAGCCCGGCACCGCGTTGGCTTCGGTGGTGGCGATGAAAGCCGAACCGATATAGGCGAAGTCGGCACCGAGGATACGCGCGGCGCGAATGGCGCGACCATTGGCGATGGCGCCCGACAGTGCGATCGGACCATCGAACCACTGCCGGGTCTCGGCGACGAACGCGAGCGGCGAAATCTCGCCAGCATGACCGCCGGCGCCTGCCGCAACGAGGATCAGGCCGTCAGCCCCCTTCTCGATCGCCTTGTGCGCGAAACGCTGATTGATGACGTCATGAAACACGATGCCACCCCAGGCATGGGCCGCCTGATTGAGTTCTTCACGCGCACCAAGCGAGGTGATCATCATCGGCACCTTATGCTTTTCGCAAAGCGCCATGTCCTGCTCGAGCCGGTTGTTGGACTTGTGCACGATCTGGTTGACCGCGAAGGGTGCGGAGAGCCGATCCGGATGCGCCTTGTCATGCGCAGCAAGTTCTTCCTTGATCCGGTGCAGCCATTCGTCGAGTAGCGCCGCCGGACGCGCATTCAGCGCGGGAAACGCGCCGACGATACCGGCCTTGCACTGCGCGATGACGAGATCCGGCACCGAAATGATGAATAGCGGCGAACCGATCACGGGCAGCGAAAGGCGGTTCTTGAACAAAGCCGGCATCGACATGGGAAATTCCTCGACTTCTTTTCTTGATTTGTGCGCGATCCTGCGCGCCTGCCCCCGGTCGATCCGGGTGCGGGCGGACGATGCCAGAAGCGTGGGGCGGATGGCAATTGCGCTGCGGGAGAAAAAAGCCGGGCTGAACGGCGTTCGTCCGGTACGCGGAATAATGGGGCACCACATTATCCAGGTGGCGCCCCATTATCGGGATGACTGATCGATTGTCGGCAAGCGCCCCATCAAGCGGGTTCTGACATCGTCACACGGTTCTTGACGCTGGGACGCTCGTTCATCCTTGCGTACCAGGCGTGGAGAGCCTCGTACTCCGCAGGCACCTCGAGCTGCACGAGACCGGCGAAGATCAAACCGCCAATTACCGTGATATCGGCCATCGAGAAAAACTCGCCGGCAATGAACGGCTGCTTTTTCAGCACCCCGTCAAAGTACGCCATCCCCCTGAGCGCCTTGTCGCGCTGGCGGAAACCCCACTCGGCATTTTGATAGATCTCGACGTGGGGTCCGAGCCCCGGTGTCGCGTGATGGAAATAGACACTAATGGCGTCGAGCAACTCCAGCTCGGCACGCTTGCTCATCATGTGGATCAAGCCCTTCTCGCGCGGCGTACTCCCGGTGAGCACGGGAGCGCCCTCAAGTCCGTCGAGATATTCGGTAATGGCCGTGCACTCGGCAATGAAAGTGCCGTCGTCGAGTTCGAGCACCGGCAGCGTGCCTGAATAGTTCTTGGCGAGGAATTCGGGCTTCTTGTGCTCGCCCTTCGTGAGATCGACCGACACAAAATTGATACGCGATCGGAGGTTCTTCTCGGCCACAGCGATCCGGACGCGCGCCGGGTAAGGCCCTGTGCTCCAATCGTGAATCGTCATCATCGGGAGCTTTGTCGCGTCGCCATTGTAGATCTGAGTATTCATTAGTTTATCCTACCTATCAGTTGGTAGGGTGATTTACGGCTTTGATTTACAGGCGTCAACGCCTATCTATCACTTGGTAGGCCGTAAACACGGGGTTGTGAGACCGGGATATGAGTTCGAATTCCAGAGAAGCCATCCTGGTGGCTGCGAAACTGACCGCGCAGGCCCATGGCTATAGCGGCCTGAATTTCCGTGATCTTGCGGCAGAGGTCGGCATCAAGGCTGCGAGCATCTACCACCACTTCCCGAGCAAAGCCGATCTCGGCGCCGCCGTTGCCAGGCGCTATTGGGAGGACTCGGCCGCCTATCTGGAGACGCTGCTGGCCGAATCCAAGGATCCGGCCGCCTGCCTCCGCCAATATCCCGGCACGTTCCGCAAGGCGCTGGAGAGCAGCAACCGCATGTGCCTGTGCAGCTTCATGGCCGCCGAGTATGACGACCTGCCGGAGCCGGTGAAGAAAGAGATCCGGACCTTCACCGATATCAACGTGGCATGGCTGAGCAAGGTTCTCGCCGCTGTGACCGCGCTGAGTCTTGATGAGAGCGAACCGCGTGCGCGCGCCATCTTCGCCGCCATCACCGGCGCTCAGCTGATGGCAAGAAGCCGCGCGGATGTCTCACTCTATGACGCGCTCATCGAGAGCTATCGCGCAGCGGGTCTGTTGCCGGCATAGACCTACTGGCAGAGCGCCTGGGTGACGTAATTTTCCGTCTTGCAGTCGCCCGGCTCCGGCGCGCGGCCGGGGATCATGGCCCTGGGCGAGCAGCTTTGCGCTGCGTCGGTGTCGAGACTCTTGCCGTCCTTGAAGCCCTTGCTCTGACACAGTTTGTCTGAGGCCGCCTTGCAGTCGGGTGCGCCATTGGCAGCGACCGGACAAGCCACCCGTCCCTTCACCACCGTGTTCAGCTTGGTCAGGCTGTCGGTGCCGAGCGACGGCATGGTGGGCAGCGACGGCAGCAGCGAGGTGGAATTCTTGAACAGCTTGCCGATCTCGTTGAACAGGCCGGGATTCTCGGGCGCCGGGGGCGGTGACGGCGGCGGCGCCTGTTCAGCCATCGGAGCCGGCGCGAAAGCCGCGGCAGGCGGGGGTGCGGCCGAGGGAGCCGGGACAACCTGAATCGTGATCGACTTCTGCGGAGCCGGCTGCTGCTGCATCGCCTGCGACCAGGCGCACATCGTAGCTGCGCCCACGGTCAGCACCGCGATCGCAGCGACGACGCAGTTGCGGGTTACCGGAGCCAACAGACGGGTCAAATCGAACATGATGCGGAACGTATCCCGGCACCTGCGCCGGGGGAAGCATCCAGATCTAGAACAGCCGGAATGCGATGATGAAGCCGAGCACCAGAACGCCGACGCCCAGCGCAACCCACAGACCCAGACGCTTCTCGATGGTCTCGCGAATCCAGACGCCGTAGCGGTTGAGCAGGATGGCGACGACATAGAAGCGCACGCCGCGGGCAACCACCGACAGCGCGATGAACATCCAGATATTATAGTTGGCGAAGCCTGACGTGATGGTGACAAGCTTGTAGGGGATCGGCGTCAACCCCTTCAGCAGGATGATCCATGCGCCATATTCGGCATAGCCGGCGCGGAATGCCTCGACCTTGTCGCCGTAGCCATAGAAATGAATGACCCATTGGCCAACGGAGTCATACAGCACCGCGCCGATGAGATATCCCACCACGCCGCCGAGCACTGAGGTAATGGTGCAAATGCCCGCATAGAGCCAGGCCTTCTGTGGCCGGGCCAGCGCCATCGGAATCAGCATCACATCCGGCGGCACCGGAAAGAACGAACTTTCCGCGAAGGACACGATGCCCAAAATCCAGAGGGCATAGGGCTTGTGGGCGGCGTCGATACACCAGTCATACATTCGTCTGAGCATGGTTCGCGATGAACCATCCTGACGCCGATTTGTCTATGGCTGGGCTGACACGCGCGAGACGAAAAGCTTAACTCAACTTGCGAAGGCGACGACCTTCGAGCGCGACAATTGGCCGCCGCGCAGCGCTTTGCTCGATGGATTTGGGCCGTTTCGGCGGTTTCGGGAGCTTTTCGGCGATACCGAGCATGTCTTCACGCCGGCTCATCTCGGCCCAGACCTGCTCAGGACGCACGCCCGCGGCCGCCCACAACACAGTCAAATTGTAGAGAAGATCGGCGCTTTCGCGGATCACGGCGTCCGGTTTGCGGTTGATCGCATCGATGACGACCTCGATGGCTTCTTCGGCGAGCTTCTTCGCCATCTTTTCCGGCCCCTGCTGATAAAGCCGGGCCGTTCGCGAGACCGAGGGATCGAGATCCTTGGCCGCGATCACCGCCTGATAAAGTCGGTCGAGCGAATCACTCATACAACTACACTATCCCAAAGCCGTGGCCAGCGCGTTAACGCCTGGCCTTCAAGTGTCTGCAACGACGTCAAAACGCCGGCCGCAAGCGCGACCGGCGTTTGATAGTTAAGTGACAGTTGCATGACGGAATAAGTTGTGACCGATCGCGAACTACCAGGTCATACGACGCGAATTATCATAACCATGGCCACCGCCATAGCCGCGATACGGCACGCCACCGTAATAGGCAGGACCGCCATCATAATAGGCTGGGCCACCACCGTAGTAGCCGTAGCCCGGGCCATTATCGTAGTAATAGTCGCGACGGCTCTGCGTGGCAGCGATTGCGCCAATGGTACCGACGATGGCGCCAAAGGCCGCAAGGCCGGCAGCATTGCCGCCACCGCGATAGTGGCGACGGCGCGCGCTGCTGAAATCGGTCGCATCGCTGGTGCCGTGAGTTGCAACAGCCTGGCTTGTGCTCTTGGCGACAGGTGCCGCAAATGCTCCGGTCGGCGCAATTGCCGAGATCGTCATGGCCGCGACGGTCGCCACGATGGCGGCGTGGCCGGTCTTATTAAACAATCTATTTCGTACGAACATCTCAATGTCCTCCGTGGTCGTCTGGCCCTATGGGCCTCTGTATAGCCAACCACTTCGGCCACTATGGGTTCCCCAACCCCAACGGCAGCTGAACGATCGGTGTCCAAATCGGGGCAGTCATCTCCCGTTCAGCCTTTTACGGTTAGAAACGACGCGCAAGATGTCGCACCATACCGCCATCAATCAGACATGCCCGGCGGGGTAACTGCCGGTCCGTCAGTCGTTAAGTATCTTGATGCCCAGAAACGCGACCAACATTTCCCGGCGGCATGTCCTCCTCTCGCTGAGTGCGCTGGGCTCCGTCGCTTTTTGCGCATCATCGGGACAGGCCGCCGACGACACCAGGGCGGCTGACGACAAGACACCGACCAATATGCAGTTTGCGCTCGATCGCGCGGTCGATGCGATTGCCGCCCCCTTCGTGCTGGCCGATGCCCGCGGCCTGTACCGGGCCGAGAACCTGAATGTAACCACCACCGTCGCCGCAGGATCGAAGGAGACCATCGCGCGGGTCGCCTCCGGTGCCTGCGACATGGCGCTGGCCGATCTCAATGCGTTGATCCGCTATCGCGGCGATTCCGATGCCGCGACGGTGAAAGCCGTCTTCGTACTACTCAACGTAGCACCCTATGCCATCGTCGCCCGCAAGAGCCGCGGCGTGATCTCGCTCGGCAGCCTTGAAGGAAAAGTGCTTGGGGTCGCTGATCGCGATCTCGCGATCCGGCTATGGCCGGCACTGGCCAAGCGAAACAACATCAAGCTTGCAGCCGTGAAGCTGGAGAGGATCAGCGCCGCGGTGCGCGAACCGATGCTCTCGGCCGGTCAGGTCGATGCGGTCACCGGCTTCTCCTATCTCTCGGCGGTCAACCTGCGCGACCGCGGCGTCCCCGCCGATGACCTGGCGGTGTTTCGTTTCGCCGAGTTCGGGTCTGCCGCCTATGGCCTCGCGCTGATCGTCAATCCGAAATTCGCTACCGCCAGACCCGAGGCCGTGAAAGCATTCATTCGCGCCGTCACCGCCGGGACGCAGTTGGCGATCCAGGATCCGGCCAAGGCGATCACCGACGTCATGACCCAGATGGAGAACGGTTCGCGCGACCTTGAACTGACGCGGCTCCACATTGCCATTACCGACAATATCCTGACCGACGACGTCCGCCGCGACGGGCTGGGTGGCATCGACGCCGCGCGCTTTGAGACGTCACTCAACGAGATCGCCGAAGATTTTACCTTCAAGAAGCGCCCCTCAGCCGCGGACATCTTCGATGACAGCTTCCTGCCGGGCTCGGTCGGCCGCAAGATGAACTGAAGAAGTTCAACTGAACAACTTTTCCCGAAGCTGTATTCGGCTGCCATCCCCGCCTAGACTATGCGCAATCGGTTATCCCGTTCGCGCTGCGCTGAGTGACCTCCCATGATCCGTCTTTACACCCGTGTGCTGGAGCTGCTCGGCAAGGAGAAGCGCCTCGGCTGGATCCTTGCGGGCGCCAATCTGCTGCTCGCCGGCGCGCAATTCGCCGAACCGGTGCTGTTCGGCCGGATCATCGACGTGCTCTCCGGCAATCTCTCGACGGCAGCGATGCAGACGGACAGCGCATCGCCCTGGCCGCTATTGGCGGCCTGGGTTGCGTTCGGCCTGTTCACCATCGTCTGCGGCGCGGTGGTGGCACTTCATGCGGATCGCCTCGCACATCGCCAGCGCCAGGCGGTGCTGACCGATTATTTCGAACACATCATGCAATTGCCGCTGACCTTCCACACCGGTACGCATTCAGGGCGCCTGATGAAAGTGATGCTGGCCGGCACCGATGCGCTGTGGCGTGTCTGGCTCGGCTTCTTCCGCGAACATTTCGCCTCCATCGTCTCGTTGTTCGTGCTGCTGCCGCTGTCGATCTATCTGAACTGGCGACTGGCCATCCTGCTCGTGATCCTGTGCGTCGTATTCACGGTGCTGACCACGATGGTCGTGCGCAAGACATCGGGCATGCAGAGCGACGTCGAGGAGCATTACGGCGACCTTTCCGCGCGTGCTTCCGATGCGCTGGGCAACGTCGCGCTGGTGCAGAGCTTCACGCGCATCGATGCCGAGGTGCAGGGCCTGCGCGGCGTCTCCAGCCAGTTGCTCGAAAAGCAAATGCCGGTGCTGTCGTGGTGGGCACTGGTCTCGGTGATGACGCGCGCCTCCACCACCATCACGGTGCTGGCGATCTTCACCGTCGGCATCGCGCTGCATCAGCAGGGTCTCACCACCGTCGGCGAGATCGTGATGTTCGTCAGTTTTGCGACGATGCTGATCCAGAAGCTCGAACAGGTGGTCTCCTTCATCAACACCATCTTCATGGAGGCGCCGCGGCTGCGCGATTTCATGAACGTCCTCGATGCCGTGCCTGCCGTGCGCGACCGTATCGACGCCATGGACCCCGGCCGGCTGCAGGGCATGGTCGAATTCAACGACGTGTCGTTCTCCTATGACGGCAAGCGGCCGGCCATCGCGGATCTGTCCTTCACGGCGCTGCCCGGCGAGACCA
Organism: Tardiphaga sp. 862_B3_N4_1; assembly: GCF_051811085.1. Classification (NCBI taxonomy): domain Bacteria; kingdom Pseudomonadati; phylum Pseudomonadota; class Alphaproteobacteria; order Hyphomicrobiales; family Nitrobacteraceae; genus Tardiphaga; species Tardiphaga sp. 862_B3_N4_1. The sequence continues at coordinate 983,950 of NZ_JBPWQB010000002.1, forward strand.
TCGCGCTCGTCGGCGCCACCGGCGCGGGCAAATCCACCGCCATCGCACTGCTGCACCGGGCCTTCGACCCGCAATCCGGCATCATCTCGATCGACGGTATGGATGTCCGTGCACTCACCCTGTCGGGCCTGCGCCGGAACATCGGCGTCGTGTTCCAGGAGGCGCTGCTGTTCAATCGCTCCATCGCCGACAACCTGCGCGTCGGCAAACCGGACGCGACCGATGAAGAGCTGCGCATTGCCGCCGCACGCGCCCAGGCGCTCGATTTCATCGAGCGCAGCGATAACGGTTTCAACACAAATGCCGGCGAGCGCGGCCGCATGCTGTCCGGCGGCGAGCGGCAGCGGCTGTCGATCGCGCGCGCTTTGCTGAAGGACCCGCCGATCCTGATCCTCGACGAGGCCACCAGCGCGCTCGATGCCGTGACCGAGGCCAAGCTCAACGTCGCTCTCGATGAAGTGATGAAGGGCCGCACCACCTTCGTGATCGCGCACAGGCTGTCCACCATCCGCAACGCCACGCGCATCCTCGTATTTGAGAACGGCCGCGTGATCGAAGCGGGAACTTTCGATGAACTCGTGATGCAGGGCGGCTATTTCGCCAGTCTGGCCGCCGCCCAGTTCATGGTTCAGGAGGACGCACGCGCCAGCATGGCGCTGCCCGATGTTGCCGAACCCCTTTGATGTCTTTGGAGAACCGGTCGAAATTTGGCCCCTTTCATCACCGATTTAACCGGCTCGCCACTGTTCTGATGCTCTCGGCCGGTATAGGTTTGCAGCCGTCACCGCGTGACGGCAGACCGACATGAGAGCCCCGAACCTCAAATCCAAGAATTGCTGCGCGCGGTGCTGGAGCACTGCAGGCGGGCCGCAAAGGACCGGAATCGGATAGTGCAGTTTCACTTCGCATCGCGCCGCCTGCTATCACTCAACTGGTTCATTCTCACCGCGGCACTTGCGCTCGGCGTGACTGCGCCGCGCACGGCCAGTGCTGAAGCGCTTCTGCTCGTCGAAGCCGATACCGGCAAGGTCCTGCAGGCCGAGAACGCGACCTATCCGTGGCACCCCGCCTCCGTCACGAAGCTGATGACGACCTATGTCACGTTGCAGGCGGTGAAGCAGGGACGCATCAACCTCGACACGGTGGTGACAGTGTCGCCGATCGCCTCCGCGCAGTCGCCATCGAAGATGGGCTTCAAGGCCGGCACGCAGGTCACCATCGATAACGCGTTGAAGATGATGATGGTGAAGTCGGCCAACGACATGGCCGTCGTGCTCGCCGAAGGCGTCGGCGGCTCCGTCGACGGATTTTCCGCGATGATGAATGCCACGGCGCAGAAGCTCGGCATGACGCAAACCCACTATGTCAATCCGAACGGCCTGCCCGCGGACGAACAGGTGACCTCGGCGCGCGACCTCGCGATCCTTGCGCGTGCGATCATTCGCGACCTGCCGGAATACGAATATTTCGTCCATATTCCCGCGATCAAATTCGGCCGCCGCATCACGCCGAACTTCAACAAGCTGATCGGCCGCTATCCCGGCGCCGACGGCATGAAGACCGGTTTCATCTGCGCCTCCGGCTACAATCTCGTCGCCACCGCCACCCGTGGCAACAAGCGGCTGATCGCGGTGGTGCTCGGCGCCTCGTCCGGCCAGGCGCGCGCCGTCAAGGCAGCGCAGCTGCTGGAGCGCGGCTTCAACACCGGCACAGGCGGCCTGACCTGGCTGCAGCCGGCGCTCGGCACCGTGGATGCCCTCGCACCGATCGACGCCGCACCGCCCAACCTGCGCGACGAGATGTGCGGACCGAAACGCAAGCGCCCGGCCAGCGACGCCGATGATGAAGTCGTCGCCAGCAACGAAGCCAGCAGCCAGGCCATGTCGTTCTTCACCGCCGGTCTGCAGCCGCCAACGCTGCGCCCGGTCGACATGATCGCCGCAGCCGCCGCACCGGTCGAGCCGGTGATCGTTTATATTGGGCCTAAGAAGACCGGCGCTGACCTGATCGCCGCCAATGCGGTGGAAGAAGCCCGGCAGACGCCGAAGCCCAAGGGCAAGAAGGGCACCAAGACCGCCGCCAAGAAGCCGGACGCGGCAGCCGACAGCAAGGACGCCAAAACCGCAGCATCGGCCGAGGCGAAACCAGCCGCCAAGCCTGCGGCCAAACCGGCTGCAAAACAGGCAGCAGTGAAACCGGATGCAGCCGCGCCGAAACCGGCCGCTGCAGCTAAGCCAGCCGCCGCCAAGCCCGCGGCTGCCAAGCCTGCCACGGCGGCCACCGGCGCTCCGGCCACAACGCCGGCCAAGCCGAAGGCAGCGGCCAAACCCGCACCGAAAGCTACCACCGGCGAAGCCAAGCCGGCTGCGGCAGCTCCGCGCACTTAGACCTTCGTCGACAAGGCTCAACTATCATCGTTAACGCGGCCGGTTTCCGGCTGCGTCATGTTGCGCCGCGCCTTGCTATCAAGGGCAGCTTTGCTCAATACTTCGACGAAATAATCAAATCGAGGGGGAAGTGTCATGGAGCGCATCTGGCTCAAACAATATCCGGCAGGCGTGCCAGCCGACATCGACGTCAGCCTGTATCCGTCGCTGGTCGATCTGCTCGAAGAGAGCTTTGCCAAATTCCGCGATCGCAAAGCCTTCATCTGCATGGATAAGTCGATCACCTATCGTGAGCTCGACGAAATGTCCCTGGCGCTCGGCGCCTATCTGCAGAGCAAGGGCCTCGCCAAGGGCGCCCGTGTCGCGCTGATGATGCCGAACGTGCTGCAATATCCGATCGCCACCTCCGCGGTGCTGCGCGCCGGCTATGCCGTGGTCAACGTCAACCCGCTCTACACGCCGCGCGAGCTCGAGCATCAGCTCAAGGATTCCGGCGCCGAAGCCATCATCGTGCTGGAGAACTTCGCCTCTACCGTGCAGCAGGTGATCGCCAAGACCAATGTGAAGCACGTCATCCTTGGCAGCATGGGCGACATGCTCGGCTTCAAGGGCGTGATCGTCAATCTCGTGGTCCGGCGGGTAAAGAAAATGGTGCCGGCTTATGAATTGCCGGGCGCCGTCTGGTTCAACGATGCAGTCTCCGCCGGCCGCAGCATGAAGATGAAGAAGCCGGTGCTCGGGCCTGACGACGTCGCTTTCCTGCAATATACCGGCGGCACCACCGGCGTTTCCAAGGGCGCGACGCTGCGCCATCGCAACATCCTGGCCAATGTGCTGCAGAACGATGCCTGGCTGCAGCCGGCGCTGCGCAAGCCGCCGCATGTGGACCAGCTTTTCATCGTCTGTGCGCTGCCGCTCTATCATATCTTCGCACTGACGGCTTGCTTCCTGCTGGCCGTGCGCGCCGGCGGCGTCAACCTCCTGATCCCGAACCCGCGCGACATGCCGGGCTTCGTGAAGGAGCTGATGAAGTATCAGGTCAACAGCTTCCCGGCCGTCAACACGCTCTATAACGGCCTGCTGAATACGCCCGGTTTTGACCAGGTCGATTTCTCCAAGCTGAAGATTTCCAACGGCGGCGGCATGGCGGTGCAGAAGGCGGTGGCCGAGCGCTGGCTGAAGACGACCGGCTGCTTCGTCGCCGAAGGCTACGGACTGTCGGAAACCTCGCCGACGCTGACCTGCAACCCGGCCGATGTCGATCAGTTCAACGGCTCCATCGGCGTGCCGGTGCCATCGACCTACATCTCGATCCGCGACGACGACGGCAACGAAGTGCCGCTCGGCGAGCCCGGCGAGATTTGCGCCAAGGGTCCGCAGATCATGTCGGGCTACTGGAACCGGCCCGACGAGACCGCCAAGGTGATGACCGCGGACGGTTTCTTCCGCACCGGCGATATAGGCATCATGAGCCCCGATGGCTTCACCAAGATCGTTGATCGCAAGAAGGACATGGTGCTGGTTTCGGGCTTCAACGTCTATCCGAACGAGGTCGAGGACGTCATCGCCAGCCATCCCGGCGTGCTGGAATGCGCCGTGATCGGCGTGCCCGATCCGAAGACCACCGAGGCGGTGAAGGCCTTCGTCGTCAAGAAGGACCCGAACGTCACCGCCGAGGACATCATCAAATTCTGCGGCACCCAGCTCACCAATTACAAGGTGCCGAAACAGATCGAATTCCGCACCGCTTTGCCGAAGACCAATGTCGGCAAGATCCTGCGCCGCGAACTCCGCGACGAGAAGAAGCAGGCCTCAGCGGCCTGACACACTGCTATAGGGTGGGCCCGCTTTCGCATGGCCCACCCTATGGATTTCAGCATGACTGCAACGACTCCCGCCGACATCATCGCCTTCTGGACAGACGCCGGCTGGGACCGCTGGTACGCCAAGAACGACGATTTCGATGCCGAGATCACCCGCCGCTTTCGCGCGCTGTGGGATGAGGCCGTCGCAGGCAACCTTGCGTCATGGGAGGCCAGTGACGAGGGCACGCTCGCTTTGATCCTCGTGCTTGACCAGTTTCCCCGCAACATGTTCCGCAACGATGCGCGGGCCTTTTCCAGCGATCGCCTCGCTTGCGAGCTCACGATCAGGGCCGTCGCGCGCGGCGTCGATCAGCGCGTCGACCAGCAGATGCAGCAGTTCGTCTATATGCCGCTGATGCATTCGGAAGACCTCGTCGATCAGGAGCGCTGCTGCGCACTGTTTCGCGCCACCGGCGAGACCGACAATCTGAAATTCGCCGACGAGCACGCCGACATCATCCGGCGCTTCGGCCGTTTCCCCCACCGTAACCGGGTGCTGGGGCGCAACACCACTGCGGAGGAACAGGCGTTTCTGGATGCCGGCGGCTTCGGCGGGTAGAATTGGCCTCCGACCCTCTTCGTCATTGCGAGGAGCGAAGCGACGCGGCAATCCTGTCTTCCCTTGTTGCTTTCTGGATTGCTTCGCTACGCTCGCAATGACGAAGATGAGAAGCCCCTGCCTTGCCTTTGAGCGCCCCTCAATATTGCCCGCGTCATGCAGCCGGTCTAAACACACTCACCCTTACTTTCAGGAGAGATCGACGATGACCATTCAAGTTGGCGACAAGCTGCCCGAGTCCAAGCTCCGTGTCATGACCTCCGAAGGTCCGGCCGTGAAGACCACCGACGACATCTTCAAGGGCAAGAAAGTGGCGCTGTTCGCGGTGCCCGGCGCCTATACCGGCACCTGCCACAAAATGCATCTGCCGAGCATCTTCCTCAACGCCTATGCCATCAAGGACAAGGGCGTCGACACCATCGCGATCATCTCCGTCAACGATGTGTTCGTGATGAACGCCTGGAAGAAAGATACCGATCTGCGCGACGAAGCGGTGTTCCTCGCCGACGGCAATGCCGACTTCACCAAGGCGATCGGTATGGAGCTCGACGCATCGGGCAACGGCCTCGGCATCCGCTCGCATCGCTATTCGATGCTGGTGGAAGACGGCAACGTGACCAAGCTCAACCTCGAGCCGGCACCGGGCAAGGTCGAAGTCTCCGGCGGCGACACCCTGCTCGGCCAGCTGTGAGCTAAAGCCCTCTTACTTCCCCTCTCCCCCAGCGCAGCGAAGCTGCGCGCCGCGGGAGAGGGTGGATCGAACACGCGAAGCGGGTTCGAGACGGGAGAGGGTTTGAGCGCGGGGATGCAGCCCCCTCTCCCGCCTTCGCTTCGCGAAGGCACCCTCCCCCACGAGGGGGGAGGGGAAAAGAGAGCCCGCTTCTACCGGCCCCGGTTCTCCGCCAGCCCATCCCGCGACAGCTGATCGGCACGCTCATTCTCCGCGTGGCCGGCATGGCCCTTGACCCAGTGCCAGCGCACATCATGGGTCTTCAGCGCGGCGTCGAGGCGCTGCCACAGGTCGACATTCTTCACCGGCTTCTTGTCCGACGTCTTCCAGCCGTTTTTCTTCCAGCCGTGAATCCAGCTCATGATGCCGTTGCGCAGATACTGGCTGTCGGTGTGCAGATCCACCGAACACGGCTTCTTCAGCGCTTCCAGCGCCGAGATCGCCGCCATCAGCTCCATGCGGTTGTTGGTGGTGTGCGCCTCGCCGCCCTTCAATTCCTTCTCGGCATCGCCGAAACGAAGGATCGCGCCCCAGCCGCCGGGACCGGGATTTCCCGAACAGGCGCCGTCGGTATAGATCGTCACAGGCGTCGCAGTGGTCACGCGGGCTGCCTCGCCACTTCGACGCCGTAGTCGGCCATCGACGTCACCGACTGGTGGAAGCGCAGCTTGCGGACATACTCGACCGGATCCTTCGGCTTCACGAAGGCGCCTTCCGGCACATTGAGGAAATCCACCAGACGCGTGAGCAAGAAACGGATCGACGCGCCGCGTGCCAGCAGCGGAAACGCCGCGCGCTCGGCACTGGTCAACGGACGCACCGCCTCATAGGCATTGAGGAAAGCGCGCGCCTTGGTGGCATTGAACGACAGATCCGGCTCGAAGCACCAGGCGTTCAGGCAGATCGCCACGTCGTAGGCCAGCATGTCATTGCAGGCGAACGGGAAGTCGATCAGGCCGGAGAGCTTGTCGCCAAGAAAGAACACGTTGTCCGGAAACAGATCCGCATGGATCACGCCTTCCGGCAGATCGGTTGGCCAATGCGCGGCAAGATAGTCGAGTTCGGTCTGCAGGAAAGCGCGCAGCCCGGGCTGAACCGTATCGGCACGCGGCGCCGCGAGGTCGAGCAAACCGCGCCAACCATCGACCGACAGATTGTTCTTGCGCACCAACGGGAAATCGCGCCCGGCGACATGCATCTTCGCCAGCGCTTCGCCGACACCGGCGCAATGCATCGCGTTGGGACGACGCGGCCACATGCCTTCGAGGAAGTTGATGATCGCGGCGGGCCGGCCGGCGAGCGATGCATAGACCGCACCGTCGCGATTCTTCTGCGGCTGCGGGCAATTCACGCCACGCGCGCAGAGATGCGCCATCAGACCGAGGAAGTAAGGCAGGTCATCCGCTTCGACGCGCTTCTCATAGAGCGTGAGGATATACGCGCCCTTGGAGGTGTGCATCAGGAAGTTGGAATTCTCGACGCCTTCGGCGATGCCCTTGTAGGAGAGCAATTCGCCGACATCGTAGCTCTTCAGGAAATCCGCGAGATCATCGGCGGCAACATCGGTATAGACCGCCATCGCGGTTACGCCGCGGCCTCGGGACGCAACGAACGCGGCAGCGGGAAGAATTCGTTTTCTTCAGCAGCCGACACCGTCTCCACATGCAGCTCATAACGCTGCGCGAAGGCATCCATGATTTCTTCGACGATCACTTCCGGCGCCGAGGCGCCCGCGGTGATGCCGAGGCTGGTGATGCCCTCGAACATGCTCCAGTCGAGATCGCTCGCGCGCTGTGCCAGCACCGAGACGCGACATCCCTCGCGCTCGGCCACTTCGCGCAGACGCTGCGAGTTCGACGAGTTCGGCGCACCGACAACGATCAGCGCATCGACCACCGGCGCCACCTTCTTCACGGCAAGCTGGCGGTTGGTGGTGGCGTAGCAGATGTCTTCCTTGTGCGGCCCGTTGATCGTGGGGAAGCGGCTCTTCAGCACTTCGACGATCTCGGCGGTGTCGTCGATCGACAGCGTCGTCTGGGTCACGAAAGCGAGATTGTTCGGATCCTTCGGCTGGAAGGTCTGGGCGTCTCCAGCGGTCTCGATGAGCTGCACAGCGCCAGGCGGCAGCTGGCCGACGGTGCCGACCACTTCCGGGTGATGCGAATGCCCGATCAGCAGGATCTCACGGCCGCGCTTGAAGTGGATCGCCGCCTCGCGGTGCACCTTGGTCACCAGCGGGCAGGTCGCGTCCAGCGAGAAGAAATTGCGCTGACGGGCATCCTCGGGAACCGATTTCGGCACGCCATGGGCGGAAAATACTACCGGCGCGGAGGTGTTGTCCGGGATTTCGGCGAGTTCCTCGACGAAAATCGCGCCCTTGGTCTTGAGGCTGTCCACCACATACTTGTTATGGACGATCTCATGCCGGACATAGACAGGCGCGCCATGGATGGCGAGTGCGCGTTCGACCGTATCGATCGCCCGGACGACGCCTGCGCAGAAGCCACGCGGCGAACAAAGAACGATTTTCAGGGACGGTTTGGTCGTCATATCGGGGCGATCCAGGGGCCTGGGCACCAAAATGGCAGGTGCGATGGGTCAGATTGGCAAAATTCAGCCAAAGAGCTTGTCTGAATAAGGACTTGGGGCCGGTTTGCGGCGCTGTCAAGGCCGAACTGCCGGGCATTGCGCGGTTGCCCTCTGACAGATTATATAGAGCCTTAATTCCCGTCATCACCGATGACCAGACGGCTTCGCCTCCGAAAGAGGTGGGCGAAGCGCAAAGGAGATGTGCCATGAGCAATGCCCCGCTGATGCCAAAGGCGACGGCCGTGTGGCTGGTCGACAATACGGCGCTGACCTTCGATCAGGTCGCCGATTTCACCAAGATGCACCCGCTCGAGATCCGCGCCATTGCCGACGGCGACGCCGCCCAGGGCATCAAGGGCATGGACCCGATTTCCAACGGGCAGCTGACCCGCGATGAGATCGAAAAGGGCGAGAAGGACAAGAATTATCGGCTCAAGCTCGAAGAGAGCAAGGTGATCCTGCCGCCAGCCGCCAAGAAGAAGGGCCCGCGCTACACCCCGGTGTCGCGCCGTCATGAGCGCCCGAGCGCGATCCTGTGGCTGGTGCGTAACCATGCCGAGCTGAAAGACAGCCAGATCATGCGGCTGGTCGGCACCACCAAGACCACCATCGCCTCGATCCGCGACCGCACCCACTGGAATGCTTCGACCCTGACCCCTATGGATCCGGTGACCCTCGGCCTGTGCTCGCAGATCGAACTCGATTTCGAGGTGCAGCGCGCGGCCAAGGAAAAGCCGACCGACCAGGCTTACGGCGGCGCGACCCTACTGCCGGCCTCGGAAACCACCCGCAAGGATGAGCTGGAGACCGCCGAGAGCGGCAGCGGCGACCTCAATGTCGACGCCGTGTTCGCCAAGCTGAAGGGCATCGGCGGCAGCAAGAAGCAGGACGACGACGAATAAGCGCCTGCGCTGCGCGCAGATGCGCGGCGGCAAGGACAGAATTGAAAACGCGGCGGTTCATCCCGCCGCGTTTTTTTTGTTTCAGGTGATGCGCCGCCCGCTCACGCCAGCGGGCGACGGATGCTGACATTGATGCTGCCGTCATCGTCATATGCCACCAGCTTGCCGATGAAATTCGAGAACGACGTGGCGACTTCGATGAAGCAGCCCTGTCTGTCGATCATGTAAGCGAGGACGTCGTCGGCATTCTCCAGGTTCACGCCTGCATCAGCCAGTTCGCTGACGTCCGGGATGACCTCGTGATCGACGAAGTAGATCTTACCCTTCGCCTTACCCTTGTAGATTTCGACGATCGGATCGCCGCCGTGACTTTCCGCCACCGGATAGCAGAAGGCACGGAAGGCCTTGTCCCAGAGATCGGCATCGGCGAGGAACACGCGCAGGTCGTTGTATTCGAAGCCGGTGTCGAGACCGCGGAGGTAGCGCACCGAATCGAATGTCTCGACGCCATCGGCCAGCGGGCTGGCTGTGTCGAGATCGAAATAGAAGCCGTTATGCGCTTTCAGAAACGCCGTATAATCGGACGAGAATTCGATGCCCTGCTCCGCGGCAAAGGCCGCTATGGCTTTGTCCATCACCGGCTTGAATGTCATCGCATCGGGATAGTCTTCGAACCTGAACTCGTTCGCCATCATGTACTCCGCTTATGCGTTAGGGATCCCGCCTGAGCGGTGCCTTCCTTGGTGCTGCAGAGGTAAGGCAAGGTTCATGGCCGCGCCCGACGCATAATCTTCACTTTCCAAACGCCATCGAATCCTGCGACATCGCGCATGGACGGCAACGCATGGAGTGGCGACGATGGCATCTCTCTGGCTTGGTCTGATGCGCTTGCTGGCCGGCTTCCGCCGCGGCCTGCGCGATCCCGAATTTCGCGCGATCCTGTTCCTGCTGGCCATCGCCATGACCGGCGGCACGATCTTCTTCCGCATTGTCGAGCACTGGCGATGGATCGACGCCGCCTATTTCAGTGTGATGGCCCTGACCACGGTTGGCGACGCCACGCTGTCGCCGACCACGGCCATCGCCAAGATCTTCACGATGCTGTTCTCGATCTGTGGCATCGGACTGATGCTGGCGTTCCTGTCACGGCTCTCGACGTTCCGAGAGCGATATGATGACAGAAAGCGTGAGAAGTAATCCTCACGCCTTCTTCAGAAATTCCGTGCGCAGCACCAGGCCCTTGACCTTGTCGGTGCGGCCTTCGATCTCGTCTTCGTTGTCGGTGAGATGGATGTTCTTGATCACGGTGCCGCGCTTGAGCACGGTGGACGAGCCTTTCAGCTTGAGGTCCTTGATCAGCGTGACGGTATCGCCTTCGGCGAGCAGCGCGCCGTTCGAATCCCTGACCTTGATATCCATGATGCGTCCTTTGCGGGGGTGCCTGTCTTCCCCTTTCCCCGCGCAGCGAAGCTGCGCAAGGCGGGAGCTGGCGGACGAATTCGTCCGCCATGGTGGATCGAACACGCGAAGCGGGTTCGAGACGGGAGAGGGGGTGGTGCAAAACACGCCCCCTCTCCCGCCTTCGCTTCGCTCAGGCACCCTCTCCCACAAGGGGAGAGGGGAAGCAAGAAATACCAGGGATCAGAACTTGTAGGTGATGCCGGTGCCGACCAGCCATGGATCGAGCTTGACCTGACCGGTGATCGCCGCGCCGCTGGCCAGCGTGCCTTCCCAATCCGGGCGCATCCACATCTTCTTCACGTCGACGTTCCAGCCCCAATGCTTGTCGATCATGTAGTCGAAGCCGAACTGCAGCACCGGCGCCGCGGTGTCTTTCAGACGGCTGCTGGTTACGCCCACACCGCTCGCACTCTGGCTGAAGAACCAGGTGTAATTCACACCGGCGCCGATATAGGGCTTGAAGGCGCCGAACTGCGTGAAGTGATACTGGAAGGTCAGCGTCGGCGGCAGCAGCCACGCCTTGCCGACATCGAGGCCGGCGATGGCGCCGTCGCCGGTGACGTGGTGCTTGGTGACGCCAAGGATCAGTTCGGCTGCGAGGTTCGGCGTGAAGAAATATGAGATGTCGAGTTCGGGAACAACCTGATCGGAGGTCTTCAGGCTGGAGCCCGGCACCTGGTGAACCGTACCGCCATTCTCCGGAATGACGCCGAGCACACGCAGGCGGATCATCCAGGGATTCCACGCCTCGACCAACGGCGCCTTGGTGTACGGCGTCGCGGCCGGAAGATCGGCGGCCCCTGCCGTTGTCGCCATGCTGGTCATCGCCGTTGCCGCCATCAGCAACGACACGGTCGTCAGAATTCTCTTCATCGCGAAGTGCCCTGTCTTTCGATTCGTTCGGGGTGAACGATCTCACCCGATCAAATCCGAAAGACGCTCGCTGCGGCGCTCACACGTTGATCTCAATCAAAAGCAAACGACCGCACAGCGTCTCGCTGCGCGGTCGTTGCCTTTGGGAGACACAATTTTGCGGAATATCAATCGCCGGTGTTACGGCCGGTTCGGATTGTTCAGCATGTATTCGCCGAGATTGCGCTGCGCGCGGTCGGCACGATTGATGGCATTGCTGCGCTGAACGTCGCGGTCCTTGCGGCAGGCCGCATATTCCGGCGAGCCGACAACGACACCATTGGCGCGGCAGATCGCGTCATCGTCATCGCCAAGGCTCGACATCGGAACATCGGTGCGGCGCGCGCAGGCGCTGAGCAGCATTGCTGTCAGCGTCAGCGCGATGAGAGAGGTCGAGGTCAGTCGCATGCATGGTTCCTGTCACGTGAGTGACGCCGTGTTTAGCGCGAAATGCGGGATTTGTAAGGTCTGCTCAGACCCTGCCCTTCAGCGCCGCACCGATTTCGTCCAGTGACTTCGGATCCTCGATGGTCGCGGGCATGGTCCAGCTGTCACCGTCCGCGATCTTCTTGATGGTACCGCGCAGGATTTTGCCGGACCGCGTCTTCGGCAGGCGACCGACAGCGATGGCGAGCTTGAAGGCCGCGACGGGGCCGAGCTTGTCGCGCACCAGCGCGACCACTTCCTTCTCGATGTCAGCAACCGGCCGTGCAACGCCGGCCTTCAGCACAAGGAAGCCACAGGGCACCTCGCCCTTTATGGTATCCTTGATGCCCAGCACGGCGCATTCGGCGACGTCGGGATGCGAGGCCAGAATCTCTTCCATGCCGCCGGTCGAGAGCCTGTGGCCGGCGACATTGATGATGTCGTCGGTGCGGCCCATCACATAGACATAGCCGTCTTCATCCAGGTATCCGGCGTCGGACGTTTTGTAGTAGCCGGGGAATTCGTTGAAATAGGCTTCCTTGCAGCGCGCGTCCTGCTCCCACAATGTCGGCAGACAGGCCGGCGGCATCGGCAGCTTGATCACGATGGAGCCCATGGTGCCGGCGGGCAGCGGCTTCGATGCTTCATCGACGACCTCGATCTTGTAGCCGGGCATCGGCACCGTCGGCGAACCATGCTTCACCGGCAACTGGCCAAGGCCCACCGGATTGCCGGCGATGCACCAGCCGGTCTCGGTCTGCCACCAGTGATCGATCACCGGCACCTTCAGTTGTTTCTCGGCCCAGTCTACCGTCGGTGGATCGGCGCGCTCGCCGGCCAGGAACAGCGTGCGGAAATGCGAGAGATCATATTTGCGAATGAAACTGCCGTCCGGATCGTCCTTGCGGATGGCGCGGAAGGCGGTCGGCGCCGTGAAGAAAGCAACGGCCTTGTGTTCGGAGATGACACGCCAGAACGCGCCGGCATCGGGCGTGCCGACCGGCTTGCCCTCATACATGATTGAGGTCGCACCATGGAACAGCGGCGCATAAACGATGTAGCTATGGCCGACCACCCAGCCGATGTCGGAGCCGCACCACCAGACTTCGCCCGGCTTCACGCCGTAGAGATTCCACATCGACCATGCGAGCGCGACGGCATGACCGCCATTGTCGCGCACCACGCCCTTCGGTTTTCCGGTCGTGCCGGACGTATAGAGGATATAGAGCGGATCCGTCGCCAGCACCGGTACGCACTCCGCAGACTTCTTCGCCGCCATCGCCTTGCTGCGCAATTCGGCCCAGTCGTGATCGCGGCTGGCCACCAGATCGCAGCCATGCTGCGGCCGCTGCAGGATGATGCAGCCATCCGGCTTCGCACTGGCGAGCGTGATCGCTTCATCCAGCAGCGGCTTGTATTGCACGATGCGGCCGGGCTCGATGCCGCAGCTCGCCGACAGGATCAGTTTCGGCCGCGCATCGTCGATGCGTGTCGCGAGCTCCTTCGCCGCGAAACCGCCGAACACCACCGAATGTACCGCGCCGATGCGCGCACAGGCGAGCATGGCGACCACAGCCTCAGGCACCATCGGCATATAGAGGATGATGCGATCGCCCTTCCCGACGCCGTGATCCTGCAGGATGGCGCCGAGCACCTGCACCTCATGCAGCATCTCTGCATAGGTGAATTTCCGGACCTCACCCGTCAGCGGCGAGTCGTGGATCAGCGCGACCTGATCGGCGCGGCCACCGGCGACATGGCGATCCAGCGCGTTGTAGCAGGTATTGAGCACGCCGCCGACAAACCAGCGGCCGTAGAGACCCACAGACGGATCGAACACCTTCTTCGCTGGCGCAATCCAGTCGATCGCCTTCGCGGCTTCGCTCCAGAAACCTTCCGGATCAGACAGCGACTGCGCGTGGACATCGTGATAGCGGCTGGATGCGTTGGTCGTCATGGCGTCTCTCCCGCCCCGGCTTTACCGCCGGAGTTCATTGTCTCGTCATTGTCACGGGATGACAGGCTATTTCAAGGGTGCCTTTGGTTGTGGCTTGACCGACATCTCCACGCCGATCCGCTCGATCTCCTGCGCCAGCGCCTTGTAGTTGGCACGCGCCACCTCGAATTGCGGATCGAGCTTGATCGCAGCGCCAAAATCGCGGACGGCGCGCGGCCGATCACCTTTCTTGCGCCAGAGTTCGCCGCGCGCATTGAACAGAACGGCCTGCGTCGGATCGAGCCGCAGCGCCGCATCGTAATCGGCGATGGCACGATCGGTCTCATCCTTGCGGGTGTAGACGCCGGCGCGCGCAATCAACGCTTTCAGCCGGTCGGCCCGCTCGGTCTTTTCGTTGTCGATCAGCGTGCTGCAAACTGCGAGAATCTTCTCGTCATCACCTAACGCAACAGCTGCCACGCACAACGCGGAATCGACGGGCGCGGTGGCTGCGGGTTCGTTGACCGCCGGCCATGCCCTGTCGGGAGCCACGCAACATAATACGAGCAGGACGCCGATGACGCGCGGCACGCTGCCAACATATGAATTGCGAAAAGTCATTGTCTATCGCGTGCTCGCATCGGCGGATGGATGCAATCCGATCGCCGGCCTGCGCGCCGCCACCCGATATTTCTCAAGCTGCTTGCGATGTCGCAAAGCGATATCCAGCGTTGAATCGATCTGAACGGCTGCGTCGAAATCAGCCAGAGCGCGCGCAGGGTCGCCCTTGTCGCGCCAGGCGACGCCGCGATTGTTGTAGGCCATCGCCAGCTCCGGCTGAAGCTGCAGCGCCGTCGTGTAGTCGGTGATAGCACGGTCATACGCGCCGCTGAGACTGAAGGAGTTTCCGCGATTCACGAAGTAGCTCGCCTTCGGCTCCAGCCGGATCGCCGCGTCGAAATCCGCAATCGCGCGGCCATAGGCATTGTTGCGCGCATAGGACTGACCGCGCGCATCGTAATGTTCCGCACTCGGCTCCAGGCGAATGATGTCGCTCTGGTCGTCGATCACCAGATCGAAGCGCTTGACCTTGGCATAGGCGGCGGCCCGCTCAACGAGGCTTTGCACCCGATTGGGATCGAGGCGGACTGCCTCGGTGTAATCGCGAACGGCCAATCGATTTTCGTGCATCGATGCGAAGGTCGCGGCGCGGCTCGCAAATAATTGGGCCTCGTTCGGCCGCAGCCTAATCGCGCGGTCGAAGTCATCAAGCGCACGGTCAAACTTCTTGCCGGCCGCAAGCGCCTTGCCGCGGGCTTCGAGCGCTGCAGCCGAGAGGGGATCGAGCTGAACCGCCAGATCGCCATCCGCAACGGCGAGGTCGACCTGTTCCAGCCTGAGTTGCAGCCCGGCACGCACGATCAGGGCATGAACGCGGTCCGGCGATGCCGCCGTCGAGCCGATCACCAGGCCGCAGATGCCAAGCATCTGCTCAGGCGGCAAGGTGTCGTCATTCGCGCAGGTGGCAGCGGCCTCGGCCGCGCCCTGCGCCCGGACGGCCGCATGGGGCAGCGATGCTGCCGCGAGAGCGGCGCACAGAACCAACGTCCGAAACGAATGACCCATGAAAGCCCCAGCAAGCCAGCCGGACCACTCTACCTGATCAGCCCCCGCTCCCGATAGTAGCGCAACGCGCCGGGATGCAGCGGCACCGGGCTTTTGCTCACGGCGGTCGCCAGCCGGATCTCGTGGCCAGCGCGGTGGGCAATGGCGAGTTCGTCGAGGCCGCCGAACAGGCGCTTGGTCATCTGATAGACGAGGTCGTCGGACACCGCGCTGCTCGTGACCAGATAATTCATGACCGATGCGGTCCGCACGGGTTTGTCCTGGCTGATATACGTCCTGGCCGGAATGGTGTCCGGCTTGAACGGCGCGCCGATCTTTCTGACCATCGCGGGCGGCACCGGCACGATGACGATATCCGTGGCCTCGCTGAGTTCCTTGATCGATGTCACGCCGAGACCCGCAGACTGCAGCGTAGCATCGAGCTTCTTCTCGATCATCATGGTGGTGGATTCAGCAAAGGAGAAATACCTGATCTCGCCGAGATTCTCGTAGCGCAGCCCCGCAGCGCCCAGAATGGCGCGGGCGTTCAACTCGGTGCCCGACCTCCGCTCGCCGACCGAGAGGCTCCTGCCCTTGAGATCGCTCAGCGTCCTGATGCCGCTCTCCTTGGTGGCAACGATCTGGATGTAATTCGGATAGAGCGCGCCGATCACCCGCAACCGGTCCTGCTTGCCGTCGAAGCCCGCCGTGGCATTGCCGGCCCAGGCGTCCTTCAGGGCGTCGCCGAGCGCAAAACCCACTTGCCCGGTGCCTTGCTGCAGCCGCGAGAGATTCTCGACCGAACCGTCGGTTGTCTGCACCTGAACTTTCGCGCCGGGAATATCCGCATAGATCATCGCAATCGAGACGCCGAGCGGAAAATAGATGCCGGACGTATTGCCAGTCAGCAGCGTAATCGACGGCTCGGCGCGTGCCGCTGCGCTGCACATGACGACTACAGTCGTCATGGCCGCTATCAGACGCTTCCTCATACTCATTTTATTCCTGTCGTTCAGGCCGCGAAGGTGAACCGCAGCCCTCATGCGGTCAACGGCGTCGCAATAGCGAACGCCGTTGCCGCGACGAAAGTTTCACCGGTAAGCCCTTGCGCCAGCCGGGTAAAACGGCATGAATGCGCCGCACTCAGAATAATAAGGCCGGCAAAGCCGGCTGCGGGAAATATCCCGGGGGATGAAACATGGCTGACCAGAAATCAAACACGAGCGATGACACCGTTGCCATCTCCGACGAGGCTTTGGCAAAGGCTGAAGCCTTCATCGAAGCCGATGAAGGCGCAACAAATCGCCTGTTGGGCTGGGCCGGAACGATCTCCACCGGCATCGCCGTGGTGATGAGCCTGTTTCATCTCTATGCCGCCTACGCGATCGTGCCGACGCAGGAGTTGCGCTATGTCCACGTCGCCTTCACGCTGATCCTCAGCTTCCTGCTATTCCCCGTCGCAGCGCGCTTCCGCAATCGCGTGCGCTGGTGGGACATCGTGCCGGGCATCGTCGCCATCGGCACCATTGCCTATGCACTGTGGGGCGGCGACGATTTCACCGACCGCGCCACACTGCCGGATCATATGGACGTCATCGTCGGTATCGTCTTCATCGTGCTGCTGCTGGAAGCGACGCGCCGTACCACGGGCCTGATCATGCCGGTCGTGTCCGTTTTCTTCATTGCCTATGCGATGCTCGGTCCGCATCTGCCGGCGCCATGGACCCATCGCGGCTATGACCTGCCGCGTCTCGTCGGCCATCTCTTCATCACCCTGGAGGGCATCTTCGGCGTCGCGGTGGACGTGTCAGCCACGCTGATCATATTGTTCACGATCTATGGCGCCTTCCTGTCGATGTCCGGCGCCGGCAAATTCTTCATCGATTTCTCGCTATCATTGATGGGGAACAAGTCGAACGCCGCTGGCCGCACCGTGGTGCTGTCCTCGTTCCTGCTCGGCGGGCCTTCCGGCTCCGGCGTCGCTACCACGGTGATGATCGGCACCGTCGCCGCCCCGATGCTGGCCAAGGCCGGTTTCGAGAAGAACGCTGCCGGCGGCTTGCTGGCCGCGGGTGGGCTCGGCGCGATCCTGTCGCCGCCGGTGCTCGGCGCCGCCGCGTTCCTGATCGCCGAATTCCTCAAGATCAGCTATCTCGACGTGATCTGGATGGCGACCATCCCGACCTGTCTCTACTACCTGTCGCTGCTGATCATGGTGGAGATCGACGCGAAGCGGTTCGGCGCCCACAATGTCAATGTCAGGCCTGAGCTCAGCCTCGGCGTGATGATGAAGCGTTACGGGTTCCACTTCATCTCTCTGCTCGCCGTCGTCGTCTTCATGATCATCGGCTACTCGCCGTCACTGTCGGTGTTCTACGCCACGCTCGTCACCTTCGTGCTCAGTTTCCTGCGCAAGGATACCGCGCTGGTGCCGAAGAAACTGGTGAAGGCGCTGGCCGATGGCTCGATCGGCGCGCTCAATGCTGCGACGACCTGCGCCTGCGCCGGCATCGTGGTCGGCGTCGTCACGCTCACCGGCCTCGGCCTGAAATTCTCGTCGATCGTGATTTCCTATGCGGGCGGCAGCCTGCTGCTGACGGCGATCTATACGGCGCTGATCGTCTGGATCATCGGCCTCGCCGTGCCCGTGACCGCGTCCTACATCATCTGCGCGGTGATCGCAGCACCTGCGCTGATCAAGCTCGGCGTGCCCGATTACGCCGCCCACATGTTCATCTTCTATTACGCGGTGCTGTCGGAAGTCTCGCCACCCACCGCGCTGTCGCCCTTCGCGGCGGCGGCCATCACCGGCGGCGATCCCTACAAGACCACGCTGCAATCGTGGAAATACACGCTGCCGGCCTTCCTGGTGCCATTCGTCTTCGTCTGCGACCCGCAGGGCGTCGGCCTGCTGCTGAACATTCCGAAGGGCGGCTCGTGGGTGGACATCGTCGAGATCACCTTCAAGACCACGCTGGGACTGCTGGCACTCGCCGCCGTCGCGCAGAACTGGGCACTGCGACAAAATACACCGATCGAGCGCGGCCTGCTTCTGCTATCGGGATTGCTGCTGGTGTTCCCGAGCCTGATCGAGGCGATCATCGAATCGATCATCGGTCGCGACATCAGCTACACATTCGTGCCTGGCCTCATCATCGGCCTCGGCGTGCTGCTCTGGCAGGCAAGGACGAGGACGCAACCGGCGCCGGCATGACCAACGACAGAAACGAATAACGTCAAGTTATCGCATGACAGCGGACGCCGCAGATAAGCGGCGCCGCCGACTTCAGGGAGTGACGCGATGAGATGGACAGCTTTCAGACACAGGGCGTTCAGCCTTGCACTGCTCGGCATCGCCTGCGCGGCGACCGGCGCTTCTGCGGAAGACAAGACCATCGCCATTGCGACCGGTGGGACCGGCGGCATCTTCTATCCGCTCGGCGGCGGTCTCGCGAACCTGCTGTCGAAGAAACTGCCGCATACCCAGGCCACCGGCGAAGTCACCGGCGGCAGCGTCGACAATATCAAGCTGCTGGAAACCGGTCAGGCCGATCTCGGTTTCATGACCGGCGACGTCGCGTCCGATGCCGTGAAGGGCGAGAACAAGTTCAAGAAGCCCGTTCCGCTGCGCACCATCGTCGCCGTCTATTCCAGCCCGGTGCATGTGGTGACCATCGCCGGCACCGGCATCGAGAAATTCGCCGATCTTAAAGGCAAGCGCATTTCCGGCGGCGCGCCGGGCAGCGCCACCGAGGCGCAGACCTTCCGCCTGCTCGAAGCCGCGGGCCTCGACAAGGACAAGGACGTCAAGCGCGAACGTCTGTCGGTGGCGGAATCCGCGTCTGCGCTCAAGGATCGCAAGATTGACGCCTTCTTCTGGGGCGGCGGCGTGCCGACCGCCGCCGTCGTCGACCTTGCCGCAACGCCCGGCGTCACCATCAAGCTGATCGATATCGACTACCTGTTAGAGCCGATCGTGAAGAAATATGGCCAGATCTTCGCACCCAGCGTGATCAAGGCCGGCAGCTATCCGGGCCAGACCACCGACAGCCGTGGCTTCGCCGCCTGGAACCAGATCATGGCCACCGACAAAATGTCGGACGACACGGCCTATGCGATCACGAAGACGATCTTCGAGAACAAGGCCGATCTCGTCGCCGTCCATAAGGAGGCCGAGAACATCAATCTCGCCACGCAGACACCCGCGCAATCGCCGGCGCCCTACCACCCCGGCACGCTGAAATATCTCAAGGAAGTCGGCGCGGTGAAATAGTCACCGCGACATCACAGGAAAACCGGAGGAGAGGACAACCATGTTCAAGCGTTTCAGAAAGACATCGATTGCCGTGGCGCTGGTCGCCACTGCCGGCCTTGCAGGCGCGGCCATCGCGCAGCAAAAGACCATGGCGATCGGCACCGGCGGCACTGGCGGCGTGTACTATCCGCTCGGCGGCGCCATCGCCAATGTGCTGTCGAAGGCGCTGCCGAACACCCAGGCCACAGCGGAAGTCACCGGCGGGTCGGTCGATAACCTCAAGCTAATCGCCTCGGGCCAGAGTGAACTCGGCTTCAGCATGGCCGACGCCGCGCTCGACGCACTGAACGGCCAGGACAAATTCAAGAGCGGCAAGGTCCCGCTGCAGACCTTGCTCGTGGTCTATCCGAACCGCATGCATATCGTGACCATCGAAGGCGCCGGCATCGAGAAGATGTCGGATCTCAAGGGCAAGCGCGTCTCCACAGGCTCGCCGGGGGGCGCCACCGAAGTGATGGCGTTCCGCGTCATCGAGGCCGCCGGTCTCGACAAGGACAAGGACATGAAGCGCGAGCGTCTCGGCGTCGCCGAAAGCGTTAACGCCATCAAGGACCGCAAGATCGATGCGTTCTTCTGGGTCGGCGGCGTTCCCACCGCCGCCGTCACCGATCTCGCCGCCACACCCGGCATGAAGATCAAGTTCGTCGACCACGCCGACCTCGCCGCCAAGATGAACGAGAAATACGGTAAGCTGTATTCGCCCTCGACCATCAGCAAGAGCATCTATCCCGGCATGGACAAGGACAACGCCAATACCGAAGTCTGGAACATCATCGTCACCGGCAACAAGATGAGCGATGACGACGCCTACAACATCGTCAAGACGCTGGTGGAGAAGAAGGCCGACATCGTCGCCGTGCACAAGGAGGCCGAGAGCTTCTCGCTCGACAACCAGGTGCAGGAGCGCTCGCCGGTGCCGTTCCATCCCGGCGCGCTGAAATACTTCAAGGAAAAGGGCATCGGGAAATAAGGCCGGCCATCACGCGACCAGACTTTGAGCCGCGGCACGCAAGTGTCGCGGCTTCTGTTTGAGGGAGTAACACCCCACTCTCCTGTCATCCCCGCGTAGGCGGGGATCCATGCACGCGGGAAGCATGATGAGAGTGAGGTCGCCGTGGCACTGCCGCCGCTTTGACTTCTACCTCGGTGGTTATGGGTCCCCGCCCCGCGTGCGCCTTCGGCGCACTAGGCGGGGACGACGACTGATGGGACGGCGACCACGCCGAATACCGCGGAACCGGATCACTCAACCGCCGTTGCCTGCCGGGCACCGCCGTGCCGTGAGGACCACGCGTGCACGACGCCAACAGGATCAAACATCCGCTCGACGCACTGAACTTCTTTCTCGCCGATGTCCGCGACGGGCTCGGGCCCTATCTCGCGATCTATCTGCTGACGGTCCAGAAATGGGACGAGGCCTCCATCGGCATCGTGATGTCGGTCGCCGCCCTCGCCGGCATTGTCGCGCAGACCCCCGCCGGCGCCCTGATCGACAAGACCGCGGCCAAGCGCGCCATCGTCATTCTTGCCGCCGTCATCGTCACACTCGGCTCGATCGTGCTGCCGCTCTATCCCGGCTTCCTGTTCGTCGCCACGACGCAGGCGCTGACCGGCATCGCTGCCGCCGTCTTCGCGCCGGCACTGGCCGCGATCACGCTCGGCATCGTCGGCCCCAAGGCCTTTGCGCGCCGGATCGGCCGTAACGAGGCGTTCAACCATGCCGGCAACGCGACGGCGGCGACGTTGGCCGGCATCTTCGCCTATGCCTTCGGGCCGATCGTCGTGTTCTGGCTGATGGCCGCGATGGCTGTGGCGAGCATCCTCGCGACGCTGGCGATCCCCGCTGACGCCATAGATCATCAGATGGCCCGCGGCCTCGGCGATCTCGACGAAACGCACGATCATGATGCCGCCGACCGGCCTTCCGGCTTTCAGGTGCTGCTGACCTGCAAGCCGCTATTGATATTCGCCGCCGCCACCGTGCTGTTTCATTTCGCCAACGCCGCCATGCTGCCGCTGGTCGGCCAGAAACTCGCACTGGTGAACAACGAACTCGGCACCACGCTGATGTCGGTCTGCATCGTCGCCGCGCAAGTGGTGATGGTGCCGGTCGCCATGCTGGTCGGCCGCAAGGCCGATGTCTGGGGCCGCAAACCGATCTTCGCCTGCGCGCTCGCAGTGCTGGCGCTGCGCGGCGCGCTGTATCCATTGTCGGACAATCCCTATTGGCTGGTTGGTGTGCAGACCCTCGATGGCATCGGCGCCGGAATCTTCGGCGCGATCTTCCCGCTGGTGGTCGCGGACCTCACTTACGGCACCGGCCACTTCAATATCAGCCAGGGCGCGATCGCGACGGCGGCGGGGCTGGGGGGCGCGCTCAGTACCGCGATTGCCGGCGTGATCGTGGTCAAGGCCGGCTACAGCGCAGCATTCCTGGCGCTTGCCGCTTTGGCGGGGATCGGCCTCATCCTGTTCATCGTGGCCATGCCGGAGACGCGACCTTCCGACGCACGTCATCAGCCGTTAGTACCAAATGCTTAAGGATGGTATTGCATTGCGGTAGCAACCCGCAGTGCAGCATAGTACCATCCACCCAGTACGTTCCCATGCATGTTGTCCATGGAAACGCCTGATCGGGAGAAGCTGAAAGGACCTGCCGGTTGCGCAGATGAGTCGCAGGAGCGGACCGTCGGGTTCGTTGCCCCAGCCGTGCCGGTTCCCACTTGATCCCGGCCTCCCGTCATTGTCTTAAACACCCTCAATCAGATCGCGCGTCGCAGCCGCGCGGCCTGTCCGACATGCAAAAGGACCCTTCGAGATGTCATCATCGATCCGCTTCCCGTCCCGCCGCTCCGTGATCCTCGGCGGCGCGGCTGCCCTCGGCACCCTGCCGATCCTGTCGCGCCGCGCCAGCGCAGCCGAGTGGCCCACCAAGCCGGTGAAGTTCATCGTTCCGTTCGCGGCCGGCGGCACCACCGACATTCTGGCCCGCGTCGTCGCGCAGAAGATGTCCGAAGAGATGGGCCAGCAGTTCATCGTCGAGAACAAGGCCGGCGCCGGCGGCAACATCGCCGCTGATTTCGTCTCCAAGGCCGAAGGCGACGGCTACACCTTCCTGGTCGGCACGCCCGGCACCCACGCCATCAACAAGTTCGTGTTCAAGAACATGACCTATGATCCGGTCAAGGATCTGGCGTCGGTGATCGTGATCGCCAAGGTGCCGAACCTGTTCTCGGTGACCAACTCGCTGCCGGCCAAGAGCGTCAAGGAATTCATCGAACTCGCCAAGGCCAAGCCGGACGAATATTTCTACGGCACGCCGGGCCTCGGTTCGACCGCGCATCTGTCGACCGAACTGTTCAAGTCGATGACCGGCGTGAAGCTGACCCATGTGCCCTACAAGGGCAGCGCCCCTGCGCTCACCGACCTGATCGGCGGCCGCGTCCATGTGATGATCGACAACCTGCCGGCGGCGCAGCCTTTCGCGGAGAGCAACCAGATCCGTGCACTCGCCGTCTCCACCAGCAAGCGCTGGGAGCCGATGAAGGACATTCCGACCATCGCCGAATCCGGCGTGGACGGCTACGACGCCGCCTCCTGGTTCACCATCGCAGCCCCGGCGAAGACGCCGAAGGAGATCATCGCCAAGCTCAATGCCTCGACCGACAAGTTCATCAAGTCGGCCGATGGCACTGCCCGCCTGATCAAGCTCGGCGCCGATCCGACCGGCGGTTCGCCGGCCGACATGGATGCCTATGTGCAGTCCGAAATCGAGAAGTGGGGCAAGGTCGCCCAGTTCGCCGGCATTAAGCCGGAGTAAGCAGGAACGCAACGGGTCGGCACAGGCAGTTCACGCCGCGCTGTCTATAGCAAGTTAATCGAAGGGCACGCGTCAATACGCGTGCCCTTCGGCATTTGGGGCTGGCGATTGCTCATCGCTGTCATTCCGGGGCGCATGAAAGCGGCGAAGCCGCTGAAAGGCGAACCCGGTATCCCGGAGTGTTCAGCGCAAAACATGTCGGGATTCCCCGCCACTCCAAGCGGAGTGGCTGAGGTTCGCGTGCGCGAAGGCGCGCCCGCGCCCCGGAATGACAGTTTGGGGCGGCAAGACAGCGCCGTGAACATTTTTTCCTATCTCCCGTTGACACCATCCCAATCAGGTTTATATTCCCCTTTGTCCTGCCCCACCGAGAGGGGCGATCGCGATCGTCACGTTCGCGGGGCAGGATGCGGTGGACGCCGGAGATGCGGCGTTACGCGGTTCATGGGTGACGTCTGTCTTCGGGCAGGACGGATCTGCGCCAGCACTGCCACTGGCAAGGAGACGGCCGACCTTGGGATGGAAAGACTCCCTGGACAGTGTGACGGACGACCAAGTCAAAACGCGTCCGGCCTATTCGCTTGAGGCTCCCTTCCCATCGCCTTGGGACTTTAATTCGGTGATCGGATCGTTCGCTGAGGCAAAGTGCAAGCAACCGAAAAAACACCGCAGGCGGAACGCCGCGCAATCGCTCGGCGCCTCCGAAAGTCCTGATGCACACTAACCTGCGGAAGACCGCATTCGCATCAGGCCCAAGGGTGCAACGGGCACCCGGCGTTCCGCACGCCCTCTCACAAGGGGCGGGAATGCAAGCAACGACGGCGCCCCCGCGCCGCAAATAACAGGGGTGATGACGCATGTCTGAAGAGCAGTGGCTGTTTGAAATTCACATCAGCAATGACGCGCAGGCGCCAGAAGTCTCCCTCCCTCAAGCATTGCGTAGCAATGCGCAGTGGGAGGGTCGGCCGATAGGCCGGGGTGGGGTGCCTCCGCAAACTCGACGCGTGCGGCACCACCCCCACCCGACCGGGCCTATCGGCCGGCCACCCATGGCAGACGAACCCGTCCGCCAGACCCACGCAAGCGCGGGGGAGGGATAAGAAAGCCGCCTATTCGAACTTCATATCGATGCAGCGCGACACGTCCGAGCCGAGGCCCGAGGGAATCGTGACGCAGCCGCGAACCCTCTGCTGGGTGTTGTCGCTGACCCACATGGCAAAGCCGCCATTGCCGAAGAACGAATTGGTGTTCGGTGGCTCGGTCTCGGTGGCATCGAACGAATAGGTGGAGTCGGTGTCGAACACGCGCGGTTTCTTCACGCAGGCGCCATCGCTCTGCACATTGATGACTTCCTTGGCGTCGCGCGTCATCGACAGCGACACCGAGCAACGGAAATATTCGGAGGTCCTGGTGTTGAACAGGTAGGCGTAAGAACGGCAGGTCGCCGTGCTCAGCTTGCCGGCGCTGAGGCCGCGGCCGCAGGAAATACGCTGGTTGTTGCTGAGCTTGTAGTCATCCGCCGCAGCAAGACCGGGCGCCAATACCACTGCGCCAACAACCAAAACACTTTTCACGATCGCTCGCATTGTCGAATCATCCCCATCGCCGAATTCGTCGTGGACCGGCTTAGCCCGAATGCGAAAGATAGTCGCCCGGCCGCACTTGCGAAATAACAAACTCTGTCGCGACCGCATGTCGTATTGACGGCCTGTTGCCGTTCGTGATTTGTTCAAGACAACCGCGCAGCCGCGATGCACTTTCAAAAACACTTTTCGGAGAATTGGGATGACCGCTCGAGCCTTTACGATGCTGTGCGCCACGGCGCTGGTGACATCGGCCCTGGCCGGCCCTGCACTTGCCCAGGCACCGACGCCCTGGGTGCTCTCGCCCGACATGGGCTATGGCTACGACGCGTCAGGCAAGACCTTCGCGTACAAGATGGGCACCAACAATGCCAAGTTCCTGCTGAAGGGCGCCAAGAAAGTGCCGAAGAACACGCTCTTCTTCATCGGCGAGAACGGCCAGCTCTATATGCGCAGCGGCCCGTTCCTCGAAGACGACGGCAAGTTCAAATTCGGCCCGGGCTAGTCCCGGTTTTCGGACAGGATCATGCGCAACCGGACGGGTGCCGCATGACGGAGGCATGACATTGCTCCCTTCTCTATGAAGCCCTCTCCCACCATGGTGGCAGAGGTGATACAGAGCGCTTCATCTTTTTACGAAAGCTGAAAGCACTCATGGCCAAGTCGTTGCCCGTCTCCCCCCTCGCCCCGACCGCTGTTCCCGAACTACCCGCGATTGCAGGCGTGCGCCTCGCTACGGCCGCTGCCGGCATCCGCTATACCGGCCGCACCGATGTGCTGCTCGCGGTGATGGACAAGGGCACGACAGCCGCCGGCGTCTTCACCACGTCGAAGTGTCCGTCCGCTCCGGTGGAATGGTGCCGCGCCGTGCTGAAGGGCGGCAAAGCCCAGGCGCTGGTGGTCAACTCCGGCAATGCCAATGCCTTCACCGGCAAGACCGGCAAGGCATCGACCAAGCTGACCGGCGACATCGCGTCCAAGGCCGTCGGTTGCAAGCCGAACGAGATCTTCCTGGCCTCGACCGGCGTGATCGGCGAACCGCTCGACGCCACCAAGTTCAACGGCGTTCTCGCCACGCTGGCCGATAGCGCGACGCCCGAGGGCTGGATGGACGCCGCCAAGGCGATCATGACCACCGACACCTTCCCGAAGGTCGCGACGGCCACCGTGAAACTCGGCAAGGCCAAAGTCACCATCAACGGCATCGCCAAGGGCTCGGGCATGATCGCACCGGACATGGCGACCATGCTGTCCTTCGTCTTCACCGACGCGCCGATCAGCGCGCCGGCCTTGCAGGCGCTGCTCAAGGCGGGCGTCGATGACACGTTCAATGCCGTGACGGTCGATGGCGACACTTCGACCTCCGACACCCTGATGATGTTCGCCACCGGTGCCGCGGCGGCCCAGGGCGCACCGAAGATCACCAAGGCCAGCGACGTCAGGCTAAAGCCATTCGTGAAGGCGCTGCAGACGCTGCTCGCCGACCTCGCCGAACAGGTCGCCCGTGACGGCGAAGGCGCCCGCAAGCTGATCGAGATCATCGTTGAAGGCGCAACCACCAAGGCCTCGGCCCGCAAGATCGCCATGTCGATCGCCAATTCGCCGCTGGTGAAGACTGCCGTTGCCGGTGAAGACGCCAATTGGGGACGCGTGGTGATGGCCGTCGGCAAGGCCGGCCAGCCGGCCAATCGCGACAAGCTGTCGATCTCGTTCAACGGCATCCGCGTCGCCAAGTCCGGCGCGCGCGACCCGTCCTATAACGAGGCCGAGGTCTCGAAGACGATGAAAGAGCAGAAAATCCAGATCAAGGTGGCGCTCGGCCTCGGCAAAGCGCGCGACCGCGTGCTGACCTGCGACCTCACCAAGGAATATATCGCGATCAACGGCGATTATCGGTCGTAGCTTGCTGCTGCGCCTGCGGACGAATGTCGATGAGGATATGTGCGATGGCCGGCATGACAGGGGGCCTGATCCTTGCCTGTGCCGTCGCAATGCCCCTGGGCACCGCCGAAGCGCAGGATCAGCCATCGAGCAGGACACGCACGCTCACCCGCAGCGTCAAGGCCGGTCAGGAGGTCGGCCTTGGCTTCGCGGTGCGATGGAACGCGAAATGTGAGCCGGTGCTGCCCAAGCTCACTATCGCCAAACCTCCGTCGCATGGCAGTCTGTGCGGACGGACGATCATGGTCACCCCACAAAAGAATGTGACCGGGGACGACCAGACCTGTGTCGGGAAACGCATGCGCGCACTGCAACTGGTTTACATGCCCAGCAGCGACTATTCCGGAGCGGACACGGTCGACTACATCATCGAACTGCCGCGCGTGCAGCTCACGACCCATGTCGACATTCAGGTAATCCCGAACGATGCTGCAACCAAAACTCTCATACCAAACAATGAGACCGCGCCCGGAAAAGCTGGCGATGCGATCGTTCCCTGTGCCCCACACATGTCCCAGACAACCAACAACCGCGTAATAACCCTATGAAACTTGTCCTCGTCGTCGCCTGCGCACTGATCGACCCCGACGGCCGCGTGCTGATCGCGCAGCGGCCGGAAGGCAAGGCGCTGGCCGGCCTGTGGGAATTTCCCGGTGGCAAACTCGAGCCCGGCGAACGGCCGGAAGCGGCGCTGATCCGCGAGCTCGATGAAGAACTCGGGATCTCCGTGAAGGAAGCCTGCCTCGCGCCGCTGACCTTCGCCAGCCACGCCTATGAGGACTTCCATCTGTTGATGCCGCTCTATATCTGCCGACGCTGGGAAGGCCTCGCTATCTCGAAGGAAGGCCAGAATCTTGCCTGGGTGCGGCCGAACAAGCTGCGCGACTATCCGATGCCGGCTGCGGATATCCCGCTGATCCCGCATCTCATCGATCTGCTCTAGGGCTTCAGCCCCTTCACCGCGTCGGCAAGACTTGCTTTCGCCGAACCTGGCTTCAGCGGCTTCTGCTGGCTCTCATGCGGCGCCCAGCCGGAGAGCCAGATGACGTCGAACGTCGCGCGGATGCGGCCGTCGGGGTCGGCGAAACGCTCGCTGTAGATCTGCGCCATGCGCAGCAGCGTCGCGCGGCGGAGCGGCGCCCGGCGGCGCTCGACCAGTACATTGGTGGCGCCCATCCTGCGCAGATCCTGCATCAGCCCGAAGGCACTGTCGTAGCGCACCACGACGCGATCGACATCGGTCACCGGCAGCGCAAATCCCGCGCGCTGCAGCAAGGCGCCGACATCGCGCAGATCGGCTGACGGCGCGACGCGCGGCGAGATGCCGCCTTCGCGTTCGGCTTCCGCCGCGGCGAAGGACTGCCGCAGCTCGGTCAGCGTGTCGCCGCCGAGCATTGCGGCCAGCAGCAGACCATCAGGTTTCAGCGCGCGGCGGATCTGCGCCATCACGCCGGGCAGATCGTTAACGAAGTGCAGCCCGAGCGCGGAGACGACGAGATCCAGCGACGCCGGCGCGAGATTGAGACCATCGCTTTCGACATCGGGCACGTCGGCATGTGTGAAATGGCCGACACGCCCGGCCACGACGTCATGCAGACGGTTACCCGGCGTCGCGACGTCAGCCGCATTATCGAACTGGCGCAGCACCGCCTGCAATCGCTCATCCATGTCGGCGATGACACGGTCCAGCAGGAAATTCTCGGCGCCCAGCCGCGACGCACGCGCCTGCCGCGCCCGCAACAGAGCGCGATCGAACAGAATAGGTGCGGCATTCGGGGTCTGAGCCATGCGGCTTGGTACGCCGAAGACCGGGGATCTGGCAATCGCGCTTGAGATCAACTCAGGAGAGCTCTAGCCTTCAACCTATGGACGCAGAGGCGACAGTGTCACGGTCCCTCCCCGCGCAATTGCGCGGCGCGCTGAAGCTTTGCCGGTCTGCATGGACGCAAACCGCCCGTCTTGCGCTCGACATCGCGCTGCCGACGCTCTGCGTCGCCTGCCGGGAACCTGTCGCAGGCGAGGGCGTCTGTGCAGGCTGCTGGGGCAAGCTGTCCTTCATTGCACCGCCCTTTTGCAGCCGGCTCGGCATCCCCTTCGTCTACGATCCCGGCCCGGGCATCCTGTCGATGCAGGCGATCGCCGATCCGCCGGCCTATCACCGCGCCCGCGCCGCCGTGCGCTATGACGATGTCGCCCGCACGCTGGTGCATCAGTTGAAATATCATGACCGGACAGACCTCGCGCCAATCATGGGTCGCTGGATGGCGCGTGCGGGGAAGGATTTGCTCGCGGATGCTGATATTCTGGTGCTGGTGCCGCTGCATTGGCGGCGCGGCTTCAGCCGGCGCTTCAACCAGTCCGGCGCGCTGGCGCGGGAAATCGGCCGGCAGAGCGGCGTTGCAATATCCCGCGACGCCTTACGGCGAATACGCCCGACCGAACACCAGATCGGCCTGTCGCGCAGCGAGCGCGCCAGCAATGTCCAGGGCGCCTTCAAGGTCCCACCTGAACGCCGGGCTGAAATCCAGGGCCGCCGCGTCATTTTGGTCGACGACGTGCTGACCTCGGGTGCCACGACGGACGCCTGCGCACGGGCGCTGCTGCACGCCAAGGCGGCCCAGGTCGATGTGCTGGTCTTTGCGCGGGTTGTGGAGGCCCACAAGGTCCCCATATAATCAGGCACTTCCCTGCAACTGGAGCATCCGATGGCCGCCGCTATTGAAATCTACACCCGCCCCGGCTGCGGCTATTGCAGCGCCGCGATCTCGCTGCTCCAGCGCAAGAAAACTGCATTCACCCATTTCGACACCGCGATCGATCCGAAGCTGCGCCAGGAAATGTTCGACCGTACCTATCCCGGCGCCACCTTCCCGCAGATCTTCATCGACGGCACCCTTATCGGCGGCTGTGACGATCTCTATGCATTGGACCGCGAAGGCAAATTTGACGCCATGATCACAGGCGAGAAGGCCACCTCATGAGCCAGACATCTCCGACGTCCGAGCCCCAGACCTTCACCGCCGCAATGGTGCAGATGCGCACCGGCCTGCTGCCGGAGCCGAGCCTCGAACAGGGCCGCCATCTGATCCGCGAAGCCGTGCTCGCCGGCGCTGACTATGTGCTCACGCCGGAAGTGAGCAACATGATGCAGCTCAACCGCACAGCGCTGTTCGAACATCTGCGCCCGGAAGAAGACGACCTCTCCCTGAAGGCCTATCGCGCGCTCGCCGCGGAGCTCAAGATCTACCTGCATATCGGGTCGCTGGCCGTGCTGGCCAACCCGGAACGCGCCGCCAATCGCTCTTTCCTGATTGGACCGGACGGCAATGTCCTGGCGAGCTACGACAAGATCCACATGTTCGACATCGACCTGCCGAACGGCGAGAGCTATCGCGAATCCGCGAATTATCAGCCGGGCGAGACCGCCGTCATCTCCGATCTCCCATGGGGCCGCATCGGCCTGACCATTTGCTACGACGTCCGTTTCCCGGCGCTTTATCGCGCATTGGCCGAAAGCGGCGCATCGTTCCTCACCGTGCCCTCGGCTTTCACCCAGAAGACCGGCGAAGCCCATTGGCATACGCTGCTACGCGCCCGTGCCATCGAGACCGGCTGCTTCGTCTTTGCGGCCGCGCAGGGCGGCGTGCATGAGAACAAGCGTGCGACATATGGACACTCGCTGATTATCGACCCATGGGGCGTGGTTCTGGCCGAAGCGACCGGCATCGAGCCGGGCTTCATTCTGGCCAAAATCGATCCTGCGAAGGTGACGGAAGCGCGCAAGACCGTGCCGTCCCTGCAGCACGGCCGCCGTTTCAGCGTCAGCGATCCCAAATCGGGCCCAGACTATCTGCACCTTGTCCGGCAAGCGACATGATCCGTTACGACCTGCGCTGCGAGAAGGGCCATGCTTTCGAAAGCTGGTTCCAGAGTTCCGGCGCCTATGACTCCCAGGTGAAGCGCAAGCTGGTGAATTGCCCGAATTGCGGATCGGTGAAGGTCGAAAAGGCCATTATGGCACCGCGTATCGTGGGCAAGAGCAAGAATCGCCCGGCACCCGCCCCTGACGCCGGTTCCGAAACCACAGCCCCGCTGATGATGGCGCCGCAGGAAGCCGAACTGCGCGCCAAGCTGAAAGAACTGCGCGATCACGTTACCAAAAACGCGGACAATGTCGGTGAAAGCTTCCCGACCGAAGCTCGCAAGATGCATTATGGCGACATCGAACATCGTCCGATCTACGGCGAAGCGACGCCGGATGAAGCACGGTCGCTCATCGATGAAGGTATCGAGGTGACTCCGCTGCCCGTCCTTCCCGGCGATCGGAACTGAGCGCAACCTCCGCTCACCAGCAATCTTGTGCGCGTTTCGACTCATCCAAACTGCGCCGTCGGTACATGATTCCGAAAGCCTCCCACATACGGCAACTTTGTGGCGTTCGAGTCACAGGCGTGCACAATCGCTTTGTTAGCCCTTGAGACATGGCAAAACTCGCCTAACTTATAAGCAAGTGCCTGAATATGAGTCGCGCGCTGCACTCAGATCGCATTGCGCGATTTCGGACCTGGATGTGTCCTGAAGGCTATAGTGCTGATGTTGAGTCGCGATCGGAAAGACGCGTTCCGTTACCACCTTAGGAGCATCGCGACCAACAGGACGGCCGACCAGCAAGGAGAGAGGGATCATGTACAACGATTCTCTGTTCAATGCGTTCGCTAGAAGTTACGAAGCCCGAAGTGAGACGGACATGTCGATGTCCGAGTATCTGGAATCCTGCAGAGGGGACCCGATGCGATATGCGAACGCGGCGGAACGCCTACTGGCGGCGATCGGCGAGCCTCAAATGATAGACACGGCCAAGGATCCACGCCTTGGCCGTATTTTTTTGAATCGTACCATCCGTAGCTATCCAGCCTTTGCCGGCTTTCACGGCATGGAAGATACGATCGAACGCATCGTCGCCTTCTTCCGCCATGCGGCGCAGGGCCTCGAAGAGCGCAAGCAGATTCTCTATCTGCTCGGCCCGGTCGGCGGCGGCAAATCATCGCTTGCCGAGCGCCTCAAGGCCTTGATGGAAGTCCATCCCATCTATGTGCTAAAAGCTGGCGACGAACTCTCTCCGGTTTATGAAAGCCCGCTCAGCCTGTTCGATCCCGACACGCTCGGCCCGATGATCGAAGAGAAATACGGCATTCCGCGCCGGCGGCTTACGGGCCTCATGAGTCCGTGGTGCTACAAGCGGCTCGAAGCTTTCGGCGGCGACATCTCGCAATTCCGTGTCGCCCGCATCCAGCCGTCGCGATTGCGCCAGATCGCCATCGCCAAGACCGAACCCGGTGACGAGAACAACCAGGACATCTCCTCGCTGGTCGGCAAGGTGGATATCCGCAAACTCGAAATCTTCGCCCAAAACGATCCCGACGCCTACAGCTATTCCGGTGGCCTCAACCGCGCCAATCAGGGTGTGCTTGAATTCGTCGAAATGTTCAAGGCGCCAATCAAGATGCTGCATCCGCTGCTGACGGCGACGCAGGAAGGCAACTATATCGGCACCGAAAATATCGGCGCAATTCCGTTCACCGGCGTGATTCTCGCCCACTCCAACGAGTCCGAGTGGCAGAGCTTCAAGGCAAACAAGAACAACGAAGCCTTCATCGATCGTATCTGCGTCATCAAGGTGCCGTACTGCCTGCGCGTCACCGAAGAACAGAAGATCTATGAGAAGCTCATTCAGGGCTCCGAACTCGCCACCGCACCTTGCGCACCGGCGACATTGGAAACCCTGGCGCGCTTCTCCGTGATGTCGCGGCTGCGCAAGCACGAGAACTCGACGACCTTCGCCAAGATGCGGGTCTATGACGGCGAAAGCCTGAAAGAGTCGGATCCGAAGGCCCGCAGCGTTCAGGAATACAAGGACGCCGCCGGTGTTGATGAAGGCATGGACGGTGCCTCGACGCGCTTCGCGTTCAAAGTTCTGGCCGCAACCTACAATCACGACACGTCGGAGATTGGGGCGGATCCCGTACACCTGATGTATACGCTGGAGCAGGCAATCCGCAGGGAGCAGATGCCTGATGAAGTCGAAAAACGCTATCTCGAATTCATCAAGGCCGAGCTGGTGCCGCGTTATGCGGAGTTCATCGGTCACGAAATCCAGAAAGCGTATCTGGAATCCTATTCGGACTACGGCCAGAACCTGTTCGATCGTTACGTCGACTATGCCGATGCCTGGATCGAGGATCAGGACTTCAAGGATCCTGACACCGGACAATTGCTCGATCGCGAATTGCTCAATCAGGAGCTGAGCAAGATCGAAAAGCCGGCCGGAATCGCCAACCCCAAGGACTTCCGCAACGAAGTCGTGAAGTTCTCGCTTCGCTCGCGAGCACAGAACGGTGGAAAGAATCCGACCTGGACGAGTTATGAGAAGATCAGGGAAGTCATCGAAAAGCGCATCTTCTCTCAAGTTGAAGATCTGCTTCCGGTGATCTCCTTCGGATCGAAGAAGGACGGCGAGACCGAGAAAAAGCATGACGACTTCGTCGCGCGGATGATCGTTCGCGGTTACACCGAGCGCCAGGTTCGCCGTCTCGTCGAATGGTATATGCGCGTGAAACAGGCCGGCTGACGCAAGGAGCCAACATAACGTGGCCATGCATATCGTCGATAGACGCCTGAACCCGAGCAGCAAGAGTCTTGAGAACCGCCAGCGGTTCTTGCGACGCGCGAAAGCTCTGGTTCAGGGAGCCGTCAAGAAAGCCTCCCAGGACCGCGACATCAAAGACGTCCTGGAAGGTGGCGAAGTGTCCATCCCGCTCGACGGGATGAACGAGCCCCGCTTTTATCGCGAAGGCGGCATTCGCGACCGGGTGTTGCCCGGCAACGTGAAATTCGTGGAAGGTGATTACCTTCAGCGGCCGCAATCGAAGAGCGGCAGATCGAACGATGCCGGTGAAGGCGACGGCGAGGATGCATTCCGGTTTGTGCTCAGCCGGGAGGAGTTCGTCGACATGTTCCTCGACGACCTGGAACTGCCGGATCTTTCCAAGCGCAAGCTGGCCGAAGTCGAAAACGAAGGCCTGCGCCGCGCCGGATATACGACGTCCGGTTCGCCTGCCAATATCTCGGTCAGCCGCACCGTACGCTTGGCCATGGCACGACGGGTTGCACTGCAGCGACCGCGACCCGAGGCCATTGCACAGTTGGAAGCTGAACTGGAGCATTGCAGTGACGAGCGCCGCCCCGAATTGCTGGCAGAGATCACGCGGCTGAAATCCAAGATGCGGCGGATTCCGTTCATCGATCCCATCGACATCCGCTATCGCCGCTTCGAGAACGTGCCGAAGCCGGTGGCGCAGGCGGTGATGTTCTGCCTGATGGACGTCTCCGGCTCGATGTCCGAGCACATGAAGGATCTCGCCAAGCGGTTCTACATGCTGCTCTATGTCTTCCTGACGCGTCGCTATCGCAAGGTCGAAATCGTCTTCATCCGTCACACCGACCGTGCCGAGGAAGTCGACGAGCAAACCTTCTTCCACGGCCCCGCGTCGGGCGGCACGCTGGTTTCCAGCGCACTGCAGGCCATGCATGAGATCGTGCAGTCACGCTATCGCCCCGCCGACTGGAATATCTATGCCGCACAGGCCTCGGACGGCGACAACTCCTATGCCGACGGGGATCTCTCCGGTCGCCTGCTCAAGGACATGATCCTGCCGGTGACGCAGTTCTTCGCCTATCTGGAAGTGGGCGAGAGCGGCAGCCACCCATTCGAAATGTCGGAATCCTCACTGTGGACGCTGTATCAGCGGCTGCGCGCGGAAGGTGCACCGCTGTCGATGCGCAAGGTCAACGACCGCAGCGAGATCTTTCCGGTGTTCCACGACCTGTTTCAACGTCGCCAGGCCAAGGAGAGGGTGGCTCCATGACAGACCGTCTCTACGAAGGCGCGGACTGGGACTTCACCACATTGCAGCGCATCCACGATGCCTGCGAGGAGATTGCCGAAAAGGAGCTCGGCCTCAACGTCTACCCGAACCAGATCGAGGTCATCACCGCCGAGCAGATGCTGGACGCTTACTCGTCCGTAGGCATGCCGCTGTATTACAAGCACTGGTCGTTCGGCAAACAATTCGCCCATCAGGAAGCGTCCTATCGCAAGGGCCTGATGGGTTTGGCCTATGAGATCGTTATTAACTCGTCGCCATGCATTTCCTACCTGATGGAGGAAAACACGGCGACGATGCAGACGCTGGTAATTGCCCACGCCGCTTTCGGCCATAATCACTTCTTCAAGAACAATTATTTGTTCAAGCAGTGGACCGACGCCGACGGCATTCTCGACTATCTCGATTTTGCCAAGGGCTATGTGGCGCAGTGCGAGGAAAAGCATGGTCGCGCAGCGGTGGAGCAGACACTCGACGCCGCGCACGCGCTGATGTCGCACGGCGTCGATCGCTATCCCGGTAAGAAATCGCTGGATTTGCGGGCCGAGGAAAAACGCGCCAAAGAGCGCCGCAATCACGAAGAAACTTCGTTCAACGATCTATGGCGCACGGTGCCGACGGGGCGGACAAAGAGTGCCTCACTGCTCAGCGCGGAACGTCGCCGTGCACTGCTCGGCCTGCCGCAGGAGAACCTGCTATATTTTCTGGAGAAATCCGCACCGCGCCTGAAGACTTGGCAGCGCGAACTCATCCGCATCGTTCGGCACATCTCGCAATACTTCTACCCGCAAGGTCAGACCAAGGTGATGAACGAAGGCACGGCCACTTACGTGCACTATCGCATCATGAGCCGGCTGCATCAGACCGGACAGATCTCGGACGGCAACTTCCTGGAATTCCTGCAATCGCACACCAATGTCGTGTTCCAGCCGAATTACGACGACCGGCGCTTCTCGGGCTTCAACCCCTATGCGCTCGGCTTCGCAATGATGCAGGACATCGAAAAAATCGTCACCGATCCGACCGACGAAGACCGCGCGTGGTTTCCCGATATCGCCGGCAAAGGCGATGCAATGGCGGTGCTGCGCGATATTTGGGCCAACTACCGCGACGAGAGCTTCGTCAGCCAGTTCCTGAGCCCACGACTGATGCGCCACATGCGGATGTTCCACCTGCATGACGACCCGGCCGTGTCGGAAGGCATCCGCGTCGACGCCATCCATGACGAGCGTGGCTATCGCCGCGTCCGACGTGTGCTGGCGCGTCAGTACGACGTCGGCCTGATCGATGCGAATATCGAAGTGGTGGACGTCGACCTCGCCGGCGATCGCCGGTTGATGCTGAAGCATTCGGTGCTCAATGGCGCCCTGCTTAATGAGCCCGATGCGAAGCGGGTGCTGCAGCATCTCGCCGATCTCTGGAGCTACGACGTCTCGCTTGCCGAGGTCGATGCCTCCGGCCTGGTGCTCAAGGAACATGTCGCCCATCCTCGCGTGATTGCTGCGGCCGCCTGATCGATCCCTCTCCGTTTCCTCCCGCAAACTCCCCTGCCCGGCTTGTCGCCGGGCGGGGACTTTCGCTCGGACGAAATATAGGGTAGGGGACTATCCTATGTCGCATCTCACCGCTAACAAGACCAAGCTGCTCGCCCGGGTCCGTCGGCTCGCCGGCCAAATGGCCGCCATCGAGAAGGCCATCACCGAAGACGCCGGCTGCGCCACGATTCTACATCAGGTCGCAGGCGTGCGCGGCTCCGTGAGCGGGCTGATGGATGAACTGATCGAGGACCATGTCCGCGAGCATGTCGCCCATCCCGGTCTCAGCGCCGACGACCGGGCGGCCGGCGCCGAAGAACTCGTCGCCGCTATCCGGCGTTACGCGAAATAAGGACCGGCAGTATGCGCCCCCACGACATCGACCACCTGTCCCACGAGCACATGTTTCTGGGCGACAATCACGACGAGAACACCCGCCGCACGCTGTGGGTGGTCGTCCTTACGGCGCTGATGATGGTCGGCGAGATCGTTGCCGGCACTGTCTTCAACTCGATGGCGCTGCTGGCTGACGGCTTCCACATGGCGACACATGCCGTGGCGCTCGCCATTGCTGCGGGCGCTTATGCCTATGCGCGCCGCAACGCGCATAACCGCCGCTTTACTTTCGGCACAGGCAAGGTCGGCGATCTCGCCGGCTTTGCCTCCGCATTGGTGCTGGCGATCATCGTCATCGGCATCGCCGTCGAATCCGTGCAGCGGCTATTCAATCCGTCCACAGTCGCCTTCGGCGAAGCCACGGTGATCGCCGTCATCGGCTTGATCGTGAATATCGCCAGTGCGTTTCTGCTGAGCGGCGGGCATCATCACGACGGTCATGACCACGACCATCACCACGACGCGCATCATCACGACAACAACATGCGCTCCGCCTTCATGCATGTGCTGGCCGATGCGCTGACCTCGGTGCTCGCCATCGCCGCGCTGCTAGCCGGCCGCTATCTGAACTGGGTTTGGCTCGATCCTGTGATGGGCATCGTCGGCGGCATCGTCATCGCCGCCTGGGCGTGGAATCTGCTGCGCGACACGGCGGCCGTGTTGCTCGACACGTCAGATCCGCATCTGGAACAGGAAATCCGCGATGAGGTCGAGCGCCCCGGCGACGCCCGCATATTCGACCTCCACGTGTGGCGCGTCGGCCCCAGTGCGCATGCCGCGATCGTCGGCTTTGCCGGCGGAGCCAGCACAGAGACGGTGCGGCAGCGCCTCGCGGCCGTGCATGAATTGCAGCACGTGACTGTGGAAGCGCGCTAGCGTCGGACGCACATCTCCCGCGTTACGAGCCATGCAGCGAAGCGGGTTGGCATTCGCAGCATGGCTGATTAACCTGACGTCATCATCGCCAGCCAAATGGCGGGGCGTGCCAATTGCGGCGCGCAAAAAACGTCTGGGACGGACATGCAAGGACAGATCGCGCCGGACACCTCAACGCCGGCCACCCGCCATGAAGTTCTCTACGGCGAACGCGTCGTCACCTGTTTCTCCGATCGCCCGTCGACCCTCGACGCCATGCTGCGCGCCGCAGTCGCGCGGAAGCCTGATGGCGTTGCGCTGGTGCTCGGCGAAAAACGCGTCACCTATGCGGAGCTCGACCGCGTCGCGGAGAATATCGCTCGCAATCTGATCGCCTCCAGCTTCAAAAGGGGCGAACGCATCGCGATGCTGCTCGGCAACTGCCTGGAATTCATCTTCTGCGCGCTCGGCGCCGTCCGCGCCGGCATGATTATCGTCCCGCTCAATACGCGGCAGCGCGCCCCCGAGATCGACTATGTGCTGCAGCAGTGCGGGGCTTCAGCGCTCGTCTATGACGCCGACTGCGAGGCCAACCTGCCCGCACCGCGCGCGGACTTGCGCAATCAGTGGGTGGTCGGCAGCGGCCGTGCGCCATCGTTTGCGGAGCTGACGAAAGATGCGCCTGCCGCTGCGCT
Source organism: Tardiphaga sp. 862_B3_N4_1 (assembly GCF_051811085.1). Lineage (NCBI taxonomy): Bacteria > Pseudomonadati > Pseudomonadota > Alphaproteobacteria > Hyphomicrobiales > Nitrobacteraceae > Tardiphaga > Tardiphaga sp. 862_B3_N4_1. The sequence continues at coordinate 1,022,405 of NZ_JBPWQB010000002.1, forward strand.
TCCCGAACTCCATCAGGAAGACACCGCTTTTCTGCTCTATACGTCAGGCACCACAGGCAACCCGAAAGGCGCGATGCTCACCCATGCGAGCATCATCCATTCGCTGCTCAACTTCCAGCACGGCTATGGCCTGCACGACGGTGACGTCACCATGCTGGCGGTGCCAGCATCGCATGTCACCGGGCTTGTGGCATTGATCCTTGCGACCATCAATGTCGCCGGAACGACGGTCATCCTGCCGACCTTCAAGGCACCGGAGTTTCTCGCTGTCGCGGCACGCGAGCGCATGACCTACACACTAATGGTGCCCGCGATGTACAATCTCTGCCTGCTGCAGCCGGACTTCGAGACCCACGACCTCACGGCCTGGCGCATCGCCGGCTTCGGCGGGGCGCCGATGCCGGAAGCGACCATCACGCGCCTCGCGCAGGTGCTGCCTAAGCTTAATCTCTGCAATGCCTATGGCTCGACCGAAACCACCTCACCCGCGACGATGTTTCCGCCCGGCTCGCCCGTCAGCAAGATCAATTCGGTCGGGCGCCCCGTAACCGGCGCGCATATCGTGGTCGCCGATGACGACGGCCGCGAGGTGCCGGTCGGTCAGGACGGCGAATTGCTGATTGCCGGCGCTATGGTCGTGCCGGGCTATTGGGACAACCCGGATGCGACGCGCACCGGCTTCGTGGGTGGCTATTGGCGCTCCGGCGATATCGGCCGCATGGATGCGGACGGCTATGTCTATGTTGTCGACCGCAAGAAGGACATGATCAATCGCGCCGGCTTCAAGATCTACTGTACCGAGGTCGAAAACGTGATGTCACATCATCCCGCCATCGTCGAAAGCGCAGTGGTGGGCAAACCGGATCCGGTGCTCGGCGAACGCGTACATGCTTTCGCCTACAGCCCCGACGGCGGTGACGAGGCCGACATCCGCAAATACTGTGCGGAGCGGCTGTCCGATTACAAGGTGCCGGACACCATCACCTTCCTGAAGGAGCCGCTGCCGCGCAACGCTAACGGCAAGATCCTCAAGACCGAGCTACGCAAGATGATGACGAGCTGATCACCAAGCGGCGACAGCGCCATCCGAGCGCGGGTCCGTCGCCCCTTCGAGCACGCCGTTGGCGTGCAGCACGATGGCGCCGGCATGGCCCATGGTGCCGGTATAGCTGCCGAGCACCTCGACCACGTGACCGGCATCCCGAAGCTGCTGGATCAATGCGGGATCGAAGCGATCCTCGACCTTCAGCGTGATGCTCTCGTCGCCCCAGGTCTTGCCGAGCAGCCAGCGCGGCGCGGTCACCGCCTGCTGCAGCGGCATGCCGAACATACCGTAGCGCGAGAACACCGCCGACTGCGTCTGCGGCTGCCCCTCACCGCCCATATTGCCATAGACCATACGACGGCCGTCATCGAAGATCGCCATCGCCGGATTGAGCGTGTGGAATGGCTTGCGGCCCGGCTTCAGCGCATTCCAGCCGCTCTCCTGCAGACGGAACGAGGCGCCGCGATTTTGCCAGCAGATGCCGGTTTCCGGCAGCACGACGCCGGAGCCGAACTCGAAATAGACCGACTGGATGAACGACACCGAACGGCCCTGTTCGTCGATGACGCCGAGCCAGATGGTATCGCCGGGCTTGCGCACATGCGGCCACGGCAGCGCAATCTTGCGATCGATATGGCGCGCCAACTCGTCCAGCTTGGCGTCGTCGAGGAAAGCCGCAGGATCCACCGTCATGTGATCGGGATCGCCGACATGCTCGTCGCGCACGATGAACGCCTGCTTGGTGGCCTCGATCAGACCGTGGATGTGATCGAAACCTTCGGCCTGGGTGACACCAAGGCGATCGAACATCGCGAGGATCATCAGCGACGACAGGCCCTGCGTCGGCGGCGCCATGTTGAACAGCTGCGCGCCGCGTACGGTGGTCGATAGCGGCGGGCGCTCGGTGGCTTGATGGTTCTGCAGATCGGCCGCGGTGACGGGCGATGCGACCCTGGCGAGGTCAGCGGCGATCGTGTCGGCCAGCTTGCCGTTGTAGAAACTCTCGAAGCCCTCGACGGCCAGACGCCTCAGCGTCGCGCCGAGCGCCGGCAGTTTCATGATATCGCCTTCGGCCGGCGCCTGCCCGTTCGGCATGAAAGTCCCGGCGAAATTCGGCTGGTCCTTCAGCTCCGCGAATTTCTCAGACGTGAGTTCGGATTGGCTGCGCGTGACGACGATGCCGTTCTCGGCATAATAGATTGCGCTGTCGAGCAGGCGTTCGCGCAACAGCGGCTTCTGCCAATGCTTGGAGACATCCAACGCCTTCTGCCAACCGGACACCGTGCCGGCGACGGTGTTGGCAGCGAGCGGTCCGCGGAACGGAATCGCCGAAGCGCCCTTCGACGCATAGTAAGCAAGGTCCACCGCTGCGCCGGCGCGACCGCAGGCATCCACCGTGATCGGCGCCTTACCGGGCTCGGCGATCAGCCAGAAGCCGTCGCCGCCGATGCCGGTCATGTGCGGATAGACCACTGCGAGCGCCGCCGCTACGGCGATCGCCGCTTCCACAGCGGTCCCGCCGTCCTTGAGCACATCGAGACCGGCCTGCGACGCCAAGTGATGCGGCGAGGTAACCATGCCCCGTCGCGCGCGCGGTGTTTCAAGCATTCGTCGTCTCCAGAACTCGTGGCATGCCAGCTTTGTTTGGCGCAGTCGTAACGCGTCCAGCCGATGATTCAAGCTTTTCGGGCGACAATCTCGCCGTCCCGCGCAACCAGCCGGCCGTTCTTGTAGACCGCGCGGCGCCTTGGCAGATCGACCACGGCCTGCGGCACGTGCGGTGCATCGATGGCGACGAAGTCAGCCTTGGCGCCGACGCGGAGGCCGTGATCTTCCAGCCGCAGCGCTTTCGCACCACCGGCCGTGACGATGTCGAAGGCCAGCATCAGATCTTCGTCGGTGTTGAAGCCAGAGCGATAGCCGATCATCATGGCCCGGCCGAGCATGTCGCCGTCGCCATAGGGCCACCACGAGTCTCGAATATTGTCGCAGCCGCCGAACACCGTGACGCCGGCAGCGCGCAACAGCTTCACCGGCGGAAACGGCCGCGCTCCCGGCGCATTGGTCATGATGGCGACGCCGCTCGCTGCCAGCAACTCGGCTGTTCGCTGCACGACATCAGGAGCGACATCGCCGAGCGAATAAGCGTGGCTGACGGCGACGTGGCCCTGCATGCCCAGCGCCTGCGTGCGCGCGCAAATCTGTTCTATCTCGAAAATGCCGAGCATCGAGGGATCGTGCAGATGGATGTCGACATCGACCCTGCGGCGCTCGGCGATACCGAACACGACGTCGAGATGCTTCTCGACATCGCGATCGAATCCGCCGGGATCGAGACCGCCGATCACGTTCGCGCCGAGATCGAAAGCAGCATCGAGCAGACCCGGCGTGCCCGGGCTGCGCAGGATGCCGCTTTGCGGGAAGGCGACGAGCTGGATGTCGATGAGGTCGCGATGCGCCTCTCGCACGGCGAGGATGGTCTCCAACGATTTGAGACCGACCGAACCGTCGACCATCACATGGCTGCGCATGCGCGTGCTGCCGTGACCGAGGCAAAGCTCAAGCTGGCTCCGCGCTCGCTCAGCCATCGGCGCGGCCTTGGCCATGTTGTCTGCCTGGATGGCGACACGTTCCTGCACGTTGAAGCCGTTCGAATACCGCACGTGCGGCCGCCAGATATCGCCGTAGAAACTGGTGTCGAGATGGATGTGACCTTCGACGAAGGAGGGGATCACAAGCGTGCCGCCGAGATCGACGGTCTCTGCGGTTGTCGGTGCGGGATTACTACCGGATGTGACCGAGGTGATATGGCCACCGCTGACGGCAATCGTGTTGAAGCTACCGTCGGCGAATTTCGCCTGCGTAAAAATCGTGTCGATGTCGCTCACGCCAACCTCTCGGACTGATCTGCTGCCGCGAGGTTACAGGAGGACGACACAGCATGCACCCGCACGCCGGCCACTGCATGGCCGATACGCGGGTCAGCTCTCGCGCGCAGCCTTGATCAGGTTATCGCGCAGCGTGGCAACGCCCTGCTGCATTTTCTTGAATTCGTCGGGCTCAAGACCGGATGCCTTCACGAGATTCATGGTCAGCCCCTTCTCGCGCAGCCGCCGGCCTTCGTCGGTCAGGCTGATCACCACCTGCCGCTCGTCCCCGGGATCGCGCTGCCGGCGCAGATAGCCCATCACTTCGAGCTTCTTCAGGATCGGCGTCAGCGTGTTGGACTCCAGAAACAGCTTTTCGCCGAGGCTGCCCACGGTCTGCCCGTCCTCCTCCCACAGGGCCACGATGGCGATGTACTGGGTGTAAGTCAGACCGAGCTTTTCGAGGATCGGCTTGTAGGCCCGGCCATAGGCCAGATTGGCTGAATAGATCGAAAAACAGAGGAAATCAGACAGTTTCGGGCCCGCCTGCGCGGAATCGGCGGAGGCTTGTTCAATCGATTTGGGCTTGCTGGATGGCATGCTTGCACTCCGTCAGGGACACGAGAACGTGACCTATCGGACCCATATATATCGGATGCGATTAAATCGGAAGAGTTGACAAGAGCACCCACGGCGCTATTTATATCGCACTCGATTACATCGCATACGATATAAAAAGAGAAATGATCATGACCTCGACCACCATCGAAAAGGTTCTCTACACCGCCCAGACCCACACCACCGGCGGCCGCGATGGCGCCTCGCGAAGCTCCGACGGCCGGCTCGACGTCAAGCTGTCGCCTCCCGGCTCGGCCGGTGCCGGCACCAATCCCGAGCAGATGTTCGCGGCCGGCTGGTCGGCCTGTTTCATCGGCGCCATGGGGCGCGCCGCCGGCAATCTGAAGGTCAAGCTGCCGGCCGACGTTGCCGTCGACACCGAAGTCGACCTTGGCACCACCGGCGGCGACTTCTTCCTGCAGGCTCGCCTCAATGTCAGCCTGCCCGGCCTCGCGCCGGACATCGCGCGCCAGGTGGTCGATGCCGCGCATCAGATCTGCCCTTACTCGAAGGCAACGCGCGGCAACATCAATGTCGCGATCAACCTGCTCTGACCCTCACCTTCTTCCGCGGACCGTCAACCGGTCCGCGGATCGCGGCGCTCCCCCGAATGGTCGCCGGCTTCACTCGTGTATTTTTGGAGATCACCGTGACGCTCTTCATCCTCGCTTATGCGGCCGGCCTGCTCACCATCGCATCGCCCTGCATCTTCCCGATCCTGCCGATCATTCTCGCCCGCGCGGACGAACCGTTTCGCCGCAGCGGATTGCCCTTGCTGATTGGCCTCACACTGACTTTCGCGGTGGCCGCCAGCCTCGCCTCTGTCGCCGGCAACTGGGCGATCGAGGCAAATCGTTATGGCAGAACCATCGCCCTCATCGCGATGACGCTGTTCGGCCTGGCACTGCTGTTGCCGACTCTCGCCACGCGACTGATGGCGCCGCTGGTGCTACTCGGCGTGAAGCTGTCCGGCTGGGCCGGCCAGAATGATGCAAACGCAAACCGCACACCGGTCGCTTCGCTGCTGCTCGGCATAGCGACGGGCCTCGTCTGGACACCCTGTGCCGGACCGGTGCTGGGCCTGATCCTCACCGGCGCGGCACTGCACGGGCCGAGAATCGATACCGTGTTGCTATTGCTCGCCTATGGTCTTGGTGCGGCAACGTCATTCGCCGCCGGCATGCTGTTGGGCGGACGTTTGCTCGCCAAAGCGCGCGAGCTGATGCCATGGAGCGACGGCGTGCGTCGCGCGCTGGGTGGCGCAGTGGTGCTCGGCGCCATCGCGATCTGGGCCGGGCTGGATACGCGCCTGCTGACGCAACTATCACTGCCGTCAACGACGGCGTTTGAAAGCAAGCTGATCGACACGCTCCAGCCCGCACCATCCGCGCAGGCCGGAACGTCCATCGGCAATGCCACACCCCATGCGTCACTGTCTGGTCCGCTCGCATCGATCGTGGGCAGCAGGCAATGGCTCAACACGTCGCCGCTGAAGGCTGAAGACCTGCAGGGCAAGGTCGTGCTGGTGAATTTCTGGACCTATTCCTGCATCAACTGCCTGCGCGTGCTGCCGCATGTCCGCGCCTGGGCCGAGAAGTATCGCGATCAGGGCCTCGTCGTGATCGGCGTGCACACGCCAGAATTCGCCTTCGAGAAGAACGTTGGCAATGTCAGCGCTGCAACAACGAAGCTTGGCGTCGGCTATCCCGTCGCGATCGACAACGACTTCCGGATCTGGCGTGCCTTCAGCAACAATGCATGGCCGGCGCTCTACTTCGTCGGCGCCGATGGTCGTATCCGTCATCAGGCGATCGGCGAAGGCAATTATGCGCTGTCAGAAAAGCTGATCCAGCAATTGCTCGCCGAGGCCGGCCACGAGCCAACCAACAACGCCGCAACCGTGACAGCCGAAGGCACGCAGGTTGCGGCGGACGAAGTCCAACTCCGGTCGTCGGAAACCTATCTCGGCTATGCGCAGGCCACCGGCTTCACCTCGCCCGGCGGCGCACGCGAAGACGTGCCGAACCTCTATCGCGGCATCGACATGCTGCCGCTGAACCGCTGGACGCTGGGCGGCACGTGGACCATCGGCCGCGAATATGCGCAGCTCGATGAGGCGTCCGGCCGTATCGCCTATCGTTTCCACGCCCGCGACCTGCATCTGGTTCTTGGGCCATCGCCGGACGGCAAGTCGGTGCGCTTCCGCGTCACCATCAATGGCGCAGCACCCGGCGCCAGCCATGGCACCGATACCGATGCGGAGGGATATGGCACCGTGACGGATGCGAAGCTGTATCAGCTGGTGCGACAGGCTGGCGACGTCACCGACCGTACATTCGGAATCGAATTCCTCGATCCGGGCGTGCGGGCCTATGCCTTCACCTTTGGCTGATCGCGACGACTATTGATAGGTCGCCACGATATCGGCGACGGCGCGCTCGAGTTGCTGCGCCGTCGCGCATTGGCGCACGACATTGCAGAAGGTCGCATAGCGCGGCATTTCGGAATCGCCGAAGCCCCAGCCCATGCGGCCCTCGGGATTGAGCCAGACCAACCGCTTCGAGCGCTCGCCGATGCGGCGCAGGATGTCGGCGCGCGGATCGAGATTGTTGCTGCGGGCATCGCCGAGCACTATGACCGTGGTCTGCGCCGTGATCGCGCTCATGAACCCCTTCTCGAAATCGACGAAGGAGCGACCATAGTCGGACGAGCCGTAGCCAACCGACGACATGATCTGCTTCATCGCCTCTTCAGGTTTGTTCTTCTCCAGGACTTCACTGACTTCGATCAGGTTGCCGGAAAAAGCGAAGGAGCGCACATCGGACACCACTTCATGCAGGCTGTGGATCAGCAGCAGGAAGAAGTCGGAGACCTGCGCAACCGAGCCCGAGACATCGCAGATAGCGACGATCTTCGGTTTGTCACGATGACGGCGCTTCCATGCCGTCATGAACGGCACGCCGCCCCAAGCAGCATTGCGGCGGATGGTGCGGCGGACGTCGAGATGGCCACGGCGCTGCCGTTTGCGCGGCTTGCTGAAGCGCTCGCGCAGCCGCCGCGCGATCTGCCGGATCAGAACGCGCATCTGCGCGATCTGTCGCTGTTCCAGCCGCGCCATCGGCGCATTGCGCAGGATCTCATTGCGCAACGCCTCTTTCTCCTCGCGGCCATAGAGCAGCAGCGCCTGCGCGACCATTTCGCTGACGGTCTCGCGCAGGCTGCCGAGCGCTGTTGCAAGCCGTTCTGCATCTGCCGGATTGCGGGTCGTGAGCGCGTCGATGTCGTCGCGCAATTGCGCGATCCCGAGCTGCTCGAGCACCCGGCTGGCAAACAGCCCCCGCTGGGTGAAGACACGGATGTCGGTCAGGCCGGCGGCATTCGATGCGTTTGAAAGCGCTGCGGCAATGGCGGCGCGGTCCTGCGCCAACAGCATCTGCGCGAGCGAACCGAGTTCGGTCGAAGCCTGTGCCGACGCGGTGCCTGCCACAGCGTCGGTTCCGCTCTCGCTTGCCCCCCCGCCAGTCTCGTCGTCGTCATTTGCCGCGGACGGTGCGTCGAAATCAGGATGGGTGAAGAACGCATCGAAACAGGCAGCAAGCGCCGCCTTCTCGTCGCCGGATTTCGCCAGCGTCAGCAGCAGCGCATCGCGCAGGATGCCGCGATCGGAGGGACCGACCTCGGCGACCGCGCGCATCGCATCGATACTTTCGGCGGGCGAGATTCTCACCCCGGCGCCGCGCGCCGCCCGAAAGAAACGATACAGGGTGTCACGCATCGGCTAACCGAACACGCCTTGCCGGCCGGACTTGGCGACAAAACCCGAGACCTGCGGCAGTGTCGCTTCGATATCGCCTTCATATTTCAGCAGCACGTTGAGCGTATCCTTGACCATCTCGTGGCCGAGTTCGGACGCGCCGAGCAGCACCAGCACCTTGGCCCAGTCGATCGTCTCGCTAACCGACGGCAGTTTCTTCAGGTCTAGCGTGCGGACCTGATTAACGAAGCCGACGAGTTGCTTGCGCAAAGTGGCGGACACGCCGGGTACGCGGGTTTCGACGATGCGCTCTTCGAGCTTGGGCTCGGGAAAGCCGATATGCAGATGCAGACAGCGGCGCTTCAGCGCGTCGCCAAGATCGCGCTCGCCGTTCGAGGTCAGGATCACGGTCGGTGGTACGATGGCTACGACAGTGCCAAGCTCGGGGATCGTGACCTGGAAGTCGGACAGGATTTCGAGCAATAGCGATTCGAATTCGGCGTCGGACTTGTCGATCTCGTCGATCAGAAGCACGCAGCCCATCGGCTGTTCCAGAGCGCGCAGCAACGGACGCGGCTCGACGAACTCCTTGGAGAAGAACACGTCGCCGAAATCGTGCAACTGGTCGAGCGCCTTGGCGAGCGTATCGGCCCCGCCCAGCACTTCGCCGAGCTTGTCCTTCAGGATCTGGGTGTAGAGTAGCTGTTTGGCATATTTCCACTCGTACAGCGCCTTGGCCTCGTCGAGGCCCTCATAGCACTGCATGCGGATCATCTCGAGGCCGCGCGACGCAGCGATCGCCTTGGCGAGTTCGGTCTTGCCGACGCCGGCCGGACCTTCGACGAGGATCGGCTTCTCGATCTTCTCGGCGAGATAGACGGCGGTGGCGATCTGCCGGCTGGCGATATAGCCGGCGGAGGCCAGGCTGCGCTCAACGGCTTCGATCGATGCTGACGAACTGGTGTTCTCGGCCACGCGCTTCACTCCGGATTTCGCATACTGGAATAAGCCCCTTAAACAGGTTTTGGGCGCGCGCGCCCGGCTCATTCCCGCGTCCTGATTTGCTACGTGGTTCAGCCGGCGGCGTCCAGCGCCTCCGGCTCATCGCTCAGTTGCGGCGGCTGGGGGCCTGACAGTTGAGCGCCTTGCGGTACCCCGCGGCGCGGGCGTCGTCCTCGCTGCAAAACCAGCGATCCGGCTTCGGCTGGGTCGCGTAATTCTGGCATTGGGGAATGAGATAGACGCCAACATGGCCGGTAAACTTGGCCCGCCGGACCTGTTTCGCCCGGATATTGCAGCCCACCGGCATCGCGAGATCGGTGGGAAACAGCGCCGCGCGCAGCTCCTTGTCCTTGTCGCTCCGACAGGCCGAGCCGAGCAATGGGCTGTCGCTCGCCTTGCGGCGGAACTCCGCGGGCGTCACGAAGCACCCGCGCCACAGCCCTCGGCGCTTGTCCTTGGCAGCCGTCTCATCGGGTTTGAAGCTGGTCTTGGCGCTTGCCTTGTCCGACGGTTCGATACTCACCGCATAGCCCGATTGGATCACCGCCTGATTGAGGCTACCCGTCTCGCCAACGACACTGCAGATACCGGCGCGACGGTTCTTGTAGATCTTGTCCTCGCCAAGGTCCTCACAGCGAACCTCGCGCTTGCCGATCAGCTTCACCAGTTGGTCCCTTGCTTCGACGCCGCAGCCCCAGTTGTCGGCATGTTCGTCGACACAGGGCTGATCCACCTCCGGCGCGTCCAGGCCGGCAAGCTTGTAGGCGACATTGCCGATCTGGATGGTGTCGCCGTCCTTGACGATGGCTTCGACCGCCGAGGCCGGGTTGGCGACAAGCAGCAGGAAGAACAGGGACAGGATGCGCATCAATCTGGTCTCGGGATCGGCACGGGGAGGGCTGCGATCAGTCCTATCGCAGCAGACGCGCCCACGAAAGAGACATCACGCGCAATGCGCCGTCACACCGCAACCAGCATCGCCACGCCGACGACAATCAGCGCGATCCCCGACAATTCGCGTGCCGAAAGGGGCTGCTTGAACGAATAATAGGCGACAGCCTGCGCGAACAGCACCTCGACCAGCGCCAGCGTCCGCACGTTGGCGGCGGCTGTAAGTGCAAAGGCCAGGAACCAGAATTGCGAGGCTACCGCACCCATGAAGCCGGCCAGCATCGATGGCTTCCACAAGCCGAGGATGTCGCTCAGAACCTTGGGTGCACGGGCCAGCAGATAGATGGTCAGGATCAAGGTCTGCACGAATAGTGCCCAGACCAGCGCATAGGACGCCGCCGTGACGAAACTGACACCGGGCACCGTGATGATGGCGCCGCGAAAGCCGACGGCCGACAGCGCAAAAGCCGCCGCCGCGACCAGCCCGAGGACGGTCGGCCGGATGCTGGCGATGTTGCGCGTAGCACCGGGCTGCAGCGCCGTGACGACGACTCCGATGGTCGCAATCAGGATCGCCGCGACCTTCAGCACCGTCAGATGATCGCCGAGAAAGACGAAACCGAAAATCGCGGTCTGGATCGCCTCGGTCTTGAGATAGGCCGTGGTCACCACAAAGGAGCGATCATTCATCGCTGCCAGCATGAGCCCTGTGGCAAAGATCTGGCTCAGCGCGCCGAGTAGCAGCCATGGCCAGAATTCGGCTGATGGCCACGGCACCTTGTCGCCCGTCGCCAGGATGATCACCACGAAAAAGACGATCGAAAACGGGAAGCCGAACAGGAAACGGATGTTGGTCGCGCCCCAGGTCCCGAGCGGCCCGGTGAGCGAGCGCTGCATGGCATTGCGCGCCACCTGCCCCAGCGAGGCGATGATAGTGAAGGGGATCCAGAGCGAGGCGATGGTGAACATGAGGCAGGATGGGTCCGCGAGCGATGGCGCGGAACCTGACTGCGTCACGCCGCAGGGTCAAGCGGCCTGCGCCCATGCCTGCGATGCGATCGCGACCGCCTCGGACGTGGCTTACCAGACGAAGCGCACGACGCCCTTGCCAGCATGGCTGCGGGTGAGGTTGGAAAACTCGCCCTCATACGTCGCTGCGACCGACAGCCCGCTGCCGAGCATGACCTCCGCACTCGCGCTGGTCAGTGCCGTATCGGGCGCCATCGCCGCGCCGTTGACGACGAAGCTCGCGCCAGGCAGCGACTGGAACGAGGCCTGCGCGACGCGATCGCGATTGAAGTCACGCGCCCATGCGGCGCGACCACGCAGCGTGAGCAGCGTGCCATCCAGCGCAAAGGACTTGTCGGTGCGGAGACCAAGTTCGCTACGCATGGCAGTGACGTTGCGTCCAGTGTAACTGAGCGCGAAATCATTGCCGCCGGAGACAAGCGCCTCTGCATAGGCCGGCAGGTCGATATTCGTGACCTGCCCCGCGGCATAGGGCGTCAACCCCACGCCGCCAAGCCACGGCAGCACGCTCCGATGGCCAGCTTCGGCGCGCGCCGAGAAAGCGTGCGCGGTGAAGTTCGCGCGCAGCCGGTCGGCATCGACGATGGTCACCAGCCGTTCCGTAGTGATGTTCTGCCATCCGTAGGCGAGCGCAGTTGTGATATAAGCGGAGCCTTGGTGATGGCGGATGAAGCCACCGATCTGGAACAGGTCCGAATGACCTGAACCGAGATTATCCGACAAGCCGAAGCTGGTGCCGCCGCCAGCCACGGCGAAGCCGGCAAGCGTCTGCGGCGACAGCCAGGTATCGGCACCGACGGCAATGCCGCCGATCCGGCTACTGCTATTGTGCGAACCAACGACCGTATTGCCGTCGGTCGCCTGACCACCACCGAAGCCCGCAGCCCAGACGTTCCAGCGCGCTTCGAAGCTCACCGCCACAGGTGGCGCTTTGGTGATCGCACCGTAGGCGTCGCGCCAGTGCGTCGGTGAACGATCGGCCGTCGCGAAGGCATTCGAAGCTGTGTTCACGGTTGCGAGGCCGCGATTGGCAGCGAAGGGATCGGTCAGCACGCCCACGAACTGCGTCATGGCCTGCACGGTGTTCTGTTGCACGCCGGTCGAGAGTTCGCCCGACGATTGCGTCAGATCTTCCGGCGCCATCGCGCCGAGCGCATAGGGGATGCCGCCATGGCTGCCAAAATAGGCATTCAGCGACGAGGCGATGTTGTTCTGATTGATGTTGAGACCAGTCAGCTTCAGATCTACATTGAGATAGACGTTTTGAGCATCGTAGCTCAGCGTCGTGATGAACGAGGGTGGTTCGTCGCTGACGATATTCGGGCTGAACGTGCCCGTCATGCCGCCTGCGGCGTTCAAAATGGTATAGCGTTCACGCACATAGGCCGCGGGATCGAAGCTGACGCGAACGCCTGCATTGTTGAGCGACGCGGTGCCTGTGACATTGGTCCGATCCGCCGCCGAGCCAGATACTTCGACCATATAGCTCGAAGCCGCGGCAAATGTCAGATTGCCTTGTACTGACAGCAGCCCGACCGAATTGCCCGGCGACAGCATGCCGCCATCCTGGATCTGCGTGGTGCTGACGATGCCGTTGCCGCCGAGCGTCGCGCCGCGTTCGACACTCACCATCGACGACGCGGCGATCGAGCCGTTGACGCTGAGCGTTCCGGCCTTGACGTCGGTGGCGCCCGTATAGCTATTGAGTCCGTCGAGGCGCGTAATGCCCAAGCCGCTCTGCGTGAATGAACCGCTGCCGGAGATGGCACCCGCCAATGTCAGCAGACCGTCGCGCTTCGCGACAAGTTCGCCATTGTTTATGACATTGCCGATGATCGATCCTGTGAAACCACCATCACCGATCTGCAGAATGCCCTGCGTGATCTCCGTACCACCGCTGTAAGTATTGTCTGCCGTCAGGACCGTCGTGCCGGTGCCGACATGCCGGAACATGCCGATTCCCGTGATCGTGCCACCGAATGTGTAGACATCGGAACGGAAAATCTGGAACGTGCCATTATTGATGACATCGCCAATGATAGAGCCCGCTGTGCTGCCAGTGCCGAGCTGCAGCATACCGGCAGAGATCAACGTGCCACCGCGGTAGGTGTTATCATTGCTAAACACTGTAAGGCCCGCCCCGACCTGGATGAAAGCGCCGGGACCGGAGATGACGTCATTATAGGAGAAATTATCGGATCGGTTGAATGCCAGAATACCATTGTTCGTGACGTTGCCGGACAGTGTGCCGGTGGTGCCGCCATTGCCGATCTGCAGCGTACCGGCATTGATCGTCGTGCCGCCGTTAAAAGAGTTGGTGCCTCCCAGAACGAGCGTGCCCCAGCCATCCTTGGTCAATGCGCCGGCGCCCGAGACATCTCCCATAGCCGAGAATGTCGTTCCGAACAGCGTCTCGATTGTGCCGCTGCCGGAAAGCACAATACTTCGCACGGACGTGACATCGGCCAGCGTCAGCAGCGTGCCACCCGAGAGCCTCAGCGTGCCCGTGCCGAGATTGGCGTCCGCGAGAACTGCAACGGCGCCGCCGGAAACTGTCGTGCCGCCCGTATATGTATTCGTGCCGGATAGCAGCAACGTGCCGTTGCCGGATTTCACGAGGCTGCCGCCCACGCCCGTGATTGTACTTGCGATGACCGTATCGCTCGCCTGATCGAGCGTCAGTTGCGCACTGGCGAGCGCGATCTCGCCGCCGAAGCCGACCAACGAATTCGTCGAGGTATTGTAGCCGTTGAGATCGAGCTTGCCGCCATAGACGATCACATCACTGCCGTTGGGCAGTGCACCGGAAGCGCCAAGCTGCAGCGTACCGGCTTCGAGCAGCATGCCGCCGGTCCAGCTGTTGGTATTGGCCAACATCAGAGTGCCGTCGCCGGCCTTGATCAAGCTACCGGTGCCGGACACCGTACCGGTGAGCACCAGCGCCGTTGCGGCGTCGGCATCGATCTCGCCGATCCCGAGCAGCGAGACGTTCCGCGCCGAGGCGATGGTTGCAGTCGTATGCAAGATGCCGTTGTCGAAGGTGAGACCGCCGGTTGCAGCGCCGAGATTTGCATTCGACGAAATCTGCAGCGTGCCGCTGCTGATGGTCGTGCCGCCAGCATAGGTGCTGGCGCCAGCGAGTACGAGCGTGCCGCCACCCGTCTTGTTCACACCACCGGCGCCTACAATCGGAGCCGAAATCGTCGCCGTCTCGCCGGACAGAACACGCAGCTCACCAATACCGTCCGAACCGCCCAGCGCGGTTGGCCGCAGTTCGCCAGTGCCTTGAACAAGGTTATAGAGACCGCCGACGAATTGCAGCCCATAGAATTTCTGCGATCCATCTATCGTGACCGTGCCGCCCGGGCCGTTGAAGACGCCATAAATGGATCCCCACTGGGTATTGGCAACGCCGGCCAAATCAAACCAATTGTTGTTGAGCGCATTCCAGGTTCCGCTGCCGCCCGCGGTGCCGCTCGACGCATCATCCCAACGTTGAAGGATATCGGTGCCGTTGGGCGAAGCAATGAGATCGACCACATGGAGCCGCGAGCTGTCGATCGAATAGGTGACCGGAAACAGTCCCGAGATCGGGGGCGTCGTGCCGATGGTCAGTCCGGAGATTGACGAACCGCCGGTGTAGTTGATCATACGATAGTAACCGACCGCAGGCTCGCCCGTACCACTGATATTGAACGTCACGTCGTGGAGCGAAACATCGCCATTTGCAAAGACGCTCGCTGACGTCGTCGAGGCTGCGCCGTTCGAAAAATGGCTGAGATTGAAATCAAAGGCGCTGCCGGTGAGCATCGACAGGTTGCCGTTCACCGTCAGACGACCCGTGCCATCAGGCGCGAGAGTGCCACCATTGAGCACCGTGGTGGCTCCGACGTAGCCATTGCCGGTGAGGCGTCCGCCCGCATCGACATTAACCGTGCCGCCGAGTTGTCCGGTCACGCCAAGCGTTGCGCTCAGGATTTCCGTGGTGCCCGTGAAAGCAACACTGCGGCCGGACAGGATCGTGGTGCCTGACAGCACATTGATCGCGCCATTGCCGGTGATGAGATTATTGAAGAGATAGTCGCCGCTCGTATGGTTGAAATTGAGCGTGCCGCTTTGTGCGAGTTCAACCGGGCCTGTCACAACACCAGGCGCCAGAGCCGCTGCCCCGGGCTCGGATCCGATACTCAACGCACCGCTGACACCAGAGGCGCCCACCCGAATCGTGCGCGCCTTCGCAGCACCCCCATTGCTCACCGTCAACGCGCCGACGGACGCTGCGCCGATCTTCAGGGTCTGGGCATCGAGCGTCGACCGGATGCCATCGACCTTCACCGTGCCATGCGCGACATAAGACGCATCGTTGCCAATTGAAGCGGTGGCTGCAGTCACATGCATGCCATCAGCAATCAGCAACGAGCCGGTGCCGCGATAGCCGACGAACAGATTGGTATTGAGCCACGATGCGCCTGGGCCAGAGATGGTGACATTGGCATCGGTGCCGCTGTCATAGCCGACATAGCCATTGGCCGTCGTCAGTCTGGCGCCACCAGCAAAGGCCAGGCTGCCGGCATTGGCGCGCAAATCGCCGGCGAAGGATGCCGATATCCCCGAAAGCGTCCAGACGGCGTCGCCATTTTTTTCCAGCACCGAAAAGCCCCGATACTTCGTGCCCAATCCGGAGAGATCGAACGTCGCGTCCTGATTGCCACCCAACGCAAAGATATTGGGATTGCTCGCATCCGAGCCGACGACGACATCGCCTGTAATGTTCGCGCCGGACCATAACTCCAGCCTGTTGCCGCCGCCGGAGAACAGAATCGCCGCAGCGCGCGATCCGTCGACGTTTCGCCCGCCCTCGATCGTCCCAGCCGCAACGACCGTTATGCCGGCGCTCTGCCCAAGGATGGCGACTCCCGCCGCTCCATTCGCACCGGCGTGACCACTGCTTCCACTGCCGAGCTCCCAGCCGCCGCCGCCCGGGCCGGCGGGCCCAGCGGCCCCGGCATCGCCGCCCTGCACCAGTCCACCATTGTCGACGCGCACCGTCCCCGGGCTCACCACCACGACGCCGGTGCCGCCAGCACCACCAGTGCCGCCATTGCCACCATTGCCACCGGAAACGCCTTGGCCGCCCGATCCACCCGCCCCGCCGGTCCCGCCGGTCCCGCCGAACACCGAGGCGCCGCTTCCAATGACGGTCACGCGCGCCTTCTCGACGACAATGCCGGCGCCGCCATTGCCGCCATTGCCCCCACTGCCGCCATCGCCGCCGACGCCGCCGTCGGTCGCGGTGGTGATGCAGGGCGGCTGTCCGCCCGGGCAATAGTTACCGATACTATCCGGCGCGCCCGTGCCTCCATTGCCGCCGGCGCCACCCCAACCGCCCGAACCACCTTTGATAGCGGGAGCGAGCGTTTCCAGGGTTTGTCCGGATGCGTAGAGGCCTATTCCGCCGCCGCCGCCCCCACCCCCACCTCCACCGCCGCCGCCGTAGCCGGGGGCCATGAAGGTCCCGTAATACGCCACAACACCATCGCCACCATCGGCGGCGGCTCCGCCACTGCCACCTGCGCCGCCCGCAATGAACTGGTTGCCCGGAACGAACGACCCGCTGAATATCGCGCCGGTGCCGCCACCGCCGCCACCGCCGCCGCTGCCGCCGTCATGGCCCATTCCGTGAAACCAGTTGCTGCCATCTCCACCCTTGAGCCGCTGGGGACGCTTCCCGGGCGATCCCGCGCCTCCCTGGATTTGACCGCCCAGGAGTTGCGAGCCGTTGAAGCCCAGGTTTCCACCCTGGCCGCCGTCTCCCCCTCCACTGGCATGTGCACCACTGCCACCCTTGCCGCCATTGCCGATATAAGCGTTCTTCAGCGACTCGTTCTTGGCATTCCTGCCGCCACCGCCGCCGCCGCCGCCTCCATTGGCGGGGTCGATCACACCGCCTATTCCGCCCGCTTTGGGATTGCTGGATGCATGCGCTCCGCCATTTCCGCCGACGCCCGAAGCCTGCGCATGAACCGCTTGCGACGAGGCAATCGCCGCGACCATCAGCACCGGACCCGCAAGCGACAACAGCGACAGCATCATGGCTGTCGACGACATCAATGTGTTAGCACGGCGCGCGCCGGTGCCGCTGCTCGTACTCGAGCCGCTGCAGCACGCAGCGCTGACGACTGAAAATACCGGGAGCTTCACGATCGAACTCCAGCTCGCAGATCCACGCGAGCGAAGTTCCATGAGACACGCGATCGCATGACGAGTCGCAATCAAAGATCGCCGAATCGACCTATAGGTTCGACGAACGCCCTGCAGGTTTTTCGCGTGTTGAAACGTAGCAACACACAACGCGAAAAATACTCAACACACTGACGTCGCTAACGATTTGTTAAGTCGTGATCAGCACGCGATTGATAGCAATCGGCACGCGGAATGTGAGTCGCTAACGTGCTCACATTCACCTCGCTTGGTGTCGTTCAAACGCCAAGATGCGCGCGTAACTCAGCTCGGCCAGCCCGCGACACCGGCCAATGGTCTTCATAATCATGCAAGCGCAATTGCCATGCCCCGCTCGACCGGCGCACGACCTCGCGCACGAACTGATGATTGACGACGGCCGTACGATGAATGCGCACAAACCAGCCCGGCGGGATCAGGCCCAGCCACTGTGTCAGCGGCCTTGGATCGAGCACCATCGCGCCATCCACCAGCCACACCTCAGTATAGTCTTTCGACGAGCGCAGGCCGACGATTTCGGTCAATGGCGTGCCGAGAATGCCATGCGCGCGGCGTAGGTAGATCAGTGCGGGATACGCAGCCTGAGAATCTTCCCCACCAGAGGTGATCGGCGACCGGCCATAGCGCGCCGCCGCGATGAGGTCGGCACAACGAAACAGATCAGCAATTTCATCTGACCACCGGCGCGGCGCTGCGACCGCATCGAAACCGATGCAGGCGACGAGCCTACCGTCATGAAATACCGGCACGCTGAGTACGCTTTTGTTGTTCTGCCGGATAAACTCAGCGCGCAACGCACCGGCGCTGCGTGGCAGTGCCTCGATGTCATTGACCATCACAGCCTGCCCCAAGACCAGCCGTTGATGCAGCCAGCCGATCATGGTGACCGGCACATGCTGCAGATCCTGCACAAAGGATCCGACCCCACCGCGACTCCACTCATGGGTGTTGCGAAAGCGCAGATGGTCGGCGTCGTATTCGAACATCCATGCGCGATCTGCTTCGGCGTCCGCGCCTATGACTTGGAGTAACTCGGCAATCGCCGCATCAAGCGGCCGCGTCAGCAGCAACATCGCCGTGTCGAACACCCAGTCGGATTGCGACGCCGCAACACAATCATCGCGGCTAACGAATTCCCAAGGCTGGGCTGAATCGGATGACAACTGCAATGCTCGCGGTAGTGATCACAAGACCTACCCAACCATCTTACCTTCGGCAGCGTGTCAATCCCTGCAGAATGGCGACTATTCCATCGCGGCACCCGGGCATCCACACTGTGCGATGCGCCGCGATCTTGGGCAGTCTCCGGCGCCACAACCAGCATTGCAGCGTCCGCTTTTGGCGATACATTGAAGCAAAGCGCATTCGGAGACTGCCGGATCATGCTGCGATTTCTGCCTGTTGTCCTCGGTACCCTGACTTGTTGGGCAATGAGTTGGGTTGTTACCCCAGCACTCGCGCAAAATGCCCCGCGCGGCAGTGAGTGTCTGGCAATGGCCACACGGCCACCACTCGCAATTCCAGTCAGTTTGCGTCGGACTGATGCGAAGGCCGATGAAGTCTCCATCACCTATGCCGGGCACTCCACCTATTACATCGACACACCCGGCGGCGTGACCATCGCCACCGACTATAACGGCATCTACAAGCTCGATCGCATCCCGGATGTGGTGACGATGAACCGGGCCCACAGCACCCATTACACGCTGTATCCCGACCCGCGCATCAAGACGGTATTGCATGGGTGGGGCGAGAGTGGACAGCCGGCGCAGATCCATGAGCGCATCGGCGACGTGCTGATCCGCAACGTCACGACGGACATCCGCCGCTACTATGGCGATGACGCCGGCGGCGAGATGGTGAAGGACGGCAATTCGATCTTCATCTTCGAGGTTGCCGGCCTGTGCATCGGCCATCTCGGCCATCTGCATCACAAGCTCGACGAGAGCCACTTCGCCGCGATCGGCCGGCTCGACATCGTGATGGTGCCGATCGATGGCAGCTACACAATGTCCCTCGACGGCGTATCCGAGATCACCAAGCGGCTGCGCGCCTCGGTGGTGCTGCCCATGCATCGCTTCATGACACCGCTCAGCGACTTCATGACAAAGATCGGAAAAGATTTCGAAATCGACCAGCGCAGCGCCCAAACGCTGACAATATCACTCAATGCGCTGCCCAAGGCACCGACGGTGATTATTCTCAACGGGGTTTGACGCGCCGGCGAGGCTGAAGCAGGCAGAAGCTGAAACGCTACACCTCTTCCGCGACCACCATATAGTTCACGTCCATATCGGACGACAGCGTCCAGCGGTCACCGAGCGGATTGTAGACCACGCCAGATTGTTCGGTGATTTCCAACTTGTTGCGCGACAGATGATGCGCGAGTTCGTCCGGCGTGACGAACTTGTCCCACTGATGGGTCCCACGTGGCAGCCAGCGCAGCACATATTCGGCGGCGACGATGCCGAGTGCAAAGCTCTTCCAGTTTCGGTTTAGCGTCGAGACCACCATCAGGCCACCGGGCTTCAGCATCGACGCGCAGCGATCGAGGAATGCGCCGACATCGACCACGTGTTCGATCACTTCCATCGCCAGCACGATGTCGAAGCGCTCACGCACGTCCATCTCCTCGACGGTGGTGCAACGATAATCGATCGACAGATGCCCTTTGTCTGCGTGCAACTTAGCGGCGGCGATATTGGTGGCGGAGGGATCGATACCGATCACCTGTGCGCCGAGCCGCGTGAACGGCTCACACAGCAAACCAGCCCCGCAACCGATATCGAGCATGCGCAAGCCACTCAGGCAATTGAGACTACGAACATTACGATCGAACTTGCGGCAGGCGGCGTCGCGAATATAGGTCAGGCGCAGCGGGTTGATCTTGTGCAGCGGCGCCATCTTGCCGCGCGGATCCCACCACTCCTCCGACAGCTTCGAGAATTTCGCGACTTCGCTGGCATCGACGGAGGATGCGGAAGCGTCGGAGAAGTTTGCTTGGATGGCCATTGTGGAGCCGTTGTCCTATCGCGCTGTGATGTGGCTGCGAAATGCGAGTGGTGACGCGATCATCTTGATGACCTCTTCATCGTCACCCATGTTCTCGATGGCGATGTCACCATAATTCAAGATGCGTCCCAGAATGCTCTGATTGACGCTGACGCTCGCAACCTTGTCGATACTGATCTCGAAAGTCTTGCGCGTGATGAAGCCTTCCTTGTGCACGACCCGCAGCGTGGTGACATCCGTCTCGGTCGTCCAGCGCTGGAACCAGCCCTTCATCGACCAGTACAGCGCCGCGAAGGCCACTACGGCCGAAGATGCCAGGCAGAGCAGAACAAGGGTTTCGTTGATCGCGTAACGCGTCAGGACCAGCAAAGCCGCGGAGACAATCCAGGCCGCGATGGCCGGGACATAGACCACCCAGTGCAAGTTGCTGGAATACAGCACCTTCTCGCCCGGCTGCAGGATATCGTCGATATAGCGCCCCATAAACCGTCCAAAATGCCCTGTCTCGGTGCGTTCTAAGGGACCAGAAGCCCGGGTTGCTTGCCCCCACCCTCGCCGCTATGTATACGCGCGTTTTCGCCCGCGTGCGTAGTGCGCGGTATCTTTACCCACTGTCGTCAGGGAATGCACCACTCGTCATGGGCCGGCTCGTAATGAAATTCGGCGGTACGTCCGTCGCCAACATCGACCGCATCCGCAACGTCGCGCAGCATGTCAAACGCGAGGTCGATGCCGGTCATGAGGTCGCAGTCGTGGTGTCGGCGATGTCGGGCAAAACCAACGAACTGGTGGCCTGGTGCACCGAAGTGTCGCCGATGCATGACGCCCGAGAATACGACGCCATCGTCGCGTCCGGTGAGCTCGTGACCGCCGGCCTGCTGGCGATCGCGCTGCAGACCATCGGCATCCAGGCGCGCTCCTGGCAGGGCTGGCAGATCCCGATCAAGACGTCGGACGCCCATGCCTCGGCCCGAATCGACGAGATCGACGGCGACAAGCTCATCAAGCGCTTCAAGGAGCGCAAGGAAGTGGCCGTCATCGCCGGATTCCAGGGCATCCATGCCGAAACCGGCCGCGTCACCACACTCGGCCGCGGCGGGTCCGATACCTCGGCAGTGGCAATTGCCGCCGCCGTCAAGGCTGACCGCTGCGACATCTATACCGACGTGGACGGCGTCTACACCACCGATCCGCGCGTCGTGCCAAAGGCACAACGCATGAACAAGGTGGCGTTTGAGGAAATGCTGGAACTAGCGTCGCAGGGCGCCAAGGTCCTGCAGGTCCGCTCCGTGGAACTCGGCATGACCCACAATATGCCGATTTTCGTGCGCTCAAGTTTCGACAAACCCGAAGACATCGACCCGCACGGCACCCCGCCGGGCACGCTGATCTGCAGCGAGGAGGAAATCATGGAAAGCCACGTCGTTACCGGAATCGCCTTTTCCAAGGACGAGGCCCAGATTTCCGTCCGCCAGATCGAGGACAAGCCGGGCGTCGCCGCCTCGATCTTCGTGCCATTGGCCGAAGCCAACATCAATGTGGACATGATCGTCCAGAACGTCTCCGAAGACGGCAAGACCACGGACCTGACCTTCACCGTCCCGGCCACCGACTATGCCCGTGCCAAAGAGACCATCACGGCGGCCAAGGCCAAAATCGGCTATGCCCGCATCGACAGCGCGACCGATGTCGCCAAGGTCTCGGTTATTGGATCTGGCATGCGCAGCCATGCCGGCGTCGCCGCGCAAGCCTTTGCCGCCCTTTCCGAGCGCCAGATCAATATTCGGGCAATCACCACGTCCGAGATCAAGTTCTCGGTCCTGATCGATACAGCCTATACGGAACTGGCGGTTCGCACCCTGCACACGCTGTATGGTCTCGACAAAGCGTAGAAAATTTTTCCTGAAACATCCGTTATTTTGATGTGAACGGTGTGTTTCTTGTCTGGCAGGTGTTTTGCTTGGCAAAACAAGCCTCAATTCGCTATACGGCCTGCATGGGCAGCCGTTGCGGCTGAGGGCGCCGTTTCGGACAATCTGATACGGTTCTGTCGCTGCGCCTCTTGTTGCGCGGCGGTGCAAATTCTATTGTTTTCTGAGGCTTAGCGTCGGCGCACGGCTTTTGTCAGGTGTCGGCCTCGTGGGGAGGGTGTCGGCACATGCGGAGCGCGTCGGGTGGCCCCCGAGTCTTGCTGAGACGGCTCCGCGAAGTGATGGCGGAGCAGGTCAGCGCTCAGGAACGCCTCGACAAGATCGTGGTGCTGATCGCCGCCAATATGGTGGCGGAAGTCTGCTCGACATACGTGCTGCGCGTCGACAATACACTCGAGCTCTACGCCACCGAAGGCCTCAACCGCGACGCCGTCCACCAGACCGTGCTGAGCTCCCATGAGGGCCTGGTCGGTCTGGTCGCCTCCGAAGCCACACCGCTCAATCTCAACGACGCGCAGAGCCATCCGGCGTTCTCGTTCCGCCCGGAGACCGGCGAAGAAATCTATCACTCGTTCCTCGGCGTGCCGATCCTGCGCGCCGGCAATACGCTCGGCGTGCTGGTAGTGCAGAACCGCGCCAAGCGCACTTATGTCGAGGAAGAAGTCGAGGCGCTGCAGACAACGGCGATGGTGCTCGCCGAGATGATCGCCTCCGGCGAACTTTCGGCGCTGGCGCAGCCGGGCGCCGAGCCCGCTGCGCGGCATTCCCTGCACAAGACCGGCGCTATCCTTTCCGATGGTATCGCGCTCGGACATGTAGTGCTGCACGAGCCGCGCGTCGTCATCACCAATTACATCGCCGAAGACCTGCCGAAGGAAATCAAACGGCTGGACACCGCGCTGACCAAGCTGCGGTCGGACCTCGACCGCATGCTGGAACGCGGCGACGTCGCCGACGGCGGCGAGCACCGCGATGTGCTTGAAGCCTATCGCATGTTCGCCAATGACCACGGCTGGTCGCACAAGCTGCACGAAGCGGTCGCCACCGGCCTCACTGCGGAAGCCGCCGTCGAACGCGTGCAGTCTGATACACGTGCGCGCATGCTGCGTTCCACCGATCCCTATCTGCGCGACCGGTTGCACGATCTTGAAGATCTCGGCCACCGCCTGATGCGGCAGCTGGTCGGCCAGGATCACGCGCCGTCGCGCGAACAGATGCCGGACAATGCGATCCTGATCGCACGCGCGATGGGCCCAGCCGCCCTCCTCGACTACGATCGCAAGAAGCTGCGTGGCCTGGTGCTGGAGGAAGGTACGGCCAATTCGCATGTCTCGATCGTGGCGCGCGCGCTCGGCATTCCCGCGATCGGCGAAGTCGCAAATGCGCCGGGCATTGCTGATCCAGGCGACGCCGTCATCGTCGATGGCACCTCGGGCTCGATCTATATTCGGCCCTCCGCCGAGATCGAATCCGCTTATGCCGAACGCGTGCGTTTCCGCGCGCGGAGACAGGCGCAGTATTCAGCGTTGCGCGACCTTCCCTGCGTCACCAAGGACGGCCAGAAGGTCGACCTGCTGATCAATGCCGGCCTGATCATCGACCTGCCGCATATCGACGATACCGGCTCGGCGGGCATCGGCCTGTTCCGCACCGAACTGCAATTCATGGTCGGGGAAAGCCTGCCCCGCTCCAGCGATCAGCTGGCGCTGTATCGTGCGGTGCTCGATGCTGCCGGCCCCAAGCCGGTGACGTTCCGTACCCTCGATATCGGCGGCGACAAGGCGCTCCCTTACATGGAGACCATCGTCGAGGAGAACCCGGCGCTGGGCTGGCGCGCGATCCGTCTTGGCCTCGATCGGCCTGGCCTGCTGCGCGGCCAGATCCGCGCATTGCTGCGCGCCGGCGGCGGCCGCGCGCTGCGCATCATGTTCCCGATGATTTCGGAAGTGGCCGAATTCGATCAGGCCAAGGCGATCATCGAACGCGAGCTGACTTATTTGCGCCAGCACGGTCATGCCCTACCCGAGCGAATCGATGTCGGCACCATGATCGAGGTGCCTGCGCTGGTCTATCAGCTCGACGAACTCCTGAAGAAGGTCGACTTCGTCTCGGTCGGCTCCAACGACCTGTTCCAGTTCCTGTTCGCTGTCGACCGCGGCAATGCCAAGGTGTCGGAACGCTTCGATACGCTGTCGGCGCCGATCCTGCGCGTACTGCGCGAGATCGTGCAAAAGGGCGACGCCGCCAAACGTCACGTCTCGCTGTGCGGCGAGATGGCCTCGCAACCGATCGGCGCTCTGGCGCTGATTGGCATGGGCTATCGCTCGCTGTCGCTGTCGGCCACCGCACACGGTCCCGTGAAGGCAATGATTCTCGACCTCGATGCCAAAAAGGCCGAGGCGCTGATGACACAACTGCTCGACGCCCCCTCGGGCAGCGTCTCGATTCGGCAAAAGCTCACCGAATTCGCTGAGGCCGAGGGACTGTCGTTGTAGCGAGGCTCTGCCCGTACGACGCGCTTCCCCTTTCCGCGATCTCCGAGATTCCACGATGTCCCTGCTGCCCGAAACCAAACTCGACGTACTCCTCGCACATCACGCCTCGCTCGAGGCACAACTGATGGGTCAGGTCAGCGCCGAGAATTATGTGAAGATGACGCGCGAGCTGTCCGAGCTCAATCCGCTGATCGACGCGGTGAAGACCTATCGCGGTGCGCTTGCAGAGCTCAAAGATATCGATGCGATGATCGCCGATACTTCGACCGATGCGGAGATGCGCGAGATGGCGCAGGCCGAGCGCCCGGCGCTGGAAGAACGCATCGAGGCGCTGGCGCAGGAAATCCGCGTGGCGCTGTTGCCGAAGGATGCGATGGACGAGCGCAACGTGGTGCTGGAAATCCGTGCCGGCACCGGCGGCGACGAGGCTTCACTCTTCGCCGGCGACCTGTACCGGATGTATGAGCGTTTTGCGGCACTGGCCGGCTGGAAGGTCGAGGTGATTTCGGCGTCCGAAGGCACCATGGGTGGCTACAAGGAAATCATCGCCGAGGTGAAGGGCCGCGGTGCTTTCGCCAAGTTGAAATTCGAATCCGGTGTACACCGCGTGCAGCGCGTGCCCGATACGGAAACTCAGGGGCGCATTCACACGTCGGCGGCAACGGTCGCTGTCATGCCCGAAGTCGAAGAAGTAGATATCGACATCAAGCAGGACGACCTGCGCATCGACACGATGCGCGCCCAGGGCGCCGGCGGCCAGCACGTCAACAAGACCGAATCAGCGATCCGCATCACGCATATCCCGACCGGCATCGTGGTGATGATGCAGGACAGCCGCTCGCAACATAAGAACCGCGCTTCGGCGATGAACATCCTGCGCTCGCGTATCTATGACGCCGAGCAGCAGCGTATCGATTCCGCCCGCTCGGCCGAGCGCAAGGAGAAGGTCGGCTCCGGTGACCGCTCGGAGCGCATCCGCACCTATAATTTCCCGCAGGGCCGCGTCACCGACCACCGCATCAATCTCACGCTCTACAAGCTGCCGCAGGTGATTGCCGGCGAAGCATTGGGCGAACTGGTCGATGCGCTGACGACAGAGCATCAGGCTGCACAACTCGCCGCCCAGGGCGACGCGGCGTGAGCGCCGGCGACATGTTCGCCGGACAGAGCGTCGAGAACGCACGACGCTCATTGACCAATCTGCTCCGCACCCACAGCATCGATTCCGCTGAACTCGACGCGCGCTTGCTGACAGGCGACGCGCTCGGACTCGATCTGACCGGGTTGATCTCGGCTGCGAATCGCATCTTGACGTCCAATGAAGCGGCCCAACTTGCCCGCTTCGCACAGCGCCGCATCGATGGCGAACCCGTGGCCCGTGTCCTAGGCACGAAAGAATTCTGGGGCCTGCCGCTGCAGCTATCGCCCGACACGCTGGTGCCCCGTCCCGATACGGAAACCCTCGTCGAGGCGGCGCTCGAACTTCTCGATGCGGCTGGTCCGCGCGACCGTCCGCTTGTGATCGCCGATCTCGGCACAGGCTCCGGCGCAATCCTGCTGGCGCTGCTTTCGGAGTTAACCAACGCCACCGGCATTGCGACCGACATCAATCTCGACGCCCTGCAAACGGCTCGCTCCAACGCTGCGCAACTCGGCTTGATCGAGCGCGCCCATTTCGCTGTCTGCGACTATGCCTCAGCCCTGGCCGGCGGCTTCGACCTGATCGTCTCCAATCCGCCCTATATTCCCTCGGCCGACATTGCCGACCTCGACATCGAGGTGCGCGACCACGACCCGCTCCGCGCCTTGGATGGTGGAAAAGACGGACTAAATGCCTATCGAACCATCGCCCCCGAAGCCGCCCGGTTGCTGGTGCCCGGCGGCCTCCTGGTGGTCGAGGTGGGCCACGACCAAAGCGACGATGTCGCCGGTCTGATGACGGTGTCCGGGTTGACCCTGCCGGGGCCGGCCAAAGCCGATCTGGGCGGCATTCGCAGGGCGGTATCGGGACAAAAAAAGCCCCGATAAAGCCTTCTTACGACAGAAAAAACCACTTGGAATATCCCCGGGGAGCGACTACCTTCCTGTCACAACATCGGTTCAGGGTTGGCTCGCCCCGTAGATTTACGGCAGGAAGCCAGAATTCTCGCTAGAGAGCCCGTCCGGGTGAAAGGTTCCAACAGGCAGGTTTGGTTGAGCGCGATGGCTGAGAGAGCTGCGCTGCTCGCGACCGCAAAGCGAACGAAAGCCTGATATTGCGCTTTAAACTTCACGCACAGAAGCCTGACCTTGTTTCGGCAGGTGGGTGATTTGGTCCGGCTGGCATGGTCAGCGGGCGGTTGGGGAACGCGTCTTTGTTGAACGCGAATGACGGCAAGATCGATGCAGCAAAGGTCTGCACGACGATTCGGGGGCTTCACGCGTCCGCATCCCGCAATGTACTGCGGCAATCATCTCTTTGAAACATAGCTCTGTGACACTCTGGATCGATAACTGAAGGCGACACATGCGAAACGGTCAGAACAACAACAACAAGCGGATGCGGAACAACAACAACCGCAACAACAATAATAATAACAACAATAACAATCGGCGCGGCCAGAACCCGATGACCCGGGTCTTCGAATCGAATGGCCCCGACATCAAGATCCGCGGTACCGCCTCCCACGTCGCAGAGAAATACGTCCAGCTCGCCCGCGATGCACGCAGCTCCGGCGATCCCGTTGCTGCCGAGAACTACTATCAGCACGCCGAGCACTATTTCCGCCTGATCGCCGCCGCGCAGGAGCAGTTCCGGCAGAATCAGCCGCAACCGCGCACCGAAAACGAGATGCCGCCTGAGGACAACGATGACGAGAGCGAGAGCTACTCGAACTTCGGTGCCGAGCCCGGTTTCGTGCCGGTACAACAGCAGCCCTTTGCGCAGCGCGAGCAGCCTCCGCAGCGTGAGGGTGGTCAGCCCTATCAGCAGCGTGGCGAACAGCCCTATCAGCCCCGCGAGAACAATAATCGCGAACACCGTCAGCAGAATCAGCCGCAGGGCCAGCCGCAATATCAGCCGCAACCGCAGCCGATGATGCCGGTCGGCGATGGTGTCGATCGTCTGCCTTCTTTCATCACGGGTGGTGCGCAGCCTCAGCCGGGTGCTGCTCCAGGCGGCTTCGAACAGAATGCTGGTGGAGAGCGCTTCCCGCCGCGTCGTCGCCGCCGTCCGCACGGTCCTCGCCCCGACGTTGCTGCAGCTGGCGCGCCGGCAGAAGCACCAAGCGACGATTTCAATCCGGGCAACTCATAAGCCCAGCCGCTCTCCGGCGAGAGAGCGCACATCACGAGGCTTAGATTGGCCGTGGCTCAAAAAGCCGCGGCCAATTCTTTTGCGCCTGGCAGATTGCTATTGCTGTCCATTCGCGCGTTGGTGACTGCAAGTAGCTTGGCCACAGTGTTGTGGCGGATCGCCACCGGATTGCGCTCATACCCGCCACGCTGGAAGAAGTTCGCCGTCGGCACCTGTTCGCGCATCGCCAGCGGCATGGTCACCATATCGAAGCCGTTGCCATCGCCAGTGAGATTCATCATCTCAAGCTCGGCTGCGCTGAGCGGGCGATCAAACCCACGGGCGCGGGCAAAATTCACTGACGTCAGTAGTTTGTGGACCTGCAATTGCGGGCCGATATCCATGTCTAGCACCAGCGCGTGCATGGCCCAGCCCTGCGGGGTCGTGCCAAGCTTCTCAAGAGCGCTCCAGTTTTGCGGAACAGTGCGCACAGTCGCCTGCATGCGCTTGAAGACCGCAATCTTGTGATCCATCGCCTTACGCTGCGGGCCCGAGAGCGTCGATGCCTTCTCGGTCAGAACTTTCAAAATCTGAGGCCCCTGTTCGGCAACGAGCGTCGTCGTATTGGCTGTGAGCAGCTGATTGTAGCCGATAGCGGTGGAGATCGCGCGAGACCCCGGACGTGACGGGTTCAGGCCCGACTGCATGTCATGGCCGCCATTGCCACCGGTCTCGAAGGAATAGACGCGTACCGCAATGTCGCGTGTCAGCCCGGCCTGCAGGGCGGCACGAGCATAAGCGCGCTTGAACTCCATCTCATTGGCAGGCCGCTGCGGCACGAACTGAAATTGCTCCCTCGCCGCCGCGAGGAAATCCGCCACCACCGGAAGATCCTTGCGGACGCGCGGATCGCTATCCTCGGGCTCCGGATTCACCGGACGTTTTGGTCCTTCATAAAGCGGCGCCTGTTCCAGCACATAGTCATTAAGCGTGATCTGCTGGCGGTCGCGGCGCTTGGCGTTGCGGATTTTTCGCTTCTCAGAGATTGCATCCCAATAGGCACCGGCCTCCTGATCGAAGGCCGCGCGCGCTTCCTGATATTCCGCAAGCTTGCGTCGGTATTCTGCGACGGCCTGCGGCGAGGCGCCCTGCGCCATCGCATTGGCAACGCCTGCCGGTAATTGGGCGGAATCCAGCGCATAACCGACCGGCATGAACAAAAATAACGCGAGCGGGACAGTGGCAGTAAAGGTGCGAATCAAATGAGACATGGGACCTGTCGAGATGTCAGCCGGCATAGCCGGCCATGCAGAGGAATGAGGCGGGACGCCGCCCCGCGCCCGTCCCAGGCGGGTCAAACATACCCCGCTTAAAATGACGTTGGATGAGTTTGGTGAACAATGTCTTTCCAAGGCCGGACGCTGCCTGCGCTGACACGTCGCGCCGGGGAGCAGAATCACTTCCAGGCGAAGACCGGCTGCTCCAGCTCAGCCACACGGGTGATGCGACCCGCAAGAACTTCGCTGAACTGATAGATCAGCGCGGCGGTCGGCGCGTGAATAAAGTGGCCGAAATGGCTGTAGCGGATCAGGCGCCGGTCGCTCTCGGGAATGGCAACGAAATCGAACGCCTGCGGCCGCGCGATCTGCGACAGCGCAATGCGATGAACCGAGGCGACCTCATCGGGGTTCGGCATCAATTGAACGCTGTCGTGCGCCCACATGACGACAGGCGTGATCAGATAGCCGGAGCGGGTCGGGTAATCGTCGAGGACACCGACGACATCGTCCGGCGTAAGCTGCAGACCGAGCTCCTCATGCAACTCGCGGATTGCCGCCTGCACGGGCGTCTCGCCGGGATCGCAGCGACCGCCAGGAGGTGCCCATTGATTACTGTGAGCGCGCAGACCGGACGCGCGTAACGTCAGCAACAGCGAGGTCTCCAATTCGGTCGCCGCTTCAACCATCACCAGGGCCACCGCCGCACGCTTCAGCCCCGAAGCGTACTGGCCCTCGTCGATCCGCGTGAATGCGGCTAGGCGATTCTCGATCATTGTTCGGGTGGCGGCATTGAACGGCAGGATCATCCGCGATTGATAGCACAGTCACGGACGATCCAACAAAGCCGGTAAATTCAGCGCATCAGGCCAGTTCAGATGCCGCGCGCTGCATGTTGTCAGACATATCACTGGTCACAGTGCTCTGCTCTTCGACGGCCGCTGCCGTCGAGGTCACGAACTCGTTAACATGTTCGATCGCCTGCTTGATCGAGACCAGTGCGCCAACCACGTCACCGGAGATACCGTTCAGGGCCTCGATTTCGCTGCTTATCTTGTCGGTCGCCTGCTTGGCCTGGTTGGCCAAATTCTTGACCTCCGCGGCCACCACCGCAAAGCCCCGCCCCGCCTCACCGGCGCGAGCCGATTCGATGGTCGCATTGAGGGCGAGCAGATTGATCTGGCCGGTGATGTCGCCGATGAGCCCAACGATGCCTCCCATGGCATGTGCAGCCGAGGTGAGCCGCTGCGCCTGGATGTCCGCCGTCTCCACCTGTTGCACCGCGGATTCTGCCGTCTGCCGGGACTTCACCATCGTCTCGGAGATTTCGCGGATCGATGCATTCATCTCTTCGCTGCCGGCAGCGACCGACTCGATCAAGGAACGAGCGCGCTCAGCTTTCAGGCGGGCCATGGCCTGCGCCGTAATATCGGCAGCGTATTTGACCACTTTGAACGGCCTGCCGTTGAGATCGAAAATCGGATTGTAGGATGCCTGGATCCAGATCTCCCGGCCCCCCTTTCCGATGCGTCTGTATTCCGCGGCCTGATAGGTCCCGCGATTGAGGCTCGCCCAGAATTCCACATAGGCCGCGCCAGATCGCTCTATCGGATCGACAAACATGCTGTGATGCCGGTCCCGGATTTCGTCGATCGTGTAACCGACCGTATCGAGGAAATTCTGGTTTGCCGTCAGGATGGTGCCATCCATGCGAAACTCGATGACCGCCTGCGACTTGCGAATAGCCGCCATCTGGCCGTTGCTATCAGCGGCCAGCAACTTTTGTTGGGTCACGTCGGTCGCGAATTTCACAACCTTGAACGGCTTGCCGGCATCATTGAGAATCGGATTATAGGTCGCGAGAATCCAGATTTCCTTGCCACCCTTGCCGACGCGCTTGTATTCGGCCGCCTGATACTCACCCCGGCCGAGCCGCGCCCAGAAGTCCCGGTAGGCTGCGCCATCGCGTTCACCGGCTTCCACGAACATGCTGTGATGCCGCCCCTGTATTTCGGACAGCGCGTAACCAAGCGTGTTCAGGAAATTCTCGTTTGCGGTAATGATAGTTCCGTCAAGATTGAATTCGATGACCGCCTGCGCACGGCTGATCGCGATCACTTTTCCGGAGGCTTCGAGGCTTTCGAGTTTCTGCGCCGTGATATCTGTAGCGAATTTGATGACTTTGAACGGCTTACCACTCTTGTCCATGATCGGGTTATAGGAGGCCTCGATCCAGATCTCCCTGCCGCCTTTGGCGACCCGCTTGAACTGCCCTGCCTGAAATTCACCCCTGTTAAGGTTACCCCAGAACTCCCGATAAGCGACACTCTCGTGTACGGCAGGCTCCACAAATATACTGTGGTGCTTGCCCTTGATCTCATCGAGCGTGTAGCCGAGCGCCTTGAGAAAATTCTCATTCGCTTTGATGATCGTGCCATCGAGATTGAATTCTATGATGGCCTGGGAGCGACTGATGGCGGTCGCTTGCGCCAACGCATTCTGCAAATCGGTCTTGCTCTGTCGGTTAAACATCTGTCGCTCCGTGGCCAAAACGGCCGTTGTCGTAAAATAGTCGACGAACGACGTCGCGCGGCGCGGCGCGTCGTTTCCTCAAATCAAATAAACTGGAAGGTTCGAGCAGCTGACCTAGTCGACCAGCTGCTGATTGTGTGATCCCTCACGCCCCCAATAGGCCGCTACCTTTTCAGCCAGCTGGTTGTGGTTGTCATGCAGCTTGGCATTGCTGCTCGCAGCCGGTTGATCGGCCGTACCGGCCGTCAAGCTGCGTGCAGCAATCTGCTGAAAATACTCGAGCACAGCGATACGCAGGTTGGATGATAAATTTGGTGTTTCGCGCTT
Organism: Tardiphaga sp. 862_B3_N4_1; assembly: GCF_051811085.1. Taxonomy (NCBI): domain Bacteria; kingdom Pseudomonadati; phylum Pseudomonadota; class Alphaproteobacteria; order Hyphomicrobiales; family Nitrobacteraceae; genus Tardiphaga; species Tardiphaga sp. 862_B3_N4_1. The sequence goes on from NZ_JBPWQB010000002.1 coordinate 1,054,699, forward strand.
GCGCTCAATCTTCTCGATATAGTGCTCGATAGTGGTATTCTCCATGCGAACGATCGCTTGCAGGCTGGCCCAGAAGCTGTCTTCCAGGCTGACGCTAGTGCGTTTTTTCGAGACGACAACCGAGCGCTTGCGGTTAACGTTGGGGCGGTTCATTGCGGCTTCGTATCCCATTTTATCAGTCCTCTTCTGTTAAAGCTGGCATTGAAGTTCACGCGTTACTGATTCAGTTCACCAACACTGCGCCGTCACAGCGAATGCCGGATACCCACACATCGGCCTGTCCAATTCCGACGCCGAGACTTGCCAACGTTGCCGCCAGCAATTGATCGATTGAACTGGTTGCCCCGCTGATGATGCTGGTGACGAGTCCACCAAGACCCGGGATCGCCAAACCCAGTCCAAGAACACTGATGTTGAGGTCGCCAAGCAGACTGCCCGTCAGGGACGACGTGAAGTTTGTCGTGTTTACGGTCTTCTTCGTCTGCAACGTGATATCCGAATAGCTGAAATTGACGCTGACCGGCGTGGTGTTGCCCATGCCCGCATGGGCCTTTGCCGTCACAATTGGAATACCCAGGAGATTCACAAGCGGTGCCGGCCCTGGATTCGGCTTGGTCGCAACATTGTTGAGGTCGGCTACAGTGACGTTACCTATCCATGCATCGACAATGCCCGGCGTAACGCCAAGCGTGACGCTCGATGTATTGACGTTGGGATAGCCGCAACTGACCTTGTTCAGCGTCGCTGTGCCCGACGCGACCTCTACATAAACCGGTAGATTGACCAATGACGCCGAACCACTTCCGATCAACTGGATGGATAGCAGCACACGTGTCTGAGCTGTATGAACACTGACGCCCTGCGTGCCCACGGCAATCCAGCCGGATCCCTGTGGCCGTGCGCCAATGGTCGCCGTCAGCGACGCGCTGGCAATGCCCGGCAGGCCTAAATTGACGGATGTGGCGATCTGGTTGGTGCCGTTAGCGATTCCAGCTGTTGCCTGTAGCAAATCGTAAAGCGAGATGCTCACACCGTCTTTCGGCTTGACGCCCACGATCAGGTTCGCGTAGGGGCCCGCATCGATCAGCTTGCCAGGCGCAATCTTGGTCGTCACGGGTGCCGAAGCCTGCGATATCGTCGAGAGTGCGGTGGTCGCGGTGCCGCTACCATTGGTAGCCTGCTGCGCGCTCAGCGCTGCGGCAAGAACGTCCCCGATCTTGATGTTCGAATTCAGCAGCGTGTCATAAGTGACACCGGTCAGACCGACGCGCGTCGCCAGCGCCGAGAGGAAGGTGAAAGCATCGATGCGCGCGCCAAGAAGCGCATTGTAGTCCATGACTGACAGCGACAGGGTCGTGCCCAGCATTGATCCGAGAACACTATTCAACAAGCCGCCATTTAACGATGCCAATCGCGAACCGATCGAGAACGACGCGATGGCCGTCGTTGTTGCGGTCGCCGTTGTCTTGATGGTGAAATTGTTGCTGCCGGTAAAGAAATGGCTGAAGTAGAGGGGCGTCGCCGTCTGAAGACTGACCCGCGCCGCATTGGCTGTTCCAGTCGCTGGCGTGACAAAGCGGCTTTGCGCAGCGACGGCGGAATTGGTTGTGTAAGTTCCGAGTTCTACACCGACCAGAGCGCTGGCTGGATAGTTATTGCTGGTGACCGCCGCCTTTGCTGCGTTTGTCGCATTGCTTAAGTTGCTGGCCGCAACGATCGCGGCGAGATCCGTGGCAGCCTGCGTCTTGCGACGATCGGCGGCAATGGTCCCGATATCGACACCCAGTGCAGCACAACAAACGGCCAGGATCATGCCGCCCGCAGACATGATGGCAATATTTCCGCGCTGGTCGTTGCGAAACCTCTTGAGAAGTGCGCGCATCGATTCCATCGCTCAAAACCCTCCGTAGGGAATGGCGGCAGATCGCGAGACTTGCGATGGAGGCATCGGCACGAAAGGAAGTGAATAGATGAACATGGTCGACGCGTCGTAGTTGACCGTGACTACGAAGACGTTTGCGTTCGACGACGATGTCGCCGCATTGACGCTCAGCTTTGACGCATTGATCAGCGGATAAGTCGCGGCATTCGACGTGACATAGGTCGATGCGATCGAGCCACGTTCGGTCTCGGTCAGCCCGGCGACAGAGGAACGTGCTGCCTCGGCAGCAAGCTGCTGAACACCGTGAACGACTGCAAAATATGACCCGAAGACGACGATGCCGAAAACGATCGACAGGAAGACGGGAAGCAGCATCGCGAATTCGACTGCGGAAGAACCGCGTCGACACGATAGGAGTTTTTTCATGCTGGCATCGAATCTCAACATGCGCTGAGCTTCGCAAGACCGCGTGAAAACTACCTATACAACTTCTGCTACCACTTGGTGGGATCGATCATCTCCAATGCCTGCATTGTGTTGGATGATGGCATTGGATTTGATGAGGTGATCATGTTTTCTGATACGCGCGCTGATGAGAGAACTATATTCCGAAGAATTTAACGTGTAGTTCCTCTATTAGAATGCTGTGTTTCTTGCGAATACCCTCGCGCGCGCATAGCACGAGTTTGGGTATCGCCAGCTTTGGAAGATAATACTCATTGGCCGCCAAGAGCGACGCCGGGATCAGTGCCGTTGGCAGCAGGGTCAAACCGATGCCCGCCTTCGCAGCCTCGATCCGTGCATGATAGTCCGGGCTGGAAAATGCGATACGATAGATCATTCCCTTGCGCTCAAGCGCCTGAATCATGACGTTATGCACGATCTGCCCCGGCCAGGTCAGCAACGGAATGGGCGCGCCAGGGCTTAACGTAAAATCCCTGGATCGAACCCAAGTCAATTCATCGTCGCGTTGCGCGATGACATCGATGGCCGCATCCCCGGGCATATCGGAGATACTGAGGAACACGCCGACATCGACGTAGCCGTCGAGCATGCTTTTCGCGATCTCGGCCGAATTATCCGAATAGATGCAGACATTGCTCATCGCCGCCTTGCTCATCCCTTCCATTGCGCGTTGCGAATAGAAATTGGTCAGACCAAGCCGGATGGTCTGATCTTCGGGCGAAGCGCCACGCAGCAAGAGCAACTGGTCGTTCGCCTCCAAAATCTTCCTGGCCTGGATCAGAACGAGCTTTCCGAGTTCTGTCGTCGATGAGCCGTTGGCAGACTTCTGGAAGATACTGCCGCCGACCGCGTGCTCAATGCGCTTGATCTGCGAGCTGATGGCAGGCTGGCTCAGGCCGAGCAGCTTCGCGGCCTTGGTGATACTGCCGGCTTCGGAAATACCGACAACCGATCGCATGATTTCGGTTGGGATGCTCGAATGCTGGTACCGCCGATGCATAATACGTTGTCCTTTGAGATCGACGTCTTCTCCACGCAACGGAATTGTCCGCTTCGAGACCTCGCACCAAAGTCATCGGCCATCTACATCAATCTGGCCGAAACGTTTCTTAGGCTCGTCCAAATTGTAGACGCCACGGCATACACCATCCTTCAAGTTGTATCGGTGTCTTTTTACACATGCCAAGTACTTTCATGTGGAGACATGTGTGATTTCTGCCATTAGCAGTCTCAAGAGGGGGCGCGGGTAGAGCACTACCGTGATTACACGTATTTTTTTAAAGCCGCGAGATGTAAAGCATCGGGATAGCGCTTCACAGGCTGGAACTCACCAAACGCGATTCGCGGAAAAAACTGACGTACCTCAGTGAGTAGTTCAGCTGATTTTCAACCTAAGGTGATAAATCGCTTTAAGGTCTGATGGAGCGCGAGCGATATCCCGATGCCGGTGACGCCACCTGCAAGTTTGACCAGCGCATCCCGCGCCTCGCCGTGCCGGTCCGGCGTCAGATGTTGCAGCACCTCCAGCCCGACTGCCGCCCCCCCAACGAGCGTCAGGACAAGCCAGAGATGGCGGGGATAAGCGAGACCGAACAAAAGGCCCACGAGTGCGAATGCGCCGAAGCGCTCAAGGCTGACGCCGCCAAAATGCGGCCGCAACCCGATCGGTGACAGAGTCGCAAAAGCAATCAATGCAAGTGTAGTCCACGCGACAACAATGACGGTTTTCCGATACATCCAGCAGTCATATCCCATGCAACCGCAGGAGCGGCAATTTCTCACCTCTGACGGTTAATCGAACGCGCAGAGAACTACCACCGGCATTCCGACGCACTCCGCGGACAAAACCTCCCTCAGCGGGGGTTGCGGAGTTGCCAAGTGTCTAAACTGTCAGGTTTGATCTCGAACCGATCTTGCATCCGTGCATACATGGTTCCCGCGATGCGTGCGACCGGAAGATAGTGATCATAGTCCGTACGCAAGGTGACGGGGTCGACAACACCATCGCGAACCTGAATGCCCAGGACCTCTCCGACCAGTAGGTCGCGTTCTGCGCCAAAGTTCATCATTGTCACTTTTCGGCATTCCAGTGCCGCAGGCGCCTTCGCCAAATGCGGGACCGGCACATTGATACCAGCCGTCATTGGGAGCTGCAGGGCATCCAGTTCACCGATGTCAGATGGAAAGCTGATCGAACAATCGACCATATCGTTGGCAAGGGCCTCATCCACCATATTGATAACAAACAACCCATTGGCGCGCACATTGCGGGTCGTGTCCTTGACCGACAGGTCGGGCCTGGCCTGCAGGCCGACCACTACCAGCGGCGGCTTTTCGGAGAACACATTGAAGAAAGAGAACGGCGCTGCATTGACCACGCCAGCCTCGGAAATGGTTGTGATCAACGCAATCGGTCGCGGGACAACGAGACCACAAAGCAACTTGTAGCGCTCCGGCGCGCTAAGCTTGGCGAAATCAAAGTGGATCGTCATCGCAGGTTTTGCCTCTTGTGCCGCACCTTGCCGCAACGAGGCAGGAGCTTATCCGATCTTGAACAGCCGGCTCGCATTACCGAACAGGACTTTCTGACGATCAGTGTCCGATAGCTTGGCCTTGTTGACCAGCCCTACCGGATCGGGGTCCCCCATGTCGAACGGGTAGTCCGAGCCCATCATAACGCGATCGAGGCCCACCGTCTTGATCAGGTTGTCGATCAGCTCCGCAGAGAAAACGCAGGTGTCAAACCAGAGCCGCCTAAGATAGGTCGACGGCGCATCTGCCGTGAGCCGGCGTACTTCCGGACGCACCTTCCAGGCGTGATCCAGTCGGGCTGCGTAGAATGGGTAGAAACCACCGCCATGAGCGATAACCACGTCGAGATCCGGATGCCGGTCTAAAATGCCACCCATGATGAAGTGGGCGATCGCAATCGTCTCTTCGATGGGCTGGCCGACGCTGTTGACCATGAAGAAATCGCCGAGCCGCTGGCCATGGGAGAAGCCCAGGGGATGCACGAACAGCGGTACGCGCAGATTGGTAAGCCGCGCATAGAGTGGATCGAAGGCGGCATGGGACAGTTCGAGGTTTTCGACGCGGGTATCGATCTGGAATCCGCGCAGGCCGAGCTGCTCGACTGCATGAACCGCCTCCTCCACCGCACGCCCGGGAAACCGCATCGGCAGCGTACCCATCCCGGCGAAATGTGCAGGATCCTGCGCCGCAAGCGCGGCAATGTCTTCGTTCTGCACGCGCGACAGCGCACATTGCAAATCTTCGTCGGCCCAGTAGTTCTGTTGCGCCGGTGCCGGCGCGATCACCTGAAAGTCGACGCCCATCTTCGCCATCATCTCGCGGCGCTTGGCGATGTCGAGCATCAAGCCCGGCAGCAGCTTGCCCTGCTCTGCATCAGTTTCGCGGCTCGCGGGCGACATGTCGCGGCGATAGGGATTGTCCATCGGATCGTAGTGCCCGGCCACCAGCGGCTCGACGCGCTTGCTGAGGGCATGGGTGTGCATATCGATGATGGGCATTCGGAATCTCTTTTTCCTAGTTCAGTTCGGCAGCGTCGGGGACGCGATGATGCCAGTCGGTCGCGCCCTGATAGGCGTGAGCGGCGCGCAGGATATCGGCCTCGGCATAGGGGCGGCCGACCAGCTGGAACGCGATCGGCAGACCTGCCGCATCGAAGCCGCACGGCACTGACGCTCCGGGTAGGCCGAGATAATTGATGCCGCGGGTGCAATGTGTGAGCTGGCCGATCACAGCAGCGACGTCGGCGGGGTTGCCTTCCGTGGTCGCCGCGATGGTCGGTACCGGAATCGAGATCGCCGGCAGAAGCGCGAGATCGGCGGATCCGATGCAGGACGCGATCCATTGCTGGGTGATCTGCGTACGCAGCGACAGCGCTTCCACATAACGGGTCGCCGGATAGAGCAGGCCAGGCTCGATGCGCGAGCGCACCTGATCGGCATAATCCTGCGGGCGGTCGATTAGCCAGCGGCGATGGATCGTCGCGGCCTCGACGCTCATGACGATCTGCATCAGCGCGTTGATCAAGGCCATATCCGGCGGTGAGGTCTCGACGACGGTGACGCCGAGCAACCGCAACGTCTTCACGGCTTCGTCGAGCGCAGTCGCCACATCCGGATGCAGGAGCTCGCGGTAGTACCCACCGGGAATTGCGATGCGCATCCCGGTCACACCCCTGTCGAGCGTCGCTTCATAGTCGCGATCCGCGATCACCGACAGCAGTCGCGCGGCATCCCGTGCGGTACGAGCCAGAGGTCCCGTGCAATCCAGTGAGGCAGATAGCGGCATCACACCATCGGTCGGAACCAGTCCCCAGGTCGGCTTCAGCCCGATCAGGCCGCACATCGCGCCGGGATGACGTAGTGAACCGCCGGTATCCGTCCCGAGCGAGCCGGTCACGAGGCGCGCGGCGATGGCGACGCCGGAACCAGAGGACGAGCCGCCCGGCACATGCCCAGGATTCCATGGGTTGCGTGCATGCCCCAGCGATTCGTTATAGCCCGTCGGACTCATCGCGAATTCAGCCAGCTGCAGCCGGCCGAGATCGAGCGCGCCGGCGGCGTCGAGCCGAGCGATCACCGTGGCTGTCACGTCGGCGCGAAAGTCCGCCCGGATTTTTGAGCCGCCACCGGACAGATCACCGGCGCGATAGAAGAGGTCTTTATGTGCAAGGGGCACGCCATGCAGTACTGGCAATGCCGCTCCCGATGCGCGCAACTTGTCGACGGCTTCGGCCGCGTTCAGCACCCGTTCGTCGTCAAGCCGCACCACGGCATTCAGTTTGCGGCCGATCAGATCGAGCCGTTCCAGCGCCACCGTTGTCGCCTTCACGGACGTAACTTCGCCTTTAGCGACAGCATCCGCGAGGGCGCAGAGATCAAGGGCTGCAATCGCGCTCTGCATCAGCGCTTGTCCATGCCAGCGAGCCACGCCTGATAGGCGTAGGGCGTCGAATCGAACGCCATGTCTTGAATAGCCGCAGTCGCGACGCGCGTGTTGTTTTCCACGACCAGCCCCGTCATGCGCGGTGTGCGTTCAGCGGCGCCAGGCGCCTTGTTCAATTCGGCGGCGACTTGACGCAATAGGTCTTCGCTCATGATCACCTCAATGCACGCCGAGGCGCTGGAATAGCACGTCAGTCTGCTCATTCATTTCCTGCGACGTGCCGTGATGCACGATCTGCCCGGTTTCCATAATGTAGACGCGATCGGCGACGGCCAGCGCGCTATAGAGATTCTGCTCGACCAGCAGGATCGACAGCCCTTCCTTTTTAAGATCGAGAATGATGCTTTCGAGGTGCTGCACCATCACCGGCGCGAGGCCTTCGGACGGCTCGTCCATTAGAACCAGTTCGGGGTCGATCATCAGCGCACGGCCCACAGCCAGCATGCCGCGCTCACCACCAGACAATTGGCCACCGCGGTGATAGCGGCGCTCAGCAAGCCGCGGGAAAATGCCGAATACGCGATCGAGCGTCCAGCCGTCCTTGGCGCGCGCGCTCTTCAGCATGGTCAGATGTTCGGTCACCGTCAGCGACGGAAACAGCCGCCGCCCCTGCGGCACGATCGCAATCTTGCGATTGGCGATATCATGGGGACGCAGACCAATAAGGCTATCGCTGCGCCAGGTAATCGTGCCCGAGCGCACCTGCGGCGGCGTCAGGCCCATGATCGAGCGAATGAAGGTGGTCTTGCCCATGCCATTGCGGCCGAGCAGCGCCACGATCTCGCCAGGGCGCACCTCAAGCGACGCACCGCGCACCACGACCGCGTCGCCGTAACCGCTGTGCAGATCCTTGACCTCAAGCATGACGCGGCTTCCCGAGATAGACTTCCTGAACCTGCTTGTTGCGGCGGATGCCTTCCGGCGGCTCCTCCACCAGCACGCGGCCTTCGAACATGCAGGTGACGTAGTCGACCAGACCGAGTGCCAGATCCATGTCGTGTTCGATCAGGATCACGGTGATCGCCGGATCGAGCGAACGGATCACCTCGGCAATCATCGAGCGCTCCGACGGCGACAGGCCGGCCGCGGGCTCATCCAGTAGCAACATGGTTGGCGTCGTCACCAGCGCAATCGCGATTTCGAGCTGACGCTGCTCGCCATAGGACATTTCCTTGACGATGATGTCCGCGCGTTCGGCGATCCGTGCGGCATTCAGCGCGGCCGCGATACGTGTAGCCTCACCCTCGTCCGCATCTGGCGAGCCGAACAGCGAAAACTTCTTCGGCTTCAATCCACGCAGCGCCAGCATCATGTTGTCCTGCACGCTCAGCGTGGGGAACAGGTTGGTGATCTGGAAGGTACGCGAGATGCCGAGCTGCGCACGCCGGTGTGGCGGCAGTCTGGACACGTCGTGTCCATTGAATGTGATCTTGCCGGAGGTCGGCGGATGCGCGCCGGCGATGGCATTGAACAATGTGGTCTTGCCGGCGCCATTGGGGCCGATGATGGCGCGGCGCTGGCCCCGCGGCACAATCAGGCTGACGCCATCGACCGCCCGCAAGGCATCGAAGGCCACTACCACATCTGTCAGCGTCAGGATCGGATCGGACACGAATAATTCCCAGTGAACGAGACGCGGCGACACGGCCGCGCCTCGATGTCAGCAATATTGAATCAGATCTTCTTGATGCCCTGGAAGGTCCGCGAGTAAGGCGGCTGCTTCAGATAGGTCGCCGGATCGTACTTCCAGAATTGCGAGACATTCGGATAGGTCTCGATCGGCACGTTCCAGTATTTGCCATCGGCGCGCTTGACGACCTTGCGAATGTAGACGTCGTAGATCGGGTTGCCGTAGTCGTCGAACTTCACGGTCTTGCCGAGCGGCGAATTGTCGAGCTCGGTCTTGAGCACCGTATCAATGAAAGCCTCACGATCCTCGACCTTGCCGCCCATCTTCTTCAGCGCGGCATCGATCCACATCATGCCGGAATACATCGAGAAACCGTAGAGCGACGGGATCTTGCCGTACTTCGCCTCATAATCCTTCTCGAACTTTGCCGTGGTCGGGACGTCCGAACCTTCAGCGAAATGTGCCGCTGCGATGATGCCTTCGCATTCGGGGCCCATGGTGCGGATCACCGACTGGTCGGTGCCGTTCATCGCCATCAACAGCGGCGTCTTTTCCTTCAGACCGAACGACGCATATTGCTGGATCAGACGAGTCGAGTCCGCGCCGGTCTCCATCGCGAAGATCGCGTCGACCTTGAGATCGGCAAGCTGGCCGAGATAGGGGCTGAAGTCGGCAGTGTTCAGCGGATGCCAGAACTGCTGCACGATCTGCCCGCCCCCTTCGGTGAACACCTGGGCGAGACCGCCGCACTGTTCGTGGCCGAAGGTGTAATCCTGGCTGATGGTGGCGATCTTCTTGTAGCCCTGCTTCAGGGCCCAATCACCGAACGGATGGGTGAAGGCGCTGGCAGAATAGCCGGCGACGCGGATTACGTTCTTGATGCGGGCGCGCTGGGTGAGATCGTCAGCCGCGATAATCGGAATGAAGTAGGGCGTGCCGGTGCCCTTAACGTAGTTGGCGACAGCAAGGCCGGTATTGGCGAGCAGATTGCCGATCAGCATGTGGCAATTGCCCTGCTCGACCAGACGGCGCGCTTTCTGCAAAGCGGTGTCGGGATTCGACGCATCGTCCTCGATCACCAGCTCGACCTTGCGGCCGCCCATCTCGTTCTTCACCTGATCGAGATAGAACTGCACACCCTCGACCATTTCCTTGCCGCCCGAAGCGACAACGCCGGTCAGCGGCGCCAGCAGACCGATCTTGATCGGGCCAGCCTGGGCCTGTGCGGAGCGCCACGGAGCGACGCCGACGCCCGCGGCAGCGACGGCCGCCGTAGTGTTCTTGAGAAATTGCCTGCGATCCATCTCGAAGTCCTTTCGTGAGCAACCCGATTGAAACGTGAAACCGACTTATCGCACCTTGCGCGAGGTGATCGCGCGCAGCTTGCCTATGATGCCCTCGGGGGCGAAGATCATGATGAGAACGAATGTGATGCCGAGAACCATCAGCCAGCGTTCGGTGTAGGAGCTGACGATGTTCTCCAGCACGATGATCGCCGCTGCCCCGACAAAGGCGCCGAACAACGTGCCGACACCGCCGGCGATCATCATCAACACGCCTTCCACCGATTGCGCGAGCGCGACGGTCGAAGGGCTGACGAAATTGTTGAACATCGCGTAGAGGCCCCCGGCGATACCGGCGAAGATGCCGGACACCGTGAAACCGATGAACAGATGCAGTGGCACATTGTAGCCGAGGCTGCGCATGCGGCTTTCACTGTCTCGGATGCCGCGCAGCGTCAGGCCGAACGGAGATCGCACGAACCGCCACATGGCAAAAGATACAATGACGGCGCCGGCCAGCACCGCCCAATAGAACGCGCTGTGGCTCATCAGGGCTGCCGGCCGCACATCGGCGCGCATGCCGTTCTCGCCCCCGGTGACCTGCGTCCAGCGCAAGCAGACGCCCCACACGATCATGCCGAGCGCCAGCGTCAGCAGCAGGAAGTAGACGCCGGAGGTGCGGACTGCGAGCAGCGCAAATACCGAGGCCACCGCGGTGGCCGCCAGCACACCAAGCGCGAAGCCCGCCCAGGGCGACAGACCGGCCTGGCCGGTCGCGTAGACGACGACATAGGTCGAGACACCGAAGATGGCACCATGCCCGAGGGAAGTCCGGCCGGCAAAACCGGCGAGAATGTCGATCGACATGGCAAGGACTCCGAAGATCAACACTTCGGTGGCGAGGCCGACCTGATAGCTCGACAGCACCATCGGCAGACAGGCCGCGACGATCACCACCAGCCCGGCGATGACGAGCGCACGGCTAGTCATGCCGGCGAGAACTGATGTTTTGGATACGGGCTGCATCATGTGGCACGTCCGAACAGGCCGAGCGGGCGGAATGCGAGCAACACCGCCATCGGGCCGAAGATCACGAAATAAGCGAGTTCGGGGAACATCACCTGGCCGAGCGTATTCAGAAGCCCGACCAGCAGGCTACCGACACCGACGCCGACGAGGCTGCCACGCCCGCCAATGATGACGACGGCGAGACTAAAGGTGAGGATTTCCGCGTCCGCTGAGGGATAGAGCGACAGGAACGCACCTCCCATCAGGCCGCCAAGGCCGGCCAGCGCCGAACCGAACAGGAAGGTGAAGAGGAAGACACGGCGGATATTCACGCCGGACGCTTCGACCATCTCGGCATCGTCCACGCCGGCGCGGATCAGCGCGCCGAGCCTTGTATGATTGAGCAGCACCCACAGGCCGATGAAGACGAAGATGCCCATCCCCAGCACAAACAACCGGTAGATCGGATAGAAGGTGCCGAACACCCGCGTGCCGCCGCGCAACATCTCCGGAATCGGCACCGTGAAACTGTCGCCGCCCCAGATCACCAGCGCGAGATCGTTGAGGAAAAAGGCAACGCCGAGCGTCAGCAGCACCTGCCGCAGCTCATTGCCGCGTACGAAGCGGAGCAATCCCTGATCAAGCACGAAGCCGATGGCCGCGATCGCCGCCATGGCGCCGATACCGCCGAGCACAAAGCTGCCGGTCTTCACCGCAACGCTATAGCCGATATAGCCGCCAAACAGATACAGCGCGCCATGCGCGAGATTGACGATGCGCAGCAGGCCGAAGATCAGCGTGAAGCCGCTTGCCACGACGAACAGCAACGCGGCGAAGGTCAGGCCGTTGAGGAGTTGAAAGAGACTCATGCCCTGCTGCTTGCCTGATCTATGCTTCTGGCGCTTTCGGTCCGACCGAAAGATACCAATCGAGAATCTGTTCGCCGGTCATGAAAGCCACGTCGGATTTCTTCTGGATGGTCTCGAAGATCCGGCGGAAGTGCTTCAGGCGATGCGGCGCGCCCATGATGTAGGGATGCACAACCAATGCCATGACCCGGGCCGAATTCTCGGAATCCTCGTAAATCTGCTCGAACTGGTCGATGGCCCGGTCGTAATATTCCGACGCTTTGTGATGCTGGATCAGCATCATCGCGACGTCATTGCATTCCTGCGTATAGGGCACGTTGACAATCGGTGTCGTCGTGGTCTTGAGCCATACGGGCTGATCGTCGAGTACCCAGTCGGCGACGTAGTCATAGCCTTCCTGTTTCAGCAGGTCCGGCGTTTCCCAGGTCTCGGTCAGACCCGGCCCGAGCCAACCGCGCGGCCGCTTGCCAGTGGCCTTCTCGATCACCTCGGCAGTCTTGCGGATATCCTCGCGTTCGTTCTCAACCTTCTGCATATTGCGCTGGGTGAAACCGTGACCCATGAATTCCCAGTTGCGCGCTTTGGCTGCCTCGACGATGGGCGGGTAAGCGGCGATTGCCGAGCCATTGATCGCCAGCGCGGCGGGGAGCTTGTAGTCGTCGAACACTTTCAGCATGCGCCAGAAGCCGACACGATTGCCGTATTCGTGCCAGGCCCAGTTCGGAACGTCTGGCGACGGCGAGCCGCCGGCCGGCGGTGTCAGCACCGTACGCGGCATCGGCTGCTTGGCGTCCCATTCCTCCACATTGACGATGATCCACACTGCCATGCGCTTGCCATTCGGCAGCTTCAGCGGTGGACGAGCGTCAATCGGCGAGTAGGAAATGCGTTCGGTCGGCAACATGATCAGGTCTCCGGCTTAACGATGGTAATGCCGAGCGACGGCAGGCCTTCGATCCGCGCGTCGATAACGTCGCCCGGAACGACGGGGCCCACGCCGGCAGGCGTGCCCGTATAGATGAGATCGCCCGGCTCGAGCTTCATCTGCTTCGACAGCTGCGCCACGATCTCCGGCACGCTCCAGATCATCTGGCCGATATCGCCGCGCTGCTTCTCGACGCCGTTCACCGACAGCGTGATCGCGCAATTGTTGAAATGCCGGGCATCGCGTGCTGGCGCAATTTCGCCACAAGGCGCGGACGCGTCGAAGCTTTTGCCCATTTCCCAAGGCAGTCGCATATCGCGGGCATCGCGCTGGCGGTCGCGACGGGTGAGGTCGATGCCAACGGCATAACCCCAGATGTGATCGAGCGCATCCTCCACCGCGATATCGCGGCCGCCGCGTCCGATGGCCAGCACCAGCTCAACCTCGAACTGGAAGTCTTCGGTGAACGCCGGATAAGGCACGCGCGCGCCGTCCGGCACCACGCTGTCGCGCGGCTTCTGGAAGAAGAACGGCGGATCGCGCTCGTCGGCTTCCTTCATCTCGCGGATGTGGTCGAGATAGTTGCGCCCCACGCAATAGACGCGGCGTACGGGGAAAAAGCCGCCACCCACGACCGGCACGCCGGTGAGGGGAATTGCGGGCAGCATCTGCTGGGACGTCACGCTCACTTGGTCACCTGGGTATTGTACCAGTCGAGGATCTGGGCACCATTCCAATGCACCACGCCTTCAAACTGGTTCACATAGTCATAGATCGCTTCGAGATACTTGATGCGGAACGGCTGACCCGAAATATACGGGTGGATCGCGATCGACATGATCTTCGGCCGCTCGGCGCTTTCAGCATAGAGGCGATCAAACTGATCCTTGGCACGGTTCAGGAGCTGCGTGCTCTCGTGATGTTGCACCATCATCATCGGGATGTCGTTCATCTCCACTGTGTAAGGCAGCGTTGTGAGCGGCCCCTTCTCGGTACGGATCACGGTCGGTTCATCGTCATAGACCCAGTCACCGATATATTTCACGCCGGCTTCGGCGAGGAATTCCGGGGTCTCCAGCGTCTGCGTAAGACCCGGCCCGAGCCAGCCCACCGGGCGCTTGCCGGTGAAGTTCTCAATCACATCCATCGAGCGGTTGATCATCGCTTTCTGGTCGGCCTCCTTGTGGATGGGCCCCTGCTCATAGGCATGGCCCATGAACTCCCAGCCGGCGTCCTTCGCCTGCTGAGCCACGCGTGGATAATCCTCGCAGACGCGCGCATTGATCGACAGCGTGGGCTTTATGCCGAGCTTCTTGTAGAGATCGAAGAAACGCCAGACACCGACACGCATCCCGTATTCGTGCCAACCCCAATTGGCGACATCGGGCAGCAGCGGAATGCCGGTCGGCGCCGGCAGCACCTGGCGCGCCATCGGCTTGGCAATATCCCAGACCTCGAGATTGACGATGGTCCAGACGATCATGCGGGCGTTGCCCGGCAATTTCAGCTTGGGACGATCGACGATGGCGGAGTAGTCGCAACGCTCGCGCGGCTGCATGGGACCGGTCATGGCTGGATGCCCTTCGAAAGTGGGAAATTGTATGGGATCATGCGGCGCGTCCTGCACCCTTGAGGCCATCGAGCTGCATCACGGCATCGGTATCCATCACGAAACCGAAGGCGGTGCGGATGCAGGCAAGGCCGGCGGCATGCAACTCTGGCCCGTCCATGCTGTCGACACAGTCCTCGACGACGATTACCGAGTAGTCGCGCACATTGGCAGCCGTCGTCGTCGCCAATACGCAGGAGTTAGTGTTCACGCCGGTGATGAGCAGTGTATTGACGCCGTGCGAACGCAACACGAAATCGAGATCGGTGCCCAAGAAGCAATCGTAGCGCTTCTTGGTGTTGACGATGAAGTCGCTGGGGTCGAGCAGCTCCGGCATCACGGTGCAACCGGGGCCGCCCATGATATTGTGCCTCATCACATTCTTGCGCGTTGCTTTTGGATCCTCGGCGCGGGTCCGCCAGAACGGGTTGGCGCGGATCTCGGCCTCGTCGCGATAGGACGTGACCTGGTGGATCACGGGAATGCCGACACTACGGCACCAGTCGAACAGCCGCTTATTGGCAGCGATCACCGTCTTCGCGACATCCCGCGTGGTCGGCATGGTCGCCACCGACATGTCCAGATGACCGCGATGCAGGTCGATCGCAACGACGGCAGCCTTGATTTGATTGACACCGAGATTCATGATCACACCAGCGGGTTGAATGAGGTCTTCAGCAACGCGCGCTGATCGATCTTGAATTTGTCGGCGAGCCAGTCGGCCAGCACTTCCTGACCAATCGTCGGATTGTCGTGCTGGCAATGTTCAGCGCCAGTCTCATCCGGCTCAAGCACGCGCAACGTCGCATCGACACCATTGGCAATGGCGTGGTCATAGGTCGAGCGCGCCGCGGTCACCGTGAGCACGTCGTGGCCGCCATGCAGCACGAGATACGGACACTTCATGTGCTCGAGATGACCCTTCAGCGTAAAGGGCTTCATCACCTCATGAGCTTCCTTCATGGTCTTGGCGCCAAATACCCAGCGGATATGCATCGCCAGACCGAAGTCGTCGCCCTTCTGGCCCCACATGTCATGCACCGACCAGACAGCCCCGTGCGAGATCACCGCCGCGAGGCGATGCTCGTAACAGCCGGCGCGCGCGGCGTAGTAACCGCCCATGCTGGAGCCGCAGACCGCGATGCGCGAGCTATCGACATCGGCGCGCTTTTCGAGCCAGTCGATACATTTGCCGACCGGCACTTCCGTATCGGCGCGGGTTGCAAGTCCGTGGCGGCGCAAGGTACCGCCCTGCCCGGGCAGATCGACCATCAGCACCGAGATGCCGCGCTGCAGGCAACCATGGGCCTGCATGAACCACATCTCGTCCTTGATGGAGTCGAGACCGCCCATGCAGATCAGCACCGGCAGCTTGTCTCCCGGAAATGGCGCACGGATGAAGTAGCCGCAGATCGGCTTGCCCGGCTCATAAGGGATTTCGACCACTTCGCCGGGCGGATTGAGATAGGAAATGAACTTATGCGAGCAGGCTTCCATCTTCTCGAAGGTCGGCAGCCGTCGCGGATCGGTCGGCTCGAGATGAAATTCGGCTTGGCGGTAATAATCGGCAGCCCGCAGGAAACAGTTCATCGCCGTGCGGATGTGGCCGAGCCTCTCTTGGGCCAAGCCGCGCTGCCAATTGGCATCCGCGATCACCATCCACTCTTTATGCCAGCTTTCGAGATCGCCCGGGATCATCCGCGAACCGGCCAGCATCACCTCGGACACGCTGCCCCCGCCTTCCTGGGTCTCACCGAGACCGCGGCGGAATTGATAGGCAAGCCAGGGATGCTCCGGCCAGTGATGCCAGCCAAACGGCTCATAGTGCGGGGTGCGATCCGCCGTGATCTCCTCGATGGCGTTTTCGCCGATCGACTTCCCTGCCGCCATGAGACGCGTACCGCCTGCTTCTTGTGAACGTGACCGCATCATTGCGGGTTCGGGTCACGAGTCAATCAGAATTACATACACTTTTCCCTATGCTCATCATTTCCGCGAATTGCCTCCCCTTTGTGCGCGATATTTATGCAGCAAAATAGCGCTTTCCTGTATGCTGAGTAGCAAAGACGGATCACACTCGGATTTAATTGTATTCACTTTGCTGCGGAGCACCACCGATGCCCGACTCATCCCCCTTGCCGCCGCCTGAAGCTGGCGGCCCCGGCCGCGCCGCTAACCGGTCGCTATCGGTGACGGATCAGATCCGCGACGCCATTCTGGATGGCACGGTCAGCGCAGGCGAACGGATCAACGAGGTCCGCTTCAGCAAGACGCTGGAGGTCTCGCGGACCCCCGTCCGGGCCGCCTTGCAGGCACTGGCCGGCGAAGGGCTGCTCGACTACGCCCCCAATCGCGGCTTCACCGTCCGTGAATTCCCGCTCTCGGCCATCGTCGATGCTTATGAAATTCGCGCATCGCTGGAAGGCGTGGCCGCACGCTTCGCCGCCGAACGTGGACTGAGCGCCGAGGAGCGCGCCATCATCGAGGAAAGCCTTGTCGCCGGCGACAAGCTGCTGGCGCGCGGTGAGTTCGCGGAAGGCGATCTCACCATCTATCGCGGTATCAATGGCGACTTCCACGACACCCTGCTGGGCGCCGCCCGTAACCGCATGCTGGCGGAGATGATCCGGATCTGCCACCACGTGCCGATGTCATCGAGCCGCAACATCGTCGCCTTCGAGCATCGCGACGTACGCCGGCGTCATGATGATCATCACCGGATCTACGACGCCATTTTGGCCCGCGAGCCCTGGCGCGCGGAGGTACTGATGCGCGAACACGTCTCCGGCGTGAAATCCTCGCTGGTCAAATCGCTGATCGAGCGCGGCGAGCAGGCCGATATCGTCAATGGTTCGGCGGCGGGATAGGCCACCGGCGGCGTATCGACATCGTCGCGATGGCGCAGCGTCTTAACCTATCATTCACCGAAGTTCGTAACGGCGCGTTGGCGGTCCCCCCGGTACAAAACTACGCATGGGGCAAAACGACGCAAAGTCCGGGGAACGGTCTGATGGCGCTGGCGGCCTTGCTGGCTTCGCCGCGCTGCGCCGTTTCCGATTTCAAGGCGGGCCGATCCAAGGCCTCATCCTGTGCGGCTGCCTGCTGATTACCGCCATCGCCATCGGCACGGCCTACATCACCGTCCATTTCAGAGACCGCGCCATCGAGAGCAAGAAGCGCGAACTGGACAACACGGTTCTGCTGGTCGCACGACACTTCGACCAGCAGTTCGGAGACCTGCAGGGCATCCAGAACGACGTCATCACCTATATGAAGTCGGCCAACATCCAGAACAGCGCCGCCTATCAGCATCTGATGTCGGGGATCGACGTCCACCGCATGCTACGCACCAAGCTCAGCAGCCTGCCCTATGTCGGCGGCATCAACCTGTTCGATTCCGAAGGCAAGCTGCTCAACTCGTCGGAAACCTGGCCGGTGCCTGCCATCGACATTGCCGACCGTCAGCATTTCCAGACGCTGCAGGCCGACAACGGGCCCGCGGTCGTATTGGCCGAACCCGTCATCAGCAGGGTGACTGGTGCATGGACCGCCGTGTTTTCGCGCAAGCTGATCGGACGCCACGGCGAATTCATGGGCATCATCAGCCGCGGCGTCGAGCCGGTTCACTTCGAGAGCTTCTTCGCATCCCTCGCGCTCGAAAAAGACGCCAAGATCTTGATGATCCACCGCAACGGCACCGTGCTTGCTCGCTATCCGCAGAACGAGACCGTTATCGGCCAGAACCTCAGCAACAGCTCAGTCTTCAAGGACCTCTGGTCGACGGGCGGAACCTCGACGGGGCACTATATCAGCCCCATCGACGGGGAAGACGAATTGGGCTCCGCAAGGCGCCTCGCGGCGGCTCCCGTGATGATCGTCGCGACCACCAGCATGCCCGCGGCCCTGCATGACTGGCGCGAGCAGACCAAATATCAAATCATCGGTGCGACACTTGCCGCATTGGTGATCCTGGCGACGCTGTTCCTGATCGTCCGGCAGCTGAACCGCCAGCACCGCTCGGCCGAACGGATGCTGGCGCAAAAATCGACACATCTCGATACTGCAATCAACAATATGACGCAGGGCCTGCTGTTGTTCGATGCCTATGGCCGGCTGGTCGTCTGCAATCAGCGCTTCATCGACATGTTCGGACTATCCGACAAGATCGTGAAGCCAGGTTGCTATTTCCGCGACCTCATCCAGCATCGCAAGGACAACGGAACCTTCATCGGCGATGTCGACGAGTACTGCACGTCGTTCTTGCGAAGCGTCGCTGAAGGCCCCGTCCACGATACGCTGCTGACCACGCCGGATGGTCGTTCGATCCAGATCCTCGTTCAGAGATCGGGGGACGGCGGCTGGGCCTCGACGCTCGAGGACATCACCGATCGCAAACGTTCGGAAGAGCGCATTGCCCATCTCGCGCATTACGACGCTCTGACAGATCTCCCCAATCGGGTGATGTTCCGTGAGCGCCTCGAAGCGGAAATCGCAACGCTCCATGACGGCGCGCGATTTGCGATTCTCTATATCGATATCGATGAATTCAAGAGCGTCAATGACACGCTCGGTCATGCGATCGGCGACGAACTGCTGAAAATCGTGGCCACGCGGCTGCGCAGCTGTGTCGGTAATGCGGGCTTTGTCGCGCGACTTGGCGGCGACGAATTCGCCATCGTGCATACGGGAATTGCCCGCCGCAGCGATGTCACTCATCTGGTGGTGCCGCTCTATGACGCCATCCGGCAGCCCTATGAATGCCTTGGTCACCAGATCACGACCGATGCCAGCATCGGAATCGCTGTAGCCCCCGATGACGGCTCCGATCTCGACGAATTGCTGAGACATGCCGACCTTGCAATGTATAGCGCCAAGGCCGCTGGACGGCGCACCTTTCGCTTCTTCGAGCCTGCCATGGATGAAGGCGCAAGGGCGCGGCGCGCGCTGGAGCAGGATCTGCGGAAGGCGCTCGCGGAAGACGGACTTGAGGTTCACTATCAACCCGTCGTCGATATCGCCAGCAACGAGATTATTGGTTGCGAAGCGTTGCTCCGCTGGCGGCATCCCGTTCGCGGCATGGTTTCACCGACAGAGTTCATTCCGATCGCCGAAGAAACCGGCCTGATTACCGAACTCGGCAATTGGGTATTGCGAACGGCATGCGCTGAGGCCGCCTCCTGGCCGGCGCCGATCAAGCTCGCTGTCAATGTATCGCCGATTCAATTCACGACGCAAACCCTGGCCTTGAATGTCACTCGAGCCCTCGTGGCAGCCAACTTGCCAGCTCACCGACTCGAACTTGAGGTCACCGAAACAGTGCTGATCCGCGATGACGAGATGGCGCTCGCGATCCTCCATCAGCTCCGCGGCATTGGTGTCGGGATTGCGCTGGACGATTTCGGGACCGGCTATTCGTCGCTCAGCTATCTGCAGCGATTCCCGTTCGACAAGGTCAAGATCGACCGCAGTTTCATCCGGGACATCGTGGCGCCCGGCGGATCATCATCGATCGTACAGGCGGTTGTAACCATCGCTGCCGCCCGCAACATGATCACCACGGCGGAGGGTGTTGAGACAGCCGATCAACTCGACGCACTGCGTATGCTCGGTTGTACCCAGATGCAGGGTTTTCTTTTCAGTGCCGCCAAGCCGTCACGAGAGATTCGCGCCATGCTCCAGAAGCGCGAGATCGCCGTCGCCTGACACCAGGAGGTCCGAAGTCGTCGCGAAAATGGCCTGTTTTGGATTAAACAGACAGAAAGCTGGCGATCCCGGCATGACTCGAACATGCGACCTACGGTTTAGGAAACCGTCGCTCTATCCGGCTGAGCTACGGGACCGCGATCCCGGTCAGGAACACCGGGCATGGACAGTTCCATACCAGAGCCGTTCGATCATCGCTACCCGTTGGCAGTTCAAATAGGACGGGGCCGGAACCGGCGACAGATGCCCTTAAAAGATCGGGACATCTATCGGAACGTCTCGGACCGCCCATCGTTGGCTGGTTGTCATAATAACGATGGAGAATCCCGCATGACAAAGATGAAACTTCTTGCTGCTGCTGCCGTGGTCTCTGGCTTGATCGCTACGCCAGTGATGGCAAAGGACCCGATGAATCGCCGGGCGCAGGCCACGCAGGAGTATCGCGCCAGTACAGTCGATAGCGGCTATCGTGATTCGGGCTTCTGGCCGGGTGACGTTGCGGCAGGCGTGGTTGGCGGCGCGGTCGGTGTCGCGGGGGCGGCTGTGGGCGCCGCCGGGGCCATCGCAACTGCGCCGTTCCGGAACAGCTACAATTCCTATGATGGCTACAATGGCGTCCCGCGCGATTCCTACGCACAGCGCATGGGCTTCGTGTGTCAGCCGGGAACTTGGTTCCGCGGCGAGGACGGCCGACGACACATCTGCCAGTAATACAACTGACATCAGAAAAAGGGCGGCCCCAAGGACCGCCCTTTTTCGTGTCTGTTATCGGATAGAGTTCCAAGCGCACGAAACGACGACACCGCTCCATCGGACGCAAGCCCATCGCTTCACGAACTACGTGTGGTCCCGTGTAGGTGATTGCGCGTCGAGTAGGAGCGCGATCCGAAAACTACTGTCAGAATGACTCAAAACTCTGAGGTCATCAATTTCGGTGATATGAGAGCAGCAACAGATCTCTCCCTGAAAACACTTCCACATCAGCGTTGTATCGCGAAATAACGCCGGTTTGCCTACCACATGACCGCACTGATGCAGTCATGCTGCACTTGCTCCAAAAGCGGGGAGAAGTAACACATCCGAGGTTGAAAAATGGCCCACAAATGGCGAGAATTGGGTTTGTTATCTACATCGGAACCTACGTGGCTCATTTGTCCGCATACAAGTCACTCATATTTGCGCTACTGACGACCGCATCACTCTCCGGTCTCGCGTTGATGTCTTCGCCTGCCCGTGCGCAATGGTGGACTGCCGCGCCTGCGGATTATGAAGATTGCGCCGAGCGCATCGAAAAATCGACGGCTTCGAAAGACGCCAAAGCTGTGGCGCTGTCGGATTGCGAAAGCAAGTTCGCGGGACGGCGCAAGCGCGGTGGCGGCTATACGTATCACGACTTCATGCAGAACCGCAGCTTCGATATCGCTGGCCCGAACCCAACCACGGCCGAACAGAAGGCGATCGACGAGCAGTACAAGATCTATCTGGACAATCAGCGTCGCAGCGTCATCGTCGCGGCCTTCGCTGAAAAGCAGCGCGAGGCGCAAACCCAGGCTGCGCTCGAAACGGACTTTCGGCAGACCGCGGAAACCCCAAGCGATGCGAAGCCTGTCGTGCTACCCAGGCCTCGGCCCAAAGTGCGCGCCAAGGAGCCGGACTGCGCGATCGAGCCGCTTGCCTGCGGATGGTCCAAATTGTCATCGGGGCTGAAAGACATCAAGGACGCGCTATTCGGCACGCCCGCGCCGGCCAAGACCAAGCGCACCTGAGACATAACAACCCCTCGAGTATTAATCCGTGATCACCATCGCCCAGAACATCCGGTAGGGCGACTTGGGATTGGCGACGTAAGCGACGCCGACCTTGCGTGCGCCGGACATGAGCAGGTTGTCGCGATGACCTGGGCTCTCTTCCCATTGCTTCAACGTTTCGGGAAATGTCAGGAAGCCCGCCGCGATATTCTCTGCTGCTTTGGATTTGCGGAGCTTCCCCACACGCGCGGAGAAAACACCGCCGACCTCGTGGCTGACCTTGCCACTGGATGACATCGCCTGCGCCTGAGCAAGCGCGACCGCGTTCAATTTACTGTCCAGCGTGACAGAGGAGAGCTTGTGCGCTCGGCGAAAGGCACTGATCTGGCTCGCATAATCCGCCGCTCTGCTTTCGACAATGGTTGCTACGATCAACGCACCACAGAGCACAAACAACCTCAGGGGGCGGTAGGTCATGACAATCGCTTCACGGATCAAATTCAATGACTATACCGACGACGTTGCGCAGACGATCGCGGCAGCGGGCTTGCGAGCATGCGCAGGCGCCTGCACTTCAGTCGCGCGTCGTTGCTCGGCAAGCCGGGCATCATAACCCGGCGACGGGGTGACCGTCGGAGGAACCACAAATGCAGGTGCGATTGCACCAATGCTTAGTATCGCCGCAACCACAGTGATAGCGGCGCAGGATTTCCGCTTCAAGACCTTCAAAAACAGGGTTCGCATCGATCGCTCCACCCAAGAAAACGGCCTGAAGCGCTAACGAACTTCAGGCCGGCTTCGTTCAGTACGAAAGCTTACTTCTTGGCCTTCTTGGCCTTTGCAGTCTTAGTCACCTTGGTAGCCTTCGTGGCAACCTTCTTCGCCTTGCGGCGACGATGACCGAGCGGAATGCCAAGCTTGATGGCTTTCTGACGCAGCGAACCACCGGTGCGCTTCATCTCCTTGGAAATCTTCTCGAGCGGGGTCTGGGCCTTCGAATGCGCCTTCAGGATCTTCACGTCTTCCTTGGTGTACTCGCGACGGACGAGTTTCTTTTTCGCTTTCTTGGCCATTGTAGCTCCGATTGTTAGTTGAATAATTCGACCGGCACACGCTTTGCCGATGATATGAAAGGATCAAACGCCCAGCCCGGCGCGAAGCGCGAACCACCGTCAAATCACGCGGCCTTCTATACTAAAGATGTCGCGAATGACATAGCCCCTGATGTCACATCATGATGTCTAGTATTGAACCAGCCGCACTCCTGCGAGCCTTCTTCACGACGCGAACTGCTACTCGTCTGCGAATAACGGGCTAAAAGACGCTTTACATCTCATTTACTGAGAATTCACCGACGCGTATCCGCAATTGATATTTAACGGATAATCATCGGCTTGATGCGAATGCAACGGATAATGGTACCATCGCATTGACCGGCAGACGCAATTGGAGCATTCGGATAGTTGAGTCCACCGATAGTAGCCGAAATGATTAGTAACATTCTCGTAATGATAGCGCCGAAGCCGGTCCAACACTCCCTTCAGCTCAATCAATTTCACGTTCACTGCGAATCTGATCTGGCGTGAGTGCGGGCGATCCCCTGCCTGACGTCTCTGCGTGCTTGATCAGTGTCATCACGCGCAGCGATAGCGGAGCCGTGATCTGATATTTCGCCGCCAGCTCAACGACGACACCCTGCAAATAGTCAATCTCGGTGCGTCGATCGCGCTGCAGATCTTCCCACATGGACGAGCGCGCATTTGCGTCGATCTTCATCGTCCGCCCGAGCAGCATATTGAACAGGCCGTCAGGTAGCCGCAGCAAATGCGGCGTTAGTCGCGCAGGGATCGGCGTCGCCGAGATGGGCTTGATACCGGCGACTTTCAGAACGGCCAGGCCTTCCGCCATTTGATCGGCGAATAACGAGCGCCACGCGCGCTGTGCAAGCTGCGACCGCAGCGGTATATCCGACAGCGCATTGAGCGCGTTGTTCAAATTGACCAGCAGCTTACCCCACTGGACACCGACGATATCGTCGCTCGCAAGGACGGCAAGATGCGGCACGGATAGCTTCGAAGCGGTATCGGCCCCATCGCGTTCGACGACGATGTTTCCGGACGTTGCGCGGTGAACATGACCATCGTCCTTTGCGATGACATTAAATGGCACCATTCCGCCGAGGATGCGGCGCCCGGGCAGAGCTGCGCGGAGGACCGCAACATTGCCGACGCCGTTCTGCAGGCTGACGACGATCGCGTCTTGCGCTGCATGATCCGCGATCAGCCCCGCCATCTCCGCCGTATCGCCGCTCTTGACCGCGACCAGAATGATCTTCGCCTCGCTCATGATGGCGGGGTCATCCGACAGCCGCAGCTGGCCGGGGGCGAGACGTTGATCAAGTCCCTCGAAGCTCGTCAGCCTCAGACCGTGCCCCTCGATGCTGTCCACGATGCGCCGCCGCGCCAGTATGGCGACGTCGCGGCCGGCTGCCGCCAGGATGCCGCCCACGAAACAGCCGATACTGCCGGCACCGGCGATACAAATGGGCCGCGTTTCGATCACGTCATCTCCCGTTCATCCAGCATCCGTTACTAGCAAAATGCCGCAGCGCTGCCTATCGGCGGAACCGACACGCCTTGTAGGCGTCATACCGCGCAGCTATGCTTTCGCCGGGCTGGCAGAACAGGAGATGATCATGGGTTTGCTCGACATTCTGAATGGCATGGCCAACGGGCCGCGTGGCCCCAGCGATCCCGACGACAAGAGCGGCGGCATGTCGCCGATGACGATGGCGATCCTCGCGCTGCTCGCCTACAAAGGCTACAAGCACTTCACTGGTAGCCAACCGGCGGCACAGGGGCACGCGCAAGAAATCCCGCCGCCGAATACAACGCAGGCCAGCGTGCAGGATGGTGGCCTCGGTGGTATGCTTGGCGGCCTCCTCGGCGGAAATTCTGGCACTGCAGCAGGCGGTGGCGGCCTCGGCGACCTTCTGAAGGGCCCGCTCGGCGGTCTGTTGGCGGGTGGAGCTGCCGGCAGCGTGCTTAGCGGTGGCCTCGGCGACCTGCTCAAGCAGTTCCAGCAGAACGGCCATGGCGACGCCGCGGATTCCTGGGTCAGTTCCGGCCCGAACAAGCAGATTTCACCTAACGATCTCGGCGCCGCACTTGGCGCGGATCAGATCGCGCAACTGACGTCGCGCACCGGCATGTCCCGCGAGCAGCTTCTCGCGGAGCTGAGCAACGAACTGCCCGATGCCGTTAATCAGTTCACACCGCATGGCCGGCTACCCACGGAAGACGAAGTTAAGTCCAGCTGGGTTTAACGCGCACTTGAAAGAGGGGATATTGCTATGATCTGGATTCTCGTTGTGGGCTTTGTCGCTGGCATTGTCGCCCGCCTTCTATCGCCAGGACCGAACAATCCCAGCGGCTTCATCCTGACCACTATCCTGGGTATTGCCGGCGCATTCCTGGCGACGTTCATCGGCCAGCAGATCGGCCATTACGGCCCGAACCAGGGTGCCGGCTTCATCACCGCCACGATCGGCGCGCTGGTGGTGCTGTTCATCTGGAACAGACTGGTCGCCCGCCGGATGATTTCCGATCCGGGCAATCGCTGACGTGCCAGCAATCGAGAATGAAAAAGCCTCGGGCATCACCCGAGGCTTTTTGCTGTTTGACGCAGGTTTCCGATCAGGCCAGCAGATGCATGCCGGCATCCATCCGCACCAATTCGCCCGTCATATTGCTCGATGGCGACGTGGCGAGGAAGCAGATCAGGGCGGCGACGTCCTCCGCGGTCGAGGCCACCTTCAGCGGAACTCGCGCGATTACGGCATCGCGAACTTTGGCAGCGCCGTCCGCACCGCGTCCCTTGGTGAACCATGGCGTATCGATATAGCCGGGGCAGACCGTATTGACGCGGATCAGCGGAGCCAATGCACGGCCGAGCGACAGCGTCATCGAATTCAGCGCGCCCTTGCTGGCGGCATAGGCGACTGACGAACCGCCGCCCGTGATACCGGCCATCGACGAGACATTGACGACGGCCGAAGCACGACCCGACGCCTTGGCGCCGGCTTCGAGCAAGGCACGCGCCGCACGCACCATCTGATAGGGCCCGATCGTGTTGACCGCGTAGATGCGCTGGAAATCTTCCGCGGAAAGGCCATCGAGATCGTGATGCGGCACATGCTTGGTCATGCCGGCATTGTTGATCAGCGCATCGAGCCGCCCCCAGTGCTGGGCGGCCGCGACGATGTTCTTGCAATCCTCGTCCTTCGATACGTCGCCTTGAACCACGATGACTTCGGTTGCACCCGCATCGTGGCACAGCTCGGCAGTGGCTTCGGCTTCCTTCTGACTCGACGAATAGTTGATGACAATACGGGCGCCGTCCTTGGCGAGAATGGCGGCGGTCGCAGCACCAAGCCCCGATGCCGACCCTGTAATCACGACGCACAAACCGTCACTTGCCATCTGCATTTCCTCTGCTTGTTCTGACGCTGATGCGATCTATCATAATGCGGTCGCGCTGGTATACAACGCGACACAAGTTCGCTTTGCGGAATTAAATTGCGTCGCACCAACACATCATGCCGCCACCGCAGGCCCCTCTGCGGCCAGCCCGCTTGTCTTCCTTCCACCTTTTCCGCATCATGAATGCAAGAAAAGTGGCAGCGCCCATGCCCGGCATTCCCTGCCGAATGAGATGCGCTAGCACACGGGGAACGCCTTGACGGACGCAGACAATATCGTTGCGGAAACCGCGGAACGTATTTTCGCCGATCTCGCTGACGCACAGACCATCAATCACGACAAGAACGGCAGCTGGAAAGCGCCGCTCTGGCAGGCACTGACAGATGCTGGCCTGCCGCTCTCATGGGTGCCTGAAGAGTGCGACGGCTCCGGCACCAGCATGGCCGAAGGTTTCAGCGTCCTCAGCGTCGCCGGTCGCGCCGGCGTTGCGGTGCCGCTCGCCGAGACCATGCTGGCGGGCTGGCTGCTCGCGCAAGCCCAGATCAAATCGCCCGAAGGCATGATGACCGTCGCGCCGGCAAGCCCGCGCGATCGCCTCACGCTCAACGCGGATGGTACAATCACCGGCCGCGCACGTGGCGTGCCGTTCGCGACGGATGCGAAATACATCGCCGTCGTCGCCTCCGGAATCGGCGGTGCCTCTATTGCGCTGGTGGACGCCAGCACCTGCCGCATCGAAGCCGGGCTCGGTCTGGCCGATGACCCATCCGACACAGTGCATTTCGACGCTGTGAAGCCGGTGACCCTTCAATCTGCACCATCGGGCTTCGATCAGAACGCGCTGTTGCTGATGGGCGCACTCGTGCGCAGCCAGCAGATTGCCGGTGCACTGGAAACCATGCTCAGCATCGGCGTGAACTATTCCGGCGAGCGCGTGGCGTTCGAGAAGAAGATCTCGAAATTCCAGGCGGTGCAGCACAATCTGGCGAAGCTCGCAGGCGAGACCTCGGCAGCCCTCGCCGCTGCCAGTTCCGCGGCTGACGCCTTCTCCAGCGGGGCACCGCTTGACGACGCGCTCTTCCTCGAGGCCGCCGCTGCAAAGATCCGTTGCTCCGAGGCCGCCGAAAAGGGCGCCGCCATCGCGCATCAGGTTCTTGGGGCCATCGGCTTCACGCAGGAGCACATCCTGCATCGCTACACGCTGCGCGCATTGGCATGGCGCGATGATTTCGGCAGCGAGAGCTACTGGGCGGTCGAGCTCGGCAAACTGGTCGCTGCGCGCGGTGCCGACGAGCTGTGGCCTCTGGTCGCTTCGCGCTGATCGAATACAAGTAACGAGATCTTTCACATGACCGCAGCCCTTCGTTTCGATCCGATCCGCCTTCCGCCCGAATGCGAGCAGTTGCGCAAGGAAGTCCGCGCGTTCCTCGCCGAGGAAATCGCCGCCGGCACTTTCGATCCGCACAAGCCCCAGCGCGAGGACTCGGACAATCCCGAATTCAGCAAACGTGTAGGTGAGCGCGGCTGGCTCGGCATGACCTGGCCCAAGAAATACGGCGGCCACGAGCGCTCGTTCCTCGAACGCTACGTCGTTACCGAGGAGATGCGCGTGGCCAACGCGCCGGTGCGCCGCTTTTTCGTCGCCGACCGCCAGAGCGGCCCGGTGCTGCTGAAATATGCGCCCGAACATATCAAGATGGACATCCTGCCGCGCATCTGCCGCGGCGAGGTCTGTTTCTCCATCGGCATGAGCGAACCGAATTCCGGCTCCGACCTGTTCGCCGCCAAGACCAAGGCCACCAAGACCGACGGCGGCTGGCTGATCAATGGCAGCAAGATCTGGACGACCTCGGCGCATATGGCCGACTACATGATCGCGATCTTCCGCACATCGGCCCCGACCAAGGAAAACCGCCGCCACGGGTTGACGCAGTTTCTGGTCAATATGAAGAAGCCGGGTATCACGGTGAACCCGATCGCGCAGATCACGGGCCAGTATGAATTCAACGAAGTCGTGTTCACCGATCACTTCGTGCCCGACGACCACATGCTCGGCGAGATCGACAGCGCCTGGAAGCAGGCCACCAGCGAGCTCGCCTATGAGCGATCCGGCCCCGAACGTTTCCTTGAAACCTATTACGTGCTGACCGAACTGGTCCGTGCTGTCGGACCGAAGCCGGACACTCGCAGCGCCGAAGGCATCGGCCGCCTCGTCGCACAGCTGCACACAATGCGCCGCATGTCGGTGTCGGTGGCCGGCATGCTGCAGGCCGGCAAGGAGCCGGTGGTGGAAGCGTCCATCGTCAAGGATATCGGCACAATCTGGGAGCAGCAGTTGCCCCATCGCGTACGCGAACTCGCAGCCTTCGTCGACGACAACGCCTCGAACCACGCCACGCTGGACGAAATGCTCGGCTTCGCCATCAAGACGGCACCGAAACTCACCATTCAGGGCGGCACCACCGAAGTCCTGCGCGGCATCATCGCGCGCGGACTTGGTCTGCGCTGAGGCTCGTCGTTCCGGGGCGCACGCGCATCTTTGCGCGCGCGAACCCGGAACCTAGAAGTGATTTGAACACATCCAGATTCCGGGTTCACACCCGGCAAGCGCCGGGCGCGCCCCGGAATGACGAGGAAACAAATGACCACCTACAAAGACATCGCCGTCGAGACCCGTGGCCACATTGCGATTATCGAGATCCGCAAGCCGCCGCTGAATTTCTTCGACATCATGTTGATCCAGCAGATCGCCAATGCGCTCGACGAGATCGACGCCAATCCCGAGATCCGCGCCACGGTTCTATGCGCGCAGGGCAAGGCATTCTGCGCCGGCGCCGATTTCAGCGACCCGAACCGCAAGGAGACCGAGGCAGCCGCCAAGAGCGGCGACCCCGCCGACAATCTTGGCTCCATCGGGCATCTTTATATGGAAGCCGTACGCATCTTCCGCGCCAAGAAGCCGATCGTCGCAGCCGTACAGGGCGCGGCCATTGGCGGTGGCCTCGGCCTCGCGGTGTCGGCCGATTTCCGCGTCGCCTGCCCGGAAACCCGCTTCGCCGCCAACTTCACCAAGCTCGGCTTCCATCCCGGCTTCGGCCTGACGGTCGCGCTCACCGAAGTGGTCGGCAAGAACAATGCGGAGTTGATGTTCTACACCAGCCGCCGTGTGGGCGGAGAGGAAGCCCTGAAGATGGGCCTCGCCAATGTGCTGGTGCCGCAGGCCGAGGTCCGCAACGCCGCCATCAAGCTCGCCGAGGAGATCGCCGAATGCTCGCCGCTCGGCCTGCTCTCGACCCGCGCCACCATGCGCAACGGCCTCGCCGACCGCGTCGCCAAGGCGACGGAGCACGAACTCGCCGAACAGACGCGCCTGCGTAAGACAGAAGATTTCAAGGAAGGCGTTGCGGCGACTGCCGAACGCCGGGTGCCGAACTTCAAGGGGCGCTAAGTCCCCGTCGGGGTTGTTTTTCAAACCTCACTTGGAAATGGCCGGGTTCGTCCGGCCATTTTTATGTCATGGGCACTCTAGTCTTTCCGCACTACCAACGCATCGACGATGGTGGTGCCCTCGCCCGCCGGATGCACCAGTACCGGATTGAGTTCGATCCCGGCAATCTCGCCCTTGAACTGAGCTGCGAGCTGCGAGAGCTGCGCAATCAGCTCCGCCGCCGCCGACACGTCGGCCTTCAGCGCGCCGCGAAAGCCGTTCAGCAACGGCGCGGCCTTGAGTGCGCCTAGCATGGAAGCAGCCTCAGCGGCACTCACGGGCGCCGGGCGATAGACCACGTCCTTGAACAATTCCGCCGTCACTCCACCAAGACCGACCATCACCATTGGCCCAAAGGTCTCGTCCAGTAGTGTGCCCACGATGATCTCGACACCCTTGCTAGCCATCGGCGAAACGAGCACGCCCTGCAGCGCGGCCTGCGGTCGGTGCTGCCGGGCGCTGGCGGTTAGCGCATCATAGGCAGCTGCGGCTTCATTCTTCGTGGCGATGTTGACCCTGACGCCGCCAACCTCACTCTTGTGCGGAATGTCGCGCGACTGGATTTTCATCACCAGCGGGAAGCCGATCTTGGCAATCGCTGCATCCAGCAATGATCTGTCGGTGACAAGAACCTCGCTTGGCAGCGCGACACCGGCAATCTGCAGCAGCGTCTTGCTGTCATACTCGGAGAGCGTCGGCGCGGTCAGATGCTCAGCCAGATCATTCTGCGCAGGTGCCGCTGTAGCAACCGGCTCTACAAGTTTGAATCTTGCGTGATCAACAAGTCGCCGCAACGCTACACTGACATGGGTGAGGCCGGACAAAACGACGACGCCGGACTCGGCGAGACCCATGCGCGCAAAGTTCGACGGCAGCGTATAAGACCAGAACACAATCGGTTTGTTCTGCGCGGCAATGACGGGCTTCAGCTCCGGCGTCTTGAACGGCATCCGCGTCTCGCTCGACAGCGAGATGACCACCAGGATTGCATCGACCTCGTCAGACCTGTCGAGCAATTCAATGGTCTTTTGCAGCCCGCCGCTGTGCACTGCCTGGGCCGTGATATCGATCGGATTGCACGGCGATCCGTAGGACGGGATCAGCCCGCGAATCGTCGCCTGAACGCCGTCCGACAATTCGGGCACCTGCAGCCCCTGCGCCGACACGGCATCAGCGCCCCAGATACCTGCGCCGCCCGAGACGGTGACGACAGCGACGCGGTCGCCCTTCGGCAGCGGCGATGTGGTCAGCACGGCCGCGATCGCCACTGCTTCGTCGAGATCGTTGGAGACGATGAAGCCATAGCGCGCGAACACCGCATCATAGGCCGCCGTCCAGCCCGCCATACTGGCGGTATGCGAGGCTGCTGCGCGCTCGCCAGCACCGGAGCGGCCGACCTTTACAACGATGACGGGTTTGCCGAGCTCCGCCGCCTTGCGGGCCGCGGCGAGAAATTTGTCGACGTCACGAATGCCCTCAATGAACAGCAGGATCACATCAGTCGCCGGATCCTGCACCATGTAATCGAAGAATTCGCCTGCACCGAGATCGGACTCGTTGCCGGTCGAGATCACGGTGCTGAGAGCAATGCCGAGCGCTTTGGCGCGGTTATAGATCGCAAAGCCGATGCCGCCGGATTGCGCGACGATACCGATCCGCTTCGTGGTAGCGACCAGCTGCAGCTGATCCGACTTTACATCAACGGTCGGGCTGAAGGTCGCGGCAATACCGGCAATCTGGTTGTAATATCCTTCGGCATTCGGCCCGGATATGCGCATTCCGGTGCGTTTCGCCAGCGTCGCAATAGCATCCTGCATGGCGATGGAATCGCCGCCTTCTTCGGCAAAGCCGGAGGAAATGATGATCGCATGCCTGACGCCGAGTTTCGCGCAGTCCTCAAGCGCGCCGAGCACGACGCGCGCGGGAATGATCACGACGGCGAGGTCGATCGGCTGCCCAATGGCTTCGATGGTCGGATAGCACGCGAGCCCATCGATATCCGGATAGTTCGGATTGACCGGATAGATCGCGCCGGAGAACTGGTTTTTGCGCAGAAAGGAGAGAAGCAGGCCCGGGATCTTCGTAACATCGCGGGAAGCGCCAATGATGGCGATGCTGGATGGATTGAAGAAAAAGTCCAGCGGATGCGGACGTGTCACAGTCATGGCGTTTCCCGTTTATTGTTGTTGCCGTAGCGTTTCCGAGCGAAGTGGATACCGGTTCGCATGAAGGAAACGCGTCAAACAGGAACTGATCGTGCGGCGATTGCCGCGATCACGCAACGACGCGAAACGTGACCCCGGCCAGCAGAAATGCATCCCCGGCGCAGGGACATCCGCGTGCCCGTGCGCTGCCGAGCACCTGTGCGACGTCGTTGACGCGAAAAGTGATCCCGGTCATCGCTTCGCTCTTGCCCTTCGCGAAGCGCAAACAGCCGTTCGTGAACGCAATCTGCGGATCGTCGTTGCGGGCCGAGGTCAGCGGCACACCGATGATATTGCTCCAGTGCTGCGCCAGATCGTAATGGTCCGGACTCTGCAGCTCGACCTCGGTCAGCGCGCGCGTGATGTCATGGCGGATCGCCTCCTGCCAGTCCGGACCGGCCGGCGGATACGGCCCGAAATCGTCGTCGCTGTCTTTGGTGTGATTGAACTCGATGAAGGCGGCTCGGCAATCGCGTGGATGCAATTGCACGCCGTGATAGGGCGGATGATCGATCACATTGGCGGTGCGCACGCCGATGTTGGCGGCGAAGCGCCCACGCTCGTCGGGATCCTCGCAGGACAGGATCACCATATAGCCGCCGCGCCCGCCGGATTTCTCCATGAACCGCCCAGCCGCCGTGCCCGGCTGCGTCGGCGCGACCACTTCGAGCAACGTCGCCTCAACGGGCATCAGTGCATTTTCAAGCCCGTATTTGCCTACATGAGGATCGCGGTAGCAGACATTGAGGCCAAGAATGGCCGCGATATCGCTCACCACTGGCTCCAGATGCGGAGCGACCAGACAAACTTGCCGCAACCGCATCTGGCTCATGGTCATTGCCCCTTGAAGACCGGCTTGCGCTTCTCGACGAAGGCCTTGGCGGCCTCCTTGTGATCGTCGGTATCGCTGCAGCGGGTGTGATGGATCGCCTCGCCGTCGAAACAGGCTTCGAGCGTCATCGTCTCGGCATTGTTGATGTTGGTCTTGATATAGCCGTAGGTGATGCTCGGGCCCTGGGCGAGTGACATTGCCAGGTCGCGCGCCGCCTTCTCCACCTCGGCGTCGTCGACAACCTTGGTCACCATGCCGAGCGCCAGCGCTTCCTGTGCGGAGAGCACCGGCGACATCAGATAGAGCTCACGTGCCTTGGCGCTGCCGAGCATCTTGGTCAGAAAATAGGTGCCGCCATAATCGCCGGAGAAGCCGACCTTGGCGAAGGCCGTGGTGATCTTCACCGAGCTTGCGGCGACGCGCAGATCGCAGGACAGCGCGATGGAGAGGCCAGCGCCCGCGGCAGCGCCGTCAAGCTGCGCCACCACCGGCTTCGCCATCTGGTGCAGAATGCGCGACACTTCCATGCCGCGGCGCAGATTGGCGCGCTTGGCCTCGAACGGCAGCGGCGCGCGGCCGGCCGCCATCGACTTGACGTCGCCACCGACACAGAACGTGCCGCCGGCGCCCTTGATGAGCACGGCGCGGACGTCGTGATCTTCCTGCGCACGGCGTGCTGCCGCGACCAGCCCCTGTGTCATCTCCGGATTGAGCGCATTGCGCCGATCCGGACGATTCATGGTGATGGTCAGAAGACCGTTGTCGAGGTCCTGCAGGACGATGTCGCTCATGATTGCGCTCCTTGTTGTTCTTGATCGTCCGGCAAGCTTCAGGCCCCGACGATTACTTTTTCACCAGCGGACAGCGCGAGGCTTCCAGCGGCTGGAATGCCTGCTCTGCGGGAACGGTCGCGAGCAGCTTGTAGTCGTCCCAGCGGCCCTTGGATTCCGACGGCTTCTTCACCTCGAACAGGTACATGTCATGCACCATGCGGCCATCCTCGCGAATCCGGCCATTCTTGGCAAACATGTCGTTGATCGGCGTCTCCTTCATGAGTTTCATGACCGGAGCCGAGTCCGTAGTGCCGGCAGCCTTCACCGCTTTCAGATAATGCAGCACCGATGAATAGACGCCGGCCTGGGCCGATGTCGGTACGCGCTTGGTGCGCTCCTGGAAACGCTTGGTGAAAGCTCGCGTCTCGTCATTGAGATCCCAATAGAACGCTTCTGCCAGGATCAGGCCCTGCGCAGTATCAAGACCGACACTGTCGATATCGGAGATGAAGGCCAACAGCGGCGACAGTTTCTGTCCGCCGCTGCGCGTCAAGCCGAACTCGGCCGCCTGCTTGATCGCGGTGATCGTATCACCGCCAGCATTGGCGAGGCCGACGACCTTGGCTTTGGAGCTCTGCGCCTGCAGCAGGAAGGACGAGAAGTCGGACGTATTCAGCGGATGCTTGACCGAGCCCAGCACCTTGCCGCCGGCCTTGGTGACGACAGCCGTGGTGTCTTTCTCAAGGTCCGCGCCGAATGCGTAGTCGGCCGACAGGAAGAACCAGGTGTCGAGACCGTTTTTCACCGTGGCGAGACCGGTCACATTGGCCTGCGCGTAAGTGTCGAACACGTAATGCACCGTATAGGGGCCGCAAGCCTCGTTGCTGAGACGGATCGAGCCCGGGCCGTTGAAGATGATGATCTTGTTGCGCGCCCGCGCGATTTCACTCGCTGCCAGCGCGGTCGCCGATGCCGCAACGTCGATGATCGCCTCGACGCCCTGATTGTCGAGCATGTCGCGTGCGATGTTGGCGGACAGATCGGCCTTGTTGAGATGGTCGGCAGCAATGATCTCGATCTTGCGGCCCAGCACTTCACCGCCGAAATCTTCCGCAGCCATCTTGGCTGCGGTCTCGCTGCCGACGCCGGTGATATCGGCATACAGGCCCGACATATCGAGAATTGCGCCGAGCTTAAGCGGCTTGGTCTGCGCCATGGCACTTGTGGCCGCGAATACCATTGCTGACGCCAGCAGACCTGAAATGATCTTCTTCAAAAGTCCCTCCCTCAGACGCGCCGTTGTTGTTCGTGCGCGGTGTTGTTGTTATCGCGATCATGCCGCAATGGAACAACAGCGGCAAGCGGCGGCGCTGCCAAGAATAGCTGCAAAGACATCGAGGTTTTCCGCAAAGCGGAATGGATTGCGGGCTATGCTAGACGAGAGGTTGACCGGAGCTCGCAAGGTGGCGTGATGCGTGCCGCATCAGCAAAGTGTGACGTGTCGCATGCCGCAACGCTGTTGCTGGCAGTGATCGCCATTTCAACATCTGCGCAATCTGCGTCGGCGGCCTGCATGTTCGCCGCCCAGGGCGAAGGTCGTGTCGCCGACGTGATCGATGTCAGAACATTGCGTTTGAGCGACGGCAACGTGATCCGTCTGGCGGGGATCGAGCCGATCGCAAACTCATCAGGGCCGACGAATGATCACTTCGCACTGGCCTCCGGCCGTGATGTCACCTTGTACGGCGAAAGCGACATGCCGGATCGCTACGGCCGGCAACCGGCTTTTGTCTTCGTCGATCCCGCTGCGCCGTCGCTCCAGGCGCAGCTTCTAGCACAAGGCGCAGCCCTCGCCTCTGGCGCGATTTCCGACAAGGCCTGTGCGGCGGAACTCGCCGCTGCAGAAGGCTTGGCCCGCCGGCTGAAGCGCGGAATCTGGGCTCAAACCAACGTCATAAAAAACGCGGAAAGTCCCGGCGATATCTTGGCCGATGTGGGGCGTTTCGGGGTGGTCGAGGGGCGGGTTCTGTCGGTTCGCCAGGCCGGGACGGTGACCTACGTCAATTTCGGGCGTCGCTGGACTGAGGACTTTGCCGTGACCGTTTCAAGGCGCATGATGGCCGCCTTCGAGACGGCAGGAATTATGCTTAAGTCCCTGGAAAGACGACATATTCGCGTTCGGGGATGGATAGAGAGGCGCGGCGGGCCGCGGATCGAGGCGCTCGGGGTGTGGCAGATCGAAGTGGTCGGGGACAAGTAGGCCACTTGGGCAGCAAGATCGCTTGAGCGAAGATGATTTGGGCGAATGGGCTGTTTGGGCAGAGAGTGGACGACGTGACGGGTGTGGGACGGCAAACCAGCTTGAGCCGCCGCCTTTGGGCTGCGCCTGCCCTGCTGTGTGCCGCGCTCGCTCTATCGGCCTGCGGCGATGCCAGCCGGTTCGAGGCCGCCTCGTCGGTCAAGCCGACGGTGCCGGCCAAGCCGCCGAAGCCTGCCGTGGTGCAGACCCCGGCCGCCGAGAAAGAACACGAGCGCATCCTCGCATCCTATGGCGGCGCCTATGACGACCCGCGGCTGGAATCACTGATCACCAAGACCGTCGATCGGCTGGTCGCTGCCTCTGAGCGACCGGACCTCGCCTACAAGGTCACGATCCTCAATTCCGGCGCCGTCAACGCCTTCGCCCTGCCGACTGGACAGCTCTATGTCACTCGCGGCCTGATCGCGCTCGCCAGCGATACGTCCGAGATTTCGTCGGTACTGTCGCACGAGATGGCGCATGTACTCGCCAAGCACGCCTCGATCCGCGAAGAGCAGGCACGGCAGGCCTCGATCGTCACGCGTGTCGTGACGGATATGGGCAGCGATCCCGATCTCACTGCGCTCGCGCTCGCCAAATCCAAACTGACGATGGCGAGCTTCTCGCGCGCGCAGGAATTCGAAGCCGACGGCATAGGCGTAGGCATCTCGGCCCGCGCAAAGTTCGATCCCTATGGCGCGTCGCGCTTTCTCGCTGCGATGGAGCGTAACGCGGCGCTGAAGGCCAGCCGCACGCCGCTCGATCCCCGCGCGCAGGACTTCCTGTCGTCCCATCCGGCGACGCCCGAGCGCGTGCAGAATGCGCAAGCCAATGCGCGGCAATATTCCTCGCCCGACGGCGGCGAGCGCGATCGCGAGACCTATCTCTCGGCCATCGACGGCATCGTCTATGGCGAGGACCCGAGTGAGGGTTTCGTGCGCGGCCGCCGCTTCCTGCATCCCAAGCTCGGCTTCACCTTCCAGGCGCCGGAGGCCTTCACTCTCGACAATACGGCGCAGGCGGTGATCGGCGTGCGCGAAGGCGGCAATCAGGCCATGCGCTTCGACGTGGTCCGCGTACCGTCCGAACAGACGCTAAGCGACTATCTCAATTCCGGATGGATGGAGAATGTCGATAAAGCCACCACGGAAGAGCTGACCATCAACGGCTTCCCAGCGGCGTCCGCCATCGCGCGCGGCGACCAGTGGCAATTCCGCGTTTACGCGTTGCGCTTCGGCAGCG
Organism: Tardiphaga sp. 862_B3_N4_1; assembly: GCF_051811085.1. Classification (NCBI taxonomy): domain Bacteria; kingdom Pseudomonadati; phylum Pseudomonadota; class Alphaproteobacteria; order Hyphomicrobiales; family Nitrobacteraceae; genus Tardiphaga; species Tardiphaga sp. 862_B3_N4_1. The sequence continues at coordinate 1,092,113 of NZ_JBPWQB010000002.1, forward strand.
ACGTCTACCGCTTCATCTTCGCTGCCAAGCAGAAGAGCACCGAGAGCGAACGCAACGCCCGCGACACCGTTAACTCGTTCCGCCGCCTGACCCTGGCCGAGATTCAGGCCGCCCGTCCGCTGCGCATCAAGGTGATCACCGTGCAGCCCGGAGACACCGTGGAGTCACTGTCGCATCGCATGAGCGGCGTCGATCGTCCACTGGAGCGCTTCCGCGTATTGAACGGGCTCGAGAACAATGCCAGCGTGAAAGCCCGCGACCGCGTCAAGGTCGTGGTGGATTGAGATCCACCCAAGTACTTTCTCATAGACAACAAAAAAGCCCGGCCTCTCGGCCGGGCTTTTCGTATTCAACTTGCGAGACGCTGCTTATGCAGCCTCGTCCGCGGCGGCGACATCATCGTCACCATCGCTGTCGGCCTCGTCAGCACCGGCTTCGGCGCCTGCCTCGGCCTTGGCGCCACGGCGCGGGCTCTTGGCGAGCTGGCCTTCGATCTCCTTGACCGCTTCGGTCTCGGTGACGTGCTGAACCACAGCGATTTCGCGCGACAGACGATCGAGAGCTGCTTCATACAGCTGACGTTCGCTGTAGGACTGCTCGGGCTGCGAGTCGGAGCGGAACAGATCGCGGACCACTTCGGCGATGGCAACGATATCGCCCGAGTTGATCTTCGCTTCGTATTCCTGTGCGCGGCGCGACCACATGGTGCGCTTGATGCGGGCACGGCCCTTCAGTGTCTCCAGCGCGCGCTTGACCAGCGCCGGCTCGGACAGCTTGCGCATGCCGACATTCGCGACCTTCGCGGTCGGAACGCGCAGGGTCATCTTGTCCTTCATGAAATTGATCACGAAGAGTTCAAGCCTGGCGCCTGCAATTTCCTGCTCTTCGATGGCGAGGATCTGGCCAACACCATGCGCCGGATAGACCACGAATTCATTGGTCTTGAAGCCCTGACGCTGGGTCAGTGGCTTCTTCGGCTCTTCGGCGCGTGGAGCCGCAGCGGGCGCCGGCTTGGCGGCAACCGGTTTGGCAACGACCGGCTTCGCAGCAACCTTGGCAACTTCCTTCGGCGCAGCAGCCTTCACGGCAGGAGCGGCGGCGGGAGCCTTCGCGGCCGGTTTCGGCGCAGCAGGCTTGGCGGCAGTGGTCTTCGAAGCAGCAGCCTTCGGGGCAGGTTTGGCAGTCTTGTTGGGCATTGCACTTCTTTTATTTTTGGAGGACTTTTCAGCCGCAGCCTTCGCGGCGGTCCGGGTGTCCTTGACAGGAGCCCGGGCACGGCCTTTGGTGACAGAATTCTTCGCAGCAGGACCCTTCACAACGCGGCTCGCCGCAGTTGTTTTCTTGGAAGCCTTCGGATCCAAAACCTTCGAAGCAGTAGCCTTCTTCGAAACAGTAGCCTTGGAAACACTCTTTTTACGCGTTTTCTGTGACACAGCCTGCGCGTGGAAACCGCCACGCCCCTGTTTGATGTTTAAACGGGAACCCGGCAGGGCCAAATCGAGCGGCACCACATGGTCCAGCTTCTTGAATTGTGCCTATTATAGCACATTTCCCGCAAAAATCAATGATTTATGCCCTGTCGCGGCCGCTCGGCGGCCGCTTCCGGGGCATAATCGGGGCTAGGGTAAATTTCGTGTGGCTGGGGGTATCGGGGTCACCCGATCAATTGCTTGATCACTGTGACCGGGGAACTCAGTCGCCCTTGCCAGGCGCCGCCGAGAAATACTTCTCGTACTTGCCTTCCTGACCATCGAATTCCTTGGCTTCGGGCAGTTCGTCGATCTTCTGGGTGATGTTCGGCCACGTCTTGGCGTGTTCCAGATTGATCTGCAGCCACTTCTCGATATTGCCTTCGGTATCAGGCTTGATCGCGTCCGCCGGGCATTCGGGCTCGCAGACACCGCAATCAATGCATTCGTCCGGATGGATGACCAGCATGTTTTCACCCTCGTAGAAGCAGTCCACGGGACACACTTCGACGCAGTCGGTGTATTTACATTTGATGCAATTGTCGGTGACGACGTAAGTCATCCAGAACTCCGGAAACGATCGATATTCAATGTTTGCGTAGCGCACCAACCCCGCTGCCGCAAGGGATGCAGCCGGCATAGGTCAGGGCATTTCGACCAAGGAAAAAGCCTGCCACGAAACCATCGTTGGACGCGGCATCCAGCCTAGATAGTTACTCCGGAAGGTGTTGCAAATCGGTATAGAGCACACGCGCCGCAGTGGCATCGCCACGCCGTTCCGAGAAGCCCTCGACCTTCATCACCCGCACGGTGCGATCCAGCGCCACCGTGAGCACGTCGCCGATCTTCACACCATGGCCCGGCGATTTCTCGCGCTCGCCATTGATGCGAACCTTGCCGCCTTCCACCAGCGCAGCGGCACTGGTGCGGGCCTTTACCACCCGCGCGTGCCACAGCCATTTATCGAGACGCTGGCGCTCCAATCAGCACACCACCAAATGGCGGCTCGGTGCCGCCTTACATGACCTGCATCAATCCTTGCGGCCGCTGAGCTGTTCCTTGAGCGCGGCGAGTTTCGCGAAGGGGGAGTTCGGATCGATCGGACGGTCCCGTTCGCGCGGTGCGGCCGATGTTGCGAACGGACGGGTCGCCCCGCCGCGATCGTTGCCACGGCCCTCGCGGCCCTTGTCGCCGCCCTTGAAGGGGCCTTTGCCCTTGCCCTGGAAGCGTTCGCGCTCACGCGGCGGACGGCCACCCTCGCCCGGCTTGCTGTCGCGGGGCCCGCGATTGCCACGGTTGTCGCGGTTCGGCGCACCTTCGGCACTGGCCGCGGCGGCCGGCGCGTCGCTGCGCGGACGGCGGAACTCGTTGTTATTGTTGCGATCCCGGCGGCCCTGGCCACCCCGATCGTTACCGTTGCGGTCATGCCGCTCGCGCTGCGCGCCATCGGCCACGGCGCCTTCGGCGGGAGCCGACTGCGCAGCGCCCTGCGGGGCGTTGGTATTGCGATGGTGGCGGTTGCGGTCGTGGCGCGGCGGACGGCGTTCTTCCGAACGGCCACCCGGGCGCCAGACTTCGACCAGTTCGGGCTCGGCAGCGACGGCAGGAACCGCAGTGCCGTCGCCCTCGGCAGGCGCAGCAGCATCGGCCACGGCAGCAGGTGCGGTCTCAGCAGCAGTCCCGGTTTCGGCAACGGCCGCAGCGGGCTCTGGCTGCGCTTCGACGGAAGCCGTCTCTTCAACGGGTGCAGCTTCAGGCGCGGCGCTGGGCACCAGTGCGACTTCAGGCAACAGCGATGCAGACGGCACGGCTGCAGCTTCCTCGGCCGGGGCCACTTCGGTCGCAACCTCGGCAGGTGCGACATCCGTAGCCGCGATCTCAGCCGTCTCGGCCGCCTCAGCGGCAGCCTCGACCGCAATGACATTGTCCTCACCGGGCTTGTCAGACTCGGCAAGTCCCACCAGGGCGTCGGGCTGGTCACCCGTGTTGTCGTCAGCCTTGACCTCGATCGGCGTCGTCGCAGCAACCGGCTTCGGCGGTGCCGGCGGCAGCGGCGCCTTCTTCTCCATGCGATAGCCCAGGGCACGCAGGATCGAGGCGAAATCTTCGCCGGCCGAACCGGTGAGCGAGGTCATCGCCTGCGTCACCACGAAGTGGCGGCCATCGAAGGCGCCGGCGGGCTTCTCGCCCGGTGACGCTTCGCGCCACGCGAGAGCTGGACGGATCAGATCGGCAAGACGTTCGAGAATATCGACGCGCACCGCGCGCTCGCCGCACTGGCGATAGCCGAGCACGCGATAGGCATCGCGATCGAGCAGCTTGTCGACCGGGAAGGATGTACGGCCCGACCCTGCGAGATGCTGTGCACTCGACAGCGCCGACATATCGACGTTGTCCTGCTTCAACGCCCAGAGCAGCGCCGCGAGCGAACGCCCCGCAGGCTTCAGCAGGCCGGGAATATAAATATGATAGGCGCCGAACCGGACACCGTATTTGCGCAAGGTCGCGCGCGACGGCTGATCGAGATCCTTCATCTCGGTCGCGATCTTCTGCCGCTCCAGCACGCCCAGCGCTTCAGTGAGCTGGAAGGCGATGCCGCGTGCGATACCGGTGATGTCTTCGGCCTTGGTCAGATCGAACAGCGGCCCGAGCAGCTTCTCGATATGCGTCTTCAGCCAGAGATCGAGGCGAGCCTGAACCGCATCGCGCGGCGCGCCGGAGAGGCGCTCATCAGCGATGATGCGGAGACGGGGATGCAGCACATCGTCGGCTGCGACCAGACGGGCCACCGCATCGCCGGTCCAGCGCATTGTGCCGTCGGAGGCGAGCACGAACTGATCGTCCGGTGCATTGCCGAGTTTCTCGGCGCGCGCGTCGATCTCGCCGGCCAGCGCCTTCAGCGCCGTGGCCTGCAAGGCCTTCGCATCCGAGCCAGCCTCGGCCGCATCGGGCAAAAATGTAAACCCGTCGAGACGGCCAATTACATGGCCCTCTACGATCACTTCGCCCGTCTTACCAATTTCAGTATTCAGCATCGTGTTTTCCCGCAAGCGGCGCATCAATACACTGGTACGACGATCAACGAAACGCTCAGTGAGCCTCTCATGAAGGGCATCTGACAGTTTATTTTCCAATTCGCGCGAAATTCCCTGCCAATGATCAGGATCTGAGAGCCAATCGGGACGATTTGCCACGAATGTCCAGGTCCGGATTTGCGCGATTCGGCCCGATAACGTGTCGATATCGCCATCGGTTCGGTCCGCTTGCGCGATTTGAGCGCCAAACCAGGCATCGGGGATGCGCCCACGCTGCATCAGGAAGTTGAAGATAGTGACTACCAGCTCTGCGTGTGCAGCGGGCGCGATGCGACGGTAATCTGGAATCTGGCAGGCGTCCCACAGTTTCTCGACGGCGGCCTTGCCCTGCGCCATTTCGCGCACGTCGACGTCACGGACGGCATGATCGAGCACGCGCAGGTCTTCGGCGATCGGCGCACGGGTCAGCGCCTCGTGGCGCGGCACCTCTGCCAGCGACACCTGCAGCGAGGCGATGGAGGAGAAGTCCAGCTTCGAATTGCGCCACTGCAGCACCTTCACCGGCTCGAAGATGTGGTTCTGCAGCTGATTGACAAGTTCGGGCTCGAACGGCTCGCAGCGACCGGTGGTGCCGAAGGTACCGTTGCGCGTGGCGCGGCCGGCGCGGCCGGCGATCTGCGCGAATTCCGACGGCGTCAGGCGACGGAATTGATAGCCGTCATATTTGCGATCACTGGCAAAGGCGACGTGGTCGACGTCGAGATTGAGGCCCATTCCGACCGCGTCGGTTGCCACTAAGTAGTCAACGTCACCGTTCTGGAACATCGCGACCTGCGCGTTGCGGGTGCGCGGCGACAGCGAGCCCAATACGACTGCCGCGCCGCCGTGCTGGCGCTTGATGAGTTCGGCGATGGCGTAAACTTCGTCGGCGGAAAACGCGACAATCGCTGTCCTGCGCGGCTGCCGCGTGATCTTGCGATCGCCGGCGAATTCCAGATGCGACAGACGCGGCCGCGTGACGATGCTGGCGCCGGGCAGCAGCCGCTCGATGATCGGGCGCATCGTGGCAGCACCCAAAAGCAGCGTCTCGTCGCGGCCGCGGCGATGCAGGATGCGGTCGGTAAAGACATGGCCGCGCTCCAGATCTGCCGCGATCTGGATCTCGTCGACGGCCAGAAACGACACGTCGAGATCCCTGGGCATGGCCTCGACGGTCGAAACCCAGTAGCGCGGCTTGGCGGGCTTGATCTTCTCTTCGCCGGTGATCAGCGCCACGGCTTCGGGGCCGACGCGGTCCAAAATTTTATTATAGACCTCGCGCGCCAGCAGCCGCAGCGGCAGGCCGATGATGCCCGACGAATGCGCCAGCATGCGCTCGATGGCGAGATGGGTCTTGCCGGTATTGGTGGGGCCGAGCACCGCGGTGACGCCGGCGCCGGGGGCCCTGCCGTTGGACAGCGTGGGCGGAGAAGACAAAAAGGCCATGTTTTTCAGATATTTCCGCGTCGCCGACTGTCAAGACGGCGACAGGTTACGACGCTTCAGAGCCGCGCTTTTTGATGGTTTGGAACGAGTCCGGAACGAAAGCGGCCCGAATCGGTGACTCGGCACCTCCATGGCCGCATCACCCCAACATCTCGCGCTGACATTCTCCGAGACTGACTAGATCAAGTTTGTGACAGCGCAACAAGGGCCGACAAATCCCCGAAGTTATGAACAGCGCACGGACTCCGAACCGGCTTTGAGTCAAGCCGGGATCCTGCGCAAATCCTGCGGCGCGTTTGCGACGATGCTGCGATGGCGCACTTTGTCTTGCGGCATCATTGCGGCAGCGTCCCGTCTCGGTCCCTCATGGTGAGGAGCGCGGCTTCGCGCGTCTCGAACCATGAGCTGGCGGGGCCAAGACCTGTCACCATCCTTCGAGACGCCGCGCAAGGGCGCGGCTCCTCAGGATGAGGCCGGTGTGTGGAGCCGCCTCCTTTAGAACTTGCCTCGTTCTCTCAGTTCGTCTTCGCCACGGCCTTGGCCGGCGCGGGGGTGGTGACGAATTCGGTGGCTTCCAGCATGGCGACACCGAGCGGGGTCGGCACCACCATGCGATAGGGCACCAGCACGCGGGTTCCGGCGATCGGCACCAGGGTCACTTCGATATTGCGCTGGGCGGCAAGATATTTGATGGCGGCGCGGTCGGGCACGTAGCCCGCGATCGGCGTGAAATAGACGGCGCAGACGATGGCAGGTCCGCGATAGCCCTTCTCGGCCTTCACGCTTTCCATGCGCTTGTAGTCGAGCTTGAGATCGTAGCGCATGCGGCCGTCGAAGATCGACGCGGCGGTGCGGCACGAATCCGGCGTCAGCAATTCGCCGGTGCCGCCGACGCGCATCAGCGAGCCGGTCATCGGATCGATCACGTTACGGCGATGCGCATCGGTGATCGGAATCTTCTCGGGATCGAGCGGCGGCTCCGGCTCGATGGAGAACTCCTTCACATAGCCCGGCGTGATCAGCATCTTGATCGTCTCGGACTTCTTCGCGGAGGTGGTGACGGCCTGATAATTCGACGGCACCAGCGCGCCCGCGACCACGCGGCCGGTGGACTGGCCGGAGCCCGAGCCGCCGGCAAATGCTTTCAGCAAACCTGCGGTGCCGCCACTGGCGGTCGCGGAATACTGGTCTTCATTGATGTCGATGGCCCACTGGCCCTTGCCCACCGCAATGCCGGCGAGGCTGGCTTCATATTTGGCTTCGAGCTTGCCGCCCGCCAACACCGCCTGCGCGGGGGCCTGAACCGGCACGGCGGCCGGGCTCTGGCCTTGAGCTTGGCCTTGCGTCTGGCTTTGGATCTGACCTTGCACCTGCGCCGAGGCGTCCACCGGCAAAACCGGGAGCATCAGGCCCGCCGCGACGGCGAAACGCGCGCCAAAGCCCGCAAATCGTACTCTTGCGGGCGCGGCGGTCCGCGGGGTGGTCACCGGTCGGGTCACAAAGCGGGGCGTGCGAAGGCTCACTTGCTGATATCACCTGGTCGGCGATCCCCGGCCAAAGGCGCAGGGCCGCATCGCTCAATTGGGCTGGAGCGACCTGTTTCCGGCCCGAATACGTCGTTTATATGATGGGAACCGCGCCAGATTCCATGTGGTTTCCGCTCGTAGGACGGGCTATACAGCCCCCGAAAGCGCAGGCTTTTGCCGGTTTTGCCGCGACTTTCGCTGGCCGGATATCTTGACGATCGCGGCCAAGCCCCCTATACGTCCGCCACTCCTGAAATGGACGTGATTTTTGACCCCCTGCCCGGCTTTGGGCTCTTCGCCTTTTAGCTGCGGGGATGACAGAGGATTTTCGCCATGTCTCGGCGCTGTGAACTGACACTGAAGGGCCCCCAGGTGGGCCACAAGGTGAGCCACTCGAACATCAAGACCAAGCGCCGGTTTCTGCCGAACCTGGTCAATGTGACCTTCCTGTCCGACGTGCTCGGCCGCGGCGTGCGCCTGCGCGTGTCGGCCAATGCCGTGAAGTCGGTCGACCACCGCGGTGGCTTCGATGCCTATCTGATCAAGGCCCGCGAGAGCGAGCTGTCCCAGAAGGCCGTGCTGCTCAAGCGCGCCATCGAAAAGAAGAAGGCCGAAACCGCAGCAGTCGCGGCCTGAGCCTGACCCGCCGCTCTCACTGAGCGGACTGAGATTTGAAAACGGCCGGATCGCGAGATCCGGCCGTTTTTGCGTTTGAAGGATGACCTACGAGCCGGTCTCACGAACACGATTGCCAGTATCAAGCAAAGTGATTGTAGCCCTAGAGACCACCCACGTTTAAGTTGTCATTTCAAATCATGAATGAGCTTGAGATGAAATCGTTCGAAGAGTTGTTCGAGTTGGCCAAGAAGCTTGAGGCAGTTGGCTCAATTATCGAGTCAGAAAATTTGTCGCATCCAATGGAAAAATTGGAGGAGGCCGCTAACCGGTTGAAGCGTTCCTTCTCGGGCTCTTGGCTCGGATATCACTCGCGAGTTTATTACGAGGGCCTTGTACCAACACCCGCCGGGGCGAACTTCAGTCAAGAATGGGGGCTTAAGGATCTGAGCTTTACGGGTCTCGGATCGATCGGAGATTGGCAAGAATACCAATTCGATCAAATCGTAGAATTCATACGCGAATCCGCTGGCAATCCTGACCTACGCCCAGTTCGAGAAGCCGAAAAGAAAGCATTTCAGACATTCAACGCGTCAGCCTCAGACATAGTGTCTATTCTCGAAACCGAGACAGATAAACAGGCTGACCCTTTCCTTTCGAAGCTAAAGACCGACATCGGAAACCTCGAAGTAATGTCGAAAACCGATGTTGCTCAGCATTGGTCTCCTGAGGGGCAAATCATAACTCGCGACATGATTGCCATGGGGCAGAAAATTCAGGTACCTCCGCACATAGATGTCCTTGCAGAGGTGGCGTCTATACGCCACTCATTCGGCATCTGCGCCGTGGCCGCAACTATCGCGAAAAAGGCGGCTTCACACTTAGAGCGGAAAAATCGCAACAACGTGGCCAACGAGCGCATTGGAACTAACGTTTTCATTGGGCATGGCAGATCTAGTGCTTGGCGCGAGCTAAAGGACTTTGTCCAAGACCGCCTCGGCTTGCCGTGGGACGAGTTTAATAGAGTACCCGTGGCCGGAGTAACTAACATCGCCCGCCTTTCTGAGATGTTAAATGATGCCGCGATCGCTTTGCTGGTAATGACCCCCGAAGACGAGATGGCAGATGGAGCGTACCAAGCCCGAATGAACGTTGTTCATGAAGCTGGCTTGTTTCAAGGGCGACTGGGGTTCTCTAAAGCTATAATTCTGCTCGAAGAAGGATGCGAAGAATTCAGCAATATTCAAGGCCTCGGCCAAATTCGATTTCCAAAAGGAAATATCGGTGCAGCCTTTGAAGAAATTCGCCGAGTCATGGAGAGAGAGGGACTATCCGAACCTTAGGATACGTTGATCTTATTTCTAACGGTCTCCACAGGATCACATGAAGACCCTTCATGAAACAGCAACAGCTATACTGGAAGAATTCAAGAGAATTCAGACCATTTCCCCTAACCAAATAAATGAAGGGCACCCCTTTCCAATCCCAGGGATAATTGGGGTAAGCGCGGACGGTGGAATCTATGTATCTCACTTGATCGACGAACAGATTTCTATTTTCGCGCGACGGCTCCTACGGGATTGGCCAGAAATCCGCTCTACTAACACTCAGTCCGAATGGATTGCTCGAGTTCGAAGAGCATTTGGCCCCGCTCTCGCGGATATTGATCTCGACCTCAGTTTTGAGGAGAGCGCTATTACACTGGTAGCCAGCGTTTGCTCAACTGTTAGCAATACCCCACAGGTCACCACGCCGGAAGAACATGCCTTCGGTTGCACGTTGTTTAGTCATTCCGATTCTCCCCCTATTCGGATAGGTCCTGCTACAATTGAGAACCGAGAAGATTGGCTAACTCGCGTTGAGATTTATCGAGCGATTAGCAAGACAACATCCACCCGCTTAAGAAGTGCATGGCGCGGAGAAAAACTGCGAAAGAGGAAGCCATCCATCGATAGTATTCATGAAAATGATATACTGCGAGCAACCGGTTCATGCCCCTATGTGTGTAGCGTCATCACAGATGGACTAAGTGCAGATGCAGCAGGAAAACGAGCGCGTATCTCAGCACGCCTAGCACTCACTGCGATCGCTCTAATTTGGCAGAGTCCTACACGCGCGCTGAACGGCTTCAATCTGCTTATTGATGCCTCCGCTAAGAGCCAGCAGCGCATTACTTTTCTACCTGGACGCCATGCACTTATACCGGGGCATCGCGCTCTCATATGCCCTCCGGACCTTGGATAAAACCGAGTGTTTGGGTTGAAGAATATACTGCAAAAGAACATTTCTTCGTAACGATTGGAGAAGCCTTGGAATTTTACCTAAGCTCCACCGGAAATGTACGGCGACCAAGGTTGATGAGCACATTGTCACAAGCACTGCTTTGGTTTCACGAGGGATGCCGCGAGATTGACGGAGCGATGGCCGTTGTTAAATTCGCTGCGAGCATGGACGCACTCTCTTGTGGACGCAGAGCAAGAGGCATTCGAAGCCTCATTTCTTGCCAACTCAAGATCGATGACAATTTTGAAATTACCCCCGACGGGTTAACGCTGAAGCAGGCGCTAGAGCAAATTTATAGCGAAGGCCGTAGCAGAACGCTTCACGGAACAAACGAAAAGTTCGCTCATGACTGGACCGGCATACGCGACATTGCAGAACAATTAGCGCGGCTATGTTTGGTGAATTGCATAGATTGGACTGCAGCTAATCGCGACATAGATGATCCATCGATGCTTTCGCAAAGAAACGGTAGGGAAACTAACTAGCGCAGTTGACCACTTGATTTGCGTTCCGTGGATTGCCCGTCGGGTAATCCACTCACGCCACCTTCCAATGCATATCAATGCATTTTTTGATGGATTTCACTACCATAACACGTTAAAGTTGCGTTACTGTTTGGCTTATTTTCCAAGGACATTCAATGTTCAGCATTTTGGGAAAGCTAGGCGTCGCTCTGCTCGCTGGGTTAGCCATCGCAGCTGAGCGGAGTTGTGCAAAAGTCGGCACGACAGCGAGTCATGTTGCCGAGCGGGCAGCTCCAAAAATCGGAAAGATCGAAGTTGCTACAGCCGAGACCGGCACTTTAGCTGGCTCGGATGCTACAAAGCGCTTAGAGCCCAAGTTTAACATCGAGGCGCAGCCCAGTCGTACAGTCGACAACGCGTTCGCGCCGATCTACGGCAATGCGGATCGAGAACTGCGAACTCGAACTACGTTCTACTTTACACTATCTGAGCAGCAAGTGTTACGCGACCTATCTATACTTACACCCCCAATTTCAATTTCTGACGCAGATCGAATAGTCCGAAAGCGGGTCGTTGAAGCAATTGTTTCCGACTCGCAGAAAGCCGCATCGCCCGTGAAGTTTGAAGTACTGAGCGGAAAACTCAAGATCGACGGCAGTAAGGAAGTACTGGGAATCAATGCGAGCTTCGGCGAGGTTAATGTTTACAAGGTCTCATTTGCTTTGGCTGGGCTGATAGCTGCTTGCAAAGGAGTTATTGTCGAAAGCTTCAAGCCATGCGTCGAGGTCGCACTTAAGAAAGCAGAGGCGCTAATTGCAAAAGAAATTGGCATAACGGCGGACGCCGCCACTAAGAAATAGCACTAAATGGATCGCCTGTGTCGTAAAGGGCTTCTATTTATCTGTGCTTCCAGATGTAAGCGCGACGGCTGCCATAATCCCCACAACATCGCCTCATTTCCTCCGGGAACGCAGCGCAGCGTGCATTGTTCTTAACCCGGTTGCGCCGCACGCGGCGCTGGCAACTCACGGCTCTTATCGCAATCGAATCGCCTCAAAGCCCTTGCGGCGGATGACATCGAGCAGGACGAGCGTCGGTCCTTTCGGACTTTCCGTGCCGCGCTCGAGCCTGGAGACATAGCCGACTGTCAGCTTCAGGTAGCTTGCAAACACCGCCTGGCTGAGATTGGCCTGCTCACGAAGGGCCTTGATGTCGTCGCCCGTCAGCTTAGCCGGACCTGCAAGAGCGGCGGCACCGCCGAGGTGACGCATCGTGATCTTCTCGCGGACAACGTCTGTCAGAAGACCGCTGGCGTGCATGTCACGCGCCGTTTCCAGCAGCTCCAGGGTCAGGCGGGTGTTGCCCTTTGTCACGCGTGCTGTCCCGGCCTTTTTGCCGGCCGTCATCGCACGCTTTTTCGCGCTCTTTGTTAGTTGGTTTTTTAGCTGTCGAGGTCCATCGCGAACCTCTCGTCTGATAGAGATATCACGGGATTGGTAACATTGAGCAGATGGATCGCCCGTCTGTCATGAGCCCCCTCACCGCCGCGAGACGCGGCGACCTCTCCCCGGCGGGGAGAGGTGCGGCACCGCCCTGATGTGCACGCGAAGCCCTTTCGAAAATGAAAGACGCGGCGATATCGGTACGAGGTGCCGGTCAACGAAGTGAGCGAGCGGTGTCGGTCCGGGTTGGTGCGGTCGCGGTCGTCATTTCCGTCCGCGGTGCCAGAACTCTCAGCTGATGCAGAGACGCCGTGGAGGTTGGCGCCGCCGACTGTTCCTGGACGTTCGCAGCTCCCAGCACGCGAACCTGCACCGCCGATATCGGCAAACCCGCCGATCCATAGGTCGGCAACTCCGCAGCGAAGCCGGCGCAGCCACCCGCAATCGAGATCACGGCCGCGACGGCGATCGATAAGGTCATCTTCACTATTAGTCTCCTCGTAGGATTGAACGAAGGAGCCTAGACTTCTTTTGCTGCATTGCAACAGTTCAATACCGCAATGCAACATTGCAGTTTCCGCACATCGCGCCAGCCAGCCCCGGCCTCCCGAGGCTGCCCCGGCGCGACCTGAGGTGCTTTCCGAATATTCCGATCACCGACTGCAACGAAACGGTCATCATCGATCTGGTGGTCTCGGCACTTCCCTCCGCCAAACGGACCATCGGTTCCTCATGTCGTGGATCGCGCCGTTACCGAACGCCTTCGGCAGTTCGACGACATGGCATTTTGGGATCGGTTTCTGGCGCCGTTTCTCATAGCGGTTGGTGCTTTCGAGCGAATGTCATGTGTGCGACCCCGCCGGGAGAGGATGTCGTCTCGATCTCGTAGTCCTTCTCAAGACCCTCCACGCCATCCCACAGGCGCACGCCGCGGCCGAGCAGGATCGGAACCACCACGATGTGCATGTGATCGACGAGCCCGGCGGCAAGGAAGTCGCGGATCGTGGTGGGACCTCCGCCGATGCGCACGTCCTTGCCGGCCGCAGCCTCGCGGGCCGTCTCAAGGGCCGCGGCAGGCGAAGCGTCGATGAAGTGGAACACCGTGCCGCCCTCCATTTCAATCGATGCGCGCGGATGATGGGTGAGGACGAAGACCGGCGTATGGAACGGCGGGTTGGGACCCCACCAGCCTTTCCAGTCCGGATCCTCATGCCATGTGGGAGGACCGAACTTCCTGGCGCCCATGATCTCGGCGCCGATCCCGGGCGCGAACAGCCGCAGGAACGCGTCGTCGATGCCCGCCGTGCCGCCGGGCTGGCCGAGCATCTGGCGACCCCATCGGGTCGCGAACATCCATTGGTGCAGCCGCTCGCCGGCGTGGCCGAACGGCGCGTCTAGGCTCTGGCCTTCGCCGGTGGCGAAACCGTCGAGCGAGACGGAGACATGTTGGACACGGGCGAGTGCCATGGCTGGCGCTCCTTCCTGCTGTTGATTGAATTTCCCCAAGCCGTTCCGGAAGCGATGGCGCTACTGGTTGATCTCGGGCTCGACCAGTTTCGTGAGCTTGCGCAGGGATTCCTGCCAGCCGAGATAGCAGGCCTCGGCCGGGATCACGTCGGGTATGCCCTGCTGCTCGATATTCACCTCCGTGCCGACAGACACGGCCTTCAACGTCACCGTGACCTTCATCTCGCCCGGCAGGTTGGGATCATCGAAGCGGTCGGTGTAGACGAGACGCTCACCGGGAACGAGCTCCAGATAGGTCCCGCCAAAGGAGTGACTGCCGCCCGTGGTGAAGTTCCGGAATGACATCCTGTGATGGCCACCGACCTTCGCATCCAGCTCATGGACGGTGCATGTGAATCCGTAGGGTGGGAGCCAGCTCGCAATCGCGTCAGGTTCGAGGAACGCGCGGTAAAGCTTCTCGGGCTTGGTGGCAATAACGCGATGCAGACGGATCGTGCTGGGCATGGGCTTCTTCCTGTGGCTCGGTTACTTCGGTTGTCGTCCGGCGGGCAGCTTCCGCCGCCCGATACATCCATGACGAACGGGCCCGCCAGGCCCCGACATCTCAGCGGAATAAAAATCCTGACAGTCTCTCTATCGCGCTGAAGGATGCGCCCGGCGCCGGGAGCCGGGAAATCGTCGCAGGGCTGGTGGTCGATCTCGACGCCAACGGCGATGTGGTGGGCTTCGCTATCGATCAGGCATCCGGCAAGCTCGACCTCACGCGAATCGAGACGTTCGCGCGGTGAGAGCAGCAGAGTAAGCGCAAGGCCCCTCACCCGCGGGCGTTGCGGTTTTTCACCAACGCTTTGCCAGCTTTCTTTGTCATCACTGACCTCGACCAAAAATCTCATTCGTGAGAGTGCTGATGTGCTGCTGCCAGTATAGCGCATCACCGCTTTTCCCGCACCAAATCGCCTCATTTCCTCCGGGAACGCAGTGCAGCGTGCACCGTTCTTAACCCGGTTGCGCCGCATGCGGCGCGTGGGACAGATGAGGAGATTTCGATGCAACAGATTTTGAAGAAGGCCGTATTTTCGAAGGCCTTGCTTCCGCTGGCACTGGCGGGCGCGCTCGGTGCGGCTGCGCCGGCTGTCGCCGCCGACGTCTATATGCGGCAGCCCGCCCCGCGAGCCGCCGTGGTGGTGCCATCGGGCCCGCTGACGCTGCAGGATGCGCTGGCGATCGCGTCGGGGATCGGCGTGGTGACGGTGCAGAACACCCATTTCGACGACAACGAATGGGAGATCGAGGGCCGCGATCAATACGGCAAATGGATTCAGGTCGACATCGATGCGCGCACCGGCGAAGTGCGCCATGTGGACCGTTCGATTATCTGATCGGGTGGGAAGTGAGCAAGCGGCGCGCGATGAGCGCGCCGTTTGTTTTTTGTGTAAGCGCTTGTGAGTGCGACGCCGGATGACGGCGACCACCGATGCGTTTGGTCTCATTCCAGATGACGCGATGCCCGATGGCGCGACGATCACCACCATGGCGTCGTCACGCTTCATCCGGATGGGCGGACGCGGCGAGCCTCGCGCACATCGTCAATTCTCCTGCGATACATCTAGACTCATCAACTACGACGTGTATTCTTGCCTGGCCGGGATCGATGATTTTTTTAACCGGCGGGGCATTTCCATTTAGCTTTGTGGCACGACAAACCATTTTCTCATCAGATCTGCCTGTCTTGATATCTGCCTGCCTTGAGATCGACCTCCTTGCACGCAGCCTGTCTGACGCTGGTGGCCCTCCCACAGAGTTCGATCGAGTCCCTCGCCATCCAAGGGGGGTATGGATATATGGTCGATTTTATCAGGGGCGGGACACGCATTTATGCAGCACCTGCGGCAACCGCAGCAGGCAATCTCAGATCTTTCAACACCGCGCCAGCGGCCAGCGCACCTGCAGACAATTATCTGTCTGCGCTCCTCAAGTTGATCCCGACGGAAATCGTCGCCATCTATCTCGCGGCCAAAGCGGCCTGGGTCACGAATAACGCACTCCTCTACTGGTTTGGCCTGTGCCTGCTCGCATGCATTTGCCTTCGCGCATATTCCAGCATGCCCCGCGACAGCACCGAACCGGCGAAGCCACAATGGGCCAGCGTCCTCGTATCGTCGATCGCGTTTGTGCTTTGGGCGTGTGCCATGGGCCCACCGTCCCCGCTCGGCGCCTATGGCCTGCCGGAATGGGCCGCCGGAGGCATCGCAGGTCTTTTCGGAATTCTGGCACCGTTTCTGATTCCCGGTGACAAGCAGGCCGGGGGCAAGCTGGCAGAGGGCGCGCTGGCAGATCGCACGCTGGTAAGCGACACGTCTCTCAAGCCACTTGGGCGACTTCGATTCGACACCCTCCGCCCACGCGCCACTGCTCGCCAAACGAACAGGGGAATACTTCACGACATCTTTGACGGCGACTACCCTGACGACACCGGCCTCGACGCCCTTGGATATGGTGGTGAAGCGAATTCCGTTCTGGCCGCGAACATTACCGAGCATGGCGTCAATGTGAGCCCCGCAGCCATTCTGGTCTGCGGCGACATCGCCTGCGTTCTCAAAGAGATGGAGCGCGTGCGATGACCTATTCGCGGCAGATATCCGCCCTCGCACTATGCGCCTCTGTCATGCTCGGTTGCGAGGCGCACGCAGGCGCACTGACGGCCCATGAGCAGGAGGTCATCGACGGCATCATCGCGAGAGGCGACGGCGACAAACTTGCCGAAGCGCAAAACAAGATCGCGGCGGCAACAAGAACAAAACGACGGGCGGCCAACCGGACCAGTCCGGCGGCCGCAACGCCAGCGGTCGCCGTACCCATCCAGTCGGTCGCCTATCTGGACGATATGGGAACGCTGGTCAGAAAGCGGGAGAAATCAACGAATGCCTTGATCGAACACAGTAAATGTCCCGGCCTGACGTTTCTTCTGCGGCGGGACTGGAAAGACATCGGCTTTCTGGATTGTCCCATGAGTGTCGACAAGGCGACAGGCGCGGAAATCGCGTTCGCCGGCGATCGTGCGAACCATAACCAGATCTGGGCGATCAACGGCACCGCCGCGCTCTCCTACTCGTCGGTGCACGATTCCGTCGCCTGGTGGGATCCAAGCGCGAAAAGCCTTGCCACCTATGTCACGGTCAATCGGGCCTTCAACTCGGCGTCCGAATTCGCGGACTCCAATGTCGACAAGCTGGCCTATGGCGTTGCCGCCGAAATTGGCTATCTCGTCCCCGATGGCGGACACTTCTTCCGTCTTCGCGGAGGCGGCGTCGAGAACAACATCAAACAAACGTCGTCGGCGGCTGTGACGCTCGAATATCTCCCGACGTCGCTCCAGCTCTACTTTCAGAGGCCGATACCGCATCCGCTGGGTCTGCCAGTCATCCTGCGCTTCGATCCCGAAATTCTGCTGCAGTACAATCAGACCACCGGGAAGGGCCAGTTGCTCGATTTCAACAATATGACCCGGGCGCTACGCATTGGCCCCCAGGTCACCGCGCATCTTTTCCCCGATCCGCTCGAGAAAGGCTTTCTGGGCAGGATGAGCGCTTCGTTCAGCTATCACTGGGCGCACGAAACCTATTCGCGCACCGAGCTCTCATGGCTGGACGCCACGCTGAAATACAATATCGACGATGCCGGCCATCTCGCCCTCGCGCTCACTTATCAACGAGGGAATGACGAAGACACCGGGACATTCGCCAATATCTACCGCATCGGACTGACCGGCAAAATCTGACAACTGCCGGCGTGCTTCCTCTTCCGCGAATGGCAGAGGGAGCACGGCCGCCGGCGCGTGCGGCCCTACGTCAGCTTCAATCCCGTCGCGGCTTCCAGCTCTGCGATCGCCTGCGCGGCGGATGTCACCTTGATCGTGGTCATGCCGAGTTCGCGCGCGGGCTTGAGGTTGACGCCGAGGTCGTCGAGATAGACGCAGTGTTTCGGATCGACGCCCAGTTTGTCGGTCATCATCGTGTAGATGCGCGGATCGGGTTTGCGCAGGCCGATCTTGGCGGATTCGATGACGTGATCGAACAGCACCATCACCTCGGCCACATAGAGCGCGCGGCCGTCGGTGGAGCCCATGGCATTGGCCGGCAGGTTGTTGGTGATGCAGCCGGTCTTGAACGCTGCCTTGATGCGGCGCAGCGCCTCGACCATGTCGGGGCGGATCTCGCCCTTTAGCAGCTTGACCACATCGCGGCCCGGCACTTCGGCGCCGAGCGCCTTGGACTCGGCGGCGAACAGCACGTCGAAGGTGGCGAGATCGATTTCGGCGCGCTCGAATTTCGCCCAGGCATTCTCGAAATGGTTGTCCGCATTGGTGCGGCGGATGATGTCCTTCGGCAGGCCATGGCTCTGCTCGTAATGCGCAAAAGCCTCGAAGGGCGAGGAGGTGATCACCCCGCCGAAATCAAAGATCACCGCAGAGATCATGTGTTTCCCTTTTGTTACCCGGCCGCTTTTATGAATCGACCACGCCGCCTCACACTCCGACGTCATACGCGGGCTTGACCCGCGTATCCATCTTCGTCTGCGCTCGCGGCTTAAGGTGGATTGCCGGGTCATCTAGCGAAGCTCGCTTCGCGCTGCCCGGCAATGACGTGGGGAGAGGACGGAGCGTGGCTGGGCGAACTCCGCGCGTGCGGAAAGTCCCCCTCTCCCGCCTTCGCTGCGCTCAGGCACCCTCTCCCACCGCGCGAAGCTTCGCTTCGCCGGGGGAGAGGGGAAGAAAGACCGCAGGTGTCCGTAAAAAGTCAGCGTGACAACGTCACTCACCCCGCGACGCGGGCCTCGCCTCCGAGCACCGGACCGCGCGCACTACCGACATCGCGGATCGGGGGCTGGCCGTAGAGCCGGGCATATTCGCGGGAGAATTGCGACGGGCTCTGATAGCCGACCGCATAGCCGGCGCTGCCGACATCGAGCCGCTCCACCAGCATCAGGCGGCGCGCCTCATGCAAACGAAGCTGCTTCTGATACTGCATCGGCGTCATCGCGGTGACGGTCTTGAAATTGTGATGCAGCGACGATTCGCTCATGCCGACGCGGTCGGCGAGATCCTCGATGCGGAGCGGGCTGGCATAGTTGCTGCGCAGCCAGGAAATGGCCTTGGCGACCTTGTTGCTCGGGCTCTCGGCCAGCGCGATCTGCCGCAGACGCGCGCCGTAAGGGCCGACCAGCAGGCGATACAGCACCTCCTGTTCGAGAAGCGGCGCCATCACCGGAATGTCCTGCGGCCGGTCGAGCAGGCGCAGCAGCCGCAACGTGGCGTCGAGCAGATCGGCGGAGGCCTTGGCGACGACGACGCCGCGCTCGGGGAGCTGCGGATGCGCGGGCGCATCGGCATGACCGTTGCCGAACCGGCCGAGCACCTCCTTCAACAGTTGCGGATCGATCGCAAAGCCCATGCCGAGATGCGGCTGCGCTTCCGACGCCTCGACGATGCAGGACGACATCGGCAGATCGAGCGACACCAGCACATAATCGCCGGCGGCATAGGTGTAGGTCTCGGTGCCCAGTTGCAGCCGCTTGGCGCCCTGCGCCACGAGGCCGAAACACGGCCACTGCGCGGTATGCACGAGCTGCGTCGGCTCGGTCTGCCGCTTCAGATAGAGGCTGGCGAGGCCGGTCGGATGGTCGCTGCCATTGGCGGCGTAACGGGCAATGATGTCGGCAATCTCACGAATCGTCTCGGTCACACGCAAACCCCTCAAGCGGCAGGCCTTTTATGCCGAGGTGTATCTAGGTGCAGTGCCGTGGCAGGGAAATGGCTGCGGGATCACTTTTGCAGGATCGTGCAAAACAGATGCAGGATCGCGCTAACGCCGACGCGGCTGCATTTGCGATAACAGCGTCAGCCACAGAGCAGATCGGCGAGCCGCCCGCGGGCCTCGGATCTGCCAGGCCATACGGGTATCGGGTCGAACTCCCTGCCTTGCGCGTCCAGACTGTTGTCGGGGCGCGATCACGCCCGGATCGATTCGGCCTCACAATCTACGCACACGACTGACGATCAAGACAGACATCATCCAGATCCAAGGACATGCCATGACAAGACTGGCAGGAAAAGTTGCGCTCGTGACCGGCGCCGCGGACGGCATCGGCGCGGGCATTGCGCGGCGCTTCGGCGCGGAAGGCGCGGCGGTGATCGTGCATCACGCGGACGATCCCCGCGGCGCGGCGCGCGTGGTCGCCGAAATCGTGTGGCGCGGCGGCCGCGCCATCGCCGTCCAGGGCGATATCGCCCGCTGGCCGGACGTGCGGCGGCTCTATGAGGAAATCGCGGCGACCTTCGGCCGGCTCGATATTCTCGTCAACAACGGCGCCTTCGCGCGCAGCGAGGTGGAGGACGTGGTGTCCGAGGACGAGTTGCACCGGCAGCGCGAGCTGAAGGTGTTCGGCGCCATGCTGCTGTGCCAGGAGGCGGTGCGGATGTTCGGCGTCGCCGGCGGCAGCATCGTCAATCTCACCGCGCTCGATGGCATTCCGACAGCGCCCGCATCAACGCCGGACCCCGGCGCCGACGCCGCCATCGATGCCATGACCCGCGGGTTGTCCCGCGCCTATGGCACGCGCAACGTCCGGGTCAGCACCATCGCGCCCGGGATGCTCGGCCCGGAGGAACCCGCTGCCATCGACGTGCTCGACGGCAGCGTGCGGAACCGGCAGTTCATCGCTTTGCCCGCTGCGCGCAACCATACAACCGAAGGCATCGCCGACATCGCCGTGGCGCTGACCTGCGACGACAACGCGCGTCGTTCCGGCCGCGACATCATGGTGGCCGGCGCCATGCGGTGATGCGGGAACCCGCTTTCCAGGTTCCTCCCAACGTTTATGGGCGTGCCTGCGCGGCACGCCCACATTTCTTTTTGCGCATTCGCGGACCAAAGCGTCTCGATTTCTTTCACATCCTATTAACCGCCCGTCACAAAACGGCGAAACGAAACTGTTGATCACCGCGTAGCTGTCAAAGAATTACCGGTTCTGATGCTATGCGTCGGTGATTGTAACGCAGTCCTTTTTGATCGACGAAAGCCAATGCTGGCCCGTAATACATCCGAGACGACCCGCCGGATCTCCCCGCGCTGGCTGCTGGCAGCTGCGGCGATCGTCGTTGTCGGATTCACAGTCATCTGCGGCAGCGTGCTGATGAGTATGCGGCGCGGCGACGAGAAGCTGGCGCACCAGACGCTCGGCAACCTCGCCTCCAGCATCGATGCCGATGTCGCCCGCAATGTGGAACTCTACGACCTCTCGCTGCGCAACGTGGTCAGCAACATGACCTCGCCGGAACTGGTCGAGATTTCGCGGCCGATGCGGCAGTTGATCCTGTTCGACCATGCCGCCACCGCGCGCCACTTCGGCGCCATCCAGGTCACGGACGTCGCCGGCAACGTGACGCTGGATTCGTCGACGCTGGATCCGAAGCCGCAGAATTTCGCCGATGAGGAATTCTTCAAGGTCCACAAGCGCGATCCGCTGTTCGGCCTCTATATCTCCAAGCCGATGCTGCATCAGGGCAGTTACGGCATCGTGCTGAGCCGCCGCATCGCGGCGCGCGACGGAACTTTTCTGGGCATCGTCGCCGGCTTCATCCGCTACACGTATTTCCACGAGATGGTCGATCGCCTGCAGCTCGAACCCGCCGACGTCATCACTGTTCTGCGGCAGGATGGCGTTATCGTCATGCGTGCGCCGTTCGACATGGACGTGATCGGCCGCGACGTCAGCAAAATGCGCGGCGTGCAGAAGGCCCTGGCCTATTTCTCCGGCTCTTATGTGGGGCGCGCGTCCAATGACGATATCGAGCGGCTGTTCGTCTGGCGTGAAGGCGCGCACCCGCTGATCGTGATGGTGGGGCGGTCCACCGACGTGATCTTCGGCCAATGGCGCAAGGAAGCGCTGCAGATCGGCGGCGCCATGGCCGCGCTCGGCCTGATCGCCTGCGCGCTGATGCTGATCCTGGCGCGCGAGATGGGCAAGCGCGGCGAGATGGAAGACAGGATGGCGCGCCTCGCCATGACCGACGGCCTCACCGGCCTCGCCAACCGACGTCATTTCGATGTGGTGTTGGAAAAGGAATGGCAGCGCGCCCAGCGCGCCCGCGCACCGATCTCGCTGCTGATGATCGACGCCGACCACTTCAAGGTGTTCAACGACAGTTTCGGCCATCAGGCCGGCGACCTCGTTCTGTGCGGGATCGCCTGGAGCATCGCCCGGCATGCCAAACGCGCCAGCGATTGCGCCGCGCGCTATGGCGGCGAGGAATTCGCGCTGATCCTGCCGGGCCTCTCTTTGGCCGACGCCATCGAACTCGGCGAACGGATCCGCGTCGAAGTCGGCCATCTCGAGCGCGACGGCATGACCACGACGACGATCAGCGTCGGTGCAGCGTGTCTCGTGCCGTCATCGCTGACCACGTCGAACGACCTGATCAGCAATGCCGACAGTGCGCTCTATGCCGCAAAAGCGCACGGTCGCAACCAGACATGGCCGGTCGCACCGCGGCAGAAAAGCCTTGCTGCGTAGCATGATACCATTTGTACGGTTGTAATTAACCCGCGGTTCACCTGACTTCCTAACGCGCCTTCCACCCTTGCCCGGGTATTCCTATGCACGAGGGGTAGGGATTCATGCGGCTGCTGGGGAGGCGAATGACGAACGACGTGCGCGTTTCAGCGCCGGGCGCCGCCGAGCATGGCGATGGGCGCTCGACAACACGCCGCGCGCCGGTGCGCTGGCTCGTGGTCGTTGGCGCCGTGCTGATCGTCACCATTGCCGCCGGCACGGCGATGACCGTGAACAATTTCCGTCAGCGCACGATCGACAATTCCAACCGCGAACTTGAAAACACCGTGCTGCTGCTCAGCCGGCATTTCGATCAGCAGTTCCAGGATCTCCAGCGCATCCAGAAGAGCCTCACGGCTCATCTTCTCGCCAACGGCGTGATGTCGGTCCACAGCTTTGCCAGCAGCATGTCGAGCTACGAGTCCCACATGATGCTGAAGTCGAAGGTGGATGATGAATTCGTCAACGACATCACCGTTCTCGATGCCGAAGGCCGTCTGGTCAACTGGACAGGAGCCTGGCCCGGACCGGATCTGGTGCTGGCCGACCGTGAATATTTCCAGAAACTCAAATCGCAGACCTTCACCCAGGACGAAGAGATCGTGCAGCCCGTCCTGAGCCGCATCACCGGCCGGTGGAAGACGCTGTTCGCACGTCGCATTACAGGGCCCAAGGGCGAATTCTTCGGCATCGTGACGCGCAGCGTCGAACCGCAGCAATTCGAAAAATTCTTTGCCTCCGTCTCGCTCGGCGAAAACGGGACCATCGCAATGTTCCACCGCAATGGCACGTTGCTGGCGCGCTACCCGCAGACGCCCTCGTCGATCGGCAAGGTTTTCAATAGCGGCCCGCTGCTGCAGCATCTGCGCTTCAGCGACGCGCCCGCAACCATCCGCACCGTCAGCCCCATCGACAATATCGATCGGCTCGGCTCGATCCGCCTGCTGCAAAACTTTCCGGTCGCGCTGGTCGCAACCACGACGGTCGAGGGCACACTGGCCAACTGGCGCGACCAGACCAAATTTCTCGTGACCCTCGCGACGCTGTCGGCCCTGATCCTGGCAGGTCTGCTTTATCTGATGATCCGTCACATCCAGCGGCAGAACCGTGCAGCACAGTTGCAGATGACGCTGGAGAAGAACCGCCTCGACACCGCCATCAACAACATGACACAGGGCCTGCTGCTGTTCGATGCGCAGGCGCGCGTAGTGGTTTGCAATCAGCGCTATCTTGATATGTACGGACTGTCGCGCGAGGTCATCACACCCGGCCGTACTTTCCGCGACGTGATCGCACATCGCAAGGAAACGGGCTCCTTCGCTGGCAGCGTTGACGCCTATGTGGCGGAAGTGTTGCCCGACGTCGGGCGGTCGCACATCCAGATCATGCAGACCGCCGATGGCCGCACCATCCAGATTTCGTCGCGACCGGTGGCCGATGGCGGCTGGGTCGCGACCCATGAAGACATCACCGAGCGGCGCAATGCCGAGGAGAAGATCGCGCATCTGGCGCATTACGATGCGCTGACCGACCTGCCGAACCGCACGCTGTTCCGCAACGAACTCGAACGCGAATTGAAGCGCGTCGCGCGCGGCGCGCAATGCGCGGTGCTCTATATCGACATCGACGAATTCAAGGGCATCAACGACTCGCTCGGCCATCCCGTCGGCGACGAACTGCTCAAGGGCATCGCGCTGCGGCTGCGCGGCTGCGTGCGCGGCTCCGACGTGGTGGCGCGGCTCGGCGGCGACGAATTCGCCATCGTGCAGACCGGTGTGGAGAGCCATTCCGATATCACGGATCTTGTCGGCCGCATCTATGATGCGATCCGCCAGCCATTCGATTGTCTCGGCCACAGCCTGCTCACCGACGCGTCGATCGGCATCGCGCTGGCGCCGCGCGACGGCGCAGACCTCGATACGCTGCTGAAGAACGCCGACCTTGCGATGTATGGCGCCAAGGCCGACGGCCGCCGCACTTTCCGCTTCTTCGAGCCCGAAATGGATGCGCGGGTGCAGGCCCGCCGCTCGCTGGAGCTTGAACTGCGTCACGCCGCCGGTGATGGCGGCTTCGCCAAAGGCGGCTTCGAAGTCTATTATCAACCGCTTCTGACGCTGCGCGACGACGCCATCGTCGGCTGCGAGGCTTTGTTGCGCTGGCGTCATCCCGAACGCGGCATGATCTCCCCGGCCGAGTTCATTCCGGTCGCCGAAGATATCGGCATCATCAATGAGCTCGGCGAATGGGTGATGAACACCGCCTGCGCCGAGGCTGCCAGCTGGCCCGACGACGTCCGGGTGGCGGTCAATGTCTCGCCGGTCCAGTTCCGCTGCGCGTCGCTCGCCCTGAAGGTGACCTCCGCCCTCGCCGCGTCCGGACTGCCGGCGCGGCGACTGGAGCTCGAAATTACCGAGGCCGTGCTGATCCGCGACGACGAGATCGCACTGGAAATCCTGCACGGGCTGCGCGAGATCGGCGTGCGCATTGCACTGGACGATTTTGGCACCGGCTATTCCAGCCTGAGCTATCTGCAGCGCTTCCCGTTCGACAAGATCAAGATCGACCGCTGTTTCGTGACCGATATCGCCGATGCACAGGGGTCGTCCTCGATCGTGCAGGCCGTGGTCAATATCGCCAGTTCGCGCAACATGACGACGACGGCCGAAGGCGTCGAAACGCCCCGGCAGAAGGAGCTGCTGCGCGCGCTCGGCTGCACCGAAATGCAGGGCTATCTGTTCAGCCCCGCCAAGCCCGCAGGTGAACTGCGCGACTTGCTGATCGCCCATCAGGCCAAGCAGTCCGAGGCTGCGGCCTGATCGCCTATTCCAGCAGCGTGAACTGCATCAGCAGAGTTCGCTGCAGCATCGAGAAATTGTCGTCCGAGATCAGCGTCAGCACCGTGTCGCCCTCCGGCGTGACATGCACATCGAGCCCCTCGAAATTGTCGATCTCGTAGCCGAGATCCGCATCGAAGATGGTGGGACCGTCGATGACGGCGTCCGGTACGATCGATGCGAGGGGAATGCGGCGGATGCGGACGCCGGTGTCGCCGAACAGCGAGAACTTGCGTTCCAGCAGCAACAGATCGCCGGATGGCAGCAGCGCCGCATCGCTGATGTCATAATTTTTGGTGCGGCGGACCGAGAAGTTCGCCGGCGCCTTGCCGCCGATGATCCAGGCCGCAATATTGCCGGCGCTGTCTAGCCCGCGCTCCGAGATCGCCAGCAGCATGCCGGCCAGCGGCGAGGTCTTGAACCTGTCCCTGCGCACCATCACCAGCGCTTCGAGACTGCCATTGCTGGGCAGCTTGCGCATGCCCGGCGGCTGCGGGATCGGTTCGCCCCGGGCGCGCACGCCATCGCGGCCGAAGTCGAATTTCAGGATCTGATGCACGCGTTCGAGGCCGATATAGACCGTCGGTCCGTCCACCGCGATCGACTCGGTATCGTACCAGCCGCGCGCGGTGATCGGCCTGCCGTCGGCGCCCAGCATCGGCGCCGCCTCGACATCGACAATGCCGACCATGGTATCGCCGCTATAGGCGATCTTGCCGGTGAACCAGTTGCCCTTGTCGCTGATGGCGATGAAACCCTCACCCTTGTCATCCAGGCGAAGACCGGAGATGCCGCCGAAGTCCTTGTATCGCGACGTCAGGACCAGTCCGCTGCGATATTGCAGCGACCCGAACCTTGTATGCGCGCGGTCGCGCGTATCGAAAGCCGGGATCGGCCGCGCTTCGATCTCGATCGACACCGGCGCACGCGCCGATGGCGTTGCCGGCACCGGCACGGGCTGCGCACGGGCAAGCGACGGCAGCGCGGCTGCTGAAGCCGCGACTGCAAGAAAATGACGACGGGTGAGATCAGCGGTCAAGCGATGGCCCTGGAGGATGGGTAGAGCAAAGCAAAACCCATCCTGTAAAGCCTAATGCGTTCTGCGTCGCCGACCATGGGTCGGTGCCGGCCCTGCCGTTTCGCTGAACAATTCCGCCAGCTTCTCGGTGATGGCGCCGCCGAGTTCTTCGGCGTCGACGATGGTCACGGCGCGGCGATAGTAGCGCGTCACGTCATGGCCGATGCCGATGGCGATCAGTTCGACCGGCGAGCGGGTCTCGATCTCTTCGATGATGTGGCGCAGATGCCGCTCCAGATAGTTGCCGGGATTGACCGACAACGTGCTGTCATCCACCGGCGCGCCGTCGGAGATCATCATCAGGATCTTGCGCTGCTCGGGACGGCCGAGCAGTCGCTTGTGCGCCCAGTCGAGCGCCTCGCCGTCGATGTTCTCCTTCAGCAGACCCTCGCGCATCATCAGGCCGAGATTCTTGCGCGCGCGGCGCCACGGCGCGTCCGCCGACTTGTAGATGATGTGACGGAGATCGTTGAGGCGGCCGGGATTGGCCGGCTTGCCGGCGCCGAGCCACGCTTCACGCGACTGCCCGCCCTTCCAGGCGCGCGTCGTGAAGCCGAGGATTTCCACCTTGACGCCGCAACGCTCCAGCGTGCGCGCGAGAATGTCGGCGCAGGTCGCAGCGACCGTGATCGGGCGACCGCGCATCGAACCGGAATTGTCCAGCAGCAGCGTCACCACCGTATCGCGGAACGTCGCTTCCTTCTCATGCATGAAGGACAGCGGATGATGCGGGTCGGTCACCACGCGCGACAGGCGCGCGGGATCGAGGATGCCTTCCTCGAGGTCGAAGTCCCAGGCGCGGTTCTGCTGCGCCATGAGCTTACGTTGAAGCCGATTGGCCAGACGCGCGACCACGCCCTGCAGATGCGCGAGCTGTTTGTCGAGATAGGAGCGCAGCCGCTCGAGTTCGTCGTGATCGCAGAGGTCTTCAGCCGCGATGACTTCGTCGAATTTCGGCGCGAAGGCATGATATTCCGGACCGCGCGGCTCGTTCGCCCCGCGCGAGTTCGGACGCGTGGCTTCGCCGGGCGTTTCGTCGTCGCCCATCTCGCCGTCTTCGTCGAACGTATCCGAGGCAGAGGCCTGCGCGCTCTCCATCGAACTGTCGGACATTTCGTCGGACGACTGCTGCGCCTGATCGGCGCTCATTTCCTGCGAGGCATCGCTCTCCGGCGAGCCTTCGGCACCGGCCTGATCGTTCTCGCCCTGGCGCTCGTCGTCCTCGCTCTCCTCGTCATCCGGCTCGGCATTGCGATCGTCGCCGAGCTCCAGCGCCGACAGCAGGTCGTGCACGGCATCGCCGAACTTGGCCTGGTTCTCAGCGAACCGATCGAGCTGGTCGAGGCGATCGCTGATCTTGTCTTCGAGGACCGGACGCCAGAGGTCGACCATCTTCTTTGCGGCGGCTGGCGGCGCCATGCCGGTCAGGCGCTCGCGCACCAGCATCGCCAGCGCATCGGCCAACGGCGCATCGGCGCGGTCGGTGATTTCGTCGAACTTGCCGCGATGGAAATGATCGTCGAGCATCGCCGTGAGGTTCTTGGCCACGCCGGCCATGCGGCGCGACCCGAGCGCTTCCACGCGGGCCTGCTCGACGGCTTCGAACACGCCGCGCGCCTGCGGATTGCCCGGCATCAGCTTGCGATGAACCTTGGGATCGTGACAGGCGAGTTTGAGCGCGATCGAATCCGCGTGGCCGCGCACGATGGCGGCGTCGCGCTTGCTCATTTTTCGCGCGGGTTCAGGAAGACGGGCTTTGCCCGGTGAGAGACCCGGCCGCTCGGCCGCGAAGGTCACTTCAAGCTCGGGCGCTTTGGCGATGGCGCGCAAACACGACGTCACCGCGCGCTTGAACGGCTCGGTCGGCGCTTCCTTGGAGCCGGGGCGGAATTTGTTGGTCGTCGTCGTGCTCATCGCTGTCGCTTTCTTCCCCTCTCCCCGGGCGCAGCGAAGCTGCGCTGGCGGGAGAGGGTGGATCGAACACGCGAAGCGGGTTCGAGACGGGAGAGGGCCTGCAGCAAACCGGAGCGCTGTCCCCTCTCCCGCCTTCGCTTCGCGAAGGCACCCTCTCCCGCAAGGGGAGAGGGGAAGTAAGTAAGATCAGCGGGAATCAGCTCAGCGCCACATTCACCGAGCTTTCCGCCAGCTCTGCATTGAAGCAGCGCTGATAGAATTCGGCGACCAGCGGACGCTCGAGTTCGTCGCACTTGTTCAGGAAGGTCACGCGGAACGCGAAGCCGATATCGTTGAAGATGTCGGCATTCTCGGCCCAGGTGATCACCGTACGCGGGCTCATCACCGTCGACAGATCGCCATTGGCGAAGGCGTTACGCGTGAGATCCGCGAGGCGCACCATCTTGTTGACGATGTCGCGGCCCTCGGGGTTCTGATAGTGCTTGGCCTTTGCCAGCACGATCTCGACTTCCTCGTCATGCGCCAGATAGTTCAGCGTGGTGACGATCGACCAGCGATCCATCTGGCCCTGATTGATCTGCTGCGTGCCGTGATAGAGGCCCGACGTATCACCGAGACCGATGGTGTTCGCGGTCGCAAACAGACGGAACGCCGGATGCGGCTTGATCACCTTGTTCTGGTCGAGCAGCGTCAGGCGGCCGGACACTTCCAGCACGCGCTGAATGACGAACATCACGTCCGGACGGCCGGCGTCGTATTCGTCGAACACCAGCGCCACATTGTGCTGCAACGCCCAGGGCAGAATGCCGTCACGGAATTCGGTGACCTGCTTGCCGTCGCGGACCACGATGGAGTCCTTGCCGACGAGGTCGATACGGCTGATGTGGCTGTCGAGGTTGACGCGCACGCAGGGCCAGTTGAGGCGCGCGGCGACCTGCTCGATATGGGTCGATTTGCCGGTGCCGTGGAAGCCCGTGACCATCACGCGACGATTGCGCGAGAAGCCGGCGAGAATGGCAAGCGTGGTGGCACGATCGAACCGGTAATCGGGATCGGTGTCCGGCACATGCGGATCGGATTCGGAGAAGGCAGGCACTTCGAGGTCGGAATCGATGCCGAACAACTTACGCACCGACACCATCTTGTCGGGAATGCCAATCAACGCGTCGGTCTTTTCTTGCAGTTTGGTCGAGGCGGCGGTCATCAATCCTCCGTGGTCCCGGATATCCCGAAACCAGTCTAGTAATGGCTGCGGATGGGGTGCTTTGTGGAACGTATCAGAGAGCCGCGGCTGGACAAAGCCCAGCTCTTCATCAAAGTTCCCGAATGTTATCATCGAGATAGGTTCTAACGGCAATTTTTGGAAGTCTGCCCTGCGAATCAGCCGATGCTCCGGGTCGATCAATTTGCAGCGGTATTTGGGGATCGAACGGCGCGGCCGGCCATTTCAATCATATATGCTGTCAGTTGGCTGAGGCACCCCGCGCTGGATCGGAATTTCGTGACGTCC
The DNA here is from genome assembly GCF_051811085.1 of Tardiphaga sp. 862_B3_N4_1. Classification (NCBI taxonomy): domain Bacteria; kingdom Pseudomonadati; phylum Pseudomonadota; class Alphaproteobacteria; order Hyphomicrobiales; family Nitrobacteraceae; genus Tardiphaga; species Tardiphaga sp. 862_B3_N4_1. Next base: position 1,121,845 of record NZ_JBPWQB010000002.1, read on the forward strand.
TTCATCGATTCCCTGACCCATTTTGTCGCCGCGCATGCCTGGCTGGGCTACCTCACTATTTTCCTCGCTGCCTTGCTGGAAGCCGTGCCGGTGCTCGGCACATTCATCCCAGGCACCACGGTCATTCTGGCGCTGAGCGCCCTGATTCCGGCAGGCGACCTCGATCTCGTGGCGGTGCTGGCGGCCGCCGTGGCGGGCGCCGTGCTCGGCGACGGGAGCGCATTCTGGATCGGGCATGTCCGGCAACGACAACTGCTCGACGCGTGGCCGCTTTCGAATTATCCGGGCGTGGTGGCGCAGAGCGAGGCCTTCTTCCATCGCTTCGGCACGCTGGCCGTGTTCCTCGGCCGCTTCGTTCCGCCCATCCGCGCTTTCGTGCCGGTCACGGCCGGAGCATTGGGGACCGCACCGGCGAAATTCTATGCCGTGAACATCCCCGCAGCATTGCTCTGGGCGCCGGCGCATGTGTTGCCCGGCGTGCTCGCAGTGTCGGTGCTGGACCGCTATGGCGGCATTGCCGGCCTCGAAGGCCAAGCCAAACACTACTGGATTCAGGCCGTGATCGTGGCGGCCGTGCTGGCCGGCGCCACCATCTGGTGGTGGCATCGCCGCAAGCGCAACACAGCAATGGAAACGTCATAAAAAGGCGCTTGAACGTTGAAATATCTCTTTGATTTTTCAAAGTAAATGACACCTTCGCGGCTTGACTTGCAGCCCCGATTGACTTGAAAAGCCTGCACCGGCAGTTTCGCCCGCCGTCCGTCCTTCCCATATCCAGTGAATGTCCGAACCCATGCGCAGCTATCTCGACTTTGAAAAGCCCGTTGCCGAGCTGGATTCCAAGATCGATGAATTGCGCACGCTGGCCGCCAGCGGCAGCGACATCGGTGAGGAGATCGTGCGCATCGAGGACAAGGCCGTCGCCGCGCTGCACGAGCTCTATGCGAACCTGACGCCGTGGCAGAAGACCCAGGTCGCGCGGCATCCGCAGCGCCCGCATTGCATGAATTACGTGGAAGCGCTGATCACCGAATTCACGCCGCTCGCCGGCGACCGCAAGTTCGGCGAGGATGAAGCGCTGGTGGCTGGCTTCGGCCGTTTCCGCGGCGAGAGCGTCTGCGTGCTCGGCCAGGAAAAGGGCAACACCACCGAGAGCCGCCTCAAGCATAATTTCGGCATGGCCCGCCCCGAAGGCTACCGCAAGGCGGTTCGCCTGATGGAGATGGCCGACCGTTTCAACATTCCCGTGCTGTCGCTGGTCGACACCGCCGGCGCCTATCCCGGCATCGGTGCGGAAGAGCGCGGCCAGGCTGAAGCCATCGCACGCTCGACCGATGCCTGCCTCGGCCTCGGCGTGGCCAACGTCGCCGTCATCATCGGCGAAGGCGGTTCGGGCGGCGCCATCGCCATCGCCACTGCCAACAAGGTGCTGATGCTGGAACATGCCATCTACAGCGTGATCTCGCCGGAAGCGGCATCGTCGATCCTGTGGCGCGACTCATCCAAGGCGCAGGAAGCCGCGACCAATATGAAGATCACCGCGCAGGATTTGCTGCGTTTCGGCGTGATCGATTCCATCCTGAAAGAGCCGCCGGGCGGCGCACACCGCGACCCCGCCGCCATGATTGCTATCACCGGCGACGCCATCGCCCAGGCTTTCAACGACATGCGCGGCATGGACGCGGCGACTATTCGTCAGCAGCGCCGGCAGAAGTTTCTGGATATCGGCCGCAAGATCGGGTGAGCTGACGTTCTCTCACGCGTCCATCTGAGACCGCGCATTTCGGCGGATCACCTGCGGCGGCTGGCCATAGGCGCGCAGAAATGCGCGGCGCATGCGGTCACGATCGGCAAACCCCGTCTGCTGCGCGACGGTGTCGATGGGATGCCGGCTCTGCTCCATCATCAACCGCGCGGCCTCTAGCCGCAGATGCTCGACGGCCTTGGCGGGCGATTGGCCCGTCTCGGCGTGAAAGGCGCGGCTGAACTGCCGCGGGCTGAGATTTGCGGCATCGGCGAGGTCATTCACCGTCAGCGGCTTCTGCAGATTGTCCCGTGCAAAAGCGAGCGCCTTCTGGATACGGTCCGACTTCGGCGCCAATTCCAGCAACGCGGAAAACTGCGACTGACCGCCGGCACGGCGGTGATACACGACCATCTTTTTCGCGATGTTGCGTGCGACGTCCTCGCCGAGATCAGCCTCGACCATCGCCAGTGCGAGATCGATGCCCGCGGTCATGCCGGCCGAGGTCCAGACCGGACCGTCATTCACGAAGATGCGGTCTTCATCGACTCTCACTTTCGGAAATTGCTTCTGCATGTCGCGCGCATAGAACCAGTGCGTGGTCGCGCGCCGCTGATCGAGAATGCCGGCTTCGGCGAGCACGAAGGCGCCGATACAGATAGACGCAACACGCCGCGCATGTTTGGGCGCCTGTCGCACGAAATCGATCAGGCCGGGCGTCGCGGATTCGACCGTCAGACCGCCGGCAATGATCAGCGTGTCATAGGCATCAGCCGCATTGAACGGTTCGGTGGTCAAACTCATGCCCAGCGAGGTGCCGACCTGACCGCCCCGCTCCGACAACACATGCAGATCGTAGGTGGGCGGATCGGTCAGCATATTGGCCAGCTCAAAGACCGACATCGCCGCAAGGCTGATGGGCGAGCATCCCGGGGAAACAACAAGGCCGATGCGCTGCATATGCACACTCCCGTAGGAAAAGACGTCCTAAAACGCCGTTTATATGACATTTGAGACATGACCGCGCAAGACTAGGTTTCCTGACACGGCCGCTGCGGCCGAGAGCATTCAGGAGAACGACAATGACAAATTAATATCAGGGCACGGCACTGATTACGGGCGCTTCGACGGGCATTGGCGCCGTCTATGCGGACCGGCTGGCCAGGCGCGGCTACGACCTCATTCTGGTGGCGCGGAACCAGGACCGCCTGGCGGCCCTCGCCAAGCGACTGACCAGCGAGACCGGACGATCGGTCCGCACGCTGGCCGCCGATCTCGGCAACAAGGCCGATCTGGCAAAGGTCGAAGCCGCGCTGCGCGACGATGCGAGCATTACGATGCTGGTCAACAATGCCGGAGTCGGCGCGGTGGCTCCGTTGCTCAATGCCGATGTCGACAAAATGGAAGACATGATCACGCTGAACATCACCGCGCTGACACGGCTGACCTATGCCGCCGTGCCCGGCTTCGTCGCGCGCAACAAAGGCACGATCATCAACATCTCGTCGATCGTCGGTATCGGTGCAGAAATCCTCAACGGCGTCTACGGAGCCAGCAAGGCCTATGTGCTCAGCTTCAGCCATTCGCTGGTGCATGAACTCGCCGACAAGGGCATCCGCGTGCAGGCGGTGTTGCCGGGCGCAACGGCCACCGAATTCTGGGACATCGCGGGCTACCCGCACCAGAACATGGATCAGGCCACAGTGATGCGCGCCGACGACATGGTCGATGCTGCATTGGCCGGCCTCGACCAGGGTGAGCTCGTCACCATTCCGGGCCTGCAGGACGGCGCGAACTGGACCCGCTTCGAAGCAGATCGCCGCGCCCTCTCGACCAAATTCGGTCATGCGACGCCAGCGCCGCGCTACCACGTGACGCAGCGGCAGCGTGTCACCGAAACGCAGGCCTGAAGCCACGCACAGGCGGCAAAAAGCCCGCCCTCTCGACAGAGGGCGGGCTTTTCGAGTCCAGAATTACTTCTTTGCCGGAGCCATCTTGCTGTCAGCCGGCTTCGGCGCGTCCTTGGCGGCAGGCGCGGCGGGTGCCGCCGGAGCAGGCGTTGCAGCAGCCTGATCCATGCGTTCGACCTTGGCACCTTCACGCAACTTGGTGACGTAGTCGGCCTGTGCCTTGCGCACGACATACTGTTCGATCTGCGGCTTCACCTGGTCGAATTCCGGCGCCTTGCGGTTGCGCTTTTCCTCGACCTTGATGATGTGCCAGCCGAACTGCGACTTCACGGGGTCCGAGATCTTGCCCGGCTCCAGCGCGAAGGCAACGGCGGAGAATTCTGGCACCATCTGGTCCTTGGTGAAGAAACCCAGATCGCCGCCATCGGCCGCGCCCGGATCCTTCGACTTCTTCTTGGCGAGTTCGGCGAAATCAGCGCCCTTCTTCAGCTCGTCGGCGACCGTCTTGGCCTCGGCCTCACTCTCCACCAGGATGTGGCGGGCATGGACTTCGGCTTCGCCGGTGATCTGCTTGGCCGCGTCCTCATAGACCTTCTTCATGTTGTCGTCGGTCAGGGCTTCCTTGCCTTCGACGGCCAACAGGTTGTCCATGAGCAGGCGGTTACGGGCGAAGGCCAGCTTGGACTTGAAATCCTCACGATCGGCGATCTTCTTGTCCTCGGCAGCCTTGGCGACGATCTTCATGTCGATCAGGAACGACAGCACATTGTCCTTCCGGGTCGCGGGATCCATCTGGGCGAGGCTCGGGCCGAGCTCTTCCTCGGCAATGGTGACGTCGCTCTGGCGGATTTCCTGGCCGTTGACCTTGGCGAGGACCGGATTGGCATCCTGCGCGTAAACCGGGAAACTGGTGAGAAAGGCCACCGCAACGGCGCCGGTCAGGGCAGCCAGGGTGCGGCCCGGGCGCAGGCCCGGCGTCAGGGCGAGCGATACGAAGGTCATGGAAAATCCTTATCTCGGATAAGAGCCTGTTGGGGACGGCGGACACTCTCCCAAACGTACCGTCTTGGCAACGCGAAAACTCTGTCAAAATGATGAAATCCTTGAGAGGTTCGCGCCGTTGACAACCCCCCACACGGGCCATATCTCTCCCCGACCGGGCCGGTGGCGAAGGCGCGATTTCGGCCGCGCCGTGGTCATTGAACCCCTGATTGCCCTGCTCCCACTCATCTCCCGGGGTCTTGCTTTTTTGGCGCTCCGCACCGGGGTCCAGACAGCAATCCGCCACAGACTTTGGATATGACGAGGCTGGGCGACCGCTGCACCATTCCACGGCCTTCGGGCCGCATTGCTAAAGACAGGATTTCGTGATGATCGGCGCGCTCGCCCGCAAGTTCTTCGGCTCTGCCAACGACCGCCGCGTCAAGGGATATCAATCGCGTGTTGCCGCGATCAACGCGCTGGAACCTGAGGTCGCAGCGCTGTCGGACGATGCGCTCAAAGCGCGCACCGCCGAGTTCAAGGCGCAACTCGAAGCCGGCAAGACTCTCGACGATCTCCTCGTTCCCGCTTTCGCCACCGTCCGCGAAGCCGCCAAGCGCACCCTCGGCCAGCGTCACTTCGACGTGCAGCTGATCGGCGGCATGGTGCTGCATGAGGGCGACATCGCCGAGATGAAGACCGGCGAAGGTAAGACGCTGGTCGCCACCCTCGCCGTCTATCTGAACGCGCTCGCCGGCCAGGGCGTGCATGTCGTCACCGTCAACGACTACCTCGCGAAGCGCGATAGCGGCTGGATGGGCCAAATCTACAGCTTCCTGGGCCTCACCACCGGCGTGATCGTTCACGGACTCGACGATGCCGAGCGCCAGGCGGCCTATGCCTGCGACATCACCTACGGCACCAACAACGAATACGGCTTCGATTATCTGCGCGACAACATGAAGTACCGGCTGGAAGATATGGTCCAGCGCAAGCACTTCTATGCCATCGTCGACGAAGTCGACTCGATCCTGATCGACGAAGCGCGGACGCCGCTGATCATCTCCGGCCCGCTCGACGACCGCTCGGAATTCTACAACACCATCGACACGTTCCTGCCGAAGCTTGAAAAGGTCATCGACTTCGAAGTCGACGAGAAGCAGCGCACCGTGACGCTGACCGAAGCCGGCATGGAGAAGATCGAAACCCTGCTGCGCGATGCCGGCCAGCTCAAGGGCGAGACGCTGTATGACGTGGAGAACGTCTCCGTCGTGCATCACATCAATCAGGCGCTGCGCGCCCACTCGCTGTTCAACCGCGACAAGGACTACATCGTCCGCGACGACGAAGTGATCATCATCGACGAGTTCACCGGCCGCATGATGCAGGGTCGCCGTTATTCGGAAGGCCTGCACCAGGCGCTGGAAGCCAAGGAACACGTCACGGTCCAGCCGGAAAACCAGACGCTGGCCTCGATCACGTTCCAGAACTACTTCCGCATGTACAAGAAGCTGGCCGGCATGACCGGCACGGCGCTGACCGAAGCGGACGAACTGTTCGACATCTACAAGCTCGAAGTCGTCGAAGTGCCCACCAATGTCGGCATTGGCCGCATGGACGAGGACGACGAGGTCTATCGCACCCAGGACGAGAAGCACGCCGCCATCCTCGCCGAGATCGAGCGCGCCAATGCGCGGATGCAGCCGGTGCTGGTCGGCACCGCGTCGATCGAAAAATCGGAAGTGCTTGGCGAGTATCTGCTCAAGAACGGCTACAAGCTGATCGACTTCACCAAGCCGAAGGCGATGGACAAGCTCTATGCGGCCGCGCGTTCCGGCAAGCCGGCGAAACTGTTCGCGGTCCTGAATGCGCGCTTCCATGAGCAGGAAGCCTATATCGTCGCCGAAGCCGGCGTCCCCGGCGCCATCACCATCGCCACCAACATGGCCGGCCGCGGCACCGACATCAAACTCGGCGGCTCGGTCGAGATGCGCGCGCAGATCGAAACGGCCGAGATCGCCGACGAGGCCGAGAAGGCCGCCAAGATCGCCGAGATCAAGGCCGAGATCGAGCGTTTCCGCGAGATCGTGCTGAACGCCAAGGAAGTGGTCGAGATCGAGCCCGCCAAGGGCAGCAAGCCGGCCAAGACCGTCGAGAAGCCCGGCGGCCTCTACATCATGGGTTCCGAGCGCCATGAGTCACGCCGCATCGACAACCAGCTCCGCGGCCGCTCCGGCCGTCAGGGCGACCCCGGCCGCTCCAAGTTCTTCCTGTCGCTGGAAGACGACCTGATGCGCATCTTCGGTTCGGATCGTTTGGATACGATGCTGACGCGCCTTGGCCTGAAGGAAGGCGAGGCCATCATCCATCCGTGGATCAACAAAGCGCTCGAGAAAGCCCAGCAGAAGGTCGAAGCGCGCAACTTCGACATCCGCAAGAACCTGCTGAAATATGATGACGTGCAGAACGACCAGCGCAAGGTGATCTTCGAGCAGCGCGTCGATCTGATGCAGAACGACAGCGTCGCCGAGACCGTCAACGACATGCGCCGCGCCTTCGTCGAGGACCTCGTCACCAAGCACGTGCCGGAAAACCAGTATGCCGAGCAGTGGGATGTGGCCGGCCTGAAGGAAGAGCTCAAGCGCGTACTCGATCTCGATCTTCCGGTCGACGAATGGGCCAAGGAAGAAGGCATCGCTGACGAGGAGCTGCTCAACCGTATCGAGCAGAAGGCCGACGAGCACATGGCCGCGAAGGTCGCCCAGTGGGGCCCCGACGTGATGCGTTACGTCGAGAAGACGATCCTGCTGCAGACGCTGGATCATCTGTGGCGCGAACATCTGGTGATGCTGGATCACCTGCGTCAGGTCATCGGCCTGCGCGGCTACGGCCAGCGCGATCCGCTGCAGGAATACAAGGCGGAAGCCTTCAACCTGTTCGAGGCGATGATCGCCAATCTGCGCGAAGCCGTCACCGCACAATTGATGCGCGTCGAAATCGTGCCGCCGGACGTGCAGCCCGAACTGCCTGTCATGGAAGCCCACAAGCTCGACTACAACACTGGCGAAGACGAAATGGCTTTCGCCAATGCGGCGCTCGCGCCGATGGGCCAGCAGCAGCCCGCCGTCGCCCGCGATCCGAACAACCAGGATACCTGGGGCAAGGTCGGCCGCAACGAGGATTGCCCCTGCGGCTCCGGCAAGAAGTTCAAGCACTGCCACGGGCGGTACGCGTAAGCCGACCACCAGATAGATCGCGAAGCCATCTGAAATCCCTCCCCGTTCGGGAGGGATTTTTCTTTGGGCTGTTGGTTCCACGCATTCACGCAGCCAAGCACTGCGCTGGACGACGCTGACGACGATTGGACAACGCGTCGCAGAGGACTAGCCTGTTTCATCGTGCCGACACGAGCGGCCGCAGGAGTGAGGGGGGCGTGCCGATGATGTCCAATTCCGAAATGCTGATCCGCCTGATCTCCGCCGCAGCGCTCGGCAGCCTGATCGGCTTCGAGCGCGAGCGGCTGTTATGGGCTGCGGGCATCCGCACGCATATGCTGGTCTGTGTCGGCTCCTGCCTGATCATGCTGGTCTCGCAATACGGCTTCTCCAACATCCTGCTCACGCAATCCAATGTCGTGCTCGATCCATCGCGCATCGCAGCGCAGGTGGTGTCCGGCATCGGCTTTCTCGGCGCGGGATCAATCCTGGCGCGCGGCGAGATCGTGAAAGGGCTCACGACAGCAGCAAGTATCTGGACGGTGGCAGCGATCGGGCTTGCGGTCGGCGGAGGATTGTATCTCGCGGCCGGAGCATCGACGGTGATCATCCTGATCATCCTCGTCGGTATCAAGCCGCTCGAGGAAGCCTATCGCTCGCGCAACCAGACCTGCATGCTGAAGGTGGAAGTCGAGAACAACGGCCTGACGCCGGAATTGCTGCGCGAGACATTGTCGCTGCGCGCCGGCCAGGTGAAGCGCTTCCTCGTGGAAAGCCGCGATCCCCAAGGCACCGACCAGCTCTCGATCCTGCTCAGCAAGGTGTCGTCACAGGATATCGCGAGCTATCCTTCGAAGCTGCAGGAGCTCGACGGCGTGCGTCAGGTGAGTATTGTCAAACGCGTCAGCGACCACGGCGCCAATCACACGTGAGCGATATGTCTGCAGGAAGAGCGACGCGCCTAGCGCATCGCCGAGAAGCGATCCGTGAACGAATTCGCGGACACGACCGGGGCTGCGCCTGACAGCGCGGCTGTGCCGGCGCCGCCGCCGGAGGACGGAGCGGATGGTTCGGCCGACAGGGTCGGCTTGAGCGGCGGCCGCGCGGTGGCGACGAGCGGTGCGGGTGCCGGCTTCGCGGCTACGGAGGTAGACGCAGCGGGAGTAGTCGCAGCCGGAGCAGCCGACGGACCGGCCTTGCTGGCGACGGCCTTCGGCTTTGCGGCCGGCGTCGGCACGGGAGCGGCTGGCGCCGTAGTTGCGGTCGCGGTCGTTTCCGAGCCGCCGATGCCGACCTTCTTGGCGAGATTGCTGAAGAAGCCACCATCCGACGAGGCCGACGCGACACGCGTGGAGGGCACGGCGACGACGGGTTCTTCCGATGCTGCGAACAGCGACGCCGAATAGGAGGTTGTCGCCGCAGCATTGGCCTTCGGTGGATTGACGTGCGGCGGGATCGTGCCTGGCGCGCGCGAATAGGCGGCGGTCTGCACGCCCGGCGGCTCCGGATCCGACAGGCCGGTGGCGCCATCGGGCAGTTTGGAGGCGAAGACGCGGTTCATGCCGCCGTCGATATCGGGACGGCGCTGTGCGACCGGCGTGCCCTTGGCAACCAGTTCGGCAATCTTCGCATCATCCTGCGCCTGCTTGGCGCTGACGGCATCGGCGATCTCGGACGGAATCTGGTAGACTGGGCACTTGGCCGAGGCATTGAACACCAGCGGCTTGGTCGATCCTGCAGGTGCGGCCGGATCGAACACATACTTGTTCTCGCAGAACTCGACCTTCGGCTCCTGCCGCGTCACTTCGAAATGATCATAGCCCTGCTTGATCATCTTCCAGAACGGCATGTTCGGGTTGTTGCGATGCTTGGCCATGTTGACCGGCGTCATCTTGAACGGAAACGCCGCGAACTGGAACGAGCGCTGTCCGCCGAAGAAGGATTCACGGCCCAGCGAATAGATCTCGGCGATCTGTTCGTCGGTCATGGCGAAACAGCCCCGCGACGAGCAATCGCCGTGCACCATCAGCTGCGAACCGGTGCGTCCCAGCGACTTGTCAAAGGCGTTGGGGAAACCGGTATTGAACGAGAGATAGTAGGACGAGCGCGGATTCATCTGCGCCGGGGTGATCGAATAGAAACCTTCCGGTGCCTGACGATCGCCTTCCTTGACCTTCGGACCGAGGTCGCCGGACCAGCGGCAGATCGGATAGGTCTTCAGCAGTGCAAACTGGCCGGAGCGGTTCTGCTTCCAGACTTCGAGTTCGGCTTCCTGCTTGAACACACGAACCAGCATCGGCGACTGCAGGTCCATGTCCTTTTCAGTCATCTCGGCGACGAGCTTGGGAGGAACGGGCTGGTTGGCCTTCGCGTTGCTGGCGAGCGACATGTCTTCGCCGTTGCAGCCGGCCAGCACCACGCCTGTCGCAAGTACGACCGACGTCAGCAGCGCGCGAACAAGCGAGCGATGTTTCAAAGCCAAGCTCCGCAGCCGACGGGACGTCGACACCCCAAGGAATAAAGACAAATGAGCCCTTATTCGTACGCAAATATTAGCCTTAAGGCCCCTTGCTCGCAAGGCAACTGGCCGTGAGCAGCAGGTTCCGTTCCGGCGATGGTCAACAGAGATTGAAGATCTCAGGCCGGGCGGAATTGCGGCGGTATCAGGCGGGAAGGCGAATTAAGCGGGCAGCGACGGGTTATGCTTAATGGTTTGGCAGCGCTCTCGACTGTCATGGCCGGGCTTGTCCCGGCCACCTACGTCTTTGTTCACTCGCCGCCAAAGACGTGGATGCCCGGCACATCCAGCGAAGCTCGCTTCGCGCTGGCCGGGCACGACGAACATTGGCAATCGCGTGGCCAATCTCGGAGCGCCTCAGGAGCCCCGGACCACGGTCTTCAAGTAATTGTAAGCCTTGATGATTTCGATCAACCGGTCCTCGGTGGAGCGGTCGCCACCATTGGCGTCGGGGTGATGCTGCTTCACCAGCGCCTTGTACTGCGCCTTGACGTCGTCCAGCGTCGCGCTGGGGCCCAGACCCATGACCTGCAGCGCCTTGCGCTCGGCATTGAAGATCTTGCGGGTTTCTTCCTTGATCGGCTGCTGCGGCTTGCGGGCCCGGCCGCGCCCCATACCCATGCCGTTCATCTCGTTGAACATGGCAAACGGATCGATCGCGCCGTCGAGGTCGGGCTGCCCGGCCTTGGTTTTGTCCGCAGAGCCGTTGGCGCCCATCTTCCAGGTCGGACGATGGCCGGTTAGCGCGTCCTTCTGGTACTTGGCGACCGCGTCCGGGGCCATGCCCTGGAAGAAGTTGTAGCCCTGATTGTATTCGCGGACATGGTTCAGGCAGAAGTGCCAGTATTCCTTGTCCTGCGCACGGCCCTTGGGCGCGCGGTGCGGACCCTTGTTCTTGCACTCGGGCCACTCGCACATAATAGCTTCTTCGCGCGCAGCGGCCTGCTGCTTCGCGCTCAGCTTGTTCGGCTTGATACGGATGCTGTCGAAGAATTTGGATGAGTCGATGGGCATGGCTGACTATGACAACGCAATGCAAAAAGCTTCAAGTCTTGACATTCCGATTACCTCATTCGGCGCCCTGCGCCGCACCAATATGGTCGCCACATCGTGATTGACCATGAGTGGGGCGAACCGCTAAGCCGGCCATCATGACCATGAAAGATAACATCACAAAGAAGCTGACAGAGGCTTTCGCGCCCCTCAGCCTCGACGTTTCAGATGAATCGCATCTGCATGCCGGTCACATGGGCCACCGCCCGGAGGGTGAAACCCACTTCAGGGTCAATATTGTGTCGGAGGCCTTCGAAGGGAAGAGCCGGATCGACCGTCATCGCATGATCAACGAACTGCTGGCGGCGGAACTCGCGGGAACGGTACATGCGCTGGCGCTGAAACCGCAGACACCGAAGGAAGCGGGCTAGGCTTTGCCGTAGTCCTCAACGCCGTCATTCCGGGGCGCGAGCGCCACTCGGCGATCGCGAACCCGGTATCTCAGCATGGGAGTCTCCAACAGCGCCAAGCCATGTCCAGCTTCCGGGTTCGCGCGCGCGAAGAAGCGCGCCCGCCCCGGAATGACGAGTGTGGGCTGGTCCTACTTCTTCAGCGACGCGATCGCCTCGAGGACGTTCGGCTTCAGCCCGGCGCCGCCCGCATCCAGATGTTCGAAGATCTTCTTCCGCATGCGCGGATCCCAGAACTTCTTGATATGTTCGGCAATGCCGGCCACGGCGTGATCGTGGCCCTGGCTGTTGAAGAAGTCGCCAATCTGGTTGGCCATATAGATCAGCCGGTCAGGCGACGTCGATGTGTGGGTGTCCATGCTCTTGCCCTGATGCATCCGCGGTGACGCCGTGCTGACGCACGCGATGCTGATGTGTGAAAACTTCGAACCCGTCGCTGCGCGCGATCGCGGCCAACGTAATGCCTGCGGCTTCCGCCATGCGGATGGCAAGCGCGGTGGGCGCCGAGACCGACACCATGAGCGGCGCGCCGATGGCAGCCGTCTTCTGCACCATCTCGACAGAGACGCGGCTGGTCAGCAGTACCATGCCCTGCCCTGCATCGACCTTGGCCTGCGCCAGCGCACCGGCCAGCTTGTCGAGCGCATTGTGACGGCCGACATCCTCACGCAACGCGACGATGCCGTCGGCCGGCGTCCAGAACGCCGCGGCGTGCACGGCGCGGGTCTGGATGTTGACCTTCTGCAGCGGCGACAGCGTCTCCATCGCCGCCATGATCTGGTCGAAGGAGAACACGCCGCCGGGCGCGACGATGGCCGCCGGCTTAACGGCTTCCGAGATCGAGTCGATGCCGCACAGACCGCAGCCCGTCGGCCCTGCGATCTGCCGGCGCCGCGCGCTGATGCTCTCGGCCTTCTCGCCTGCGAGCCACATGCGCAGCTCAACGCCATCGTCGAATTCAACGGCCTCGAAACTCTCGATCTCGTTGATCGAGGTGACCACGCCTTCACTCAGGCTGAAGCCATAGGCGAAGTCGCGATAGTCCTGCGGCGTCCCCATCATGACGGCATAGGTGCCGCCATTATAGGTGATCGCCAGCGCGGTCTCTTCTGGCACCGCGCGCAGCCCCTCGCTGACGCCGGACTGGCGCCAGATCTTGCGGGGGACTGAGCGAACCGGCTCGTGCATGTCTGGTCTCCAGACCTACTCCGCAGCTTCCACGACAGGCATGGCGATCCGGCGCGACTGGCGGGCCTGCTCGTCATATTCCTTCTGCCACTCGGACGGACCGTTCGAGGGCGAGATCTGCACCGCCGTCACCTTGTATTCCGGGCAATTGGTCGCCCAGTCCGAGAACTCGGTGGTGATGACGTTGGCCTGCGTGGTCGGGTGATGGAAGGTCGTATAGACCACGCCCGGCGCCATACGCTCGGTGAGCAGCGCACGCAACGTCGTCTCACCGGCGCGGCTCTGCAGCTTCACCCAGTCGCCGTCGCGGATGCCACGCAGTTCGGCGTCATGCGGATGCAGCTCCAGACGATCCTCTTCATGCCAGACCACATTCTCGGTGCGCCGTGTCTGCGCGCCGACATTGTACTGGCTGAGAATACGGCCGGTGGTGAGCAGCAGCGGGAAGCGCGGCCCTGTACGCTCGTCGGTGGCGATGTATTCGGTGAGCATGAACTTGCCCTTGCCGCGCACGAAGCCGTCCATATGCATGATCGGCGTGCCCAGAGGCTGCTTCTCGTTACACGGCCACTGCACCGAACCAACCTCTTCGAGCTTCGCATAGGAAACGCCGGCAAAAGTCGGCGTCAGCGCCGCGATCTCGTCCATGATCTCCGAGGGGTGGTTGTAGGACATCTCGTAGCCGAGTGCCTTGGCGAATCCCAAGGTCACTTCCCAGTCCTCAAGACCATTCTTCGGCGACATCACCTTGCGGACGCGCTGGATGCGGCGTTCGGCATTGGTGAAGGTGCCGTTCTTCTCCAGGAAGGTGGAGCCCGGGAAGAACACGTGGGCGTAGTTGGCGGTCTCGTTCAGGAACAGGTCGTGGACGATGACGCATTCCATCGCCGACAGCGCCGCGACCACATGCTTGGTGTTGGGGTCGGACTGCAGGATGTCTTCGCCCTGCACGTAGAGGCCCATGAAAGTGCCTTCGGTGGCGGCATCGAACATGTTGGGAATGCGCAGGCCCGGCTCACTGTTGAGCTTGACGTTCCACATCGCTTCGAACTGCTCGCGCACCGCATCGCCCGAGATGTGGCGATAGCCCGGCAGCTCATGCGGGAACGAGCCCATGTCGCAGGAGCCCTGCACGTTGTTCTGGCCGCGCAGCGGATTCACGCCGACGCCGGGACGACCGATATTGCCGGTCGCCATCGCGAGGTTCGCGATCGCGATCACGGTGGTCGAACCCTGGCTGTGCTCGGTGACGCCGAGACCGTAATAGATCGCACCATTGCCACCGGTGGCGAACAAACGGGCAGCGGCGCGCAGCTCCTTCGGATCGACGCCGGTCATGATGGCAGTGGCTTCGGGGCTGTGGTTCGGCTGCGCGACGAAGGCCGCCCAGTCTTCGAACTCGCTCCAGTCACAGCGCTCGCGGATGAAGGTCTCGTCGGCGAGGCCTTCGGTGACGATGACATGCGCCAGCGCGGTGAGCACGGCGACATTGGTACCGGGCATCAGGGGCAGATGGTGCTGTGCCTCGATATGGGCCGAGCGCACGATATCGGTTTGGCGCGGATCTACCACGATCAGCTTGGCGCCGGCGCGCAAACGCTTCTTCAGGCGTGACGCAAACACCGGATGGCCATCGGTCGGGTTCGCACCAATGATCATCACGACGTCGGTGTCTTCCACCGAGTCGAAATCCTGCGTGCCGGCCGAGGTGCCGAAGGTTGAGGACAGGCCGTAGCCGGTCGGCGAATGGCAAACGCGCGCGCAAGTATCGACGTTGTTGTTGCCGAAGCCGGCGCGGATCAGCTTCTGCACCACGAATACTTCTTCATTGGTGCAGCGCGACGAGGTGATGCCGCCGATGGAGTCTTTGCCGTGTTTGGCCTGGATGCCCTTGAACTTCTTGGCCGCGAAATTGAAGGCCTCATCCCATGACACTTCCTGCCATGGATCGGTGATCTTCTCGCGGATCATCGGATTGAGGATGCGCTCCTTGTGGTTCGCATAGCCCCAGGCGAAACGGCCCTTGACGCAGGAATGGCCGCGATTGGCCTTGCCGTCCTTGTACGGCACCATGCGCACCAGTTCTTCACCTCGCATTTCCGCCTTGAAGGTACAGCCGACGCCGCAATAGGCACAGGTGGTCACAGCGGAGTGCTCAGGCTGGCCGATCTCGATCACGGCCTTCTCGGTCAGCGTCGCGGTCGGGCAGGCCTGCACGCAGGCGCCGCAGGACACGCATTCCGAACCCAGGAAGCTCTCGCTCATGCCCGGCGAGACCCGGCTCTCGAAACCGCGGCCGGAGATCGTCAGCGCGAAAGTGCCCTGAACTTCTTCACAGGCGCGAACGCAGCGCGAGCAGACGATGCACTTGGAGGGATCGTATGTGAAGTACGGATTCGACTCGTCCTTCGCCATCCAGTGATCGTTTTCGCAGGCTTCCGGCGAATTGTGATTGTGCTTCGGACCGGTCTTGGCGAAGACATGGTTCTCGCCGTCATAACCGTAACGCACGTCGCGCAAGCCGACGGCACCGGCCATATCCTGCAATTCGCAATCACCATTGGCAGCGCAGGTGAGACAGTCGAGCGGATGGTCGGAGATATAGAGCTCCATCACGCCCTTACGCAGCGCCGCGAGCCGCGCATTCTGGGTATGAACCACGAGGCCTTCCATGGCCGGCGTGGTGCAGGAGGCCGGCGTGCCGGCGCGGCCTTCGATCTCGACGAGACAGAGGCGGCAGGAGCCGAAGGCATCCACCATGTCGGTGGCGCAGAGTTTCGGAATCTGCGTGCCCATCTCCATGGCGGCGCGCATGATTGAGGTGCCCTCGGGCACCGAGACGCTCTGCCCGTCGATGGTCAGCGTGACCATCTTTTCGGACTTCGAACGCGGCGTACCAAAATCGATTTCGTGAACGAGCGACATGTGTTGCTCCTTTACTCTGCGGCCTGAAGGCGCGATGGCGCCGGGCCGAAATCTCCGGGGAAATGTTTCAGCGCACTCATCACCGGATACGGCGTGAAGCCGCCCAGCGCACAGAGCGAACCGAACTTCATGGTGTTGCTGAGGTCCTGCAGCACGGCGATGTTCTCGGCGACGCGTTCACCACGGCGGATCTTGTCGATGGTCTCGACGCCGCGGGTGGAGCCGATGCGGCATGGCGTGCACTTGCCGCAGGATTCGATGGCGCAGAATTCCATCGCAAAGCGCGCCTGCTTCGACATGTCGACGGTGTCGTCGAACACCACGATGCCGCCGTGGCCGATCAGGCCGTCACGCTTGGCGAAAGCCTCGTAGTCGAACGGCGTGTCGAACAATTCGCGCGGGAAGTAGGCACCGAGCGGACCGCCGACCTGCACCGCGCGGACCGGCTTGCCGGTGAAGGTGCCGCCGCCGATATCATCAATCAGCTCACCCAGCGTGATGCCGAAAGCGACTTCGAAGAGGCCGCCGAACTTGATGTTACCCGCGAGTTGGATCGGCATCGTGCCACGCGAGCGGCCCATGCCGTAATCCGCATAGGCCTTGGCGCCGTTGTCGAGGATGAACGGGATCGCCGCAAACGAGAGCACGTTGTTGATGACCGTCGGCTTGCCGAACAGGCCTTTATGCGCCGGCAGCGGCGGCTTGGCGCGGACGATGCCGCGACGGCCTTCGAGCGACTCCAGCAGTGAGGTCTCCTCGCCGCAGACATAGGCGCCGGCGCCGACGCGGACTTCGAGATCGAATGCGTGCGCCGAGCCGCGAATCTTGTCGCCGAGATAACCGGCGCGCTTGGCGGCAGCGATACCCTCATTCATCGCCTCGACGGCATGCGGATATTCCGAACGGATATAGATGTAGCCTTTGGTGGCGCCCACCGCGATGCCGGCAATGGTCATGCCTTCGATCACCACGAAGGGATCGCCTTCCATGATCATGCGGTCAGCGAAGGTGCCGCTGTCGCCCTCGTCCGCATTGCAGACGATGAATTTACGATCGGCTTTGGTATCGGCCACCGTCTTCCACTTGATGCCGGTCGGGAAGCCGGCGCCGCCGCGGCCACGCAGGCCGGAGGTGGTGACGTCGGCAATGATGCCGGCGCTATCCAGCGTCAGCGCGCGCGCGAGGCCCCTGTAGCCATCATGCGCGATGTAATCCTCGACCGATCGGGGATCGACGACGCCGCAGCGCACAAAGGTCAGACGCGTCTGCTTCTTGAGCCACGGAATCTCCTCCGCGACACCAAGACGCAGCGTGTGAGAGCCGTTTGCGACCATCGCATCGAGCACCGACGCAACGTCTTTCTCTTCGACCGGCCCGAAGGCGACACGGCCTTCCGGCGTCGCGACTTCGATCATCGGCTCCAGCCACAGCAATCCGCGCGAACCGGGGCGAATGATCTCGATTGCAAGCTTGCGCTTTTGAGCCTCCGTTTCGAAGGCACTGACGAGTTCATCGGCGCCGACTGAAACGGCGGCCGCATCGCGCGGAATGTAGATCTTGAGAGTCTTGTCAGACGATGTCATCGCTGTGCCTCCGCGACCAGCGCATCGATGCGCTTCTCATCGAGGCGGCCAACCAGACGGCCATCGAGCATCGCCGATGGCGCCGTGGCGCAGAGCCCGAGGCAATAGATCGGCTCCAACGTAACACGCTGATCCGCCGTCGTGTTTCCAAACTTTACACCCAATTTCGCTTCCGCGCGCGCCGCAAGTGCATCGCCGCCAGCCGCTTGGCAAGCCTCAGCGCGGCAGATCTTCAGCACATGCTTGCCGGCCGGCTCGTGGCGGAAGTCATGGTAGAAAGTGAACACGCCATGGACCTCGGCGCGCGACAGGTTACGCGCTAGCGCGATCATCGGGATTGCCGCCTCTGGCACATAACCAAAGGCTTCCTGCATCGCATGCAGAATCACGATCACGCCGCCTTCCACATGGGACAGGCTCTCGATGATCTCGGTGCCTCGGTCGGCACTCCAAGGCTCATAAGCATTCGGCTCGTAGGCTGCGTTCATCCCGGTACTCAATTGATCTTATGACTGGAGAACCAATCAAAATTGGAATCGATCCAAAGATCAATAAAGCTGTCTCATGCTGCGATACGGAAACGGTATCGACACCCGGCGAAATCGATGAATTTGAAATGGTTAGCTTGGTTGCAGCGCAGCAATTGCAGCACCCGAAACGAAGATCTTACGCCTCCAGCGACGGCGCAACCTCCCGGGCGATCTGGACCAGAGTCGCCACCAGCGGGGTCATGGGATCGCGCTGGGGCACCACGAGGCCGACGCCGTAATTCACCACAGGATCGACGATCGGGATCATACGGACCGAGTCATTGGCGGTCAGACCCAGCGTCTCCGCCAGCTTGGCCGGCATCACGCTGGCCCAACGGCCGGTCTTCACATGGGTATAGAGCACGATAATCGAATTCGACGTCAGCATCGGCATCGCCTCGGCGCCGACCGACTTCAGGGCACGATCGATGATGCGTCGATTCTGCATATCGGGGGTCAGCAGGCACAGTGGCACTTGGCCGACTTCGCTCCAGGTGACTTCCTTGCGATCACCGAACAGGCCGTCCGGCGAGGTAAGCAGCCGGTAGCTTTCCTTGTAGAGCGGGATCGAGCGGACTTTGCCCAGCGGTTCATTTTCGATGTAGGTCAGCCCCGCATCGACCTCAAGATTTTCCAGGAGGCCCAGCACCGCCGCCGAAGTGCAGGACATGATTTTAAAGCGTACATCGGGGTGCCGCGCGCGAAACGGCGTCGTCAGCGAGGCGACCATGCCGAGCACCGTGGGAATTGCGGCGATGCGGATCTCGCCGGACAGACTGTCCTTGAGGCCGTTGATTTCCTGCTTCATCGCGCGGGCATCGCCGACGATGCGGCGTGCCCAGTCGAGCGCGCGTTCGCCTTCCGGCGTAAAGCCCTGGAAGCGCGAGCCGCGCTGCACCAGCATCACGCCGAGCATATCCTCGAGCTGCTTGAGGCTGGTGGACATGGTGGGCTGCGTCACGCCGCAAGCTTCCGCGGCGCGGCCGAAATGCCGTTCCTTCGCCAGCGACAACAGCAGTTCAAGTTTTTCGATCAAGGGACGCCCCGCTCCGACCACATCATTTTTGCCGAGGTGCGGCGCGACGATCGCGTGTGTGGCCTTCGGTGTCCGCCCTCGGGGCAAAGCATATGGTGCGAAGCCGCCTTGCCGCAACCATCGCAGCAGGACGAGTAGAGATCAGCCCCGGCCAAGCTTCCCGCTTCAAGATAGAATCTGGTTGGGGTCTTTGGGGCGGTCTGCTTCGTCGCGGGGTCCAAGGCCCCGGCGACGACAGCAAACGGCAAGTACGATCAGCAAGAAGGCTGATCCGAGATCAACCCAGGCGGCTGATCTGCTCTTCGGTCACGACACGCTCGATGTTCTCGGACTTGCTCTTGATCCGGTAACGCGGGCGACCATCGGCTTCGATCGGAAGGCGAGAGGTGATGGTGTAGATGCTGCGTTCCTTGATGGTGGAACGGCCCTGCGGCCCCTGCAGCTGGTGGTGAACGTCCTCATTAATTGCGTAGTTATGCGCCATTATTCATACTCTCCACGATGAGCGGCTTTTAGCCACAACTTGCTCAAAAAGCAAGAAATCTCTAGCAATTTCGGTCAGATAGCTCGTCAGTCCTGATATGCAACGATGGGCAACAGGTCATAATTTGGATGTCTCTGCGACAGATTCCATCGCATGCTGCCGATCTGGTCAGCAGCAATTCTGCCGTTTTCAGAGGGGGTTGGACTGATTCAAGGGCGTGCCGGCATGACACAGTTCCCGCGCCCTTCCGCGTTAGCAATAATCCTGGAATACCAGCGGGCCACTCGAAACTGGCCCCAAAAAAGCCGAAAAACCACCGGCAGGGCATTGCCGGTGGTTTCGGAGATTTACAGCAGAGTGCGCGAGTCTCCTCGAAGACTTAGGGCCGTCAAAAATTGCCGGCTGCGCACGAAAATATTACATGAGCCAGAATGTTGAGCGCAATACCTGATTTGCTCAATCAAATATATTATTGGCCGCTATCGTTAGCGGGAAACATGATGTGGGCTGGCGCCAGCCCTGCCCGGGCCCGTTCGGCCATTTTGCGAAATGCGGTTTCGATATCACGTGCCAGACGCCGGGTGTCGAAGGCCGGCATGTTCAGACGATTGGCCGATAATTTCTCCCGGATCGACGACAACCGCTCGGGATTTTCCGCCAGCTCGATCGCCATACGCTCATAGTCATCTCGCTTCGCGGCAATCAACTCCAGCACACCCAGATTCTGCAGAAGACTCGCGGCAACGCGCCCCGCAAAGGTTTCTCCACGACACGTCAGCAACGGCAATCCAGCCCATAATGCGTCGCTTGCTGTCGTATGCGCATTGTACGGCAACGTATCGAGAAATAGATCCGCACAACGATGCCGCGCCAGGTGCTCGGCCGGCAGCATGCGCGCGGCAAAGACCAGACGCGCGGGGTCGATGCCCCGCAATTCCGCTTCGCGGCGCAGATTCGCCACAGCCGCAGCGCTGTCCTCCAGCAGCCAGAGAACGCTACCGTCAACGGCTGACAGAATCCGCGTCCAGCTATCGAAGACATCGGGCGTGATCTTGTAGGCATTGTTGAAGCAACAGAACACGAAGCCCTGCGCAGGCAAACCGACCTCCGCGCGCGCGAATGCACGTACCGATATCTCCCGGCGATCGTCATTGGCCTGATAGCAATTCGGCAGCCAGGCGACTTTCTCATTGTAGAATTGCCGGTGCTCGGGCGGCAGGACGTGTTGATCGGCGAGGATGTAATCCATGAAACCCGCGCCGAGCGTGCCGGGAAAGCCGAGATAATTGACCTGCACCGGCGCGGCCCTGCGCGCGAATACGCCGGTACGCTGCTCGCCGAAATAGCCGTTGAGATTGACGAGGATGTCGATGCGCTGTGCGCGAATGGCGTCCACCGCCTGCGGATCGTTCAGTGTGGAGATATCGACGATCCCATCCACGGCGCCAGCGATGCGTCGCCTGATGTCGCTGCCGTCGTCATACCCGTTGTCGATGGCGAAAATCTCGAACGCGCTTTTGTCGTGCTGCTCCAGCACACCGACCAGCAGCAGCGAGGTCGCCTGCTGTCGAAATTCACCCGAGAGATAGCCGATGCGGATTTTTGCATTCGGCCCGGTCGGAGAAGCACGCAGCAACGGGGCTTGCAGAGGAAAACGTGAGGCGTTGGTCAGTTCGGCGCAGCGCTGCAGGCTGCGTTCCGAGGTGGCGACGCCCTGCCAACCGAATGGCTCGGCGGCCAGTTTGCCGGCTATGAGATCAACCTCGATCTCGGCAATCAGCGCATTCGTGTCATGCCAGTCGCAGACCAGCATTTTCTGATGCAGCAGATTGCCTTTCAGGAGTGGCAGGTCCGGATTGAGTTGGCGTGCGCGGCCATAGGCCTCCACCGCTTCTGCCGGCATCCGCATCTGGCCAAAGATGTAGCCGCGACCAAACCAAGCTTCCGCCAGATCGGGCTGCAAGGCGAGCGCCGACTCGCAAGCCGCGAGGGCCTCGTCATAGCGCTTCAACTCCGCCAGCGACTTGCTCTTGTTGAAGAAGGCCGCGGCGTAGCGCGGATTGAGCGCCAGCGCGCGATCGAAATCCGCCAGCGCGGCGGGGTAGTCGCGCAGATCGTTCAGAACCGTGCCACGATTATTCAGCGTTTCGGCATTGCCGGGATTGAGCGCCAGCGCTTCGGTAAAACGCTGCAGCGCTTCATCCGGCCGGCTCAGCGCCTTCAGCACCAGGCCGTAATTGTAGAACGTGGCATCCGATGTCGCATTGATGCGCAGGGCCGCTTTCAGATACGGCTCGGCCTCGGCATGGCGCTTCAGCGCGACCAGGACGATAGCGAGAATATTCAGCGCCGGGAAATGCTTCGGGTCTTTGCGCAAGAACTGGCTGAATCCGCGCTCGGCCTCCTGGAGGCGGCCCTGCTGGAAGGCAGCGAATGCGCTTTGAAACAGTTCAGCTGGAGACGCCATGATCCTGCGGACTTCGGGCTTTACGGCTTGCGCGGCCGGAGGCCACGCCGCCCGGTATAGACGCCCGCCTCCGCGGCGTCGAGAACGCCGCTCGAGCGAACGAAGTCGGACGCGGCTCTATAAAGCAAAAACCCCCGGCAGTTTCCTGCCGGGGGTCTTTGTTTCAAAGACTAGTCGTCGTGAGACGATCAGAATTAGAAGGAGCGCAGGATCTGCACAGCGCCGTTGTAAACGTTCTGGTTGCCGAGCGCGTAGTCTTGAGCAGGCTTGCCGGTCACAGCAGCGCCGGTAAGGGTGCCACCGAGGTTCTGCTCGAGACGGCTATAGGTGAACTGAGCCGACAGCGTCAGATTCTGGACCGGGGTCCAGGCAGTACGGGTGCCGATCTGGGCTAGGCCGAGATCGAAGTTGCCGGATGAACCAACGAGGGTACCGTTGTTCGAGCCGCCCACCCTGCCCGGAGCGAAAGCAGCGGCGAGGAGCGCGTTGCCACCAGCGCCATACGAAATATGGCTGTAGTTACCGAACAGCGATGTACGCCAGGCCGGGGTCCAGTAGTGCTCATAGAACGCGCTGACTTCCCAGGCGTCGCTCTGAATGATCTGGCCACCGTTGGTGTAGACGCCGTCAAGCACGTAGCCGAAGCCCATGGTGTTACCGGTGATCTTGGCATAACGACCGCCGCCGTTGGTGTCGGTCGTGCCACCGAAGACATACTTGGCAGCGCCCTTGCCGTAGCTGGCTTCGAGCTTCAAGCTGTCGCCTGCGCCGGTGGGCAGGTTCTTGAACTCGACAGCGCCGGTCACCGCGAAGCCGTACTTGTCGTCGGGGTGGCCGAGCGACTCGTTACCAGCAGCACCAAGAGCAGTAGAGTAGAAGGTCGGGGTAATGGTGTGCATCGCGGCACCGAAGTGCAGCGTGCCCCAAGCCTGATCGAGGCGGATGTTGCCGACGATATCAGGAATGTGGTTACCACCGTACGAGTTGCCGGTGAAGGTATTCGACGCGACACCGTAGGCGCCGGCGGTGTTGGCGCCGAACGGACCAACGAACGGTGTGATGTTGTTGATGACACCAGCGTTGCGGTAGGGCGAAGCGTTCTCGATCGAGATCGTGCCCGACACACCGTTACCGAACGAAGCGGTGTAAGCGAGCTGCGGGATACCGGTCGCGTTGTTCGAACCGGCGTTGAAGCCCGACGAAATGTACGGCTTGGCGAGCGCCCACTGGGGATCGAACTGCGAGACGGCCTTACCGAAGGTGAAGCCGGCGAACTGGATGAATGCGTAGTCGACTTCGGTGTAACCACCAGCGATCGATTCACGATCCTGGAGGAAGTCGAACTGGATGTTCGCGTAGGTACGAACCACACCGTATTCGGTCGCGGTACGGGTGTCCGTCGTCAAGTTGACGCGTTCACGGGTCGAGTAATAGTTCTTCGCGAACGTACCAGCGCCGCCAGCGCCGCCCTGCCAGAACGGCACGTCGTAGGTGCCACCGTTGAAGGCAACGTCCAAACGGATCGCGCCGCCGATCTTGATGCAGGTATCGGTGCCCGGGATGTAGTAGAAGCCTGCGCCGTAGAGCGAGCAGATCTTCACGTATTCCACTGCCTTGGCCTTCACCGGAAGATCGGCTGCCTGAGCTCCGCCGATGGCGATCAGACCCGCCGCCGAGCCGAGGATAAGGCTCTTAATCATCGTCATGTTAAACCTCCAAGTTGTCCAAAAGGGAAGGTTCCGGATCTGCCAGGCGCGTGCGCCCGAAGATTTAGTCCCCCAAGTCCCCAAACTAACCGCTAGAGCACTTCGCGCTTTCGGAAACACCCGCATAACGCGAGGCACTCAAGCGAACTACTTCAACGGGACGATCGAGGGTTTCCCCATCGCCGGAACTGAGAATGCCTGCGCAATTCTTAGAAGCAAAATACTTTATGAACTCATGTAACTTTATCGCGATGCAGTGTGGTTTCCCGGCAACACACGAAATCGTGGTTTGCGCGTCACAATTCACTGATACAATTATAGAATTCTGAGAAGTGTGGGACGATGGAATGGCCGGCGGGGCAGTGGTGACAATGCGTGGGGGATCTGCGGGCTGGAACGAAAATGAGCTTTCGATTTGGGTGACCGGCCAGAATCAGGAGATCATCCGACAGTTCATCTGGGACATCGCCTCGATCAACGTCCATCTTGAGGGAATCCGACAGTTCTGGGCCAAGGAGCTCGGCATCAGCGGACCGCAATGGATGATCCTGATGGCCGTCAGCGACCTCGATCGCGGCAACGGCGTGCCGGTCAAGGATGTGTCCGCCATGCTCCACGTCGACCCCTCCTTCGTCACCACCCAATCCAAGATGCTCGAGAAGAATGGCTTCATGCGGCGCGTCGCGTCCCGCGAGGATGCCCGCGTTGTACTGATGTCGCTGTCCGACAAGGCCAGCAAGAAGATCTCCGCGCTATCAACCCGCAGGGAGTCGCTCGGGGATTTCATTCTCAGCGATTTCGACGAGCAGGCCTTGAAGGAGATCGGACAGCACATGTCCCGGCTCAAGAGTCGCCTCGAAAAAGCGACACTGATGCTGGAAGTCGAGAGCTGAACGTCGCCGGGTGAGCGGCGGTCAATCGACCGAGCCGCGCCCCTACTTCGTCCCTGCGCGCAGGCGATCGACAATCCAGTCGAAGATGAACTCGTTGCCCACGGTCGGAATATCGATCTGGGCGGGCGGGGCCACCGTTTCCGACGCGCGAAAGATCTTCAGTTCGATGTCGAGGCCGTTTTGTTTCATGACGCGGCAACATTCCGTGACGTGATCGACATCGAGCCAGTCGCGCTCGCCCATCGCAACCAGGACCGGGCATTTGATATTGGCGGCGACACTGCTGCTGTTGAAGCCCTCGATTTCACTCGGACAGCCCAGACCAGCCCGGCCTGAAATGCGGCTGGCAATAAACGCGCGCTCGTGAAGCTCCCAGATTCCGGCATCGCAAACAGCTGCTGCAAAGCGGTCGTCGAGATTGGCGCCGCGCGTCGCAAAGGCAGCTCCCAGGCCGTCTCCGAAGATCGCAATTCGCTCCTGATCGATATCGCTGCGGTCGGCCAGGAAATCGACCCAGCCGCTGATCGCCGTTTCGACCTCATACCGACAAGGCGACCCGATCATCTCCTGGCTATAGGATTGACCGGGCAAATCGACGAGCAACAGCGAGAGACCGCGGTCCAGCGCGTAGCTGGGCACCCTGTGCAGATGCTCTTCCTTGTAGTGGCCCTGCCCGACGACGCAGAGAACGACCGGCAGCGGCCGCGTCGCGCGCGGCGCAGGAACGAAGTATCCCTGCAACACACCGTCCCGCCACGGGATCTCGACGACCTCGCCGGCAGGCGTTGCATGCTGCACGTAAAGTCGGGCGCAATCCTGCATCAGTGCGATGGCGGCGCCTTGCCGCGGATCGCTGCAAGCGAGCATGACCTGAGCAGTGCGATAGTAGTTGGCTGCGCGCAGCCAGTTGCTCAGCGCCGTCGGGATTCGGCCGCTGGCCAGCGCCTCCGCGGCGCGCTCACGGTTGATATCAGCCGCGCTATGCCATTCGCGATACCAGCTCTCGTCATCGCGCGGATTGATGCGCTCCGCCGCCAGGAAACATTCCGAAACGGTACTTCCGCCTTCCTGCGCCGCGCGCAGCACGCGCAGGAACTGCAGCGAAAAGTCTTCATGGCCGGGCCATTGCTGCCAGCCGCGCCCCTGCGACGATGGGATGGCCCTGCCGAAATCGATAATGGTCACATCCCTGGCCCTTGACGGAGATCGCTTGGAAGATCGACGAGAAGCATGGGTCTTGCCGCCCATTTGTGTACTGCCAGACACACTCAGGAGTCTGACTTTTCAGCAGTATTATCCGCGCTTTACGAGGGGGCAAGCATGATTATTATACCGCAACTGCACCAATTGAATGCTGCAGCGCCAACGAATTCTGCATCCAGACCCGATGCCGCGTAACTTTCGCGAAGGCTCGTTACTTCGGAACGACGGCCTGTGCATCGACCCAGATTTGTGCACCCCTTTCGCGCACCGGATAGCGTCGCAAACCCCTGCTGGGCCAGCCCGGCGACATGCTGCCGTCTGCCAGATCGAACCAGGCCAGATGACGCGGACAGTGCAGCCGGCGATCGGCGACGCGGCCAAGGCTGAGATCGGCCTGCTCATGCGGACAGGCGCGCTCGCAGGCATAGATCGTCTCGCCATCCTGCACGATGAGAACACCGAGGCCAGCCACGTTGACGCAGACGATTGTCTGTTCGGTCAGGCGCTCACGCGAACAGACCGCGACCCATCGGGCGGGATTGTCGTCATCCGCCAAGATAGGCCCGTCGGACATGCTCGTTCTCGATCAGCTCCGCTCCCGCACCCGACAGCACGACACGGCCGGACTCCAGCAGATAGGCATGATCGCACATCTCGAGCGCGGCGAAGGCATTCTGCTCAACGAGCAAAACAGTCGTGCCGGCGTCACGGATCGCGCGAATGATCGCAAAGGTACGCTCGACGATGTTGGGCGCGAGACCAAGCGATGGTTCATCGAACATCACCAGGCGCGGGCGCGACATCAATGCACGGCCGATGGCCAGCATCTGCTGCTCGCCGCCGGACAGCGTACCTGCAGCCTGCTTGCGTCGCTCGGCGAGGCGCGGGAACTCGCCATAAATGCGGTCGCGGTCCACTGCGACTTCGGACATGTCGGAGCGCAGATAGGCGCCCATGTCGAGATTTTCGGCCACCGTCATATGCGGAAAAACGCGACGTCCTTCCGGACAATGTGCGATGCCCTTTGAGAGCACCCGCTGCGCGCCAATGCCGGTGATGTCTTCGCCGTCGAAATGCAGACTGCCGGAGCGCGATGGCACGAGGCCCGAGATCGCCCGCAACGTCGTGCTTTTGCCGGCGCCATTGGCGCCAATCAGCGCCACGAGCTGACCGGCCTTGACCGAAAGCGAAATGCCCTTGAGGGCTGAGATCTGGCCATAGGCGCAGACCATGTCACGGATCTCAAGCATGGACTGCGACCTCCTTGACCACATCCTTCGCGCTCTGACCGAGATAGGCTTCGATCACTGCGGGATTCTTGCGGATTTCGTCGGGCGGTCCTTCGGCGATGATGCGGCCGTAATTCAGGACCACGATCCGATCCGATACGCTCATCACCATCGGCATGTCGTGCTCGACCAAGAGGATCGTGACGCCACGATCCCGGATATTGCGGATCAGCTGTACGAAAGTATGCGTCTCCGACGCGTTCATGCCGGACACAGGCTCGTCGAGCAGCAACATCTTCGGCTGCGCGGCGAGCGCCAGCGCGACACCGACGAGGCGCTGCTCGCCGTAGGACAGCGAGCCCGCAAGATCGTTGGCGCGCGCTTCCAGCCCGATCCAGCGCACCAGTTCGGCTGCACGGGCGCGCTGCGCTTTCTCCGATGCGCGGGCGCGCGGCAGGCCGAGAATGGCTTCGGCAAGGCCAAGCTTGCCTTTAAGCTCCCCTTGGCGATGCAGGCCGATCAGGACGTTGTCGTAGACGGTGTCGTTCGGAAACACGCTGGTGCGCTGAAAGGTGCGGATCAGACCGAGATCCGCGATTTCATGCGGTTTCTTGCACTTGAGGTCCGCGCCGCAATAGTTCACCGCGCCCTTCGTGGGCGTGAGAAAGCCGGTCATGACGTTGAAGGCCGTGGTCTTGCCGGCACCGTTCGGCCCGATCAGGCTGACGATCTCACCTTTGTTGACATGGAAGTTCATGTCCGAGATTGCGACGAGGCCACCGAAATGGACCGCGACGTGTTCGATGCTGAGTACTGTCTCGGCCATCAGGCGCGCTCCTCGGCGGTACGTTCGGAGACGGCGATGGACGCCCGCCTGGTTCCGCCGGCCCGCGCTAAACCGAGTTTCGCGGCAAGCGACGGCACGATGCCGCGCGGCATGACGAACAGGATGACGATCAGCACCACGCCATAGGTGATCCACTGTGCCTCCGGCGGCATGATCGGCCGCAGGAACACAGGCAGCAGGCCAAAGATGACGCCGCCGACCACAGGCCCGGCCAGCGATCCCTTACCGCCCGACACCACCATGATCACCATGGTCACCGTCGAGATGAAAGCGAAGACGTCGGGATCGATGATGCGGATGTAATGCGCGTAAAGGCTTCCCGCCGCGCCGGCGATACCCGCAGAGATCACGGCTGCCAGTGTCAGCGTCTTTGTCACATCGATGCCGACGGCGACAGCCAGCGTCTCGTTCTCCATCAGCCCGCGCATGGCGCGGCCGTAATGGGAATGAACGAGACGCGAGATCAGGAAATACGAGATCGCGGCGACTGCGAGCACAAGATAGTAATTGTGAAACTTGGTCTTCAGCACGAGATAGCCAAGCCCTGGCAGCCCGATGGTGATCGACGGAATATTGGTCAACGCCAGCGGGCCTTGCGTCAGCTCGACCCAGTTCAGCGCCACCAGCCGCACAACTTCGGCGAACGAAATCGTTACGATGACGAAGTAAGCGCCGCGCACGCTGAAGGACAGGCGTCCGACCAGATAGCCACAGAAGCCCGAGATGATGATCGCCAGAAAGAAACCTGCAATCGGCGGCCACGGCACGTGGACGATGTGGAAATCACCGTAGATCGGCACATCGAATCCCAGCGATGTCAGCGCGCTGACATAGGCGCCGATGCCGAAGAAGGCGATATGGCCGAGGCTGAGCTGTCCAGTAAAGCCGAGCAGCAGATTGAGGCTCATGGCGCCGATGATGAAGATGCCGGTCGTAATCAGCGCGTTGAGCAGATACGGATCCGTCAGCCACATGGGCACGGAGGCAAAGAAGGCGAGACAGAGGAGAGTGACGATCTGTTTCATCCGACGCGCTCCGCCCGTGCAAACAATCCTGTCGGCTTGAAGATCAGCACCATGATGATGATCAGGAAGCCCATGGCATCGCGATAGCCCGACGAGATGTAGCCAGCACCGAGCTCTTCAGCGAGTGCGAGAATGAAGCCGCCGATGACAGCGCCGGTGATATTGCCGAGGCCGCCAAGAATGACGATGGCGAAGGCCTTCACCGCGGCGAGATCGCCCATTTGCGGGAACACGACATAGACCGGACCGAGCAATGCACCAGCGGCAGCCGCAAGGCTCGATCCGATGGCGAAAGTCGATGTGTAGATCAGGCTGACATTGACGCCCATCAGCGCCGCGGTGTCGGAGTCCTGGAAGGTCGCGCGCATCGCCTTGCCGAGTTTCGTGAGATTGATCAGCGAGTAGGCCAGTACGATCAGCAGCGCGGCGGCGAACAGCACGAACAGGCGAAGCCAGGACACGGACACAGGTCCGATCACCAGCGGCGCGTCAGGAAACGGATTGTCGATCGACTTGGCGACGCCACCCCAGATCCACAGCGCGCCGGACTGCATCGCGATCCAGGCACCGATCATCACCAGCATGGTGGTATCGATATCGGCGCCGCGCAGCGGCCGCAGCAGCGTGATCTCGATGACGGCGCCCAGCAGCCAGCCAGCGACGATCGCCACCGGCAGCGCCACGAAGAAATTCAGCCCGAGCTGATGCACGACAATGAACATCATATAGGCGCCGAATGTGTAGAGGATGCCGTGGGTGAAGTTCACCACGTTCATGATGCCGAAGATCAGCGTCAACCCGATGCCGAGCAGCGCATAGGTGCCGCCGAGCACAAGCATATTGACGAGGTGTTGCAGGAGCTGGTCCACGAGCGGCCCTAAAGGTTCGAGTAAGGTGCTAACCTCTCCCCGCCTAGCGAAGCTTTGCTTCGCCGGGCAGGGAGAGGTCGGAGCCGAGCGACAGCGAGGCTTCGGGTGAGAGGAGCCAGAGTTTCACTCGCAAGTGCCCCTCACCCCAGCCCTCTCCCCGCAAGAGCGGGGCGAGGGAGCTCACTGCCGGAGTTCGTCTGGATCACAGATCCTTCATCACGATCTTGCCGCCGGAGATCTCGACCAGATAGACATTCGGGAAGCTCTGGCCGCTCTCCGAACCGGCCGGGCCCGACTTCTTGAAGATGATGTCGCCATTCAAACCTTTGACGTCGATCTTCCAGAGCGCATCCTTGATCGCGACCGGCTCGGCCTTGCCGGCCTTCTCGATGGCTGCCGCGATGGTGCGGATGCCATCATAGCCGCGGAAGCTCTCGGTGCAGCCGGCGAAATCGAAGCCGCGCTTCTTCCACTCGTTGATGAAATAGGTGGTGGCTTCCGGGTTGGGCGTCTTTTCCGGCATCCACGGCAAGAACGTCGTCAGATGCATGGTGTCGTTCGCGGCGGCACCGGCCTGCGCGATGATCTGATCGGGATTCTGCGAACCGCCGGTAGTGATGATCCGCTTCTTCAGGCCGAGTGCTGCGGCCTGCTTGAAGATCAAAGTGAGCTGGTCGACCGCAGCCGTGATGATCACGGTCTCGGAATCCGTTGCCTTGATCTTGGCGAGCTGGGCGCTCATGTCCTGCGCCGATTGGTCCATGGTCTCGACCAGACCGATGGTGATGCCTTTTTCCTTCATCATCTTGCTGAAGTCCTCAGCAGTGCCGCGGCCCCAGTCATTGTTGATCACAAGGAAGTCGACTTTCTTCAGCGCCAGCTTGTCGACGATGTTCTTGAACGCAGCCGCTTCCACGAAAGACGGCGGCGAGATACGGAATACGTAAGGATTGCCCGAGGTGGTGATCTTGCTCGCCGACGAGGTCTCGACCACCATCGCGGTTTCGTACTCGACCAGCTTCGGCATCACCGCGAGCGTGAGACTGGAGCCCCAGGCGCCCAGCATGACTGGCGTCTTGTCGCGGGTGATCAGCTTTTCGGCGACGGCAGCGGCTTCGGTCGGGTTGCTCTTGTTGTCCTCGATCACGAGTTCGATCTTCTTGCCGAGCAGGCCGCCCTTGGCGTTGATTTCGTCGGCGGCGATCTTGGCGCCGTTGACGACATAGGTGCCCGATGCGGCGAAGGCGCCGGTCAGGGGCTCATTGACGCCGATCTTGATGGTTTGCGCAGTGGCGGCGCTGCTCAGGAAAGCAATGGCCAGGGCGGTCGCCGAGGCGGCTTTGATGGTCCGTATCATGTGGTCCTCCAGTGTTACGCTGATGAAACTTGCGCAGTCCAAACCCCGCCGCTCGCATGTCCGCGCGAACGTCGATCTCTCACGCCGATCCTCCGCGCCCGGTGAGGCGGCGAACGACATTCGTCGCGCGCTCACGCAGGAGACCAAGGATCAGCGAAACACCATTCAGATCGGCTGCCGCTGACGGCGCCGATGTCACATCGCCCGACAGGCGGCGATCGAGATTGCCGGCGAATTCCGCGACCAGCCGCGCCGCGAGATCGCGCACCAGCCCGCTGCGACCGACCTGTGCCAGCATGCCGGTGAGGCTGTAGCCGATGGAAAGCTCCACACGCGTCGCCGCGCCGTCATCCTGCGGCACCAGCCGGTAACGGATTTCGCCTTGCGTGGTGGAGCGGCTGCGCTGGTCGCTGCCTATGCCGAGAATGCGGCCGGCGAGATCGGCCTCGTTGCGCTCAACGCGGGCGGCGCCGTTGAAGTTGGCCGAGATCGGCCCGATCTTGACGCGGATCGCGCCTTCGACACGCTCGGGTCTGGGCGTGCCGACCAGCGTGGCGCCCGGCAGGCACGAGGCGACGGCCGCGATGTCATCGAACAGTGCAAAGACTTTTGCAGGTGCATGCGCGACAGTGAATTGCTGCTCGAGCGTGGTCGATGGCGTGAAGTCTGGAATGTCCAGCGGTGCGACGGCGGCAGCCGGTTCGGATACAGCAGGCTGCGCGGGCATCAGCTTCTGGGAGCTGACACAGGCTTTGTGCCCTGACCCTGCCGGTCCCAGCACCTTGCGCCCGCCATCCGGCTCCGGCGCGATATCGCGCGCGCGGCGCTCGGTGATGACCGACTGCACGGCGCGGACAATGCCGACATAGCCGGTGCAGCGGCAGAGATTGCCTGACATGCCGATGCGGATCTGCTTCTCGTCGGCATCCGGCAGGCGCTTCACCAGATCGCGCGCCGAGACCAGCATGCCCGGCGTGCAGTAGCCGCATTGCAACGCGTGTTCGCGGGTAAAGGCCGCGCGCAGCTCCGTGGCAATCTCGTCATCATCAAGACCTTCGATGGTGGTGACATCGGCGCCATCGCATGCCACCGCATAAGTGATGCAGGAGCGCGTCGGTATGCCATCGACCAGGATAGTGCAGGCACCACAGACGCCATGTTCGCAGCCGAGATGCGTGCCGGTGAGATCGAGCGTGTCGCGCATCATGTCGGCGAGACTCGTACGTGGCTCGACGTCCCTCTTCACGGCGCGAGTGTTGACGGTGAGTTCGACCGAGTTCATGCCGCGGCCTCCGCAACAGCGCGGCGCAGAATGGTGACGTGAATATGCCGGTCGGCGGCATCGCTCATGCCGGCCTTCGACAGCAGGGTGTCGGCGACGCGCGCGTCGAAGCGCGATTTGAAATCGTTGGGGATACGCCCGCCGAACAGTTCTTCGGCATTGTCGACAATGATAGGCGCGGCCTCGACTGCGCCAATGACGACACGCGCGCGGCCCGCCTCGGGGTCGATCAGCACCGCACCGATGGCATGAGCAAACTCGCCGGTCTTGCGGCAGCTCTTCACATAGCCCCAGCGCGCGGAGCGAGACATCGCCGGCACGCGCACGGCTTCCAGCATCTCGCCGGGCTGCAGCACGCTTTCCAGCGCACCCAGCAGGAAATCCTTCATCGCAACACGCCGCGCTCCGCTTGCACTACGCAGCGACAGCGTCGCGCCAAGTGCGGCGAAAGTGGAGACCCAGTCCGCGGACGGATCGGCATGGCTGAGCGAACCACCGACGGTGCCGCGGTTGCGCACCGCGCGATAGGCGATGGCGGAGGCCACGCGTTGCATCGCGCCGCGGGTGACGTCGGGAATGCGGCCATCCTCGATATCGGCATGGGTGACGCAGGCGCCGATCACCAGCTCATCGCCGGCGACTTCCACATGCTTCAGCTCGGCGAGGCCGGTGATATCGACGATGGTGTCGGGAGCCACCAGACGCAGATTCAGCATCGGCCCGAGCGATTGGCCTCCGGCCATGATCTTGATCACGCCATCGCCAGCCATTGCGGCTAAGGCCGAGGCGACGTCGCGCGGGCGCTCATAGGCGAAAGGTGCCGGCTTCATGCGGCGGTCCTCTTCGCATCGCGCGCTGCGAGAATGCCCTGCAGCACGCGGCGCGGCGTGATCGGCGACTGCAGCATCTCGACGCCGAGACCGCGCAGCGCATCGTTCACCGCATTGCCGATCGCCGCCGGCGGCGCGATGGCCCCGCCTTCGCCGATGCCCTTGACGCCGAACTTGGTGTAAGGCGACGGCGTTTCCATGTGATCCAGCCATGGCGCCGGCACTTCGGTCGGGCCGGGCAGCAGATAATCGGCCAGCGTCGTATTCAGCGGCTGACCGGCGCGATCAAACGGCATCTCCTCATACAGCGCTGTGCCGATGCCCTGCGCGAGACCGCCATAGATCTGGCCGTCGACAATCATCGGATTGACCAGCACGCCGCCGTCCTCAACGATGACGTAGTCGAGAATTTCCACATCGCCCAAATCAGGATCGACGGCGACGGTGACCGCATGGGCGGCATAGCTGAACGTGCCGCTGTCACGCTGCGGCTTGTAACCGGAGGTCGCCTCCAATCCGCCCGGGTCGACATCGCCGGGCAGATCCTGCGGACGGCGATACCAGGTGTGCGCGATTTCCTTCAGCGTCACGCTGCCATTGGGCCCGCGGATTTCGCCGTCGACCAGCACGACATTGGCTTCATCGACCTGCAGCAGCTTGGCGCCGATCTTCTTGGCGCGCTCGCCGAGTTCGTGACACGCCGTCGCCACAGCGCCACCGGCCATCACCATGCAGCGCGAGCCCCAGGTGCCGGTCGAATAGGGCGTCATCGCCGTGTCGCCATGGACGACACGGATTTTTGCGACATCGACACCGAGCATCTCGAATGCGACCTGTGACAGCGTCGTCTCCAGACCCTGACCGTGCGAATGCACCCCGACCTTCAGTTCGAGTCCACCATCCGGCGTCAGTCGCGCGGTGGCCTGTTCATGGCCGGGCACCATGGGAATGCCCCAGCCGGAATAGACCGAGGTGCCATGTGCGGCTTGCTCGCAATAGATCGAGAGACCGACACCGATCAGCCGTCCGTCATCCTCGCCCTTGCGCTGCCGCGCACGGATGCCATCGATATCGATCTGCGCCACCGCGCGGCGCAGCGCCTCGGGATAATCGCCACTGTCGAAATGCTTCTTGGTGATGTTGTCGAACGGCATCTGCTCCGGCCGCACCAGATTGCGCAGCCGGACGTCGCCGGGCTCAAGCCCTGCTTCCGCCGCGACAAGATCGAGCATCAGCTCCAGCGCGAAACACACGCCGGTGCGGGCGACGCCGCGATAGGGCAGGATCGGACACTTGTTGGTGGCCACCGAATAGGTACGGCAGCGATAGGCCGGCATCTGATAGGGGCCGGGCAAAATGCTGACCACCTGCGCGGCTTCGAGACAGGCCGAGAACGGATAGGACGAATAGGCGCCGGAATCGACAGTAGCCTCGCAGTCGATGCCGCGCAGCGTGCCGTCGCGATCGGCATAGACGGTGATCTTGTAGTGGTGCTCGCGGCAGTTGGAACTGGCGACCAAATGCTCGCGGCGATCCTCGATCCAGCGCACCGGGAAGCCGCGCTTCATGGTGAGCCATGACAGACAGACTTCTTCCGGCAGCAAGATGCCCTTGTGACCGAAGCCGCCACCGACATCCGGCGAGACGATTCTGATCTGTCCTTGATCCATCTCAAGGCAATCGGACAACCCGTTGCGCACAATGTGCGGCATCTGACTGCCCGTATAGAGCGTGAGCTGATCGAGACGATGATCGAACGTGGCGATGACACCCCGACCTTCGAGCGGCGACATGCATTGCCGCGCGGTCGAGATTTCGCGCGTCACCTTGATCGGTGCGTCGAGAGCGCTGGAAATATCGAGTTCGAAGAAGCTTTCGAGAAAGACGTTGTCGCCCCAGTGCTCATGCACCAGCGGCGAGCCGGGCTCGCGAGCCTTGAGCATGTCATAGACGGCGGGTAGCTCTTCGAGATCGAGCGTGACGGAGGCCGCGATATCTTCAGCCTCGGCACGCGTCGGCGCGACGCATATAGCGACGAGTTCGCCGACCTGACGAATTTTGTCGGTGGCCAGAATGGGTTGATCGGACGGCTTGAAGCCGGCCAATCCCGTGATCGCGCGGATTGGCTTGATACCGACAAGATCGGCAGACGTGAACACCACGTCGCGATAGCGTTCCGGAATATGGATCGCCCGGATTCGCGCATGCGCTAGCGGACTGCGGACGAAAGCGACGTCCTGCAATCCCGCCAGCCGGATATCGCCGACGAATTGCCCGCGCCCGCGCATGAGGCGATCGTCCTCCTTGCGCGGTACGCGCGCGCCAACGCCCTGCTTTGAAACAGGGGCGGCGGGCGAGATATCTCGCTCATTGCGCATCGACGAACTCCCGGCGCCTTCCGGATTGACTAGCGAACTGGCTTGCAAAGCTCAGGCCGCAACGGCCTGAGGAAGGATCGGAGCGATCGGATCGAAGCGGGTGCCCGCGCGCAGGCAGAAGGCCGGCTGCAGCAGGCCGTTCGCAATCACGTCGGTGTTCTCGTTATCGCGCAGGACGTAACGGCCGGGTTTCTCGACGAGCACCGAAACGTCGGCATCCATGCCGACCTTGAGCGAGCCGATCTTGTCGGACAGGCCGATCATCTTGGCCGGGTTCGACGTCACCATCGGCACCACCTGTTCCAGCGTGAGACCGAGCGAAATCATCGAACTCATCGCCTGCACCAGGCTGAACTTGGCCTGGCCCTTGAACGGATGGTTCTCGTCATCCTCGTGCTCATCCGGCGTGCCGGCAGGCGCAGGCACCTCCGTGTTGTAACCGTGAATATCGGCGCCGAGCGTGTTCGGCACAATGCCGGCCGCAATCGCCTTCTTGGCCAGGCGATAGGAGAAGTGGCTGCCATGGCCGACATCGATCTTGAGGCCACGATCGATCGCCGCCTGGATCACCGGATGCACCTCGCCTTCGCGATTGACGAAGCCGCCAGGATGCCGCGTGAACGGATGGGCGAGCACGTCACCTTCCTTCAGCAGCGGAATCACGCGCTCCAGAATCGTATCGACGTCCTCGCCATTATTGCCTGACTCCGGCAGACCCCAGAGTTGGCCGAAATGCACGTAAACCGGCAATTCCGCGCGCTTGCCGATTTCGGCCGCCATTTCCATCACGCGAATGCCCCAGCGCGCGAAGCCGCCGATTTCCGCATGGGCCTTGATGCCGCGAACGAGATCGCGATTGGCCACCGCCGATTTCACGGTCGCGTCGATATCGACACCGTCCGGGCTGTAGAGGTTGGGATAGAAATGCCCTTCGAGACCGCCGACGAGATAGGCCGACAGAAACGCATAGACCCGCGATTTTGCGGGCTCGGCGATGAAGTGACGAAAGCCGGGCAGCGTCATGCAGGACGGGCCGCCCTGGTCGATCAGCGTGGTGACGCCGGATTGCACGCCGACCATGTCGGGCTGCATGCCGAAACGACCGCTGACATATTGAAAGACGTGCGCGTGGGTATCGATCAAGCCCGGCAGTACCAGCTTGCCGGTCACATCCACCACTTCCTTTGCGCTGGTCGGCAAAATATCGGACTGCACTGCGGCGATCTTGCCGTTGCGAATGGCAACATCCTTGATGCCGTCAACACCAGCAGCGGGATCGATAACACGACCACCGCGCAGCAGCAGGTCGAATGAGGCGGTAACGGACATGGCGGTCTCCTTGCGTTCCGGCGGACATTAGAGGTCCACCAAAATACGAAGCATACTTCGTATTTTACAAAAGCAAAGTCCGTGCCATAAACATTGCGATGCGGTAGTTTTTCAACGCGCTCGCACCATACGAGCCGTAGCCGACACAAGGAGAGACTGCGTTGCCCCAGGCCAAGCCGCGCCGTGACAAGCCCGTCCATAAGCCCTGGCCGCTGGCCCAGCGACCGGGATTTTTGATCAGACGGCTACACCAGATCCATGTCGCGCTGTTCCAGGAAGCCTGCAGTGCCTTCGAGATGACGCCACTCCAGTACAGCCTGCTGTCTGCATTGGCGGCGCGTGGAACCGCCGATCAAACCAGCTTAGCCGCTGATATTGCTCTGGATCGCACGACGACGACGGGCGCGCTGAAGCGACTCGAAGCACGCAGGCTGGTCGAGCGTCCGGTCAGCGACGACGACCGCCGCGCCCGCGTCTGCCGGCTCACACCGGCCGGTGCAGCCCTGCTCGACAAGATCGAAACCGCCGCACGCGAGGCGCACCGCGCCACGCTCGGCAACCTCACCAAAACGGAACAGACTGCGTTTATTGCCATGATGCAGCGCATTGTCGCAGCGAACAGCAGCCGCGACGGAGCCGCTGATCTATCGGATTGAAGGTCGCCGAGAGGGCTCTTCCCAGATTAGAACGACTATAAATTAATCAGCCTGACCGCCGAGCAGGCAGACAATTATTCAGGACCGCAGCATCAGCCGTTCATCAGGCGGTGCGATTTCGGTGACGAGATCGCGGATCAGCGCCTTTTTCGGCAGCGGCGCGAGCGTCGTCATTCCCTCTTTGAGCCGAACCGTGCAGGCGTAATCGACCTTGCCATCGATCAGCATCATGCATTCCTTGCACGCATTCGCATTGATGCAGGAGAAGCGAAACGCCAGCGAGGGATCCATGCCGCGCCTGATGGCACGCAAGCCATCGAGAATGGACTGGCCGTGCTCGAAGGGAATATCGAACGTGTCGTGATGCGGCGCTTCACCGAGTGCGCCGCGCTGAATGCTGAGTGTCGCTTTCATGCGGCGGCCTTTCCGGTGGTGGGCATCACTTTGCGCAGGGTCATGTCGCCATCCGACATCGACACGATCTGGTTGATGCTCCACGCATCATCCAGACCGAGATGATCGTCACGCTGATGCGCGCCGCGG
This sequence comes from Tardiphaga sp. 862_B3_N4_1, assembly GCF_051811085.1. Lineage (NCBI taxonomy): Bacteria > Pseudomonadati > Pseudomonadota > Alphaproteobacteria > Hyphomicrobiales > Nitrobacteraceae > Tardiphaga > Tardiphaga sp. 862_B3_N4_1. The sequence continues at coordinate 1,160,036 of NZ_JBPWQB010000002.1, forward strand.
CTTTCGGTACGCGCCAGCGCCGGTATGGCAACCGATTGCGCGACAGCGAGCATGTTGCGCAGATCGAGCCAGTCGGCCAGCACTGGATCGAAGCTTTCCGCTGACGCGAATGGCGTATCGCCGATATCGGCCTTCAATTGCGCGATGGCTGATATCGCCGCACGCAATTTCGCATCGGTGCGGAACGGACCGACATCGTCGGCCATCACGGCCTGCAGCTTCGCGATGACCGCTGCGGGATTTGGCGCATCACGTTTGCTGGCACTGCGCAGCAGATCGATGGTCGGCTTCGCCGCATCAGCAAACCACGTCGCAGTGCCCTGCTTGGCACGCTCGGCGGCGCTGCGTCCTGCCCGCGCGCCAAACACAAAGGCTTCGGTGATCGCATTACCCGACAGCCGATTGGCGCCATTGGCGCCGCCGACCGCCTCCCCGCAGGCATAGAGCCCGGGCACGCCGGTCGCCATCATCTCGTCCACGCGAACGCCGCCCATATGATAATGCGCGATCGGCGCAACCTCGACCGGGCGCTGCGCGAGATCGATGCCGTTTTCGGCGAGCCGGTCCACCACCGGCCCGAACGCCTTGCGGATTTCCGCCTCCGGCACATGCTGGAAGCTCAGATAGGCGCCGCCGGCGGGGCTGCCGCGGCCGGCTTCGACCTCCTTGGTAATCGCATAGGTGGCGAGATCACGCGTTAGCACATAGGTGCCGTCGCTGCGCTTGTCACGCGTTGCATAGTCCTCTTCGAATTCGCGCATCTCGGAATTAAGCAGCTTGCCGCCGAGCTTGTAGCGGAACGGGTCCCACATGATCGGATCCATGCCGACGAGGCGCGGCGCGAGATGGCCGATCGGGAAGAACTGCACGAACTCCATGTCGATCAGTTCGGCGCCGGCGCGTAGTGCCAGCGCATAGCCGTCGCCGCCCATATTCGACGACGCGCTGTTGCGGCGATAGAGACCGGTAAGCCCGCCTGTCGCGATCACCACGGCCTTCGCGGCCAGCGTCACCGCCTGCCCGGTCGGCAGATGCAGCGCCGTAGCGCCGCAGGCTTCGCCATCACGCAGCGCGATATCGACGATGGTGAGATCGCCGATGCGGCGAATGCCGCTGGCGCTGTTGAGTTGCGTACGCAGCGTCTTCGACACTGCGGGACCGGTGGAGAGAAAGTCCACATAGGCACAACGCGGCCGATCATGGCCCGGCGCCTGTGCCTGCTTGATATGGCCGTCCTCGCGCGCCCAGCCGACCTTCCAGGCATCCATCTCGCGCAATCGCTGCGGGCCATCTTCACACAACAACGCAGCGAGACGTTCGTCGCACAGCCCGCGGCCGGCCGCGAGCGTATCGGCAAAGTGATGTTCCCAGTGATCTGGTGTCTGCTCGCCCAAAGCGGCTGCGACCGTCATCTGCGCCATGACAGTGGCGCCGCCGCGCCCGATCAGGCTCCGATCGGCGAGAACGACCGACGCGCCGCCCTTCGCTGCTTCCAGCGCCGCATACATGCCGGCGCCGCCAGCGCCGATCACGAGAACATCGGCTTCGAGATGGGTGGGAACCGAAGTATTGGGAGAAGGTGATGTCATGGTCAGGCGAGTGTCTCTTCAAACAAAGGCGTTGTCAGCAACCGTCGCCGGGCCAGAACCATGCCACGCGGCGTCTCCCGTCGTCAGATCTCCGTGCGCAGGATCGCCCGCGCCAGTGTCTGTGCACGCGGAACGATGCTCTCGATGTCCAGCCACTCCAGGTCGGTATGGACATTGCCGCCGACCGGGCCAAGACCGCAGAGCGTCGGCGTGCCGACGCTGGCGGTGAAACCGGAATCTGCACAGCCGCCGGCAAATTCGCCGGTCAACGTGGTGAGGCCCGAGTCGACAGCGGCCGCCTGATAGGCTTCGAACATCGCCTTCGCCGCAGCGTCCTGCACCAGCGGCAGGAATTCGCCGTTGATATGCAGCTTTGCCGTCGTGCCCGGCACGGTCGACGTCGCAATAATCTTCTCGATGGCGCCCATGATGGTCGCGCGGTCCGCCGGATCGATGTAACGGAAATCGATCTCGCCTTCGGCATGCGGCGCCGTGGTGTTGACCGACTGTCCGCCGGACACCAGGCCGACATTCAGCGTGATGCCCTTGTCCATATCGGTCAGCGCATGAATCTGCACGATCTTGTGCGCGAGTTCGCCGATGGCACTGATGCCCACCGAGAAATTGTTGCCGGAATGCGCGGCCTTGCCGAATACCTCGAAGCGCATGAACACGCCGCCCTTGCGGCCCGTGGTGATATTGCCGGTCGGACGTCCCGGTTCCGAATTATAGACGGCGCGCGCCGCACGGCCCTCGCGCTCGATGATCGGCCGCGACGAGCGCGACGCGATCTCCTCATCGCCGGTGATCAGCAGCTTGATGGGGCACGGCGCAGCATCGAACTTCTTTAGCGCGGCGGCCACGAATACGTTGATGACGACGCCGGCCTTCATGTCGGCAACACCAGGCCCATGGGCCAGATTGCCTTTAATAGTGAAGGGGCGCTTGGCGACTTCGCCCTTGGGAAACACGGTATCGCGATGGCCCATCAGCAGGATCGGCTTTTCGTTGCTGCCGGGTTTGGTGATCAGCCCATGCACGGCATCGCCATAGACATCATGAGGCTCGCGCCAGGTTTCGATGCCGTATTCGGCGAAGTGCTGTTCGAAACGAGCGCCGACGGCATCGACACCTTCCTTGTCGAAGGAGCCGGAATCGATGTTCACGACGTCGCGCAGCAGGTCGATCATCGGCTGCTTCTGGGACGCGAGCCAGTCGATGATCTGGGTTTCGGTAGTGTTCAACATGAATTGTCCTTCGGTCACTCTTGAGCGCTTGCGTTGCGCGTTCTTACTTCGCCATCGCCACGACGGGCGACGCTACATTCGACCTGCGCATCATCATGCGCGCAATGGCTTCGCCGATCACCACCGTGGTGAAATGAGTGTTGGCGCGGCAATCCGACGGCATGATCGACGCATCGGCAATGCGCAGACCCTTGAGGCCCTTCACGGTGCCATCCGGATTGACCACGCCACCCGTATCCTTGAAGCCGGTCATGCGGCAGGTGCCGGCGGCGTGCTGGATATCGCCGGTGTCACGGCGCAGCACGGCTTCAAGCTCGCGCGTCGGCAACGCCGCCGCCTGCGGCAGCGTCATGTCGGTATCGGTGAGGCGGATCCAGTCCGCGATGCCGGCCAGCGCCGGCTGCGTGGTGATCACGGCAAGCCGCTTCACGGCATCGACCATCCGCAGCATGTCGCGGGGGTCTGCCAGCATGTTCTCCTCGACGATCGGGTCGATCGACGCATCGGTCGATGCGAGCTTCAGCGTGCCGCGTGAGAACGCATTGAACAGGCCGGCGCCGATGGCACCGGGATTGCCGATGCCACGGTGATTGAACGCGATCAGGATCATGTCGCGCTTGCCGCCCTCGGCCAAGCCCGACGAGTAAGTTACACAGCAATTGGTGTGGCGGGTGTCCCGATCCTTTGGCGCGACGGCATCCTGCAGCTTGAGGGTGGTGCGAAACAGCGGATGATCGAAGAAATTCCGGCCGACGGGCAGATCGCACTCGACAGCGATGCCCATGTCCTTCAGCTCGTCCGCCGGACCGATGCCCGAGCGCAGCAGGATCGCCGGGCTGTGGATCGAGCCACCGCATAGCACGATCTCGCGCGCGCTGATTTCCTGCGTGCCCTGCCCCTCGAAGTGCACGATCACACCGGTCGCCTGACCGTCCTTGATCACAACGCGGTCGACCAGCGCATGACCGCGGATTTCGAGATTGGCGCGGCCGCGCGCCGGTTCGAGATAGGCTTCATTGGTGGAGATGCGACGCAGATCGCGGCTGTTGATCGGATAGCAGGCGACGCCTTCGCCATCCGGTCCGTTGACGTCGTCGCACCACGCATAGCCCGACGCCAGCGCCGCATCGCGCAAGCCATTGTCGATCGGCCCCCATGTCTCCGGCGGCGCGCGATAGACCGGCAGCGGACCACCACGGCCATGGCCGGGCCTGTCGCCGAAGTCCAGATCATCCTCGATCACCGAGAATAGCGGCATGACGTCCCTGGCCGACCAGCCGGTGCACCCCAGCGATGCCCATTCGTCGAATGCAGCGGCGACACCGCGGATCGCGATCTGGCCGTTCATCATCGACGAGCCTCCGAGGCCCTTGCCGCGCCAGTAGAAGCGCTGATCCTGTCCGGCAACGCGACGCGAATGCAGCTGCGGCCACTGCCACTTTTCCTGGAATTCGCGCTGGTGAATGATCGGGATCGGGTTCGCTGTGGTGACTTCCCACGGCGCATCCGCCGCGCGCCAGTCGAGCCCGGCTTCCAGCAGCAGCACGCGCGTGGCGGGATTTTCGGAGAGCCTGGCAGCCACGGCAGCGCCGGCAGATCCACCGCCGACGACGATCACATCATACATAGTGCTTCATTTCTTTCTGCTGCGGCGCCCTACGCCGATCTTATCCGGCCGAACACGTGCAAAATCCGTTCCCGCCATTATGCGCCCGGTGCACAGCAGACGCCAGCACGCGCGCTGCAGAGGCAACGCGCGGCAAAGGCATGGCGGTTGGAAAAATATGGCCACAAGTTGTGGCGGTGATGGATTGAACGGAAAGAGCCGCCTCAGAGGGGATCGCCAGGCTTCTTCGCCGGCGGATCCTCATCGAGAATCGCGCGCCATCCCGCACCTTCCAGATCCTCATACTGTCCGCTTTTCAGCGACCACATGAAGGCCCAGAGGCCGAGCAACCCAAGCGCGAGCGCCAGCGGCACGAGGACGACGAGGGACTGCATGGTTGGACCTATTTCAGCACGAGGCGGTTCTTCGACAGGAACATGCGCTGTCCGCCGGCCTCGCCTTCAAGCACCAGATCCCACAGTCCCGGCGCAAGTTCGGCGACCTTGCCGCGATGGACCACGCCCCCGGCCCCGATCAGCTCAACCGGCCGGTCCGCGCGACGATCGGCCGGCCGCTCCAGCCGCCCGGTGAAACTCAGCCCCGTGATCGGATTGCCGTGACGATCGCGCGCTTCGACACGGACCGCGGCATCACCTGCAGCATCGCGCTCGACATGCGCGCTGACCTTCCAGCCGCGACTGCTCTGGCCACGCGCGGCCTCGATCTCGTTGCCGTAAGCGAGGCTCGCTGTATAGGGACTATCCACTTCGACACCCGGCAGCGTCTCCAGCGCGAATTTCATCATGACGACATTGACGCCGATGATCATGCCGAAAAACAAAACCAGGCAGATCAGGACAAACCGGCCGGTGATCGGACGAGGTGCGGCAACGGCGGCGCTCATGCTGTTCTCCTTCACGGTGCAACGAAATGATCGGTCGCCGACGCCATGTCATCATGGGCGGCATCGGTGACACGCATCACGAGCGGGAGCGACTTCTCGGAATTGATTGCCGCGGGCGCCGTCACCAGTACGCGCAGCTCGGTGGTCTGGTCGCGGCCCAGCACAATCTCCGGCCGACCCGTAGACGCGGCATCCATGCCCACCACGTGCACCGTGGCATTTGCCAGCCCGTTGACGTCGAGCGTGACCACGCGGCCGGCGCCGCGCTTGTTTAAGAGGCGCACCGTATAGGCATTGCGGATCGAACCGTCGCTCAGGCGCACAGCGACCGGATTGCGATCGTGCAGCACGTTGATGTCGAGCAGCGAACGGTTCAGCAGCGCGTAGAGCATCACCGCACCGACAGCGACAATCATGCCGACATAGGCCACCGTACGCGGCCGGATAATACGATAAATCTCCGGCTTGCCCGCCTTGCGCCTGGCAATGTTGAGGTCGGTGTCGTAGCCGATCAGCCGGGTCGGCCGGCCGATCTTGCTCATCACGCCGTCGCAGGCGTCGATACACAACCCGCACTGGATGCAATCCATCTGCAAGCCATTGCGGATATCGATGCCGACCGGGCAGACGTTGACGCATTGATAGCAATCGATGCAGTCGCCTGCGGGTTGGCCGAGCGCGCGCAGCTCGGCCGCCTTCTTCAACGAGGTCCGCTGCTCACCGCGATCGGTCTTGTAGGTGACGTTGAGCGCCCATTCGTCGGTAAGGGCCGCCTGGATGCGAGGCCACGGGCACATATAGAGACAGACCTGCTCGCGCATCCAGCCCGCCAGGGTGTAGGTTGTCGCCGTCAGGATCGCGATCCAGATATAGGCCAGCGCCGGCGCCTGGAACGTCACGAGTTCCCTCACCAGCGTGGGCGCATCGTTGAAATAGAGCACCCAGGCGCCGCCGGTCCACCATGCGATCAACAGCCAGATCGAATGCTTCATCGTCAGTTCGACGACACGCTGCAGCGTGAGCCCTTCGGCCTCCTTCTTCATCCGCTCACGGCGGTCGCCTTCGATCAAACGCTCGACGGCAAAAAACAGGTCGGTCCAGACAGTCTGCGGACAGAGATAGCCGCACCAGACGCGACCACCGACGGCGTTCATCAGGAACAGCGTGAGGGCCGCAAGGATCAGTAGGCCGGTGAAGAAATAAACTTCCTGCGGCCACAGCTCGATGAAAAAGAAATAGAAGCGACTGTTCGGCAGGTCGACCAGCACCGCCTGATCGGGAGCACCGGGACCGCGGTTCCAACGCACGAAGGGCAGCAGATAATAGATGCCAAGGCAGACCGCCATCAGCGCCCATTTGACGTTGCGATACCTGCCGGAGACCTTCTGCGGATAGACCTTCTTCTGCTCCGCATAGAGCGGGCCGTAGTCGAATTCCTCGGGTGCAACGGGCTTGTTCATGGAGGTCACTCTCGTCTTTGGAATGACCCTAGACTTCGCCGGTGCGATGCAATTGATGTACGTCAAAGGCACGCGCGGGATTGGCCGCGCGCGCTATGACTTATTGTCCACCCCCCAGCGAATGGACATAGATCGTCAGTGCCTTGATGGTCGCCGGATCGAGACGGCCAATCCAGGCCGGCATCACGCCGTTGCGGCCATTGGTGATGGTCTCGACGATAGTCGCTTCGTCCGAACCGTAAAGCCAGATATTATCGGTCAGGTTCGGCGCCCCCATGTCGGGATTTCCCTTGCCGGCGTCGCCGTGACACGAGGCGCAGTTGTCGGCGAACAGCTTCTGGCCGACGTTGGCGTCGTAACCCTTGGCCGTCGGCAATCCGGACAGTGAGCGCACGTAGTTCGCAACCGTCTCGATCTCCGGCTTCTTCAACATACCGTCACGACCGAAAGCCAGCATCGATCCTTCATGCGATTCCGCATGGGCGGAACGCGCGCCGAACTGGATGGTCTTCTCGATCTGCTCCAGTGTGCCGCCCCACAGCCAGTCGTCATCGTTCAGATTGGGGAAGCCCTTGGCACCGGTCGCACCAGTGCCGTGACACGGCGCGCAATTGTCACCGAACACCACACGGCCTCTGGCGCGCCCCAGCGCCAGCAGAGCCGGATCCTTCTCGATTTCCGCGAGCGGTGCAGCGCCGAGCGCCGCCATCTTGCCTCCGCGGATCTTCTCAAGATTGGCGAGATCGACGGCGACATCCGCGCGTGACGAATAGCCTATGACGCCCGTCGCGTAGCTCTGCACCAGCGGCCATGACGGATACACGACCCAATAGCCGATCGCCCACACGATGGTGAGATAGAAGGTCATCACCCACCAGCGCGGCAGTGGCGTGTTGAGTTCCTTGATACCATCCCAGGAGTGACCTGTGGTGGTCTTGCCGGTGGCCTTGTCGAATTCGCCTTCGTGATCGCTCATGATCTGATCAATCCTCTCGCAACGGCTGACGCGCAGCTGCGTCAAACATCGCCTTGTTGCGGGGCCACAATGCGTAGGTCAGAATTGCGATGAAGATTCCGACAAAGACCGGCGTCCAGAATGTGAGGACGAGGTTCGACGCGAAGTTCTCGACGGTCAGGATTGCGCGCATGCTTCCATCTCCTCAGCGGAGGTTTGCTTTTTCGTTGTAGAGTTTGAAATCGACCAGCGTGCCCAGCATCTGCAGATAGGCGACCAGTGCGTCCATCTCGGTGGGCAGCCCCGGCTTGCCATCGAAGTTACGTGCCACCGATTTCGGATAGCGCTTGAGCAGCGCGTCGGTATCGCCATTGTCGGGATCGGCCTGGATCTTCAGGTCCGCCACCGCATTGGTGATCTGATCGTCCGTATAGGGCACACCCACCGCGCGGTTGGTGCGCAGATGATCGGCGACGTTCTCGGTGCTGACAGGCGTCTCGGCCAGGAACTTGTAGGACGGCATCACCGATTGCGGCACGATGGCGCGCGGATTGCTCAGATGCGTGACGTGCCATTCATCGGAATATTTCGCGCCGACACGCGCGAGATCCGGACCGGTGCGCTTCGAGCCCCACTGGAACGGATGGTCATACATGCTCTCCGCCGCGAGCGAATAGTGCCCATAGCGTTCGACCTCGTCACGCAGCGGCCGCACCATCTGCGAATGACAGAGATAGCAGCCCTCACGGACATAGACGTTGCGCCCGGCGAGTTCGAGCGGTGTATAGGGCCGCATGCCCTCGACGGCTTCGATGGTGCTCTTGAGATAGAACATAGGCGCAATCTCGACGATGCCACCGATGGCGATGACGAGGATGATACCCACGATCAAGACGATCGAGTTCTTCTCGAAGATTTGGTGCCGACTCCAGAACGACATGATTGATCCTCACTCAGCCGGCTGCAACGTGGCGCCAGGGCTCGACAGCGCGCCCTCTTCCGCTTCGCCGACGCGCACGGTCATCCACAAATTCCAGGCCATGATCAGCGCACCGATCAGGAACAGCCCGCCGCCCGCTGCACGGATGATGTAGAACGGGTGCATCGCTTCGACGCTTTCGATGAAGGAATATTCGAGGAAGCCCAGCGACGTGTAGGCACGCCACATCAGCCCCTGCAGGATGCCCGACACCCACATCGCCGAGATGTAGAGAACGATGCCGAGCGTCGCGATCCAGAAGTGCCACTCGACCAGCTTCAGGCTGTAGAGCTGCTTGCGATTCCACAGCCACGGCACCAGGCAGTACAGCGCGCCAAAGGAGACGAAGCCGACCCAGCCGAGCGCGCCGGAATGCACGTGACCGATGGTCCAGTCGGTATAGTGGCTGAGCGAATTGACCACCTTGATGGACATCAGCGGACCCTCGAAGGTCGCCATGCCGTAGAACGCCACCGACACCACCAGCATGCGCAGCACTGGATCGGTGCGCAGCTTGTCCCATGCGCCGGACAGCGTCATAAGGCCGTTGATCATGCCGCCCCAGGAGGGCATCCACAGCATGATCGAGAAGGTCATGCCGAGCGTCTGCGTCCAGTCGGGCAGCGCCGAATAATGCAGGTGATGCGGACCGGCCCAGATATAGAGGAAGATGATCGCCCAGAAGTGCACGATCGACAGCCGATAGGAATAGACCGGCCGCTCGGCGCGCTTCGGAATGAAGTAATACATGATAGCGAGGAAGCCGGCGGTGAGGAAGAAGCCTACCGCGTTGTGGCCGTACCACCACTGGAACATGGCATCCTGCACGCCGGCCCAGGCGACATAGGACTTGGAGCCGAAGACCGAGACGGGCAGCGCCGGGTTATTGCCGAGATGCAGCACCGCGATGGTGATAATGAAGGCGAGATAGAACCAGTTGGCGACGAAGATATGCGGTTCCTTGCGCTTCACGAGCGTCATCAGGAACACCAGCAGATAAGTCACCCAGACGATGGTCAGCCAGAGATCGGCATACCATTCCGGTTCGGCGTATTCCTTGGATTGCGTGACGCCGAGCAGATAGCCGGTGCCGGCAATGACGATGAAGAAGTTGTAGCCCAGCACCACGAACCATGGCGCGAGATCGCCGGCGAGCCGCGTGCGGCAGGTCTTCTGCACCACGAAGAAGGACGTCGCGATCAGCACGTTGCCGCCGAAGGCGAACACCACCGCCGACGTATGCAACGGCCGCAGCCGGCCGAAGCTCGTCCAGGGCAGATTGAAGTTCAGGTCCGGCCACGCCAACTGCATGGCGATCAGAAGACCCACCGTGAAGCCGGCGATGCCCCAGAATACCGAGGCCACAGCGGCAAACTTGATCGGCCCGAAATTGTAATTCGGCCGCCCGTCGATCTCCTGCGGTGGCAATGCGCCGCGCTCGAAATAGCGATTGAGGATGACGAACACGGAGGCCAGGCTGGCGAAGCCGGCCAGCGTCACGTGAAAGGCATAGGCCGCATCTTCCGCCTTGGCCGCTGCGATGATGGAGAGAAATACGGTGGCCGCGAGGATCACGGTCAGACCGGACTCGCCGATCGTCATCCACTTCACGCTGTCAGTCTGTTTCGTCATGATGATTCTTTCCCGAGCACGCACCCATCAATCACGGCGGTGCGCTCAGTGAATTGATTGAAATCAAAGTTCGGGGAAAGCTCGCTTGCTCGCTGCGCGAGTCGTCAGGCGAGAACGGAAGCCGCGACGGTTTCGGTGTCCAGCAGCCGGATCCGGCCCGGCAGAATCTCGATCGCGCCGCGGCGTTCGAGCTTGGCCAGCGTCCGGCAGACGGTCTCGACGGTGAGGCCGAGATGATCGGCGATATCGCGTCGGCTCATCGGCACCGGAAGCGGATCGACAGCGCGGCCGAGCCGTACCAGCCGATCACGCCAGCATGTCAGAAACACAATCAGTTTCTCTTCAGCCACGCGGCGGCCCAGCGAGAACATCTTGTCATGTGCATCGGCGATCTCGGCCGCCATCAGCGCGACGATCTCGTTCAACACATAGGGCCGGTGACTGGCGAATTGCGCGAATTTCTCACGCGGGATTTCCCAGACCACTGCAGGACCGATTGCAGCGGCGGACACTTCATGATGCCCCTGCGTTGCGATCTCGAGGATGTCGCCCGGCAGCGCAAAACTTGTGATCTGGCGACGATTATCGCATTCGGTCCTGTAGATACCGACCACACCCTCGACCACGCTCAAGCACTTGCCGGCCGGCGCTCCCTGCGTGAACAGGACATCCTGCGAAGTGTAGGGCACCCGCTCGCCCAGGGCCATCAACTGACGCAGATCGGCGGCGCCCAGATGAGACAGGAAGCCGCCCGGCTGCGCAGCCGCATTCGCACAAGGCGCAGCGAACGACGATGCAGCCATCAGCTTTGTCATGCGCTCCCCGGGTTTCGTTGGCCTCGCGGAAGTGCGGGGCACTTTTGGATAACCGGATCAGCGCGGCACACATTGATACACATCAATCGCCTCTTACCTCTCCCCGCATCTTGCGCGGGGAGAGGTCCGGTCGCGCGCATCGCGCGTGATCCGGGTGAGGGGCGGCGCACTGCAGTTGCCGCCTAACAAGACCTATCGAATCGAAGAAGCAGAGATGGCAGTGGCTGAGGTGCCACGCCCCTCACCCCACCCCTCTCCCCGCGCAGAGCGGGGAGAGGGAGCCGGCCGCGTCTGCCGCAACTATTCAACTCTAACGCGGCCGGATGAAACTAAAACATCTCGCTTTCGATGGCCGCAACCGTCCCGGCATCGAGCAGATGCGCACCCCAGCCGCGTTTCGCCAGCACATGCGACAGCTTCGGCGACACCAGCAGCAACAGCGCAGTCATCATCAGCGGCACTACGCTGAGCCAGTCGATGCGCACCGGCGTGAGCTCTTCGGAGCTGCCGGCATAGTCGCCACGGCGACACCAGATATCGCGGCAAATGCATAGCAGATCTCGCCTGTCGCCGCCGCGCTGCGCACCGCCGAGCAGCACCTGCATGGCCTGATGCGTGACGACGCCCTCGCGCGTCGCCGGTGCGACATCCGGCGTCTCGCCAAGCGAGATGCGCAGCAGCAGATCGACCAGATCAACGCCGGCCAGATAAGCCGCCATCGGCTCCACCAGCCGCGGATTGCAGTCGATATAGAATGGCCCGCCGTCATCGTCCGGCATGATGAAGTCGATCGACAGCGCGCCGTGCCAGGCGAGATGCCTACCGATGGTGGCGAGATCGTCGCGCACGCGGTCACGCCGCACGCTGCGCTTGATGGCATCGCCGCCGCCGGCGCCTTCCATGATCTGGCGATAGGCATGGAAGCCGACCAGTTCGCCGCGGCAGAACACGCCCTGCGCCTTCTCGGTCGCGCCGTTGACACGGGCCTGCACCAGCACTTCGCCGGCAAAGCCTTTGCTGGCCTCGAGCTCTTTCATTGCAAGCGCAAGGTCAGCATCATTGCGCACCATCCAGACGCCACGGCTCGCAGTGCCGATCGCTGTCTTGATGACGCAGGGAAAACGGACTGCAGCACGAAGCGTATCAGCGCCGGCGACGATCTGGGTCTCGGGTTGCGGCAATCCAAGCTCGCTCAGCATACGGCTGAAACCGGCCTTGCTATGCGCCGCCCGGTAGCTCGCGAAGGACGGCAAGGCCAGGCCGGCCAGCGGCCTCAGCCGCTCCTGCACTTTCGCGAACAGGAAGCCCTGTTCGTGGATTGGCATTAGTACGTCATAGTCGCCCGTCGCCAGCAGGCCTTCGATGAACCGCAGGAAGCCCGAGGGATCGTCCCTCATTCCCGGGCAGCGGTGATATATGCGGACAAATTGCGAGAACCGCGCCAGCCCGGCAGCGGCGGGATCGCAGACATCTACCACATGGCCGGCGAGGCCGAGCACGGTGACAGCCTCCCGCGCGGAGGTGCTGGTGCCTTCCGACAGCAGTATCCGCAGCGGCTTAAAATTCGGGCTGCTCGTCATCATGCTCAATCATGTCGCATTCCCGGGCCGTGGTCGCGTTTCCCGCTGCTGCCCTGCACGGGCCGCAACACCTGCATGTCGCAGCGCTGATAGACATTAACCTGCTGAGAACGTAGGCATAGCGCACCTTTTCGAGGCTGCAAAAAGCGGCCGTCAGCCGCCTTGGGTGGAAACGCATATGGTCGATATTCCGGCCTCGACCTCGCATCTCGCGTCGCGTGACCACGTCCCTTCGGCGACGCGGACGCTGACGGCGATTTCCACTGCGCATTGGGTCAGCCACTTCCACATCTTCGTACTGCCAATGCTGTTCCCGTTCCTGAAGGACCGGCTCGGCGTCGGCTATATCGAACTCGGCTTCGCCCTCACAACGTTCGCTGTCGTCTCCGGCCTCACTCAGGCGCCGATCGGCTATCTCGTCGACCGCATCGGCGCGCGCAAGATCCTGATCCTCGGCGTCATGCTCGGCGGCTGCGCGCTGATCGCGCTCGGCCTGTTGCTCAGCTATCCCGCGCTGATCGTCTGCGCCGCGCTGCTCGGCCTCGCCAACAGCGTCTATCATCCGGCCGACTACGCCATCCTCGCTGCGCATATGGACGAGTCGAAGATGGGTCGCGCATTTTCGATCCATACATTCGCAGGCTTCGTCGGCGGCGCAGTCGCGCCTCCCCTGATGGCGGCACTGCTGGTCGGTATCGGCGGCCAGGGCGCGCTGATCGTCGCGGGCGCCATCGGCGTGGCAATTGCACTGATGCTGATCGTGGTCGGCATTCCCGATGCCGGCGCGATGGCTGATGGCGATGACGCCAAGGGCGCCGAGTCGCCCAAGGTCAGCATGATGACCCCGGCGATCCTGATGCTGACGCTGTTCTTCACGCTGCTGTCGCTGTCGCAGAATGGCATCAACAGCTTCGGCATCGTCGCGCTGATGAATGGCTACGGCACGTCGCTGTCATCGGCGAATATCGCGCTCACGGCTTTCCTCGCCGCCAGTGCCGTCGGCGTGCTTGCCGGCGGCTGGCTGGCCGATCGGACCAGACACTACAGCCGCGTCGCCGCCGTGTGTTTCACGATCAATGCCGCCATCATCTGCGCCATCGCGGTGTTCACGCTGCCGACGCCGGTGATCGTCGCAGCCATGACCACCGCGGGCTTCCTCGGCGGCGTGCTGACGCCGTCGCGCGACATGCTGGTGCGCGAGGCCGCCCCTCCCGGCGCTGCCGGCCGCGCCTTCGGCATCGTCTCCACCGGCTTCAATTTCGGCGGCATCATCAGCCCCATCCTGTTCGGCTGGTTCATGGATCATGCCTTGCCGCATTGGGTGTTCGGCGCCTCCGCCTGCTTCATGGCGGCGACGGTACTGCTGGCGCTGGTATCGGAACGCAAGCGGTAACGGGTTGTCGTCCCCGCCTGCGTGGGGACGACGGGGAGCGGTTCTGTTATAGTCTCTGCCGCATGCTCACGGTTCGTCATCTCACCAAATCCTATCGTTCAGCCCAGGAACAGGTCGCCGTGTTGCGCGGTGTCGATCTCAGCGTTGCCGCAGGCGAGAGCGTGGCGCTGACCGGCGAATCCGGCAGCGGCAAGAGCACGCTGCTGCATCTGATCGCCGGCCTCGATGAAGCCGACGGCGGCGCTATCACCCTTGGCGACATCGTCGTCACCGGCCTCCACGATTCCGCGCGCGCCGCGCTGCGCCGCGACCGGCTCGGCCTCGTATTCCAGCAATTCAACCTGATCCCGTCGCTGTCGGTCGCCGACAATCTGGCATTTCAGGCGCGCATCTCCGGCAAGCACGACGCAGCCTGGCAAAGCGAACTCACCGAACGGCTCGGCCTCAGCGCGCTGCTCAAGCGCTATCCCGAACAGCTCTCCGGCGGTCAACAACAGCGCGTCGCCATCGGCCGCGCGCTGGCCTCGAAGCCGCTGCTGCTGCTCGCCGATGAACCCACCGGCAATCTCGACGAGGATACGGCTGACGAAGTCTTGGGGCTGGCGCGCGATCTGGTCGCCCGCACCGGCTGCGGTTTCCTGATGGTGACCCATAGCGAGCGTCTCGCGGCCACGCTGGATCGCCGCATCCATCTTCATGCCGGGCTGATCGCGTGACACGCGCGCTCTGGATCCTCGCGGTACTGCTCAGCCACTGGCGCCGGCATCCGATGCAGTTCGCGACGCTCCTGATCGGCCTGATCGCCGCTACCGCATTGTGGAGTGGCGTGCAGGCGCTCAACCAGCAGGCGCGCACCAGCTATGACCGTGCGGCTGCCGCCTTCGGCGGGACACGTACACCAATGCTGGTCGCAACCAATGGCGGCGCGTTTTCGCAACAGCTCTTTGTCGATCTCCGCCGCGCCGGCTGGCCGGTCTCGCCCGTCGTCGAAGGCCGCGTGCAAATCGGTGGCCGCTCGGTGCGCCTGCTGGGCATCGAGCCGGTGACCATGCCTGTCGAAGCCAGCGCTGCGACGGAGATCGGCAGGACCGGCGCGCAGGCCTTTCTCACACCGCCCGGGCAGGTGCTGGTCGCGCAGGAAACACTGACCAGCCTCGGCCTTACTGAGGGTGCGACGCCTGCGCTCAATGACGGAGCCCTGCTGCCGCCGCTGAAACTGCAGCCGCAACTCGCGCCCGGCGTCCTGGTGGTCGATATCGGCATCGCTCAGAAACTGCTGAAGATGCCAGACCAGATGTCGCGCCTGCTGATCGGCAGCGCCAAGGGTCCCCGCGCATCGCTCGGCAGCGTCGCCGGCGATCGGTTGCGGCTGGTGCAGCCGGATGCAGAGACAGACCTCGAACGTCTCACCGACAGTTTCCATCTCAATCTCACCGCCTTCGGCCTGCTGTCCTTCTTCGTCGGGCTGTTCATCGTCAATTCGGCCATCGGCCTCGGCTTCGAACAGCGCCTGCCGATGCTGCGCACCTTGCGTGCCTGCGGCGTCTCGGCGCGGCAGCTCAACAGCGTGCTGGTGCTGGAGCTTGTCAGCATCGCGCTGATCGCCGGCGTCATCGGTCTCGTCTGCGGCTATTTCATCGCCGCATCGCTGCTGCCCGACGTTGCGGCCAGCCTGCGCGGGCTCTATGGCGCACAGATCCCAGGGCAACTCACGCTGAAGCCGGAATGGTGGTTCGCTGGTCTCGCTATTTCCATCATCGGCGCGCTGCTGGCGGCGACATCGAGCTTGCTGAAAGCTGTCCGCCTGCCCTTGCTCGCCACCGCACAGCCCTATGCCTGGCAACAGGCACAACATCGCTGGCTACGGCTACAAGGCACGGGCGCATTGCTTGTGTTCATCGCTGCCGGGCTCGCGCTCTGGCTTGGCGATTCCCTGATTGCTGGCTTTTTCGTGCTAGCAGCACTCCTGCTCGGCGCAGCGCTCGCATTGCCGGTCATTCTCGGCATCGTCCTTGCCGGCGGTGAACGCAGCACGCGACGGCCACTCGTCACATGGTTCTGGGCCGACAGCCGGCTGCAACTCTCCGGCCTGTCGCTGGCGCTGATGGCGCTGCTGCTGGCGCTCGCCGTCAATGTCGGCGTCGGCACCATGGTGGAGAGTTTCAGCCGGACCTTTACGGGCTGGCTCGACGGGCGGCTGGCGTCCGAGATCTATCTGAACGCGGCCAGCGAGAAGCAGGCGAGCGAGATCAAGACCTGGCTGAAGACGCGCCCCGACGTGCAGGCTGTTCTGCCCGGCAGCCGCACCGACGTGCAGTTCAATGGTGCGCCGATCGAGCTTCTCGGCTTCGCCGATCACGCCACCTATCGCGATCAATGGCCGCTGCTGGATTCTACCAGCGACGCATGGGATCGCGTGCGCACCGGCGACGGCGCGCTCATCAGCGAACAACTCTCGCTGCGCATGAAGCTCAAACTCGGCGACCGTCTGGACGTGCCGACGCCGACCGGCACATGGCCGATGGAGATCGTTGCCGTGTATGCGGATTACGGCAATCCCAAAGGCCAGATCGGCGTGAACATCGATGCGCTGGTCAAACATTTCCCTGATATTTCGCAGACCCGCATGGGCCTGCGCGTGGCCCCCGCGGCCGTGCCCGCGCTGATCGACGCCATCCGCACGCGCTTCGGCCTTGATGGCCGCAGCGTGGCTGACCAGACAACGGTGAAAACGGAATCGCTTGCAATCTTCAACCGCACTTTCGCGGTGACTGCAGCGCTCAATGCCTTCACGCTCGGCGTCGCAGGCGTCGCCTTGCTCACCAGCCTGCTCACATTGAGCAATTCGCGTCTGCCGCAACTGGCGCCGCTCTGGGCCATCGGCATCACGCGCCGTCGGCTGGCCGGGATCGAGCTGTTGAAGACGCTGTCTGTTGCCTTGATTACCTCACTGCTGGCGCTGCCGCTCGGGCTGCTGGTGGCCTGGTGTCTTATTGCCGTCGTCAATGTGAAGGCCTTCGGCTGGCGACTTCCGTTCCATGTGTTTCCGCTGCAACTGGTCCAGTTGCTCGGCGTTGCCATGTTGGCCTCGCTGCTCGCAGCTCTGCTACCGATCCTGAAGCTGCTGCGCATGCAACCGGCCACACTGGTGAAAGTGTTCGCCAATGAGCGCTAGCCTCATCACGCGTCGCAGTTTGATCGGCGGCATCGCGCTGCTCGGGCTCGGCGGTTCACGCACATTCGCCCAGGGCTTTGCCGGCCTCGGCCGAGACGCCGAAGGTTTTGCGGCTGTCGTTCCGGGGCGTCCTCTCGCTTTTCCGGCCGATCACGGCCCGCATCCGGATTATCGCATCGAATGGTGGTACCTCACCGCTAATCTCACGGACGCATCGGGCAATGCCTATGGCGCGCAGTGGACGCTGTTTCGTCAGGCGATGGCGGCGGGCGCGCAAGGCGACGGCTGGGCAACGCCGCAGATCTGGATGGGCCATGCGGCGGTGACATCGGCAACCGCGCATCATACAGCCGAGAGTTTTGCCCGCGGTGGCGTCGGTCAGGCCGGTGTCACGACGACACCGTTCCGTGCATGGATCGATGCGTGGGAAATGCGCGGGCTTGAGAACTTCGACGACAGGTCAGTTGCGCCACTCGACGTGTCGGCATCGTCAGCGGATTTCAACTACCGGCTACGGCTCGATGCAAGGCAGCCACTCGTGCTGCAGGGCGAAAATGGTTTCAGCCGCAAATCCGAACGCGGCCAGGCATCGTATTACTACAGCCAGCCGTATTTCACGGCGGCCGGCGTGCTGGCCATCGACGGCAAGGAGATCGCCGTCACCGGCCACGCTTGGATGGACAGGGAATATTCGAGCCAGCCGCTGGCTTCCGACCAGACCGGCTGGGACTGGTTCTCGCTGCATCTGCCTGACAATGCGAAACTGATGCTGTTTCGTCTCAGGCAGAAGGACGGCGCGCACTATTTTGCCGGCAACTGGATTACCGCCGACGGAAAATCCGAACAGCTTGCCCCAGGCGCTATAGATATGACGCCGACCGTCATGACGGAGATCGCCAGCCGCAGGATCCCGACGTCATGGAAGATATCGATCGCATCGCGCGGATTACAGATCGCGACCTCGCCGCTGAATACCAGGAGCTGGATGACGACGAGCTTCCCATATTGGGAAGGGCCGGTGAGCTTCACCGGGAGCCACAGCGGCGTGGGCTATCTTGAGATGACGGGATATTGAGGCTGTTCCTTAACCTCTCCCCGCAAGCGGGGAGAGGTTAAGGAAGCGAAGCTTACTTCGTCAGCGGGCAGCCGCTCTCGGCCGCGGTCGGATAGGCCTTGTCGCCGGGCACCACGGCGAGCTGCTTGTAGTAATCCCATGGCTTCTTGGATTCCGACGGCTTCTTGACCTCGAACAGATAGAGGTCCTTCACCATGCGGCCATTGGCGAGCACTTTGCCGCCCTGGGCGAAGGCGTCATCGACCGGAAGTTCCTTCAGCTTCTTCGCGACAGCTTCGGAGTCCTTGGTGCCTGCCGCCTTGACTGCCTTGAGGTAGGACAGTGTCGACGAATAGGTGCCGGCCTGGATCATGTTCGGCATGCGCTGGGTGCGCTTGAAGAAGCGATCGGCGAACTCACGCGATTTGTCGTCTCGATCCCAGTAGAAAGATTCCGTCAGCACCAGGCCTTGCGCGGCCTGCAGCCCGAGGCCGTTCACTTCGGCCAGCGTCAGCAGGAGGCCGGCGAGCTTCTGGCCGCCGGCGACGATGCCGAATTCAGCCGCCTGCTTCACGGCGTTGGTCGTGTCCAGACCGGCATTGGCAAGGCCGATGACCTTGGCCTTGGACGCCTGAGCCTGCAGCAGGAACGACGAGAAGTCCGACGAGTTCAGCGGATGGCGAACGGCGCCGAGCACCTTGCCGCCCTTTGCTTTCACGATGTCGCCGGTGTCCTTCTCCAGCGAATAGCCGAAGGCATAGTCCGCCGTGAGAAAGAACCAGGTGTCGCCGCCAGCTTCGGTCAGCGCGCCGCCGGTGCCAACACCCAAGGCGCGTGTATCGAACGACCAGTGGAAGCCATAGGGCGTGCAGGCATCGCCGGTGACGCGCGACGAGGCCGCGCCGACCACGATGTCGATCTTCTTCTCCTGATTCGACAGTTCCTGCACCGCGAGCGCCACCGACGAGGTGGTCAATTCAGTGATCATGTCGACGCCTTCGACGTCATACCAGCGCCGCGCGATCGAGACGGCGAGGTCAGGCTTGTTCTGGTGATCCGCGGTGACCAGTTCGATCTTCTTGCCGAGCACCTCGCCGCCGAAATCCTCGATCGCCATCTTGGCGGCTTCGACCGAATATTTGCCGCCGTAATCGGCATAGACACCGGACTGATCGTTGAGAATGCCGATCTTGACGCCTTGCGCCGAGGCCGGCGCGGCCAGGAAAAGACCGCACAGCGCAGCCGTCGACAACAGTCCGAATTTCATCAATGCCTCCCAGGTTTTCAATTTGGGCGCACGCTATGTGAGAAGCTCGGGACGAACCAGATAATCTTTCGACTTAGCCGAAATGTGCAGATCAGCTTTGCGTTAGTTCAAGACTACGCCCAACGACGATTGCTGCAACGCACGCGCGCGGTCACTGCATCCGCTTTTTCAACGCGGCGTCGATACAGGCGAGTTCCCGCTCGATCTCCGTGACCATCGAGACAGGATCGGTGTCGGAGATCAGGTGCATCTTCTCGTATGTCCCATCCTGAATGCTCTTCAGGATGGCCAGACGATCGTCCCGATAACCCTGCAGGCGCTCGAAATCGCCGCGCTCGGCATATTTCGCGATGAGTTTCTCGAAGACAGTGCTCATGGGTGGAGTTCCTTGGCATCAAAAGCGCGGGGACAAATGCCCCGCGCCGTGAACGGTCGGCGATCACAAACCGCGCAGCACCAGCCGGTTGAGACGGCTCGCAAACGCGGCCGGATCTTCTGGCAATTCGCCGTCGAGGATCTGCGCCTGCTCGAGCAGCAGGAACGCGATGTCGGACGCTTCGCCGCCCGCCGCCTTGTCGGCACCGGCGATCTTCGCCACCAGCGGATGACGCAGATTGATCTCGAGGATCGGCTTGGTGACGCTGCCGCGATTCTGCATCGCCAGCATGCGCTCGAGCTCGCGATCCGGACCGGCGCCGCCGGCGACGAGACACGACGCCGACGTGATCAGACGCGTCGAGACCTTCACGTCGGAGACGCGATCGCCGAGCGCTTCCTTGATGACGGCAATGGTCGCCGCCTCATCGGTCTCGGTCTTCGGCTCGTCCTTGGTCGCGTCTTCATCAATGCGCGGAATCAGATCGAGATTGACCTCGCCCTGGCTCAGCGACTTCAGCGGCTTGCCGTCGAAATCGAGCGGCGCCGACGACCAGAACGCATCGACAGCGTCGGTCAGCAGCAGTACTTCGATGCCACGCGACTTGGCGGCTTCCAGCTTCGGATTCGACTTCAGGCGATCGAGGCTGTCGCCGGCAAGATAATAGATCTCGGTCTGGTTCGGCTTCAGGTCGGCGACATAGTCCTTCAGCGAACGCTTCTCGCCCGTGGTCGTCGTGAAGCGCGACAGCGCCAGCAGCTTCTCGCGGCGCTCGAAATCCTCATAGATGCCTTCCTTGATCACCGGGCCGAAGGCGTCCCAGATCTTGGTGAAGGTCTCGGCATCCTTCTCGCTCAGCGTCTCCAGCTCGCCGATCACGCGGGTCGCCACGGCCTTCCTGATTTGCGCGAGCTGCGGATTGTTCTGCAACATCTCCCGGGAGAGGTTCAGCGGCAGATCCTCGGCATCGATGACGCCGCGGATGAAACGCAGATAGGACGGCAACAGGTCCGCATCGTTGGTGATGAAGACGCGACGCACATAGAGCTTCACATGGCCCTTGCGGTTCGGCTCAAACAGGTCGAAGGGCTTCTGCGATGGCGCGAACAGCAGCACCGCATAGGAATAGCGGCCCTCGGCACGGTAATGCAGCGTCATCGCCGGTTCGTCATAGGCATGCGCGATAGACTTGTAAGCCGCGCTGTAATCCTCCGGCGTCAGTTCGGACTTGGAGCGCTGCCACAGCGCGCTGGCCGAATTGATCTGGCGCGGCTCGGCATCGCCGTCCTTGAGCATGATCGGAAACTGGATGTTGTCCGAATAGGCGCCGACAATGCGCTCGATCTCGTAAGTTTCGAGATATTTCTTCGCGTCTTCTTTCAGATGCAGCACAATGGAGGTGCCGGTCGGCACGCTCATGCCGTCACCGACCTGGCCGATCTCGAAACCGGCGCCGCCAGTCGAGGTCCAGGTGAAGGCGTCGTGGGTGCCGGCGCGATGGCTGGTGACCACAATCTTCTCAGCAACCATGAAAGCTGCATAGAAACCGACGCCGAACTGGCCGATCAGGTTGGAGCCGTCCTTGGCTTCGGTGAGCCGCGACAGGAATGACTTGGTCCCGGAGCGCGCAATGGTGCCGAGATTGTCGATCAGCTCCTGGCGATCCATGCCGATGCCGGTATCGACGATCGACAGCGTACCGACCGCCTTGTCCGGAATGATGGTGATGTTGGGCGACTGGCCGTCGGGGATCAGCTGCGGATTGGCGATCGCCTCATAGCGCAGCTTGTCGCAGGCGTCGGACGCGTTGGAGACCAGTTCACGCAGGAAGATATCGGTCTCGGAATAGACCGAGTGAACCATCAGGTTCAGCAATTCGGCGACTTCGGCCTGGAACGGCTGGGAAACGGGTGCAGCGGTGTCAGTGGTCGTCATGAAAAGTGCCCGATACTGGTAAGGGAGAGATCACGCATATAGCGACGCGGATTTGCCGAGTCCATGGTGCGAACCGATGGTTTCCGCGCGAAAAGGCTGATCGGGAACTGAAACTCGCGACGCTACTTTGAAGCGGCGACCTGCGATGCGAGCAGAGCCGTGGTCGCATCGAGATCGACCAGCGGATGGACCTCGAACTGAGCCGGAATGATATCGGCCCATTCGTTGAGGATACGATGCAGCACGTCGTTACTCCCGACCTTGAACACCGCGACCACACCGCGGCCGACGCGGGGATAGATGTGCTGGCAGATGCCCGACGCCTGATACCCCGCCATCCACGGCCAGAAGCTCTGACGCGCGGCCGCCATGTCGGACGGACGATCGGCGCGCGGATTCGAGATCACCAGAAACAGCATCGCTGATCTCCTGTCGGCGCACTCAGAATGCGTCAGCCCTGCAGCGCACCGTGATAGGCGCTTTCCAGCATGGCCAGGCATTCACGCGCACGCGCCTGCGCGATGTCGTTCGCGGTCTGGGAGATTTCGCGGAGATCGCGGATCGCCAGATCGACGGCGCTCAGCAGATCGATTTCACACTCATCGGCCTGGGGGGCCGCTACACGCATGGGGAAAGGGATAACTACACTCACTGGCACGCCCGCTCTTCACGATTGCAACGCTCGAATCACTCGCGACTCATTTGGCCTGCGAATGGTTAAGCCAATCGGTAGGAAGCAACGGATCTGACGTAAAACTGTCGCGCCGCCGTCAATCCTGCCAGCTCACCGGCGGGATCAGACCGACGGACGGGTCATCGCCAGGGTCATCCGACGGCTGGATCGTGGGCGCTTCGTCCTGTTCGGGCGTCGCGTCGATAATCATGGCCGGCGACGGAAGCTGTGGAACGGCCATGCTCTGCTGCCCGCGCCGATAAGATTCGAATTCGAGCTGTTTGGCGAAATACCGGAACAGGTCAGCCGCGTATTTGCGCTGCTCGGGACTGGACGCCGACGCGATCTGGAAGATCAATTCGTCGGACAGTTCCGACGTGGTCGCACCGGTCAGGTCTTCGAGAACGCTCATCACAATGGCTCAGCCTATGAAGCTTTGAGCCTGCACGAGTGTGGTTGATATCGCGTTGTTCGTCAGAGCAATCGGGGGCGCGTGTATAAGCATCACTAATGACGCCCTAATTTGTACCGTTAGCGGGGCATCGAACGTCCTACGGATGCGGCCGCGCATGCCCAGACGCAATGAGATAGTGCCTATTGCGCACTCTTGCCGCTTATTCGTGCAAGTCGGCGGAACCCGGCACACGGAAAATTAAGCCACGATTAACCATGACCGGGCAATAACCGGGAGGTAACTGATTGCTGTCAACGGGGATACGACGATGGTCTTGGCAATGAACCGCAGCAGTCATTCTGCGCATGCCAATGCAACCGAAGAGAACGACGATAGCTCCGATATCTCCGCGCTGATCGGGCGGTTGACCGCCGAGGTCAACGAGATCGCCTGCGAGAAAACCCGGTCGATCCAGCACATCACCAACCAGATGAAGATGCTGGCGCTGAACGCGCTGATCGAAAGCTCGCGCGCGGGAGCGCAGGGCGCGGGCTTCGCCGTCGTCGCGCAGGAAGTGCGCAATGTCGGCCAGCAGGTCGAGACCATCGCGCGCGATCTGGAATCCCAGCTCACAGCCCGCACCGGCAGCCTGATGGCGTCGATCGAGAAGATGACCGAGCGCTCGCGCGGCGAACGCATGGTCGACCTGTCGCTGAATGCCATCGAGCTGATCGACCGCAATCTCTATGAGCGCACCTGCGACGTCCGCTGGTGGGCGACCGACTCCGCCGTCGTCGACTGCGCGGCCGCACCGAGCGACGCCACCGTCGCCCATGTATCGGAGCGGCTCGCCGTGATCCTCGGCGCCTACACCGTCTATCTCGATCTCTGGCTGTGCGACATGCAGGGCAATGTCATCGCCAGCGGCCGTGGCGATCGTTTCAATGTGACGGGCCAGAATATCGCCGGCACCGCCTGGTTTCGCGACGCCCGTACGCTGCGCTCCGGCGACGACTACACCGCGGGCGACGTCGAGCGCCAGCCGCTCCTGAACAATGCGCAGGTCGCGACCTATTGCGCCAGCGTGCGCGAAGGCGGCAAGGCCAATGGCCGCGCCATCGGCGTGCTCGCGATTCATTTCGACTGGGAAGCCCAGGCGCGCGCCATCGTCGAGGGCGTTCGCGTCGACGACGACAAGACGCGCGTACTGCTGGTGGATTCGAACCTGCGCGTCATCGCCTCGTCCGACGGCCAGGGCCTGCTCACCGAACGCATCCCGCTGGCCTTGAACGGCCGCCGCAGCGGCTTCTATCACGACCGTTCGGGCGGCCTCGTCGCCTTCCATGCCACACCGGGCTATGAGACTTACAAAGGTCTCGGCTGGTACGGCGTGATCATGCGCGGCGCCTAGCCGCACGATCTAGTCAATGACGACTTCGCTGCGATAATCTCCCCTACGCCATGAGCGGGAGACAGCGATGACCGACGTCACTTTCGAACCGGCAATTCCGGTTCTGCGCATCTATGACATTGCTAAAGCGAAGGAGTTCTATGTCGACTTCCTCGGCTTTGCGATCGACTGGGAACATCGTTACGAGCCGGACTCCCCGCTCTACATGCAGGTGTCGCGCGGCGGCGTGAAGCTGCATCTCAGCGAACACTATGGCGACGGCACGCCGGGCAGCGTGGTCTATATCCGCGGCAGCAATATCGCGGCTTTCGCAAAGGAGCTGCATGACAAGCGGGCCCGTTTCGCGCGCCCGAGTCCGACCGATACGGCCCCAAAGATCACCGACCCGTTCGGCAATGTGCTGCGCTTCGATGACGCGACCAACACGCACTGAGCCCGCCGCTTCAGCCATCGCTGCAACGAGAGAACTTACCCGTTCAACCAGTTCCGGATCTTCGCGAAGAACCCCGTGTCACGTCGCACGCTGACAGGCCCCACGGCAATTGGCCGCACGGGCTCGCCATCCACGACCGGCGCTGCCCTTGCTGCCGCCAGCGCCATGGGCCCGACCTGCGCGAGGAACGCATGTTCATGGCTGCGCGTCAGCCGCGCCAGCGCGGCGTCAAATGGCAGCCACGCGACTTCGCTGATATCCTTCATCAACTTGCGTGACGGCGCGGCCGCGGCCTCCATGTGCCAGAAATGCACGACCTTGGTCCGTTCACCGAGCGGATAGGCCAGGGCACCGAGATAGTCATGCACCGACGCGGCATGGCCGGTCTCTTCCAGCACCTCGCGCTCGGCTGCGTCGCGCGGCGTCTCGCCATTGTCGAGCTTGCCCTTCGGCAACACCCAGTCGCCGCGCTTGCGCAGGCAGACCACGGCGAACAGCGGCGTCTCGCCCCGCTGCACGACAATGCCTCCCGCCGCCATGATGATATCGCGCGCCATGATTGTCCTTAACCGCTAACGCACAAAGACGCCATCGAGGTCATCCTCGATATGAGCACGAATGATGGAATCGAAGTCCGGTTCCGCCTGGAAACCCAGCGCCAGCGCACGTTTGGTATCGAACATCGTGGGCCATCCGGCAACCATCGCCATCGTGGCGGGATCTGGCACATGCTTGATGCGTGTCACAACACTGTCACCTGCCACGCGGCGGAGCGCCGCGATCATGTCCGCGACCGATGCCCGCACGCCGGGCATCATCACCGTGCGGCGTGCGCCGAGCTTGGCGCTGTCGAGCGTCGCGCCATGAAGCAGGAATTCCGTCGTCGCGCGCGGACTGGCATGTGTCTGCCCGACGTCGTCGGTTACCGGCAGCACCGCCTCACGCCCGGCCAGCGGCTCGCGAATGATATTGGAGAAGAAACCCGACGCTGCCGCATTGGGCTTGCCCGGCCGCACGCAGATATTCGGCAGGCGAATGCCGATGCCGTCGAAGAAGCCGCGCCGCGTATAGTCCGCCAGCAGCAATTCGCAGATCGCCTTCTGCGTTCCGTAGCTCGACAGCGGCGTATGAAAGAAATCGTCGGTGATCGGCCCGTTATAGGGCGCGCCGAAGGTCGCGATGGACGAGGTGTAGACGATGCGAGGGCGATAACCACCCCCCATCGCGCGGATCGCCTCGAACAGATTGCGCGTGCCGTCGAGATTGACCGCGTAGCCCTTGTCGAAATTCTGTTCGGCTTCGCCGGAGACGACCGCAGCAAGATGGAAGATCAGGTCAGGCTTTGACGCCAGCAGTGCTGCGGGCGCATCCGGTTTTGCGAGATCGACCATGATGCTGCGCGCGCCAACCAGATCGCTGGGGATCGCATCGGCCATCGCAAGATCGCCGATTTCCCCACCGCCGACATGACCGTCCTTCAGCAGCCGCTCACACAGCTTGCGGCCGATCATGCCGGCCGCGCCAATCACCAGAACCTTCATTCCTTGATCTTCACTCTTTGGGCGCCGACAGCTTGTAGATCTCCAGCGCGTCGGCATCGGCGCCGCGCACCGCCTTGCCCATGCGGAAGATCTGCGCCGCGAGCGCAGCCATCGGCACCGGCGTCGATGTGTCCTGCGCCACGGCGACGACCGTATCGAGGTCCTTGAGCATCGTGTGGATGTGGCCGAGCGGCGGCGAGTGAATGCCCTGTGCCATGCGCGGCACGAACAGTTGCAGCGGGATCGAGTCTGCAAAACCACCCGCGAGTGCTTCCGGCAGGCGTTTGGCGTCGATACCGGCATTCACGGCAAGTCGCGTCGCTTCGGCCAGCACCGCCATGGCGCAGCCGACAATCACCTGGTTGCAGAGCTTGGTCATCTGCCCGGCGCCGGTCGGCCCCATATGCGTGAAGTTGCGCGCCATCGCCAGAATATAAGGCCTGATACGTTCGACATCGGCGGCGTCGCCGCCGGCCATGATCGCCAGCGTGGCTTCCTCCGCACCCTTGGTGCCGCCCGACACCGGCGCATCGATCCAGCCCATGCCGTTTGCGGCTTTCAATCGTGCCGCGATGGACTTGGTCTTGTCCGGATGAATCGAGGAGAAATCGACGACCAGCTTGCCATTGCCATCGCTGCCGGACAGGCCGTTGTCGCCAAACACCACTTCCTCTACCGCCGATGCATCGGTGAGGCACATGAAGATAATGCTCGCATGGGCGACGACATCACGTGGGCTGGCGGCGACTTTCGCACCGGCCTCTACCAGCGCAATGGCCTTGCCGGGCGAGCGATTCCAGACGGCCACATCGTAACCGGCGCCCAGCAACCGTTTGGTCATCGGCAGTCCCATCAGGCCGAGGCCAAGGTAACCGAGCTTCTCTTTGCCGCCCGCTGAATCCACCATTTTGACGCCGTTGTCCTTCTGCCGCCGAGCCACGCTGCTCGCATCTGCGAGCTATCTACGCTGCGTCCGCAGCCGCAGCAACGATGATATCAACGCCTGCGTAACTGCCAATTGTTGCGCCACAGCACGAATGAATGTTGGGCACGCACCTCGCTTGCCAGAATATTTGAAGCATGAAAGGCTTCAAGACAGTGAGGCTTTTCTTTTGGCCGGGTCTGGCCATCATCAAACGGAGTGAGCGGGCATGAAGCTGGGTTCTTCGAAGTGGCTGATGGCGGCGACTCTCGCGGCGGGGGCGCTGACGGGTGCGGCGCAGGCGCAGACGATTCCGACCATCAAGGTCGGCTGGACCATTCCGGCCGAAGAATCCAAATACTGGATGATGAAACGCCCGACCGAATTCACCAATCTCGGCAAGACCTACAATATCGAATGGACCCAGTTTCAGGGCACCTCGCCGATGACGCAGGCGCTCGCCGCCGGTGCGCTGGATTGCGCCACCCAGGGCGTGCTGTCGCTCGCCAACGGCGTCAACGGCGGCAACCTCAAGGCCTATATCGTCGCGCAGCACGTGTCGGAAAAGCCCGGCAGCTTCTCGGTCTACTGGGCCGTGAAGGATGACTCGCCGATCAAGACCATCGCCGACCTCAAGGGCAAGAATGTCGGCATTTCCGTCATCGGCGGCGGCACCTACGGTCCGTTCAAGATGCTGCTGAAGGGCGCCGGCGTCGATCCCGAGAAGGACGTCAAGCTGATCGAGATCGGCTTCGCAGCTTCCGAGGATGCGCTGCGCCAGGGCCGCGTCGACGCGATCAACATGAACCAGCCATTTGCCGCGCGCATGGAAGCTAAGGGCGGCACGCGCAAGCTGTTCTCGCTGAACGAAGCGATGCCGAACATCGTGCATATCCTTGAAGCCTGCCGCGCCGATTTCGTCGACAAGAATCCCGAACTCGCCAAGGCCTATGTCGCCGACATCACCCTTGGCATGAAGAAAGCGTTGGCCAACCGCGAGGAAACGCTGAAGGTCGTCAACGAAGTCATGAGGGCGCCGATCCCGGTACTGGAGACCTATCTGCTGAAGGACAACGACTTCGCCCGCGACCCGGGCGCAGCACCGAACTTCCCGGCCATGCAGAAGATGCTCGATATCTACACCGAGGCCGGCATGCTGCCGAAGATGGACGCGATGCAGTTCAAGCACCCGACCATCGTGGCGCCGATCCAGTAGAGCAAGACGCGACATCTCATTGTATGATGTCCTGAGGCCACGCCCACGGCGTGGCCTCACTGCATTGGACGACAAGACCAAGAAACGGAAAGATACGCCCCATGAAGAAATTGCGATCCCGCGTCACCACCGACGGCCTCGACCGTGCCCCGCACCGCGCTTTCATGCGCGCCATGGGCCTCGACGACGAGGCGATCGCAAAACCCATGATCGGCGTCGTGTCGATGAAGGGCGAGCAGACGCCCTGCAACATGACCCATGACTTTCAGGTCGACGCCGCCAAGACCGGTATTTCCGAAGCCGGCGGCACGCCGCGCGAGTTCTCGACCATCTCGGTCTCCGATGCCATCAGCATGAACCATGAGGGCATGAAGTTCTCGCTGCTGTCGCGCGAAATCATCGCCGACAGTATCGAAGCCGTGATGCACGGCCTCGCTTACGACGCACTGATCGGCTTCGGTGGCTGCGACAAGACGTTGCCCGGCGTCATCATGGGCATGGTCCGTTGCAATGTGCCGTCGATCTTCATCTATGGCGGCAGTTCGCTGCCGGGATTACACAAGGGCAAGACGCTGACTGCGCTGGATTCCTATGAAGCCGTCGGCGCCTTCATGACCGGCGACATCGACAAGCAGGAGCTGGAGGCCATCGAGCGCGCGTGCCTGCCAACCATCGGCGCCTGTGCGGGCCAGTTCACCGCCAATACGATGGCGATGGTCTCCGAGGCGCTGGGGATCACCATGCCCAATGTCTCGATGATCCCCGGCGTCTATGCCGAACGCGCGCAATTCGCCCGGCGCGCCGGACGTCTGGTCATGGACATGCTGCGCAAGAGCGGCCCGTTGCCGCGCGACATCGTCACCCGCAAATCGCTGGAGAACGGCGCGGCCATCGTCGCCGCCACCGGCGGCTCGACCAATGCCGCATTGCATCTGCCGGCCATCGCCAACGAGGCCGGTATCAAATTTACCATCGACGATGTCGGTGAAGTCTTCGCGCGCACGCCGCTGATCGGCAATCTGCGGCCGGGCGGCAAATATGTGGCCAAGGATGTCTACGATATCGGCGGTACGGCGGTCGTCATTCGTGCACTGGTCGAGAGCGGCCATATCGACGGTTCGTGCCTGACCATCACCGGCCGAACCATCGCGGAAGAATACGGCAACGCCAACAAGGCCGATGGCGAGATCATCTACTCCTCAGCAAAGCCGATCATGCCCGATGGCGGCGTCGCGGTGTTGAAGGGCAACCTGTCCCCCGATGGTGCGGTGATCAAGGTCGCCGGTCTGAAGAAGACGGTGTTCGAGGGCACGGCGCGCGTGTTCGAAGACGAAGAAAGCTGCGTCGCCGCGGTAAAGGACCAGAACTACAAGGAAGGCGACGTGCTCATCATCCGCAACGAAGGCCCGGTCGGCGGCCCCGGCATGCGCGAGATGCTCGGGGTCACCGCGCTCATCTACGGCCAGGGCATGGGCGAGAAGGTCGCGCTGATCACCGACGGCCGCTTCTCCGGCGCCACCCGCGGCATGTGCATCGGCTATGTCTCGCCGGAAGCCTATATCGGCGGCCCACTCGCGCTGGTGCGCGATGGTGACAAGATCCGCATCGACGCGCCGGCGCGGCGACTGGATCTGATGATCAGTGATGCCGAATTCGCCGCGCGCAAAGCGGCGTGGACCCAGCGTCCGCCGCGTCATCGGGCCGGTGCGCTGGCGAAATATGCCAAGCTCGTCGGACAGGCCCCCGGCGGCGCCGTCACGCATGATGGCGGCGCGGAATGGCCGTGGTTTGAGTGAGTAGTCCTGGCGCCGGCAGTGCGCTCCTTCTCCCCGCACTGCGCGGGGAGAAGGTCGGGATGAGGGGCAAGGTAACGGCCTATCATCTCGCATGGTCTATCGGGTCGGGATCGGTGCGAACCGTGAGTGCGATTGTGCGACGACTACAGCGCGCCGCCCCTCACCCGCCGCGAAGACGCGGCGACCTCTCCCCGTAAAGAACGGGGAGAGGTTAGAGCGCCGTCGCAGCCCTGAGCTCATCCGCCGTCGCGCGCTTCAGCCCGACTGCTTCGATCGCACGTTGCGCCGCCGCAACCAGATCCTGATTGCCTTTGGCGCGGCAGCCATCCGGCAGCAATTCGTTGTTCTCGAAGCCGACGCGGATATGGCCGCCCAGCAATGCGCCCGCGGTGACGCAGGCCGTCTCCTGCGCACCGAAGGCGCAGACACTCCAGTGTTCGAATGTTGGCGCACCGGGCGCGACGAACGGCAGCAGATCGGCCGGGTGCGACGTCTGCCCCGCCGTATAACGGCCGAGCACGAACAGCACCGGCAGCTTCTCGAACGGCACTAGCCCGCGCTTGCGAAACTCGGCCAGCCGCGCAGCATCCTGCGCATCGTAGAGAATGATTTGCGGTGTCGCGCGCTCGCGCTTCATCCAGCCGAGCAGATCGGCGAAGGCCTGCTCCTCGCTGGCATCGGGCACCAGTTCGCGCAGCGCCAGCGACGCCGCTTCCGGCTTCACCGCCTGCACCACCGCACGCTGCTGCGCCGGCGTGTATTTGCCAACTGCCTCGGAGGTGATCTGGATGACGAGCCTGTCGCCGACTGCGCTGCGGATCGCCGCGATGGCGTCCCGATAGGCCGCCGCATCGAGCAGGTGACTGCCGTCGGCGTTGCGCACATGGGCATGGATCATCGCCGCGCCTGCCTCGAGGCAATGCGCGGCCGTCACCGCCAACTCCGCCGGCGTCAGCGGCACGGCGGGATGGTCGGCCTTGACCTTGCGGCCGCCGTTGGGGGCGACCGCAATGGCAACGGGTGACATGATTTACGGAATCGCTGCGATGACGGCGATCTCGACCTTGATGGCGGGGTCGGCGAGCTTCGACTCGACGCAGGCGCGCGCTGGGCCAACTTCGGGCACCCAGGCATCCCACACCGTGTTCATGGCATCGCGGTCATTGATATTCGGCAGCCAGACGGTGGCGCTGAGGATGTTGTTCTTGTCGGTGCCGGCTTCCTTGAGGAGCGCATCGATCTTGTCGAGCACCTGCTTGGTCTGCGTCTTGACGTCGCCCGAATATTCATCGGGCACCTGGCCGGCCAGATAGACGGTGTTGCCATGGATGGAAGCCTGGCTGAGACGCTTGCCGGGACCGAGACGCTTGATCATGCAGAAGTCTTTCATTGAGTGTGGAACGGAGTGACCCGGGCGCGACCATCCCCGCTCGGAACTGGCCCGTCAAGCCCATGACGTCACACGGCACAAGTGGCCCCGCGTGGACCACGTCCACTATTCCGCGGCGCGGGCCCGCTTCACGGCATCGTCCATCAACGCCTTTGGCGCTGGCAGCCGCAACCGGCGGCCATGCTGCAGATAGAGCAGCGCGACACGCTTCGGATCTGACAGGTTCCAGATTTCGACCGCAGGCAGCCGCCCCACCAGCGTCACGGACGGTCGATGCGCGATGACATGGGACAGGATCGCGGACTTCGGCCCCTTTTTGAATTTCCGGCGCACTTTGCGCGCGGCATTCTCATTGGCCGCCTGCCAGCGGATCTTGGGTCCGCGGCGACGGTTCAGAAGCCATGAAAAGATTCGCAAAATGAATGGCATACGGCTTTTCTTTTTGCCCGGTTGCAGCGACGCTGGCGCGGTCGCGCACTCATTCTCTTAGAACGGATCATCGACAGGGGTAAAGCGGCGCGATCAAGGCGAAACGTCACGATGCCATAGAGAATGAAGCATTCTCTCGGGAATGACGCGTTCTCCTGGGGGAACGACGCGTTTCACGGGATATACGCGACCCTCGAATCAGGAATAGACCTGCGCCATGTCCGTTCCCGCCGGCGCCTCGCGTCAATCGAAAAATCAGCCAGACGTGTTCCAGACCTCGGACGCATTGTCCGTGCTGCATTCGGTGTTCGGTCTGCCGGGTTTTCGCGGTGCACAGGAAGATATCGTTCGCCACGTGACCGATGGCGGCAATTGCCTGGTGCTGATGCCGACCGGCGGCGGCAAGTCGCTGTGTTACCAGTTGCCATCCTTGCTGCGCCCGGGCTGCGGTATCGTCGTGTCGCCCTTGATTGCGCTGATGCGCGATCAGGTCGCGGGCCTGCTTGAGGCGGGCGTCAAGGCGGCGGTGCTGAATTCCACCCTGTCTTGGGACGAAGCCAATGAGGTCGAGCGGCAATTGCTCGCCGGAGAACTCGACCTTCTCTACGTCGCGCCGGAACGCCTGGTCACGCCGCGGTGCCTGTCGATGCTCGGCCGCGCCAGGATCGCCCTGTTCGCCATCGATGAGGCGCATTGCGTCGCGCAATGGGGCCACGACTTCCGGCCCGAATATATCGGCCTCTCGGTCATCGCCGAACGGTTCCCGAACATTCCGCGCATTGCGCTGACGGCCACCGCCGACGATCTGACCCGGCAGGAGATCGTGCAACGCCTCCGCCTGGAAGACGCACCGAATTTCGTGGCGAGCTTCGACCGGCCGAACATCAAATACGAGATCGTCGACAAGACCAACGCACAGAAGCAGTTGCAGGCTTTCATCAGCGACCGGCATTCCGGCGAGGCCGGCGTGGTCTATTGCCTGTCGCGTGCCAAGGTCGAGGACACCGCAGCCGCATTGAACAAGGCCGGTATCCTCGCGCTGCCCTATCACGCCGGGCTCGACGCACGCCTGCGTGAGACCAATCAGGATCGCTTCATCAATGAAGACGGCGTGGTGATCGTCGCCACCGTCGCCTTCGGCATGGGCATCGACAAGCCCGATGTGCGCTTCGTCTGCCATCTCGATCTGCCGAAGAGCATCGAGGCCTATTATCAGGAGACCGGCCGCGCCGGCCGCGACGGCAAGCCGTCCAATGCCTGGATGGCCTATGGCCTTTCCGACATCGTGCAACAGCGCCGCATGATCGACGAGTCCACGGGATCCGAGACCTTCAAGCGCGTCTCCATCGGCAAGCTCGACGCGCTGGTCGGCCTCGCCGAGACCGTCGATTGCCGGCGCACCCGACTGCTGGGTTATTTCGGCGAAGAGGCGACCGGCACGCGCTGCGGCAATTGCGACAATTGCCTCTCGCCGCCGAAAGTCTGGAACGGCAGCATCGCCGCGCAGAAGCTGTTGTCCTGCGCCTATCGCACCGGGCAGAAATTCGGCGCCATGCATCTGGTCGACGTGCTGATCGGCCGCCTCACCGACAAGGTCAAGCAATTCGGCCATGACAAGCTGTCGGTGTTCGGGATCGGCGGCGAGCTCACCGAGAAACAATGGCGCGCCGTGATGCGGCAACTGGTGGCGCGCGGCTTTCTCTATGCGGATGCGGACGCATTCAATGCGCTGAAGCTCACCGAAGAAGCGCGCGGTGTGCTGAAGGGCGAGATCGAGCTGATGTTTCGCGAGGAGACCGGCGGCACCGGCCGCGCCCCGCGCAGCAAATCCCGCCGCGGCGATCTCGCGGCACCGCGCAGCGACAACGCCAATCCCGATCTGCTCGCCGTGCTACGCGCCTGGCGTTCCGAAGTCGCGAAGAAGCGCAACGTCCCGGCCTATGTCGTGCTACACGACGCCACCATCGATGGCATCGCCAGCGAACATCCCACCACGCTCGACCAGCTCCGCGAAATCCCGGGGATCGGCGACAAGAAGCTGGAGCATTACGGCGACGAGATCCTCGCGCTAGTGAATGCGACGCCAGGGCGATAGCGGCGTTCGAAGCCACCGATGTCTATCGGGCGGGCTTGTAACCCTTGACGACGGACTCCGACTTCTTCAGGGCCGCCACAAGTTCCGCCCCGGTCATCAATGCAGTCGTCTGGCTGGACTTGATGGCGCCACCCGCCGCAATCGCGACGGCGATGGCCGCCATGCTCTCGATATCCGGCACATCGGCGATCAGCATCACGTCATATTCGCCCAGGCAATACCAACCTCCGATCAATGTTCCTCCGACGGCCTCCGTCGTCTGCCGTCCAACGGATTCAACGCGGTTCTGCGGATTCTTCATTTGCGCGGCCCATGATTCCGGCGTGTAGGCAGCCTGATACATATAGAGCGGCATGTTCGACCTCCGTCAGCCGGAATTGTCCTGACCTTTCACCGGGAGAAGAGCGCGAGCTTCGCCATTTTCACGGCACGGCCTAACTCTATTCGTGCGATGATACCGGCAGCGATCTGCATGGTGGCGCCGATTGCCCAGCTCAAACAGATGATGCCAGCCGTCCTGGGGCGCACGGTTTCACCCAGAATGATACTGGAGACTGATGTGATCGCCGTCACCGATGTTATGAAGGTACCGGCCGCAGTGAGCAGTTCCACCATATCCGCACTGTTGCCCAGCCCGCGCCATAGCGGCAGATGCATGCGGTAATCGGCAGGAACCTGGGGCAGATCGATTCCGAGATAGAAACCGGTAGCCCCGTAAATGATCATGGCGAACACGACTTCACCCGAACCAATGACCTCGATGAAGCGGCCGACCTCGGCAACGAACAGCCCGCAGGCAGCGCCAACCAAAGCGAGTCCGGTCCGTTCGAGAATGTGCGCCAACCTGCTGAGGGTCGAGCGGGTGTGCCACGATGCGCTGGGCTTGATGATCATGTGATCCTCGTCTGCCCATGAGCCTGTCGAGGAGGAGTTTTGAGGTCCGTCCTCCGCAATAACAAGCAGGAGTGCTTACCTAAATCGAGTGGGGTGGCGGTACCTGCTTCGGTGACGTGGAAACACACGCTCGCATTCTCGCGGCGCTTGCGCGTCCGAGTTTTGCGCATTCCTTCCCACCCTCAATCAAGAGGGCGTGCGGAACGCCAGGTGCCCGTTGCACCCTTGGGCCTGATGCGAATGCGGTCTTCCGCGATCTAGAGTGCATCAGGACTTTCGGAGGCGTCAGGCAAGTGCCCGACGTTCCGCCTGCGGTGTTTTTTCGGTTGCTTGCACTTTGCCTCGACGAACGCTCCGATCGCGAATTAAAGTCCCAAGGCGATGGGAAGGGAGCCTCAAGCGAGTAAGCCGAACGCGTTTTGACTTGGTCGTCCGTCACACTGTCCAGGGAGTCTTTCCATCCCAAGGTCGGCCGTCTCCTTGCCAGTGGCAGTGCTGGCGCAGATCCGTCCTGCCCGAAGACAGACGTCACCCCCAAACCGCGTGACGCCGCATCTCCGGCGTCCACCGCATCCCACCCCGCGAACGTGACGATCGCGATCGCCCCTCTCATCGGGGCAGGACGAATGAGAATATAATCCATGTCGGGATATTGTCAACACTAGATAGGAAAAAATGTTGGGGGGCTGTCTGCCGCCCAAGCTGTCATTCCCCGGCAAACCAATTGGTTTGCCTGAGGGCGGGACCGACGCTGCAGGCGACGGGACCGAACCTCAGCCACCCCAATTGGAGTGGCGGGGAATCTCGACATGGGAGTCTCCGTAGAGCCAAACACTCCGGGATTCCGGGTTCACACCGATCCGCTACGCGGCTCGATGTGCCCCGGAATGACGAGAGTCAGTGAACACATCGAGATTCCCTGGAATGACAGCGTGGGGCCAGACACTTCCGACTTTGTCGCCATTTCCCGGCATTGAAGAATTCGGGTGACGCAAATACCGCCAAAGGCGCCAAAACCGCTGCATTCGTAAGTATCCGGCTACGCGACGAAACAAATCTCCGCTTCCACGAAACAATTTTCTACACGGACGCCATCGGCTGGAAACCGGCCGGGACTACACCTCCATGCAACAAGTAGCCGCGTAGACGGCAGGAGGCCGCCATGAACCACTCGATCCACAGCGCAGACCGCAGCACGCATCTGAAGATCGTCGTTGTCGCCCTGGTTGCCGGCATCGCGGTTGCAGGTTTCGGCATTGCCGCCCGCACGGGCACCAGCGACGGCACCCAGACGGCTCGAGTCATCAAGGCCGGTCAGCCGACCGCCCTCACCAGTTCGAACACGACGGCGGTTCGCTGATTGTCGCATCAGGACACCGGTCCGGTTTGACTTAAATCAGCGTGATGTGCCGCTGATCCCGGGATCAGCGACATGCGCCGGTGATCCCGGCGCACCGCGCGTTTCAACCTTGGCACCCTCGACAGTCCTTCTGCCCTGCCATAGTAAATCCTTGAGCGCATCGACGCGCCCGAAGATGCAGGACAGACCTTTGACTGTGACAGATGTGGCGCCGGGTGCAGGCGAAGCCAACAGCACCATTCGTCAAGCTTCCGCGACGAGCCCCCAAACTGCAACCGACGCGATCATCAATTCCTATGCCGGCCGATCGATGCCCATCGATCATCTACGGACCTTCGTCACACCCGAGATGAATTTCGCGACGCGCACCATCAAGGCGGGCGCACCGGTGCGGCCGCTGACTTACGGCAAGCGCACACTGCCGGACTTTCCGATCGTCTCCACCGCCGGCACCTTCGACATCTACGACTATGTCTCGCGCAACCGCGTCGCCGGACTTCTGGTGATGAAGAATGACGAGGTCCTGCTCGAACATTATGACCTCGGCATCAACGCCGCCACGTGCTGGCTGTCGATGTCGATGGCGAAATCCTTCAGCACCACGCTGGTGGGCGCCGCCATCCAGGACGGCTATATCCAGAGTGTCGACGACCCGCTGACCAGGTATCTTCCCGAATTCGCCGGCAGCGCCTATGAAGGCGTCAGCGTGAAGACGCTGATACAGATGACGTCGGGCCTGTGCTGGAGCGACGACCAGACCGACGCGAATTCCGAGCGCCGCAAGATGCTCGCATTGCAGGTCGGGCAGGAGCCCGGTGCCGTCATGCGCTACATGGCTGAGCGCCCGCGCGCCGCGGCGCCTGGCACACAATGGACCTATTCGACCGGCGATACCCATGTCGTCGGCGCGCTGGTGAAGGCCGCCACCGGCAAATGGCTGAGCGATTATCTCTCGGAGAAGATCTGGTCCAGACTCGGCATGGAGGCCGATGGCGCCTGGTGGCTGGAAGCGCCCGGCGGGCTGGAAGTCGCCGGCAGCGGCCTGTTCGCCACCCTGCGCGACTATGCCCGGTTCGGCCGGTTCATTCTCGATGACGGCGTGATCGATGGCACCCGCGTGCTGCCGGAAGGTTGGGTCCGCGAGGCCGGGTCCTCACGCCAGATCAACGGCCAGCGCGTCGATTACGGCTATATGTGGTGGATCGTGCCGGCGCCCGACGGCACGCTCGACGACGGCGCCTTCGTCGCGCGCGGCATCTTCGGCCAGATGCTGTACATCAATCCGAAACAGCGCGTGATCTGCGTCGTGCTGAGCGCACGCTCAAAACCGACGACGCTGAACGCGCCGATTCTGGACAATGATTTCTTCAATGCGGTGGTGAAGGCGCTGAAGTGAGGCGCTGGCTTCCTAACCTCTCCCCGCAAGCGGGGAGAGGTCGAAGCCTGAGCGCAGCGAAGGCTTTGGGTGAGGGGGAGTCTCCGCAAGCTCAGAGCGAATGGATAGTCCCCCTCACCCGACTTCCACGCGCTTCGCGCGTTCCAGTCGACCTCTCCCCGCAAGCGGGGAGAGGTTAGGAAGCCGCTCGCTTGTTCTACCCCACCCTGCTCCGCTTCACCTGCGCCGCGACGCTCAGCTCGGGCCAGTCTTGCGCGATGGCCTCGATCAGCCAGTTGCGATAGCGGCGGATCAGGGGCGCATCCCAGCGGTCGGCGCGGGTGATCAAGTAATAGATGCCGTCCGAATAAGGTTGAAAGCTCGCATTGTCTTTTCCAATCTCGACGAGGCGGCCGGATTCCAGCTCATGCGCAACCACCATATGGTTGGACAGCGCGACGCCGCGGCCGTGGATCGCAGCGTCGAGCGTCATGTGGCCCTGCCACAGGCGAGGACCGCCGAGGTCGAGTTCGTCATAGATGCCGTGCGCCGCCAGCCAGTGCGCCCAGCTGTCGAAGTCCTCTTCATGCAGCAGGCGCTGGTTCAGCAGATCGCGCGGCGTCTCGATCGCCGGCATTGAGGCCAGGTAGGCCGGGCTGGCCACCGCGACGATCGGCACACGCGCCGCCTCGATGCAACGCAGGCCGGGGGCGAGCTGCAGCGGATTGCCATAGACCGACTCGAAGCGGATATCGATATCCGTCTCGTGCGAGGCGAAATCCGGCCGGCGATCGGTGGGGCGTAGCTCGATATCGACGTCGCGATTGGCCTTCTCGAACAATCCGATCTTGCGCGACATCCAGTGCAGCGCGAAGCCCGGCGCGCACCAGATCAGCAGGCGATGATTGTCACCGCGCCGCATCAGGTCGATGGTGGCATCGGCGATGGCATCCATCGCCGCCGCAATATGCCGGTGATAACGCACGCCGTCATCGGTCAGCGAGATGCTCGATGAGGTCCGGTCGATCAACTTGGTGCCAGTCCATGATTCCAGCGTGCGCAGATGCCGGCTGATCACCGCGTGATCACGCCCGAGGCTCTGCGCCGCGCGGCGCACGCCGCCGAGCCGTGCCACCGCATCGAAGGCACGCAGCGCCTCGAAAGGCGGGATCGACTTGCGCGACGGCGGGTTCAGCGCCGGGGCCGGCGCAGCTCCGGCGTCGTCCATCACGACAGGATTGGGGCCTGGACTGGAGACCGGCTTCATCATCCATCCACATTCGGTTGGCGGCACGACCGCCAAGCGGATCGTGCCAGTGAGACAAACATTCAGCGAAGCAAGAGACATGCCGGTGTGCGCAGAGGCAAGTCGGCAGGGCTGCGGCAAGATGGCAGTCTAGCACGGTGCGCCCGGTGCACCACCATGCCCCTCATTGGCATCTTCCGGGTCATCTTGATGGCGTTACCCTCGTGAGGTCTAACGATGGCTCATCGCGCGCTGCGCGGCGGCCGCTGCATGGGGATCACGACGCTGACCGACCTGTTTCAACGGCCACCCTACCGCGACCCGCTCCATCCCGGCGGCCCCCTGCTGCCACGCTCCGGCTGGAGCCGGGCGCCGATGCATCGTTGGACCTTCCAGCACATCCGCGAGATGACGCCGACCGCGCAGGTCTGGCGCGGGCCGGGCCCGGTAATGCCGATGCGCGAGAATTTGCAGGCGCTCGATACGGTTGCTTTCAGCTTTGACGGCCGCGATCTCAGTTTCGAGAGCTTTCTGACGGACAACGCCACCGACGGCATGCTGGTGCTGCACCGTGGCGCCATCGTCTATGAGCGCTACTTCAACGATATGAAGCCGCACAGCCAACACCTGTCGATGTCGATGGCGAAATCGATGGTCGGTATGGTGGCCGGCATTCTCACCGACCGTGGCGTGCTCGATCCCAAGGCGCCGGTGACGCACTATCTGCCCGAGCTCGCGCGCACCGCCTATAGCGGCGCGACTGTGCAGCACGTGCTCGACATGACAACCGGTGTCGTGTTCGACGAATCCTACACCACGCCCGGCTCGCATATGGTCAAGCTCGGCTATGCCTGCGGCTGGCGCGTCAACGATCAGCCGGACTACCCGCGCACCATGTGGGAGCTGATCCTGACGTTGACCGAACAGGACCGCCCCCACGGCGCCCTGTTCCAGTATCGCTCCATCGAGACCGACGTGCTCGGCTTCATCCTCGAACGTGCCACCGCAACGTCGCTCTCCGAATTGGTCAGCCGGGAATTATGGGCGCCGATGGGCGCGCAGGAGGACGGCTATTTCACTGTCGACCACGGCGGCTTCGCGCTGGCCGATGGCGGCTTCTGCGCAAGCCTGCGCGACTATGGCCGCTTCGCCCAGATGATCATCAATGGCGGACGGTCCGGCGATCGTCAGGTGATCCCGAAAGCGTGGATCGACGAGACCCGCAACAACGGCAACACCGAACTGTTCCAGGGCTTCTTCCGCGAGACGCTGCCGCAGGGCGCCTATCACAACAAATGGTGGATCGAGGATCCCCGGGGGCGTGCCATGCTGGCGCGCGGTATTTTCGGGCAGCTCATCTATATCGATCCGGAATCCGAATTCGCCTTCGTCAAGCTCTCGACCTGGCCCGAGGTCACCAGCGTGCCGCGCGCCCGCGAGGCCGTCGCCGCCGCGCATGCGATCCGCGATGCGCTCATACGATAACCGAAAGGCAGCGTAATGGGCCGCTTCCTGCTCGGACGTCTGCTGCAGGCGGTGCCGACACTGATCATCGTATCGGCGGCGATCTTCTTTGCCATGCGGCTGATCCCTGGCGATCCCGCTTCCGTGATGCTCGGCGATCTCGCGACGCCCGAGCAGGTCGAGGCGCTGCGCAGGGAAATGGGTCTGTCCGGCGCGCTGCCGTCGCAATATCTGACCTGGCTCGGCCATATTTTTTCCGGCGACTTCGGCAAGTCGATCTCATCCGGCGAACACGTACTGCCGCTGATGCTCGACCGCTTCGCGGTGTCCGCGACCATCGTCGTCACAGCCGTGGTGTTTGCCGCGCTCATCGCGGTGCCGGCCGGCATGTTCGCGGCATGGCGGCAGGGCACCTTCGCCGACTACGGCAGCGTGGCACTCTCGACGCTCTTGTTGTCGATCCCGAGCTTCTGGCTTGGCCTGATGATCCTTCTGGTATTCGGCATGTGGCTCGAATGGTTTCCCGTCATCGGCTACGTATCGCTGAGCGAGAATTTCCGTCAGGGCGTGCTGTTCATCTTCATGCCGGTGCTGACGCTGATCATGGTCGAACTCGGCCCGATCGTGCGCATGGCGCGCGCCTCCACCATTGAGGTGTCGCGGCTCGAATACATCACCCATGCCCGCGCTAAAGGCCTGTCGGAATCCGAGGTGATGTGGCGCCACGCCTTCCGCAACGCCTTTGCGCCGACCTGGACGCTGATTGGCCTGATCCTCGGCGGATTGCTCGGCGGCATCGCCATCACCGAGACGGTATTCACCATTCCCGGCCTCGGCCGCCTGCTGGTCGAGGCGATTTATGCCCGCGACTATCCGGTGGTGCAGGGCTGCATCCTGTTCATCAGCGTCATCTATGTCATCGTCAATCTGGTCGTCGACATGCTGTACCCGCTGTTCGACCCGAAGATCGCACAATGACGCGGTATCTCCCCCGCCTCGCGCGCGGCCGCGCCAATCTCCTGATCGGCGGCGGCCTCGTCCTGCTGCTGACCCTGCTCGCGATCTTCGGCCCCATGCTGGCGCCCTATGATCCGCTCAAGCTCAACCTGCGCGCCGTGCTGAAAGCACCTTCCGCATCGCATCTGTTCGGCGCCGACGAATTCGGCCGCGATGTGCTGAGCCGCCTGATCTATGGCGCACGCACCACAGGCTGGATCGCGCTCGCGACCGTTGCCATCGCCGTCTCACTCGGCCTGTTGTTCGGCATCGTCGCCGGCTTCCTGCGCGGCTGGACCGACAGGATACTCATGATCCTCAACGACTCGCTGCTGGCCTTTCCCGGCCTGCTGCTGGCGCTGTTCATCATGGCGATCTCCGGCGCCAGCCGCGAGGCGCTGATCCTGGCGCTCAGCGTCGCCTATATGCCCGCCGTGGTGCGCGTCGCACGCGCCAGCGTGCTGTCGGTGCGCGAACGCGAATATATCGAGGCATCGCGGGTGATGGGCAATTCGGAACTCGTGACCATGGTGCGCCATGTGCTGCCGAACTGCATGGCGCCGATCACGGTGCTGGCCACCACGATGTTCGGCTGGGTCATCCTGTCGGAGAGCGCGCTGAGCTTTCTCGGCCTCGGCGTGCCGCCGCCGGCGCCGAGCTGGGGCAACATGCTGGCCTCGGGCCGGCCTTTCATCACGCAAGCGCCGTATCTGCTTATTTTGCCGGGTCTGTGCATCTCGCTGACACTGCTCGGCATCAACATGCTGGGCGACGCACTGCGCGACTGGCTCGACCCGAAGATGCAGGCGTGATGCGATGACGATGAAACCCGATCCATCGCAACTCGTCATTGCCGCCGAGCATCTGACCGTGACCGTCGGCCCCGACGGCAACAAGCTCGTCGACGATGCCAGCTTCTCCATCATGCCCGGCAGCATGTTGGCGCTGGTCGGCGAATCCGGTTCGGGCAAAACCATGGCCGCGCGCGCCGTGCTCGGCCTGCTGCCGACGCCGCTGATCGCCGCACCCGGCAGCAGCATCAGGTTCCGCCACACCGAACTGGTCGGCATCGCGCCACCGGAATTGCGCAGAATCCGCGGCGCGCATATCGGCATCGTGTTCCAGGAGCCGATGGTGTCGCTCAATCCGTCGATGACAATCGGCCGGCAGATGGCGGAAGGGCTCGCGCTGCATCACCGCCGGCTGTCGCGCGGCGAGATTCGCGACCGCTGCCTCACGATGCTGAAGCGCGTCAGCATTCCCAACCCCGTCCATTGCCTCGACGCCTATCCGCATGAATTTTCCGGCGGCATGCGCCAGCGCATCATGCTGGCCTCGGTGATGCTGCTGAAGCCGGATCTTTTGATCGCAGACGAGCCGACCACGGCACTCGACACGCTGGTGCAGCGCGACGTGCTCGATCTGATGGTGGAACTGACGCAGGAGAACGGCACCGCGGTGCTGCTGATCAGCCACGACCTCGGCATGGTTTCGCATTATGTGCGCGATGTCGCCGTGATGCTGAAGGGCCGGATCGTCGAACAGGGTCGCAGCCTCGACGTGCTGTCGTCGCCGCAGCACGACTATACTCAGCGTCTCGTCGACGCGCTGCCGCGACGAAGCGCAGGCGGCTTACGCAACGCCCGCACGATCAAACCGCTGGTCGAATTGCGCGACGTGGTGATCGACTATGCGGGACGCCCGCGGCTGTTCGGCCGCCTTGAGGCCAAGCGCGCCGTTGATGGCGTCGATCTCACCATCGGCGAAGGCGAGACGCTGGCGCTGGTCGGCGGCTCAGGCTCCGGCAAGACGACGCTCGGCCGCGCCACCGTCGGCCTGATCACGCCGAGCTCCGGCAGCATCGCCTTTCGCGGCGGGCAGATCATGACCTGGCGCGGCCGCGCGGCGCGGCTGCAGCGCGAGGAAATGCAGATCATCTTCCAGGATCCGTATTCCTCGCTCGATCCGCGCCAGCGCATCCGCGACATCGTCGGTGAACCGCTGCGCCTCGATACCGCGATGGATGGCAAGGCGCGCGACGCCCGCGTGCGCGAGGTGCTGGACGAGGTCGGCCTGTCCCGGGATTTCCTGCGAAGATTACCGCATCAACTGTCCGGCGGCCAGCGCCAGCGCGTGGCCATCGCCCGCGCCATCGCAAGGCGGCCCGCATTCGTTGTCGCCGACGAGCCGGTGTCGGCACTCGACATGACGGTGCAGAAGCAGATCCTGAAGCTGATCCGCGAGTTGCAGGAGCGCTATGGTTTCGCCTGCCTGTTCGTCTCGCATGATCTCGGCGCGGTGGAACAGGTGGCCGATCGTGTGGCGGTGATGCAGAACGGAAGGATCGTCGAGGTCGGCAGCCGCGACGACATCTTCGATCGTCCGCAGCATGAGTATACGAAGCGGCTGCTGAATGCGGCGATGCTGCTGGATCGGAGGTTTGAGGGGGCTCACACTCAGTCCTCATCCTGAGGA
Organism: Tardiphaga sp. 862_B3_N4_1; assembly: GCF_051811085.1. Taxonomy (NCBI): domain Bacteria; kingdom Pseudomonadati; phylum Pseudomonadota; class Alphaproteobacteria; order Hyphomicrobiales; family Nitrobacteraceae; genus Tardiphaga; species Tardiphaga sp. 862_B3_N4_1. The sequence continues at coordinate 1,204,113 of NZ_JBPWQB010000002.1, forward strand.
GCGGTCGCCTCGACCGCGTCTCGAAGGATGGCAGCGTACTCCGGGGCCTTCGCCATCTCATGGTTCGGGACGCGCGCAAGGGCGCGCTCCTCACCATGAGGACGGAGTGCGAGGTATAGAGTGCCACGAAGAAACCCGGAGCCGTCGCTGGCTCCGGGTCTTCAAGTCTGCCGTAACGCTGCGGGCAGTTACGGCTTCTTCCACACACCCCAGGCGCGCGGTTTTTCGAGCGGCCACGACTCGTAATTCACGAGTTTTGGCGAGACCGCCTCGATTACGGGATAGTAGTAAAGCCCGAGGATCGGCACTTCCTCTTCCATCTTGGCATGGAGCTGCTTGAGGACGGCCTTGCGCTCGTCGAAGCTGGTCGCGTTTAGCGCCTTGAGATACAGCGCCTGCGCGTCCGGGTCATCCCATTGCGACGTCGGCGCCTTGGCCTTGTTGCCGATGACGGTGCCATACATCAGCATCGGGTCGGCGCGGGAGGAATAGCCGAAGGACTGCAGCTGGAACTTGCCGCTCATCCAGTTCTCGAGCTGCGCCGCCCAGTCGATGACGTCGAGCTGCACGTTGAAACCGGCGGCGTTGAGCATGGCCTGCACCACCACGGCATTCTCATACATGCCGATATAGCGCTTGTTGGTCTGCATCTTGATCGGCTCGCCCTTGTAGCCGGCTTCCTTCAAGAGCTTTTTCGCGGCTTCGGGATCGTATTTCGGCCAGGCCTGGAACGACTTGTCGAAATAGGCCGAGGATTCCGCAACACCCGACGGATTGAACTCGGTGAGACCCATCAACTTGGTTTCGGCCATCTCCTTGAAGTCGATCGCATGCGCCAGCGCGCGGCGAATCTTGACGTTCGACATCAAGGGGTCGGTGGTCTGGATCAGGATCGCCGACAGTGACAGGCCCGGCGCGGTCTTTACGACGGCGCCGCGCTTTCTCATTTCCTCGATGCGCGAGACCTGCAGATAGGTAACGATATCGACCTGTCCGGCGAGCAGCGCAGTTTCCGCCGCGGTCTTGTCGGGGATGACGACGAAACGCACCTCGTCGAAATAACTGGTCCGATCGCCGCCGAAACCGTCGCGTTTCTGCTTCGACGGGACATAGTCCGCGAAGCGCTCCAGCGAGACATATTGCTCCTTGCGCCACTCCTTCAGCTTGAACGAGCCGGAACCGATCGCCGATCCTGCAATCCAGTTGCCCTCGGCGTCGACATTCTTCGGGCTGGCAATCCAGAAATTGCAGACGATGTCGGCGAGCCGCACCAGAAACAGCGTGTTCGGCTTGTCGAGAGTGAAAACCACGGTGCCGTCGTCCGGTGCTTCCACCGACTCGACCTTCATGCCGCGCGAACCGTCGAAGCTCGCGGCGCAGACCCATGGCGCACCGGACTTCGGGGCCGCCATGCGGCGGTCCCACAGCCACTTGACGTCGGTGGCCTTCACCCTGTCGCCGTTGTGATAGACCATGCCGTCGCGGAGCTTGAACTTGTAAGTCTTGCCGTCCGGCGACAGGTCCCAGCTCTCGGCCGCCGCGGGGCCGATGGTCATGTCGTTTCTGTGCGCGACAAGCTGCTCATAGATATGGTTGAGCACGTGATCGGTGAGATTGTCGCTGCGCGAGGCGTCGAGCGTGCGGATATCCGCCGTCATCACGATCCGCATCGTGCCGCCGCGGATCGGCTCCTCGGCGATAGCACTTCCTGCGAATGCGACAGCCGCGACAATAGCGGCGAAAGCAGATCTCATCCTCATGCGGCTCTCCAAATCACGTTGCAATTATTTATAATCCGAAATGCCGGGCGGTCTCGTCGAGCGCGCGCCTGAGCTTGTCGATGAGTTCGTCGATCTCGGCATGGGTGATCACCAGCGACGGGCTGAGCACGATGGACTGGCCGACGGCGCGGACGATCAGGCCCTGATTGTAGGCGGCTTCGCGGCAGAAGATGCCGGCGCCGTCCTCGACCGTGAAGATCTCGCGGGTGTCCTTGTCCTTGACCAGTTGCAGCGCCGCCAGCGTGCCGATGCCGCGCACCTCGCCCACGATCGGATGCTGTTCGAATTGCGCCAGCGCCTGATGCAGATAGGGACCGATATCGTTGCGGACGCGATCGACCAGGCCTTCGCGTTCAATGATGTCGATATTGGCGAGCGCCACCGCGCAGGCGACGGGATGGCCGGAATAGGTATAGCCGTGAGCGAGCAACCCGCCGGCGCCGATGGTCTCGAACACCCGCTTGTTCATCGCCACCGCGGCGATCGGCAGATAGCCGGAGGACAGGCCCTTGGCCAGCGTCATCAGGTCCGGCGTGACGCCGTAAGTTTGCGCGCCGAACCATTCGCCGGTGCGGCCGAAACCGCAGATCACTTCATCCGCAATCAGCAGCACGTCGTATTTGCCGCAGATGCGCTGGATTTCCGGCCAGTAGGTCGACGGTGGATCGATCACGCCGCCGGCGCCCTGCACGGGTTCGCCGATGAAGGCCGCAACGTTGTCCGGCCCGAGTTCGAGAATCTTCTGCTCGAGCGCCTGCGCGGCCTGCAGTCCGAATTCCTCCTTGGTCAGCTCGCCACCGAACATGTACCAGTGCGGATGCTGGATATGGGCGAAGCCGGGCAGCGTGCCGCCGTCCATCGCGTGCATATGCGGCATTCCGCACAGGCTCACGGCCGCCAGCGTGCTGCCGTGATAGGCCATGGTGCGGCTGATGAAGGTGCGCTTGGCCGGCTTGCCCTGCAGCTTCCAGAAATAGCGCACCATGCGGACGATGGTGTCGTTGGCTTCGGAGCCGGACGAGGTGAACAGGAAGTGGTCGAGACCTTCCGGCGTCAGCTGCGAGAGCTTGTGCGCGAGCTCCGTCATGGCCGGCGTCGTCGACTGGAAATGGTTGCTGTAGAAGGGCAGCTCCGCCATCTGCCGTGTGGCGGCATCGACCAGTTCCTGCCGGCCATAGCCGACATTGACGCACCACAGCCCGGCCATGCCGTCCAGGAATCTGCGGCCGTCGCTATCCCAGATCTGACAGCCTTCGCCCCGCACCACGACGCGAGTCTTGCCGCTGGCGATCACGGCGGGATCGGTGAAGGAATGGACGTGATGCGCGCCGTCGAGCGCCTGCAAATCGCCGGTTGTTCTTGTTGTATCGAGCATCTTTTTCTCCGACGACGCCGGGCAGCCGCGACAGGGCCAGCGTCAACGAAGGGATCATCGAATTGCCCGGACGATTGCGGGAGATGCCAAACAGGGGGCCGGTGGTGCGCAGCGCGCACCGTGGCCGCCCAATGCGCGGAGCAAGCCGCTAGGTGTGATGCGCGAAATCCGCCGGGGTCAGTTCGATCGGCTGGCCATGCGGCGTGCGATCGGCGGCGTGGTCCCAGGCGTCGCGGTAGCGATGCAGCGCGTCCGCCGTCGTCACGCCCTTCTCGGCGATCAGGTTTTCCAGTGTCGCCAGCCAGTGCCGGTAATAGGTCTCGCCGGTGTCGGCATCGCCGCCCGCCTGGGCGCGCTTGATCTCGGCGGCCAGCGCCGCAGCCCATTCCGTCCAGGTGAACACGCCGCGCTCATGCAACGTCACGGCCATGGCAAAGGCCTGGGCCTCCCACGGCTCGCGAAACACCGGCCCCTCGGCGTCACAGGGGATGCTCGGGATTTCGGCCGTCGCACGCGTTGCAGCTTGAGTATTGGTCGTCATCACACCGGCTCCAGACATCAGGCGAATCCTACACCGACGCGCGCCTCACGCAAATGTCGCTGCGTGAGGCGCATGGCAGGTGTCTAATTCCTGACCTGCGAGAAAAACTCCAACATAAAGCGCGATGTGCGGCACGTTGCCCCGTCTGCAGGCTCACACTGCACAATCTGCGATCTTACTCCGCTGAATATTTTTGGCGTACCCGTCGCTGCACTCGATCCCGTGAATAAAAGGTAGACTTAAGATGGAAAAGCCAAGCCTCATCCTGACCGGAGGACGCGTGTTCTGTGGTCTCAACGAGGGCTTTGTCGAAGCCATCGCGATCGCATCGGGCCGCGTGCTGGCGACCGGTTCGGCCGAGACGATCGCCGAGCTTGCCGGGCCGGATACGCGCATCATCGAGCTCGCCGGGCGCACCGCCATCCCCGGCCTGAACGATGCACATATGCATCTGCTGCCGCTCGGCCTGACCATGACCGAGATCAATCTGCGGCCGGAGACCGGCGCCAACAGCATCGGCGAGATCCTGCGCCGCGTCGCCGAGAAGGCCAAGACGGCCAAGCCCGGCGAATGGATCAATGGCCGCGGCTACGACCATTACGAACTTGCGGAAAAGCGTCATCCCACCGCGGAAGAGCTCGATCAGGTCGCGCCGAACAATCCGGTCTATCTCAAGCGCACCTGCGGCCATGTCGCCGTGATCAACACGCAGGCGATGCGCGCGGCCGGCATCGGCCACAACACGCCGCAGCCCGACGGCGGCATGATCGAACGACGCGACAACAAGCTCACCGGCCTGCTCGCCGAACGCGCGCTGCGCCTGATTGTCGATGCCGCGCCGAAGCCCAGCGCCGAACGCCTGCGCGATGCGATCGACCGCGCCAGTCGTTTCATGCTCGAGCAAGGCTTCACCAGCGTGATGGACGCCGCGGTCGGCATGGCCGCGGGCATGGATGAGATCGATGCCTACGAGCATCTTGCCAAATCCAATACGCTGCCGATCCGCACCTGGGTCTGCATCTACGGCAACACCGACGGCATCGGCGATCAGGCCCATGCTGCAGGTTATCGCTTCGGCCGCGAGGTCGGCATGCTGCGCTATGGCGCGATGAAAGTGTTCGGTGACGGTAGCGCCGGCGGCCTCACCGCCGCGATGTCGGAGCCCTATCTGGTTGGCGATCCCGAGAACCGCGGCATCTTCTGCTACACCGACAAGGAAATGCACGACTATCTCGCGCATTATCACAGCCTCGGTTACCAGCTCGCGATCCACGCCATCGGCGACGCCGCCATCGAGCAGGTGCTGTCAGGCATCGAGAAAGCCTCGACGGCGGACAATCCGATCCTCGGCCGCCGCCATCGCATCGAGCATTGCGGCTTCCTGAGCGACAGCCAGATCGCACGCATGGCCGCCTCGGGCATCGATCCGGTGCCGCAGCCGGTCTTCATGTATGAATTCGGCGATCTCTACATCACCAATCTCGGCCAGGCGCGCACTGATGTCGCCTATCCCATGCGCAAGTGGTTCGACGCCGGCCTGCATCCCGCAGCGAGTTCGGACGCGCCGGTCTCGACCACCGATCCGTTCAAGAACCTGTTCACGATGACGACGCGCATGTCCAACCGCCACACGGTGCTCGGCGAAGGCCAGAAGCTGTCGATGGCGGAAGCGATCCACGCCTACACCTATTTCGGCGCCTATACGCAATTCGCCGAAGATCGCATGGGCCGTCTGGTGCCGGGCCAGCTCGCAGATATCGCCGTGCTCAGCCACGACGTCTTCACCTGTGCGCCCGAGGAAGTCGAGAAAGACACCCGCTGCGACCTCACCATTCTCGGTGGCGACGTCGTCTTCGACAGGCTGGGTCAGGTCGCAGTCGCGGCGGAATAAAGAGAGCGCAAGACGCTGCGATATGCGGTCTATGCCCGCTGTTCAGTCGTATCGGAGCAAAGGTCTGTTTAACGAAGGCCTTTGCCGAAAGGCCGCCGCTTCGTCTGCGCATAAAGGTACCGTCGCCAGATGACATGGCGACGGCTGCCGATTCAAAAACGACACAACGCCTCAGCGGACGCGCTTGCGACAGGAGGCACCTGTTCCGCTAACCGCTGCACGGCATTGGTCGATCGTGTCATAACTACAATCGGTGCCCCGCGACTGTGATTTGGCGCACCACGCCCTCCCCTTGGCTTCGCTCTGTGTGGTGACGAGTACCATGCTCGCGCTCGCCACGATCGTGGAAACAAGCAGGGACAATAAGAAACGCTTCTTCAGGTTCTGCATCGCATCCTCCTTTTCAATCGTCGGAATAATGGATGACGCGATTGCATCACGATATCGGGTGTTGACCTGATCCGAGCCGCGGAATCACCCCTGCGATCACAGCTAAAGATCGTGATGCGCTGGAATGGCTATCGCAGCCGCAGCGGTGCAATCGTATCGCTCACCTGCAATAGCGATGCGATACCGGGTGGGATCTTCCGCTCGATGTGCGGACCCAGCAACGACCATGGCGCCAGTAATACCGGTTATGCCAATGCCGCCTGTGACTCCCCACGGCCGCTCCGGTGGCAGCGCCTATGGCCGCGCCGCGTCGCCCACCGACGGCGCCGCCAATGATGGCACCGGACACTGCGCCGCGTCCTGCTGCGCTTTGGGCAAGCGCATCCGCCAGCGGAACCACTGCAGACAGCGCGAGTAGAACGAGCAAGGCTGAGATCCTTCGCATGCGTAACTCCCTGACAATTGATGCTGTGGCCCCCGCACGCGTTCCGATTTGAAATGCACATCCAGAACCATGGCTATCGGGGAAAGCCCTTGGTCGGTGCACATGACGCGCCATCGCATGTGTCAGCGCCTTACTAATTATTCACTGGGACACGCGGCTCTTCCGAATTATTGGAGCGCGATGCGATACTTTTTCCATATCCTGGACGGGCCGAAAGTTTTTCCCGATGAGGTCGGAAGCCGCCTTTCAAATCCGAAGCTTGCGATCACGCAAGCGCGCGCCCTTGCTACGGAATTGAGCAACGCCGGCGCGCTTTGCAGGTCCAGCCTGGTGTTCGTTCTCGACGAGAACGGCAACCGGATCTTCAGTTGCGGGCCAACTGACGGCTTCGCATATGGTTGCCGTTGCATATGCGGATCGGGACGTCGCCGAAGAAGTTGCCGAGTATCAGGGTAAAGCCCGATACCCGCTCAGGTGCTTTCCCCTATATCTCCCGTCGCGCTTCAAATTTTCCGGGCTATCCTGCACCACGTCGTCATTCACGAGGTTCGGTCGTGCGGGCCAGAATCTTCAGATTTGCAAAGATCCTGATGGCGTTTTTCGGCATCGCGCTGATGACGATCTTCGCTGTCCGCATCTACGATTCGCAGCGCGGACTGCCACTCGAGACATGGCATACCTACGTTCCGCATGAGCTCCATGCGAGCAAGCTGGATACTGCCGACTGGGCACAATACATGGCGGCCGAGGCGGAACTTTTCGACGAAGTCCAGCGCGAGGTATCGCAGAAGCTCGATGCGACAGAACGTGTGCCACCCAATCGGTACTTCGAAGGCAGCCCGGTCTATCCCCCGCATTTCGTGCAGGATTTCAACCGCTCCTTTGTGCTGGAGCCGAAGGGGAAGCCGGTCGGGGCTGTCGTGCTTCTTCATGGCCTGACGGATTCTCCCTATAGCCAGCGCCATATTGCGCGCTTCTACCGCGATCAGGGCTTCCTGGCGATCGTCCCAAGGCTGCCGGCGCATGGCACGGTTCCGGCTGCGCTGACCGATATAGCGTGGGAAGACTGGATGGCCGCCACGCGGCTCGCAGTGCGGGAAGTGAAGAAGCGTGTGGATTCGCCCGTGCCGCTGCATCTGGTTGGATTTTCCAATGGCGGTGCACTAGCCATCATGTATGCGCTGGATGCCATCGACGACGAAAAACTGTCGCGACCCGACAGCCTGATACTGATCTCGCCGATGGTGGGTATCACCAGTTTTGCACGGTTTGCCGGCCTTGCGGGATTTCCGGCAATTCTGCCCGCCTTCGCCAAGGCCGCATGGCTCGATGTCGTTCCGGAGTTCAATCCCTTCAAGTACAATTCATTCCCGGTGAACGGCGCGCGTCAATCGCATCTTCTGACCAGGGCTCTGCAACGGAGGCTCGCGCGCTATGCGAGCGAAGGAAGACTTGGTCAGTTTCCACCCATCCTGACATTCCAGTCGCTGATGGATTTCACCGTCAGCACGCGGGCCATCGTCTCCGATCTCTATGCCCATCTGCCGGCCAATGGGAGCGAACTCGTTCTGTTCGACGTCAACCGCACCGCCAGATTTGGCCCGCTGCTCCGCACCAGCACCGATACCGCGCTGGCACGTATTGTACCTGCCGGCCCGCGGCGCTACCGCCTCGCCGTCATTACCAATTCCGGTGACAATAATGACGACGTGATCGAGCGTGTGGCCGAGGCCGGCACCGTCGACGAGCATTCCCGCCCGCTCGGCCTGAACTATCCACGGGGCTTCTATTCGCTGTCGCATGTGGCGCTGCCATTTCCGGTCAGCGATTCTCTCTATGGGGCGGAGCCGGACAAGTCCGAGGATTTTGGCGAGAACCTCGGTACCCTGGCGCCGCGCGGCGAACGCAATGTGCTGATCGCCAGTCTCGACTCGCTGATGCGGGCGTCATCAAACCCGTTCTTCCCCTATATGGTCGGCCGGATCGGTGAGAGCATTCTCACCCCCGCAAAGACCGCTCAACCCGCCCGATAAAGCGATGACCGATGATAAATGCCGACTATCGAAGAACGAGATTGGATATGCCCAGTGCCAGATTCAATCCGATCTGGCCCTCGACAGAGAGCGGCTGCAGCGTGATCGTACGGCGTGATCCGCCGACGAGGACATTGGCGCCAAGGCCCAGGCCGATGGCAACATTTCCGCTTGCCCCGACATAGCTGCCTCTCAATGTGCCGCGGCCGATATTACTGTTCCGCGCAAAGACGCCCCAGAACAGTGTCCCTCCTCGGGTTACGCCAACATCGAGGCCAACCCGCCTGATCATGCCCCTGTAACTATACTGCCGCGCAGCCACGGTGGACAGGAAGACACATTGCATCTCCTGGCGTGAGCCTAGAACCAGCCCGACTCTCGGACCGGTGCTGCATGTCAGTCCGCCAACGCGGAAAAGCTGTTGCGCGTGAGCCGGTGCGGATAGCATCGGCGGGATCAGGAAGGCGCATGCCAAGGTCAATATGCGAATGCTGAGCATTTGCTTCCCTCTCGAAACCGCGACACGAACGACGTGACGTCTGCTGCACGAGGCTAGCCGTCAGCACGCAATAGGTAATCGGGAAAAACCCTGAAGAGGTCGTGATGAGTACCCGGATTGCCGGGGAACATTGATCTGGATTCAGGTACGCGCAGCAACGCGTGTCCCCGCGGAAAATTCCAGGCCATGCGCAGAGGCCGGAGCGCCACAACTACGGCTGCTTTGCCTCGCTTTTGGCCGAATCCGGAAACTTTAAAATTCGGTAAGAAAGTGGCGGCGCCGATGGACAAACGCCATCTTCAGCTCAGGCGACCGCTCCTGAAACTTCCCAGATATCGCGGGCCCGGATGGCCGGCCGCAAGAGCGCAGTCGTCGTTGTCTCTGAAGAGAATGGTCGGGTGATGTTTGGATCAATCAAGGCGTTCATCTCGCGTGCGATGGAAGACGCCAATCAACGGAAAAACGTCGAGCAGAGAGAGCTTCTTATCGTGACCGCGGCATTGCTCATCCGCGTTGCCACCGTCCATAGCGAGCTATCGAATATCAGGCGCACCAGATTGCATGCTATTTTCAAATCGCATTATGGGCTCGATGACACGGCTACGGCCCAACTTCTCGTTGATGCAGATGCAGTCGCCCGTAGCGCGGTCGATCTTTATCGCTTTACCCGGCAACTCAACGAGTTCCTCGATGACGATGGACGTCGACGGATCGTTCAACTGATGTGGGAGACCGTCTACGCGGATCAGCGGGTCAACGAATTTGAAGAGAATCTGATCTGGCGTGCGGCAGATCTTCTGGGCGTATCGTCCCGGCAGCGCGTCGAGCTTCGACAGCGCGTCGTCGCTGGCATAAAGAATTTGGCCGCGATGTCAGCCTGACGACACGAACATCGCATCCATAGCGATGTCGATTGTTCGGCATGCTCACTGGGCCAAGAGTGCCGCTCCGAGAGCCAGCGTCAGTGCCAGCAGTGAAATTCCCGCAACATGCCATTGGCGAAGCATGCCTTCCGCTTGCTCGATGGTCCTGCCCCAGGCTGGAGCGATCTTCACACACCTGTCCAGAACGACGACAATATCTCCCTCGGGAATATGTGGCAGCCGCCGCACCCAGCGCCACAGCACTGCCGCCAATATGGCGCCCAGCAAAACTGGAAACAGGGCCTTCCACAGCAGTTCCGGCGCCAAAGGATTGGGCAACATTCCTTCGGGGACCGCGAGGAATAGCGCCCATGGTACGATAAGCGACGCTGCAGCGGTCGACAGCCATGGCCAGAACAGGCTCGGCGCCGCAGTCGCCTCGTAGTCCGTTGATGCCGTCGTCACCAGGCCTCGCACGAATTGCAGCATGAGCAGCGTCGTGCCGACAGCAGACAGCGTTGCAACTGTGTTGGCGGCCCCGTCTCCGAGCGGTCCGTCGACCACGATTTTTGCCAGGGCACCCCCGGTCAGCGGAAGGCCGCCAAGGCCGACGGCGATGATCGCCACAGGGAGAAGGATGGGCAATAGATATCGGCGACCGGTCGCCGCGATCACACCGACGGAGAGAAACAGCGCGCCTTTGACCAGAACGTGGTTCGCAGAATAGAAGATCGCCGCCAGTGCAGCGCGGCCATCTCCGGCGATCATGCCCATGCCAATGACGGCCACGATGAATCCCATCTGGCTGACGCTGGAATAGGCCAGCACAACCTTGGGCCTGCGTTGCGTCATTCCAATGACCACGCCGTAGAGCGCCGCGAACAAGCCGGCGGCTGCGAGTAACGTTCCTGCATGGGGCAGTGCTGTATCGAGGGGGAGAAAGCGGATCATTCCGAGGATGCTTGCCTTGACGGCTGCACCACTCAGCACTGCGGCCGCCGGCGCCGGCGCCGGCGCATATGCCCGTGGCATCCAGACGTGAAATGGAACAAGGCCTGCCTTCATGCCAAAGCCTGCGATCAACAGGCAGATGATCAGATCGCGGTGCGGCGACGTCGGGAGTGCGGCAGCGGCATCGCCGATTAGCAGCCCATCGCCGGGAATATCCATCGCGAGCAGCACGAAGGCGATGAGCAACAATGTCTCCGCCAGCAATCCAAGGCCGATATAGAGCGCGCCGGCCCGCCACGCATCGGCCGTTTCGTGCTGGATGATGAGGCCGCAGGCGCCAAGCGTCAGCATCGCCAAAAACAAATAGAAACCCACCATGTCGGCAGCGAGAAAGACGCCGATGCAACCCGTCAATGCGGTGAGCCAGCACACGGCGAAGCGCCCGCGGTTCGGCCTGCCCTGCAGATACGGTGACGCATAGGCGCCCGCCGTGATCCACAGCAGCGCAGCAACGCCGAGCAGCAGCGCCCCGGGGAGATCAAGAGCGAAAGTCAAATGCAGACGGGCCGGGCCGACGACAACCGGAGAATCGTCGGAGACAAGGAGCACGGCCACAAATGCAGGGACCGGAGCAAACGCCAGATACGAAGGTATTCGCAGCAATGCCATTGGCCAGAGGCAAGCCAGCAGCATCCCGAGCGGAAAGAGCAAGGCGAAAGCCAGCAAGGGATAAGCCTCTATCATCGCTGCCAAGCCATCGGCGCCTCCGGGCGCCCAACTTGCAATACATCGATCGGACCGAGCGCCACGAGCCCCAGCAGAACCGAGAGCAACGCCAGCCCCAGCGCCGCCACTTCCTGATACTTCGGCACCGCGGCGTGCAATGTCAGCGGCGCGCTTGGTGGGCCCATCGCCCGCGACAGCACGATGAAGATATATGCGCTCGTGAGCAGCCCGCCTGCGATGATCACGATTGCCCACCACCATTGTGCCGTTGCAATCGTCGCCTCCAGCAACAGCCACTTTGCCAGAAAGCCACCCGTTGGCGGCAAGCCGATGAGGCATAGGCCACCAAGGCCGAAGGCGAACATCGTCATGGGAAGCGCACGTGCGATCCCGCCAAGCTCCGAAATCTGGTCATGTCCAAGCGCGGCATAGACAAGTCCGGCAGCCATGAACATGGCTGCCTTGGCGGTGGCGTGCGAGATGGCCTGGAGCATGCCTCCCGTCAGGGCATCGCCATACTGGAGATGCAACGGGTCGGCAGCGAGCGGAAACATCAGGAACAGATAGCCGATCTGCGCGACCGTCGAATAGGCGATCAGCAATTTGAGCCGCTTCTGTCGGAGCGCGACAATGTTGCCGCAGATAATCGCTGACGCCCCGAGCACCCCAATGAGTTGACTGGCGGCCACACTCAAGAGGCCCGGCATGGCGTCGAACCAGAGCCGCACAATGAGAAAGAACGATCCCTTCACCACGACGGCTGACAGAACCGCGCTGGCCGCCGCCGGTGCGCCGGCATGCGCCGGGGGAAGCCAGAGATGCAGTGGAAAGAGCGCGGTTTTGGCGAACAGCCCCACCGTCATCAGCGTCGCGGCAGCGAGCGTCGCCGGCTCGATCTGCACGCGTTGCGACATCAGGACGATGTCGAGGGTCCCATAGCTGCCATACAGCAAGGCCGTTCCGACCAGATAGAGGATCGAGCCCAGCAGCGCGAAGAGCAGATAGCGCAATGCCGCCTGCAAGGTCTCCGCGCGGCCATCGAGACAGACCAGCGGCACCGCAGCGAAAGTCAGCAGCTCAAGCGCAACGTAGAGGGTGAACAGATCGCCGCCGAGAAAGATCATGTTCATCGCGCCCGAGATCGCCATGAGCATGACCCAGAACACCAGAGTTGCGCGGGTTTCAACGGACGCTGCGCGACTGCCGAAATTCGCATGCGCGAACACGCCAATGAGGCAGATCACGATGGCCATTGCCACCATCATCGCGACTGAAAGTCCGTCGGCGCGCAGCGTGATGCCGAGCGGGGGCTTCCAATTACCCACAACGTAGCTCAGCGACGTTTCGCTTTGCCATATTTTCAGGAAGACGATGCATGCCACGCAGAGGCCTGCGGGCAACAGGAACGCAGCAATCCTTTCGGCGTACCGTCCGCCAAGGACAAACGACAGCAAGATGCCAACAACCGGCAATACGATGGCCAGAACAAGAAGCGCCCCGTCGGCAGTTGTCGCCTCAAGCGCGGTTGCAGCCGGCATCAGGATTTTTCCTCGCCGGTTCCAGATCTGTCGGAACGGATCGAGGCCCGGCCGGTCTCATCGCCAAGACGCTGCACCAGCGCGATGGCCATGGCCGTCGCCGCGAAGGCGACGACAATCGCGGTGATCACCATCGCCTGAGGGACCGGGTCACCGCCGAGCCCGGCCGCTGCCCCCCGCCTGGCGATCACACCGAACAGCAGAAACACACCACTCCCAAGCAAATTGAATGCAAGGATCTTGCGTAGCGGTTCGGGATTCGTGATGAACCCGTACAGTCCGATGCCCACCAGCGCTGCGCCACACAAGCCGAACAGCGTTGCCGCGTTCATTGCTGTGGTGCCCGTACCGGCGGTCCTGCGGCCAGCATGCCAAGCGCCACAGCGATCGACAGCGTGAGAGCGGCTTCCACGGCGACAATCAGCGGTTTGGCGTAGCCCGCCGGGTAAGCCAGAAATGCGTCGGCAAATACCCATCCAGCAAGGCCAATGACAAGGAACAGCACCGGTCCGGTGACGAGCAGACCACGTAGCCAGAGCCGACCGATCGCAGGGGCCCGCTGTAATCCCGCGACAATGACAAGGAGCCACATCGCGGCCAGCACCGTGCCGCCCTGAAAGGCGCCGCCAGGGCCCTTCGCTCCGACCCAGCACATATAGATTCCGAACACGATGCCCACCGGCGGCAAAAGCTGAGCCAGAAAGATCAGCGTGGGATCGGGCCGTGCGTAAACCTGCAAACCTGGCGTTCCACCCCAGGCATGATCTGACGCCAGCGACCAGACCCCGAGCAAAGCGAGCAGCAGGACCACCTTTTCGAGCAGCGTGTCGAGTGCCCGAAACACGAACAGCACGCCGGCAACGGGGTTGCCGAGACCACTCGGCGGCAGGTTTTCCATCACGGTGGGCGCGAGTGTCGGAATAGCCTCCGGCGGATGGAGGATGGCAATGGCAAGACCCGCGACGATCAACGCGCACAATGCACAGGTGGCAAGGCGCGCCGGCCGCGAAATCCGCGGACCATGGACATTCACGGAGCGGGAACGCGCGACGGCGCCGAGCAGCAACAAGCCGGTCATGCCGCCGCCGATCGCGGCCTCTGTCAGCGCCACGTCAACGGCGTGGAGCCGGACCCATGCCATGGACAGAAGCAGCCCATAGACGACGAACATGACAACTGCAGCGAATGCCGTGCGCACAAGGATGGCTGAAGCACCGATCGTCAAGATCAGCGCAACGAGAGCAATATCGAAGACGGAGGCGATGCTCATCCGTCTGCTCCGTGGTGGCGTACCGCACCGGCGATCAATTGGGTGACGACCGCCCCGGACAGCTGGACGAGCAGCCAGACGATCACCAATTTGACCGCGAACAGCAGGCTACTCGTCTGCGGCAGCAAGCCCAGAACGATCAGGCCAAGACCGAGATTATCAACCTTGGTCAGCGCGTGCAGACGCGTCAGCGTATCTGGGAAACGCAACAGACCCACCGTGCCCGCAAGGAAGAACAGCGCTCCTGCGGAGACCGCGCAAATGGTCAGGATATCCATGACGAGGCTCATGCGCCCCTCACTCCCCTCTGGCCTCGGATGACGCGCCGGACGCGTCTCTGACGAATGCGACGGCCGCAAACGCCGCGAACAGCGCGAGCATCACAGCAACATCCATGACAGGCGGCGTCTCGGTTGCGACCGCGAGCAGAAGGAGGATGGCGACTCCTCCCGTGCCCAGCAGTTGGACGGCCATCAGGCGGTCCACATCGGCCGATCGCCGAAGAATGGCGAACAGGCCCAGCGCCACCGTCAGCAGCACAAAGACCGAAGCACCCAACAGCAGGCTAGGCATCGGATCTTGCGCCTCCGAGCGCCCGCATGCACAGAGTTTCCTCCATCGACAATTGTTCGACGACGGGCTGCGTCACATCGAGGCAATGAATGGCCAGGCTGCCGTCAATCGAGGTCCCGCACGGAAGCGTGCCCGGCATCAGGCTCATGATCGCGCAAAACGTATTTCGCTTCCTGCCCGGCGGCTGCTGCGCCCGGTAGGTGACGAAGCCTGGCTGCAGCGGCAGTCGTGGGTGAAGCGCCCGCAGCGCAACGTCCGCTCCCGCGACAATCGACTGACGGAGGAAGTGCAGGACGAATCCGGCAAACTTGACCGGACGGAAGCCCCATTGTTCGGCAGGCAGCAGCTTGAGGCTTGCCCAAGTCGCTGCGGCAGCTGCAATCAGACCGGGGCCCACATCGCCGGGATCTCCGCGCGTCAGCGCCAGCCAGAAGCCGAAGAAACCGATAGCGCGGATCACGGCACTGCCGATGGCATCCGACCACCTCGCCGGACTCGCCTCGCCAATATTGCCGGCCT
Source organism: Tardiphaga sp. 862_B3_N4_1 (assembly GCF_051811085.1). Classification (NCBI taxonomy): domain Bacteria; kingdom Pseudomonadati; phylum Pseudomonadota; class Alphaproteobacteria; order Hyphomicrobiales; family Nitrobacteraceae; genus Tardiphaga; species Tardiphaga sp. 862_B3_N4_1. The sequence goes on from NZ_JBPWQB010000002.1 coordinate 1,219,508, forward strand.
TGATCAAATTCATTGAAGCCACCCTAACGACTGCTGTCCGAGCTCCGCTTTGATTTCTGCTTGCTCTTCGTGTTGTAAACGGGTTGCTGCGGCTCCTCGACGACGATCGGGTGCTGCGGAATCTTCAGACGATCGATGCGCACATCGTCCCGCAAAGCATCCCGGTCCATCCGGTCGCCGCGCTCGACGGAGTCGCGTGGCTCCGCACTGGCGGCGAACGCCGTACAGATGAAGAGAATAGCGGTACCTGCTGCCACAATCGAATTCCGCATGATCGCCTCTTGTGTCCTGATCGCTAAAACGCGAAGTCGAGCCGTGGGCCGATCAGCCAGTCTCTATAGTGACGCAGCGCCACGTTTGAGTTTCGCGCCTCGTAGATGACGTTCGTGGTGAGCGATACGTTGCTGGCGATGTTGTATTTCAGGCCGAGAGACGCCGAATAGATCTGGTCCTGCCGGTCGCGGTTCAAGCCGTCTGTAAACCAGAACGCTTCGATGAAAGGCGTGCTGACGATCGACCATTTCGAATTCAGCTCGACCTCGATGCCAAGCAGCGCATCGGCACGCCAGCGCCTGGCCTCAGCGAGATCGGAGAAACGATAAGTGAGCTGGAGGAGCGGCGAGAGCGTGACATTGTCGATGCTGAAATCGCGCGCGATAGCGCCGGTGACATCGTGGGAGGTGAAGGCGAGATCGCGAAACACGCCGTCGTAGTCATATCTGTTTTCGTAGGTGGCGCTTATTCTCCAGCCATACAGATTCTTCGTCAGCCGCGCGCCCAGACGCGCAATGGCGGCATTGCCGTCGTGTTCTCTGGAAAATGCTTCGAACTGAGCACGTGCAAAAATACGGTAGGACAGGTCCGGCGCAAGTTTGCCGTCCAGCCGCAAGCTCACATCGGGCTCATAGTAAAAATCCCCCCGCCGGTCGTCGCGCGAAAACAGGGCATTGGCCGTGTAGGTGGGCGATAGGGATCCAACAACGCTCCATGTCGGGCTCATCGACGTGTACTCGACCTTTCTGAGCTCGGTCAGATCTATGTCGGCAGCTACTGCCCCGCTGGCATAAAGGAAGCTTGTTGCTGCCAGGACAATTCTGGATCCACGCATTGCACACTCCCCAGACAATTACTCTCCGTCGGTCGATGGTGCTGGTTTCGGTATTAACAGTCCCACGATCTCGCTCCCCCGAGCAGAGAATGGTCGATTGCGTTAGTAATCCACGGCATCGCGGATGATCGGGCAGGTCATACAGTGACCACCACCACGGCCACGACCGAGTTCGGCGCCGACGATCGTAATCACCTCGATGCCTTCCTTGCGGAGCAACGTGTTGGTGTAAGTGTTGCGGTCGTAGGCGTAGACGACACCTGGCGATGCGCAAACGAGATTGGCGCCGCTATCCCATTGGGTCCGTTCGCGCTGGTAATCACTGCCACCGGCTTCGACCACGCGGAGCTTCTTGAGACCCAATGCTTCCTCGACAACGCCGACAAACGACTTCTTCTCGGCATGCAACTCGACACCGCTCGGATGATCGCTCGGGCGATAGGAATAGGTACGTGTCTGGTTCATAAAGTCAGGCGCGAGCAGCACGCAGTCGCGGTCGGCGAATGTGAAAACAGTATCGAGATGCATCGCCGCGCGGATCTTGGGCATTGCCGCAACGATGACGCGCTCCGCGGCCTTCTTTTTAAAGAGGGTCGCGGCAAGTTGGCTGATCGCTTGGCGTGAGGTGCGTTCGCTCATGCCGATCAGCACGACCCCCTTGCCGATGGGCATCACATCGCCGCCTTCCAGCGTAGCCAGTCCATGGTCCTCTGTCGGGTCGCCCCACCAGACATTGACGTTGCCGGCAAAATCGGGATGAAACTTGTAGATCGCTGTGGTGAGGATCGTTTCCTCGTGTCGCGCCGGCCAGTACAGCGCGTTGAGAGTGACACCGCCATAGATCCAGCAGGTCGTGTCGCGCGTATAGAGCGTGTTCGGCAGTGGCGGGAGAAGGTATTCAGTCGCCCCCGCGGCCTCCTTCACCATCCTGAGTGCCGCGCCCCCATGTGCTTCGGGAAAGTCATGGGTCGACAGGCCACCGATCAGCGTTTCCGCGAGCTTTCGGTTGTCCAGCCCGGACAGGTAGCTTTTGAGCTCGTCGATGAAGCCAAGGCCAACCTGGTTCGGCACGACCTGATTGTCGAGGATCCAGGCCTTGCCCTCCGGGACTGTCAGCGTCTCGGCGAGCAGGTTATGCATCTCAACGACATCGACGCCGCGGTCCCGCATTTTGGTGACGAAATCGAAGTGGTCGCGCTTCGCATTGTCAACCCAGAGCACATCGTCGAACAGCAACTGATCGCAGTTGGACGGGGTCAGGCGTGTATGGGCAAGACCCGGGGCACAGACCAGGACCTTGCGCAGCTGGCCAACTTCAGAGTGCACACCAAACGGGACTTTTTTTGCGCTGGCCATCATGAACTCCCATCGATTTCCTAGATGCTGATATAGCCGGTGGCGAGACCGTGGATGCCGACTACGCATCCGACGACAGCGACGCCGAACAGGACCCATTCTGCCGGAGTGAAGAGCTGCTTGTTGAGCTCCCTCCGCGTGATGAAATACAGGATCGTGCCGGGCGCATAGATGATGAAGCCAAGCAGCAGAAATTTCATACCGCCGGCGAACAGAAGGAAGATCGTGTAGGCAGTCGCCAGGACAGCGATGATCGTGTCCTTCCGAAGATCGCTTGGATCGGTCTCGTAAGTCTCCTTGCGGTAGACCAGCATCAACGCGAACGCCGCCGAGAGGAAATACGGAATCAGCGACAGGTGGCTGCACAGCGAGAGAGCGAAGGTAAAGGCATCGTCGGAAAACAACGTCGCGATGAGAACAGCCTGAACGAGCAATGTGCTCATCAGGAGCGCCATTGACGGAACCTGATTTGCGTTTTCACGTGCCAGGAAGGCCGGCATGTCTTGCCTCTTCGCCGCAACCGACAGCACTTCGGCGGCCATCAGGGTCCAGGCAAGATAGGCCCCGAGCACCGAGATAATCACGCCGATGCCGATGAAGATCGCACCCCAATGACCAACGGCCGCTTCGAGCACGCCGCCAACTGAGGGTTGACGCAGTTGCGCCAGTTCTTCGCGGGGGAGGATGCCGTATGCTAGAATGGACACCGACGCGAACAAGGCCAACACGGCCAAAAATCCCGTCACAGTCGCAATACCGACGTCCTCGCGCCGTTGCGCGAAGCGGGAGTAGTTGCTGGCGCCTTCGATGCCGAGAAACACGAAGACCGTTACCAGCATCGTCGCCTTGATCTGCGCGAAGAGATTTCCGTAGTCCCCGCTTGCACCGCCCCAGAGGTTTCCGACGAACACATCCGGTTTGAAGAAGAAGATCGACAGGACGACGAACAACAGCAGCGGAATGAGTTTGGCAATCGTCACGATCTTGTTGATCGCTGCCGCCTCCTTGACGCCGCGCAGCACAAGGAAATGGAACGCCCAGACACCGACCGACGATAGTGCGATGGCAGTGACCGTATTGCCCTGACCGAGCGCGGGGAACAGCGCGCCGAGCGTCGACTTGATCAAAATCCAGTAGGATACGTTGCCGACGCAAGCACTGGCCCAGTAGCCAAAGGCGGAGAAGAAGCCGACATAGGGCCCGAACCCCTCCCGCGCATAGGCGTAGACGCCCGCATCGAGATCCGGCTTGCGGTTGGCCAATGTCTGAAACACAAATCCCAGCATCAGCATGCCGGCACCAGCGACGGCCCACGCTATCAGCGCACCATAGATGCCGGTGGCCTGCGCAAAATTTCGCGGTATCGAAAACACGCCGGCGCCGACCATCCCGCCGACCACCATGGCCGTGAGCGTCCAAAGCGGCAATTTCTGGTCGCCTGCATTGCTCATGGCCAAAGCACTCCCATGTGCAGAAGCGGTCGGCCTGCAGCAAATGGGACATGCAGGCGACCACCTGCGACCGGGGTCTGCAAGATGCGGCGACGGGATTGAGGAAAGTTTGGCCACGAAGAGCGTGCGCACCGATTGTGTTGCGCAGCCTCACAAGGCGGGCGCAGGAGCCACGCCGGTGCGCGCAAGGCGCGGGCAGATGTAAACAACATCAGGTCCTGCACCGGCGTCCCCTTCCAACATCAACTACTGGAAAGAAGAGCACATTCGGGACGCACCACGATATCGGGTGATGCCCTAGGTTGAAGACCGGGAGTTACCCTAAGTGCCGAAGCGTCCGGCGTGAAACAGATACGATCTGACTATGCTTGCGCCGATCGGAGCGGCCCCGGCGCCCTCTCTTTTCCCCCGAACCATGCCACATACAATGTGGGCAGAAAGATCAGAGTGAGAACCGTCGCAACCAACAGCCCACCCATGATCGCAAAGGCCATCGGGCCCCAGAACACCGTCGGAGCGATCGGTATCATGCCGAGCACGGTGGACACGGCCGTCAGCATGATCGGGCGAAAACGAGAACTCGAGGCATCCAGCGCGGCGTCCCACACGCTTTTCCCTTCATCGCGTTCGGCGTCGATCTGACCGATCAGGATCACCGCATTTTTCGTGATCATGCCGAGCAGTGCGAGAATCCCCAGAATCGCGACGAAACCGAGCGGACGGCCCGACAGCAGAAGGGCGGCGACCACGCCGATGAGCCCAAGGGGCGCGACGCTCAGGACGAGAAACAGCCGCTGAAAGCTCTGGAGCTGGATCATGAGGACCGTAAACATGATCAGTAGCATCACCGGCACAACGGCGATGACCGACGCTTGCGATTTCTGACTTTCTTCGACCGTGCCCCCAACCACGATCCTGTAGGATGCTGGAATGGTCTTCGACAACGCGGCAACGGCCGGCGTCAGCGAGTTGACGACGGATTCCGGAATTGCACCGGCAGTGATATCCGTCTGCACCGTGAGGGTCGGGACACGATCACGCCGCCAGATCAGGGGATATTCCTGCTCGTATTCGAAAGTTGCAAACTGGCTGAGCGAAACCGTCTGCCCGCCTGGCAGCGGAACTTGCAAATTGCGCAAGTTGGGCAACGAGACGCGCTGGTCATCGACCGCGCGCGCAACGATATCGATCAAATAGATATCATCGCGAACCTGGGTGACCGTGGTGCCTGAGATGACCGTATTCAGCACGCCTGCCAGGGCTTGAGAACTCAGCCCGAGCAACCGGGCCTTGTCCTGATTGACCCGAATACGTACCTGCCTTGCCGGCTCGATCCAGTCGAAATTGACGCCATTCGCCTTGGGATTGGCGGCGATGACTTGCGCAAGCTTGAACGCAATTTCGCGCACCATGCCTGCGTCAGGACCACTGACGCGATATTGGACGGGCCAGCCCACCGGCGGCCCAAGCTCAAGAGGCGAGACCCGTGTAATCGCATTGGGAAAATCATCGGCCAGAAGCGTCTCCAGCTTTGCGCGGATACGTTCACGCGCTGCGACATCCTTTGCGACGACCACCGACTGGGTAAAAAAATCATTGGGCAGCTGAACATTGAGCGGAAGGTAGAACCGGATGGCACCGCGGCCCACATAGGTGCTCCAGCGCGCAACGTCCGGGTCGCCCTTCAGGGCGGCATCGAATTTCTGTGCGGCTGTCTGGCTGGCATAGATGGATGCATTCAGCGGCAGGCTGATATCGACGAGCAATTCCGGACGATCGGACGACGGAAAGAATTGCCGGGGGATGAACGGGAGAAGAAGAAACGAGCCGACGAAAAGAACCAGCGAGAGCGCGATGGTCAGCCATTTCGCCCGCATGGCGAATATCAGGAAGCCGCGATACCACCTGAAAACCCTGCCGGGGGCGTCTGTCTTGCGTTCCTTCGGCGGCTTGAGGATGACAACGCCCATCAGCGGCGCGAAGATCACGGCAACGAACCATGAGACGATCAGCGCGATACTGACAACGGCAAAGAGGGAGAACGTGTATTCTCCCGCAGAACTCGCGGCAAAGCCGACAGGCACGAAGCCCGCGATGGTCACCAGTGTTCCCGCCAGCATGGCGAACGCGTAGGTGCGAAAGGCAAAGCTGGCAGCCTGAACCTTGTCGTCGCCTTCAGCCAGCCGGTTCAGGGTGGCATCCGTGGTGGTCATTGCATCATCGACGAGGAGCGCGAGCGCGATAATGAGCGCGCCGAGCGATATGCGCTGCATGTCGATTCCGGCAAGCTTCATGATCGGGAACACGATGGCGAGTGTCAGCGGTATGGACAGCGCAATGATCAGGCCCGGGCGCACGCCAAGGCTGATAAAACTCACCACGAGAATGATGGCAATTGCCTGCAGCAATGACATCATGAATTCGGAGATAGCGCTCTCGACCGTGACAGCCTGGTCGGCAATGAGCTTCGGTTCAATGCCAATCGGCAGATCCGCCGTGATCGCAGCCATCGCCCGCTTGAGACTCTTGCCGAGCGCGAGAATGTCTCCACCGTCCCGCATCGAGATGGCCAGGCCGATGGCCGGCTCGCCATTGACGCGAAACAAAGGCTGCGGCGGATCGGAATAGCCGCGCGTAATCCGGGCGATGTCGCTCAAGCGGATCATGCGGCCGCCGGCGACAAAATTGATGTCAGCGACATCCTGCTCGGACTGAAATGCACCCGATACCCGAAGCGATAGTGTCTCGTCGCCCGTTTGAATCGTGCCAGCCGGCCTTATGATATTTTGCGTCTGGAGAGCGGACAGCAGTGCGGTGCGGTCGATGCCAAGGCTTGCCAGTTCCTTCATCGAAAATTCAACGAAGATCCGCTCGTCCTGAGCTCCCAGCAACTCGATCTTCGATACGTCGGGGACTAGGAGAAGCTTCGAGCGGACGTCTTCCACATAGTCGCGAAGCGCGCGGTGCGTGAAACCGTCGCTCGTGAAGCCATAGATAATTCCGAACGTATCGCCGAAATCATCGTTAAACCCGGGTCCGACCACCCCTGCCGGCAGCGTATGGCGGATGTCACCAATGTTCTTGCGGACCTGATACCAGGTGTCGGAGACTTGTTTGGCGTTCGCGTTCCCCTGCAGGTTGACGAAGATTGTGGTGACGCCTGCCCGCGTGAAACTGCGCAGGAAGTCCAGATGCGGTGTTTCCTGCAGCTTGCGCTCGAGCCGCTCGGTGACCTGTTTGACGGTCTCCTCAACCGTTGCTCCGGGCCATGCCGCCTGAACGATCATCGTCTTGATGATGAATGACGGGTCCTCGCTGCGACCGAGGCGCAAGTAGGACAGGACACCGAAGATAACGGCAACAATCATGACATAAACCACCAGGGAACGGTGCTTAAGTGCCCATTCCGAGAGGTTGAAGCCGGTCATTGCTCTGACCCAAGAAGACGTATTTTCTGGCCGGGGTGCAGCGCCTGCACACCCGCGGTCACGATGACCTCCCCCGTGTCGAGTCCCTGAGACACCACGACCTGCGCTTGCTCGAAGCGCAAGACGTCCACGTTTCGGATCGAAACCGTGCGACTCGCGGGATCGACAATCCAGACTGCGGGCTGTTGATTGGCCCTCGTCAATGCCGATGCCGGGATCTCGATCATGGGGACGGCATCCATTTCCATGCGCCCCACGACGGTCGCGCCAAGCCGCATGGCCGCCGGCGGATCCGTCAGGCCAACCTTGATTTCAAAGGTGCGCGTGACGGGATCGGCCTGGGCGCCGACCTCACGGACACGACCGTGAGCCGTCACCGCGGGATCGTCGGTCAGGCTGACGGTTATTTGCGGATCGCTCGGTGCCGATCGAAAAAATTGAGCCGGTACGTCAAAGACTGCGTCGCGGCCATCTTGCCGCGCCAGCCTGAGAATCATTTGCCCGGCCTGAACAACTTCTCCGGCGCCAGGTCCGACAGCGGTTATGACGCCCGGTGCATCTACCTTCAGCTCGGTAAAGCTCACCAGATCATGTGCCGTCTTGAGCTGGGCCTCGGCGGCATCGACCTGCGATTGAGCGGTTTGTTGCGCCTGCGTTGCCTGGTCGTAGTTGACGCGGGTGGTCCAGCCCTGTGCAAGCAGTGTCTGCTGACGATCGAAATGGTTGCGTGCCTGGGTCAGTTGCCCCTGCGCGGCCGCGACTGCCGCCTGGGCCTGGCGCAACGTGTTCAACTCATTCTGAGATTCAAGCCGCCCGATGACCTGACCGGGCTGCACCCAATCTCCGGTCTTCCCGTTGTTTTCGATCAGCCGACCCGAGATACGAAATGCCAGCGCCACCTCGTCTTCCGCTTCGATACGGCCGGTGAATGAAAGCGGCGCGCCCGCAATGCTCTTCGCAACAGTGACCGTACGCACGGGCCGCACGACAGGAGCGGCTTCATCAGACTCTCTGCCGCACGCCGTCAGCAGAAACGCCGGCACAATTGTTAGAATAATTATAATCGTCCGATATCGTGTAACTCGACATAGGTAGGCATGACGCGCATACGCAGGCATGAAGAAACCCTCGCTGAGCAAAATTGCACACCAGATTCGCTGACCACCTCGCAAAAGCAGATAGCTGGCTTTTGCCTGCGTGATCGCCTGCCCGCCAATTCTTCTATGACTCAAACTATTCTGGGGGTGCGGATATCTACCCGGTATCGGGGAAACTACTGATCGCACCAACGATTCTCTGACGCGCTGCTGGACGCTCTCAAACCGTAGCGGGATTCATGCGCCCTGTTGAAGACGACAAGGTTCCTTGTGCAAAGCAAACGCGGCAATTAACTGAAATTACTTCTATTGTTACTTCGTATATTTCGAGACTGAGTACAGTCAGTCGCACATCGGACGATCTGGCGACATCTTACTTGACGCCGATTCAATCAAGGGTATTTAGTAAGGATAACTTCGCGCAAGAGAACGATGGCATTTAACCTTAGTGGTTACTCGCCACTCGATCCAAGATGCATCGGACTACATGATGGCCCACAAGGCTCACGTAGACGACTCGTGTCGAATTCACGTTCGGGAAAAGATCGTGGTTCACGACACTTTCAACGGCACCGCTAGTGCACGAACAAAATCGAAACTTGGCAAATCAGGCCTTGGTATCCAGCTTTTGGCGCTGCAAGAAGATATGCAGCAGCGGATTGCATCAGACCTTCACGATTCGACTTGCCAGCATCTGCTGGCCGCAAGTTTGAATATGATGCGAATGAGGTGCGCCGTTGCTGGCATCGGCAGCGCCATAAAAATTTGTGATGAGATCGACGCGTCGATCTGTGAGGCTCTTAGGGAAATCAGGGCTTTCACCTACCTCCTGCATCCCCAGAATTTGCTCGACGGCGGATTGAAGTCGGCGATCGAGGAGTTTGTGGTGGGGCTTTCATCGCGGACATCGCTGGAAACGCGTCTCAAGATCGATGCTGCGGTCGATACATTGCCTAACGAAACGCAGCGCTCATTGCTGAGAGTTATCCAGGAAGCCCTCGCGAACGTCTTCAGGCACGCGAAAGCGACGCAGGTGACTATCTCGATCAAGGCCACAGACATCAACGTCACGCTTCGGATCAGCGATAACGGCTGCGGAATGCCGATTTCTCAGGCGAGAGATCGCCATAAGGCAGTGCCGCTTGGTGTTGGAATTCCGGCCATGAGAACGAGACTGGATCAGATGGGAGGCACATTTGAGATCCACTCGTCATCCACAGCGGCATGGAGCGGGACCACAGTGTACGCGACTATTCCACGAGCCATCTCGCGCAAAGGAAACAAACCAGCGGGTATCCACCAGGGCGACCGAGGATCGACGAAGATCCGACCGTCGCATGGCTAAAGGTCAGCTAACGGATTCAACAATCTGACGCTCAGCGAGGGCAACGAACTCCAGGGGCTGGATCTTCTCGATGAAAGTATTTTGCCGCCTGTAAGGAAATGACATCGGAGTACCGAGGACCATGAAGCAGATTATGATAGCCGATGATCATGACGCGGTGCGGGCTGGAATTCGTGCAATACTGGAACGACGTCCCGGATGGGAGGTCGTTGGCGAGGCTCGCGATGGTAAAGAAGCCGTTGCTTGCGCCATCGAGAAGCAGCCGGATGTCGCTATCGTTGATTACTCGATGCCATTCATGACCGGCCTCGAAGTTGCGAGGCGGATGAAGGAGTACAAACTTCCAACAGAGGTGCTTATCTTCACGATGCACGACTCGATCGCGCTTGAGCTACAGGCATCTCAAGTTGGCGTTCGCGCATTCCTGCGAAAATCCGATGCCAACAGAATGCTCCTGGCAGCCGTTGAATCACTGATGCATCACAGATCGTTTCATGCCGGCGAGACTTGCGGCACAATGGTCGGATCATCCGACGGAAATATTGGCACAAGCCGATCGCTTTCGCCGCGCGAGAAGACAATCGTTAAACTGGTTGCCGAGGGTTACAGCAACAAGCGTGTAAGCGAGACTTTGAATTTGAGTATCAAGACGACCGAGACCCACCGAGCTGCGGCGATGCGCAAGCTCAACGTAAAATCGACTGCAGGTCTGGTTCGGTACGCCGTACGAAACAATCTAGTAGAAGCGTGATTGCGCAAACATGGTCGACGGCCTTCACGGATTTGGCAGCCGTGACGCATATCATTCGAGGCGGTCGTTCTAGCGAGCTGCTTTCGTCAATTGGATATGGCCAGTGGTTCCAACGAATGGGAACGGCACTGTGAAGCAGATCTTGATTGCAGACGATCATGAAGTCGTGCGATCCGGATTGCGCGCGATCGTCGAAAGCCGTGCGGACTGGGCTGTGAGCGGCGAAGCGAGCGATGGCAGGGCTGCGGTCGCCATGATCAGGGAGTTGAAGCCCGATATAGCAATTGTCGACTATTCCATGCCCGTCCTGAATGGTCTGGAGGTGAGCCGTCAGATCAAGTTGCATTACCCGCGGACGGAGGTGCTCATCCTGACAATGCACGAAAGCAATGAAATCCTCACCGAATCCCTCCTGGCAGGGGTACGAGGCTTCTTGTTAAAGTCAGATGCGCGACATCATCTCATTGCAGCGATCGACGCATTACTCAATCACCGGCCTTACTTCACCGGTGTGGTCGTGGAAAAATTGCTTCACGACTACCTGGCCAGCAAGAAGGACAAATCGAAAGTCCTGCTGTCGTTACGCGAGCAAAACGTCGTTCAGCTGATCGCCGAAGGACACACCAACAAGTCCGTCGGCACGGTACTGAATCTCAGCGTGAAAACTGTCGAAGCCCACCGCGCATCCGCCATGCGCAAACTTGGAGTTTCCTCCACTGCCGAACTGGTCCGGTATGCAATTCGCATGAAACTGATTGGACCCTAGCTGCCATAGGAAATGTGGGGGACCATGCCTGAGCCGAGAGTGGATCAAGCCATCCTAGCCAAGGACGTTCGAAGTGGGGATCTTCCGACGGCAGGAGCGAATGCCGGCCGGCGGCTGACCCTCGGGGGAGCACTCGTTATTCTGGGTGTTGCCAGCGGCATCTTCCTCGCATGGCGCGCGTCGTCCAGCCTTCTCATCATATTTGCGGCGATCCTGCTTGCATCGCTTCTCGATGCCTGCGCTCGGTCGCTTGGTCGATACATTCCGATCGCGCGCGCGTGGCGGCTAGCCATCGTGATCGTCATCCTGACTGCAGTGGTCGTGCTGGGGACAATATGGGGGATTGGAAAAATCCCCGAGCAGGCCCGGATCCTGATGCGCGTCATGGACGCTCAACTGGATATCCTGCAACAACGTCTGCTGGCTTTTGGCGTGGATCTGTTCGGCCCGGACGGAGGGCGCGACTTCTCCCGTTGGTTTCCCGATCACGACAAGCTCTTTGGCCACGCTCAATCGGCCGTCGGGACTGCCTCGAGCTTTCTTGCCAATACGCTCGTCATCATATTTCTTGGCCTTCTCTTTTCGCTCGATCCGCAGGCCTATCGCGACGGCGTCGTATTGTTGGTCAAGCCCTCCTCGCGCGAGCGCATGCGTTCTGTTCTGGATGAAATGGGCGCCGTGCTGCGCTCATGGCTCATGGGACAACTGATCCGGATCGTCCTGATGACCGCCTGCGTGTGGCTGGCGCTCTATTTGCTCGGGCTTCCAAGCGCCTTTCTGCTCGGCCTGCAGGCCGGCCTGTCGAACTTCGTGCCTTATCTCGGGCCGATATTGGCCAGTATCCCCGTGGGATTGGTGGCAATGCCGCTTGGTCCCTCGATGGTGATCTGGGCCATCGGGATTTACACCGTTATTCAATCCATCGAGGGCTATGTGATCGGCCCGCTCATTCAGCGGCGCGCGGTGGAACTGCCCCCCGCATGGACGCTGGTCGCCATCGTCCTGCTCGGCTCTCTGTTCGGCGTTCTGGGAATTGCGCTTGCGATGCCGCTATTCGCGATCGGGCGCGTCGCCGTTCTTCGACTCTATGTGGAGGACTGCCTGGGAGATAACCTGAACGACGGTCCTGACCTTAGGTAGAGGCGGGAAACTCCGACTAGATGGAAATATTGCCCATCGCAAGATTGTAGAGGCCAGCGGCAGCTGCCACGACGATCGCTCCGAACAAGATTCCCTCGGGAGACGCAAAGACCGTTGCTTTCTGTTCCCGCCGCGCGATCACGAACAGGATCGTGACCGGCGCATAGAGAAGCGCCGAAAGCAGCAGGAAGGTGGGACCGCCTGCGTAAATCATCACAGCCGCGTAAATCGTGGCAAGCGCACCGCGCGCCCAGTCGATGGCGCGGCTACGCGGCTCTGTCTGATATGTTTCCCCGGTCCATGCGAGTTTAAGTCCGTATGCAGCGACGAACAGATAGGGGATGAGCGTCATTGAACTCGTCATCTTCAATGCCAGCGTGAAGGCATATTCAGCAAAATAGGTGACGAGCAGGAAAAGCTGAATAAGGCAGTTGGTAAGCCACAGCGCCCCTGCGGGTACCTTGTTGACGTTCTCGCGCGTGAGGAAGCGCGGCATCGTGCCATTGACAGCCGCGGAATGGAGAACCTCGGCGGCAAGCAATGACCAGGACAGATAGTTTCCAAGCACGGAGATCAGCAGGCCGATGCTGATGAATACCTTGCCCCAAGGCCCAACGATCGCTTCCAATACGCCCGCCATCGACGGCGTCGCGAGCGCGCTCAGCTCTGGGCGGAGCAGAATTCCATAGGACAGCATGGTGACCAGGACAAGCAAAGCGAGCACACCGAGAAAACCCAGAACCGTCGCGATCCCAACATCATTGCGGTCCCTTGCATAGCGCGAGTAGACGCTTGCTCCTTCGATTCCCACGAACACGAATACGGTGACGAGCATCGTGTTGCGAACCTGGCTCGACACACTGGCAAAGCTCGGCTCCTCACCGCCCCAGAAATTGAGCGCGAAGACGTCGGCCTTGAACGCAAAAGCGGCAACGACGATGAAAAGGAGTATCGGTATCATCTTCGCGAATGTCGCAATCGTATTGAGTGCGGCAGCTTCCTTGATGCCCCGGAGGATAAGGAAGTGAACGCTCCAGAGCAGCAACGAAGCGCCCACGATCGCAACGGGCGTGGTGCCATCGCCAAACACCGGAAAGAACTGCCCCAATGTCGCTTTGATCAGCACAAGACACGCAACATCGGCAAGGCAGCATCCGATCCAGTAACCGGCCGCAGATGCAAAGCCGGCATAGTCGCCGAAGCCAGCTTCAGCATAGGCGAAAATGCCCGTATCGAGATCGGGCCGACGCCGGGACAGCGTCTGAAAGACAAAAGCGAGCATCAGCATTCCGGTGCCGGCGATGCACCAGGCAATCAGGGCGCCGAGACCGCCCGTGGCGCGACCGAATGCCGATGGCAAAGCAAAGATCCCGGAGCCGACCATCGAGCCGACCACGAGCGCAATCAACGCGCCGCGCGAGAGCTTCTGATCGGATGAATTGGATGATGTTCCCATTTTTCTATTGAACCTGACGCTCGAAGACGATCGGTCGAATGAAGAAGGACCAACATTGGCGCAGCAATAGGAAGGCACCGTTTCCGGGTCCCTCCGAGATCGTTCCGGCTATCCGTTTGCACCTTCTGCAGTCGACAACACGGTGTCGTCCTCATCGAGCAGAACAGCCGCCCTGGAAAGCCGGTCAAAGAGTTTTCTGCGAGCTGCAACGGGTGGCCAGGCGTAAAGAAAGATTTCCGAAGGCTTCCAGATCGCAACCCAGCCCAGAATAAGAAAGCTCTCTGACAGAACCCTTGAAAACGGTCCCTCCGTCATTCGCTGAGCGAAGACCCAGCCGAGCAAGAGGCAAATGAAAAGGATCACCATTCCGACGACGAGTGACAGCCGGCCGGTCTTGAACAACTCGCTCAGTTCACGTGAGACGGCCTGGCTTCGAAGGCCAAAATAGTATCTGACCGCGGCTGCGATATCGGATACATGCGTTTTCCGCAGTTCGTCAGGCGGCAGATAGATGACGATTTCAATTGGGACACGGTCGGAAAACTCCAGCGCGCGATCAACGATATAATCCTCAGCCTGTAGCGCGAGATCAGTCTCGCGGAACGGAGACGGATCGAGCGTATCGAAGAGCTGCGATACCTTGCGAAGCTTCATTTCTATTCGCCCGACTTGTGCCCCTTCGGTCGAACGGTTTCTCATAGCCTTTCTCGATCGTCTTCGAGCAACACAGCGTGCTGGCGCGGCGGTCGCAGGGAATGTCCGACGAGCCGAGAAATCCCAGCAGATCATTGACGCTGCCACCAGTACAATCAGGTGTTTCCCCTAGGGCGAGATGCAGGATCCAGATTAGGGAACGCCGATTGCGCCCGCGTTTGTTGCGTCAAGCAACGCCTCAGCCAGACCGGAAACAAATTGATACCTGCGAACTCATCGGGAAATCCCCTAGGTCCCTAAGGTGATCATCCGATATCGCATCGGCTCGCAGAAGCCTAGGCTAGCTTTTTCACGGAGGACGCGACGTTTGGAATTCGCGGCAATAGACGGGATTACGACTGGATCTTCGATGAGTGAACTGGATCTGCCACCGGGTCGGCATACTGAAGACCTTCACTTCAGAACGAGAAGCATCGTCCTCAGGCAGCTACCCTTTCTTGCCATTCTCGCGCTTGCAATTGCGGGCGTGGCCTATACGAATTTTTCAGGCAAACCACTCATTGGCTACTGGGAGTTCCTTGCCCTCGCAATTGGCGTTGTAAGCGTCGTAACCGAATGGACCGAGCGCGACGACAGGCAGGCTCGGGTTCGACTGGTATGGACGCAAGCGCTTCACTGGATCGCGGTTTGTTACGATGAACATCATGCTGCTGGCAGGCGTTCAACAGCTTCTGCCTGCGCCTGCGACGAGTCTCGTGCTTTTGATGTTGCTAGCGCTTGGCACTTTTCTCGCCGGCCTGAACCTTATGTCGCTGCAAATGGGCTTTCTCGGCCTCTCAATGGCTCTGGCAGTTCCCGCGATCTCCTGGATCAAGCAATCGGCGCTCTTTCTGATTTTGGTTGTGGTCTTCGTGATCGGCCTTGCCATGGCTTTCTGGTCGCTCCGGACGGATACGCGTCGATCTGAGCGAACGGCGTCTTCACGGCCCGCCTCGCCAGGCGATCCGGTTGCCGATCACGCAGACACATCGGACGAAGATACATCGGACATCGAAGCGGCCCGCCGGCGCCTTGGGCTAAGCGACGATTAGCGGATCCGACAAACCAGGAAGCTGCGTTAGGCCGCATGGAGATGCGCGGCTTTCTCATTTAAGAGTCTCCGTTCGGAGCGATCCTCAACAGGAGATATCATGAAGCGCTTTATTGCTGCGGCAGGTTCAGGGGTGATTTTCTTGTGCGCTGCGTTCTCCGCGACTGCAGACCCTCGCGACTCCGTCGAGCGTGGTCAAAGGCTGGATTCTGAAGCAATTCGGGACGATGTCCGCACCAACCGTCTGAAGACACCAGCGTCCCCGCTCAACATAGAACAACCGCGACAACCTCAAGGACAGACACTGCACCGCAGAGGGCGACCACGCTTGCACGCCATGCCGCGACCTCCGAGCGAGCGACAATTGCGGCTGCGCCGGCAACAAAAATCAGTCGAGTGATAGGATTAAAATAGCGGTTTCCAAGGCAGGCGCCCACGATCCTGCATCGCGTGATCTCGTTGGCCTGGTTTCACGGGACTATCAAGCTAGCGGGCACCACCACTAGCGTAACGTCAGCGTCGCTATTCCCGCGGCAAGGCTCACACCGATCTGGCGCTCAAGCGACAGTGGCTGGAGCATCACGGTCCTGCGAGATCCCCCGATCAGAACATTCGCGCCCAGACCCGGGCCAAACGCAACGCTGCCACTCGCGCCGACGTAATTTCCACGGAGCGTACCCCGGCCGACCTGTGAGTTCCGGGCGAAGACCCGCCAGACCAGCGCGCTCGACGGAGTCACCCCGAGATCCAGGCCGATGCGGCGCACCGTTCCCTCATAGATGTACTGCCGTGACGCATTTCGTATCCTGAACACGCATCGCAGCGTCTGACGCGAGCCGATAATTAGGCCAATCCGGGGATTGCTCATACATGTCAGCGTTCCTGCCCTGAATGCGGCAGAGAAAGCCGGCAGCGATGAAACGCAGAGCAAAAGGGATGCGCCGAAAAGTCCAAGCAGGGCCTTCTTGATCATGGGAGCCTCCACTTTCTGCGCGAGAATATGGCAGTGGCTATTCAGCGCCGCAAGATCGCCACGTCAGGCACAACTCACAAGCTGACTCGATTTCGATTCGAATAGTTACGACGCGATGCGGCTCGGCGCGCTTTCCTGGTCGAGCCATTTCTGCCGACGATTGCGAGTGATAGCATTACGCGATCGATGATCTGGCGGTCGTATCCTCCGCCGCATCCGCTCGGTCACTCGCGCCCGCCAGCACATCGATCCGCTCCGGCTCAAGCAAGCAAAGCTGCTCACCCGGCCCGGCCGCAAGCCTGTGAATATAGAAGCGCGTGCAGGCCACATCAGCAGCGGCCATGACCGGTGACGGAGCCGAAATGACCTTCAACGAACCAAAGGTGCCGATCCAGTCGATATGGCGATGCCCGTGCATGACGACGGCCCGATCAGCAAAGGCCTTCAGCCGACGTACAAACCAGCTGCCGTTGATCACCGCCGTGCCGATGCGTTCAGCGAACGCAGTCACTGGCATCGGATACTCCATCAGGTGATGGTGCAATCCGATTATCCAACGCGCTTTCGGGAACTGAGCGATAAAGGCCTCCAGCCGGCGGGTCTGCTCGATCGAGACGAGGCCAAGTGCATTGGTGAAGGAGAAATGTGTTTCAGCATTGGAATTGAGCAGCGCTATGCCGAGTCCATTCTCCTCCAGAGGCGGAACCACCATCGGATACAAATCATCGAAGACCCCACGCAACCGGGCTGCGCGCTGCAGGCCACCGAGGTCCGCGAAGTCGGCCATCTGACGGCGATACGGCGCCAACGCGTCGGTCAGTGTCGTTGTATGACCTTTCGCGTCTTTCACAACAAAAGTACGATCGCCCTGAATGGCAGCGATGGTCGAAAGCGTGCGGACCTGTCTCAACCGTTTGCCCGGACTGAACGGGAGATCCAGCCGTGCCGGATTCGCCCGGTCCACGATATTGATGTCGTGATTTCCGGGCAGCACGAAGGTGCGCGCGACGAGGTCCGGATAGTGTGACAGGACGTCCAGAAACTCCGCCCATTCGGTCGCCCGTCCGGCATCGGTCATATCGCCGCTGATCAGTACATGGTCGAGCGGATCAACGGCGTGAATGGCGGCCAGCCGCGCCAGCACTTGCTCAAGACGCTCATTCCCCTGCGGCCCGGCGCGCCCGCTTTCAATGCGGAAACCGTATCGTTCGCCGACCACATGGAGATCCGACAAATGAGCCACGCGCCAGATCCTGGCATGCGCCGGCGCTGCATCGAACGCGACAATATCCACCGGCTGCGCCATACGGGCATCGGCCAGGCCCCAGACAAGCGATGCGCCGGCAAGGTAGCCGCATATCAGGACTGCGGCATTTGCCAGCGTCGGAATGATCAAACGATGAGGAACACCAAAATCTTCGAGGCTTCCTGTCCAGCGCGAGGCTGGCCACGCCCACATCGCAACCGCTACAGCGCAGATGGAGATGGCGATTCCTGCCGCGGCCGAATTCACCGCGCGCAAGCGCGCTCTTCCACGCACGGTCAGATGTCTCCCCAGCATCTTCTCCGTCAGATGCTGCAAGCCCTCGCGGCCGAGAACATATCCAGGCTGGATGGCAAGCGCGTTAAGAGACCAGAAGTTGACCTCGGCGAACCGAAACAGAGGCTTCCAGCCGATCCACCCCAGCGCGACAATCCCGATTGCCACCAGCAGCGCGCCGATCTCGGTCAGGACGAGAACCTTGTCCGACAGAGTTGAGAGCCAGGCAGAAGCAACCAATGCCGCGAGACCCAACGACACCGCCGGCAGTAACAACGATACTGTCCAGGCAAACAGGAGCTTCGGCAGACTGACTTCAACAAGCAGGCTCCCGGCCATCGAGAGCAGAGTTCGCTGTTCAGGGCTGGCGGCATCGTCCTCGATATCGCCCCTACGCGGGTCGATCGTTTCCCTGTTCCACTCCTTCGTTGGCTCGTCGTCTCCCGCATCCCCTCTCTTCATGGCACCGCCTCTTGTGAACAGGCACAATCCTGTCACGAGAGTAACGCTATCATATCTTCGACGACATCCGCACGCGTCAGGGTTTGACCCGATGCAACATCACCGCTCGCATGATGTAATTACCGAAGCATGGCGAGAGATGAGCGCGGCAAATAGAGACAGGTCACTGAAAATATCACTCAATTTCTCGAACATGTTGCGGCATGCAGATCTAATTAGGCGGTTCAAGACTTCTGAAAATTGAGACAGCGAGGCATACCCATATCGAGCGCATCTTCCCGTTCTGATTGACGGACTGCGCCTTTGGTAATATCCATTCGCCCCGTGCGATATCAAAAATCAGGCTGATAAAAAGCCGGAACGGAGTCCCATGGACTCGCAATCGATCGCAACACAGGCTGAACGGCCTGATGTCCCGACTGGGCAATCGACCTGGTCGGAGACTGTTCAAGGGCTGGCGCCTGAAACCCATCGCCGCTTCACAACAGCTTTCATGGGTGAACTATCATTCGCGACCGCCATTTGCGCGCCCATGCACGTCCGCGCCTCACCGTTGATCTTGCGATGCCGTCGCCATTCGGAGTCGCTACGATTATCGGCTCTGCCGTGCAATTCCGGTGCCTCCTTATATCCCTGACGTTCCTTTTCTATTCTTGAAAGGAGAAGTTCTATGGAAGCGATGGATCGGCGAAACCTCTTGCAGGGCCTTCTGTTCAGCGCGGTCGCCACGGGGCTTGGCACGAGCGTCTTTCTGACGACTGCCAAGGCCGCGCCAATCCCGCTGCAGAAAGACCTTGCCAACAAGTTGGAGCCCCTCACCGAAAACGCCCAGGTGGTTGTGGCGGGCCGGCCGCCACGCAGGGTCCTTCACCACCCGCATCGATCGTGGCGACGTCGTCGCCGTGTGTGTTGGTGGCGCCATGGTCGCCGCGTCTGCGCTTGGCGCTGATGGTGTGAAGCGCATGCGCGGTGACACGGGCGGCCTCAAATCATAGCGCAAAAGCAGCGCAGGAGCGGGAGGACAAGATGACGACGTATGGCAATAGTTCCTCGGTAAGCGTCAGCGGCTTGTCTTCACCGCCGTTCTGGATATGCGTACTGCTTGGCATCGTTCTGATTTTGGCCGGGCTCCTGATCCTCGGCGACGTCGTTCTCGCCACTGTCATCAGCACGCTGTTCATCGGCTGGACGGCCATTGCCGCTGGCGTGTTCGAAATGATCCATGCGTTCTGGACCAAGGGATGGGGAGGATTTCTGTGGCAGATCCTGCTCGCCATTCTCTACATCGCATTCGGCATCGTTCTGGTGCAACAGCCCGTCGCCAGCGCAATCATCCTCACCTATGTCCTCGGTATATTGCTGCTGGTTTCCGGCGTCATTCGCGCGCTGCTCGGATTTAGCCGCTGGAGCAAAGGGGGCTGGATCATGCTGGCTTCAGGACTGTTCGGCGTTCTGGCAGGTCTGGTTATTCTGACAGGTTTTCCCAGGACAGGCCTGTGGGTCCTCGGCTCTCTGCTGGCCGTCGACATGATCTCTCACGGTCTGGCGTGGCTCGCTTACGCATGGCAGCTGAGAACCAAGGCAGCATAGCCGCAGAAGGAACCATCAACGACGCAGACCACGTGGCGGAATAGAAATCTCTTAGTCAGGAGGATTGGAAATGTCAGATCTCGTTGCGATCATCTATCCATCCGAGGCAAAAGCCGAAGAGGTGCGGCAGCGTCTGTTCAAGCTGCAGAAGGAATATCTGATCACGATCAGCGATGCCGTTATCGCGGTGAAAACCGAAGCCGGCCCCGTGAAGCTGAACCAGCTGATGAATACCACCATGGCCGGCGCGGCCTCCGGCAGCTTCTGGGGATTATTGATCGGCGTGCTGTTCCTGAATCCCCTTCTCGGCGTAGCACTGGGCGCCGCATCCGGTGCATTGGGCGGCGCACTGACGGATTACGGCATCAATGACGACTTCATGAAGGAGCTATCGGCAAACCTTCAGCCGGGAAATGCGGCGCTGTTCGTTCTCATCAAGAGCATCACTGCAGACAAGGTGCTCAAGGAAATCCAGGACGCCGGCGGCACTGTGCTGAAGACGTCCCTGGACGATGCCAAGGAGCAGGCGCTCAGGAACGCGCTCGCCAAGGCCACAACCGAGCCCCAGGCTCAAGCACCAGCGGCATCCACGACCACGGCATCCAAGCCCGCTGCCTGAGTTTGCGGGACTGGCATGGGTACAACAGAAGCGTCCGGCGTAGATATCTGCGCCAATTGCTCTTGTGCGTATCATCGCCGCGAATAACGAAGTCCGCCTGATCTTGCGCAGATCAAGCGGACTGTTGAATTTGCGTTTGAGGTGTCGTTGTCAGGCCGGCGACCTACTCCACCTTACCCATCTCTTTGAGCACTTCATTCGCGGCCTTGAACGCATCGAGGCCGGCCGGGATACCGCAATAGACCGTGGCGTGCAGCAACACTTCCTTGATCTCGTCGACCGTGACGCCATTGGTGATTGCGCCGCGCGTGTGCAGCTTGATTTCCGGCGCGCGGTTCAGCGCCGTCAGCATTGCGAGGTTCAACATGCTGCGGGTCTTGCGATCGAGGCCCGGACGATTCCAGGCGTAGCCCCAGCACCATTCGGTGGTGATGTGCTGGAACGACATCATGAAATCATTGGTCGACTGCATCGACTTGTCGACATAGGCCGCGCCCAGCACTTCGCGCCGTGCGGCAAGACCGATGTCGAACATTCCGCCAAGGGTGATCGTCTGATCGTAGCTCATATTTTCTTCCTTCTATTTGCGATTGCCAGGGTTTGACGTCGTTCGCCCGTCTGCCTCGATCATATGCCGAGATAGGCCGCGCGAACGGCAGGATTTTCATTCAATTCTGCAGACGTGCCCTGCAGTGCGATGCGACCGCTTTCCAGCACATAGCCGCGTGTCGCGACGTCGAGCGCCAGTCCGACATTCTGCTCCACCAGCAGGATCGACGTTCCACGGCTGTGGATCTTGGTGAAGGCATCGTGCATCTCTTCGACGACCTTCGGCGCCAGACCGTGGCTCGGCTCATCGAGCAGCAGCAGCTTTGGCTGCAGCATCAGCGCGCGCCCGACAGCGACCATCTGCTGTTCGCCACCAGAAAGCGTGCCTGCCAGTTGACCGCGCCGCTCGCGCAAACGCGGGAACAGCTCGAAGATGCCTTCCATACGCGACGACAGATCCTTGGCATGCCGCGCCGTAAAGGCGCCGAGCATCAGGTTTTCTTCCACCATCATATCCGTAAACACATGGCGCCCTTCGGGAACATGCGCGATGCCCAGCGTGGGGATGTCATGCGAGGCACGGCTTGACAGATCATTGCCGGCAAAACGCAACGTGCCGGTGACATGCGGCACCAGGCGCGAGATCGCGCGCAGGATCGTGCTCTTGCCGGCGGTATTGGCGCCGATGATGCAGAC
The DNA here is from genome assembly GCF_051811085.1 of Tardiphaga sp. 862_B3_N4_1. Taxonomy (NCBI): domain Bacteria; kingdom Pseudomonadati; phylum Pseudomonadota; class Alphaproteobacteria; order Hyphomicrobiales; family Nitrobacteraceae; genus Tardiphaga; species Tardiphaga sp. 862_B3_N4_1. Next base: position 1,241,579 of record NZ_JBPWQB010000002.1, read on the forward strand.
GAACTCGCCTTCGAACATCTGCAGATCGATGCCGTGCAGGACTTCGATCTCGCCGTAACCGGCATTGAGACCCTTGATCTCGAGCAATGGCTGAGACGCACTCATTTGTGGGCCTCCATCGAACGGCCGAGATAGGCTTCCACCACCACCGGATCGTTCGCAACCTGCTCCGGCGTACCATCGGCTAGAAGGCGGCCGAAGTTCAGCACCAGGATGCGATCGCAGATCGTCATGATTGCGCGCATATGATGCTCGACAACCAGCAGCGTGATGCCGTCGTCGCGCAGCGAGCGGATCAGATCCATGATCTCGTGCATCTCGACCGGATTGAGTGCGGCCATCACCTCATCGAGTAGCAGCACTTTGGGGCCAGTGCACAATGCGCGTGCCAGTTCGACGCGCGCACGCTCGGGAAACGAGAGATTGCCGGCAAGCTTGTGAGCAACGGATTTGAGCCCGACGCGGTCGAGGCAGATCAATGCCTCCTTGCGCGCGGTCTCCACATCGTGGCGCAACAGGCCCGCGGTGAGCACGTTGTCGAGCACCGAACTTTCGGCAAACAGCGCCACGTTCTGGAACGTCTTGGTCATGCCAAGCGCCGCGACCTTGTGCGGCTTCTGGCCGACCACACTGGTGCCGTCGAGTTGAATGGAGCCGCTGTCCGGGCGAATGAGGCCGACCAGTGTACTGAAGAACGTCGTCTTGCCGGCGCCATTCGGGCCGATCAGGCCGACGATCTGACCCTTCGGCACCGAGAACGTCACGTCTGACAGCGCCTGAAGGCCGCCGAAACGACGCGAGATGCCACGCACATCGAGAATGGTCATGAGCGTGCCTTCTTCGAGAAGCGTGCCATCAACGAGTCGAACACCGTGATAAAGCCCCGTGGACGCCACAGAATGACGGCGATCAGGATGACGCCAAAGATCAGTTGCGACAGGCCCGCCGCGCCCGACGAGAATAGATCGTTCATCAGCTCCTCCACGGGGATGATGAACAATGCGCCGAGGATCGGACCGATCGCCGTACCGACGCCGCCCAGAATGGCGATCAACGCGACGCGAATGGAGATGGAGGCGGCGCTGAACACCGTATCCGGATCGAAGAACACCGCGACCTGCGCATAGAGCGTGCCCAGCATGGCCATCAGCACGCCCGAGATAACAGCGGTCTGCAGCTTCACCTTGGTGGTGTCGATGCCGATCACTTCCGCAGCAGCCGGATTTTCCTTGATGGCGCGTAGCCGATAGCCCATCGCGCTGCGCCGGATCGCCTCAAAAATGAAGGTCACAACGATCAAAGCGATGAGCGCGATATAGGCATGCGGCAATAGCTGCTTGAAGGAATAGGCAGCGATGCTGGGCGGCACGAACGGCACCGACAGACCGACCGGCCCGCCTGTGAGCGACGACCAGACATTGGCGATGACGCGCATCACTTCGCCGAACGCCAGTGTGGCCAAGGCGAAGTAATGCCCCTGCAGTCGCATGGTCGGAACGGCAATGATCAGCGCGGCGATGCCACCGAGGAGGCCGCCCGCGAACATGCCGATCCACGGGCTGATGCCGAATTTCAGCACCAGGATGGTGGATGTATAGGCGCCGATGCCGAAGAAGGCCGCATGGCCGAGCGATGTCTGATTGGCCAGACCGCCGATGATGTTCCAGACCTGTGCCATCGCCGCGAATAGCAGCGTAAAGGTGAGCACGCGGATCCAGTATCCGGTCGGGCTGAGCAGCAGCGGCAACACAGCCGCAATGGCGATCACAGCCAGAATCGCGATCCAGCGTTTCATCGGGATGCTCCCACAAGGCCTTGCGGCCTTACCGCGAGCACGAAAATAAAGACGATGAACAGAATGAGGTTCTGCAACTGGATCGGGAAAAACAGCGACGACAATGCCTGAATGACGCCCACAGCCAATCCGCCGACCACCGCTCCCGCAACGCTGCCGAGACCGCCGAGCACAACGACGGTGAACATCAGCACGACGAACTGGCCACCGACCCCGGGGAATACGGTGACGTAAGGCAGGATCACCGCGCCGCCGAAGGCCGTGAGGCCGACGCCAAGCGCGAATGCGATCTTGTACATCAATGCCGTATCGATCCCCATCAACTGTGCAGCCATGGGATTCTGCGCAGTGGCACGCATGGCGCGGCCGAACCAGCTCGTGCGCATGAACCACCACAGGGCCAGGCCGCAGGCCAGCGACATGCCGAACGCGATCAGATACGGCACGCTGATGAACAGCGCGCCGAGCGACAGCGACATGGTCTGATAGGACGTGGTCACCGAACGAAACTGCGAGCCGAACAGCAGCAACGATCCGTTCTCGATCACGATCAACAGACCAACAGTGAGGAAGATTTGGGCCACCGACGGCGCCTTCAGCACGCGTGCGATCAACTGCCCCTGCACCAGCCAGCCAATGCCGAATGCGACCGCAAAGGACAGCGGCGCAGCCAGCACCGGATCAAGGCCGAGATAGGCCCAGGCGAACCACGATACGAACATGCCGATCATCAGGAATTCCGCCTGCGCGAAATTCACGATGCCCATCACGCCATAAACCAGCGTCAGGCCGATGGAGATGACGGCGTAGACGCCGCCGACCAACAACCCATCGATTATTGCTTGTAGAAATGACACTGCGATCTTTCTTAGTTCGTCAGGATTTCCAGACCGCGGTGCCTTTGGCGACGTCCTTCGGCCAGACGGTGACGAGCTCCTTGTTGCGCCATTGCGCCATGACGGGAACGGACAGGGTATTGAGGCCGGTACTGTCGAATTCGACGGCGCCGCCGGTCATCGCCTTGGTCCAGCCGCCGGTGAACTTCGCGCCGCGCAGCGCCATGGTGACGTCCTCGGCCTTGGCCGACTTCGCCTTCTCGATCGCCTGCACCAGCACGTCGAGCGCGACGGCGTGTTCCAGCGCCTCATGCACCATGAAGTAGCCGAAGCGCTTGCGGAAACGCTCAGTGAGATCCGGCGCGAGATCGTAATTGGCCGGCGCGATCGAGAGCACATTCTCCGCGAATTCGCCGAGGCCTTTCTCGAAATCCGGAATAACATAGCCGGCCGCGCCACCGATGGCCGGAATCGTGATGCGCTGCTGGCGCATGGTGCGGATCAGCAGCAGGCTGTCATTGAGATAGGACACCGGGAAGACGGCCTGGGCACCGGACGCGCGCAGCTTGTTGATCAACGGCGTGGTGTCGGTGATCCCCAGCGGATAGGCATCGTCCATCGCGATGTCGATATTGGCTGCCTTGGCAGCGGCACGAAGGCCGGCCGCCTGCGCAGTGCCATAGGCAGTGTCCTCATACATGATCGCGATCTTGTCGATCTTGGCGCCGGATGCCTGCGCAATCGCCAGCGTATAGTCGAGCTGTGCTTTTCCGAGTGCGGAAGCCTTGGCGACGATCTGGAAGATGTTCTTGAAGCCGCGACCGGTGATCTGGTCCGCGAAGGACATGGTGAGCAGCGGAATGTCACGGCGTTCCGTGACTTCCGAAATCGCAATGGTCAACGATGACGCGAATGCGCCGAGGATCGCGGTCACCTCGTTCTGGGTGATAAGGCGCTGCGCGACGGTGCCCGCCGTGGTGGGTGTCGAGGTCGCGTCCGCAACGATCAGATTAATCTTGGCACCGCCGAGCGCCTTGATGCCGCCGGCTGCGTTGATCTCATCGGCGACCAGCTCGATGCCGTTGCGCGAATTGATGCCGAACTGCGCATTGGCGCCCGACAGCGGCATGATCACGCCGATATTGACCGGCTTCGCCTGCGCACGGGCGGGCGACAGCACCATCGGGCTGGCCAGCAGAGACGCGGTTCCGGCGAGCAGCGAACGTCGGCTCAGGCCACCACGATGGGAGGTTGTCTTGGACATGGGCGTTTTCTCCGAATGCAGAACGGCCTTTGCGGCTTCATCGCCAATTCGACATAAAACAGACGAGCGGTCAAGCTGCTTGACAGATTGTCTGATAGGCGGTCAACTTGACGCATGGCAAAGATCGAATCGGAACTGAATGTCTCGCGGGAATCGACCAGCCTGCGACTGTTGGTTGAAAATCGACTACGCTCTGCAATCGGTAGCGGGCTGTTCAAGCCTGGCCAGCGGCTGATCGAGCGCGAGCTTTGCGAGCAGGTCGGCGTCGGCCGCACCTCGATCCGCGAGGCGCTCCGGCAACTCGAGGCAGAGGGCCTTGTCACCACGATCCCGCATCGCGGCCCGATCGTCAGCACCATCAGCGTCGAGGAAGCCGAGCAGCTCTATGATCTGCGCGCGCTGCTGGAAGGCTATGCCGGCCGTGAATGTGCGCGGCTGCGCGACCCGGTGATCATCGGACGATTGCGCAAACAGTTCGTCCAGATGGGCGCCGTTGCCGGTCAGGAAGACCGCAGCGACCTGTTGGCCGCCAAGACTGAATTCTATGCCGCGCTGCTCGAAGGCTGCGGCAATGTTTTCGTTGAACGCTTTCTGAAAATGCTGCTGAACCGCGTCACGGTGCTGCGCATGACGTCGATGACCCAGTCCAATCGCATCGGCCGCAGTCTTGCCGAAATCGAGACCATCCTTGTCGCGATCGAGGCCGGCGACGAAGATGGTGCCGAGCAGGCTTGTGTCCAGCACATCAAGAATGCCGCCGCGATAGCGCTGGAAGCGCTGCGGCGCGATAATCCCTGACAAGCGCGATCAACTGCCGCGCCAGATATCGACTAAAATAAGAACTTGAAGAGGAACGCCCGTGTCGAATTCAGCCGCCATCAATCCGCCCGCCAAGATCGCAGTCATCGGCCTCGGCAATATGGGACGCCCCATGGCCGCATGCATTGCGCGCGCAGGCTATCAGGTGGTTGGCTTCGATACGTTTGCAGAAGCCCGCGGCAAATATGGCGAAGCCGGCGGTACATCAGCTGCGACAGTCGATGAAGCCGTCAAGGACGCAGCCGCCGTCATCACGTTGCTGCCCGATGGCAAGATCGTGCGCGCCGCCGTCGAAGGCTTCAAGGCCAAGCTCGCACCGGGCACGGTGGTGATCGACATGAGCTCCTCCGCTCCGATGGGCACGCGCGCGCTCGGCGAAGAACTGATCGCGGCAGGCCTTGCTTTCATCGACGCACCGGTGTCGGGCGGCGTGAAGCGCGCCATCGACGGCACGCTGGCGATCATGGCCGGCGGCGACGGCAAGACCATAGATCGCGCCGATCCCGTGCTGAATGCCATGGGCAAATCGGTGTTTCGCACCGGTCCGCTCGGATCCGGTCACGCCGCCAAGGCATTGAACAACTACGTCTCGGCAGCAGGCCTCGCCGCTGCCGCCGAAGCCGTTGCCATCGGTGGAAAGTTCGGCATCGATCCGAATGTCCTCGTCGACGTGCTGAATGCCTCCACCGGACGCAACAACTCGACCGAAAACAAGCTCAAGCAATTCGTCATTCCCGAAAAGTACACCTCGGGCTTTGCGATGGCCCTGATGGCGAAGGATATCCGCACCGCCGACGAACTCGCACACCAGATCGGCGTCAACGCGCCGCTGGCAGACGAAGTCGCTGCACTGTGGGATGCCGCGCTGGAGAAGCTTGGACCATCGGCCGACCATGTCGAAATTGGCCGCTATCTCACTGCCAGGAAGTAGGTGACGTTGGGCATGGGCCTGATCGACGAGCTTCACAATCGACTTGCGGTCGCGATCGCCGCGCCGGAGGTGCAGTCCTTTGCGCGCGGACTGGATCTTGAAATTCAGTTTGGGATCGACGAAGCCGCCGTCGCTATCGCTTGTCGCAACAACCAGCCGGTTGTCAGTATACCCAGTAATGCGCCAGACATCGCGCTATCCGGGCCAGCCACAGCATGGCTGAAGGTGCTGGCGCCCTGCCCGCCGCCGACCTATCATTCGTTTTCATCGATCCAGCTGCGCAATACCAGCTTCACCGTGAGCGGCGATGCGCTGGTTATTGCGCAGGCCCGCGCATTTCTAGAAGCCGTGTTTGCGAATCTGACGGTGCCGGCCGCGCATGCGGTCGAAGTCGATCTCACGCGCCTTGAGGGCCGCTATCACCGCGTGCACAGCGCCGGCGGGCAGATTGCCGAAATCTATTCAGAGGCCACGGGCACCGGCAGGCCAGTGCTGTGCCTCCACACGGCCGGAGCGGATACGCGGCAGTTTCACGGCGTGATGTGCGATCCCGAACTCGGGCGCGACTGGCGCCTGATCGGCTTCGACATGCCGCATCATGGCCGCTCCATGCCACCTATCGGTTGGGACGGCAGCATCTATCAGCTCGATCAGCCAACCTATCTGGACTGGTGCGCGAGCTTCATCGAACAGGCGATCGGCGAACCCGTTGTGGTGATGGGCTGCTCGATGGGCGCCGGCATCGCCATGGCGCTCGCCGCAGAGCGACCTGATCTCGTGAAAGCCGTGATCGCGCTCGAAGCGCCCTTGCGCCCACGCGGCCGTCGTAACGACTATCTCACGCATGCAGGCGTCAATGGCGGCTGGCATTCGGCAGCCTATGTGCGCGGATTGATGAGCCCGTCCAGCCCCACTGAGGATCGCCGACGCGCTGCCTGGATCTATTCGCAGGGTGCGCCGGGCATCTATGACGGCGATCTGGCTTTCTATTCGGACGAGTTCGACGGCGAACAGACCGCCAAGCTCATCGATGGCCACAAGATCCCGGTGCATCTCCTGATCGGTCACTACGACTTCTCTGCCACCGTGAGCGATGCCTACGCGCTTGCCGAATGGATCGAGGGTGCCGTGGTGACCGAGATGCCGGAGCTCGGGCATTTTCCGATGACGGAGAACCCGCCAAAGATGCTGGACTATCTGCGTCCCATCTTCCAAGCACTGCGTCGTTTGCCGCTTTAAATGCGCAAGATTCAATCCGGAGGTTGCAGCCCCGGTGACGCCACCCAATTTTCGACCTTCGCGTAAAAACGAAACTGCTGTGCTTTCTTAAGCAACTCGTCTCTCTTCGGGCCGGGCTCCAAGGCGTCAGCTCGCTCAGCGCAATTTTTCGCCATTCGCGCGTAGTCACTGGGTGTCATATGCGAATCCCCCGATTCGGCGTTGGCATACTACCAATCTAAATCTGGGCGAAAATTAGTTCTGAAGATCAATCTCAAGCCGGTGCGATATCTGAGTATTCACAGACACGGCTACATCGACGTTTTTTGTGCCACCATAACGGTCGGATCGGCCAGGCTCGGTACGACGATCAATCTCTTCACGGCGCCTGCTTTGTAAGCCTGCAAGAACGTTGCGTAGTCCTTGAACGATACGCAACCGTTCGAATCTCCCTTTGGTCCCATCAGGTAGCTGTGCGTAAGCAATCCGGCGCGGCCAAACAGATCACCTTGACCCACCGGCTTCATTCTCAATGCTTCAACGCCGTGAAACGGCTTCTCTCGCTTGCTCAGTTCATATATCTGCGGCGGCGTCGCACCTCGATCATGGACGTGGACTTGCGTTGGATCGTCCATCAGTTCGCCAAGTCCGGAGTGAGCCTCGAGCCGCGTTCCGTCGGGCATGTAAACGGTGCGCGCGGAAATATCGTAAAGCGCCGTTCGCGTTTCCGCCAACGTTGGAGGTGCACTGTCCTTTCCGTCACCGGAGATTCCACCCTCGGGTGACGCAGATGCCAAAACAGTTTCAGACGGCTGTAGCATCGCAAAGACTTTTTTAAGTGCTGCGCTTACGTTGGACAAAGGATCAGACGGTGTTGACGCTTGATCGGGCAGAGACACAGCAATCAAATTGGCCGCCGACGGCCGGACTCTCGGTAGCGGCACTTTTCCATTCGCCGCCGAGATTCCGAGCGAGCTGTCGGCGGGAAGCACTGGCTGCGATCGCATTGCTTGCGCGAGCTGCGACTTAGCCCGCTGAACTTCCAATTCGACATTAGAAGCCGACACTTCAAAATCAAATGCTTGCGGAAAACGCTGAACGAACGAGACGTCGTCGAGCTGGGGACTACTTGGATTTTTGGCCTTAAAGAAGCTCAGTACATTTTGAGGCTCTCGAACATACGCGCATAACGTCAGGGCCGCAGCGAGGGCTCCGACAGACGCAGCAGCGATAACAATTCGAGATCTACGCAATTGATGCCCCGGACACGACGCAAAAAGGCTACCCAATGATTCAGGCTCAAATCAAGCCAACGAGCCTGACGTATTAGGCCATTTTGGCCTTGCCAGACTTTGCGCCACTCCGGAAGGTCCGTCTCCCAGAGCGAGAGATTCCTTTTCCCATCCAGCCTGCCTAAACAGGCTCGCTAAAAACCCAGCCATCGACGCAGACGTCATCCTGTTACCGCGCGCGGGGCGCGGAAGGACGACGGCCGGCTAGCAAATGGATCAGATGGTTAGGAGGGGGTGCTGGCGGAGAGAGTGGGATTCGAACCCACGGTACGGTTTCCCGCACACACGCTTTCCAAGCGTGCGCCTTAAGCCACTCGGCCATCTCTCCGGCTCGCCTTCTCATGACGGGCCGGAGCGAGATTTGCAAGGGACCGCCGGCCCGGCCCGGCGGCTTTTCTCAAATTATTGAAGGATATAGGGAATTCCGGGGAGCCTTGGCGCCACCTGCTCGTCCTGGCGAGCGGCGAATCGCCTTGCGATGCGTCGGCACAGCAATCCCCGCGCCAGCACGCCGCGGGGGGACCTCCCCATTTCGCCTGGGCGGCGCCGCGGCTCAGTGGAACCGGCTACCGACCCCAGCGCCCAGCGATTGGACCGGCCAGAGTACGGCCGGCTCAACCGGCAGCGTTTCCACCGGCGTCTTGTCATTGGCGACATGGGCTTGCTGAAGCGCCTCGACGAAATCGGCGAACCAGTCCTGAATGGTGCCGGCGCGCAGCTTCGCCATCATGGCTTCCCAGCGCATCCGGCGCTCCAGTAACGGCATCGAAAATGCGGTCGCGATGGTGCGCGCCATGCCGTCCACATCATGCGGATTGACCAGCAGGGCCGTATCGAGCTCGTTGGCGGCGCCGGCATATTTCGACAGCACCAGCACACCGGGATCGACCGGGTTCTGCGCAGCGACATATTCTTTGGCGACCAGATTCATGCCGTCATGCAGCGGCGTAACGAGGCCGACCTGCGCGGTGCGATAGAGGCCAGCGAGCACGGTCTGGCTGAAGCCCTTGTTGAGATAGCGGATCGGCGTCCAGTCAACTTCGCCGTGACGCCCGTTAATATCGCTCACCAGCTTCGCAAGCTGGTTCTGCAGATCGCCATAGGCCTCGATCGTGCCGCGCGACAGCGTCGCGATCTGCAACAACGAGACCGAGCGCTTGAGCTGCGGCTGCCGCGTCAGCATGCGATCGAATGCATCGAGACGATTGACGAGGCCCTTGGAGTAATCGACGCGATCGACGCCGATGGCGAGTTTCTCGCCGTTCAGGCTGCGGCGCAGCCGCGACACATCGGGATGCGACGCCGCCTTGGCAGCATGCGCAGCAAACTTCGCGGGATCGATGCCGATCGGAAATACCGCACAGCGCGACACACCGTAACGCGACATCACCACACCCCCCGTCGTGTCCAGGCCGAGCTCGCCATCGACATAAGACAGGAAGTTGTCGCGATCATCTTCGGTCTGGAAGCCGATCAGATCGTAAGCGAGCATTGCCTCGACCAGTTCGCGATGATGCGGCACGCCGCCAAAAATATCGCGTGCCGGCCACGGCGTATGTAGGAAAAAGCCGAGCGGATGCGTCACGCCAAGCGCACGCAATTCTGCGCCGAGCGCAAGGAAATGGTAATCCTGAATCCAGAACGCGGTGTCGGGCTTGCGGAACCGCAGCAGCGCGCGCGCGAAGAACGAATTCACTTCGCGATACGACTCATAATCGTCGTGCGACGTGCAGATCAGGTCGGTACGGGAATGCAGCGCAGGCCAAAGCGCCGAATTGGCGAAGCCTTCGTAATAGCCACCGTAATGCGCGGCAGGCAGATCGAGCATTGCCAGCGCACCGGCGCCAAGCGCCTCAATTTCGGCAAACGGTTCCTTTTGCGCGCCGTCGCGCACGCGGCCGCTGGAACCCACCCAAATCGCGCCAGATTTCTCCACCACGGGCAGCAAGGCTGCTGCCAGACCGCCGGTCATCGGCTCATTCGCCGAAGCGCGCGATACTCGGTTTGAGACTACGACGAGATTCACAGGGTCCCCTCCTGATTGCACACATTGATAAACGTCCGTTCATCAATATGGTTCCTCGTCACCATTCGACCCAATTGAAACCAAATTCGGGCACGCGACGATGGAACTCACCTTTCAGTGAGTTCCATCTGCATCGGTATCAATGACATGAGGTGAATCACTTCGATTTCGCTGCATCGTCGATCAGCAAGCGCGCGAGCCATGCGCGCACATCGCGCGGCTCGTCGAAGTGACCCGACACACCTTGCGCACGGCGACCGACGGAGAATGCGAGACCATTCATGCCGGGCATGATCGCAAATACAGATTCGTCGGTGACATCATCGCCGATGAAAATCGGACGGCGCCCGCTGAACGGCTCATGCGTCATCAATTCGATCACGCCGGTCGCCTTGGTCACACCAGCGGGCTTGATCTCGCAGACAGCCTTGCCGGGCAGCACTTCGATCGGCGCATTCGGCAGATCGGCACGGATCGCGGAGACCGCATCATAGATCGCCTTCTCCGCATGCGGCGCGAGACGGTAGTGCAGCGCGAGCGCATAGCCCTTGTCCTCGAGCAGAATGCCCGGGCTCAACTTTGCAATGGCAGCAAGGCGACGCTTCAATTCCTTGTCCATCGGCGGCGCGCCTGACGCGACCGATTCATTCTCTGCCGATAGTCGCATTTCAGCGCCGTGGCCGCCGACCGCCGGGAATTGCATCGGCGCGAAAATCAGATCGATGTCGTTGATCGAGCGACCTGAGACAAGCGCCATGGCGCCATTCGTGCGCTGCAGCAGTTTGCCCATGGACGTCGCCAGATCCGGCGGCACCCACACTTCACGCGGCGTCGGCGCCAGATCGAGCAGCGTACCGTCGATATCGAGCAGCAGCGCACATTCGCTAAGCCGCGGCAATTCCGCACCCGGATACAGTACCTCTTCGGAATGCGGCGCATCGTCGACAGGAATTTCGATAATTTTCTGAGACATGTTCATGAAGTTACTCCACCACGGCCAGCGGCCGTGCAACTGATTCAAGCGGCTGGCGTTCCGCCGCGATGGCATAGCGCCAGCCGACAATCGCAGCCACGATCATCAGAACAGCGCCAAACAGGTAGCCGGCAAACACGCTATTGCGCGACCCGGTATCGATCAGCACGCCAAACAGCGCCGGGCCGGCAACGCCGCCGATCCCGGTGCCGATCGCGTAGAAGACAGCGATCGCTAATGCGCGCACCTCGATCGGGAACGTCTCACTGACGGTGAGATAGGCCGCACTCGCCGCCGGCGACGCAAAGAAGAAGATGATCATCCAGGCGATGGTCTGGGTCTGTGCACTCAACACATCGATCGAGAACAGATAGCCGGAGATCGCAAGCAAGATGCCCGACATGCCATAGGTAACCGCAATCATGACGCGACGCCCAAGCGTATCGAACAGCCGGCCGAGCAGCAGCGGTCCAAGAAAATTGCCTGCGGCAAACGGCAGGATATACCAGCCGACATGGTTGGACGGGATACCGAAGAAATCCGTCAGTACCAGCGCATAGGTGAAGAAGATCGCGTTGTAGAAAAACGCCTGCGACGCCATCAGCACGAGTCCGACCAGCGACCGCTGCCGATACAGCACGAACAGTGTCTGCGCGACTTCCTTCAGCGGCGTATGATCGCGCATCGTCAGCCTGATCTTCGGCAGCGCGGCCAGAACCGACGGCTTGGCCTTCTGATGCGCGGAGATTTCGATCTCAGCCACGATCTCTTCGGCGCGCTGCGGCTGACTGTGGATCATCAGCCATCGCGGGCTTTCCGGAATCCACATCCGCATGAACAACACGATGAGACCCAGAATAGCACCGGTGAAATAGGCCAGCCGCCAGCCATAGGCTTGCGAAATCACTGCGGGGTCCAGCAAAACGATGGCGCAAACGGCGCCCATTGCAGCGCCCAGCCAGAAACTTCCGTTGATCACCAGATCGGTCCAGCCGCGATAGCGCGCCGGCACCAGCTCCTGAATCGTCGAATTGATCGCGGTATATTCGCCGCCAATGCCGGCGCCCGTCAGGAAGCGAAACGCGGCATAGCTGGCAAGATTCCATGACAGCGCTGTCGCGGCAGTCGCCGTGAGATAAAGCGCGAGCGTAATGAAGAACAGTTTCTTCCGGCCGATGCGGTCCGTCAGCCAGCCGAAGCCCAGCGCGCCGATCACAGCGCCTGCAAGATAAGCGCTGTTGGCAAAGCCGACATCGAGGTTCGAAAACTTCAACGCAGGATCTTCCTTCAGCGCGCCGGATAGCGCCCCCGCCAGGGTCACCTCAAGGCCGTCGAGTATCCATGTGATACCGAGCGCCAGGACAACCCGTGTGTGAAAGCCACTCCAGCGCAGCGCATCCAGGCGCGCGGGAATATCGGTTTCGATGATACGATCCGAGTCAGAAGCTGACGTCTGGCTCGGCATCGGCGAAGCCGCGATATCCGCGCTGCTCAGATAAGCCATGCCGCCTTGCTCCTGAGCATTTGCTCGCTACCCCACGGACAAGCGGAAATCGACATCAACGCGAAAAGCCCGAAACCTTGCGGTGACGGGTCATTCAGCGCCAGAGGGTTACATTCTCCGCGAAACAACCCACGAAGAACGCGTTGGTTCCCATTTTATGCGGGGGGAATTGGGACCTAGAGCGAAACGGCGTAATGCTCGTATTCGCCGCGTACCAGCTCGATATGGGCGCGCATCGCCGCCGCGGCGCCATTGCGATCGCCGCGCATGATGGCGACGACGACGCGGTCGTGCTCAGCCTGCGACTTGGCAAGACGGCCGAGATTGCGAAATTGTGCGCGCCGGAACGGCTGCACCCGAACCCGGGTCGCAAGCGTGATCTCGGCGATATATTCGTTCTGCGAGCCCGCATAGATCGCGTTGTGAAAACGCTCGTTCACTTCGTGGAAGCGATCCGGATTGCCGTCATAGCTCAGCACCCGCAGCTCTTCGTGGATGGCCTCCAGCCCGTGACGTTGCACGGCCGGCATCCGCTCGGCCGCGAGGCCGGCACATATCGCTTCGAGCTCGGCCATCGCCTCGAACATGCCGGTGAGGCGATCGATCGACGGCTGCGCCACGACGGCGCCGCGATGCGCGCGCGAGTCGACAAGGCCGCTGGCCGTGAGCTGGCGCAACGCTTCACGAACGGGCGTGCGCGAGACATTGAAACGTTGTGCCAGATCGGTTTCGTCGAGTGAGGTACCGGGGGGCAGCACGCCGCGCACGATCTCGTCGGCCAGTTGCAGGCGGAGTTCTTCGGCGCGCGTCATCTTGCCGGTGATAGTCCCGGCACGGTCAACCCGGCTGACCGGCCCGGCGATGCCCGCCTTGCGGCGCGACTTCCCCGGCTGGATCAGCATGTTGTCGAAACTCATCCCTTGGCGCCCTGCGATTCGTCGATCAGGCTGACAGACGCCGCCACGATTCGCCAGCCTTCCGGAAAGCGGATCCACGTCTGCATCTGTCGACCGACCTTACCCGGAGCCGTGTCGCGATAAAATAGCGTCGAGGCAACCGCAGTGTCGCGGCCATAGGCGGAAATCACCGTGCGCGCAGTGCGGCGCATCAATCCGACCGGCGAGCGTGCACCGCGAAAGGCCTGGATCTCGTCATAACCGTAGAGGTTTTCGCCCATGCCGTAACGGAGCGTCCGCGGATCGTTGCGAAACAACTCGCCAAGCACCGCCGTGTCGTTGGTCGTTAGTGCCTTCTCATAACGTGCGAAGGCGGCGCCCACTTCGGCGATGACGTCCGGCAGATCGATTTCCATGTCAGAACCCTTTTGCGGGGGGCGCGGCAACGACGCCGGCCCGCTCCAAAGCATAAGCGACGCGCAGCGCGATGTCTTCCCGCCACGGCGCCGCAATGATCTGCACACCGATCGGCATCGGATCGAGCGGCACGGGGACGGCGACCACGGGCAGACCGATGAAAGAGATCGGCTGGGTATGGATGCCGATATTGGCCCGCACTAGCAGTTCGACGCCGTCGAGCACGAAAGTCGCCTGCCCCAGTTTCGGCGCGATGCAAGGCGTCGCCGGCGCGATGATCACGTCGACGTCCTTGAACAATTCGAGCGCCTTCGCGCGGTACCAGCGACGGAATTTCTGCGCGCGATCAACCAGCGGCGCCGGCACCATGGCGCCGGCCAGCAACCGGTCTCGCACCGCCGGGTCGAAGTCATTGGGCCGTGTCCGCAGACGGTCCAGATGCAGCGAGGCGCCTTCAACGGTCGAGATGACGTAGGCCGCCGAACGCGCGCGGGCGACCTCGGGCAGCTCGATGTCGCGTGTGACGCCGAGCGCCTTCGTGACACGCGCAACCGCCTCCTGGGCCTCCGGAAACAGGTTCTTGCGAAAGTATCCGCCGGCCGCAGCGATGCGGAGAGAGCCGATATCCTGTCCGAGCAGCGCCGTCACCGACTCGATGGCGCGGGTTGAACACGCCGCATCCTCGGCATCGGGTCCCTGCATGGCATCGTAGGACAGCGCGAGGTCCTCGACCGATCGTGCGAACGGGCCGAGATGATCGAAGCTCGCGACAAACGGAAACGAGCGCGCCCGCGACAGCCGGCCGTAAGTCGGCTTCAGGCCGAAGATACCGCAAAACGACGACGGCACGCGGATTGAACCGTTGGTGTCCGACCCCAAGGCAAGCGGCACGAGACTGCCGCCGACTGCGCCGCCGGAACCGCCCGACGAGCCGCCAGTCATCCGGGTCACGTCATGCGGATTCCGCGACGGGCCGTCATGAATATTCTCGCCCGTAAAATCATAGGCGTATTCGCCCATATTGAGCGCGCCGACCAATACGGCGCCTGCGGCTTCCATGCGTTCGACCAGTGTCGCATCGCGGGTCGAAGCTGGACGATCACGGTTGATTTTGGAGCCGGCGCGGGTCGGCAAGCCGGTGACATCGAACAGGTTCTTCACCGCAAACGGCACGCCTGCAAGCGGCCCTACGCTTTGACCCGCAGCAATAGCGGCATCCAGCGCCTTGGCCGTGGCGCGCGCGCGATCGGCGGTGACATCGGTGAATGCGTTCAGGACCGGATTGTGCTGCGCGATCCGCGCGAGCGCAGCTTCGGTGACAGCGAGCGCCGAGATCTTCTTCGCGGCAACCGCCTGGGCGATGTCGGAGGCCGGGCGCCAGTCGCCTTCGGGTGTGATGACAAGATCAAGCTGCATAGATGCTCGCCGGCTCGGTTTCATCTGGCAGCGCAAATTCGTCGACCATTTTGGCCATTTTCAGCGTCACCGCGAGATTGGCACGGACGGATGGCTTCCACGCGTCTTCAATCGGCAGTCCCAACTCCCCGGCGACAGCGTCGATATAGTCATCAAGCGGTTCGGCCACGGTCCCTCTCTCGATCATTCGTATCAGTGAACCGGCAGCGGCGGATGCGGGATCGCCGACAGCAGTTCCTTCGTATAAGCATCTTGCGGCGCATCCAGCACGGCCTCGGTCAGGCCCTGCTCGACGATCCGCCCCGTGCGCATCACGATGACACGATCGCACAGCAAACGCACCACATTCAAATCGTGCGACACGAACAAATAGCTCATTCCCATCGACTGTTTCAGGTCCTGCAACAGGTTCAGCACCACCGCCTGCACGGAGACGTCGAGCGCGGCGGTCGGCTCGTCCAGGATGATCAGCTTCGGCTGCAGCGCGACGGCCCGGGCAATGCCGACACGCGCCTTCTGGCCACCGGACATCTGGTGCGGAAAGCGATCGAGCAATTCGAGCGGCAGCCCCACCTGTCGCGCGAGGTCTTCACATTTTGCACGTAATGCATCGCCGCCCTTGATGTCGCCAAGCTGCATGATCGGGTCGGCGATGGCACGCGCCGCCGTGAAGCGCGGATTGAGACTGTCGGTCGGATCCTGGAACACCATCTGGATGCTCTTGCGCAGCGGCAAGCGCGCAAAGGAATTCGGCGCCATCTCGCCGATCTCGTCGCCATCGAACGAGATACGCCCCGAGGTCTTGTCGATCAGCCGCATCACCATCATCGACGTCGTGGACTTGCCGCAACCGGATTCGCCGACAAGACCGACGCTCTCGCCGTGGCCAACCGTAAAGCTGATGCCATCGACAGCACGAAACTTGTCCGGCTCGGTCGGCGGCTTGCGCGAGAACAGTTTTGCCAGAGAGGCGGTTGCGCCCTGGCGGACATATTCCTTGACCAGATTTTCGACGGTGAGAAGGGGCCTCTGCTCCCTCTCCCCGCTTGCGGGGAGAGGGTCGGGGAGAGGGGGAGTCAGAGATTCACTCGCCGGCTCCCCCTCTCCCGACGCGCTGCGCGCGTCGACCTCTCCCCGCGAGCGGGGAGAGGTAAGAAGAGCCTGCACCGGCATTGCCGCGCGTTCTTCGGCCGGCAGCAGATCGCGCAGCGAGACGCCAAGCCGCGGCGTCGCCTGCATCAATTTCTTCGTATAGGCGTGTTTCGGATTGGCGAAGATATCGGCCGACAGCGCCGTCTCGACCACCCTGCCCTTTTCCATCACCACGACACGGTCGCAATAGGCAGCGGCCAGGCCGAGATCATGGGTGATCAGGATCGTCGACATGCCGCGGCTCTTGGTGAGCTCGACGACCAGATCCATTACCGCCTTCTGCGTCGTGACGTCGAGGCCCGTGGTCGGCTCGTCAGCGATCAGGAGCTGTGGATTGCAGGCCAGCGCCAATGCGATCACCACGCGCTGGCACATGCCGCCCGAGAGTTCGAACGGATAGGCGTGATAGCGCTCGCGCGGGCGTGCGATCTTGACCTGCTCCAGCGCCTCGATGGCTTTCTCCGCACGGTCTGCGCTACCAGCCTGCGCATGTTGCCGCAGCACGTCCTCGATCTGGTCGCCGACCTTCCGGATTGGATTCAGTGCCGCCCGCGGGTTCTGAAAGATCATCGAGATTTCGCGGCCACGCAGGTCGCGCATCTGGTTCTCGGTTGCGCCCTTGATGTCGACGCCGGAGAACATCACCGAGCCTTCGGCGATCTTGCCGGCCCGGTCGAGAATGCGCATCACCGCATAGGACGTCACCGACTTGCCCGAGCCGGACTCGCCGACGATGCCGAGTGTTTCGCCCTTGGCCACGGAAATATTGACGTGCTGCACGGCCTTGACGATGCCGCGCCGCGTGGCGAATTCGACAGTGAGGTCGCTGACGTCGAGAAGCGGTTGAGCTGTCATGTCCGGGCCCTCAGGTGCGTCGCTGCGGATCGACGATGTCGCGCAGACCGTCGCCCAGCAGGTTGAAGCAGAACACCGCGATCATCAGCGCCAGACCGGGAAACAATGCGATCCACCATTCGCCCGACACCATGAAGGATGCGCCTTCGGCGACCATGATGCCCCATTCTGCGGTCGGCGGACGGACACCGAGACCGATGAAGGAGAGGCCCGCCGCATTGAGGATCGCGTAACCCATGGTCAGCGACATCTGCACGATCATGATCGGCATGATGTTGGGCAGGATATGCACCAGCAGGATGCGCATCTCGCTATTGCCCGACAGCCGGGCCGCCTGCACAAAGCCGGCCTCGCGGCGGACATTGGCCTCGGCGCGAGCGACACGCGCATAAAGCGGGAAATTCACGATCGCCGTCGCAATGATGATGTTCTGCACGGTGTTGCCCAGCGCCGCGACGATACCCATGGCGAGCACGAACAGCGGAAACGCCATGATCGTATCGGCGATGCGGCCGACGATGCGATCGGTCCAGCCGCCGAAATAGCCCGAGGCGATGCCGGCGAGGCCGCCCATGGCGAACACCAGGATGACCGAGGCAATCGCGATGAAGAAATCAAGCCGGGTCGCGACGATGACGCGGCTGAAAATATCGCGCCCGAGCTGATCGGTCCCGAACCAGTGCGCCACAGACGGCGCCTTCAGCGCCTGCGCCGTATCGCTGGCGAGCGGATCGTAAGGCACGATATAGGGACCGAACAGCGCTGCGAACACGATCAGCACCAGCAGGCCGAATGCAAACGCCGTGACGCGATTCTCGCCTAGAATGTAGCGCGTATGCTGCAGCGTCGCTGCAAGGCCGGATGTGCGTTTTGCGGGCGCAGGCTGCGGCGCGGGAACGGCTTCGGAATCGACAGGCGTGACAGCGTTCATGGTTGACACCTCACCCTTCCAGCCGCACGCGTGGATCTATCACGCCGTAGAGAATGTCGATGATCAGATTGATCAGCACATACATGACGGCCATCGTCAGCACGAAGCCCTGCACCGGCGCGAAATCCGACGAGATCAGCGCTTCGACCGCGTAAGAGCCGATGCCCGGCCAGGCGAAGACTTTCTCGACCAGCACATTGGCGCCGAGCAGAAACGAGAACGTCATCGACAGCGTGGTGATGACCGGCAGCATGGCGTTACGAAAGGCATAAGTGACGATCACGGCGCGTGGCGACAGACCGCTTGCGCGGGCCGTTCGCACGAAGTCCGATGACAGGATCGCGAGCATCGACGCGCGCGTCATGCGCGCGATCGGCGCGAGTGAAAAGATCGCCAGCGTCGCCGTCGGCAGGATCAATTGGTTGAAGGCGGACCTGAAGGCCTCCCAGTCACGCGCGACGAGACTGTCGATCAGATAGAAGCCGGTTACATTGGGCGGCGTCGATGCGAACACGTCGAGCCTTCCGAGCGGAGCCGGCGACCAGCCCAGTCTGAAATAGAAGACATAGACCAGCACTAGGCCGGTGAAGAACACCGGCAGCGATACGCCGGCCGTCGTCGTCACCCGGCAGAGATGATCGATCCACGAGCCCGGCCGGGTGGCGGCGAGAATGCCAAGCGGAATGGCGATCATGACCGAGACCAGCAGACCCAGCAGCGTCAGCTCCGCCGAGGCCGGCAGGCGATTGCGAATTTCAGTCGCTACCGGTTGGCCGGTCGTCAGCGAGTTGCCGAAATCGCCTTTGGCCAGATCCGCCGTGTAGCGGAAGAACTGCTCGATCAGCGGCTTGTCGAGGCCGAGCTTCTTGCGGATTTCCTCGATCGCCTGTTTGTCCGCCGACGGTCCCGCGAAATAGGCCGCGGGATCGCCGGGCAGCGCGCGCGTCAACAGGAATGTGACGATGACGACCCCGATCAAGCTCGGGATCGCGAACATCAGTCGCTTGCCGATCAGGGTCAGCATAGAACGCTCCGTTGCTTTTGCCCCCTCTCCCCCGGGCGCAGCGCAGCTGCGGCTGGCGGGAGAGGGGGCCTGAGCGAAGCGAAGGCGGGAGAGGGGGCGCCACGATCGCAAGAGCCCCCTCTCCCGTCTCGAACCCGCTTCGCGTGTTCGATCCACCCTCTCCCGCCTGCGCAGCTTCGCTGCTTGAGGGAGAGGGGAAGCAAGAGAGTGCGCGTTGCAACGGCGATCATCACATCACGCCTTCACGAGCGCGCGATAATCGAGCCGGCGATGGAACCAGTACTGGTAGCCCGAGATGTTCTTCTGCATCGCCACGTTGACATAGGGCTGATACAGCGGGATCCGTGGCACATCATTGAAAGCGAGATCGACGAAGCCTTTCACGTCCGCATCATAGGCTGCCTTGTCGCCGGTTGCGGCGGCGGTGCGCGCACCGTTGATGAGCTTGTCCATCTCGGGCGACTTGTAGCTCATGGTGTTAAACACCGAATTGTCCCCGTGATAGCACCAGTAGAAGAAGTATTCGGGGTAATCGAGCCAGCCGGAGAACACGTTGGTGTAGAGCGGCATCTCCTTCTTGTTCAGCTCGGTGCGCCAGTTGGCGCCGGGGATCTTGTTGATGGTCGTCTTGATGCCGATCTGGCCGAGGCTTTCCTGCACCAGCACACATAGCGGCTCGTTGACGACGGCAAAGCCGAGATCGAATGAGATCGTGGTCTCGAAGCCGTTGGGATAGCCGGCCTCCGCGAGCAGTGCCTTCGCCTTGGCCATGTCGGTATTGTATTTATGCGGCTGCGGCCACGCGACTTCGGTCGACTTGTCGGCTGATGCGCCGTACATTGGATTGGCGAGACCGAACAACACGGCATCGACGATCTTCTGATAGGGCAACGCATAGGCCACGGCCTGACGCACCTTCGGATTGTCGAAGGGCGGCTTGGTGACGTTCATACCGATATACTGGATGCCGTTGGAGAACGGCAGCGACACGACATTCATCTTGCCGTTGGCCTTGATCTCCTGGAAATCCTTGTAGGGCAGTTCATAAGACATATCGGCATCGCCGCGCTCCAGCAGCGCACGCCGGTTGCCGGCCTGCGGCACCATGCGCCAGATCACGCGCTTGATCTTCGGCATCGGGCCACTGACCCAGTCGTCATTGCGTTCGAGCACAACTTCGGTACCCGCGGTCCACTTGGTCACCTTGTAGGCTCCGCCACCTGCCGTCTGCATCTTGGTGTATTCGAGCCCCCACGGATCCTTCTCTGTGGCGTTCTTCTTCACCAGCTCGGAATTGATCACGCAGGGCACGATGACCGCGAGATCCGGAATCGTCAGGCGATCCTTGGTGGCGAAATCGACGCGCACGGTGTGATCGTCGACAATGACGAACTGCTCGGGCTTCTTCAGCGATCCGGCGCTCATCTGGAAGGTCGGAAAACCGCCGACGCTGACCGAACGATCCAGCGACCACTTGACGTCCTTCGCCGTCACCGGCGTGCCGTCGTGAAACTTCGCGTTCTTGCGCAGCTTGAAGGTCGCCGACATGTCGCTGATGGTCATGTCCTCGGCGAGTTCGGGCTTGAACTTGTCGCGGTCGTAATAGGGCACGCCGCCGGGGCCGGCCTTCATCTCGTGGCCGATCAGGCGGTCGTAGCAATTCCAGGACACTTCATAGCCGGGCACATTGGTGCCCACGCCATGGATATCGAGGTTGTTGGGGCCGCTTTCGGAGACGATCAGCAGGGTTTCGGATCGGGCGTCTGCCTTGGCGGACGAAAAGATCGCCGGGCCGGAGACCATGGCGCCGGCCGCGGCGCCTGTGGCGGTTTTCAGAAAATCACGACGCTTCATTCTGGCTCTCCCCAAGGGCGCGAGTGGATCGGCTTGGGAACAGACATCGCAAACTTCGTGCCAGAGCTTAACGAACACCTAATGCGCGCCTAGGCATCTGATAAACCTTGCATTTCCGCAACGCCTCCGACGGTCAGCATCGCCAGAGACTCAGTCACGTTGCATACAAAGATATTGATATGCATAAAATTTAGACCACCCCGCGTGCCTGCCCGGTCATTACTCGCCCGATTCCGGCTTGACATAAACGGCTCACGTCTCCTTATTGCGAATAGTTCGCATTAGCATTCGCATCAGATCAGTAACGTTGGGGAATGGCGTGAGTTTAAGGTTGTGGGCATCGATCACGGGGGCAGCATGCCTCTCGTCAGTCTGGGTTGGAGACGCGAAGGCCCAGGAGGGACAAACGCTGTCGGAAATCGTGGTCAGTGCCGAGCGGCAGAAGGAAGCTGACGCCTTCCAGTCCACCACCCTGCTCACCGGTGAGGCCCTGCAGCGCACGACCTCGGCCTCCATCGCCGACTTGCTGGCAACCCAGCCGGGCGTTGCGGCATCGACCTTCGCGCCGGGCGCGAGCCGGCCGAATATCCGCGGCCTCGACGACTATCGTGTTCGCATTCAGGAGAACGGCATCGGCAGCCAGGACGCGTCGGATTTCAGCCAGGACCATCAGGTCCCGGTCGATCCACTCTCCGCCGACAAGATCGAGGTGATCCGCGGTCCAGCGACACTGCGCTACGGCAATCAGGCCATCGGCGGCGTCGTCAATGCCAGCAACAATCGTATTCCGGAAAATCTCGTGCCGGACAATTTCAGCGCGCGCATCAAGGGTGGCGGCTCCTCGGTGGATAGCAGCATCGACGGCGCAGCCAGCATCGATGCATCAGGCAATAATGTCGCCATTCACGTCGACGCCTTCGGCCGCAGCGCCGGCGATTACAGAATTCCCGGCAGCGGCGTGCAGGCCAATACGAGGCTACGCTCGGAAGGCCAGTCGGTCGGCGGCTCCTACATCTTCGACGGCGGCTATATCGGCACCGCGATCCAGCACATCACCAGCCTGTATCATATCCCCGGCATCGCCGAATCCGCGTCGCGGACTCGCATCGATCTCGAACAGACCAAGGTGACCAGCAAGGGCGAATGGCGCGCGCCCACCGACGGCATCGCCGCGATCCGCTATACGTTCGGTGTCAGCGACTACAAGCATGGCGAGCTCGGCATCGGCGGCAATGGCGTCGACGGCCTGCAGAACACCATCACCAACAAGGAAATCGAAGGCCGCTTCGAACTGGACCACGCCGCGGTCGCAACACCGCTCGGCGCATTGACCGGAAGCTGGGGCGTACAGGCCAGCAACCGCAAGCTCGGCACCGCGGGCCTGCTCGGCGGGCTGCTCGCTCCCACCAATACGGACACAGTCGCGGGCTTCGTGTTCGAGCAATTGCAGCTCTCGGACACTCTCAAATTCCAGGCGGCCGGCCGCATCGAACATCTTTCCGTATCCGGCATGGCGCCGATCTTCCCCAGCAATTTCCTGCCACCGCCCGACACATTCTCCGAGACCGCAGCGACGCGCGATTTCACCCCGAAGAGCTTCAGCTTCGGACTGCTGAAATCACTTCCCTGGGACATGGTTGCCAATTTGAGCGTACAGCGTGCGCAGCGCGCGCCTGCCGCGCCGGAGCTTTATTCGCGCGGCTCCGACGGCGCATCCGGCACTTTCGTCATCGGCAATCCGGATCTGAAAATCGAAACCGCAGAATCGATCGAAGTCGGCCTCAAGCGCAGCAACGGCCAGCTTCGTTTCGAGGCCAGCCTCTACTACACGCGCTATCTTGATTTCATCTTCAAGCAGGTGACCGGCAACTTCTGCACCGACACTTTCGCAAGCTGCGGCGCGACCGGCCCACTGCTGCAAGTGGCCTACGGTCAACGAGATGCGAACTTCCGCGGCGCCGAGCTGATGGCACAACTCGACGTGACGCCGCTCAGCGACGGCATGCTCGGAATCGACACCCAATTCGACGTGGTCCGCGCGACCTTCGCCGATGGCAGCAATGTTCCGCGCATCGCACCGATGCGCGTGGGCGGCGGCGTCTGGTGGCGCAGCGCCGAATGGTATGCGCGCCTGGGCGTGCTCCACGCGTTCACACAGAATGATATTGCACTCAATGAAACTTCGACGGCCGGCTACAATCTGCTGAAGGCTGAGGTGAGCTATACCCACACATTCGCGAAGGTCGACGGCGGCCTGCGCGACATCACCTTTGGCGTCACCGGCGACAATCTGCTCGACGAACAGGTCCGCAACCACATCTCCTTCAAGAAGGCGGAGGTGTTGCAGCCCGGACGCGGCGTGCGGCTCTTCACGAGTATGAGATTTTGAGCCCAATGACCTTGGAATCGCTCCAGTTTGGGCCTCAACTCGGCCTCCAGAGGGCGACATCGTTCACATGCGAAGGTATTCTTCGCCATCATCTCCCATTGCAAACTTCGACCGACGGAATGCAGCCCCTATGACAAGATCCTGGTCTCCCATCGCAACTGTATTCCTGGCGGTTGGCGGAACGGCGGCGGTTCCGCAGTTTGCCGTAGCTGCGACCACGGAAGCGTTGCTTCCGCATAATCTGTCCCCATGGGGCATGTTCATGAATGCCGACATCGTGGTGAAGGCCGTGATGATCGGGCTTGCCATCGCCTCGCTGGTGACCTGGACGGTCTGGCTCGCAAAGACCATCGAACTCAACCGCGAAACGCGGTCCGCCAAACGGCGGCTCGATATACTGGAAAGCGACACGACGCTAGCCCAGGTCGAGCGCGATAGCGCCAATGCCCGCGATCCCGTGGCCCAGCTCATTCATTCGGCCGTGCGCGAGACTGCCCTCTCCCATGGACTGTTCGATGACGGCTTCAAGGAGCGCATTGCGCTTCGGCTTGAGCGCGTCGAACAGGCGATGTCGCGCCGGATTTCCCGCGGCATCGGCGTGGTCGCAACGATTGGTGCGACTGCACCCTTTGTCGGCCTGTTTGGAACCGTCTGGGGCATCATGAACGCCTTCATCGGCATTTCGGAAACCAAGACCACCAACCTCGCCGTCGTCGCGCCGGGCATCGCAGAAGCCTTGCTCGCGACAGCACTCGGTCTTGTCGCAGCCATTCCGGCCGTGGTGATCTATAACCAGCTCGTTCGTAACATCACGACCTACCGAGCGCTGCTCGGCGATGCCTCCGCACAGGTCATGCTGCTGATGAGCCGCGATCACGGCCGTCGCGGAATGCCGATCTCGCGGGCGGCGGAATAGATCATGGCTGCAAGATTAGGTGGACGCTCAGGCGGCGGTGACGACCTCGAGGTCAACCACGAAATCAATGTGACGCCTTTCATCGACGTGATGCTGGTTCTGCTGATCATCTTCATGGTGGCGGCGCCGCTTGCAACGGTCGATCTCGGTGTCGATCTGCCGGCAAGCGCCGTAGAACCGCAGCCGCGTCCCGACAAGCCGGTCTTCGTCACCGTCAAGCCGGACCTGACGATCGCCGTGGGCGAAGACATCATCCCGCGCGATACGCTGAGCGGCACGCTGGATGCTGCGACCAAGAACAACAAGGACGAGCGCATCTTCCTGCGCGCGGACAAGGTCGTGAGCTATGGCGATCTGATGGAAGTGATGAACCTGCTGCGCAATGCAGGCTATCTCAAGATCGCGCTGGTCGGCCTCGACGGACGAACCTCTGCGCCATGAACGTCTTTGCGCTACATGCGCCGACCGACAGCGTCAGGCTTCGCTGGACCGGATCGGCGATTGCTATCGTCGCGATCCATGCCGGCCTGATCGCCGCAGGCATCTGGTGGTACCATCAACCAAACCCGCCGGGCGTTACGATGCCGACCATCATGATCGACATGGCGCCGGCCACCGCAGCGCCTGAAACGCAGCCACTGGATATCGCGCCCGGCCCCGAGATGCAGCAAGCGGAAGCGCCGTCCGAGCCGCCGCCCGAGCCGGTTCAGCAGAAGCAGGTGGAAGAGCAGATCCCACCGACGCCGCCGATGGAGAAGCCGGTCGTCGAAGCGCCGCCCGAGCAGAAAACCGAGCCGACGCCGCCCCCGCCCGAGCCCGCCAAGATCATTCCCGATCCGCCAAAGCCGGTGCCGGAAAAGCCCAAGCCGAAGCCGATACGCGCCGAGGTCAAGAAGAAGCCCAACGATACGCCAGCAGCGCCGCAGACCACCGCAGCACCGCGCGCAGAACGCATTGCGCCTGCAGCATCGGCTGCAGCGGCCGGTGCCTCGAGGGCAGCGTCTGCGTCTTACAATCAGCTCGTTCAATCACACTTGCAGCGCTTCAAGCAATTTCCCCAGAGTGCACGCACCGGTCAGTCAGGCACGGCAGTCGTCAGAATCGCCTTTACGCTCGATCGCAGCGGTCGCGTGCTGTCGTCCCGCCTCCTGGGATCGTCGGGAAATCAAGCGCTCGACGCCGAAACACTCGCCATGGTTCGCCGCGCGCAGCCATTCCCGGCATTTCCGCCGGAGAAGACCGGCGGTACAGAGGCGTTCAATGTTCCATTGAGATATGATCTTCGTTAGCGACTAACGAAGATCATGATGCGCCGCGACCGGTCAGATATCACTGCACAGGATTGGCGCGTTCAAACTGGCGCAGCAATTTGTTACCGCGCTCTGCGGCAGCGTCGAGGGCCTCCTGCGCGGGCTTCTTGCCGCTGAAGGCCTGTTCCAGCTCATCCTCGATGGCGTCCCGGATCAGCGTGAATGAGCCAAGGCGCAATCCCTTCGAATTTTCCGTCGGCGCTTTGAGCGTGATCTGCTCGATGGACTTCACCGTGCCGGGGTTGCGGTCGTAAAAACCCTGCTGGCGCGTGAGCTCATAAGCGGCGCGCGTAATCGGCAGGTAACCCGTCTTCTGATGCCAGGTCGCCTGCACTTCGGGCTGCGAAAGAAACGCAAAGAACTTCGCGATGCCCTTATATTCTTCGCGCGGTCGATCCCGCAGCACCCAGAGCGTTGCGCCGCCGATGATCGAATTCTGGGGCGCTGCCGTGACATCCGGCCAGTACGGCATCATGCCATAGCCGACCTCGAATTTCGCATTGGCGAGAATGTCGGCGCGGGTGCCTGACGAGCCCAGAAAAATCCCGCATTCGCTCTTCTGAAAGCGTGGCTCAGCTGCTGTCGCACGGCCGCTGTAGTCGAAGACCTTGGTCTTCTGCCATTCGGCGAGTTGCGTAATATGCCGCACCATCAGCGGATTGTTGAAGGTGAGCACGGCATCCAACCCGCCAAGGCCGTTGGACTTGGTGGCCACCGGAATGTTGTGGAATGCCGAGAAGTTCTCGACATTGATCCATGACGGCCAGGCCGTCGTGAAGCCGCAAACCGCGCCTGCCGTCCGCAATCGCCTGGCGGCGGCGCCGAGTTCCGGCCAGGTCCGCGGCGGCTCGTCCGGATTGAGCCCGGCGGCACGGAACAGATCCTTGTTGTAGTAAAGGATCGGCGTCGACGCATTGAACGGGAAGGACAGCATGTTGCCGGCCATGTCAGTGTAGTAGCCCGTAATGGCTGGCAGATAGGCTGACGGATTGAACGCCTCCGCCTGATCGCGCATCAGCTCATAGACGGGATAGGTTGCGCCTTTGGCGGCCATCATGGTGGCCGTCGCGATTTCGTTGACCTGGACGATGGCCGGCTGGCTCCGAGACCGGAAGGCAAAGATCGCCGCCGTGACGGTCTCGGTATAGTTGCCCTTGTAGACCGGAACGATGCGATAGCCCGTCTGTGTGGCGTTGAAATCCGCGGCCAGCTTTTCGACGTGCCGGCCGAGTTCTCCGGACATCGCGTGCCACCACTGAATGTCGGTGGCGCGTGCGGGCGTCGACGTCTGGCTGACTGTCACCACGAGCGCGAGATATCCGAGCGCCGCCTTCAACTTCATTTCATTCTGCCCTTACAACGCCGTCGGCTGCCGGCCTGCTGTGCTAATCATTCTTGTTGGGAGGCCAAAGCTTCCGCCGCCCAATAAAATAATGATTTCATTATAGTTTTGATCGAAATTGCCCCGCACGGTGGCGTTCACCGGACGCGATCTGCCGCAGCACTCTGTTGCGACTTCGCGGCGTTCGGTTCAATCGGGACTGCGCCAGTTCAACCAGTTGTTGCAGGTTAATAGCCAGCACCGCCTGTATTTGCTACATTGAACTGTCTCGCAACCTCAACGAAACTCTTTCAGACTAGAAAAAACGAATTGCCGGGTTGCGACGCACGGCTGTCTCACCGATTGAACCTTTCGCAAGGCCGAATGACACACCTGTGGTGACGAGCCCGCACAACGGAGTTTCTGAAGGACAGGACGAGCTGGCGGCGCGAGGCCGGACCGGCGTCGTCGCGGCTGTCCGTGCGATTCCGATCCGCTGGCGCATTTTGTCCATCGCAGCCCTGAACTCGGCGGTCGTCCTCGTCCTGGCGGGCTTGATCTGGAGCGGCTCGCGGGTGCTGTCCTCAGCCTGGGACGACGTGCGCCAGGTCCGGCAATCCGATCAGGTTCTGGCCCTACTCGAGAGCGAGACCGGCCGGCTGCAGAACCTGATCCATCGCTATATCAATCAGCCCAGCCCCGAACTGTTCGCCGAAATCCTGCTGTTGCGCGAGGCTGTGCTTGGGACACTGAATACCCGTGCCTCGACCGACCCCATGCTGTCAGGCTCGGTCGCCGAGCTGGAGCGCGTCACCGAGCGCTTCCTCAGCGGCTTCGGTGAATTGCGGACGCTTCAAACCACCATTGCCAAGACCTATGAGGAACAGGTGCTCGGGCCTGCCAAGGACATGGCGGGACTGTACTCCATCATCGAGGGCGCCACCGGCCAGCGTGACGCGCTGATCTGGCCGGCACTCGGCAAGTCGCGTGAGGCATTCACCGCGATGCTGGTCGCCGCCAACGCCTATTATCTGTCGCTGGCATCCGCCTCGGCCGAGGATGCACGCCGCAACACAGAGACGATCGAGCGTACTATCCCGGTCATGACCGACCTCGCCGACAATGATCTGCAGCGTATTGCGTTGCAGCGGCTCAAGGGACGCTCAGTTGCCCTCCGCCAGGGGCTCGCAAAACTGTCCGAACAACTCTCCAGCCGCACGGACCTGCTGCGAAATTCGATCGATGCCAGCCAGGCCGACACGATTGCTGCGATCGATGGCCTGTCCGTCAAGATGCGCCAGCGCGAGCAGTCCGCGCAGGCCACTTTCGACCGCACGCTGACGGCAATCTCCCGCAATGTCATGGTCATCGCCGCGGCCTTTCTTGGGCTGATCATCACGGCCGGCATCATCATCGCGCTGAGCATCCGCCTGCCGCTGCAGCAGATCATGGCCTCGATGCGCGCGATCACCTCGGGCGACTATGATCGCAAGGTCCAGGGCACGGCCGCCAAGGACGAGGTAGGCGCCATGGCCCGCGCCGTCGAAGTGTTCCGTGAAAACGCCGTCGCCAAGCGCGAAGCCGAGAACGAGCTGCGTGCATCGAAAGAGAAAGCCGAAAGCGCCTTGCTCGAACTAAATGCCGCACAGCAGAATTTGATCGACGCCGAACGGCTGGCCGCACTTGGCGGTCTGGTCGCCGGCGTGGCCCACGAGGTCAATAATCCGATCGGCATCAGCCTGACCGTGGCATCAAGCTTCGCGCGGCGCTCGGAAATGTTCGAGGCCGAACTGCGCTCCAATGCCCCGCTGCGGCGCTCGCAACTGGAAGAATTCGTCAAGACGTCACGCGATGCGGCGCAGCAACTGGTCGCCAACCTGCATCGCGCCGGCGAGCTTATTCAGTCCTTCAAACAGGTCGCCGTCGATCGGTCCCACGCCGAACGGCGGCAATTCAGCCTCTCCGAGGCCACCGATCAGATCATCGCCAGTCTGCGCCCCGTCCTGAAGAAGGCTCCGATCACACTGACGGTCGACGTGCCGGACGGGCTGATGATCGATGGCTATCCCGGGTCCTACGGCCAGATCCTGACCAATCTGTTCCTGAATGCGGCCAATCACGCATTTCCGGACGGCAAACCGGGCGCCATCGCCATCACCGCCAAGCCGCGCGGCGCCGACGATATCGAGATCAGCTTCTCCGACAACGGCGCGGGCATGAGCCCGGACGTCCAGCGGCAGGCCTTCGACCCGTTTTTCACCACCCGCCGCAACGAAGGCGGCACCGGCCTTGGCCTCCACATCGTTTACAATCTGGTGACCCAGCAGCTGGGTGGCCGGATGATGCTGGAGTCAAGACTGGGACAAGGCACGACATTTCGCATTATCATGCCGCGGGCCGCCACTGGCGCCGCTGGATCATTTGACGGGACTACGCAATGGCCGACCAGGACGATGTCCTCTACCTGATTGAAGACTCCGGTGATGTCCCGGAAGAATCCAATAACCGAAAATGGAAGATCGCGGTCATCGACGATGACCAGGCCGTGCATGAGGGCACGCGCTTCGCGCTGAGCGATTACACCCTGAACGGCCAGTCGCTGGAAATCCTGTCGGCCTATTCCGCTGCCGAAGGCCAGGCCCTGATGCGCGAGCATACGGATATCGCAGCCGTACTGCTCGACGTCATCATGGAGACGGATGCGGCCGGCCTCGAACTGGTCGAGTTCATCCGCAACGAGCTGCACAACGAAACCGTCCGCATCATCCTGCGTACCGGCCAGCCCGGCCAGGCGCCGGAGCGCCGCGTCATCGTCGACTATGACATCAACGATTACAAGGCGAAGACCGAACTGACCGCCGACAAGCTGTTCACCTCGCTGACGGCCGCGCTGCGCAGCTATCAGCAACTCGAACGCATGGTGCAGACACGGCGCGGCCTCGAAATCATCATCGACGCCGCCTCGACGCTCTATGATTTCAAGTCGATGCAGCGGCTTGCCGAAGGCGTGCTGACGCAGATCGCCTCGCTGCTGAATGTCGATTGCGCCGGCATTCTGGTGCTGCGCGATGGCGGCGTTGTCGGCGACGACTATGCCGTCCTCGCCGGATCAGGCTGCTACAGCCGCTTCATGGGTACCGCCACCGCGCAGTCGCTCGACCCGGACCTGCGCCTGATGGTCGAAGAGGCCTTCAAGCGCCGCAAGCATGATTTCGCCGACCATCGGACGGCGCTCTACATCCGCACCGGCAGCGGCCGCGAGGTTGTCGTGCTGCTGCAGGCGGAGCGGCAATTGTCGGAGACAGACCGCTCGCTGGTGGAGATCTTCGGCAGTCGGCTGTCGATCGCCTTCGACAACGTGATCCTCTATCAGCAACTGCACGAGGCCAATACGCAGTTGGAAGACCGCGTGGCGCAGCGTACCCGCGCCCTGATGCAGGCCAATCGCCGGCTTTCCGCGCAGTGGCTGCGGCTGCAGCGCGCCAACGGCTTCAAGAACGAGATTCTGGGTACCGTCGCCCATGACCTGAAGAATCCACTCGGCGTGATCCTCGGCCGCACCGAGATGCTGACCGAGCTGATTTCCGCGGGATCGCCGAAGGAAAACATCTCCGCGCAGGTCGATCACATTCGTGACGCCACCAAGCGACTGACCTCGATGGTCGATCACCTGATCTCCGACGCCATGGCGGACGCCTTCGATATCACCATCCGCCGTGAGCCGGTCGATCTGGCGACGCTGGTCCGGGACGTCGCTGAAGCGAATCGGCCGTCTGCGGTGAACAAGCAGCAGGACCTCTCCGTCTCGGCGCCGGATCACCACGATCTCACCATGTGCGATGCCGACCGGATGCGCGAAGCGATCGACAATCTCGTCAGCAACGCCATCAAATACAGCCCGATCGGCGGCAAGATCGCGCTGCTCATCACAGGCGATGCCGATTATGTCCGCATCAGCATCAGCGACGAAGGTCCCGGCCTGTCGCCGGAGGATCTCGACCGCCTGTTTGGTCGTTTCCAGCGGCTTTCAGCCAAGCCGACCGGTGGTGAAAGTTCAACCGGCCTCGGCCTGTCGATCGTCAAACGCATCATCGACATGCATGGCGGCGAGGTGAATGCACATAGCCCCGGCCAGGGCGCCACTTTCACCATCCTGCTGCCAGCCACCAGTGAGGGCCTGTCATGAGCCAGAGCCCGCATATCGTCGTCGTCGACGACGAAGCACCCGCCCGCGAGATGGTGGGCGACTATCTCAAGATGCACGGCTTTGCCGTGACCCTGTGCGACGGCGGCAAGAGCCTGCGCAGCGAGATCGAGACCAAGGTGCCGGATCTCGTTGTGCTCGACCTCAACATGCCCGAGGAAGACGGGCTCTCGATCATCCGTGACCTCAAGAGCCGCATCAACGTGCCGGTGATCATGCTCACCGCCACCGCAAGCCCGATCGACCGTGTCGTCGGCCTCGAACTCGGTGCCGACGATTACATCGCCAAGCCCTGCGAACTCCGCGAATTGATGGCGCGCATCCGCTCGGTCTTGCGCCGAAGCACGCCGGTGAAGGGCGCAGCAGCAGACGCAACGCCTGCCAAGGAGAGCAAGGATCATCTCGTGCGCTTCGGCACGAAATGGCTCGATCTGGAAGCGCAGGCCCTGCGCGATGATGAGGGCAACGAACATCCGCTGACAGCCTCTGAATTTGGCCTGCTCAAGGTATTCGCCGCGAATCCGAAGCGCGTGCTCTCGCGCGAACGGCTGCTCGAACTGGCCAATGCCCGCGATGCAGAGGCTTTCGACCGGGCGGTTGACCTACGGATCATGCGAATCCGCCGCAAGATCGAGCCCGATCCGACGAAACCCGCCGTGATCCGTACAATTCGCGGCGGGGGCTATTTGTTCTCCCCGGTGGGCGACAAGGCCTGAGCACCCCTTTTGGAATCTATCTCATTCAATTTACACGCATTTCACCTCTGAATGTTTCGTCGCAAACCCTGCGATGAAACAATTCTCCGGTTCCATGAAACCATTTTCCGCTTTTGAAGCAGACGCCCTGAAACCGGGGCTCCTTAACAATCCTCCCAACGAAGCCGCAACGCGGTCTCTTACGGGAGTTAGTCATGCAGAACGTCATCGCCCTCAATGCCGCCGGTCAGCAGGGTATCATTACGGCCCGCGCCACCTCGGATGAGATGCTGCTGGAGAATATCGCCAGCGGCGACCGCACAGCGATGCACACGCTTTATGCCCGACACAATGTGCGGGTCTATCGCTTCGTTCTCCGCATGCTGCGCGACACGTCGGCGGCGGAAGATCTGGTCAGTCAGGTATTCCTCGACGTGTGGCGGACCGCCAGCCAATTCGAAGGCCGCTCGCAGGTCTCCACCTGGCTGTTGTCGATCGCACGCTTCAAGGCACTGACCGCGCTGCGCCAGCGTAAATATGAAGACATCGACCAGGACGATGTCATGGAAATCGCCGACCAGGCCGATACACCTGAGGCGTCGCTTGATCGCAGCCGCACCAGCGCCATTCTTCGCGCCTGTGTCGCCAAGCTGTCGCCGGCGCATCGCGAGATCGTCAACCTCGTCTACTATCATGAGAAGTCAGTGGAAGAGGTCGCCGGCCTGATCGGTATCCCCGCGTCGACGGTGAAGACCCGGATGTTCTACGCCCGCAAGCAGCTCGCCGATCTCCTGAAGACCGCCGGCATCGACAGTATCGCAGCGTAATCTGCCGCGTTCCTTTTGCTCCAACGTTCCAGACGTCAGTTCGCGTAAATCTCCCCACCTCCAGCGACCCGGACGGGATGCCCCCTTCCGGGTCGTATTCTGTTTGGAGCTACGGCTTTGTCATCGTCGGCGGACGCACGAACTTCCGCACCGACCTGCGCAATACATCTGACAAAATTGGACAAATTGTCTACGAGTCCAACGGCGAACGCCAATGTGGGCAGATGGACAGCCTTTTCAAGACGTTGCCGAATCCGGGCGGCCAACTAACAAAGACCTCGCGCAGTTTCGCCCGCGCGCTCTGCATGATAGAACACGTCCAGACTACACATGGACGGATGCAGATGTTCGAAGGCTTTGACCCTGTCATACTAGCCCGAGCGCAATTTGCGTTCACGATGTCATTTCACATCATCTTTCCCGCGTTCTCGATCGGGCTAGCGAGCTATCTCGCCGTGCTCGAAGCGCTCTGGTTGTGGACCGGGCGCGACGTCTTCCTCAACCTGTTCAATTACTGGCTCAAGATCTTCGCCGTGGCCTTCGGTATGGGCGTGGTCTCGGGCATCGTGA
The DNA here is from genome assembly GCF_051811085.1 of Tardiphaga sp. 862_B3_N4_1. Taxonomy (NCBI): domain Bacteria; kingdom Pseudomonadati; phylum Pseudomonadota; class Alphaproteobacteria; order Hyphomicrobiales; family Nitrobacteraceae; genus Tardiphaga; species Tardiphaga sp. 862_B3_N4_1. The sequence continues at coordinate 1,275,014 of NZ_JBPWQB010000002.1, forward strand.
TGTCCTACCAGTTCGGCACCAACTGGTCGGCCTTCTCCGACAAGGCAGGACCGATCATCGGCCCGCTGATGGCCTATGAAGTCCTCACCGCCTTCTTTCTCGAAGCAGGTTTTCTCGGCGTCATGCTGTTCGGACTCAAGCGCGTCGGTCCAAGGCTGCATTTCTTCGCTACGTTGATGGTCGCGATCGGCACGTTGTTTTCGGCGTTCTGGATTCTCTCGGCGAATTCCTGGATGCAGACGCCGGCCGGCTACAGCATCAACGCTGCCGGACAGTTCGTTGCGGCCGACTGGTGGAAGGTGATCTTCAATCCGTCCTTCCCCTATCGTCTCGTGCATATGGTGCTGGCAGCCTATCTCACCACGGCTTTCGTGGTGGGCGCTGTCGGCGCCTGGCATCTCCTCAAGGATACGCGCCTGCCCGGCCCGCGCGTGATGTTCTCCATGGCGATGTGGATGGCCACGCTGGTCGCGCCGCTGCAGATTCTTGCCGGCGATCAGCACGGCCTCAACACGCTCGAGCACCAGCCAACCAAGATCATGGCCATGGAAGGCCATTTCGGAAGCCATCCCCATGGCGCACCGCTAATCCTGTTCGGCATCCCGAGTCAGGCCGAAGGCAAAGTGAACTACGCCATTGAAATCCCCAAGCTCGGATCGCTGATCCTGAAGCATGATCTCAATGCGCCGATGGCCGGCCTCGACACCGTCCCGCGCGAGAACTGGCCGCCGGTGCCGGTGACGTTCTGGTCGTTCCGCATCATGGTCGGCATCGGTTTTCTGATGCTGGGGCTGGGACTGCTGAGCCTCTTCATGCGCTTCCGCGGCAAGTTCTATGAGTCGCGTTTGCTTCACAGCTTTGCGCTGGCGATGGGCCCGGCGGGATTCATCGCCGTGCTGGCCGGCTGGGTAACGACCGAAACGGGGCGGCAGCCGTTCACGGTGTTCGGCCTGCTGCGGACAAGCGATTCGGTCTCGCCGCTGGCGGCGCCAGCCGTTGCGTCGTCGCTGATCGCCTTCGCCATCGTCTATTTCCTGGTCTTCGCCGCCGGCACGATTTATCTGCTCCGGCTCATGGCCGCGCCGCCGCATCATGATGAGCAAGGCCCCGCCGGCAACGTGCCGAGTCGTGCGGCGGGCATTACCCCGGCCGTGGGTGCAACCGCATCGGGGCACGCGTCATGATCGATATAGCGGTCGTCTGGGCCTTCATCATCGCCTTTGCCGTGTTCGTCTATGTCGTGATGGACGGCTTCGATCTCGGCCTCGGCATGCTGTTTCCACTCTTCCCGAAGAAGGAAGACCGTGACGTCATGATGAACTCGGTCGCCCCGGTCTGGGACGGCAACGAGACCTGGCTGGTGCTCGGCGGCGGAGGGCTGATGGCGGCGTTTCCGCTGGCCTATGCGGTGCTGATGCCGGCGCTCTATACGCCGATGATCGTGATGCTGCTGGGGCTGGTGTTTCGCGGCGTCGCCTTCGAATTCCGCTGGCGCACCACGCGCGAGCGCAATCTGTGGGACATCGCCTTTGCCGGCGGCTCGCTGATGGCCACGCTCGCGCAGGGCGTGGCGCTCGGCGCGATCCTGCAAGGCATCGTCGTCAATGGTCGCCACTATGGCGGCGGCTGGTGGGACTGGCTGACACCGTTCAGCGTCCTGACCGGACTCGCACTGATGGCCGGCTACGGCCTGCTCGGGGCCACTTGGCTGGTGCTGAAGACCGAAGGCGCGTTGCGCGATCAGGCCTATCGGCTGAGTTGGTGGCTGCTATTCGCCATGCTCGCCGCCATCGGTCTCGTCAGCATCGCGACGCCATTTCTGGATGCCGAATATGCGCGGCGCTGGTTCGCCTGGCCCAACATCATCCTGACGGCGCCGGTGCCGATTGCAGTTGCAGCCATCACGGCGCTCTTGATGCGAAGCCTCGCGGCCAAACAGGATTACCGGCCGTTCTTCCTGTCGCTGGCGCTGTTCGCATTGTCCTATGCCGGATTGGGCATCAGCATGTGGCCCTATATCGTGCCGCGCAGCATCACCATCTGGCAGGCCGCGTCGCCCGACAATAGCCTGCATTTCATGAGCTACGGCGTCGCCGTGCTGGTTCCCATCATCCTCGGTTACACCGCCTGGGCCTATTATGTGTTTCGCGGCAAGGTTCGCGCTGGCGCGGGCTATCACTGATGACACCTGCGTCGCAGCAAAAGCCCGTCCCTTCAGACAAGCGCCCGCTGATGCAGCGCCTGTTGTGGTTTGTTGCGCTGTGGCTGGGCGGCGTCGCCAGTGTGACCCTCGTCAGCTACGTGCTGCGACTGTGGATCGCACCGAAATAGACGCGGTGACCTTTAATCAAATCGTCACCCGCGGACGGCAAATATGCCGGCGACTCACGACGTCCGCGCGCGGACCGTCGCCCGCTGATTTCATGGTTCCCGTGATTTGGCTGGGATGATACAGAATATCGGACGCGAAACCGGAGATGCCTGCGATGATCAACATCCGCCGCCTGCTTGGCTTTCAGCTCGTCGCCGCAGCCAGCCTGATGTTGTCGATCACGCAAGGCCTCGCCCAGCAACCGCGCCCGGATGTCGGCGACGAGCCCGGGCTGATTGCCGACGACTCCGTTCAGCTTGAACCGGAATTCCAGAAGCAGATGGTGCTGTACCGCACCACCGAGGCACCGGGCACCATCATCATCGCGACCTCAGAGCGCCATCTCTATGTGGTGCAGGGCAATGGTCGCGCGCTGCGTTACGGCATCGGCGTCGGCCGCGACGGCTTCCAGTGGCAGGGCCTCTTGAAAATCTCGCGCAAGGCGGAATGGCCGGACTGGACGCCGCCGCCGGAAATGATCGCGCGTCAGCCCTATCTGCCGCGCTTTATGGCCGGCGGCCCCGGCAATCCGCTCGGCGCCCGCGCGCTCTATCTCGGCGCCACCGTCTATCGCATCCACGGCACCAACCGGCCCGACACCATCGGCACCGCCGTATCGTCCGGCTGCTTCCGGCTGGTCAATGCCGATGTCGCCGACCTCTATGAGAGGATCCCGGTGGGCACCAAGGTCATCGTACGGCAGAAGCCTGAAATCTGATCTGCGCCTCGCCGCACAGCTCTTCGATCCAGTTTTTCTCTGACATATTTTTCTCTGAATACGGGGCGGACGTCGCATGGGGATGAAGCGGACTTTCACGACCGGGCTGGCCATCGGCCTGGTGGTTGCCACTGCAGTGGCTGCGGCTGCGATCACCTATGAGCGCTACGACACCAAGACGCTGAAGCGCACCGTCAAACGCGACGCAGTACTCTGCGGCGTCAATACCGGCCTGCCCGGCTTCTCGTCGCCGGATGCGCAGGGCACCTGGACCGGCTTCGATGTCGACTTCTGCCGCGCCGTTGCCGCTGCGATCTTCAACGATCCAAAGAAGGTGACCTTCGTTCCGCTCGACGCGTCGGATCGCTTCAAGGAGCTGCAGAGCCGCAAGGTCGATATCCTGTCGCGCAATTCCACCTGGAGCATGTCGCGCGAAACCAATTACGATCTCTATTTCCCCGCCGTATCCTATTATGACGGCCAGGGCTTCATGGTGCCGAAGTCCCGCAAGATCGATTCCGCACTGGAGCTCGATGGCAGCAAGGTCTGCGTCCAGGACGGCACCACGACGGTGCTGAACCTCGCGGACTACTTCCGCAGCAACAACATCAAATATACCGAAGTGAAGTTTCCAAAGCTGGACGAAGTCCTGAAGGCCTATAATTCCGGCCAGTGCGACACCTTCACGGCGGATGCCTCGCAGCTCTATGCGCTGCGCCTGACCATGAGCAAGCCCGACGATCACCTGATCCTGCCCGACGTCATCTCCAAGGAGCCGCTGGCCCCCGTGGTGCGCCAGCGTGACGACGACTGGATGATGATCGTGAAGTGGACGCTCTACGCCATGATCAATGCCGAGGAGCTTGGCATCACCTCGAAGAACATCGACGAAGCCCTCAAGTCCAAGAAGCCCGACGTGATGCGTCTGGTCGGCACCGAAGGCGCCTATGGCGAAGACCTCAGCCTCTCGAAGGACTGGGCCGCCCGCATCATCCGCCATGTCGGCAATTACGGCGAAGTCTATGACCGCAATATCGGCGAAGGCTCGAAGCTGAAGATTCCGCGCGGGTTGAACCAGATCTGGAGCGCCGGCGGGATTCAATACGCCCCGCCGATCAGGTAGGGCTAACGACCCTCCGTCATAGCTAAACGCCGTCATGGCCGGGCTTGTCCCGGCCATCCACGTCTTCCCTAGCAAGACCCCAAGACGTGGATACCCGGGACAAGCCCGGGCATGACGAGTTTCAGCTAGTCCGTCCCAGCTCTCGTCGCCCGCACTCAATAATTCTTCAGCCGCGCCAATTGATCCGCATGGTAATTGCTGTCCCCCAGCAATTCCTGGCAGACCCGCGCGCGCTTCATGAAGAAGCCGATGTCGAACTGATCGGTCATGCCCATGCCGCCATGCATCTGCACGCCTTCCTGCACGGCCAGCGTCGCCGTGGTGCCGGCCTTGGCCTTGGCGACGGCAATAGCGGCCGGCGCCGTCGGCGCGCCGTCGTCGATCAGCTGCAGCGCCTTCAGCACCGCCGCACGGGTCACCTCGATCTCGGTATAGAGATGCGCGGCGCGATGCTGCAGCGCCTGAAATTCACCGATCAGTTTGCCGAATTGCTTGCGCTCCTTGAGATAGGTCACGGTGCGGCCGAACACTTCGTCTGACAGGCCAACCATCTCCGCCGCGACGGCGCCGCGGCCGATATTCAGCACGCTGTCCAGCAATGCGCCGCCCTGATCGACATCGCCGAGCACGCTGTCGGCGGTAACCTCGACATTGTCGAACGTGATCCGCGCTGCATTGTGCGAATCCACCATCGCGGTGCGCTCGAGCGCGATACCCTTGGCCTTCGGATCGACCAGAAACAGCGTGAGGCCCTCGCGCTCACCCGGCGCACCTGCACTGCGCGCCGCGACGATCAGGAGATCGGCGGTGTGGCCATCGACGACAAAGGCCTTCGCGCCGTTCAGCTTGAAGCCATTGCCGGAGCGCGCGGCCTTCATCGCCGTCTGCAGCGGGCGATGCTTCGCGCCTTCGTCGATGGCCAGCGCCGCCAGCAGCGCACCATTGGCGATCTTTGTCAGATATTCCGACTTCTGGGCGTCGCTGCCCCGATTCAGCGCCGAGACGCCCAGCACAGCCGTGGCGAAGAATGGCGACGGCATCAGTGTGCGGCCAATCTCTTCCATCACGACGCCGGCTTCGACGGCGCCGAGCCCGCTGCCGCCGAACGCTTCCGGTACCAGCAGTCCGGCAAATCCCATCTCGGAGAACGCGCGCCAGTAGTCGCGCGAAAACCCGGTCGCATCCTTGGCATCGCGGAGCTGCCGGAAATGACTGACCGGCGCCTTGTCGCCGATAAAGCCGCGGGCGCTATCGCGCAGCATGGTCTGTTCTTCGTTGAGGAGGAGAGGCATGGGTTGTGATCCAATGATGAGGCGGTCTGGCGACCAAATTGATCCTAGCTCAGTCCTCATGGTGAGGAGGCGCGAAGCGCCATCTCGAACCATGAGATGGAGTGCACCACCATCCTTCGAGACGCGGCCTTCGGCCACTCCTCAGGATGAGGGCAGAGTGAAATTCACGCCCCCGGCAAATCCAGAATGCGTTTGGCGACAATCCCCAGCATGACCTCGCTCGTGCCGCCTTCGATCGAATTCGCCTTGGTGCGCAGCCACGCACGCGGACGTGCGCCTTCATGCGAGCGCTGGCTTTCCCATTCCAGTGCATCGATGCCGCCTGCCGACATCAGGATTTCATGGCGGCGCTTGTTGAGTTCGGTGCCGTAATATTTCATCGCCGACGAAAACGCTGGATGCGCCTGACCGGCTTTCGCCAGATCGACCGCGCGCTCGGCCGCACAGGCCAATGCGGCCTCGTCGACTTCGAAACTTGCGATTTGCCCGCGCAGCATCGCATCGTCGAGGCGGCCCTGTTCGTCCGCCCCGATGGAGTCGGCAGCGACCTGGCCAAGCGGCCGGCCAGCACCGCGCTCGCCCATGCCGGAGATCATCGCGCGCTCGTGCTGCAACAGGTATTTTGCCACGTCCCAGCCGCGATCGACGGTGCCGAGCACATGCGACTTCGGCACGCGGACGCTATCGAAGAAAGTTTCGCAGAAGGGCGACTTGCCAGAGATCAAAAGGATCGGCTTGGTCGAGACACCCTTCGACGCCATGTCGAACAGGATGAAGCTGATGCCGTCATGCTTCTTGCCGGACGCGTCGGTGCGCACCAGGCAGAAGATCCAGTCGGCATAGTTCGCGTAAGACGTCCAGATCTTCTGACCGGTGATGAGATAGTCATCGCCGTCGCTCTCGGCGCGCGTCTGTAGCGAGGCGAGATCGGACCCGGCATTGGGTTCGGAGTACCCCTGACACCAGCGGATCAGACCCGCCGCGATCTTCGGCAGATGCTCCTGCTTCTGGGCGTCGGTGCCATATTTCAACAGCGCCGGCCCGAGCATTGAAATGCCGAACGACACCAGCGGCAGACGGGCCGAGATCGCTGCCATTTCCTGGCGCAGGATCTTCGTCCGTTCACCGTCGAGGCCGCCGCCGCCATATTCCTTTGGCCAATGCGGCACGGTCCAGCCCTTGTCGCGCATCCGTTCGAACCAGATCCGCTGCGGCTCGGATGAATATTTCGCGTTACGTCCGCCCCAGAATGTATCCTCGTCCGAACTCATCGGCTTGCGCATCTCCGGCGGGCAATTGGCATCAAGCCAGGCGCGCGTCTCGCTGCGAAATTGATCGAGATCCGACATCAGCGTTTCCATCCATTTTGTGCGCGGGATGCCAAGCATCCGCAATGTTGTTGGGCGAAGCTTACTCGCCACTTCGTGGAATTCAATGGCCTGCTGCAAAGCGGAAGTAGTCAGGCTTGCCATTCCGGTGTATCGCCAGAGAACAACGAGCAAAAACACACGAGGAAACAACATGCGTCTCAAGTGGCTTTCGCCTGGCGAAATGTCTCCCGACCAGAAATCCATCTATGACGAGTCGATCGCCAGCAAGCGCGGACGCCCGCCGGAGCCGATGATGGCCTGGCTCGCCAGCCCGAACATGGCCCGGCACGCGACCCGCCTCGGCGCGTTTCTGCGCTACGACACCACGCTGACACCCGCGCATGCCGAGCTGGCGATCCTCGTCACCGCGCGGCACTGGACCGCGCATTTCGAATGGTATGCGCACAAGAAGATGGCGCTCGACGGCGGCCTCGATCCCGCCATCATCGAAGATATCAAGAACCGTCGCACGCCGAGTTTCAGCGAGAAGAAGGCGCGGGTGATCTATGACGTCGCCAAGTCGCTGCATGAGGCGCAGGGCCTGTCCAAGCCGCTCTATGACGAAGCCACCGAGACGCTGGGCGCCCAGGGCCTCGTCGAGATCATCGGCCTGTGCGGCTACTACACCATGGTCTCGATGACGCTGAACACCTACGAGTTCGGCCTGCCGGACGGGCTGGTCTCGGAACTTGCGTAGGCGATGCCCCTATGGGTAAAGCGCCGCGAGACCCATCAATCCAATTCCCGGAAACGATGGGTTTCGCGAAGACGCTCTACCGATCCTTCGATCCCGTGACTAGATCGTCTTGAGCATCACGCAACTCAGGAGCTCCCACATGCCCGACCCAACCCCGCCAATCCCCGCAGGCACGCGGATCGGGCATGTTCATCTGAAGGTTGCCGATCTGGATCGCGCGCTCGGTTTTTACCGCGATGTGCTCGGCTTCCAGGTCAAGCAGCGCTATGGCGATCAGGCTGTCTTCATCGCCGCCGGCGATTACCATCACCACATCGGCCTGAACACCTGGGAGAGCAAAGGCGGCCAGCCGCCGGCGCCCGGCACCACAGGTCTTTTCCATACCGCGATCCTGTATCCCACCCGCGCCGCATTGGCCGACGCGCTGCACCGCGTGCTCTCGGCCGGCATACAGCTTGACGGCGCCAGCGACCACGGCGTCAGCGAGGCGCTGTATCTGCGCGACCCCGACCAGAACGGCGTCGAGCTGTACTGGGATCGGCCGGAGGCGGAGTGGCCACGGAATGGCGATGGCGGGATTGCGATGTTTACGAAGCGGCTGGATGTTGAGGAGCTGCTGAAGCAGCGGGACGTTTGAGCTCTGTCCTCATCCTGAGGAGCCGCGCCCCTTCGCACGGCGTCTCGAAGGATGTGCCAAGCAGCTCATGGTTCGAGACGGCGCTACGCGCCTCCTCACCATGAGGTTAGAGCTTTGCTCTTCCGCCCCCGCACCATGATCAACAGTGCCGCGGCCACCTGCAACGCCATGCAGACATAAAACGGCACGGCGTAACTGCCCGAAAGATCGCGCAGCCAGCCGACGATGCCCGGACCGAAAGCGTAAGTGACCTGCGTCGCCGCCGTGATCAGGCTGACCAGCACCCCGAACGACCGCGCAGCAAATTCGCGCTGCACGATCAGCGCCGGCAGCGTGATCAGATTGCCAACAGAAAAGCCAAACAACGCGCAGGCGAAGAACACCAGCGCTTCGTTGCGCGAATTGATAATTATCGCAAGCGCCGTTGCCTGGCTGAGAAACGATAGCGCCGATGCCAGTCGCTGATTGAGCCGATCGATCACTGTCGCGAACAAGACGCGGCCAACCACCGCCATCAGCGTCAGCAGCGATACCGCGGCCGCCGCGCGCTCGCGGCCGATCACCGGATCGAGAAACGAGATCAGGTGAACGATGAAACCAACCTGCGCAAATAATCCGAACGCAAAAGCAATGGTGAGCGTCAGGAACGCCACGTCGCGCATCGCCTCCGCGCGAATGCGTGTCGACGATGGCGCGCTGGCCGTAGCGGCAACACCGTCCGGTGTGGCGGATGCTGCGCGATGCGGCGGATGGCCGACGAAGATAATGATCACCGGGACGAGCAGCACAAGCATCGCGATCGCTGCTGCGATAGTCGCGCCGCCAAAGCCGAAGGCATTGCTCGCCGCGACCAGTAAAGGCACGCCGACGATGCCGCCGAAACTCGCGCCATTCAGCGCAAGGCTGATGGCCATACCGCGCTTCTTGTCGAACCACAGACCGAGCGTGTTGGTGATGGCGCCCAGACTTGTGCCGGCCCACCCGAATGCGAGCAGCACATTCACCGCATAGAGCTGCCAGGGCGACGTGATCTGTCCGAGCAGGATGGTGGCAAACGCCATCACGCCGACGCCGGCCAGCAAACAGTTACGCGGCCCGAGCGCGCGCATCGCTTCGCTTACGAATGCGACCAGCAATGCGCCGACGAGATAGAAGAAGGTCGTGGCCGTTGCGATGGTCGAGGCCGGCCAGCCATGCACGCGCTGAAGTTCCGCGAGATAGACGCTCTGGCCATAGAAACCGAGCGCCCAGCCGAATGTCGCGAGCAGGAAACAAACACCGACGATACGCCAGCCGTCGTAACGAGCGGATGTCTCGTCATTTAACTCGGGCTTCTTCGGCCCAGTCGGAGTCGCGTCCATTCCGGATCTGCTTTCATTACGTTTCGTCCATCATGCTGCTCTGCGACAACACGCCGCGCTGATGTACCACCGTGATTAGAATTAACCACCCGTTTTACGGGCCAAACCGCTTTTGGATTAACTTCACAATCAAGCCATTCAAATCTTCACACCCTTGGCAGCTGCATTCGGCAGCGCCATATGGTATCGTATTGGATATGGAGGATTTTGAACCGTGAATGCGCTCGCCGAAGTGACTGAACAGACCGACCGTTCGCTCCTGATCGTGGAGGACGACAAGCCGTTTCTGGAGCGTCTTTCGCGTGCGATGGAAACGCGCGGCTTCACGGTCACGTCCTGCGACTCCGTTTCCGAAGGTCTCGCCCAGATCAGCAAATCAGCGCCCGCTTTTGCCGTAGTCGATCTTCGTCTCGGTGACGGCAACGGCCTCGATGTCGTGTCGGCGCTGAAGCAGCAGCGTCCCGATGCGCGCGCCATCGTGCTCACCGGCTATGGCAACATCGCCACCGCCGTGACCGCAGTGAAGATGGGCGCTGTCGACTATCTGTCGAAGCCGGCCGACGCCGACGATGTCGTTGCAGCGCTGCTCGCGATCGACAATGACAAGTCCGAACTGCCGAACAACCCGATGTCGGCCGACCGCGTGCGCTGGGAACACATCCAGCGCATCTATGAAATGTGCAATCGCAACGTCTCGGAGACCGCACGTCGTCTGAACATGCATCGCCGTACGCTGCAGCGCATTCTCGCCAAGCGCGCGCCGCGCTGAGCCTTCTTTAAAAGCTAGATTTCGTTCGGCCAGGCTGCATGACCTTGAGGGTCGTGCAGCCTGTTCAGTCTGTGCGCCGCGGTCATCGCGAAGCGCAGCATCATGCCCTTGCGCGTCGGCGCCGGCAGCCGGTGCTCCGGTGCATCGCAATGAACATGCGCGCCATAGGCATCCGCCACGATCAGGCCTGTGTCGGCAGGAAAAATCTCGCACGGCAGATCCTGCGTAAAGGCGAAGAACAGCCGGTCGCAATGGGTGCGGTAGTCTGGCCATTTCTGATCCGCCCGCAGATCCTCCAATGACGACTTGATCTCGACGATCCAGATATCGCCGCGCTCGTTCAGCGCGACCAGATCCGCACGCCGTCCGGACGGCAGCGGCAATTCGCTGACGCATGAGAATCCCAGCGACCGCAGCAACCTTGTGGTTCCGCGCGCAATCGCCAGCGCCGTCTCCGACTGGCGGCGATCGAAAATCAGCGCGGGCGTGTGAACGGCATTCGATTCCATGGCGACAAACTTAGCCGATTTCGGCGGGGCCGCGCATCACGTCTCCCGCCAGTCTGCCGCACGCATGTCGCAAGCCGGACGCAAGTTTTCCGCAAGCGGCAGCGGGCGTGTTCTTTCATCGCAGCAGCCCGGATTACGGAGACATTCCATGAGCTTAGCCCATCTCAGTCGCGTCGTCCTGCTCGCCGCTGCCGCAACTTTGCCGCAAGCGATTTTCGCCGGTTCCGCGCAGGCAAAGCCGACCGTCGAAGTCGCCTTCGTGCTCGACACAACCGGTTCCATGAGCGGGCTGATCGAAGGCGCCAAACGTAAGATCTGGTCGATCGCAACCACGATCCTCGACAGCAATCCCGACGCCGACATCCGCATGGGTCTCGTCGCCTATCGCGACATCGGCGACGACTACGTGACCAAGACCTTCGACCTCACCACCGACATCCAGGATCTCTATGGCAACCTGCTGCAGGTCCGGGCGCAAGGTGGCGGCGACTGGCCGGAAAGCGTCAACGAGGCGCTCGATGTCGCCGTCAACAAGCTGCAATGGACCAAGGGCAACGATGTCAGGCGTATCGTCTTCCTGGTCGGCGACGCACCGCCGCATATGGATTATCAGCAGGACACGAAATACACGACCACGCTCGAAGTCGCGAAGCAGAAGAATATCATCGTCAACGCTGTTCTGGCAGGCGCCGCCCGCGATACGGAGAAGGTCTGGCGCGACGTTGCCCAGCGCGGCGACGGCCGTTTCATCGCAATCCCGCAGGATGGCGGCCAGATCGTCATCATCGAGACGCCCTATGACGAAGAGATCATCATCCTGCAGAACGACGTCAACAAGACGGTGATCCCCTACGGCCCGCGCGCGCTGCAGAAGCACACCGAGAACAAGACCCGGCAGCTCTCGGAAGTCGCAGCGGCGGCGCCCGCCTCGGCAACGGATATGGCAAGCTACATCAACAAGCGCGCGAAAGTGTCGTCGGAAGCCGTCACCGGCGGCGGCGACCTCGTCAGCGACGTGTCCGCCGGCAAGCAGAAACTCGACAGCGTGAAGGAAGATGAATTGCCTGAGGCCATTCGCAAATTGTCGCCGCAGCAGCGCGCCGATGAACTCGGCAAGCAGATGAAGGATCGCAAGGCGCTGAACGACAAGCTGACAGCGCTGGTGACCAAGCGCGATGCCTACCTCATGGCCCAGCGCGACAAGGCGCCGGCCAAGGCGTCGTCCTTCGATCGCGAGGTGGAGGCGACGTTGAAGGTGCAGTTGAAGAAGTAGAACGCGGTCGTCCTTTCCCTCCCCTCTCCCCCAGCGCAGCGAGGCTGCGCGCCGCGGGAGAGGGTGCCTGAGCGAAGCGAAGGCGGGAGAGGGGAAGAAGAAAGCCCAAATTTCCCTTTTCTCGCCCGCAAAAATCAGCATTGTGGCGCGATGACAGATGAAACCGAACATAAAGCCCAGGCCGGGGGCACCATCATTCCGGTGACCCTGTTTCAGCAGAACTGCATGTTGCTGTGGGATGAGGCCACGCGGCAGGCCGTGGTGATCGATCCCGGCGGCGACGTGCCGCTGATCCTGGACGCCATTGCCAAGGCCAATGTGAAGGTCGAACAGATCTGGCTGACCCACGGCCATATCGACCATGTCGGCGGCGCCGACGAGCTGCGCGAAACGCTGAAGGTCGAAATCATCGGCCCGCATGTCGCCGATACGTTCCTGCTCGAACATGTCGAGGACAGCGGCGCGAAGTACGGCATGACGGGCACCCGCAACTTCATGCCTGACCGCTGGCTCAATGAAGGCGACACCGTCAGCGTCGGCGGCCTGACTTTCGACATCTTGCACTGCCCCGGTCATTCGCCTGGGAGCGTCGTGTATTACAGCAAGGCGATGAAATTCGCCCATGTCGGCGACGTGCTATTCGCAGGCTCCATCGGGCGGACCGATTTCCCCGGCGGCAGCCATGAGACATTGATCCATTCGATTACGACCAAGCTGATCCCGCTCGGCGACGATGTCGGGTTCATCTGCGGTCATGGCCCCGGCTCCAGCATCGGCCAGGAGCGCATGACAAACCCGTTCCTCACCGGCGAGGCGTAATCCCGCCATGAGTGACGACAGGGCCTCCGGGGAGCAAGGAGCGCTTTCCAAGCACATCCTGCCGAGCTCCGGAACGATGATCGGCGTCTGCGCGACGCTGATCGGACTGGTCAAGATCATGGAGCCGCAGATCGGCCCCAGCCGGGTCGATGAATATTCGGCCATCGCCTCGCTGTTCTTTCTCGCCAGCGCGGTCGCGTCCTACACATCGATGCGGAAGTCGCAAAACCGCCAACTCAGCGAGCGCTGCGAGTCGATTGCCGATCAGTGCTTTCTGGGAGGCCTCGTCGCGATCACGGTAATCATTCTGTTTTTCGCCTACGAAGTCATCTAGCCAGATTAGTCGGCTCGAGCGGGATCGGCCCAGTCTTCGATCTGCGATGCCGCAATGGTGCGCTTGGGTTGATATGGATTGAGTGTGCCGGCTGTAGCGGTCCAGCCTTTGGCCAGGATTTCCCGGGCGAACAGTTTTGCATCGATTTCGGATTTGAAGGTCCTGGTCGTACGCACACCGTTTGTCGCACGAGTGTCGGACTTCACGGATTTGTCGGGGCCAAACGCCACGTACCAGATATCGGGCTTCGTCATCATGGTGTAGTAACGCGAATTGTGACGAAAAGTTGCATCTGGTGTGGCATGCCCGAGCTTGGCAGGCCTTACCTCTTGGTCGTATGCCGCGGCTCGACAATATCCGATACCAGGCCGAGCTTCTCCAGCAGGCGGATCGTCAGATAGGTGGTATCGAACTCCCACCAGCGATGGCCATGGCGCGCGGAGCGCTGATCGGCGTGATGGTTGTTATGCCAGCCCTCGCCATGGGCGAGGTAGCCAATGAACAGATTATTGCGACTGTCCTCATCGGTCGCGTAGTTGCGATAGCCCCAGATGTGGGTGACCGAGTTGACCGCCCAGGTCTGATGCCAGACGAAAACGGTTCGCACGAAGACCGCCCAGATGACGATGCTCAGAGCGAACTGCACGGCCTCGGCCCATGAGCCGCCCCACAGCAGTTTGCCGGCCAGGCCCGCAAAGAAGAAGACGTTGATCTGGATGAGCAGGATCTTCAGCTGCCAGAAATTACGTTCCAGCGCGACATAGAACGGATCGCGCAGGACATCCTTGGCATATCGTTCATAGATGCCGAGGCGGGACAGGTCCGGGTTCTTCACCAGCAGCCAGCCCATATGGCCCCAGAAGAAGCTGGCAAGCGGGCTGTGGGGATCCGGCTGCTCGTCGGACTTCTCGTGATGACGGCGATGGATGGCAACCCAGCGCGCCGGCGTATCCTCGGCACAACAGATCGCCACGACAACGAAAGCGTGCTCCAGCCATTTCGGGCACTTGAAACCGCGATGCGTCAGCAACCGGTGATAACCGATATTGATGCCGATGAGGCCGAACAACCGCGCTGCGATGACCGCCACGATCACCGCTGTCCAGTTGAAGAACATCGGCATCAGCGCGAGTAGTGCGAGTGCGTGAAAGGTGGCGATGGTGAGCGTGTTGAGCCAGTCGATGCGATAGGGCTGCACGCCGTCCGGCAAAGCGAGACCTGTCTCGGTACGATCGGCAAGGGGAATGTCCAGTGCGATGGCAGGGGCGATCTGATCGCGATTGCTGGTGGCCATCGTTCTCCGCATCCGGGCGATTGATCGCCGCGTGGTGCTCGTGTGATTCCCCGGCACTTCTCTACGCGAGAACATCGGCGCTGACTACAGATACGCCGCAGGCCATAGATGGAACAAAACGGGCCGCCTGAGGGCGGCCCGTTCGAAAAGTCATTTATTGATCGGCTTAATCGATCACTTCCACAATGCGATGGGTGCGCGGCTCGACGAGAACCGTGCGACCATTGACCACGGTGTAGCGGTATTCACGGGCGGAATTGTATTCTGCCGGAACCTCGTAATAGGTCACGCCGCTCTCAGGCAGCACGGCACCGACACGAACTTCGTTGCTATAGGTGTAGGATGGGCGACGCTGTTCCACGACATAGCTGCGGAACCGCGGACGATCGTCGACACCGAGCACGCCGGCTACGCCGCCGACAACACCACCGATGGTGCCGCCTACGATAGCGCCCACAGGACCAGCTGCGCGCTCGCCATCGCGCGCACCACGCTCAATGCCTCCGGGGACACCCTGAGCCTGAGCAACGGCGGGAAGAGCCATCATGGCGACGATGGCAGCGGTTCCAAGAAGACGGCGGATCATGATGATCTCCAGTTTTGATTGATCGGTATTGCGCCGATACAAGCTCGCGGCCGCACAATGGTTCCGGCGATTGAACTGTTAGAGCCTGCGCACCGAGGCTGAAATATCTGGAGAGATATGGAACCGGAGGGCTACGCCTTTTATTCTGACGCGTTTTCTAGACGCGAACCGGTATCCACTTCGCTTGAAAACGCTTTAGCTCGTGACCATCGCGCGGATGCGTCGCAGGAAATGATCGAGGTCGAACGGCTTGGTGATCATCTCCATCCCAGGCAGCAGAAAGCCTTTCGCCATAACGACGCTTTCGGAATAACCGGTGATGAACAGGATCTTCAAGTCCGGCCGCGCCTCGCGCGCTTGATCGGCAAGCTGACGGCCGTTCATGCCGGGCAGCCCGATATCGGTGACCAGCAGATCGATATTCGGTGTCTCGCGCAGGACCCGCAAGCCCGACGGACCATCAACCGCCTCAAGCACGCGATAGCCTTCGTCCTTCAACATATCGACGATGACAGAGCGCACCACCGGCTCATCCTCGACCACCAGCAGGGTTTCGCCTGCGGCCACATGCTGATCGCCCTTCAGCGGGGCCGCATCCTGTGCGGCAGCGTCTCCCTCATGGCGCGGCAGATACAGTTTCACGGTCGTCCCGATATCGAGCCTGCTGTCGATGCTGACATGTCCGTTGGATTGACGCGCGAAGCCGTAGATCATCGATAGGCCGAGGCCCGTGCCCTGCCCGATCGGCTTTGTCGTGAAGAACGGATCGAAGGCGCGCGCCACGACCTCCGGGCTCATGCCGGTTCCGCTGTCGCTGACGCTGATGCAGATATAGTCGCCGGGCGTCAGAGCCGGCGCATTGGCATTGATGGCATCGACGCGCACATTCTGTGTCGCGATCTTCAGGTGCCCACCATCAGGCATCGCGTCCCGCGCATTGATCGCCAGATTGAGCAACGCGCTCTCCAACTGGTTCGGATCGCACAGCGTGCACCACAAATCGGGCGCCGCCGCGATATCGAGATCCAGCGTCTCGCCGATGGTCCGGCGCAACAGATCCTCCAGCGAGACGATCAGCATATTGGCATCGACGCTTTTCGGAATCAGCGGTTGCCGCCGCGCGAAGGCCAGCAACCGGTGCGTCAGCGCAGCCGCACGATTGGCCGAGGTCATCGCAGCGTCGATATAGCGCGCGATATTGTCGGTGCGACCCTGACCGAGCCGTGTCTGCATCAGGTCGAGCGAGCCGACGATGCCGGTGAGCAGGTTGTTGAAGTCATGCGCGATGCCGCCGGTGAGCTGACCGACAGCCTCCATCTTCTGCGACTGCCGCAGCGCCTCTTCAGTATTTTTAAGGCGTTCGGCAGCAGCCTTCTCGGCAGTGACATCGCGCGCCACGCAATAGATCTGGTTCTGATCCGGCACCGCCGTCCAGGACAGCCAGCGATAGGAGCCATCCTTGTGGCGAAGGCGATTCTCGAAGCGGATCGTCGGTTCGCCGGCGGCAAGCTTGTCGACCTCGGCCATCGTCCTGGCCTGATCCTCGGGATGCTCGAGCCAGCGCGAGGTCTTGTTGAGCAGCTCGGCCTCGCTCCAGCCGAGCGTGCGCGTCCAGGCCGGATTGACGGTGCGCCAGACGCCATCATGGTCGGAGACCATCAGGAGATCCTGCGACACGCTCCAGATCCGGTCGCGCTCACGCGTCTTGTCGCGCACGCGCTGCTCCAGCGTCTCATTGAGGTCTGCAAGTTTTGCCGCGAGCTGACGCGCCTCATCCTCGCTCTTGCGCAGCGCCTGCTCGGCCAGCACCTGATCGGTGACGTCGGTATGCGCACCGACCAGCCGCAGCGGCTTTCCCGCGTCGTCCCGCTCGATATAGGACCGCACTGAAATCCAGCGGGTCTGGCCATCGCTCGGGCGAATGATGCGATACTGCACAGTATAGTCGCGCACGCCGCTTTTCACCGCGTCGCGAAACTTCTGCTCCGTCGCCTCGCGATCCTCGGGATGGATGCGACGCACCCAATCTTCGTGCGACTCGTTGGCCGCTTCCGGCGGCAAACCATGAACGATCAGATATTCGGGCGATCGACGATTGCGGAAGCCGGTACGCAGATCGACTTCGAGACCGCCGATCTGGCCGATCTGCTGCACGCGCGCGAGCTCTGCTTCTCGCTCGCGCAAGACAATGGTCGCTTCATGATCCCGAGTGACATCGCGGCAAACCACCAGCACACCGCCGACGCCGTCATCCAGATCGAGCGGACTGTAGCTGTAGGTCCAATAGCTGTGTTCGAGCTTGCCATTGCGCGTCATGGGGATCAGCTGGTTTTCGTGCCAGGTGGCACCGCCGCCACTCATCACCTGCGCGATCTGCGGGCCGATGATGGGCCAGATCTCGTGCCAGAATTCACGGCCACGCGCGCCCAGCCCTGCGTGATGCTGTTGTGCATCCATGGTCAGGGCATAGGCGTCATTATAGAACTGGATGAGGTCCGGTCCCCACCAGATGAACATCGGGTGGTTGGTATTCAGAACGATCCGGATCGCGGTGCGCAGACTCTGCGGCCAGGTGTCCGGTGCTCCGATCGGATGCGATGCCCAATCGTAAGCACGCATCAACGCCCCCATCTCGCCTCCACCGGCGAGAAAGTCGGGCGAATTCGGTCGATGGGCATCCAACATGCGCGGGCAATCGGTACGCAAGACCAATCTGACGTATCTTGAGAACTTAGCGCCCTGTCAGACCTGGCGCAAATCGGCGCCGATCACGCCCTGTTACTTGTCAGGGTGACTTGATGAGACCGGCAGCCGTGAGGGCACGAGTAATGGCACCGTTGATATCGATAGACCGCCGTCCTACGGGATCGCGGCGCGCGGCGCGTCGATCGCCTGACGTGCGCGGCTTTTGCGTCACCGATGAGACAGTGGCATCCGCCGGAGCCGCCGGTTCCACGGCTGCAGCTTCGACATTGCCCGGTGCAAGCTGTCGGGTAAGGCCAAAGAACTGCGCGATATGATACGAGGATGAGATGCCGACTTCGAGCAGGAAGGCACCGGCGGCACCATAGGGCTCGTCCTGTCCGGCAATCGCCAGCGGCGTGCCATGCGCCATGTCTGTGATCGTGTAGGATTCCACGACGGTTTCACCGTCCTTGTTCCACCACACCTCACGCGGATAGCCGTCGACATCCACGGCGGACATCGGTGCGGGCGGCAGGCCGTGAAGGTCGAGCCATTGCTTGACGATCTCGCCGGCATTGGCCGGATTGACGGTGCGATCGGCACTGCCATGCCAGACCGATACTTTCGGCCACTCACCGGTATGCGGCGATGCCTTGCGCACGAGATTGCCGAGATCGTTCGCGGCACGCGGCGCCGCGCGATACATGCCGCTCAGCGCTTCCTGCATGGTGGTGGCGATACCGTAAGGCAGGCCCGCAATGATGGCGCCGGCCGCAAACACGTCAGGATAGGTTGCGAGCATCACCGACGTCATCGCGCCGCCGGCCGACAGACCAGTAACGAAGATACGCTTGCGGTCCACATCGTGGTCCACGGCCATCTGCTCGATCATCTCTCGGATCGAGAGCGCTTCGCCGCTATCGCGCGCGATGTCATCGGCATTGAACCAGTTGAAGCAGGTGTTGCCGTTATTGGACGACTTCTGTTCGGGCATCAGCAGCGCGAAACCATAGCGCTCGGCCAGAGCAGACCAGCCGGTGCCGTTGTCAT
Organism: Tardiphaga sp. 862_B3_N4_1; assembly: GCF_051811085.1. Classification (NCBI taxonomy): domain Bacteria; kingdom Pseudomonadati; phylum Pseudomonadota; class Alphaproteobacteria; order Hyphomicrobiales; family Nitrobacteraceae; genus Tardiphaga; species Tardiphaga sp. 862_B3_N4_1. The sequence continues at coordinate 1,293,902 of NZ_JBPWQB010000002.1, forward strand.
AGCCCGCAGCGTTCTGGGTGCATCCGTGCAGCACGACGACCAATGCCGGATTTGCTGCCAGCGTGGCGGGCACGTAACTGAACATACGGAGGTCGCCGGGATTGCTGCCGAAACCCGTTGATTCGCTGATCGGACTCAAACCTGCCGACGCACGGCCGCGCGCCAACCCCTGCAACGTATTGATTCCGGGCGGTTTCGGGAGATTGCGGAGGAAATCGATATTATCGGCAAGAGACACGGCAGCTCCTAGGTCGTCAAGCTTATACAACAGTACCGACGACATATGGTTGCTGCACTGCAAAATAAAACAAATACGGTTTCAATATACCTATCAACGAAACGAGAGGCCCCCGGACGCTTCCGAAATTACCTATATTGCAAAGGAAGCCCCGCAGGGCCGGCCATAACATGGCCAGGTCATACGGGGCGAGTCGGGGAGAGATGACGAGTTACTGTTTCATCTCGTTCTTCATCATCTTGTCTTTCTTCATGCCGTCCTTGTGCATGGAATCCTTCTTCGCGCTATTTTTCGACATTCCCTGGGTGCCCGTGGCCTTGGTCTCGCCTTCCTTCGCCGTCGTGCCGGTGCCCATCTTGGTCGAATCCTGGCCGGAGGGGCCGGTCGCCTGGGCAAAGGCTGCGAACGGAGTAGCGCCGATGGCCGTGGCGCAGATCGCAACAAGAATGGTTTTCCGCATGGTCAGCTCCTGTTGAGTGAACGGCCTTCAACGCGACGTCGTTCGAAACGTTCCTGTTCCGTCAGCCGTCAATTACCGGTTCCGCACACGGTTTCGCGATTGACGTCACACCAGACCGACGATGTGCAAAAGCACACCCGCGCCTGCACAAGCCAACAGGATCTGCAGCAGACCAATCCTCAGATAGAAGACCCCAAGCAGCGCCGCGACCGACAGCGCGACAGCCCATCCGTTGACGCTCTGCAGAACCGGCATGTCGAAGCTGAGTCCGAGCGTGCGAACAGGTTTCACTTCCCGAAACATCGTGTGGATGGCGAACCATATCGCCAGGTTGAGGATGACGCCGACCACTGCGGCGGTAATCGCCGCTAGCGCGGCGCTCAGCGCGCGATTGCCACGAAGAGTTTCGACGAACGGCGCCCCGAGGAAAATCCAGAGAAAGCACGGCGCAAAGGTCACCCAGGTCGCGAGCAATCCACCAAGCGTGCCCGCCAGCAGCGGCGGCAACATCCCCGGTGCGCGGAAGGCGGCCATGAAGCCCACGAATTGCAGCACCATGATCAACGGACCAGGCGTGGTTTCGGCCATGCCAAGACCATCGAGCATCTCGCCCGGCTTCAGCCATGCGTAGTGATCGACGGCCTGCTGCGCGACATAAGCGAGAACCGCATAGGCACCCCCAAAGGTGACCATCGCCATCTTGGAGAAGAAAACGGCAATCTGGCTGAACACGTCATTGCTGCCGAATGCCACGAGCAGCACAGCGACGGGCGTAAGCCACAGCACCAGCCAGACGACCGCAACGGTGAGCGACTGCCGTACACTCGGCCGGGCATGGAGAGGAAGTTGATCTCCGAGCAAACTATCAGCATCACCGCCGCCTGATGAGCCGTGGCCCACACTTACCGTGAAGGCGGGCAGACCGGCCCGACCGCCGAGAAAGCCAATTGCTGCCGCACCGAAAACGATCACCGGGAACGGCACGTCGAGAAAGAAGATCGCGAGGAAGGCGATGGCCGCCAGCGCGCGCATCACATCGTTCTTCAGCGCGCGACTACCGACCCGCACCACCGCCTGCAGCACGATCGCGAGCACTGCGGCCTTCAAACCGAAGAACAGCGCCGCGACGATGCCGACATTGCCGAACACAGCGTAAATCCAGCTCAGCACCATGATGCAGATTGCACCGGGAAGGATGAACAGCCCGCCGGCCATCAGCCCGCCGGCGGTCCGGTGCATCAGCCAGCCGATATAGGTGGCGAGCTGCTGCGCCTCCGGGCCCGGCAATAGCATGCAATAGTTCAGCGCATGCAGAAAACGGCTTTCCGACACCCAGCGCTTCTCGTCGACCAGGATGCGATGCATCACCGCGATCTGCCCGGCCGGACCGCCGAAGGAAAGCAACGCGATCCGGAGCCACACCGAAAATGCCTCCGAGAAGGAAACGCCGTGGGTCTGCGGCTCGGGAATGGCCGGTGGTGTGACCGAAGTTGCTTCCGCCATCTCAAGCTTTCGTCTTTGCTGTCGGCCAGTTGTGGGTTTCGGTGCTGGCATCTCGGCACCAGCGATAGAACGCATCGTACAAATTCAGTCCAGCCTCAAGCTGTTCGAGATCGTCGGCATACATCCGCGACAGGCCGAGTGACGCCGCCAGCAGGCCCGGCGCTTCCGGGGCGAGATCGAGCCGTGCTGTATCCGCTGCGCGGACAATGGTAGCCAGCCGCAGCAACGGCGGCGTGGTGAGGCCGAATTCCTCGATCATCACATCGAAGGTACAGAGCTCGCCGCGATGGCTCCAGAACACGCCTTCGATATCGAAGGGCGCAGCATCGAATTTCTCGCCGACTGCCGACACTTCCGACGGCGCAACGAACATGAACAGCGCCGCCGGATCGATGAAACGCCGGATCAGCCAGGGACAGGCAATGCGGTCGATCTTTGGCCGTTCGCGCGTCACCCACAAAGTGCGGCCCTGCGGGTTTTGTGGCGGCAACTTGCCGGTGGGAACGCGCGGCAGGCTCGCACTCTCCCATGCGAGATACCCGCCTTCCAGAACCTCTGCCGGGATACCAGCATCGCCCAGCAGCGCGGCAACGCCGTGACTGAGCTTGAGACCTTTCTGGCAGATCACCATGGCGGACCGACCGCGCAGCGCCGCGGCCCAGCCATTCACGTCGCCAAATGGCCGCCGGACCGAACCTGGCAGGAGAAACGGCGACAGGGCGAAATCCTCGTCGGTGCGAACATCGACGAGCGCGGGACATTTCGGCGTCCCGATCAGGCGAACGAGTTTTTCAACGGAAATGCTGTTAATCGATGACATGGCGCGTCCTTGCAGGAATGCGGGACGCGATACTTGGGCATGTCGCCTCGTGGGGAGATCGCTTTGTCCCCATGCCCCAATATCAAGCCATCGCGATTGACCTGTCAAGGCGCGTGCTGGACGATCAAACGCCGTGCTGGAATTCTATACGTTGCCCGCGCGGCGCATCCATAGCAGAAAGCCCGCACAGGCGGCGACCGACAACACGCACAATGCGAAGCTTGCGAGCAGCGCGATGACTGCCGATGCCTCGGATTGCACCGCGAAATAGACCGCGCCGATCGCAGCAACGCCGGCTGCATTGGCGATTTGTGTCGTGGTGCCGTACATGCCCGAGCCAGCTCCCGCGCTCGACGTTTGTACGGTTGACAGCACGGCACTGGACAGCGGCGCCATGACCAGACCCTGGCCGTAACCGAACACGGCAAGCGGTACCGCCAGCAGCGATGCAGATGACGCATTCACGGCCAGCACCGTTGCAGCCAGCGCGGCGAGACCGATGACCTGCACCACGCAGCCCTCGATCAGCACCAGGCTGCCACGATGGCGCGACCGCATGCCGCTTTGACGCGACGCGACAACAAAAGCCAGCGCCAGCGGTACGAAAATAAAACCGGCCCGCAGCGGCGGCATGTGCAACGCGTTCTGCATGAACAACGTCATCACGAGGTAGAATGACAGATTGGCGAAGAAGAAAAAGAACACCGCGCACAGCCCGCGCATGAAAGCAGCATCCGCGAGCAACGCCAGATCGATCAGCGGCATGCCACCGCGCAACGCGACACGGCGCTCCAGCCTGACGAAGCCGGCGATCACTGCCGCACCCGTAGCCATCGCCAGCCACACCGACGGCGCCCAATGCAATTCGTGCCCGAACAGCAGCGGGCCGATCAGACCGAGCAACCCGGCGAACAGCACCAGCGCACCCGGTATATCCAGCCGCGTGTCTGGACGGCGGGGAACGGATGGCATCAGCCGCCAAGCAGCCGCGATGATGACAAGTCCCGCCGGTACATTAACGAAGAACACGGCGCGCCAGCCGAGGCCTGCAAGGTCCATCGTCACCAGCAGACCACCGAGCAGAAAGCCCGCAGCGCCGGCAAGGCCAAGCACGATGCCATAGACGGCGAAGGCGCGCGCGCGGGTTTCATCGACAAACAGCACGTGGATGGTGGCCAGCACCTGCGGCACCATCAGCGCCGCAGTGGCGCCCTGTGCCAGCCGCGCCAGAATCAGCTCCGGTCCGGATTGCGCGAGCCCGCACCATAGCGACGTCAGGGTGAAGCCAAGCACGCCGGCGAGAAAGGTGTCCCTGGTGCCGTAGATGTCACCGAGCCGGCCGCCGGTGATCACCAGCGTCGCATATCCGATCAGATAGACCGCAATCACGGCCTCGATCTGCGCCGCGCTGGCATGAAGCTCGACCGCGATGGTCGGGACCGCGACATTGACGATGAAGGCATCGACCCCAAACATGAACTGCGCCGCAACGACGATCGCCAGCACCCACCAGCGGAGCGTGGAGTCGACAGGATTGGCAACGATCTGGTGCATGGAAGCGCCCCGCTCAACGGTTCGGCCTGAAGCAGCCGTCCACTTTGATCCCAGCTTCCAGTCATCGCGTCGATTACCTCGGAGGTAGCTTTATTCAATTGAACTCTCCCGTCGGAATTGGTGGCGCTGACCGCAGGCCCGGCTTCGCAGGTCGATCTCCCCGTCCAAGTCACACCGAATTTGCATTCCTCGTGCAGGAAGATACCGCCTGTGGCCCGATTGCTGCATGGCGAAGCGATTGCATATGCCGGCCCTTCCGGTTTCGAGGCCTCTTCGATGTATGACTACGACACGATCGTGATCGGCTCCGGCCCCTCTGGCCGGCGCGCAGCCGTCCAGTTCGCCAAGCTCGGCAAGTCCGTGCTGGTGGTGGAGAAGGGACGGCGGGTCGGCGGCGTCTCGGTCCATACCGGCACCATTCCATCGAAGACCCTGCGCGAGACCGTGCTCAACCTGTCCGGCTGGCGCGAACGCGGCTTCTACGGCCGCTCCTATCGGGTGAAACAGGACATCGACGCCCATGACCTGATCGTGCGGCTGCAAAAGACGCTCGATCACGAAGTCGAGGTGCTGGAGCATCAGTTCAGCCGCAATGCCGTGAAGACGGCGCTCGGCGAGGCACGTTTCACCGGACCGCACCAGATCGAGATCGCCAACGAGAAGAACGAGATCAAGAATGTCTCCGCCGGCCATATCCTGATTGCCTGCGGCACCCGTCCGTTCCGGCCGGATTATGTCCCGTTCGACAACAAGACAGTGTTCGACAGCGACGAGATCATCGACCTGCCGAAACTGCCGCGCAGCCTCGCGGTGATCGGCGCGGGCGTGATCGGCGTCGAATATGCCACCATCTTCAGCGCCCTCGATGTCGCCGTGACCCTGATCGAGCCGCGGCCGACCTTTCTCGATTTCATCGACAAGGAGCTGATCGACGAATTCATGCATGAGCTGCGCGACCGCAATGTCGCGCTACGACTCGGCTCCAAGGTCAATGCGATCGAGCAGAACGCACATGGCCAGATCGTCACCCGGCTCGCTGACGGCCGCAACGTCACGTCCGAGATGTTGCTGTTCGCCGCCGGCCGCGTCGGCGCGACCGACCGGCTCAATCTCGATGCTGCCGGCATCGCCGTCGATCACCGCGGTCGCATTGCCGTCGATCCCGTAACGCTGCAGACCAGCGTGTCGCATATCTATGCGGCGGGCGATGTCATCGGCTTTCCTTCACTGGCCTCCACATCGATGGAACAGGGCCGCGTTGCCGCCTGCCACGCGCTCGGCATGGAGCCGCTGGCGCCCCCGGAGTTCTTTCCCTACGGCATCTATTCGGTGCCGGAGATTTCCACGACCGGGCTCACCGAAGAGGAAGTCCGCCAGAAGGGCATCCCCTACGAGGTCGGCGTCGCGCGCTTTCGCGAGACTTCGCGCGGCCATATCATGGGCCTGGATAGCGGCATGATGAAGATGATCTTCTCGACCAAGACCCGCCGTCTGCTCGGCGTGCATATTCTGGGCGAAGGCGCCACCGAGCTGATCCATATCGGCCAGGCCGTGCTCAATCTCAAAGGCACGATCGACTATTTCATCCAGAACACGTTCAACTATCCGACGCTGGCCGAGGCCTACAAGATCGCCGGGCTGGATGCGTGGAACAGGATGACGGCGCGGTAGCGCAGAAGCGCCATGGTCACATAGATTTTGGCCACATGGATTCATCGCCTGACGTCCCGCGTGGCATGCCCAGGTCCTAGCCGCGCTTGCCGCCGATCGATATGAACGCCATGAGACATGGCTCCGGCAACGGATTGCGCCAGCGATGGCGTGTTCCGTTCTGCACGACGCAGTCGCCCTGACGTAAATGGACTTTCTGTCCATCGTCCAATTCCAGCGTCATCTCGCCGCGAACCACGACTCCGTAATCGATCGTATCCGACGTGTGCATGCCTGGCGCATCGTGCTCGAAATGATCCCCCATGCCCGGGACCTTGTCCGACAACTCGCGCAGCCCGCTTTCCATTGTGACGCCGGGCGGCGGCTTCCAGCCTTCGGGCCGCTTGGGCGGATAGGAGATCAGCCGAAACATCGTGCCGCCCGGGCCGGGAAACGCTTTCGTTCCCTTGAGCATCGGATCCTGCTCCAGGCCGGTGAGCTGCGGCACGCCCTCGGTCATATAGAGTTCGTAGAATGTCAGGCCGGGATTGGCATCGATCTCCACAACCTTGGACGTGACATCGAAGGACTTGAACACAGACTTGCCGGCGCCATCGCGGCCGGTCACGACCCGCTTGGGCGGTGGCAGCTCGCTCGCATCTTTCGCATCCGAGCTTTGCGGCAGCCCGGCCAAAGCGCCGCCACCGACGATGACCGAAAGCACCTGAAGCAGTTGACGCCGATCGCTGCCTGCAAATCGTTCGGTACCCTGCGCGGCATCCAGAGACCCAGCATTCGAAGGCTTAGGCTTCTGACGTGACAACCACCGCCATGAGAACTTGCTCATCTGCATTCTCCATCGCGCTTTATCGTCAGCACATCGCTGTGCCGCGAGGCTGATCAGGCCGACATGACGTAGGGGATGCTGCCGATAATGGCGGCAAGCTGGAATGCGTTCGACAGCATGCCACCCCAATGCATCCGTCGGAGCCGGCGCACGGCCTCGGCATCACCGGCGTCTCGTGCGCTCATCTGACTATCCATCCGCCGCAAGAACCAGCCCCGCGCCCAGATCGCAAAAGCCGCGATCAAGCCGACGCCGATGGTGAAAACCAGTCGACCAGCCAGTGCAAAGGCCGTTGTCGCGATGACACCGGCGATAGCGACCATCAGGAAATAGGAACGGAACAGGCCCCGCAGCAGCTGTGTCACTTCCGGGATATCCAGCCTCACCAGCAGAAAGGCCGGTGACGACAGCAGAAAGAAGCCCATCGAGAAAATCAGAAGGACCATAGAGGCCAAGGCGACGGCATCGGGCGTCATGCAATTACCCTTCTATCTGTCCGGGCAACAACCTTTCCATCAACTTCCGATACCAATATCCCCGTCTGCTTCTTTAGCACTATTGGGCTTTGGTCGAATCTGGAGAGATATCTCTTCTCCAACAGAACAGCGCCTATCCGAAGGACCTCACACCGGCGAGCCCACCCACCCCCAACATCCGTTGCGATCAGTTCAGCTTGACGACTTCCACACGCCGGTTCTTGGCGCGGCCGTCATCCTGGTCATTCGATGCTGCAGGTGCGAGCATGCCGACACCGGCTGCGCGCAGGCGCTTGCCGTCTGCACGGAAGCTCGTAGTGAGCGCTGCGACCACCGACTCGGCGCGGCGGCGCGACAGATCGAGATTGTAGTCATAGGCGCCCTGATTATCGGTATGGCCAACGATCAGCACGGCGAGCTTCGGATCCGACGACAGCAGACCTGCAATCTCCTGCAGGGTCGGCGATGATTCCGGCTTCAGGTCGGCCTTGCCTGTATCGAAGAATATTCCGTAAAGGGCAACGCGGCCGGTAGAGCCGATGGTCTTCGCCATCTCGTCGGCCTTTACCACCACCATCTTCTGCTCACGCGGCTTCGGCTCGACGATATGCACGACGGCCACGGTGCGTTCGTTGAAGGCCTTGCAGTAGAGATCGTCCTTCACGAGATAAGTCTGCACGGTGACATAGGCTTCGCCGCCAGCTTGCGGGATCTTGGCAGCGAAGAAGCGCTGATCGTCGAGATGAGACGCCATGGCGCATTTGCCATTGGAGAAATCACCGTCTTTCAACTGCGCCTCAGTGACGAAATACATCAGCAGGCTCATATCGCCGCCGCCGCCCGCAGCCGAGCGCGTCGGATCGCCGCCGCAGTCATCGGTCTTGCAGCTATAGAGCACCTCGCCGCCGGCTGCCTTGACCACATCCTGATAGTTCCGCAGCACTTCGAGCGGCGAGCGGTTGGCCGGCAGCAGATAGGTGATGCGCGTGCGTGCGCCTTCCACTTCAAGCAGCTTGTTCGGCTTGTAGACCTGATTGTTCATCCGATCGCGATCGCTATCACTCGTCTTTTCGAGCTTCGACAGCGGGATGGTGAAGTCAGTGAAGGCGAGACGCTCATAGCTGATGATGAAGGAGCCGTCGTAACGCTTCAGCAGCGCACTATCCCGGGCACCGGGAATATCCTTGTTGGGAATCGTCGCATCGGCCTGTGCCGCACACGCACCGAACAGAACAACAAGCCAACCGTCAGAATGCGTCCGAGCATGAGTCATGCGTCCCCGTTTCAGGAGCGCACACGATGACGATTTGGGACATGTAAACAAGCGGACTAAAGCGCAGCGAATGGCCGCGCAGCCATGTAGCCATGTCCGGTTTTCATTGAACCGGACGATGCTGCGCGGCGACCAATCTCGTTAAGTCCAAACGGGTTTTAGCCCCACGGACCGCGCGGACGCGACTGACCGCTGTTCCACGGGCCAGTTGCTTGAGGCGCGGATCGCGTCGATACCTGCGACTGAGCACCCATCTGCCCCGCAAGCTGCTGCAGCGCTGCGATTCGATTTTGCGTCGCCGGATGCGTGGTGAACAGATTGTCCATGGCACGCCCCGACAGCGGATTGATGATGAACATATGGGCGGTCGCCGGCGCACGCTCGGCATCCTCGTTGGGAATCTGATGCGCGGCGTTGTCGATCTTGGCCAGTGCCGAGGCAAGCCACATGGGCTGGCCGCAGATCCGCGCGCCCATCTCGTCGGCAGCATATTCGCGCGTCCGGCTGATCGCCATCTGCACCAGCATGGCGGCGAGCGGCGCCAGGATCATCAGCGCTATCTGGCCGATCATGCCCGGGCCATTATTGTTGCGGTTGCCGCCGAAGAACATGCCGAACTGCGCGATCATCGAGATCGCACCGGCGATGGTGGCGGTGATGGTCATCAGCAGCGTGTCGTGATGCTTGATATGCGCGAGCTCATGCGCCACCACGCCGGCGAGTTCCTCGCGCGTGAGCTGCTGCATCAGACCGGTGGTCACGGCAACGGCGGCGTTCTCCGGATTCCGGCCGGTCGCAAAGGCGTTCGGCTGCGGATTGTCCATGATGTAGATCTTGGGCATCGGCAGGCCGGCATTCTGGGCGAGTTCGCCGACCATGCGATACAAGTCCGGCGCGTTGCTGATATCGACCGGCTGGGCGCCGTGCATCGACAGCACCGCGCGGTCCGAATTCCAGTAGGCGAACATGTTCATGCCGGCGGCGACCACCAGTGCGATCATCGCACCCGACGCGCCGCCCATGAGATAGCCGACACCCATGAACAGGGCGGTCATGCCAGCCAGCAGAATCGCGGTTTTGAAGTAGCTCATTGGTCCTCCTGCCCGCCTGCGGAAAACGCTGCGGTGCAGGCATCAAATGGTGATCCGCCCGATCGTTCCGCAAGACGGCATTGTGCGGCAGCGCGTCGCGGCCATGCAGCGGACTGCATTGAATGCCGCGACATGTGGCCATAGGCTGCGCGCAACGAAAACATTAAAAAACATTACAAAGAGGAAACACTATGGCTCGCGTGAAGTTCGGCGCCTTTCTCGCACCGCATCATCCGATCGGCGAACATCCGATGCTGCAGTTCCGGCGGGACCTCGATCTCGTCGAGCAGCTCGATGCGCTCGGCTACGATGAATTCTGGTGCGGCGAGCATCATTCGTCGGGCTGGGAGATGATCGCCTCGCCGGAAATGTTCCTCGCCGCGGCAGGCGAACGTACCAAGCGCATTCGCCTGGGGACCGGCGTGATCTCGCTGCCCTATCATCATCCCTACAATGTCGCGCAGCGCATGGTGCAGCTCGACCATATGACCGGCGGCCGCGCCATTTTCGGTTCCGGCCCCGGGGCTCTCGCTTCCGACGCGCATACACTCGGCATCGACCCGATGACCCAGCGCGATCGCCAGGACGAAGCCATCGCCATCATCCGCCGTCTGTTCAACGGTGAGCGCGTCACCGCGAAGAGCGACTGGTTCACCATGAACGACGCCGCGCTGCAGATCCTGCCTCTGCAGGAGGAGATGCCCCTCGTGGTTGCGTCGCAGATCTCGCCGTCGGGGATGACGCTGGCCGGCAAATACGGCATCGGCATCATCTCGCTCGGCTCGATGTCGACGCAGGGATTGATGGCACTGCCGACGCAATGGGGCTTTGCGGAGGACGCAGCCAAGAAGCACGGCACCACGGTGGATCGCGCCAACTGGCGCGTGCTGCTGTCCTGGCACATCGCCGAGACGCGCGAACAGGCCGCGCGCGAGGCCGGCCCCGGCCTGATGCGCTGGCACAACGAATACAATGTCGGCACGCTGCAGCGGCCGGGCCTCCAGCCCTTCACCTCGCCCGAGGACGCAGTGGAAAAGACGGCGGGCGGCGAGAATGCGGCCTCGACCATCGGCACGCCGGATGACCTCATCAAGACCATCAAGAACCTGATGCAGGTTTCCGGCGGTGTCGGTACCATCATCGGCTTCGTGCATGACTGGGCCAATCCGGAAAACACGAGGCGCAGCTGGGACATGGTGGCGCGCTATGTAGTGCCAGAGATCAACGGCTACATCGCATCACTGCGCAAGTCGCAGCAATTCGTGATCGAGAATCGCGAGGTGTTCGAGCGCGCGGGGCAGGCCGTGATGGCCAAGATCATGGCCAACGAGAAAGCAGCTGCGGCATTGCCGCTGACGGGGCCGGGACGCGTGGCGATTCCACTCGTCAATGCACCGGATCTGCAGAAGAAGGGTTAGTAGAATTCCGTCATGCGCGGGCTTGTCCCGCGTATCCACGTCTTAAACCACCAGGCAAAGACGTAGATGGCCGGGACACGCCCGGCCATGACGGAGAATGTGGCACTCACTTCCCGTAATAATCCTGCGCCGTTTCCCACGCCGCCGTCTGCAGCATCTTCGCAGTCGCTTCATCGAGACCCGCGAGATACGGATTGCCCACCGGCGAGCGGCCCGTCAGCGCGGCGAAGACCACGCAGGACGCAAGGTATGTGCCTGCCATGCTCGGATGACGCCTGTCGGGCTGGTACAGATTGAGCTCGGGCTGCTTCGCGCGCACCCTCGCAAATGCCAGACCTGCCGGAATCACCAAGGCATTGTTATCATTACCGGCGACCGTATAGGCCTCGGCCAGTTGCTGCGTCATCTCCGGCTTGTCTTCATAGGCCCAGGACATGAAGAAGACCGGTTTCGCGCCATGCGCCCTGACGATGTCCGCATCCTTTTTCGCATATTCAGTAAAGACCGACTTCAGCTTGGGATGGATCGGGCACTGGCTGCAATCCATCATGATCGCAGCATCGAACAGCCGCTCCCGCTTATTGAAGATGATGTTGTTATTATCATCGAAGGAATAGGACGCGATGGCGTTGGGGCGGAAATAACTCTCGACATCGTGCCATTCGAAGCCGGAGCCGCCGATGGTCACCGAGGTCGCCTGATAGCTCGTCCTGTTGGCGGGGTCGGCAGCGCGCACCATCCCCAGCACGTGGCTGTGCATGCTGTTGTTGAAATAGAAGAAGCTGTTGCCGATGAAGATCTCGGTCTTGGGGAAATCGGGTCCCAGCGACGTGACCTTGGGTTTGGTCTGCGCTTGCGCCGCAACGGGCACATTGGCCATGGCAGCAAGGGTCGCCACGGCGACAAGCAAGACTCGCAAAGTTCTGGACAATGGAATGTCTCCCGGTTCTTATTATGTGCGGATATGCGTATCGATAGCATAGGTCGGTGCGGATTGCGCCGGCCTCGATCGCGGGAGGCAGACAGCGCCATGCCCCATGAGCTCGATTCCCATGACCTCGATCCCCTGATCCTTGATCTCCTGGAATGGATCGCGCGCGAACCCAGATCCTATGCCGACGTGCTCGATTCATGGCGGACGTCGTGCCCGCGACTGACGGTGTGGGAAGACTGCATCGACCGTGGATTTACCACGCGCATGCACGTCGCCGGGCATGGCTCCGTCGTTCAAGTGACGACCGCAGGTTTGTCCTTCCTGCAACAGCATGGCCGCGTCACGCCAAAGAGGTCAGCCTTGACCACCGCAACTAGTCCAGCGGCATCGTAAGCTGCGCGCCTTCATCAGCCACAAACACTGCGATCAGCTCGGCCGGCTCCGTAGTGCTCGCATTGGCCGAGACGAGATGCGTCGAGCCCGGCGGCTCGAAGAATGACTGCCCAACCTTGAAGGTTTCGACCGGCCCGCCGCCGAGCTGCGAGCGAATCTCTCCCTTGGTGATGTAGGCTATCACCGTGCCGGAATGACGATGCGGCGCGCTGAAGCCGCCGGGGCCATAGGACACGCGCACAATGGTCACGCGCTTTCCCGGCACATTCGGCAGCGCATGCGACGTGATCAGTTCCACCGCATCGCCGGGATTGGCGCTGGAGCCAGCGTTGACGGCGCAAAGCGGCGCCAGAACAATCGACAAGGCGTCCATTGTCGCCGGAAGTGCTTTGCCAAGGGCAATCGCACACATCAGTCCTGCGGCAACGGCAACAGACACATAGCGGGCTTCAGGCAGCCGCGGCGCGATCGCATCGCATGTGATGGACATTCTTTGCTCCCTGCCCATCAGCCGTTGTCCTGGCCGAACGCCTTGCGCATCGCGACATAGCCCTGCTGCTGCTGGCTCCAGTTACGACCGCCGGTGACACCGCCATCGACCACCAGATCGTTGCCGTTGACGAAAGAGGATTCATCGCTGGCGAGGAACACCGCGGCATGGGCGATATCGTCCGGCAGGCCGGCACGCGGGATCGGCTGTGCAGCCTTGAATGCCTCGCGCATCAGCGCCGGCGTCTGCTCGGCTGCTTCCACCGATAGTCCCAGCGCCTTGCCGAAGATTCCGGTCGCAATGGCGCCTGGCGAGATGCTGTTGACGCGCACGCCGCTCTCACCGAGCTCCATCGCCACGCATTTGGTCAGATGGATGACCGCGGCCTTGGCGGCGCCGTAGACCACCGAGGACGAGTAGCCGGCGAGCCGGCCGGCAATACTGCCATTGTTGATGATGCTGCCCGAGCCCTGCTTCTTCATATGCGGGGCGGCATGTTTCATGCCGAGCATGACGCTGCGTACGAGTGTCGCCATCGCCGTATCGAAACGATCGACGTCGAGGCCTTCGATACCACCGGTTTGCGCCGGACCGCCGGCATTGTTGAACAGGCAATCGATGCGGCCGAATTTCTCGACCGCGTGACCGATCAGTGCACTCATCTGCGCTTCATCGGTAACGTCGGTCTGACGGAAACTGCAATTTGCGCCGAGCTTCAAAGCAAGCGCATGGCCTTCCGACGCACGACGCCCGGCAATCATAACTTTCGCACCCTGCGCGATGAAGATTTCCGCCGTACGGTATCCGATGCCGCTCGTTGCACCGGTGATGACTGCAACCTTGTTGTCGAGACGCCCCATATCGTTCCCCCGTTTGTTTTTATGGCCGGCATTTGACGCCCCGAACCTGCGCCCGCGCAAGGCGTATTTTGAGTCAGCGCGACTCGCAGCCCGCTGAATTTGCAGATGAAGCGGCGCACTTTCCAAGCCACAACCGTCGGAGAGTCCCGAGAATTACGATTAAGGAAGTTCTAAGACGCATCTGCGTATCGTGCAGCATTGTACCGCCATCCAAGCATGGCTCGCGATTGCTGGAGACCTTTTCCGTGAAGCTGCTCAATAACCTGCCGATTTCCGCCAAGCTCGGGCTTCTCGTCACCGTCACTCTGATCGGTCTCTGCCTCGCCGGCGTGCAGGCGACGCGCCTCGTCAGCGCCGAGATGCGCAGCTCTCGCATGGAGCAGGTTCTCGCCATCGTCGAAACGGCTCGTAACATGGCGCTCGGTCTGCAGAAGCAGGTGACAGCCGGCGAGTTGACAAAGGATGCTGCAATCCAGGAATTCGTCAAGCGCGCCCGCACGATGACTTATGACAAGGGCAACGGCTACGTCTTCTCCTATGACATGAACGGCATCGCGCTGGTGACGCCGGATCCGAAACAGTTCGGCACCAACCGGCTGGACGTCCCGACCAACGGCCGTGCGCTGACCCGCGAGTTGCGCGACGGCGTCGCCGCCAAGGGCGATGTCACGCTGTATTACGAATACATGAAGCCGGGCACGACCGAATTGATCCGCAAGTTCTCCTATGCGGTTGCCGTGCCCGACTGGAATCTGTTCGTCGGCACCGGCGCCTATCTCGACGACCTCGATACCAAGATGACGCCGATCATCTGGTCACTGGCAACAGCGATCCTCGGTATCGCTGTTGTTGCCGGTCTGATCGCTTGGTTCATCGCCCGCAGTATCACGAGGCCGCTGAGCCAGCTCGGCACCCGCATGCGGGATCTTGCTGACGGCAAGCTGGAAGCCGAGATCCCCGGCGCCGGCCGTCGCGACGAGATCGGTGCGATGGCTACGACGGTGCAGGTGTTCAAGGACAACGCGATCCGCATGCACGGCCTCGAGCAGGAAGAGGTAGCCGTCCAGCAGCGCGTCGCCGCCGAACGCAAGTCGGCGATGAACAGCCTTGCCGATGGCTTCGAGCAAAGCGTCAACGGCGTCGTGAAATCGGTTGCGACGTCCGCGGCCGGAATGCAGGCCACCGCATCGTCCATGACCAACACCGCAAGCGAAACCACCGATCGCGTCGCCAGCGTCAGCATGGCGTCCGAGAAGGCGCTGAACAACGTGCAGACCGTTGCCGCTGCAGCGGAAGAACTGACCGCTTCCGTCGAGGAAATCTCGCGGCAGGTCGCGCAATCGACCGAGATCGCGCGGCAGGCCGTCGGCGAAGCAGACCGAACCAACGCAACGGTTCAGCTCCTGTCCGGCGCAGCCGAGAAGATCGGCGTTGTGGTGCAGCTGATCGACACGATTGCAGCACAGACCAACCTCCTGGCGCTCAATGCCACCATCGAGGCTGCCCGCGCGGGTGAAGCTGGGCGTGGCTTCGCGGTTGTCGCCTCGGAAGTGAAGGCCCTGGCAACCCAGACAGCCAAGGCGACGGAGGAAATCTCGGCGCAGGTTGCCAGCATGCAATCGACGACCGGAGATGCCGTCTCGGCAATCGGCAATATCAGTGCGACCATCGAGAAGATGAGCGAGATTTCGATGGCGATTTCATCAGCTGTCGAGGAGCAAGGCGCTGCGACCCGCGAAATCGCCCGCAACATTCAGGCCGCAGCCACGGGCTCCAGCGAAATCGCCACCAATATCGGCAGCGTCAACGCAGCAGCCTCCGCCACGGGACAAGCGGCCGGCCAGGTGCTCAGCGGCGCGCGCGAGCTCGACGGGCAGGCCAGCATGCTGCAATCGGCGGTGACGGACTTCCTGACCAAGGTTCGCGCGGCCTAAATCAGGCGACCGACTGAAGCTTCGATCGATATGGGCCGTTCCGCTTATAGCGCGGGGCGGCCCGATGTCTTTTTGGCATTGCTTGCCAGCGTGGTCAGAGCTGCTTCATCCGCAACGGGACGCTGCATAGCCGCCAGCAGCGGCGCGTCGACATATTGCCGGATGCCGTTGTGATCCATCACGAAGAGCGGCCGGGTGTTCTTCATGTTGACGTCCTCGACCATCGCCATGCGACGGTTGTCGAGCATGAACCAGCGGCCATCGAGACGGGCGGCCGCAACAGCGTGGTCTTCCTGGCGCAGCGTATCGCGCAGGATCACAACGCGCAGATCCTCGGCCGCGACGCCGGCGGCACGTAATGCGGTGAACTTGGCGATGGCATAGTCCTCGCAATCGCCGGCACCAATGGCGAACAGTGCCAGCGGCGAGCGCCAGACATCCGTTGCGCCATAGAGCACAAGATCATCACCGGGCCGAACCGCCAGATTGATAGCGCGATTGACCTCACCCATACGGGCGCGACCGTCGCGGGCGCTGGCATCGCCAACGATATCCAGAAACTTCGCGGCCTCAGGCGAGCAGCGGACGGGTGTCTCGGCACAAAGCTCGACGGCAAGCTGCTCGTCGTCCTGCTCGCGTTCCACCCCGCGCCATTTGGCTTTGAGCTCGCCTTCCGGCAGCGCCGATGTGGCAAGGCCAAACGGCTCCGCAGGCCGTTCGACTGCGTCGATCGCCTGGTCAGGAAAGGCCGTTCCGGCCAGGAGATCAGCGGGTGCCGCGAAAATCGCCAGCCCCAAGGCCAGCACAGACGCGCAGCGCACCCGCGCAAAAGCAGAAGTCCACATCATAGACGCCCCGTCTGTCCGGGCATCGGCAAGCAGGGCTGCTCGCACGTGACCGGATCATTTGTGGGGCCATCTTGAGGCGGCTAATTTTCGACGAGATTAAAAGGGGTTAGCCGGGTCGGCGAAGTTCGCGGACAGGCTGAAGGGGGGCTAACCGGCTTGACGACAATTTTATCGAAATGGCCGAAAGGCTCGTACGAGAGGGATTATATTACCTCACGCATTCGTTCCAGCGACGTCGATTTCCGGAACCGGGAACACAGCCCGAACTCGGAACATCGTTAACGAAAATTCACTATATGGATCAGTGGTATCCGGATGATTTCACAAAGCGGGCGATAACTTGAAAAAGTGATGCGCAGACGTCCACTATCGCATTGCACCCCGCGGTGGTATGCATGGCTCGCAAATTAGCTAATTAATAACCATAACCATGCGCGGTAGAAATTGAACTACGCGGGTACATTCGATTTTTCGCAATCTGGCGATGCTCCGGCCGAACCAACGGCTGGCGGCGGCAGTATTGGCCATACGTTTTCCGCTCATACGGCCGGTTCCGCGATTGTCGTGCAGGATGCCAACCTGCTGTTCTCCGGCGACTACAAGCGCTCCGGCGTCGATCTCGTGCTGTCCAAGGACGGGCACGAACACGTCGTCTCCGACTATTTCAAGGGTTCGCTGCGCGCAGCTCTGTCGTCGCCCGATGGCGCGCAACTGTCCGGCGACCTCGTCACCGCCCTTGTTGGTGAAGTGCAGGTCGCGCAGCTCGGCGGCGGCGCCACTGCCGCCGCGCAAGTCATTGGTACTGTTAGCAAGCTAGCCGGTAGCGCGACTGCGATCCGCAATGGCGTCTCCGTGATGCTCAATGTCGGCGATCAGGTGCAGAAGGGCGACGTGGTCCAGGCTGGCGCAGACTCATCGCTGACCATGACTTTCATCGATGGCACCGTGTTTGGCCTCTCGGCCAATGCACGCATGGTGCTGAACGAGATGGTCTACGATCCCCAGGGATCGGCGAACTCATCCTTGCTCAGCCTCGTGCAGGGCACGATCACTTTCGTTGCCGGCGAAACCGCCAAGCATGGCAACATGCGCGTCGATACGCCCGTTGCCACCATGGGCATTCGCGGCACCGCCGTGCTGGTCGAAATCGGTTTCGAGGTGCCCGGACAGGGCGGCGCACCGCCGGTGAAATTCCAGGTTCTGGTCGAGCCCAACGGCGTGACCGGCTCTTATGTGCTGTATAGCAAGACCAGCGGCCAGGCGATCGGCACCGTCAATGCGGCCGGTCAGGTCACCAGCGTGCTCGGCAATGGCGATACATCCACAGGCATCGCCGATCCGCTGACGCCGATCGCGCGGGCGATCATTGAGCAAACGCTGCAGACCTATTTCCCGAACTACGTTCCGAACGCCAATCCGCGCAGCAACGGATCCGGCGGCGGATCCGCGCCTGGCGATCCCAATTCGGGCACCAGTCCCGATCCTTTGAAATTCATTCTTCCGGATTATCTGCCTAACCAGCCATATACTGTCCCGATCAAGCTGCAGGGCGATGGTTCCACTACTCCACCGATTGATGTCACCTTCACGCGCTTCAACACCGCGCCGATCGTCACCGTCGCTCCGGTTGTCGTGATGCTGCCGGTCGACAAGACCAGCTTTGAAATCAAGGATCAGGTCCAGATCACCGATCCGGATAGCGGCGACGTTGCGACACCCTATGTACCGGGCACCGCGCATATCATTTCGGCGAGCGGTCCGAGCGGCACACCCACGTCGCTTGACCTCAAATCGCTGGTCACCGTCGATCCACAAACCGGTCATGTCAGTTACGATCCGGCAGCGTTCAAGTTCCTCGCCGCAGGACAGAAGGCCGTCTACACCATCGGCTTCGACAGCCAGTCCGGGCCGGACACGACCCATGAGACGCTGACCTTCACGGTCGATGGCTCCAATGATGCGCCGGTCGTTGCATCTGCGCTGACAGCCGCCGCAACGCAGAGCACTGCCGCCCAGAGCTTCGATTTGCTCGCCGGCGCGTCCGACGCCGATCTCGGCGAAACCGCGACGTTGACCGTGAGTGGTGTGAAATTTTCACTGAACAATGGTGCGCCGACCAACACGCATGTCGGCGTGACGCTCAACGGCACCACGCTGGAAATCGCTCCGAACGCGTTTGCCTATCTCGGCGAAGGCCAGACCGCGACCCTCAGGGTCACCTATAATATCATCGATGCGCATGGCGCGAGCGTGGCGCAGACCGAGACGATTACGATCACGGGCGTCAACGACGCGCCGGTGATCACCGGCTCGTCGATCGCGGTCGTCCTCGGCGGCGTTACGGTGCTGAGCGATACAAGCTTCACGGTCAGCGATCCCGACGGAACGACCGACTTCACTTTCACGGTGAGCAACGTCACTGGCGGCACATTCGAAGTGTGGGACGGCTCCGCATGGGTGCCGGCGACGAATTCCGTGTTTCAGCTCCTAAGTGTAACCAACGAGACGGGCTCCTCCGAGACCTCCTACGCCTTCACGAGCGACCAACTCGCCCAACATCATGTCCGTTTCGTCAGTGACGGCAGCACGAGTCAGCCTACTTTCACCGTGCAGGTCGACGATGGCAGCAGCCACAACAATCTCAGTGCCCTCTATGAGGGCACGGTCGCGCCCAGTGAAAACCATGCGCCGGTTGTCGAGGGTGATGTCGCGCTCACGGCCATCGCGGAAGACCACTGTCTGGTCATCACAGAAGCGCAGCTGCTGGCAAATGCCACGGATGCCGACGGCCAGACGCTGCACGTGACCGGCCTTGAAATTGCGAACGGCTGCGGAACGCTCACCGCAAACGAAGACGGCACCTGGACCTTCACGCCTGCGGCCAATTTCAACGGACCGGTGTCGTTTACGTATCGGATCTCCGACGGCGTGACGTCGGTTGATGGCCATGCGGAGCTTGCCGTCACGCCGGTCAATGATTTGCCCAGCGGCAAGGTCACGATCTCCGGAACATTCCAAGAAGGCGCGACGATCACCGCCCAGACTGGCAGCGTGGCCGATGTCGATGGACTGGGGACGTTTCACTACCAATGGTATCGCTCGAGCCCCGGCTCCAATGCACCCGTCGCGATTTCGCAGGCCACAGATAGCAGCTACGTCCTCACTGCCGCAGATGTCGGCGTGACCGTCTATGTTATCGTCAGCTACACCGACGGCGGTGGAACCGCCGAGATGGTTGGCAGTGGCCCAACCGATGTGATCCTGGCTGCGCCGCCGCCCTACGGAGCGTCCAACTATTGGACTGGCGCCGTCAACAGTGACTGGAACACGCCGGGCAACTGGTCCCTCGGAATCGTCCCGACGGCAGACGAGATCGTCTACATCAATACGGGGACAGTTACCTTCAATCTCAACGGCCTGCTGGAAATCGCCGGGCTTCACATCGGAGCCCAGGCCGAGCTCGATTTGACCGGCACCGGAACGCTGAATGTCACCGGCACACTGGTGAACGACGGCGATATCCAGCTCGCACCGGGCACGACGCTCGAAGTCCACGGCGTCGTGCAAAACACCGGCACGCTGCTGGTCGATGATCACACGGCCGGCGCAACCCTGCTGATCCATGGCACGGTCACGCTCGATGGCGAAGGCACCGTGACGCTCGACGGAAGCGCCGACCGGATCACCGGCGACTCGCTCAGCTCGAAACTCATCAATGCCGACAACACAATCAACGGCTATGGCAAGCTCGGCGACGGCAAGCTCAGCATCGTCAATCAATGCGACGGCAAGATCATCGCATCCGACTGCTCGCACGCACTGATTATCGACACCGGCAAGGGCAGCCTGATCAACTTTGGTTTGATCGCGTCGATGGCCACCGGCGGTCTCGAAATCAAAGGCGATCTGGTCAATTACGGGACCATCGAAGCCTATGCCGGCCTGTTCGAGATCGGCGGCAATGTCACCGGCCACGGCACCGCGAAAATCAGCGGCGGCAATCTCGAATTCGGCGGCTGGTCGGATGCCAATGTGACATTCTCCGGCGTCAGCAGCGACGAATTGATCCTCGACCGTGGCTCTCACTTTGTCGGCACGGTATCCGGTCTGTCCTATGGCGACACGATCGACCTGAAGGGCATCTCGCCCTGGCAGCTCTGGTTCGACCAGCACGACGGCGTCGTCGATGTGCATTACGGCTGGGGCAAGAACGACTATTTCACGCTGACCGATCCAGGCGTGCTGAAACATCTCGACATCGACTCCGACCATCACGGTGGCACCGAGATGACCTGGAGCAATGACGCGCCCGACATCAATACGTCGTCGGCTGAGCTTTCCAAGCTCCACGGCGGCTATTTCAAGATTTCCGATGTGTCCGTGTGGGACAAAGATTGGTCCAGCGGTGAGAACTATAAGCTGGACATCAACGGCACTGTGGTGAAGTCGGGATCACTCTCGTCTATTGATCATTATCTCGAAGATGGTTTCACCTTCAAACCAACCAGTTCGGAAACGCCTCAAGCGACCGTTGCCGTCACCGTCACTGACGGATTCGGCGCTAGCGAACATGTCAATTTCATCTTCAATACAGCACCTCTCCAGTCCAATACGCAGGTGTCACTGAACGGCACGACCGGAAATGACGTTATCTTCGCAACGGTCAACAAAGATACGCTGACGGGTGGCCATGGCTCGGATCAATTCGTCTTCGGGTCGCATAGTGGATCGATCGATAGGGATATCGTCACGGACTTCGAGGTCGGCACCGACAAGATCGTGCTCGACCACATTCGTGGTGTGCCCAATCTTTCAGGCCCCTTCGGCGATTTGAAGCTGACCCTTTGGGAGCTGTCTGGCGGAATCGAGCAGAAGGGAACCAATACCCTGATCCATCTCGATGGCGGTGACACGCTGCAACTCAATAACGTGCACATGTCCCAGCTGCACGCCAGCGACTTCATCGTCCACCCCTATTCCAACGTGGCGTAACGCGGCACCGTTAACCGTCCCGCGGACAGCACCTGCACAAGTCGCCTGACTGATGGCATAATGGCTGTCAGATCGGGGCTTGGGGTGGCGCTTGGTGCCTGACGAGCGACCGTCCGCATGATCCGCAAAGGTTTGACGATGCAGCGTGGCCTGTCACGAACCTCCAGCCTGCCGGCGCGGACCGAGCTCGGCGATGCCTTGCGGGCCTGCCGCGGCGCCTTTCTGGGCGTCGGGCTGATGAGTTGCATGATTAATATCCTGTATCTGACCGGCTCGTTCTTCATGCTCGAGGTCTATGACCGCGTGCTGCCGAGCCGCAGCGTGCCGACCCTCGTCGGTCTCATCATCCTGGCCGGCGGACTCTACGTGGCCCAAGGTATTCTCGACCTGCTGCGCGGTCGCATTCTGGTGCGGATCGGCAGTTCGCTCGACGAGGCGCTGAGCCCCCGCGTGTTCCAGACCGTCGTGAGGCTTCCGCTCATCGCCGGCGGGCACAACGAAGGCCTGCAGCCGCTGCGCGACCTCGACAACGTTCGCTCGTTCCTCTCCGGCATGGGACCGAGCGCGCTGTTCGACCTGCCCTGGCTGCCGCTCTATCTGGCGATCTGTTTTGCGTTTCATCCGATGATCGGCGTTACCGCGCTGGTCGGCGCAGTTCTGCTGGTGGGCCTGACGATCCTCACGGAAATCATGACCCGCGAACCAGCGCGCGAGGCCAACGGACTTGCCGCTCGTCGCAGCGGCATCGCTTCAGCTAGCCGGCGCAATGCCGAAGTCGTCGTCGCGATGGGCATGGCCGGACGTCTGACGCAACGCTGGCGCGAGGCCAACGAGACCTATCTGGCCGGCAACCAGCGCACCAGCGATGTGGCCGGCGGTCTCGGTGCCATCGCCAAGGTCATGCGCATGATCCTGCAATCGGCGGTGCTCGGCGTCGGTGCCTATCTCGTGATCAATCAGGAAGCCACCGCCGGCATCATCATCGCGGGCTCGATCCTCAGCGCCCGCGCGCTGGCGCCGGTCGATCTGGCGATCGCGCACTGGAAGGGTTTTGTCACCGCCCGGCAGAGCTGGCATCGGCTCAACGGGCTTCTATACGCGTTGCCGGATCAGGCGGCTGTTACTCAGCTGCAGAACCCGTCGCAGAAACTGACGATCGAAGGCGTCAGCATAGCACCGCCGGGTGAGCAGAAGATCACGGTCAGCGACATCACGTTTGCACTCGCGGCCGGCAACGGCCTCGGCATCATCGGACCGTCGGGCTCCGGCAAGTCATCGCTGCTGCGCGCACTGGTCGGCGTCTGGAAGCCGGTGCGCGGTCATGTCCGGCTCGACGCCGCGGCGCTCGACCAATGGGCGCCGGACGATCTCGGCCGCCATATCGGCTATTTGCCTCAGGATGTCGAACTGTTCGCAGGCTCCATTGCCGACAATATCTGCCGTTTCGATCCCGACGCGAAGGATGACGACATCATCACTGCGGCAAGGCAGGCCGGCGTCCATGACCTCATCGTCGGCATGCGCGAAGGCTATGATACGCAGGTCGGCGATCACGGCGGCGTTCTGTCCGCCGGTCAGGCGCAACGCATCGCGCTGGCGCGCGCACTGTATGGCGATCCGTTCCTGATCGTTCTGGACGAACCGAATTCCAATCTCGATACCGAAGGCGATGAAGCGCTGACCAAGGCCGTGCGTGCGGCCCGTACGCGCGGCGCCATCGTCATCGTGGTTGCACACCGGCCGATCGGCATCGAAGGCGTCGACATGCTGCTGGTGCTGAAGGACGGTCGCATGCAAGCCTTCGGACCGAAGGAGACCGTGCTGGGTCAGGTGCTGCAGCGCCCAGCACCACAGCCGATCAAGATCGTCGCCGACGGCGGAGTAGCCAAGCCATGAGTGCGCCGCTCACAGGATCGCGCCGCTCGATCCGAATCCACCTCATTATCGGCCTCGTCGTTGTGCTCGTGCTCGCGGGCGGTTTGGGCGGCTGGGCATCGACGGCGCAGATCTCCGGCGCCCTGATCGCGCCCGGCTCGGTAGTTGTCGATTCCAACGTCAAGAAAGTCCAGCACCCGACCGGCGGCGTCGTCGGCGAAGTGCGCGCCCGCGACGGCGACCTGGTAAAGGCCGGCGATGTCGTCGTGCGCCTGGACGATACCGTCACCAAAGCCGGCCTTGCCATCGTCACCAAGAACCTCAACGGATTGTGGGCCCGTGCGGCGCGGCTGGAAGCCGAGCAGCGCGGCGTCGATCGTATTACGTTTCCACCGCAGCTTATCGAACAGATCGCAGATGACGACGTGAAGAACGTCATCGCCAGCGAAACGAAGCTGTTCAATGTGCGTTCGACCGGCCGCGTTGGCCAGAAGCAGCAGCTCCGCGAGCGCATCGCGCAGCTCAACGAGGAGATCGCCGGCCTCACCGCGCAGGAGACTGCCAAGACGCGCGAAATCGCGCTCGTGGAAAAGGAATTGGTCGGCGTCCGCGGATTGTTCGATCAACAGCTGGTGCAGATCTCGCGCCTGACCGTGCTGGAACGCGACGCCGCGCGCCTCGCCGGCGAACGCGCACAGTTCATCGCCGCCCGCGCCCAGGCCAAGGGCAAAATCACCGAGATCGAGCTGCAGATTTTCCAGATCGACAAGGACCTGGTCAGCGAAGTCTCCAAGGATCTGCGCGAGACCAATGACAAGATCGGCGAATTCGTCGAACGCAAGGTCACTGCGGAGGACCAGCTGCGGCGCATCGACATCCGCGCACCGCAGGACGGCATGGTGCTGCAATCCAGCGTGCACACGATCGGCGGCGTCATCACCGCGGGCGACGCCATTATGCTGATCGTGCCGCAGACCGACAATCTGTCAGTGGAAGCCCGGGTCAATCCACAGGACATCGACAAGCTGCAGATCGGCCAGAAGACGCTGCTGCGACTCTCTGCCTTCAACCAGCGCACCACGCCTGAGCTCAACGGCGCCGTCAGCCGCGTCTCGCCGGATACGACGACGGATCAGCGCACCGGGCAAAGCTATTACACGATCCGGATTTCGATGCCGGCGTCGGAAGTCGCCAAGCTCGGCGATGTGCGCCTGATCCCCGGCATGCCCGTCGAAGCCTTCGTGCAGACCGGCGACCGCACCATGCTGTCCTATCTCGCCAAGCCGCTGAGCGATCAGTTGATGCGCGCCTTCCGCGAGAAATGACCCGCCAGCCATGAAGCGCATGCGGCGAGTGATACGGCTGGCGCGGCGGTTCGGTTGGGCACGTGCATTCTGTCTTGTCTTGCTGCTGGGCCTCGCGCTGCTACGCATCGCTGACCCGCCCGCCATCGAGGAATTGCGGCTGCGCGTCTTCGATACCTATCAAGTGATCCAGCCACGGGTGAAGACGGCGAAGCCCGTTACCATCGTGGATATCGACGAGAAGAGCCTCGCAAAATATGGCCAGTGGCCGTGGCCGCGCACGCGTATCGCCGAACTTGTCACCAGGTTGAACCAGCTCGGCGCCGTCGTGACCGGCTTCGACATCGTATTCCCCGAACCGGACCGGCTGAATCCTGCGCTGGCGGCGGAGAGTTTTACAGGGCTCGATGACGAAACGCGTATCCGGCTGAAAGCATTACCCAGCAACGATCAGGTGCTGGCCGACGCCATCCGGCGCGGGCGCGTGGTGCTTGGCGAGTCCGGCCTGCCCTATGTCGTTTCGGAACTCGACAAGTCTCTGCCCCTGACGGGATTGGCCATGCTCGGCGGCGATCCACAGCCATTCATGTTGGCGTTTCCCGGACTGATCCGGAATATCGACCTGCTGGAAAAGGCAGCCATGGGACGCGGCCTGTTCACCATCAGTCAGGAGCGCGACGGTCTCGTGCGCCGCGTGCCCGTGATGATGCAGGCGCAAGGCATAGTCATGCCGTCGCTGAGCTTCGAGATGCTGCGCGCCGTCACCGGCACCGACACGATCCTGATCAAATCCGACCGCGCCGGCATCAAGAGCATTGCGGTCAAGGGTCTGGAGATTCCCACCGACAGCGAAGGACGGATCTGGGTGCATTTCGCCAAGCGCGATCCCAGTATCTATGTGTCGGCGTCCGACGTGCTCGATGGCACGGTGCAACCCGGCATGATCGCACGGCATCTGGTGCTGATCGGCACCTCGGCGGTCGGCTTGCTCGACACCAAAACGACACCGCTCGACGCAGTGATTCCCGGCGTCGAGGTTCATGCGCAGGTGCTGGAGAGTGCGCTCACGAAGACCGTGCTGTCGCAACCCGCCTATACGCGTGGCGCCGAACTGTGCATTGCGATCATTCTCGGCATTATCGTGATCTGTCTGGCCCCGATGTTCGGGCCGGTTACTCTGGTCATCATGGGCGCAGTATTCGCAGGACTGCTCGCCGGCACGTCTTGGTATTTCTACACGCAGCACCGTCTGCTGATCGACTTCACCTATCCGCTGCTTTCGACCACGCTGATCTATCTCACGCTCATCTTCAGCAATTTCGTGCGCGAGCAGGCGCAGCGCCGCCGCATCCGTTCGGCCTTCAGCCAGTATCTGTCGCCAGCCCTGGTCGCGCAGCTCGCGCAATCGCCGGAGAAGCTGGTGCTCGGCGGCGAGGAGCGCGAGATGACCATCATGTTCTCCGATGTGCGCGGCTTCACCACGATCTCGGAATCCTACAAGCACGATCCGCACGGCCTGACCACGCTGATGAACCGCTTCCTGACGCCGCTGACCAATGCGATCCTCGATCGCAAGGGCACCATCGACAAATATATGGGCGACGCTGTCATGGCGTTCTGGAACGCGCCGCTCGATGACGACCAGCACCAGATCAATGCCTGCCACGCCGCGCTCGACATGCTGGATCGCATCGATGCCCTGAACAAGCTGCGCGAAGACGAGGCCACGCAAGGCGGCCACGTCTATATCCCGATCAACGTCGGCATCGGCCTCAATACCGGCATCTGCGTCGTCGGCAATATGGGATCGGACTTGCGCTTCGACTATTCGGTGCTCGGCGACAGCGTCAATCTGGCTTCGCGCCTCGAAGGCCAGTCCAAGGAATACGGCTTCCCAATCATCGTCGGCTCGAAGACCGCGCTCGCCGTCAAAGACAAGTTCGCCATTCTTGAACTCGACTTCATCATGGTGAAGGGCAAGAAAGAACCGGAAGTGATCTACGCCATCGCCGGACGTGAGGACGTAACGCATTCGGAGCGCTTCCAGACGCTGCGCAACCTGACCATCGAAATGCTCGCCTGCTATCGTAGTCGCGACTGGGACGGCGCATTGTACGCCGTCGAGCGCGGCCGCAATTCCGATGTCGCGAATGCGCTCGAGAAGCTCTACGATCTCTATGAGAAGCGCATCCGCGCCTATCGGGAGACCCCGCCACCAGCGGACTGGAACGGCTCGTTTGCATTGCTGACGAAGTAATCCCACGTAGGGCACAATAGCAAAGCGTATTGCGCCAGCGGGCGGTGGGTTACGCTGCGCTAACCGACCCTACAATCTACGGATCAGATCTCGCGCAGTGCCCGCATGCTGGGCACGCTGACTTCGGCGAGCTTCAGATTGTCTTCGTTCTGGTCGATCGCCACATATTGCCCGTCCCAATAGGTCAGCGCGGTGTGCGGGACCGAGGTGATGACATCGCGGACGCGGCCGATGACGATGGCGTGGGAGTGGCGCTCGATGACTTCCTCGACGTCGCAGTCGATTGCGGCAAGGCTGCCGGCCAGCAGCGGCACGCCGGTTGCCCGGGTAACCCATTGCGCGCTAACGAAACGTTCTGCGCCCTTCAATCCGCCCTTGCCCGAAAATCGCTCGGCCACATCGAGCTGATCAGCCGACAAAATGTTGACACCGAAGGTGCCGTAGCGCTGCAGCAGCGGCCATGACGACGACTCCCTGTTGACGCTGACGATCAGTGTGGGTGGATCGACCGACAGCGACGAGACCGACGTCACCGTCATGCCGGTGATGTCCTTGCCACGCCCGACGGTGATCACGCTGACGCCGCCGGCCAGCACTCGCATGGCGCCACGGAATTCTTGCGAAGAGACCCCGCGATCAGAGGAAATCTCGCGATCGACGGTGATGTTACGAACGACGGAATTCATGGCAGCCTCGCAGGTCACAATAGTCTCACAAGCCAGTGGCGTCGGCTCCCGGGCCGAGCAGATTGCGCAGGATCGAACCTTCCAGCGCCGCAAGATCTGCCGAGCCGCGCTGCCGCGGCCGGGCGATATCGACATTGATATCGTGCGCGATGCGGCCGTCTTCAATCACAAGCACGCGATCTGCCAGCGCCACGGCCTCGGACACGTCATGCGTCACGAGAATCGAGGTGAAGGTCTGATCATGCCACACGCGACCGAGCAACTGCTGCATCGAAATACGCGTCAGCGCATCGAGTGCGCCGAGCGGCTCGTCGAGCGCCAGCACACGCGGATGGCTGACCAGTGCCCGCGCCAACGCGACACGCTGCTTCTGGCCGCCAGACAACACGGACGGCCATTGATCGCGCTTCTCGGCGAGGCCGACTTCCGTCAATGCACTTTCAGCGCGTGCCTTGGCATCGGCCGATGTCCGGTCGGTCCCCAGGCCCACTTCCACATTCGAGAGCACACTGGCCCATGGCAGCAGGCGCGGTTCCTGGAACATCACGCGGATGTCCTCCGGGCGGGTTTCCTCACCAAAGCTGATCGTACCGGCAGTCGGCTCGTCGAGGCCTGCGATCAAGCGGAGCAGCGTGCTCTTGCCGCAGCCGCTCTGGCCGACAATGGCGACGAACTGGCCGGCAGGAATATGCAGATCGACGCCGCGCAGCACTTCATTGCTGCCGAAGGATTTGCGGAGACCACGAATGGTCAGCGACAGTCCACGGGACTTCTGCTCGGACGGACGCCGCGCCTGCGTGGCGCGGGCCTGTTCGAAATCGACGGGCGCATCGATGACCTGAGCATCGGCATGGCTGAGGCGAAGAGACTGTTGCACGGTCATTTCAAATTCTCGCTTCCGAATTTCGCTCAATGTTTCTGAAAAGCCGGGTGCCAGGACAATGTCAGTCGTTCCAGCGCGCGCGAGGCGCTGTCGGCGACCTTACCTAGCAGCGCATAGATCAGGATGCTGAGCACCACGACGTCGATCTGCATAAATTCACGCGCCTGCATCGCCATGTAGCCAAGGCCCGACGAGGCCGCGATGGTTTCGGCCACGATCAGCGTCAGCCACATGATGCCGAGCGCAAAGCGCACGCCGACGAAGATCGATGGCAGCGCGCCCGGAAAGATCACGCGGCGGAACAGTTCGCTGTTGCGCATGCCGTAGATGCGGCCCATCTCGATCAGCTGCGGATCGACCGTGCGAATGCCGTGCAGCGTGTTGAGATAGATCGGGAAGAATACGCCAAGCGCAACCAGGAACAGCTTGGCCGACTCATCGATGCCGAACCACAGGATGACCAGCGGGATCAGCGCCAGATGGGGCACGTTGCGCACCATCTGCAGCGTCGTGTCGGTGAGCTTGCTGCTGAGCTGGGACAGACCGTTGGCCAGACCGAAGGCAAAGCCGATGCTGCCGCCGATTAGGAAACCGACGGACGCACGCCAGAACGACACCCAGATATTCTGAGCGAGTTCGCCCGAGAGCAACAGCTTCCAGCCAGCCAAGGCAACATCGGTCGGTGCCGGCATCACCCGCGCCGGCACGTAGCCGGTCACGCACGCGGCCTGCCACATGAGCAGGATGACCAGTGGCACGATCCATTGGGTCAGGCCATCGATGCGTGGCAGGCGAAAGCTGCGAACGCGGGGAAGGATTTCAACAATGCTCATGATGGGTGCCTGTCGGAATTACGAGGCGCTCTGCGCGCGATGCTCATTGGCAACGATTTCACCGACCGGGCCGGTGCGCGTGCGTAGCGATGTGACGTTGTCGTGCTGTTGCAGCGACAGCAGCGGAAAGACGAGCTCGGCGAAGCGATAGGCCTCCTCGAGATGCGGATAGCCGGACATGATGAATGTATCGACGCCGACGTCCTGATATTCCTTGATGCGCGCCGCCACCGTCTGCGCATCGCCAACCAGCGCCGTACCGGCTCCACCACGTACGAGGCCAACACCGGCCCAGAGGTTCGGGCTGATTTCGAGCTTGTCGCGGCGACCGCCATGCAGCTGCATCATGCGCTGCTGACCGACGGAGTCCTGCCGCGCCAATGTCTTCTGCGCGTTGGCAATGACGTCGTCGGTGACATATTGAATGAGTTCGTCGGCGGCCTTCCAGGCCGCCTCGTTGGTCTCGCGCACGACCACATGAAGACGGATGCCGAAAGACAGCTTGCGGCCGCGCTTTTCGGCAGCAGCCTTGACGCGCGCAACCTTCTCGGCGACCAGCGCGGGCGGTTCGCCCCAGGTGAGATACTTGTCGACAGTGTCCACCGCGACATCGATGCCGGCATCCGACGAGCCGCCGAAATACAGCGGTGGGCGCGGCGACTGCACCGGCGGGAAGATCAGGCGACCGTCTTCAATCTGGATATGCTTGCCCTGGACATTGACGGTCTTGCCGGCCAGCAGGTCGTTATAGACGTTGAGGAATTCGCGTGTGACGGCATAGCGCTCGTCATGCGGCAGGAAAATGCCGTCGCCCTTGTTCTCGACCGGATCGCCGCCGGTCACGACATTGATCAGGAGGCGACCGTTGGTGACGCGGTCCAGCGTTGCGGTCATGCGCGCGGCGACGCTCGGCGATTGCAGGCCCGGCCGGACGGCCACGAGATAGCGAAGCTGTTCGGTCCACGGGGCCACAGCGGATGCGACCACCCATGAATCCTCGCAGCTGCGCCCCGTAGGCAGCAGCACGCCGAAATAGCCCAGCTGATCGGCGGCCTGCGCGATCTGACGGAGATATTTGAAGTCGATGTCGCGCGCACCATGGGTCGATGCCAAATAGCGTCCATCGCCGTGGGTCGGCAGGAACCATAGAACATTGGCTTTGGATGGATTGCTCATCGGTGACGTCTCTCTCGCATCGGGCGACCATTGCGGCACCGCGAGAGGATGGTGTCATGACATAAGTCTGTCGAGTGGCCTGGGAAAATAGCGACGCGCGCACTGTGACTTACATCAATGACGAGGCGTTCCTTTCAAACTTCCGGGCATATGCAGCGCATTTTTCTCCACCAATCCTGCATCCCGCAGCGATCACAACCGCGTGGGTCGGAATGCAAGAGCCCGACCGGCGATCAGCGCGACTGAGTGGAGAATTTCATGCTGAGATCGCGGCGCGTGCCACTCAGATTGTTTTTCTCAAAGGCTCGTCATGAGAATGATCGTGCACGCCCTTATTGAGCAATCTGGCGCTTTCGCCGCCGTCATTGACGCTTTGTTAATGACGTCAGCACCGCTACCGGTCCAAATCGTGCGGCATTTACACAACTACCCGCGTTTTGCGAACCGATTTAACCAAATCGACAAGGCGTTTTGCGAGGCTCGGCCACCATGCAGAACGCATCCGCCCCAGGCTCGTCGGCCTCTCCAATAGACAGCGACCGCCCGACCGCAACCTCTTCGACCGAGGCTGCTACCGGATTCGTGGATAGCGATGCCGCACGCGAATTGGAGATGCTGCGCGAGATCGTACGCATGCTGCCGGCCTCCGTCACTGTGCAAGACGATCAGGGCGACTTTCTGCTGGTAAATGACGCCGCGGCAATCCAGTTCAATGCATCGGCAGACCAGTTCAACAGACCCGATCCGCAGTCGGATTTTCTGGTGCAGGCACTGACGCATCGACGCAAGACTGCACTCGACCTGCTGCAGTCCGGCCGCTCCGCGGTGTTCGAGGAACGCGTCAATTCCGAACGCGACCGGCGCGTGTTCCTGACCACGCATCGCCCGGTGCGTATCGGTGACCGCAGCGTGATACTGTCCAGCGCCACCGATGTGAGCCGGCAGAAGGAGATGGAAGAAGAGCTGTTTCGCCGCGCCTATTACGACGAGCTGACCGATCTGCCGACGCGGCGCGTGATCGAGAAACATGTCGGCGACATCATTGGCCATTCCGGCGAGACATCACATTTCGCGCTGGCCTTCCTCGACATCGACAATTTCAAGCACATCAACGACTATTACGGTCACAGCGTCGGTGATGCGCTGCTGGTGCAGTTCGCCAAGCGACTGGCGCTCGACCTGCGCGGCACCGACATGCTGTCGCGGATTTCCGGTGACGAATTCCTGCTGCTGCTGAACCCGATCCAGAGCCAGCAGGAGGTCGCCGAATATCTGGAGCTGCTGGTGCAGCGGCTGCGCGCTCCGTTTTTCATCGACGGCTCCGAAGTATTCGCCTCTGCATCGATCGGTGTCAGCCTCTATCCCGAACACGGCCGCAACTATGACGCGCTGCATCAGAACGCCGATATCGCGATGTATCGCGTGAAGAATGAGACCAAGGGCGCTGCGGTGTTCTTCGACTCCAGCATGGAGAGCGAGGCGCTGACCCGCATGGCCACCGAACAGTCATTGCGGCTGGCGATTCTCGACAAGCGGTTCTGCTGCGCGTTTCAGCCGAAGGTCGATATCCGCAGCCAGGAGATCAAGGGTATCGAGGCCCTGGTGCGCTTGCGTAACGACGATGGCGTGATCCAGGCGCCCAGCACCTTCATCAATCTGGCGGTCGAACTCGGCCTGATTGATGAGCTCACCCATCTGGTGCTCGCCGAGATCATGAAGTCGATCGACCTGATCGACGAGACCTTCGGCGCCACCGCCAGTATCAGCATCAACGTCGCCGCCAAACAGGCTGGCAATCCGGAATTCATGCGCACCTTTGCCAGGGCGATCGAGGAGACCGGCTGCCCGACGCGCTTCATGGTCGAAGTGACCGAAGACGCATTCGTCGCCAAGACGCATTTCCAGGACGACATCCTGCCGATGTTCCGCGCGCTTGGCGTCGGTATCTCCATCGACGATTTCGGCGTCGGCTATTCGTCGTTGTCGGCGCTGGCGGATATCACCGCCGACGAAATCAAGATCGACCGATCCTTCATTACGGACATCCACAAGCGCCCGCGCAGCCAAGGCATTCTCCGCGCCATCGAGTCGCTCAGCGAGGCGCTGGGCATGACCGTGATCGCCGAAGGCGTCGAGACCTTCGAAGAACTGGCCTATCTTCAGGCCGCGACCAAGATCCGCTATGCGCAGGGCTATTATTTCTCCAAGCCGATTTTTCTGGAAGAACTGCAGCCACAGGCACGCACCAGTAGCGACCTGCGCGGTGCATCATCGGCTCGTCCGGCAGCAGATGCCCGCCCCGCCTATTCCCGCTCCGGCGGCCGGGGTTATTGAGGCACCGCCCTCTCCCCGTCATTGTCATCCCGTAACCACATCCCATCTGTTAAGGGACTGAAAACCGCGCGCTACGCATCACCAGAGAGCCCCCATGCCCGTCGTCCCGCTGTTTCTGAATATCCTCTGGATCGTGTTCGGCGGATTGGGAATGGCAGTCGGCTGGCTAATCGCGGCCGTTGTGATGGCCATCACCATCATCGGCCTGCCCTGGGCCCGCGCCGCCTTCAATATCGCCGCCTATACGCTGCTGCCGTTCGGCCAGCGCGCCGTTGACCGCGAGGCCGTCACCGGCCGCGGCGACATTGGCACCGGCGTTTTCGGCCTCCTCGGCAACATCATCTGGCTGGTGCTGGCAGGCTGGTGGCTGGCGATCGGCCATCTCCTGGCGGCGCTGGCCCTGGCGATTACCATCGTCGGCATCCCCTTTGCCTGGGCACATCTGAAGCTCGCCGGCATCGCACTCTGGCCGATCGGCAAGGTCATCGTACCGGCCTAACGCGCATTGCGTTGAACGAATTCAAATTTTCTCGTTGAGACTGCGCCGCGCATACGCGTGATTAACTATTTCGCTCAATGGTGAAACGAGGTGGGCCTCGGGCGCCGGAGTGATTATGCGTAAACTTCCTTTTTTGATCGTTGCAGGTTCTTTCACGGCGGTTGTCGCCGCGGGCGCTGGCGCCTGGCATTTCTTCGGGCCCGCCGGCGCTCAGACCAGTGCGAAAGCCGATAAAGGCGAGCTCACCACCGCCTCGATCGACACGCGCGTGCCGAAGTCGAATTCGACCGCACCGGCCGAGCCGGCGCCGCGCGTGCAGGCTGTCGCAGCCGCACCGGCTGCCATGCCCGTGGCTCCCGCGGTGGAAAAGCGCCCGGCCATCGCCAAGCCCGTCTGCAACAATCCGAACGCGCTCGGCGTGTCACGCACCGTGCAGATCGACACCACCGGCGGCCCCGGCCTCGGCATGTCGCAATATCGCGACTATGACTTCCTGCAGCCCGGCGAAGTCGTGCTGACCTTCGACGACGGCCCGTGGCCGGTGACCACGCCTGCCGTGCTGGCTGCGCTCAGCGCGCAATGCGTGCAGGCCGTGTTCTTCCCGATCGGCAAACATGCCACCTGGCATCCCGCAGTGTTGAAGCAGGTGATCGCGGCCGGCCATTCGGTTGGCACCCATACCTGGTCGCACCAGAATCTGGCCAGCAAGACCCCACAGGAAGCCAAGGACGAGATCGAGCGCGGCATCAGCGCCATCACCCTGATGGCCGGGCAGCCGCTGTCGCCCTTCTTCCGTTTCCCGCAATTGCGCCAGAATGCGGAGCTCAAGGCCTATCTCGCCGAGCGCAACATCGCCGCCTTCTCCATCGACATCGATTCCGAGGACTTCCGCATCCACAATGCCGGCAAGCTGGTTGCCTCGGTGATGGAAAAGCTGAAGAAGAAGGGCAAAGGCATCATCCTGATGCATGACCTGCACAAGTGGTCCGCCGCCGCGGTGCCGGACTTGCTCGCTCAGCTCAAGGCCGGCGGCTACAAGGTCGTGCATATCCGCGCCAAGGACACGCTGCCGACGATCGCAAGCTACGACGCCGCCATCGCCGCCGAGCTGCAGCCGGTGAAAACCAGCAATGCGCGCCCGATTTCCAACGTGATCCAGACGGTCGACTAGCACCTGATCCACTCGGGTTGAACCCAATCGAGGCCGGGGCGGCACCGCTGCCCCGGCCTTTTTGTGTTTCGTGGCGAGGCCCGCGGCGAAACAAAACGATCCCCGGACGAAACCATTTTCCGCACCGACGCAGACCGCCCGAAACCGGGCATGGTTATCCATCTGTCCAACGAAGCGGCACACAGCGCCGCCCAACAGGGACAGTCACATGCGCATCATCGGTTTCATCCTTGCCTTCTCGTTCGCCTTTGCCGGTCCGTCATTCTCTGGCACCGCGATGAACGACCTGCCGGGTATCGGCACCTTTTCCTACAACGGCGCGCAGATTGCCCCTGATACGGCGACCGCGAAATTCGCCTATCTGACGCTCACGCGTCGCGCCTGATCGCACCCCTCCCCTCCGATATCCCCAGACACAGAAAGCCATCACCATGACCTCATTCAGCGCACATCTGATCGGACACACCCTCAAGGCCGCCACTGTCGGCGCAATCCTGATGCTGTCGGCGACGGCGAGCCATGCCCAGTCGGCGAGCCCTTTTGCCGGCTTTGACGGATCGTGGAGCGGCAGCGGCACCGTGTCGCTGTCGGATGGCTCCTCCGAACAAATTCGCTGCCGCGCCACCTACAACGTCGTCGGCGGTACCGCGCTGAAACAGTCCCTCCGCTGCGCCAGCGACAGCTACAAGTTCGAACTCAGCAGCGATGTGAAGAGCCAGGGTAATCAGGTGACCGGCACCTGGGGCGAAGCCAGCCGCAATATCTTCGGCAATCTGCAGGGCAGCGCCGGCGGTGGCCAGATCGATGTCTTCGTCGAGGCCGCCGGCTTCGCCGCCAACCTGACGCTGACGACCAAGGGCAACAAGCAGCTGGTCTCGATCAGCTCCAAGGGTCAGATCCGCGACGTCTCGATCAATATGATCCGGAGCTGAGGCAGAACCTATGCGGCTTGATGCTGTCGACCCACAGCATCAAGCCCACTGCCTGACACGAGTGTTTTGATGCCCGGTTGCCGCCTGCGCCTGATCACGCGAAGCAGTGGGTTTTCAATTGTGAGATGCACGATGATGCCCGCGCCGCCGGCTATGGCGACATAACACAGCATCATCATTGTCGATGCTTCGGGCGTCGGCAGCTGAAGCCATCGCTCATTACCTGTTTTCATGACGTCGAAAACGATCGGATGCGTGAGATAGATGGCGTAGGACGCATTGCCGATCAGAATAAGCGGCTGCCAGGTTATGGCACCGCCGGCATATTCGACAAACAGCGCACTGGCGACAATCACGACCGGCGCGGCTGCGGCGAGCGCCATATAGACCGACGGCGTGACGCTGTTTGCCCATAGCGGTCCCACGAATTGGGACCCATAGCAGAGTGTGACGAGTGCGGCGCCGATCCAGACAATGGAGCGTTGTGGTGCAGCGGGAGCAAAAACCTGCAACGCATAGAAGATCGCGATCCCGGCGATGAAGAACTTCGTATAGTCGAAGGACAGATAGTGGCAGGCAGCCGCCATGCAGACGGCGGCCGCGGCATAGTTCAACGCCACCAGGCATCCGACAACGATCAGCGGCGCCAGACGGCGGCTGATCACAAGCGCGGCTGCGAAGATCAGATAAAAATACACCTCGTAGTTCAGCGACCAACCGACATTCAGGATCGGATATTTGTCACCGATCGGCGCGAACATCAGGCTACGGCCGACATAGGCCCAGAGCGGCTCGGACGAACGGCCATCCAACGGCTTTGCCCATGTCTCTGCCTCAAGCAGCGCAGATCCGAACATCACGACAAGAAGCACGGCTGTGCACAGCCAATAGAGCGGTGCGATCCGCTCCAGGCGCTTAGCGAGAAAATCGTCATCACCCTTCCGGGTGATGAAACACATGATGAAGCCGGAGATGACGAAGAAGGTGGAGACCCCGAAGAATTCGGTGTGCCAATCGCCCGCGAACTTGTAGCCGGTGTGGAAGAACACCACACCAAGGGCAGCTACGCCGCGCAACACCTGCAGATTTGACAGCATGGGGCTCCCTCGACCGCCCGTCGCGGTCGGGGGCAAACCTCTGGCAGAGACGAGAGTTCCGCCGATCCGGAACTCTTGCGGGACAAAGAAGGCGGCGAGGTGACGCCAGCGGTCAGAAGCCGTAAAGCCGCGCCGGGTTGTCGACCAGGATTGTCTTGCGAATGGCGGCGTCGGGCGCCCACATCGCGAGCTGGTTCAGCAGGCGGCCATCGTCGATCTGATGGAGCGGCGTGACGTCCGTCGGCTTCTTGCCGGGCGGTGTCACCGAATCCGGATGCGGCCAGTCGGTGCCCCAGATGATCCGCTCCGGATTGGCCGCGATCAGCGCCTTCGCCAGCGGTGCGACGTCCGGGTAATCCGGCCCTTGCGTCGAAGCGCGGTAGGCGCCGGAAATCTTCACATAGGCCTTGCCGGCTTTGACGAGGTCGAGCAGGTCCGCAAAGCCCGGCTGATCCAGCCCGAGCTTGGCTTCCGCGCCGCCGAAATGATCGAATACCAGCGGCATCGGCGCACTGGCAACAACCTCCTTGATCGCAGATACCAATGGCAGATTGGTGAACATCTGGATGTGCCAGCCGCGCGTCTTCATGCGCTCGATCGCAGCCAGCAGACGCTGCTTGCCGATGGCGGGGTCGCTCACGCCGCTGGTCGCAAGATTGATCCGCATGCCGCGAATGCCCGCGGCCGTCATGGCGTCGAGCTCGCTCTCCGGTGTCTTGTCATCGATGACAGCAACGCCGCGCGCGTCGCTGCCGCGCGCCTTCATGCCGAACAGGGTCGCCGAATTATCAGTACCGTAGATGCTGGGCGTGACGATCACCACGCGCTTGACGCCGAGTGCCTTGTGCAGCGCCGCCATTTCCTCCGGCGACGCCAGTTCCGGCGTGTAGACGCGGCCTGCAAAAAACGGGAATTTTTCGGGATCGCCATGAATATGAGTGTGACAGTCGCAGGCGTCTGCAGGCACCTGGAAATTCACCGGCGTCGCCGGCTGCGCGGCCTTGCCAACCGCAAATCTATTGCTGAGCACGACCGCTCCCGCGATTGAAGAGAGCAGAACACCGCGTCTTGTGAACATTGGTTCCTCCCTGATGTCGTGACGCCATTTTGGGCCGGCGTTCACTTGATTGAGGCCAACGTGATCGTTTCGCGATCCATGTCAAGTGTGCTTCCACATGCTGCAAAGCGAAGACGACGGGGATCGCGCTCCTGCTGCACAGCCCGATGCCAAATTGGCTGTGCAGCAGCTCGCTCGCAGTCATGTCACGGTTTGCGGACGGTCACGCGCAGGAACGTCGCCTTCACCGATGTCGTCGAAGGATCGGAGCTTCTGTTCTGGCTCTCGAAGAGCTTTACAAGCTCGCCCTTCAAGGTGTCGGCGCGACCGTCTTTTTCAGCCGCATCGAAGGCATTCATGGTCGGGCCGTAATATGCCTTGAACTGGTCGACGAACTTTGCCGGCGGTCCGGCAAAGTTGAATTCGTAGGAGTCACGAGCGAATGAGATATTTGGCTTCGGAATGCCGGCCGAGGTGAAGCGCTCGACAACATTGTCCTCGAGCCCCCAGGTCATGGGACTTACGAACCCTTCCGGCGGAGGAGGCGAGTAGGATGAGCTGATCTTGAGAATCTGCGCCACCAGAGTGGGATCGTTCGGGATCCAGTTTCCCATCACAATCCGGCCGCCCGGCCGCGTGACGCGAACCATTTCCCTGGCAACATCCGATGGCCGGGGCGCGAACATCGCGCCAAAGATGCTGACAACGAGATCGAAACTGTCGTCCTTGATATCTTTCAGATTCGACGCATCGCCTTCCTGAAAACGACACGTAAGCCCTTCCGCCATCGCGCGCCTGTTGCCAGCCTCCACCAGATTGCGTGCAATATCGACGCCCGTGACATTTGCCCCGGCTTTTGCTGCTGGAAGCGCTGTCGTGCCATCTCCGCATCCAAGATCGAGCACATCACTTCCGCGCGTGATCCCTATCGACGCGACAAGCGCTTCGCCGCTGGCACGCATCGTCTCAGCGATACGGGTGAAATCACCTTTCTCCCAAAGAGCCTGGTTGGGATTCATAGGACATCCTCCAATGTTCGACATGGGAACGGCCGGCGCCTGGGTCGGTTCGCAGAACGGCGCCTGGGTAGCCGGAGTTATGTCACTCGGCTCCTGTTCTAGGTTCAGCATTCACGATCGGACGTCCCGCTGCCAAACACAGCGTGATTGAGCAAATGGACGAGGTTCCGGGACAATCACGGGGGGCGCAACCTGGTCCCCTCGCCCCCTCGAAATACCCCACACACCCGCGGCGCGAG
Organism: Tardiphaga sp. 862_B3_N4_1; assembly: GCF_051811085.1. NCBI lineage: Bacteria > Pseudomonadati > Pseudomonadota > Alphaproteobacteria > Hyphomicrobiales > Nitrobacteraceae > Tardiphaga > Tardiphaga sp. 862_B3_N4_1. The sequence continues at coordinate 1,333,045 of NZ_JBPWQB010000002.1, forward strand.
CGCTTCTGCGCATCCCGCCCCGATCCGAACGTGCGACCGTCGCCCGAAAGAGGGCACGCGCACTCCAACCGAGCCATTTTCGCCGAATCCGGCCCCGGCCAGCCGTTGCCGCCGCCCGGCCAATCGGCTAAATGGACGCTCAAGCACCCGTAGCTCAGCTGGATAGAGCGTTGCCCTCCGAAGGCAAAGGTCACACGTTCGAATCGTGTCGGGTGCGCCAGATCTTGCCGCGCCGCGCTAGGCGGCCTTTGCGGGGTCAAGCCCAACGGATTGCGCCTCAGAGCTTTGCCTCCGTTAAGCCGTTCGACCATCAGCACGCAGCGTCTCGTCGATGACATAATCGACCATCGCGTCCTGCAGATGATATTTGCGAACATGCTCGCGCAGATCCAGTGCCATCTGGCGCAGATGCGGCTTGTCGCTCAGTCCGCGCTCGATCACGGCCGACAGACTGCCCGGGGTTACGTCGTACAACAGAACATGCTCGTGTTCTCGAACGGGCGCGTGACGCTCGACCGTCGGATAGTTGAGAACCGGCACCGTCAGGCATTGCGCCGCCTCGGCGGTTCGATAGCACTCCCAGCTATAGCCCGACGGCGACCAGGCCAGCCATGCGCTGGAAAGCCGCCGCAGGAACTCGTCATGCGGTAGCCTCTCATGCGGAATATCGACCTTGAGACCCTTGCTTCTCAACGCCTCGAGTTCTGAAAGACCGACACGGCGCACCCACGAATTTTCCGCAACCTCGCCAACGAAAAACACGTCAGATGTCTTTTCCGGAGGTTCGCTATCGGTATCGACCCTTGTTGCAGGAAGCGAAATGGGGCGGATCTTCGCCAGACATTCGTTCCAGCGCCGATTGCGCCGTATGCGCCGCGTCGGAAGTGCCGGATGGGCCGAGTGGCAGAGAATGTGCCACCGATCGACGGGAAGCTCGCGTTTAAAAGCCGCGGTAGCCTTGTCGAGCAGAAAAAAGTTATGCGAGCCGACGATGAAGGCGTCGTTCATATCCAGAACGGCGATCGGCACGGGAGGCTTCACGAATCGTAGCCAGGAGACGCCGAACACTCTTGTCATCGCGGAGAGCGGGCGAAGCGGCTGCCGGAAGAAAGCGCGTAGCCAGTAGCGCGGATGCCACGCCGGGCGTAGTGGCATATAGACGATGATCAGGTTGTATTTCCCGCGTCGCGCCTCACGCATCGCTTTGATGAATCGCCAGGGCGTGCAGTCGGCAAAGCCTTTCGCCGCTCGCCCGCGAGGGATCGGACGTTCCCCCGTCCAAAGCACATCCGTCTCTTCGGGATAGATATCCTTGCAGTAGTGCCAGGAGCCCAATTCGAGGATTCTCGGTCTGGTCCTATTTGGGCTTTCTGCCGTCGCACTCACCGATGGAATTCCTTAACAGACGAGGCCAGATCACGGGAGTTGCAATAGAACGGGTATCACCATCACGGATTGATGCGCGACACGACATGAATGCAACAAAAAAGCGCGTCTGACGAGGGCGAAGAAGGCTGCAACATGCCCGTCTGCAAGCGTTTTTGGCGAGCTGGCCTCAAGGCGCCTTTTAGCCTCTCCCAAAGCCGCCTGCGATCCGACACCCTTCATCCGCTTGCTGCACCGGCTGCAGTATCTACAACACTCGGCGGGGACCGCTGCTCAACCTGTTGAAGGTCGGCGGGCATTCCAATTTTCGCTTTCCGCACCGCGACCGCTGACGCGGCAGGATCAGTCGATGAGCGACCCCCGCGCCACCACCCATATTCCATGTCTTCAACTGGGTGCACCACGCGCTGCAGCCACATCCTCTACAGGACATGATGAAGCATGACATCCTGAGCGCGCGGCGGACTGGATCCATACCTGGTTGGTCATGAAGCTGATCGCATATCAGGGTGGACAAGGCCGAGCGTCGGCACGTCAGATAACCGAACTGTCGGAGCTGAAGGACAGGCGCCAACAAGACAATCAATGTCGAGCGAATGCCAAAGGCAGAGCCCATGCCGCAATGCGGCGGGAGCACCATGCCGGTCCTCTTTCAAATCGATCCACTCCAACGACCTTGGTGACAGAAGGTCGTCAACAAGGGACTCGTTTTGAATGGATCGAATTTGACAATTCGCAACGTGACTCAGTCGGCAGTGCCTTGTGGCTCGGGCGGCTCCTGATCAGGCGCATCACCAAGCGCCTTTCCCCGGGCGAGACTCCGTTCTTCCTGCACCCTGATATTATGCATCAGAGCTGTGAGGCGACGGCCGGTGATGGGCTGACCATCACCCTGGGTAACGCCCTGCGCAGCAAGGCCCGCAGCAATCTCGGTCCACGTCGCGCCGTCTTCACGGTGCATCCGTTCCAGTTCCCGAAGGTTCTTTCGAATAATTTCAGTCGCGCCAGATTTGATCTTGCCGATCGGCGAATCCTGCCGTTCGGCTTTCAACAATTTCACGTAATCGCGAAGGCTTTTGAGATCGATATCCATGGCCACGGCAATAGTGTCGGTTTCTTAAAACGCCACTTCATCAACCGATGAATAGCCCCTATCGATCTATTATCAAGATTTACGGCATTTAACTCAATGCGCGGATTTACCGATTTGATCTGATAGACTTTGGAGTGAGGCAGCTCGACTCATCTATATTTTTACGAATCAATTTCAATATTCTTTGGGTCGACTTTAATTTGATTGTCGCGCATCTCATTGATCGTGCGTGCGCCATTCTCCATTATTCGATCAAATCGCCACCCCGTGACGATCGTGAGATGGGCGGCTAGCATCTCGCGACCACACGAAGACCACACCGATAACTACACAACTCCTATGCGCTCTTGTGCACGACATATCGGTGCGGACGGCACCCCATCATCGTTCGAACAATCTGCATCGTCGTGCGATGAAGATCGACCGTCGGTTGATCGTTTGCGCACACATCTATCTCGACGGCTTCGCGCAAGCTTCGCTTGTTACGCCGCTCTTACGATTTGATTGCCACTGCAGACAGTCATGACCAATGCAAAGATCAGCATGACGATGTCCAAGAAACCGTCGGATTCACAGTCGACCGCTGTGGAAAACGGCAGCCTGTTTCGTGAGCAATCACCGAATTCACACTCCACGCCAAAACCTCATATCGCTGCTGCCGCTGCGATCGACGAGCTTCTGGCCAGCGAAGCGCGGGCGAATATGCAACGCGCTCGCATTTCCACCCGCGAAGAGCCGATCAAGGCAAAGGTGCGCTTCACTGTGCCGCCCGCCCGTATTGTCGCAAGACCGTTACAATCGCCGGCATGGAAAGCTCCATTCTTCTCCCTGGCGATGGTCGTCGGCCTGTCAACGCTCGTTTCCGCTGGCGCGATTGCCTATCTGCTCCTGCGGCCGATGACATCTTCAGCCGTATCTGATGCGGATCTTCGCAGCATTCGCGATTCCGTCGCGCAGCTACGACGGCAAGTTGCGGAGATGACCGGCGATGTGGCGAGCAGTCGCGCTGCCGCTGAAGCTGCCCGTACGCAGGCCGCCGAACAGGCGAGCCGCGCACAAGATCGCGCCGACCGCGAACAAACCGCTCTGGCTGCGAAATTTGCACGCATTGCCGATGAGAAAGCGCAAGCGGTACAGGTCGCAGCCACGCTGACGAATACTGCCGATATCACCGGCACGGTGCAGCCTCAGGCGCAACGGCCAGCAAATACGTCACGCGAAGTTATTCCCGGCTGGCACGTGCGCCGCGCCTATGATGGCGTCGCAGTGCTCGAGGGGAAGACCGGCGTGATTGAGGTCGTGCCGGGGCAGGATGTCCCTGCTCTCGGGCGGATCCAGGAAATCAAGAACGAAAACAACCGCTGGCAGGTTCTGACCAGCAGAGGCGTCATCCTTTCAGGTCGCTGAATTGATGCCTCGATCTGACTGATCGATACTAACGGCCACGCACAGGCAGGATGCTCGTGACACGCTGGATGACTACCAAGGACGACGCCGACAAGATCGGCAACTTCGGATTCGTATCGAGCGATCCGAGCGCCCTATATGGCACGCTCTTGAGAGCGGATATCAGTATTGGCCGATGCCGACTGATATCGGACCCACGCAATCGCATGTTGCTGCCCCGCACATGACGAACAGACTCTCGCTCCATATGCCCGCGCACGACAATCAATGCGTTTTGCCGTGTGGTACTGCACTGGTTCAAACCGGTGAAGTGGCGATTGCATCTGTGACGACACGCTGTGAGATAGTTCGATGCAAAAAGGGGCCGACTAAATCGTCGCCCTTCATGAATTATCCACTTGTTAGTTTGCTTCAACTGCATGGTTTGCATGCACGACTCTTTGCAAATTTGTGCACCTCGACTACTTGATGATGCGGTATCATCTTGATGACCAGTATGCCGATTCGCGTGTGTGACAACTCGGGCAAGTTCAGCCGATCAAAGCGCCAGATATCGACGATACGGCACGCGATCGGCCACCTCCCCCGTTTTGACATTAGCGCTGGTTCGGTTCTGCCACCGACCGTGCACGACCATGAGATGTCATGTCGTGTTCACATAGCGAGAGGGAGCTCTCTGAAACTACGGATGAATGCAAGCCGGAGAATGTGAGCTGACCGCATCACAGCATTGGGTATCCCGTAAAAAGCGACCGGGCCTCCCATTTGCAAGTCAACGAATCGCTCAAAGGCCCATCCATCCGCTCAAGTAACTGTTGTGTTGCGTCTTCAAGACAAAAATGGGGCGAGTGCGCCTAATTCGACCCCATAACGATATCAAGGCGAACACGCAGGGGATTAAAATGTTTGTTGTAATCGATGACCGAGAGGGCGTCACACAAGGCTATGCGGCCGGGTTTGATCGCGAAGGGGTTGTATCGATTGGCTTCACTTCTACAGACTTTCGCGATTGGCTGGAATGTGCCGTTGGTAATGATTTAACTGTCATTCGGGCCTTTCTGCTGGGCGATTGTCCGGATCGGACGAGCATCCCATCCAGTATCCGCAACAGGTCACGGGCGCCGATTATTGCGCTCAACAGCCTGAAGCACCTCAAGCAGACCATTGAGTTATTCGAAGCTGGCGTCGATGACGTCGTTCACGCACCGGTCCACGTCCGCGAGATCATGGCACGAACGGCAGTTATTCGCCGCCGCACCATCGATCAGCATGAACCGGCACAAACGAGCGTAATTCGTGTCTTTCTCGATGGCCGCGACCCGGAGGTTGCCGGTCGCACTTTGATTCTGCCACGACGCGAACTACGCATTCTCGAACACCTGGTCGGGCATCAGGGCAAATGGCTGACGAAGACCCAGCTCTTCAACGCCATCTACGGTCTGTTCGATGCCAGCTTCGATGAGAATGTGATCGAAAGCCATGTGAGCAAGCTGCGCAAGAAGCTACGCGATCATCTCGGCTTCGACCCGATCGAATCGAAGCGTTATATGGGTTACCGGCTGGACGATCTGAAGTCTCGTCCCGCTCACGAAGCGCCTATTTCAAAGGCGAACTAAGGCTCACGCCTTACGCGCAAGAGGACGCCGACTACGGCGTTGGCGTCCACCGCCTCCTCGAACTGCTGTGCAAGACACAGAGCTTCTCGCGCAACACGAAGTACCACACATCCACCACGCTAGATCATCGAGTATCACCGTACCACAGCGATGACCACTCGCTGTAGTCTCAGCGGCGAATCTGATCCTTCGACACATAGTTGAAATCCTGCACCAGGACTTCCTGCAGCGCGTCCGTCTGCAGACGCTTGTTGACCTGCGCGCGCACCGTCTGTGCGAATTGTGTGAGGTCGTAACGACCGAGATTCTTGAAATCGAGCTTCTGGTCGCCATAGATCATACGGAATGCTTCATCGACGACGAACGGCTCCGGCGGCACCGGCAGCTGACGCAGGACTTTGGCGTTAGCGGTGAAGACGAGTTGGGTGACGATATAGCCCTGAACGCTGCCGTCAGCGATCATCGGCACATTGATCACCTTGACCTTTTCATAAACCAGACCTTCAGGTTGGTCCTGCTTCGCGGGCAATGCGGCCGCAGTCTCCTTCCAGTAGGAGATCCCGAAACTGGTACCCACAGTGACGAGGCAGGCCCAAATGCCCGTGATCAGCAGCTTCATCATTTGCGCTTGCCTGCGATCGCCAGGGAATAGGTGCCGTCCGATTCAACCTCCTGGATCGAACGCGCGATGATGGCCGAGACCTCACGCACCGCATCGAGATGGATCTGTAACGCCGCTTGATTACGAATCAGGCTGGCGCGCAACAGTGTGAGTTGCGGCGCGACACGCGGATCGTTCTTGATGTCCTGAGTCAGCCGCATCGCGCGAGTCAGCTCGAGCAGACCACGGTTCTTGCGCTGGCTGAAGCCGTCGAAATCCACTACGGCGCGAACCTCAAGCTTCTCCGTCTCTTCGTCGATGGTTGCTTTCAACCGATCAATCGCGGTCAGCGCGCTACTTTGGGTGCCGAGCCATTGGCCAGGCGTATCGTCCCCCTCGCCGAAAATGGGGGCCTCCTGCACAGCCGATTCAGGAAGGTCGGTCTCAGGCAAGGCCAGAGCCTGCGCCTCGACGGGGATGACTGAGGTCTGCTGTTCGATCTGTTCCATGTCGATCTCTACTGTCATGGCCGGATTCGGCCGTTAGCCTTCGGAAGTTGGAGCCGATGTCGGGCGCGATTTGGCCAGTTGCTTGGCGATGCCGACGCCGTTGCCCTTGGCCATTTCATTGCCGATCTGCTCGGCGAGCATCGAACGCCAGACATTGCCGGCGGTACCCTTGCCGAATACGTCCTCCGCATCCTTCGGCAGCATCGTTTCCACGAACATCTGCAGCACGAAGGCTTCGAACTTGCGGTAAACCGGGTTGCTTCCCTCAGCCTTCCGGATGATCGGCGTTGACACTATCTCTCCGCCGCTGACGGGGGCAGACTTCGCGCTCTGGGCGGCCTGCCCTGCGGCAAACTCGTCGGCGACCGCAGATGCGAAGTTCGCATCGCCCGCCGGCGCCATACGCTCGAGCCTCGTTGCCGCGACACGTTGAGCGGCCGGATCCGCCGCCTTCATGACATCCGCAATTAGATCGTTCGATACCGGGGCGACTGTCATGTCACGCCCTGCATAGTTGTGAGAGCTTTCATCGGCCTATCCTCCCTCGATCGAGCGCCGCACGGCCTTGTCGATTTCGTCGTCCAGAACCCGCTTTTCGTCGGCCCGAACCGTGCGTCCGACCGCCGACTTCACCATTTTCAGCGCATGCTTCAGCTTGCGGCCTTCATCGCGTGCATGCACCGCCAGTCTTTCCTTGGCCTTGGCCACGACGCCTTGTTCGATGCTCGCGGCGCGCAAACTCTGGCTCGCCGTCTGCACGGCGAGGTCCGGAAGTTTGCTCTCGTCATTGAAACCTTCGAGAATGACGCGCTGCTTTTCCTCGAGCTGGTTTTCTCGTGCCTGGCATTCCATCAGCTGCCACTCGGCAATCCGATGCAGCCTGGCCTGCACGGCGGCGATACGGCGGATCTTGCGGTCGCGCTTCTGCATGGCTCGTCACCCGGACAGCCAGGACGCGAAGGCGATGCTGAATTGCAGCACCATTTCGCGGCCCGTGAGATAGAGCAGCAGTAGACCGCCAGTGAGTACAAATGGAATCGAGATAAAGTAGACGGGAATGCTTGGCGTCAGTTTATTGGCGAGACCGACCGCGAAATTGACGATGACAGCATAGATAACGAAGGGACTGGCGACCCGGAGCGCCAGCGTAAAGGCCATGGAGAGATGATCTACGAGTTGCGTTAGCCCGCCCTCGGCGCTGATCCCGGTTGCCGGCAACCAGATCTGATAGGACCCGACTAGGCCGCGCAACAATTCCCAATGCTGGTCGGTTACAAAGAAGACCACCGTCGCAGTCAGCGTGATCAGCGGCACCAGCGCCGGCACATGCTCGCCATCGTCGGCGACACCAGGGAGGGTCAGACCGATCCCCGACGCGACGAATGTGGCCATCGTTTCCAGCGCAGCGAAGAACATGCGTGCAGTGAGTCCAATGACCAGGCCCACCATCAGCTCGGACATGATCAGGCGGAGGAGATCCGGCGCCGTCGCCGCTTCCACAGCCGGGCGAACTGTGGACTCCAGCAGGGGCGTGAGCATCAGAGTGACGCTGATAGCGAGGAACAACCGGATCTGCGTCGGGATATTGACGCGGGAATAGCCCGGCGCCACCATCATGCAAGTCCCGATGCGGCAAAAGATCAGGAACGTGGCCAGGATGGAGACCGAGCTGCTTGCGATCAAGATACAGCTCCGAGCGACATCACCTCGGCCCCCCGCGCGATTTCCACATGCGACAGCACCGGCAGCGTGGGGAACATGCGCTCGGTGATCATGCGAACATAAGGACGGACGTCAGGCGGCGCGACCAGCACCGCAGTGTCGCCATTGGCCGCCGCCTTACGGACCGCAACCGACACGTCATCCGCAAATTGCTCGACCAGCCGCGGATCGGCGTCGAATTCCACGATCTCACCCTTGCCGTCGCGCTTGATGCTCTGATGGAAGGCGAGGTCCCAGCGATTACCGAGGCGGAGCACCTTGAGCACGCCGTTGTCGGCGAAATCACCGCAGATCTGCTGCGCAATGCGCATCCGCACATGCTCGGCCACATGCTCGGAACGACGCACATGCGGCGCGATCTCGGCGATGGCTTCCAGAATGAGATGCAGATTGCGGATCGAGATCCGCTCGGCGAGCAGTAGCTTGAACACCGCCTGCAGCCCGGAATAGGAAATCTGCGATGGCACCATATCCTCTATCAGCCGCTTGTATTCGGGATCGAGCCGATCGATCAGTGCCCGGGTGTCCTTATAGGTAAGGAGCTGGGCCAGATTGTTGCGGACGACCTCGCTGAGATGCGTGAGCAGCACCGAGATATTGTCAGCGATCTTGAATCCGTCCTGTTTGACTTCATCAATAAACGTCTCCGGAACCCACATCGCCTTCATGCCGAAAGCGGGTTCGATCGTCTCGTCGCCCGGAACATCGGGCTTCCGATCGCCGTCAAACAACACGAGGGACTCGCCGATACGTAGTTCGTGATGGGCCACGACGGTGCCGTAGATCTTGATACGATATGACTTCGGCCCGATGGAGAGGTCATCGGTCAGCTTGATCTCGGGAATGACGAAGCCATATTGGGCAGCGAAACGCCGCCGAACCTTGGCCACGCGGTGCGCCAGTTCGCCATGGGCATTCAGCATCTGAATCGCAAGCTGGCTACCGACGCAGAGCTCGACATCGGAGGTCTTGAGCAATTCCTTGACGGAATCCCTGTTCTCGATCTGCGCTTTTTCCTGAACCTGCGCGATGCGCGCCTGCTCCACCTTCGCGCGGGCGGCCTGCTGGCGCGGCAGCGTAAAGCTCATGAAGGCCATGGCGCTGCCAAGCAGCGCGAAGGGCAGGAATGGAAGTCCGGGCAGCAGACCGAGCGCGAACATCATCATCGCGGCAACTGACTGGGCGCGCGGATACTTTCCGAGCTGCTTCAGCACCATCTGCTCGGCAGAGCCGCGGGTACCGCCCTTGGAGACGAGCAGACCGGCCGAGAGCGACACAATCAGTGCGGGGATCTGCGAGACCAGGCCGTCACCGACCGAGAGTTTGGTAAAAACATCAGCGGCGCGTGACAGCTCCATGCCATGATGAGTGACGCCGATGATGATGCCGCCAAAGATGTTGATGGCGGTGATAATCAGGCCGGCAATCGCGTCGCCGCGCACGAATTTCGAGGCACCGTCCATGGCGCCGAAGAACGAGCTCTCTTCCTCCAGCTCGTGGCGCCGACGCTGCGCTTCCTTGTCATCGATCAGACCAGCCGACAGGTCGGCGTCGATCGCCATCTGCTTGCCGGGAATGGCGTCAAGCGAAAATCGGGCGCCGACTTCGGCGATACGCGTCGCACCTTTGGTGATCACCACGAAATTCACGGTGACGAGAATCGCAAAGATAATGAGGCCGATGACGAAGTCGCCACCCATCACGAATTTGGCGAAACCGGCGACAACATAGCCGGCGGCGTGCTCTCCCTCACCGCCATGCGACAGGATCACGCGCGTGGTCGCCACGTTCAGCGCCAATCGCAGGATGGTGGCGATCAGCAGCACGGTGGGAAATGCCGAGAAATCCAGTGGCCGCTGAATCCACAGCGACACCATCAGGATCAGCGCGGACAACGCGATCGAGAAGGCCAGGCCGAGGTCGATCAGGATCGTCGGAACCGGCAGCACCAGCATCACCAGAATGGTGACGATGCCGAATGCAAAGGCGACGTCCGTGCCGGCCCGCCGTTCGGCCGGCAGGGCTGAAATCATTACGTCGGCCATGGCAAGTCTCGCGCGAATATCATGGCCGCACTGTGCAGCGCCGACCTTGCGTGAAGATGGTGAAGACGGTGGCGGCTAGAAGCCGCGTTCGATCCGGCCGTAGAGCACTTCGGTGAAGGCAAAGATGTGGGCTCCCATGAAGGAGCCGGTGACGGCGACCACGATTAACATCACCACGATCTTGGGGATGAAGGTCAGCGTCATTTCCTGTACCTGAGTCAGCGCCTGCAGGAGGGCAATGACGATGCCGACGAACATCGCGGAACCAACCGCCGGGCCGGCGGCAACGATGATGGTCCAGATCGCCTGTTGGGCGATATCGAGGGCGTCGCGCTCGTTCATGGCTCAGCTAATGGTAATGCCGGGCCCGAGCTGGACCTTCGTACCGTTTTCGAGCGTCGCAACTGCACCGCCCTGGATGATATAGACTTCCTTGATCTTGCCGGTCGTGCTCGTTCCGCTTTCATCCGTGAACGAAGCGGTGCGGCCGATCAACCCTTCTGCCTGGGTAATCGCGCTGGTCGACAGCAGCGTATCGAGCTTTGCATTGGTCTGAACCGCCTGCTCGACGGACGACAGCTGTGCAAGCTGGCTCATATATTCGGTTGAATCGGTCGGATTGGTGGGATCCTGGTTGCGCATCTGCGCGATCAGAAGCTGCAGGAAGCCGTTGTAGTCGATCATGTTGGTCGACGACGTCGACGTCGTCGTACTTGTGGTGGATTTCGCGGTATCTACGCCGTTGACGATCATCTCGCTCTCCCTGGGTTAGGCCACGACCGGCAGCAGCATGTCGGCGCCGCTCAGGATCGCCTGTTCGACTTCGAACAGAGCCCGGATCTTCCGCAACGCCTCGTAATAACGTTTAGCCTCGACGAGCTCCTCGATCGCATCGAGGCCCTGCAACAATTCCTTGTTATCGGCCGCCGCGTAGATCGCGCAGCGCTGATGTCCAAAGACCGCACGCGCCTGTTCGATATCGCTCGGGCTCATCAACATCAGTTGCACGACGAAATAGAGCTGCCTAAGCGGCGTTGTCGCATCGGCGACCTGCATGACCTGGCTTTCTAGCAGGAAAGTCACGTCGTTGATCAGCTCCAGTGTCACCTTGCGGTCGACCCGCAAAACTGCGCCGTTAATATAGATTTTCTCGCCCGATCGCAGCGATATGCACATTGGCTTCTTCATGCCAGCGAATCCCGGATGACGATATTGATCGCAACGAGATCGCTCACGTCCGACAACTGCCCTTCCCGGAGGCGCTCGGCTTCCTTGATGACCCAGAGACCAATCGAAATCAGTTGCGCTCGCAACTGCTCCGGCAGGCCGTTTCGCGGATTCGACAGATCTTGTATGAAGAAGGTCCAGAGATTACGAATATAGAGTAGGGCATCAGTTTCTTCGGATGAAGCAAGCGCTCCGCTCTGGATTTTCTGAAGTAGTTTAATTCCGTGATTGAGCGCTTGTTGTTCCCTGGATCGCGCCTCGCGGCCGCTATCCTCGATTTCCGCGTCGTAACCTGCCAATGTCATTTCAATCGATAACCTGTTGCTTCATAGATCAGCCCACCTATCAGAGATAATTGAGGATGCTGAGGTTCTGAATTTGCGCGGTCAGCGCATGCGACATCTCCAACTGATTTTTCAGAGAGTTGACCCGGACGGATGCCTCTTCCGGATCGACCACTTCCATCGCGTTGATCTGCTTGTTGACGATGTCGGTCTGCACCTTGAGACGACTGGTTGCATTTGTCGTCTGTTCCTGCGCGGTGCCGAGGCGTGCACCGACACTCGCGAGGTCGGACACCGAACCGCCGACCAGCAGCAGCGCCTTGTCTGTAACGGCCTGGAACGCGCTCTGATTCAGAGTTTCCAGACCAAGCCCGCTGAGCATCGTGTAGGCCATCGCCAGGTTCCGGAATGCCTTGTCATTGGCGCTGGCGGAGGAATCGACGGTTTGTGTCGTAGAGATGCGACTGCGCATGACCTGATCGGATGCCGAAGACCAGTTCGTTCCCCAGGCCGGATCGTCGAATTCGGTCGCAAACGCATTGTCGAGGAAGTTATTCATGGCGGCGGGGGTGATATTTACGGCAGCCACGTCACCGGGCGGAAAACCAAAAGCGGCAGTAAAGGCCGCATCGATTGCCGTCTTGCTGGCCGAACCGGTCTGATAAGGCGTCATCGGCTGTTGCGCCGTGTTGATGCCGGCGAACAGATATTGCCCGTCCATCGAAACATTGAGCGTCGTAAGAAGCGACTGGAGGTTCGACGCCGCCGGCTGGGCGATGATGACGCCGCCATTTGCCGAATTTCGCGCCGCCAGCAGATCCTTCTGGAAGGACTGTGCCGTCTCGATCAATTGCGAAACACGCTCCTGCGTGACGTCCAGGCGGGCACTCACGAGTGCATTGGTATCGACGATTTTCTCCATATCGAGAAGCTCCGCACGCAGGGTCACGTCGCGACCCGTGAGTGCACCAAGACTCCCCCCGACGTCAGCGAGTCTTCCTGTCGTCGCCTCCTTGGTGGCCTTTGAGATCGCCACCTGGCTTTTCGACGCGGAGATGCGCAGGGTGGTCGAGATCGAGTTCGATGAAATGAAATTTGTAGCCATATCGATTACCCCACCGCCATCAGAAGTTCTTTCAGCATGTCGTCGATCGTTGAGATCAGTTTCGACGATGCCGAGAAAGTGCGTTCGACCTGCAACATGAAGGTCATCTCATCATCCATGTTGACGCCATTGACGTTCGACAACGCATCGGCGCTGCGCTCCAGGAGCGTCTGGCTATAGGTGGCGTCGTCGCCGACGCTCTTGCGTTGCGATTCCAGCCAACTCACCGAGGAGCCGGCAAAGTCGATGAGGCTGCCGCTAGGCTTGCCGAGCGCGGCCGGATCATAGGTTCGGGATGCCGCCATGCCATCGACGAGGCCCTGAATGCGGGCGAAGAAACCCGCCTCACCGCCGGCATTGTAGACATAATTGACGCCATTGATCCCACCATCGCGGATCAGGCTCGGATTGCCGCCAAGGGCCTGATCGACCAGGGCCGTCACCTTGATCGTCCCGGCGAGCCCGGTATTGATCACGCCCGTGGTCGGCATTCCGGGTCCACCGGCATAGGTGAAGAGGCCGGTTTGGTCTGGTCCAGCGGCAGCACTCTGATCCTTCTCGGCAAAAATCTCGATCACGGCGCGCGCAACTTCGTCGAGCTGATTCTGATAGGTCACCATCTTGTCGTCGCGAAGCGTCGCGAGACCAGCGAGCTTGCCGGAGCCGATCGGCATGATCGCGTTAGCGCCGGTAACGGGAACGCCATCGACGACCACAGCGTTACCCGTTGTGGCGGCCGTGTAGGAATTTGTCGGAGCGAAGGTTACGGAGCGAGCGGTACGCTCGAACAACGTGACCCCGGAATCCGTATAGACAACCATGTCATTGTTTGCGCGGGTGGCAAACGTGATCCCAACCTCCTGGGACAGCTTCGACAGGATACTATCGCGCGTATCAAGGTAGTCGGTGACGTCGGAGCCGGAGATCGTTCCCTTGATGATCGCCGTATTAACCGTCTCGAATTGCGCCAGAAGCTGATTGATATTCCCGACCGACGTCGCCATTTCGGCGTCGGCATCCGCGCGGACAGTCTGCACGGTGTTGGTCGAATCGTTCAGCGATGCGGCAACATTTTTGGCCGCCGTGACGGCAGAATTCGCGAACGTTACGTTATCCGGCGCCGATGCATATTGCTGCAGGGCGCTTTTCAGCTTGGCCAATTGCGCCGCGGCAGACTGATCGAGCTCGGGGTCGTCGATGGTGACAGCCGCAACCTTCTGCAGACCGTTGTAAAGGGCATCCTGCTGTGCGGTGTTCGATACCGCCTTGACGACATTGTTGAACAGACCGGCGCTGGCGGCCCGCTGAATACCACTGACATAGACACCGCTGCCCGGCTGGGAAACGATCAGAGCATTCTTGCGGGAGTAGCCGTCCTGGTGCAGGCCGGCGACGTTGCGCGAGATGACGGAAGACTGGACGCCCGACGCCATAAGCGACGAGCGGGCCGAATTGAGTGCGACCGTAAGTGACATTGGAGACTCCCGTCAGTGATCCGCGCTGTGTGCTAGCGCTTCAGGTTGACGAGTACGTCGAGCAGGTCAGCGCCGGTCTGGAACACCTTGGAATTCGCGGTGTAGCCACGCTGCGACTCGATCATCGCCGTGAGCTCGTTGGCCAGATCGACGTTGGATGCTTCGAGCGCTTCCGGCTTGATGGTACCGAGACCGCTATTGCCCGCGAAATCGACCTGGATGTTGCCGGAGTTGGTGCTGATCGAATAGACATTCCCGACTTCGGGCGAGAGATTGTCGGGACTCGGTACCGTCGCCAGCGGGATCTTGTAGCTCGCGATTCGCGTGCCGTCGTCGAAGATCGAATACATGGTGCCGTCTGAGCTCACCTCCACACGGTCGAGCGCGCTCGGCGCGTTGCCGTTGGTCGTGGCCTTGAACTGGAACTCGTCCGCGACCTGCGTCATACTCGACATATCGAAAGTGACGGGCGAGCCGCCCGGGATTGTGAAGGCCATCGAGGTCGGGCTCGCGGCAGCGAGGCGGCCCTTGCCTGTGGCACTGACGTCGAAGGTAAATGTCTGGGTGGTGCCCAGCTGCGACCCGGCTGCATAGGGGAAGCCGCCGCCTGCTGCCGCGCCTGCGCTGTTGTAGATCTGCACATCCCATGTATTGGCGGCTGTCTTGAACATGTACATGTCAAGTTTCACCGCATTTCCAATATTATCGTAGGTGATGACCGACGTTTTCGACGTAAAGTTCGGCGGTCCGGCGCTGATCGCAGCATTGGAATCCAGGTTGGCGCTACTGATGCCTGCCTGGGTCGTCGGATTTCCCAGCAAGGACTGCTGCGCGATGTTTACGACCTCGAGATTGCCGAGGCCGTTGGCAACGACGTTCGGCTGGGCGCCATTCTTGATGTTGTAGCCCATCAGATAGTAGCCACCGGTATTGTAGAGATTCCCCTGGCCATCCGGAACGAAAGAGCCAGCGCGCGTGAGGTAAGGCGTGCCTCCTGCGTCGCTGACAACAAAGAATCCGTTGCCCTGGATCGCCAAATCGGTCGCGGACGTCGTGTAATTCATCGTACCGGGATCAGAGATCGCGTAACGAACCTGCGTCTCGACACTACCGGAATTGTAGTTTCCGGTTCCGCTGCGAAGGATCAGAGAGGAGAATTCCGTCGAGGCGCGCTTGTAGCCCGTGGTATTCACGTTCGCGATATTGTCAGCGACCGTCGCCAGTTTGTTCGACTGCGCGTTCATGCCGGAGCCGCCTGTGCGCATCACCCCATACAGACTCATCGATTATCCTCCGTTTCACGTGTGAAGTATTAGAGTTGAAGTTGCTTGCGCGAGGCTGGCGGTTATCCACAGGGTCATCGTGACGCAGTGCGCTCGGCGCAAAAATCTCGGGCCTTGCTCGTCCACGACCCAAATCCGCTCGCGACAAGGCTGCCGATAACACTGCAGATGTAGCGTTTTTGGCCGACAGTATTGGTCGGCCCAGCATTGTAGCGCGCGACAGCCATCGTCCAGTTTCCCTCGCGCTCACGCAGGTCTTTCAGAAATCGTGCGGCGTAGTCGACATTGCGCGCGGGATCGAACATCGCCTCTACACTTGGAAATTTTTCCCCGTGATAGCGATGATTGATCTGCATGCAGCCGAGATCGACCAGCTTGGCGCCCCTGCTCTTCTCCTCGGCGAAACGCGCAACGGCATTGCGCAGATCGGTGGCGAGCACCGTCCGGCCATCGACATTGAGCGCATAGGGATTCAGCACACCCTTGCGCCCGGTCTCGCTGAGACCGACCGCAAAGAGAACGCCGAGTGGCACATTGTGGCGGCGTGCCGCGCGCGCCATCTCCCGTTCGCACGGCCCCTCGGCTCGAGCGTCCGTTACAGCGCTAGATATAAACAGTGCTGCTGCGAACCCGATTACTATTCTGATCCTGCTGCCGCTCCGACGACCTTGGCGATTGCTCATGATCCTGCCTGTTATGCCGTGCGCCGCTCTGCGCATCGCCGGACGACCGGCCCGAAGAACCACCGTCCGCCTGCGATCCGCCTGACGACGGCAGCGAAGAACGTTGATCGGACGGCGCTTGTTGTTGCTGTTGCTGCTGACCGTTGTTCAGATTTGCGTCGGGGGTGCGGGTATGATCGATCGCCGCGATGTCGAACGTGTAGCCAGCCGACTGCATGGCGTCGGTGAGCGCACCGCGCTCCTGCCGCAGCATCTGCGTGGTTTCGTAGCGATCCGCAGTGAGATGAATCTCCACGGAATCGCCGGCAAGCCGCATCTTCACCGTGACAGAGCCGAGATTGGGCGGATCGAGTTCGAGCGTCATCATGCGCACCGGCCGGCTATCCGCAGCTTTGTTCGTTTCGAGCCCCGGCGCGTCAGCCACGCGAGCCCCTTCAGGTGATGCGACGGTCACCAGATCAGTAGCCATCCGATCGACCATCTTCTGCAGCGTCGTCACCTGTTGCACGGGTTCGAAATGCGTCTCTTGCTCACGGACGACCGCCTTCGCAACCGGAAGCGGCTTGGTATCCGTCGTCTCGACCGCCAACGTAAATCGTTGCGTGGTGGCCGCATCGGCGTCAGGCACGTCGGCTGTTGCGGCGTGAATGAGCTTTGTGGGATCGCGCGGAGCATCATCTGCCTTCACGTCCGATACCGAAATGCGAGACGCCGCCTTGTCATCACTTGGCAAAGGTGAGTGTGCGTGATCGAGTTTGGCCATTACCGCGCTAAGCGCGGGATCCGGTCCGCGCCAGGGTGCAGATTTTGTCGCGCTCTCCTCGCCCCTCGTGGCCTTTGAATCGTCATCATCGGATTGGTCGTCACTGACGTTAGGTTTTTGCGCGACCTCACCCGTCAATTCCGCAAGAACGGATGCCGCGTCGAGCACCGGCTTTGCGTCAACGATTTTCGCGTCATCGGCTGCCTTGGCGACATGCGGCGTGACTGTTTTGGACTCCTTTGAGATCAGGCGGAGCTGCTCGCGAAAGTGATCGGCCTTCTCCTTGCCGTCCTTGGCATGGGCACCGCCGTTCAATCCGCCTTTCGTCCCAGCCTTTCCGGCCGCTGTCTGGCGAAGCGCTGCCATCAGGAGATCGGCATTGTTCATCGGGTTCTCTCCTTTAATTGTTCCTGCGACGCATCGAGCAGCTTTTGCGCGCGGTCGACGGCGGCGAGAGAGCGGCTGAAATCAATGCGCGGCCGCATGGCCGTCTTCACTTCGCTGCTTCCGTCGCTCTTGGCCTTTGCCTCCGGCAGTGCCTTTCGAACATTCAGTCCAATGGCAAGCGCCGCGGTTTGCAGTTCGACGTCACGTTCGGACAGTTTTGCCTTGTCGATCTGCTCAAGCTCGGCGATTGCCGTACTGTGTGCCGATGTGGCGACGCGTGCCGCGGCGCGATACAGGCGCGCGCGGACGCGCTCGACGCTATCGTCATCGGACAATGCAAATACACGGTCGGCGGCAAGCACGGTCATTTCAGTCTTGCCGCGAACCAATGCCGTTCTTGCAATCAGAAGATAGAGTGCCCGCTGGCTCGCCCGATCGAGATGATCGAGCACGGCGACAAGACGCGGGAAACGATCGGGGCGCTGCACGAAGCTGAAGCGTGCCACAGAGAGCGCAAAGCGCTGACGGAAATTGCCCGCATAAATGGAATGCCGATATCGGCGAAAGTAGCGCACCGCGAGGGCTTCGAACTTGTCGAAGTCGTCGTCCTGTCCGACGATGAAAATCTCCCGACGCAGTGCCGCTTCCTCGACCAGCGTGCCCGGCATCATCAGCCGCACCTCGTCAAGCAATGCGATCGCGACCTTCAGGTCGTCCTGTGCAACCAGTGCCGATTGCACCAGCGCGATCTCGGCACCGAGTGCCGCAGGCAGGCTACGTGGCTTGATATTGGCGAGCTTCGACTTCGCTTCGTCCGTGCGCCCTTCGACATAAGCGATGGCGCCATCGACAATAGCCTCGTCAATATTCAGCACGTTGCGGGAGCGGAGGCTCGCAACCACTTGCGGCGACCCACCACTCAAGAGGAAGGTGACAGCTGCGCGCGAATTGCGTGGTTCCTTCCAGACGGTAGCATCGGCTTTCAGAAAATTCTCACCCAGGCGCTTCAGCAGGGCGGGTTGGGAATTGTGAGCGTCGAGATCGCCGCGCGCGATCTGATCTTGCAGCATCTGCAATGAACGAACCATCTGATACGGCTCGCGCATTTGTTCGTCGGCCGGCTGCGCATGTGCGCTGCCAAGACAGGCTAGAAGCGTTGCTGCAATTATCCTGGCGCTGGTCATAGCACGGGAGCACGGATCAGAAGCTCGATCCGCCGGTTCTGCGCGGCAAGCGGGTCGTTCTGAATTTTCGGCCGGCGGTCCGCATAGCCCTCGATGCGCTCGACCCGCCCGGCGTCGAGGCCGCCGCGCACCAGCATGTGATACGCCATATGCGCACGCGCGGTCGAAAGCCGCCAATTGTCATATTCCGACGTGCGATAGACACGGCTATCGGTGTGACCACGCACGATGACCTGGCCGCGGTTCTGCGCAATCATCGGCGTGATCTTGTCGAGCGCACGAACGAGACCGGGCGTGGGCTCGGCCGAGCCGTTGGCAAACATTCCGTAGTTCACGTCGTCCGTCAGATTGATCAGAAGTCCTTCGGGGGTTTCCCTCACTTCGGCCACCGGACGCGCCGGTCCAATGGCGGCCAGCGCCGCCGAAATTGCGGCCTGGAGCTTGGCGGCGTCCATCGGTTGGGCTTTTTCTTGCTGGGCGGGCGCCTTGTCAGGCTGCGCCGAGGATTTGTCAGCCGGCGCTGCAGTCTTGTCTGCCTGCGCCGGTTGCGGACGACCCGCTGCCGGATTGGACTTGTCGCCATCGTCGGCAAACAACCCGGCGGGCTTCGGTGCCTCCTGCTTGTCGGATTTCGCGGGAGTTGAATTCGATCCGGACATCTCTTGCCCCGGGGTGCCGGTGGCATCAGGCTTGGCATCGAGCGGGCGCGGCTCCTGACCCTCGCTCGCCGCGGCAGCAACATCTTCGCCGAATGGTAGGCTACCCGCGTCCTTGCGTCCCGACAGCTTCTTCTCGAGCGACGAGATCGACGCCATCGGCCAGTTGATCGGATCGAACGGATCTCGATAGGCCTCCCCGCCCTTCAGCCCTTCTTTGCGATTTGGGTCGAGCGCCGCGCTGGTCTGTCCCGGACGCGGAGGACCGCCGGCAATCTCCGAGAGTACAGCATAAGGATCGCGAAACAACGTCGCCTCGCCATAGCGTGGCTGCGGAGGCTGCGGGCGCGCAAGCGCATCCGTCGGCTGACCTGGCTCCGGGTGCGGCCACTTGCTCTCGCCTTCCACGGCCTTGCCGGGGTCAACCCGCCGGGCATCGTTGATGCCCTTGCGATCCGGCGTCGAGTCCGTCAGCTTGATCGGGTTGAAGTAGGTGGCCACGCTTTCGCGCGTTTCCTGATTGGTGGCATTGATCAGCCACATCACCAGGAAGAATGCCATCATCGCCGTCATGAAGTCGGCGTAAGCGATTTTCCAGACACTGTTCTTCGTCTCGCCGCTCTCGAGCGAACTGCGGCGGCGGATGATCACTATTTCTGGCGGAAGCGGATCGGCCATCTCAGCTCTGGACCGCCATCTTCAGTCGTTCGGTCCAAACCTTGAGCTGAGTCTCAAGCACGATCTGATCAACGACAATCGACGCTTCCGCCTCGGGGCCGACACGCAATTCCGATGCGATTGCACGTACGCCGAGCTTGCTGCGGATCAGTTCGAGCAGCTCCGATGGGCCTGTGATGCGCAGGACCGGGCGGCGGCTATCGGTCGTGATTGACGACAGATGCTCGATGAACGCAGTGACGGCCTGTTTCTGCACGGCGTTACTGATGAGCGGCTCGAGAAGTCGAGCCGCTACGCCGGCGATTCTTCCCTGCAATTGATCACCCATTTCGGCGATATCGCCGACGAGCTTGGCCGCCGTTTCTTTGAGCAGTTGCTGCCGTTCTTCGGCGGCCTGTGCCGCAAGTGCCTGCTTCTCCTGCTCAATGCGCCGTTCGAACTCGGCGAGTGCACTCGCATAGCCTTCGGCGCGACCGCGCTCATAGCCATCATCCTCCTGCACGAGGGGCGGCTTTGGATGCATCTGCGGCTGCGGTTGAAACGACGGTTGCTGCTTTGCCTTCTGCAGAAGCGGCTGATGTTGCGGCTGCACGCTGGAGTGATGCAGATGGTCGAACGGAACGACGCGGCTGCGTGTTTTCGGCGGCTCCGGTCGATCGAAATCGGCGATCAGACGTGCGACTTGCTCTGCGCTCATACCGCTTCCTCTTGTCTGATCCATTGTTTCAGAATCGCTGCCGCCTGCTTCTCATCAAGCTGGATGATCTGTTCCAGCCGCTTCTGTGGCGTATTCTGCATACTGCTCGAGACATCCTGGATAAGATTGGGCGGAGCCTCGCCTCCTGACAGAGCCGCGGCCGCCATCGTGCTGCCGCCACTGAGCAGCGCATTCGTCTCCGCCTGGAACTGCGTTGTCTCGTCCGTCTTCGCGCTGGCCAGGATCGTATTGATCGCGGGGCGCAGACCGAACCAGATCAGCATGCCGGCCACGGCTAGAATGGTGATGGCGCTCACGAGACTGCCCGCTTGGCGCATCATCACCTCTGTGAAGGTGATCGACGGCACCGGCGCGAGATCGCGCGCACCTTCCATGAATTCGACCGCCGAAACCTGAATCTGGTCGCCACGCGGGCGATCGATGCCAGCTGCGGTCGCAGCAATCTGCGAGATCTCCGCGACCTTGGCTTCGATCGCAGCATCGCTCACCTTGTCGCCAAGGCTCGCAATGAGACGCGGCCGATTGACCAGAACGGCAAGGAACATCTTGTTCACCACGAAACCATCGCTCGTGGTCGTCACCGTCTTCGACGAAACTTCGTAATTGGTGATGTCTTCGCGGCGCTGCTTCTCGTCATTCTGATTCTTGGCGCCGGTCGCATTGACTTGCTGATCTGGCAGGTTCTGCTGAACGGTTGTCGGCTGCTGCCGATCGAGGCTCTGCGACGTTTCCTTCTCTCGCACAGCGCGTACGGAGCGCTGCACCCGCGAATCCGGATCGTAGACCGTCTCATTGGTCTGTTTCTTGTCGGTCGACAGCTGGGTTGCAACGCTGACCTCAAAATTATCGAGCCCCAGATAGGGCGTCAGTGCCCGGCTGACATTCTCCTGGATCGAGCGGCTCACAACCTTCTGCAAGTTCGCCATCGTGGTCGGCGTTGCCCCGACGCTGCCGCTGCCATCATCATCCGAGAGCAGCGACCCGTCGCTGTCGAGCACGGTGACCTTGTCCGCGGTCATCCCCGGCACGGCCGCAGCCACGAGATGGCGCACCGAACGTGCCGTGCGTGCATCCGCCGGACCATCCGTTCGCAATACGACCGAAGCCGACGGCGGCGACTGCTCACGCCGGAACGAGCCGCGCGCAGGCATCACGATATGGACGCGGGCTGCCTTGACGCCTTTGAGAACCTGGATCGTCCGCGCAATCTCGCCCTCGAGCGCACGCACGCGCGTGATTTCCTGCATGAACGACGTCAGGCCTAGCGAGCCAATCTTGTCGAACAGCTCGTAGCCGCCACCGGTAGTGCTGGGCAGACCCTTGTCGGCCAGCAGCGTACGCGCCTGCGCGGTCTGTCCGGGACGAACGTAGACGGTATCGCCCGCCGTATTCAGATCGAAAGCGATATTCGCGTCGCGCAGCACCGAGCTGACACGCGTCACATCCTCGCGGCTAAGACCCGAATAGAGAACATTGTATTCCGGTCGGCTTATGTAGTACGCGCCGCCGCCAACGCCGCCAAACACAGCGAGGCCAACCACCGCGAGCAAAATGAGACGCTTCGTACCCAGCTCAAGCAGATTGTTCCAGAGCTTCTGCGCGTGCTCGCGATTGACCATAAATACCCCTGCCCACTTCCGAATCGATCATCGATTGCGAAGCTTGTCCGAGGGTTACGGAGAGCTGGAAAGCGAAATGGCCGCGACCTATGACGGTCGCGGCCATTCCCATTCACGATGCGAGAGCGATTAGCCGCGGAACAGCGACAGGATGCTCTGGCTGCCGGCGTTGGCGATCGACAGCGCCTGGATGCCCAGCTGCTGCTGCGTCTGCAAGGCCTGGAGGCGGGTCGATTCGGCGTTCATGTCTGCGTCGACGAGCTGGCCGATACCGCGATCGAGCGAGTCGGTCAGAGTCTTCACGAAGTCCTGCTGCAGACCAATGCGGTTCTTGATGGCGCCGAGATTGGTGGCGGCATCGGTGATCTTGCTCAGCGCTTTGTCTGTACCAGAGATGTAAGTCTCGAGCGCAGTCAGATCGGAGGCGCTATCGGTGAACTTCGAGATGTCCAGATTAGCGACGCTGAAGGTAGTCCAGCCACCATTCTTGTAGACGTCGTAGGTCTGGTCGAGAACGCCTTTTTGGGTCGCCACATTGGCGGTAGCCGCTGGCTGTAACGCAACGGTACCGCCGGTCGCGCCACCATTGGTGCTTGTGGTGGCGATCGAGGTCGTGCTGGCGTTCTTGATCTCAAGCGTCTTGCCATCGGCATTGACACCAACAGTGAGGCCCTGGATGCCCAAACCGTTAAGTGCCTTGGCGATGTCCTGAACCGTGGAAGTCTGCGACACGTTGATCGTGGTCGTCGTGACAGCTCCACCAAGAGGCGTGACGGCGAAAGCGATCGTGCCCGTGGTCGTCGCGGGCGGGCCAGCCGCACCGACGGTGGCCGGATCGAAAACGAGGGTCGACGTCGTGGCGGCAGCGTGAGCCGTGATGTAGGCGGCGTCCAGCGTTGTATCGTAGAGCTTGATGGCGTCGAGGTCGATGGTGAGCGTGTCCACCGAAACGACACCGCCGGCGCGGGAGAAGGACGACACGACCGACTTGGTCGAGTTGTAGGTGGGGTCCTGTGAGTCGACCGAGATCCAGTTTTCACCGTTGAACACGGCCGAGTCGGCGGTGTTCTTCAGCTGCTTCTGGAGTTCGGTGATTTCACTCTGGATCTTGGCGCGGTCAACACCCGGGGTACGGGCAGCAACCAGTTTTTCCTTGATCGACGAGACGACGTCAACCGTGCCTTCGAGGCCGGTATACATCGTGTCGATGGTCGCAGCGCCGAGACCGAGAGCGTCCTGCACGGCGCCCAGAGCCTGAACGTCCGAACGCATCGTGGTAGCGATCGACCAGTAAGCGGCGTTGTCCGACGCGGTCGCCACGCGATAGCCGGTCGAGATGCGGTTCATCGTGGTGGAGAGGTTGGCATCGACCGAGCGCAGAGTCTGCAGCGCGGTCATGGCCTGGGAGTTGGTCATCAAGCTAGACATCGTATGTCCCTTTAATTTGATTGATTTGCTGGGGACATACCGGACTTTCACCGGTACGAGAGGGCGGCATCATGCCTTTGGAATGTCGATATCTGATCGACCCAACCTGTCGTGAATTGCAAGCTAGCCGCCAAACCTTACCCAAAGCTGAAGGGAGCGGCCGCTCGTATAGTTAACAGCGATCATTTGATTCGTCACTTACCTTGTGATGAATCAAATGATCTAGAGAAACGACTTCACAAGACCAACTGCGAGCAAATTCCAGCCGTCGATCAATACGAAGAATAGTACCTTGAACGGTAGCGCGAATACCGTGGGCGGCATCATCATCATGCCCATCGACATCGTTAGTGTTGCAACGATCATGTCGATCACCAGAAACGGCATGACGACAAGAAATCCGATCTCGAATGCGCGGCGAAGCTCCGACACCATGAAAGCCGGAATGATGATTCGCAGATCGATCCGCTGACCTTCGAGTTTGATCTTCATACTTTCGGCAGCAAGGTTCTCGAAGGTTTGCAGATCCTTTTCGCGTACGTGCTGCAGCATGAAATCCCGAAACGGATCTGTGACACGCGAATAGGCTTCCTGCTCTGTGATCTCATTCTTCATCAGGGGCTGAAGGCCGTTCTGCCACGCGCGATCGAAGGTCGGTGCCATCACATAGAATGTGAGGAACAGCGCAAGGCTGATCATCACGATATTGGCCGGCGTGGTTTGCAGGCCAAGCCCTGTGCGCAGGAATGAGAGTGCGACAACGAAGCGCGTGAAGCTCGTCACCATGATGAGTAGGCCCGGCGCCAGTGACAGCACCGTCAGCAGCGCGACCATCTGGATGATTCGGCCGCTCGCACTACCCTCGCCCTGCGGAAGCAAGGTCGACAGATCCGGAACCTGCGCCACTGCAGCCGTCGGCAGAAGCACCAGGAGCAGGATCGGAATGATACGCTTCATTGCACCACCAGCGTCTCGATAATCAACTCACGAACCCTGCCGCTCGAACGCGTAAGCGCGCGCTCATTCAGGTCTTCGCGCAGATATTGCAGGCCGCGGGCACCCTCGATCTGCGCGGGTGTGAGCGTGCGCAGATAGGCTGCAACATCCTCACCGATGCGAGCGACCACGATGCTCGCCTCCTCCTCGGTCAACTTATCGGTTACGATCGATGCCTCCATGCGGATCCAGGCATTTGGCGGCGCCGCCAGATTGGTCACGACCGGCGTGATCTTGCGCAGACGATCATTGGCATTGAAGGCCGACGAGATCGGTTTCTCTGGGACTTCCTTCTGGCTTTCACTGATGCGCTGGAACGTCGACATCAGATGCAGGCTTGCCAGCGCTCCAGCCCCGACCGAGAGCGCCGTAACAAGCAGCAGGGCGCCAAACCACTGCATGAATCCCGGGCGCTGGCCTTCATTCGCTGTGTTATCGGCCATGATCGATTCCCATCAGAACGGCGCGACCTGGTCGTAGACCTGTTGACCCCAGTTCGGCTGCTGCACTTCCATGGACCGGCCGCGCCCGCCATACGAAATGCGGGCTTCGGCGATCTTCTCATAGGCGATGGTGTTGTTGCGGCTGATATCGATCGGACGCACGATGCCACCGACATTGACGATGCGCATTTCGTAATTGACGCGCATCTCCTGCGAGCCGCTAACCAGGAGATTTCCGTTCGGCAACACATCGACAACGACTGCGGCCACCGAGAAGCGCACTTCTTCATTGCGGTCGATCTTGCCAGCGCCCTTGTTCGATGATTGGGATTTGACGTTGGTGTCGAAATTTCCGGCCGATAGCCATTTGGCAATATTGGCCGAATAGTCGGACTCCACCTTGATCTGCGAGTCCCGCGACCGATCCGTCTTGTTGTCGAGAATCGCCTTGTCGTTCATCAGAATATTCACGGTCAGAAGATCGCCGACCCGCGTTGCCCGCGAATCACGATAGAGGTCCTTGCGGTCATTCCAGATCGAGTGAGGGCCCGCGCTACGATACGCGCGCCGCTCGATCGGAATTGCGCGCGCATCAACCTGCATACCGTTGCCGATCGGCGACATGTAGGGCGCCTGGCCAACCTCGGCGAGATTACTGGCGCAACCGGTCAGGCACGACAGTGCGACCGGAATCAGAATCACTCTCAACCACATCATTTCTTGGCTTTCCCGTCGTCGGTGCGACGCATCCCGGCAAGCGTGTCAGCGAGATGTGCGCCACGTGCCGGTTCCATTTCATTGAGGATCGCGCTGGCAACGCGAACGCGCAGCTTGGCGAGAACAGCAGCTGCCGTGTCATCAGCCATGCTGGCAATCTGCTGCGCCGCAGCTTCCGGATTCATGCGCGAGTAGATTTCGACGACGTTATCTTCCGCCTTTTTGAGGAATTCTTCGCGCAACTTCAGCCATTCCTCATATTCGGCACGCTTGGCCTCAAGTTCGGCAATGCGCAGCTTCAGCTTGGATTCCGTCGCTTCCAGCTCTTTCTGCTGCCACGCCACCCGGGCATCGAGTGCCTGGTCTGCGATATTGCTGCAAAAGCGCGCGACGTCGGATTCCTGGGAGTTCGCGGCTGCGCTATCCTTTTTGTCGATTGCGCCCGTGATCAGCGCCGAATCGGCTGGCGGACGCACCACCGGGTCCTGCTTGTTGGCAGCCGGGCGTGGGCGCGCGACTTGCGGCGTCTTTGCAAATTCACCGAGGTTCAGCGGCTTTGAGAGCTTCTGCTCGGGTTCGGCCGATGCCTGTGTGGACAGCACCATACCGACCAGCATGAGAAACTTGATCGATCGATTTGCGACGCGCGCCATTCGTGTTCTCGTGATTCAGCTGAGCGAGCGTTGCACGCTTTGGCTTGCGTGACGCTGACCCGGGCTTACTGGATGACGAGTTCCGCTTGCAGCGCGCCGGCCGCCTTGATCGCCTGCAAGATCGCGATGATTCCCTGCGGTTTCAGGCCGATCTGATTGAGACCACGCACCAGGCGCTGCAAATCTGCCCCGCGCAGAATTGCGATCTTGGCGCCAGGCTCATTCGCTTCGATGAAGGTCTGCGGCACCACCACGGTCTCACCGCGCCGCGCAAACGGCGACGGCTGCGATACGATCGGCGCCTCGGTGATTCTCACGGACAGATTGCCATGGGTCACCGCGACCGTCGAAATCTGTACATTCCGGCCGATGACCACTGTTCCCGTACGTTCGTCGACCACGACCCGCGCCGGCGTATCCGGCTCGACCAGCAGTTCCTCGATCTCGGCGATAAAGCGCACCGGCGAGGTGCCACGCGGTCGGGACAGTACGATAGTACGATAATCCCGTTCGAAGGCTACGGCCTTTTGGTAACGGCCACTGCCGTGCGCGTTGATCGCATCCATGATGCGCGTTGCGGTAACGAAATCCGGGTTTTTTAACTCAAGGATGAGCGATTCCATCTCGCTGAAACGCCCCTTGACCTCACGTTCGATCAGCGCGCCATTTGGGATACGGCCAGCTGTGGCCACACCCTGGCTGAGCGTTTGTGCAGCGCCTTCAACGTTGTAGCCGCCTACGGCGATAGCTCCTTGCGCGACGGCATAGGTTTCACCATCGGCGCCGCGCAATTGCGTCATCACCAGCGTTCCGCCAAGCAAGGATGATGCGTCGCCCAGCGACGAGATCGCGACGTCGATTCGCGAACCACCTGCGACGAACGGCGGCAGGTCGGCCGTCACAACGACGGCGGCCACGTTGCGCGTGCGCAACGAGGTGCCACGGATATTGATGCCCATATTGTCGAGCATCGATTGCAACGATTGTTCGGTGAACGGCGCGTTGCGCAACGTGTCACCGGTACCCTTGAGGCCGATCACAAGGCCATAGCCGAGGATTTGGTTCTCCCGCACGCCCTTGAGATTGGCGATGTCCTTCACACGCACAGCGGCATCTGCCGCCGAGATCGAAAGCGAAAGCAGGAGACCGCAAAGGAGACGCAGCATCATCCGTTCTGAATCCGTACTGATCCGTCCTGCTGGACGATGCCCCGAATCGTAACGCCGGTATCGAGGTTGCGAAGCTGCACCATCATGCCGGCACTGCCGGACTGCAGGGATGTTGCATAGGTGACGATAATGAGCCCATCATCCTCGACGAGCACCTTCACCACAGCCCCGCGGGTGACGGCCTTCAGATCTTCGAGACCGTTGATCGGAATCAGGTGCCCCGCCAACAGTGTACGACGCGCAATGCGGCCAACGAGGGACGCACGGTCGTTGATGAATGCACTTGCGCCCTGAATATTGGGCGCAAAATTGCGATCCATGATCATTTCATCCCTGATGACGTCACCGGGATAGATCGCCGTGGCCGGCACGGGATAGCGGACGGCATCTTCCGCAGCATTTGCGACGCCTGCGATGCCGGCCGCGAGCACGAAGCTCGCGAGCCAGCGGGTGACGATGGTGACTGCGCGCATCAGGCCGAGATCCCGTTCTGTGGATTACCGCATGCCCTTCGAAATGGTCGATGCCATCTCGTCAGCCGCCTGGATGACCTTGGAATTCATTTCATAAGAACGCTGCGCCGATATCAGCTCAGTGATTTCCTTCACCGGATCGACGTTCGAACTCTCGAGATAGTGTTGATGCAGCTTGCCGTAGCCAATGTCGCCTGCGAAGCCCACAACGGGCACGCCGGATGAAACCGTCTCGCGATAGAGATTTCCGCCGAGTGGGTCCAGACCGGCTTCATTGGAGAAGTTCGCGAGCGAGAGTTGCCCGAGCTGAACGGGCGCAACGGTCCCGTCGACCTTCGCGAAGACTTGGCCGGACTCGTTGACAGTGACATCCACGGCATTCTGCGGGACAATGATCGCAGGCGTCACCAGATAGCCGTCCGGCGTCACCAGCTGGCGGTTTTCATTCAGGTTGAATGCACCGGCGCGTGTGTAGAGCGTCTCACCATTCGGACCGGCGATCTGGAACCAGCCGCGGCCATTAATGGCCATGTCATAAGTGTTGCCAGTCTGCGCCATGGCGCCCTGCAGATGCAGCTTGCGCACGGCAGCCGAACGCACGCCGAGACCGAGCTTTGCGCCTTCAGGTACTGCGCCCTCACCGCTTCGGTTGGGAACGCCCTGCGCGCGGTCGATCTGATAGAACAGATCGGTGAATTCCGCGCGGGATCGCTTGTACGAGGTCGTATTGATATTCGCGATATTATTCGCGATCACTTCGACATTAAGCTGCTGCGCGCCCATACCGGTGGCAGCAATGGCCAGAGCTCTCATGATTAAACCTCAAATCGCCATTCGGCTGACTTCTTGATACGCCTGAACGACCTTGTCGCGGACGGCGACAGCCATCTGCAATGACCGTTCGGCAGACATGACCGCCTCGACCACCTTCTGTGCGGAGAGCTTGCCGTGGATGGACTGGATTGACGCGGCTTCGCCGGCCTTGATCGAACCGATGGCATCGGCTGCGACCTGTTCGAGGACGTTGTTGAAACCGACGGTGGCCGCACCAGGTTGCACCGCGGGTGTCGCGGAATTGATGACTTCGCTGGTTTTGGCGAGCTCACCAGCACTGCTGATGACTGAGGATACCGCTTCAAGCATGGTTAGCTCCTCAAGAGATCGATGGTCATCGACACCATGGATCTCACTTGTTTGATGACCTGTAGGTTGGCCTCGAAGGACCGGTTGGTTTCCCGCATGTCGCCCATTTCAATCAACGAGTTCACATTGGGCAGCTTCACGTAACCGGTTGGATCGGCAGCCGGGTGGCCTGGCTCATAGTCCACGCGGAACGGCGCCTGATCGGTTCCGACATCCTTCACCTTGACCATGCGCACACCAGCGGCACGGTCCATCTCGGCTGTGAAGGTCGTGGTCTTGCGGCGATACGGATCCGAGCCTGGCGTGCGGCCGGTTGAATTGGCGTTAGCAAGGTTCTCCGACACGACGCGCAAGCGGGTCGACTGCGCTTCGAGGCCGGAACTTGCGATCTGAACAGATGCTTGTAACGGATCAATCATCGTCATTTCCCTCAGGTCTTCATGCTTGTCATGAACATGCGATGAAACGATTTGACGATCGCCGTATTCAGTGAATAGTCGCGATTGATATCGCCAGCCTTCAGCATCTCCTGCTCAAGGCTGACAGAGTTGCCGGAGTGCACGGTTTCCCAGCTCTTCTCCTTGCGCATGCCCTGGGCCTCAACTGAAGAACCGGTCGTGATATGCGCCGGTGACGTCACCGTCACGGGCACGACCTTCGATTCAATAATCTTGTTGAACGGCTCGATGTCCTGCGCGCGATAGCCCGGCGTGTTCGCATTGGCGACATTCGCCGAGATTGCGGACTGCCGCAGCGACAGCCATCGCTCATGCGATGAGGCAACATCGAAGAGATAGACGGGTCCCACTTATCCCCCAGGCAAACATGATTCCTTGATCATGGTTTACAAATGGAAACTTGTCCGAGGCTGGAGATGCGCATCACGACATGCGCGGAGCGCTTACGCGTTCGTCTTCTGCTTTCGCGAATGCAGGAAGTAGATGATTTCCGCGACAGGGCGGAAAAACTCCGACGGAATCATCTTGTCGATGTATGCGACATCATACATCGAGCGCGCCAGCATCTTGTCTTCCACCACCGGAACACCATTCTTCTCTGCGATTTCCCTGATCTTCAGCGCGATCAGGTCCTGCCCCTTTGCAAGCACCGTCGGCGCAGCGTCTTCGCCCTGCTTGTACTTCAGCGCAATCGCGTAATGCGTGGGGTTCGCGATCACCAGCGTGGCGCGCGGAACGGCCGCCAACATCGACTTGCGAGCGCGATCGCGTGCCAACGAACGCAACCGTGATTTGACGATCGGATCGCCTTCAGCCTGCTTGAACTCGTCCTTGATCTCCTGCTTCGTCATGCGCAGTTCGCGGCGCCAATGGAAGCGTGCCCAGACGAGATCGAGCGATACCAGGACAATGGTCGCAATGCTGATGGCGGAGACGAGCCGCATCGCGGTAGTCAGCACTAATTCCGGAACGGCCGCCGGATCGCTAAACAATGCATTCACGGCCACGGCCTCCTCAGCCCGCAGGACGATCATCACGACCAGACTGATAGCAACGAACTTGAAGACCGACTTTCCGAATTCCACACGTCCCTGCGCGCCGAAGATTCTGCCCCAACCTTTCGCTATTGAGATGCGCGAGGCTTCCGGCTGGATGCGATCGAACACAATTCGCGGTGCGTTCTGCAGGAAAGATGACGCCAGCCCGGCCAGCATCAGGACGATAACAATCGGAATAACCAGTCCCGCCGCACTCATACCGACCGCGGTGAGCAACTCAATAGCATCCGTTCCATTACGGATGCGGATGCCCGACGGATCGTCGATCAATCGGGCTAAAGTGAATGTCAGTTTTCTGACGTTGTCGGTGGTCAGAAAGCTTTGAATAATCAGCAGTGCGAGCATAGAGGCGAAAATCGGCGCTTCGCGCGAGACCGGGATTTGGCCCTTCTCGACGGAATCACGAACCTTCTTCTCTGTCGCCTCTTCGGTTTTACTGTCCTTATCGGGTTCGTCAGACACAATGCTCTATCTTCAGGTGAATACCGGCTGATCTTCTTGATCGGGGTTGAGTTCAATTTCGCCGCGTCCGGCCATATCGAGCGCAAGATCGGTAATGGCGCGCCGGGCATCCAGGATCTCGCGCTGATTGGCGGGGATACCGTTTGCCAGTTCGTGATCCACCAGACGACGGGTGCGTGAGGCGAGCGACGACAGAATGAGCTCGCGGAATGTCGTATCCGATCCCTTGAGCGCCATCACCACACGGTCCGTCGGCACCTGATCGAAGATCAGCATGCGTGCCTTGGCGGTCAGGTTCACGATGTCGTCGAAGGTAAACAGCATGCCCTTCAGAATCTCGGCCGACTTCGGCCGCGATTCGGTGAGGTTCTTCAGCGATTCCTCCATCTGCGTCCGCTCCATCTTGTTGATGATGTCAGCCATGCGCGGATAGGTGTCGGATGCCAGGTTCCGAGCGAAGTTGATCATGAAGTCTTCGTGCATCGTTTTCTCGATAATGCCCATGGCATCCTCGACAACCGGCTTGAGGCTAAGCATGCGCCGCATCAGGTCGTGCCGGATATCCGGCGGAAGATGACTCATCACGCGGGCAGCACATGCCGGCTTCACCCGCGAGAGAATGAGTGCAGCGGTTTGCGGATGCTCCTTGAGAAGATAGTTGGCGAGCAGGCTTTCCGAGACGAGAGAGATACGCTCCCAAACTGACTTGGTCTTGTTGCCCAGAACTTCGGAAATGATGTCAGTAATCTGTTCCGGCGGCAGCACGCCGTTGAGCAGCTTCTCCAGCTCACCGACAGTGCCGAAGATATTCGGACCTTCCGAGAAATTCTGAGCGAATTCCTCGATGATCGCCTCGAGCTCAGGCCCCGAGATGGGCTTGAGCTCAGCGGCAGCGCGCGTGACCAGTTTGATCTCTTCGGGATCGAACTCCCGAAGCAGGCCGCCCGAGAGCTCACGCCCCATGGCCAGCAAAAGAGCTGCCGCTTTCTCGGTACCACCCAGCGGTTTGATGCTGGTGCCGGCGCGCTTAGCAGGTGCATTGAATGCCATTAGGAATATCTCTTTGGGAAAATCTCTTTAAGCGTCCGGATCCCCGGCCGCTCCTCCGACGATTTCCGTCAGCGATACACCGAAACGCGAATTTTCGTCTTCCACGACCACGACCGCACCGCGCGCAACGATGCGTCCGTTGACGACGACTTCGACAGGCTCGCCCACACGGTGATCGAGCGGAATCACTGCGCCACGGCCAAGCTTCATCAGATCCGCGACCGGCATGGTGGCTGAGCCGAGCAGCACCTGCACGGTGACCGGGATGCGCAGGATAGGTTCAAGATTTGTCAGCCGGCTGGTTTCCTCGGCAGCGCGAGCCGCGAGATCTGCCAGTTTGCCGAACGACGCGCCGTCAGCCTTGAGCGGGTCGCTAGCTGTAGCGGTCGCTGCGCTTACTGGATCGATATCGAATGGTTGCTTCATATCCCCTGCCTTCTTGAAAACTCAGATCTTGGCCTAAGCCGGATTTTGTGCCGCAGTGCGAGTATCGATTTCCGCGATAGCCTTGCGCGCCTCATCTATTTTGTCGCCAAGCGCCTGAACCATTTGCCGTCCGTCCGAACTGAATTCGCGCACCATCAGCACCATGTCGTCCACCGTCTCATTGGTCTTGCCGACCACCGCGGTAAACTCTCCCTGATGCGCGCGCAACTTCACAAGCTCACGATGCATCTTGGTAACGCGGATGCTCGTGAAAAGCAGGGCTGCAAAAAGGATGATGTCAACAAGCGAGGATACCATCGATAAATTCCCGTTTTTGGTCGGCCGATTCCTTGACCTGCAGTGAATAGACGCCATTCATCTGGCCGAGCTGGCACCAGAACAGGCGTTGATCATTGCATTCGAGGCGAACCATCGTGTCCGGCGTGGCGTTAAGCTTGAGCACCTGGCCGACGTGAAATTTCGCGACCTCGCCGAGAGTAAACTGTCGCTCTTCGAGAACCGCCTTCAGAACGACTTCAGTCCGTTTGATCTCGCTGTGCAACTGACGGCTCCAGTTCGGATCGGTGGATGCCGACTCACCGGATACGATCTGCGACAGCGACTGCCGGATCGGATTAAGCGCTGCGTGCGGAATGACGATGAACATCTCGCCGCCGCGATCGAGACCCTGCAGCAGGATCTTCGCACACACGGCCATGTTGTTGAGGCGACCGATCGCAAGATAGTCCATGCGCGTCTCGACACGTTCCAGGTTGAACGCCACGTCGGAAGCGCGGTCGAATGACGCCTGCAACGCCTTGCCAAAGCGCTCGAACAGCGATTGCGCGACATGCAACTCCACATTCGAAAATACCCGCGGCATGTCCAGCGGCGGCTCCGCACCGTCGGCGCCGAACAGGAGCTCGATCATCGTGTAGACGAAATCGCGATCAAACCCGATCAGGATACGGGCGTCCCATGCTTGTGCATAGAAAACCGCGGCAATGGCTTCGCCCTCATAGCGATCGAGGATATCGGAGAGGCGATCACTGCCCACGCTGCTTAGCGAGAAATACGACTGCGAGGGCGACATGGATCGCAGGCTTTCGGCACAAAGATTCGTCATCTGGTCGAAAATCACATGCAGCATCGGCATGCGTTCGACGGAAATTCCGGCAGCCCCTAAAAGTTGATCTGATCCTTGATCTACGCGGCCTGACTTTACTTCTGACATCAGGCCCGTGCTCCCGCTTTCGCCGAGGATTCAGCAGGTGCCGCCTTCGCGGGACCGCCGGAGATGGTTTCGCTTTCGACGACATCAATCGACGGGCGTTCACCGGGGCCGATCATCTTGCGGCCGTGTTCGATCGCGATCTGCGGCAGGGCCCCGTTCATGAAGGCGAGCAGTGACTGCTTGACGATTACATACATCCGCGCGCGCTGCTCGCGCACCAGCTTGATCTTGTGGGCCAGCGGCGCGACAAGACCGTAGGACAAGAAGATGCCGGCGAATGTGCCGACCAGAGCTGCGCCGATGAAGCCGCCGAGCAATTTCGGGGATTGGTCGAGAGCGCCCATCGCCTTGATGACGCCGAGTACCGCGGCGACGATACCGAGCGCCGGCAGTCCTTCGGCCACCATCATCAGCGAGCCATATGGTTTCATCTTGCTGCGAATGATGGTTTCGATTTCCTCGTCCATCAGCGCTTCGATCTCATGCGGCCGCGCGCTGCCCATGATGATCAGGCGGAAGTAGTCGCAGATGAAGTGCAGAAGCGGCTCATTGGCGAGAACGGTCGGGAAGGCGGTGAATATTTCTGACGATGATGGATCGTCGATATGAGCTTCCACCTCGTTGCGACCCTTGTTTCGTACCTCGCGCATCAGAGAATGCAGAAGCCCGAGCAGATCGAGGTAATGGCGTTGCTTCGGCACTGCGACCGTCAATGCCTGCACGGTGGCGCGGCCGGTGTCGACCACGGTTTTCCAGGGATTCGCAATGACATAGGTGCCCAGCGACATCCCCATGATGATGACGAACTCCCAGGGCTGCCATATCACGCTGAGATGCCCGCCCATCGCGGTGAAGCCGCCGATCAGACTGGCGAGTGTGATAATGACGCCAAAGAGAATGCTCAAGCGCACCGCTCCAAATTGAGGATACGTTTCACTTAGGCAACGATGCTTGCACGAGGCTGACATCGGCCTGCGCCGGCCAGCCCCGCGCAAGCTTGTGCGGGGAGTTTGAGGCCAGTCTCGCCGCATGCGCCCGCAGACTGGGAACCCACTGCCGATGGTCTCGACAATCGCAAGCTACCAGTTGATCTCCAAGAATATCGTCAAATCGTTGCAGCAGACGATGGAGAAGCCGGACGTGTCGAAGGACACAGAATACTACCTGTCACACATCCGCGATGTGAATACGATCGACGAATTCATCGGCGACTATCGGTTGTTCAGCTATGCCATGAAGGCGTACGGGTTGAGCGACATGACCTATGCCAAGGCGTTCATGCGCAAGGTTCTTACGGAAGGTGTTGCCAGCTCGACCACATTCGCCAACAAGCTTTCCGACGCCCGCTACCGCGAATTCGCCACCGCATTCGACTTCGCCAAGCTGGGTGACCAGGCGACGAGCACGACCGCCGCACAGGTCGGCACCGTCGAGAAATACGTCCGGCAGCAACTCGAGGAAGACGCCGGATCGCAAAATGAAGGCGTTCGTCTGGCACTCTATTTCGAGCGCAAGGCGCCCAAGATCACCAGCATCTATCAGATTCTCGCTGATCCGGCGTTGATCAAGGTCGCCCAGATCGCGCTTGGCATCTCACCGATGACCTCGATGGCGGATGTCGACAAACAGGCGAATATGCTCAGCGCGAAAGTCGACATCGCGGATTTCCAGACCCCCGAAAAGCTGCAGACGTTCCTGCAGCGTTTTTCGGTGATGTGGGAGATGGAGAACGGAACGTCCATCGCCCAATCGGCTTCAAGCACCCTTATCGCGCAGCCGCTCGAAATGGGCCTCAGCACGGACGTGCTGACCACCCTGCAGAACCTGAAAATCGGACGATAAAATGCAATCAGCGCTCTATGTCAGCCTCTCGGCCCAGGTCTCGCTTGAGAAGCGACTCGAAACCATTGCCAACAACATGGCCAATATGAAAACCGCCGCGTTCCGTGCCGACGCGGTGAAGTTCGAGACTGCAATGTCGCGCGCAGCAACGCAGGCGGTCGCGTTCTCCTCGCCCGGCGAAAACTTCATCTCGCGCAAGGAAGGCGCTATTACCCAGACCGGCAATACCCTGGACGTGGCGGTCACCGGGAATAGCATGGCCGCGTACCCCGGCGGCCCCGATCCCGGCCACACGACGTGGATGGCGTTTGCTGGGCCGAACGGCACCGTCTATACGCGCGATGGCCGCATGCAGATCGACATCAACGGGCAGCTTCAGACCCTCACCGGCTATCCAATCCTCGATTCTGGCGGCACGCCGATCATCGTCGATCCCGATGCTGGCCCGCTAACGATTGTGCGCGATGGCACCATTTCGCAGGGTCGCATCCAGGTCGGTCAGCTCGGCCTGTTCGATATCGCCCCGGACGCAAAGCTGGAACGATTCGGAACGTCGGGCGTGATTCCGAGCAAACCGGCGACCACCGCGCTCGATTTTGTCACGGTCGGCTTTCAGCAAGGCTATGTGGAAGGATCGAATGTCGATCCTCTGACAGAACTCACGCAGATGATGACCGCACAGCGCACCTTCCAGAGCGTCAGCTCATTGATCGACAATTCCGAAAGTACCATGCAGAACGCCATTCGCACGCTGGGCGATCCAAAAGCCTGATGCCTGATGTGACCGGCGGGAGAGCTCGATGAACGCGCTTGAAAAACTCGAATCGACCATCGCAACCCTGCGCCGGGACGTGCCCACGGTTCGTGTCGGTGGCATGGTGTCCGAGGTGACGCCGACGCATTTTCGCGTCTCCGGCCTGTCGCGCTATGTCAGGCTCGGTGAATTGATCGGACTGGAAATCGACAAGCAGGTTCATCTCGGTGAGGTCGTGCGGATCGATACTGACGGCGTAACGGCCAAACCGTTCGATTCCCACTTTGCTGCCGGCCTCGGCGTTCCCGCCTTCCGAATGCCTCCCAAGACGCTGTCTCCACATCCGGCCTGGAAAGGTCGCGTCATCAATGCCCTTGGTGAGCCACTGGATGGCGCCGGCGACATGCCGGTCGGCGAGCGCGAGATGCAAACGGATGCCAATCCCCCACCGGCGATGAGCCGCTCCCGCGTGAGCAAGCCGCTCCGCACCGGCGTCCGCGTCGTGGATCTCTTCACACCGCTCTGTATCGGCCAGCGCATCGGTATTTTCGCTGGTTCCGGCGTCGGCAAGACCACCCTTCTTTCGATGCTGGCACGCAGCGCCGGCTTCGACACGGTAGTCACTGCACTGGTCGGCGAGCGTGGACGAGAAGTACGTGAATTTCTCGAAGAATCGCTGGTCCATCACAAGACCCGCGCGATCACAGTCGTCTCGACGAGCGACGAAAGCCCGATGATGCGTCGACTGGCGCCGAAGACGGCGATGACCATCGCCGAATATTTCCGCGATCGCGGCGAATCGGTGCTGTTGATCGTCGATTCGGTAACGCGCTTCGCCCACGCATCCCGTGAAGTCGCGCTCGCTACCGGCGAGCCGGCGATCGCACGCGGCTATGCGCCGAGCGTCTTCAGCGAACTTCCGCGTCTGCTGGAGCGTTCGGGACCGGGCCTCGAAGGCCAAGGCTCCATTACGGGCGTGTTTGCCGTGCTGGTCGATGGTGACGATCACAACGAACCTGTGGCGGATACGGTGCGTGGTACACTGGACGGGCACATCATGCTCGACCGCGACGTCGCCGATCAGGGCCGCTATCCGGCCGTCAATGTGCTGTCATCGGTGTCGCGCCTCGGCCAGCATGTGTGGTCGCCGGAGGAAGCTAATCTGGTGCGTAAGCTGCGCGCCATGATCGCCCGCTTTGAGGACACCCGCGACCTTCGCCTGATGGGCGGCTATCAGCCCGGCCGCGACAGTGAACTCGATCAGGCCGTCCAGCTCGTGCCCAAGATCTACGACGTGCTGCAACAGCACCCGACCGACCCGTCCTGCGCCGAGCCGTTCCAGGAATTGCTCAGCGTGATCAAGACCGCAATCGGGTAACTGCGCTCCCGCGTTCTAGACACCCGGGATCGTATCGAGATTGGCTGCCGCAACGATCGCACCGAATCGCACAAGGCGCAGCGACTTCTGAATGTCGTCGTGAAAATATCGATCCTCGTCGAGATGGGCGACGTCTGCCCGGATCCGTGCGCGAACGTTTTCCAGACGATCGCTGGACTTGAGCGGCGCATGGAAATCACAGCCTTGCGCGCCCGCCAGCAGCTCGATGGCAATGACGGCCATCGCATTCTCGATCATCGGCAACAGCCGGCGCGCCGCATGGGCAGCCATCGAGACATGATCCTCCTGATTGGCCGATGTCGGAATCGAATCGACGCTGGCCGGATAAGCCCGCTGCTTGTTCTCAGATACCAGCGCCGCGGCCGTCACTTGCGCGATCATGAAGCCGGAATTAAGCCCCGGCTTCGGTGTCAGGAACGCGGGCACACCGGATAACACCGGATCCACCAGCATGGCGATCCGGCGCTCTGAGATCGATCCGATCTCACAGATCGCAAGCGCCATCATATCCGCCGCAAAGGCAACCGGCGCTGCATGGAAATTGCCACCGGAGATCGCGATATCGTCCTCGGCAAAGACCAGAGGATTGTCAGAGACGCCATTCGCTTCGGTGAGAAGTGTGGTGGCCACCTGTCGCAAAAGGTCCAGCGCGGCGCCCATCACCTGCGGCTGACAGCGGAGGCAATAAGGATCCTGAACACGGACGTCGCCGGTGCGGTGCGACTCGCGAATCGCGCTGCCGGCGAGAAGTTCCTTCAATGCCTGGGCCGAAGCGATCTGCCCTTCATGTTTGCGCAGTTGATGGATGCGTGGATCGAACGGCGTATCCGAGCCACGCGCGGCATCGGTGGACAAGGCACCACTGACGAGTGCTGTCTTGAAAAGAATTTCAGCCTCGAACAATCCCGCAAGTGCATAGGCCGTCGAGAACTGCGTGCCATTCAGCAGTGCCAGTCCCTCCTTGGCCTGCAGCTCGATCGGCTGCAGACCCGCACTGGCGAGCGCCTCCGTCGACGGCAGTCGCCCGGACGTCGTCAGCGCCTCGCCGACGCCGATCATGACCGACGCCATATGCGCGAGCGGGGCCAGATCGCCGGAAGCACCGACTGATCCCTGCGCGGGCACGATGGGCGTGATGTCATGCGCAATCATGGCGCTGAGCAACTGGACCGTCTCCATGCGGACGCCGGAGAAACCCTGTGCCAGGCTCGCAAGCTTGAGGCACATCATCAGCCGCACCACCGGCGCTGGCGCTGGATCGCCGACGCCCACGCAATGTGACAGCACGATGTTTTTCTGGAGGGCCGTGATGCTTTCGGCTTCTATGCCGACATGTGCAAGCTTTCCGAAGCCTGTATTGATGCCATAGACGGGTTCGCCCTTGGCGACGATCCGGGCAACTGCCGCAACACTGGCATTGATGCGGGGAATACAGCTCTCATCGAGAACTGGTACTGCCCCCCGATAGATCGACCGCCAGTCCGCCAGCGTCACCGTACCCGGTGTGAATCGCATCGTCATTAAAGTGTCTCCAGGCCATCCGTAGATGGCCCAAGGCAACACATTCAACGCTGCGCTTCAATGTTTGCGCGCAACAGAAAGGCCAGCCTTGCGGCTGGCCTTTCAGCTGATCGA
Source organism: Tardiphaga sp. 862_B3_N4_1 (assembly GCF_051811085.1). Lineage (NCBI taxonomy): Bacteria > Pseudomonadati > Pseudomonadota > Alphaproteobacteria > Hyphomicrobiales > Nitrobacteraceae > Tardiphaga > Tardiphaga sp. 862_B3_N4_1. Next base: position 1,372,826 of record NZ_JBPWQB010000002.1, read on the forward strand.
CAGTCAGATCGTGCGCTGCGACGTGCGACGCAGCGTCACGTTTGCCTTATGGCTTCCAGCCGCCGCCCGGCAGATTGCCGTGATAGGGCGTGTTGCGGCAGTGGCCCCAAGGACCGCGCCAGTAACCGGGAGGGCAGCCGTTCCCCATTACGGGAGCTTCCTGATAGTAGCCGCCCGGGAGTGGGCCGTAATAAGGTGTATAGCGGCAGCCACCATAGGGACCCCGCCAGCCGTTCGGACCGCAACCACCCGCAACCGGGATCACGTGCGCTTCGACAGCGATGCTCTGGCCCATCATCGGCGCAGCACTTGCCTGCGTCGAGACGATGAACATGGCGACGAGACATGCCGCCATCATGTGCAGAATTTTGGTCATTCTATTCCTCTCGATGAGTTGAAGATCACTCGGCCCCGACGAAAGCGTCTTCGCCTTGCCGCGCGATGCGCAACCCGAAGATGCATTGGTCTTCATTCTGCTTAGAGGCACCAGATACCATTGGCAATTCCGTTCTATCAATGCACCGGCACAACCCGTTCGGTTAGTTATCCGCCCGTTAAGAACGGCGAACGGAGCTCCCGCGCGAAGTACTTCATCAGTGTAGTTCCCTTTAAACGAAGATGCAGCGACGTGTTGGAGCTATTCCAGAGACCGGAACCCGGCATCCGATCCCGCTGCGATCGAAGTGCTGCGACACGAGCGACTTCAATTGCCGCAAGGCCTTTGCATGATAGCTGAGTTGCGTGGAGCTCGGTTCTCGCGCTACCACGGGCCGCCGCGCAATCGCTTGATGAAAGACACCCGTGCTACCCTGGAAACTGATCGATACGACCGAAGTCCCCGGCGGCGGCGTGCCGCTGCGCCTGATGCAGCGCGGGCAAGAGTTCACCATCAAGCTCGGCCAGAACGAGTTAATGAGCAGTCGGCTGTTCGGCTCCGAGGAAGCGCTGGCGACACTCACCTGCTTTCGCCTCAAGGATATGAAGGCGCCGCGGCTTTTGATCGGCGGCTATGGCATGGGCTTTACATTGCGCGCTGCGCTAAAGGTGCTCGGCCCGAAGGCGAAGATCACCGTGGTCGAACTGGTGCCCGCGATCGTCGCCTGGGCGCGTGGCCCAATGGCCGAGCTGTCTGGCGACAGCCTGAGTGATGAGCGCGTGGAGATTGTCGAGGGCGATGTCGTTAAAGCGATCGCTGGTGCACGCGGCAAATATGATGCGATCCTGCTCGACGTCGATAACGGGCCCGAAGGCCTGACGCGAAAATCGAACGATGCGCTCTATGACCTGAAAGGGTTGCGCGCGGCCCAGGCCGCGCTCAGTCCGGGCGGCGTACTAGCCGTCTGGTCGTCATTTCCATATGACAAATTCACGGCGCTCCTCGGCAAGGCAGGCTTCAACGCCGAGGAAATCAAGATCCGCGCCACCGGCACACGCGGTGGCGCCCGTCATGTCATCTGGCTGGCGACGAAGCCAAAAACATAGCCGTCGCCGCCACGAAGATGGGTTTTAATAGGCAACCGAACGCCGACTGCGGCGCGGTTCACTATAGGGCTGCGGGCTGAACGCCAGACGCGGATTGACGATGCAGTCGACGCCGCGACCCGATGCGGTGGCCTGGCACGCTTCATAGCTCGGATAGGAGCAATCGGTCCCAAAAGCCTGCGATTGGATGCAATAGGGATAGGCCGGGGCGGCAGCTGCAGGGCTGGAAGCCATGGCCGAAACACCACCAACAGCCAACACGGCCAGCATCAGATTGCGCATCACGTCTTCTCCTCCGCGGCAGCGGTCCTGTGACATCCCCAGAAAGCAACAGAGCCTGCGGATGAACGTTCCCGCAAGCTCCGGTACATCCCGGTCTTGTGATCACGCGCTTATACTGGCGGAATCACAAGGGTTAGACACCATAGTGCCGCATGGGTTCATTCGACCTTAAGGCCCGCAGCCTTGACCACTTTCTCCCACTTCTCGGTCTCCGCGACGATCATCTTACCGAAGGCTTCCGGCGGTCCGATCAGCGGTTCGCCGCCGAGATCGATCAGCTTGGCCTTGACGGCCGGATCCGCCAGCACCGCATTAACGTCCGCGTTGAGCTTGGCGATAATCTCCGGCGGCGTCTTCTTCGGCGCACCCATGCCGAACAGAGCGCTGGCCTCATACCCCGGCACGGTTTCCGCGACGGTCGGCACATCGGGCAACAGCGACGACTTCTCGGTGGTCGTCACCGCCAGCGCACGAAGGCTGCCCGAGCGGATATGCTGGATGATTGACGGCATATTGTCGAAGATCACCTGGACCTGACCGCCGAGCATGTCGGTGATCGCCGGCGCAGCACCGCGATAGGGCACATGCTGCATCTTGGCGCCTGACAGCATCATGAACATCTCACCGGACAGATGCACCGAGGTGCCGTTGCCCGACGACGCCATGTTCACCTTGCCCGGATTGGCCTTCACATAGGCGATGAATTCCCCGACGGTCTTCGCCGTGATGTCCTTGTTGACGGTCATCACATTGGCGGTGCGATGGAAGGCGGCGACAGGCGCGATATCACGCACGAAATTGAAGCTCAGCTTCCCATAAAGCGTGGCGTTGATGTAGTTCGCCGGATTGACCAGCAGGATCGTGTAGCCGTCGGGTTCTGCATTCACGACAGATTCGGTGCCGATATTGTTGCCCGCGCCCGGCTTGTTTTCGACGACGAATTGCTGACCGGTTCGCTCGGATAGCTTCTGCCCGATCAGGCGAGCCAGAATATCGGTTGCACCGCCAGCAGGATAGCCGACGACAAAGCGAACCGGCCGCGTCGGATAATCCACGGCCAGCGCCGAGCTGACCGGAACGAGAGCGGTTGCAGTAAAAGCAGAAAAGCCAAGCGCAATCAGACCGATCGCGGCACGACGTGACGTCATATTTTATTCCCTCCGGCTGCCGCAACTTTGCGCGCGGTCAGCGTGTGTTGAATTGACAACGGCCGTATCTACCAAACAATTCAACTATCGGCCAGTGCGACACTACTGCGGCACCAGCCCAAAGAAACGTCAAGGCAACGCCAAGGACCATTTCATGTCCCTCACCGTCACGGCCCTCGATCATCTCGTCCTGAATGTCACTGACGTCCAACGCTCAGCCACCTGGTATCAACGCGTCCTGGGCATGGAGGTGAAGGTGTTCGATCCCGGTCCGGGCAAGTTGCCGCGCACATCGGTGAGTTTTGGCGTGCAAAAGATCAATCTGCGGCCGATCGGCGCCGATAAGGTCGAGTGGTTCACGGCGGATCATGAGATGGCCGGCAGTGACGACCTCTGTTTTCTCACTGCATCACCGCCCGACGCCGTAGTTGCGCATCTCGGCGCTTGCGATGTTGCTATCGAGGAAGGCCCGGTGGCCAAACAGGGAGCGCGCGGCACCTTGCGCTCGGTCTATTGCCGGGATCCCGATGGCAGCCTGATTGAAATTTCGTCTTACGAAATAGGCTGATCCTGCACGCGTTGCGGTTTGCGCACCGCCGCCGCTGATGGCACAACATCTTCCGTAAAAACAAGAATAAGAAAGCCGCACCCGCGTAAGCGGTCGCTCCGGCGGCTTTCGACGGAGGATGCATGCCCCACCCCGTGACGAATCCCGCCATGATTCCCGGTTCGATCGGCCCGTTCGACGGCATGGACGTGCCGTGGCTGCTGCGCATGCACGCCGAGACGCGTCGCGATCGCCCTTTCATCATCTGGTCGCCATTCGATGCGCCGGCGCGGCCATGGACCTATGGCGAATTTCACGAGCGCGTCGGGGCACTTTCCGCAGGCCTTGCCCAACGCGGCATCGTCCAGGGCGACTATGTGCTGATCCATCTCGACAACTGCGTCGAGATGCTGCTGGCCTGGTTCGCCTGCGTCGAACTCGGCGCCATCGCCGTCACCACGAATACCCGCTCGTCGGCTGCGGAGATCGAATATTTCGCCGATCATTGCGGCGCCGTCGCCGCCATCACCCAGCCATCCTATGCCGAGCTCGTCGTCGCCAATTGCCGCAAACTGCGCTGGATCGCGGTGACGTCGCACAACACCGGCGCGTCGGCCGACGGCCATGCGGTGGGCAAGGCTGAGCGGTTCGAATCCCTGTTCGCTGACAGCGCCGATCGTCCGCGACGCCCGGTCGACCCTTGGGCGCATTGTAGCGTCCAGTATACGTCAGGCACCACATCGCGGCCCAAAGCGGTGCTGTGGACCCATGCCAATGCGCTGTGGGGCGGCAAGGTGAATGCTGCGCATCAGGACCTCCATGCGTTCGATACTCATATGACTTATCTGCCGCTGTTTCATACCAATGCGCTGGCCTATTCGATGCTGTCGACGTTGTGGGTCGGTGCCTCCCTCGTGCTTCAGCCGCGTTTTTCCGCGCGCCGGTTCTGGAACGTAGCGCTCGAACATCGCGCGACCTGGCTGTCGACGATCCCGTTCTGCATGAAGGCGCTGCTCGAGCACGACGTGCCGAAGCATCATCACTTCCGTCTGTGGGGAGCCTCGTTCTGCGATCCGCCGGCCTTCGCCAAATTCGGCGTCAAGATTATCGGCTGGTGGGGCATGACCGAGACCATCACCCACGGCATTATTGGCGAGGTCGACCAGCCCAATACGCCGATGGCCATCGGCCGCGCCGCAACCGAATATGGCATCCGCGTCACCAATGACGACGGCACGCCGACCGCCGTGGGCGAGACCGGCAATCTCACGATCAAGGGCATTCCCGGCCTGTCGCTGTTCAAGGAGTATCTGCACAACGAAGCTGCGACCTCAGACAGTTTCGACACCAACGGCCTCTTCATCACTGGCGACCGCGTCACGCTACTCGAGCGCGGCTATATCAAGTTTGGTGACCGTGCGAAGGACATGCTGAAAGTTGGCGGCGAGAACGTTGCCGCGTCCGAGATCGAGCAAGTCGTCATCACGGTGCCCGGCGTTCGCGAGGCGGCCGTCGTCGGCAAGAAACATCCGATGCTGGATGAAGTGCCGGTGGTTTTCATCATCCCGCATGCCGGCGTGGCGCAGGCGCCACCCGCGCTGCATGACAATGTCATGGCGGCCTGCAAGAGCGGGCTGGCGGATTTCAAAGTGCCCCGCGAAATCCATTTCGTGGACGAGATGCCACGTTCAACTCTCGAGAAAGTCGCCAAGGCCGAGTTGCGCAAGCTGCTGGCCTGAGGCGAACGGCGCTTACGCGCCGAGCGCCACCGGGCGGAACACCTGCAGCAATTGCTGGTCGATCTTGTCGCCCATCTGCTCCATGATCTCGAATGCCTTGGCATGCGTGAAGGCCATGCGATAGGCGCGCCGCTCCACCAGAGCCGCATGGATGTCGACGATGGTCATCAGGCGCACGATGTCGCTGATCTGGTCGCCGGCCAGCGCATCGGGGTAGCCACTGCCATCTAGGAATTCGTGGTGATGCAGCACCACGTCGAGCATCTCGCGCGGAAAGCTGCCCTGCGCCACCAGCGCTTCGAAGCCGAGACGCGGATGTTTGCGCATCTCGAGCGTCTCGTCCTCGGTGAGCTTGCCCGGCTTGTCCAGAATCGACACCGGGATAAACGCCTTGCCCACGTCGTGCACGAGAGCTGCGCGCGTGAGACGGCGCTGATCTTCGTCGCGCATGCCGAGATGCTGCGCAAAGGCCACCGCGAACCCCGTCACGAACAGGCAGTGACGATAGCTGTGATTGTGATGACGGCCGACGGCGGCCAGCCATTCGCGCAGCGATGTGCGCTTGATGGCCTTCAGAATCTGGTTCTCGGCCTGCATCACGTCGTTGAAGGTGAGCGGAACGCCAGCGGGCAGCTTCTCGAAGATCTTGACCATTACCGCATGCGCCGCCTCGACACCGCGATTCAGCGCCTTGCCGCGGGCGGAGAAGTCCTCGTCATGCGGGTTCGGAAACGCGGCGCGGATACGCTGCATGATGCCACGTGCATCGAACGGCCGCGCGATCGTATCGGTGGCGCCGAGCGCCCAGGCCTGCATGGATCCGTGATGCAGCGAGTCGGCCAGCACGAACAGGCGCGGTATCGCTTCATAGGATTTGTGGCGCAGTTTGTTGCGCACGCGCTGCACGGCCTCTGCCGAGCGCAGATTGATATCGACCACGATACCCGACAGCTCGCTCGGCGGCGTCTCCGGAATGGCTGACGTTGGGACAACATCGACTTCGCCGACCTTCTGCAGGATATCGACGAGTTCGCTGCTGTGATCGCTGCGGTCCGATGCCAGAAGCAGTCGGCGGCGCGCCGGCGATTGGTTGACTGAAGCGGTCATATGCCCTCGATCTATTGCGGCGAACGGGCCGCAAGCAGGACATACATACCTTGGAACAGGGTTCTTGAAGCTTAATGGGTATTGTTAATGCTTCCTGATCGCCCCCCGGAAGGTTTCATTCCGGCGGATAGCACTATCAGTCGGTTAGGGCTTTCGCGAAAACTTTAAGCAATGCCGCCTTGCGCCGGAATCCGATCCGGAAAACAATCGCGCCATGAAGACCATCAGGTTCATCCTCGGCGTCGCGACCGCCCTCGCCGTCACGGTTCCAGCCCACGGGCAGCCCGCCGGGACGAGGCCCGATCTGCCATTCACGGCAACCCTTTCGAACGCCACCCCGCTGGCTTTTGGGATGGCGGCGGATGACGCCGCCCGTATCTTGGGCACCCCGCTAACCTATGTCAGCGGCCGACCGGGCGATGAGATCTATCTGGCGATCCGCACCTTCGGCGGCAGCGGCTTCTTCGACCGCCGCGACCGCCTCTATCTCCAGTTTCGCAAGGGACGCCTGACCGGCTGGAAGGGCGACTGGGGCCGGCATTGGATGTGGCAGTAGCCGCTTTGTGAGTAGACCCGTGCTGTCGCCCGCGCCAAACAGACCTCACCCCTTAACAACGATATGGAATACCTCGTGGGACAAGACATCACGCTGACTGCATCTGACGGCTTCAAACTCGGCGCCTACCGCACCCAGCCTGAGGGCAAGCCCAAGGGCGCCGTGGTGGTGATCCAGGAGATCTTCGGCGTAAACGACCACATCCGCACGGTCTGCGATCGCTTCGCTGTGCAAGGCTATGTGGCGGTGGCGCCGTCGATCTTCGATCGCACCGAACCCAACTTCCAGTCCGGTTATTCGCCCGAGGAAATCGCCATCGCGCGCAAGTTCGTTGCTAATCCGGATTGGCCCGCGATGCTGCGCGATACCCAGGCCGCCATCGATTCAGTTGGAGATATCGGCAATGTCGGCATCATCGGCTTTTGCCTCGGCGGCAGCGTTGCCTTCGCCGCCGCCACGAAGCTGACCGGCCTCAGCGCCGCCATTGGCTATTACGGCGGCGCCGTGGTGCGCTTTGCCGACGACAAGCCGACCGTCCCGACGCAGCTGCATTTCGGCGAAAAGGATCACGGCATTCCGCTGTCGGACGTCGAGACCATCCGCGCCAAGCGGCCGGATGTGGAGATCTTCGTCTATGACGGTGCCGAACACGGCTTCAATTGCGATCAGCGCGCCAGCTACAACAAAGCCAGCGCGGATGTTGCGAGAGAACGGAGCCTCGCGTTCCTCGCGAAGCATCTGAAGTAAGCCGCCGCCCTCTCCACGTCATTGCCGGGCTTGACCCGGCAATCCACCTTTGCGGCACCAACAGGCGCTTGGGCAAAGCTGAATACCCGGGTCAAGCCCGGGTATGACGACTGAGAGGGAGCAGCCTCGATCTTTCCCTGCCAGTCGGGAGAGATTGGAACATCACTCGCCCTTCACGCCCGCTGTCTTTGCCACCGTCGCCCAGCGATCGAAATCGCGGCGCAGGCTCTTCTCGAAAGATTCGGGGCTGTCTCCGACCGGAACGAGATTGACCGCCTGCAGGCCGGCGGTCCCCTCCGGCGAATTGATGATGCGACCGAGCTCGGCCGACAGTTTGCTCACAATGTCCTTCGGCGTCGCTGCTGGCACGAAGACGCCGACCCAGCCTTCAGCCTCGAAACCGGGATAGCCGAGTTCGGCCATGGTCTGCACGTTCGGCAGCTTGGGCTTGCGTTTCTCGCCGCCCACCGCGAGCGGACGGATCTTGCCGGCTTCGAGCTGCGGACCGGCCGTGGTGAAGTCGAGGAAGGCCGCCGTGACCTGATTGCCGAGCAAGTCGTTCAAGAGCGGCGCGGCGCCACGATACGGCACATGGGTCATATCAATGCCGGTGTTCTTCTTCAGAAGCTCGCCATAAAGATGCGACGTCGTGGCATTGCCAAAAGTGCCGTACGGATATTTTCCGGGACTGGATTTGGCAAGATCGACCAGTTCCTTCACCGACTTCATCGGCTGCGCTTCGGGCACGACGAGCACGATCGGCGAGATCGCGACCTGCGTGACGGGCGCGAGATCCTTGAACGCATCGTAGGGCAATTTCGACATCAGGCTCGGCGCCTGGATGATCTGCGTGATTGCGATCAGCACCGTGTAGCCATCGCCAGGAGCCTTGGCAGCGAAATCGTTGCCGATCACGCCACCGGCGCCCGGCTTGTTCTCGACGGTGACGGTCTGTTTCCAGGATTCTTGCAGCTTCTGCGCAAGTAGGCGCGCCGCGACATCGGTCGCACCGCCGGGCGCATAGGGTACGACGAAAGTGATGCGCCTATCGGGATAGGATTGCGCGGTCTGCGCAAATGCTTGCGAAGACAGCGCCGCTCCCAGCGCCACGATGGCTGCCAGAGTGACGCCGCGCATCACGTTGACCGACGGACTGGTCTTCATCTCTTCTCCCCCTGATATCCATATGTGCCGACATGGCGGCGCATTTTCAGCGAGTTGGCCTCGCTTGATCATTGCTACAGGGCGGGAGACGATTCTGATACAGAGCAACGCGTATCCTGACGCCAATGCGCCGATACATCGCAGCCAATTTCATCGCGGGAAAGCGCGTCTATTCCGTGAAGCGGAGAAAATCGCGTGTGAGGTGATGACCGCGATCGATGCGTGCGATCAGAACCAGCGCTCGCTGACCAGCACCGTATCACCGGGATTGATCGGCGTGCCCAATGGCACCACGGCGCGGTACGAGCCCTCGACGGTGGTATGGGTCAGCGTGACTTCATCACGCTTGGCGCGGGGCGAGAAGCCGCCGGCAATGGCGATCGCGCTCTCGACGCTCATATTGGGCACGTAGGGATACTGCCCAGGAGCGGCAACTTCACCGAGGATGAAGAACGGACGGTAGGCTTCGATTTCGACAGCCACCGACGGCTCGCGAATGAAGCCATTGCGCAGGCGGCCGGTGATGCTCGCAGCCAGGGCAGCGGGCGTCATGCCGCGCGCCGGCACGCGGCCGATCAGCGGCATGGTGATCGCGCCACCGGCATCGATGGCGTAGGAATTGGTGAGACCTTCCTGGCCGTAAACCACGACGCGCAGCTTGTCGCCGGCATCGAGCTTGTACTGCGCATCATAGGTCGAGACCGGGGGAGCATAAGCAACCGGCACTGCTGCCGGCCCGTAACCCGGGCGGCCATAAGCTAGCGTGTCGAGATCGGCAGCCGGCGCGACCACTGCGACAGGGCCGGGTCTGCGCATGCAACCGGACAGAGCCAGCGCGGCAACCGCGACAATCATGGGCAGACGAAACGCGCGGGCAAACGACACTGGACTCATCCCTCATAGAGACAGCTTCGGTTTTGGCCTCTTATGGTTAAAATTCCGTTGTCGTCGCCGTCCACCAGGCAGCGAGAAGCCCGCCCTCGGGAATATCCGAAAGCGGGCTTTTGACGTTGTTTATCTACACTTAGCCGTAGTCAGCTCAGGCCGTGACGCCGACCCCGATCGGGCACGACACGCCGGTGCCGCCGAGACCGCAATAGCCGCCGGGATTCTTCGCCAGATACTGCTGGTGATAGTCCTCGGCGAAGTAGAACTTCCCGGCCGGCGCGATCTCGGTGGTGATGGTGCCGAGGCCCTTCGCCGACAGTGCCTTCTGATACGCCGCCTTCGACGCTGCGACGGCATCGCGCTGTGCATCGCTGAAGGTGTAGATCGCGGAACGATACTGCGAGCCGATGTCGTTGCCCTGACGCATGCCCTGGGTCGGATCGTGGCTCTCCCAGAACGTCTTCAGCAACTGCTCGTAAGAAATCTTCTTCGGATCGAACGCCACCAGCACCGCTTCGGTGTGACCGGTACGGCCCGAGCAGGTCTCTTCATAGGTCGGGTTCGGCGTGAAGCCGCCGGCATAGCCGACCGCGGTCGTATAGATGCCGTCGCCGAGCTCCCAGAACTTGCGCTCAGCACCCCAGAAGCAACCGAGCCCGAACACCGCCCGCTCAACTCCTTCTGGATAGGGCGGCTGGATGTTACTGCCATTGACGAAGTGATGCTTGGTAGTGGGGATCGGCGTATCGCGACCGGGCAGTGCTTCGGCGGCGGTCGGCAATGCAGCGGTCTTGCGCATGAACAGCATGGATCATCTCCCGGCGCGCTCGCGAACGAAGTGGACTCCGGTTCGCTGGACGAACGCGCAGATCTGGGGGCCAACAGCACCCGCGAGGCAGAACCGGATTCACTCCTGCCGCGCGGCGTATCTCAGGTGGCAATATAGGTATCTACGAGGGAAACGGCAGGTGTGTTACGTCGTCGAGCGCCGTTCAATTCCGCGAATAGCCGATCAACGGCTTGCTTGGCCGAAACAACAGCATCAGCACGATGCCGAGCACGCCCATGACGGCCCAGGCCGGCTGGTTGAGCAGCAATTTGAGAAGCCCGCTGAGGAACGGCGCATTGGCATCGACCATCGCCTGGAAGGAACGCTGGCTGGCCTGGTTGATGTCGTTCCAGAACTCCCCGAGCCGGGTCAGCCGCAGCGCTTGATCGGCAATCGAGCGCGCCCCATCATAGACTAGGAACACGAACCCACCGGCCAGCAATAACAGCCCTATCAGGCGGAAAAACCCGCGGATCATCCGAATCCCCTCATCGCTCTCACCCCCGGCAATACCGGGCAAACCCGAGAAATTCAACCTCATCAGCAACTTAACCGCCACTCTGCGGCTGTTTTTCGTCTAAAGGCGCAGCCGGAAGGCGTTGACGGTGGAAATCGGGCACTCTATAAGGAGCGCCAATGGCGGTGGGCGCAATCCCGCCGCCGCTGTTCTTTGAGCGGCGCGCCCCGTGAGTTTCGAAACGCGTGAGCTTTGCCGCTCCGGGGATAGCATTTTCAGGAACACCCCGGAAACAGATCAGCGTTGGCCGCAGTCGAGCGGCAGACGTCAATCAGCCCGGCGCCCGAGACGGGACGCTGCTGAAGGATAGTGAGATATGGCCAATACGACCTCCGCCAAGAAGGCGACGCGCAAGATTGCCCGCCGCACCATCGTCAACAAGTCCCGCCGCACCCAGATGCGCGGTGCAGTCCGCACCGTCGAGGCGGCGATCAAGAGCGGCGACCGCGAAGCGGCGCTGAAGGCGATGAAGCTCGCCGAGCCCGAACTGATGAAGGCTGCTCAGCGCAACCTCGTTCACAAGAATCTCGCAAGCCGCAAGGTCTCGCGTCTCGTCCATCAGATCGCGAAGCTCGCGCAGTAATCTGACGACAACATTCTTTCCAAAAAGCCCGGCTGCACGCCGGGCTTTTTTTATGCCGCAATGCGTTCGCGCTATCGCGTCACAAATTCTGATGAAGCGCAAAGACCGCCGCGCGCTTGCGCGATGCGCGTCTCGTCATGTCTCTTCAACGGCACAGCCGGAACGCACAACGCATCACACCGAGTGCCAATCCGCGTTATCGCTTGCGTCAGCGTGATTCTGAAAAAGCAACAGCGCCACACCGCCAGCGCGAGTCCGATGTCTAGGGTTACCCTGACTCAACGCACAGAAAAAAACGCGCGGCTCTAATCACTTATCGGCATAGCGAAGCGGACCAGTTTGAAAACGCGGACTCCGCCCCTTCATTCGTAAATGAATTATGAATTTCTTTTTTCGCTGGATCGAATCTGCAACGGCACTGTCACATTACGATTCAGCGCGTTGATTCAAAACCTTGACGCATCGTCAAAAAAATCACGACGTGTTCCGGGCTGCGCAAGTGAGGCTTTTGCGGGGCACCTGAAAAATGATTCCGTTGCGAGAAACCGGGCGTGCTGTATTTCTTTAATCACTCGCGGCGCCCGCGGTTCTTCAGATCAGAGCGATTTAAGAACCAGGACGGACCTTAGGATCAGCGACGGTCTTCAGGTTAGCGACACCTTCCAAGCTTTGATCGGATCGCAGCCCATAGCAATATGGGAAGGGTTGTTCTGTGTCGAAATTTCTCGGGTATCCATTCGGATGCTTTGAAAAGAAATGCGCACCGGCCAATCGCAACCAGCAAAGCTGACGGTGCGGAAGTAAGCGGGCAGGCGAGCGGGCAAGACGACGATACGGGAATACGACTGAACGAGTTTCGATGTTCAGCGTTGCGGACTGACTTTGAACCACATGTGAACTGACATCTTGCCGCGAGCGACCGCGGTGAGCGGGGGAGGCTTTATGCGCAAATCGACCACGACAGCATTCCAGCGACCGCGATCTGCGTCTCGTTCAGATACGGCGACCCACACCTCCGCCCACGTTCCCGACAGACCCTCCAGTACGCGCTGACCTCGCGACGAGGTCCTCTTCGACATCACTGATCTGACCTCGGCCGGATGGCCGTTGGCGGAGCTGTGCCCGAAGACGACGCGTCACACGAGGTCGCACCGCGTCTCCATACGCGGACATTCATCGGCAGCGTTGTGCCGGACACTCACTCTATCTGAAAAGTTCTCTGACAATGGCTAATATGGAACAGGATCACTGGTCTCGCGTGAAAGGTCGGCTGCGGTCGACGGTTGGCGAAGACGTTTACTCCAGCTGGTTCGCGCGGATGGATCTCGAAAGCGTGCAGGACGACAGCGTCCATCTTTCGGTACCCACCCGATTCCTGAAGAGCTGGATCCAGGCCCACTATGCCGAGCGCGTGCTAAACGCCTGGCAGGCCGAGATGCCGCAGGTTCACCGCGTCGACCTCACCGTGCGCTCCGCAATGCGCAACGTGGCGCCCGCCAACAAGGAAGCCGCAGCGCCGACCGAAGCGCGCCGCACCGAGACGTTCAACAACCGTCCCGCGCCCGAACTCCGCGCCACGGCCACCGCGCCGGTGTCCGCAAGCCATGAAGCACTCGGCGGCTCGCCGCTCGATCCGCGCCTGACTTTTGCGAGCTTCGTGCTCGGCCGCGCCAACACGCTGGCCCATGCTGCCGCGCGTCAGGTCGCCGAAGGTCGCCGCGGCGATCCGGTGATGTTCAACCCGCTTTACATCCATGCCGGCGTCGGCCTCGGCAAAACCCATCTGTTGCAGGCCGTGACCTGGGCTGGCAATTCCGGCCCCGACCGCAAGGTGCTGTATCTCACCGCCGAGAAGTTCATGTACGGCTTCGTCGCTGCGCTGAAGACGCAGACGGCGCTCGCCTTCAAGGAAGCGCTGCGCGGCATCGACGTGCTGGTGATCGACGACATGCAGTTCCTGCAGGGCAAGACCACGCAGGCCGAATTCTGTCACACACTGAACGCGCTGATCGATGCCGGCCGCCAGGTGGTGATCGCCGCCGATCGTCCGCCGTCGGATCTGGAAAGCCTTGACGAACGCGTGCGTTCACGCCTCGCCGGCGGTCTCGTCGTCGAAATGAGCTCGCTCGGCGAAGAGCTGCGCCTGGGCATCCTGAAGTCGCGCGTTGCCGCGGCCCGTGCACATCATGCCTCGTTCGACGTACCGGAACCGGTGCTGGACTATCTGGCCCGCACCATCACCCACAATGGCCGCGATCTCGAAGGCGCAATCAACCGCCTGCTGGCGCATTCGAAGCTGAACGCCACGCCGGTGACGCTGGAAATGGCCGAACGCGAAGTGCGCGACCTGATCCGTCCGCAGGAGCCGAAGCGGATCAAGATCGAGGACATCCAGCGTGTCGTCGCGCGCCAGTACAACGTCAGCCGGTCCGACCTCCTGTCGTCGCGCCGCACCGCCAATGTCGTTCGCCCCCGTCAGGTTGCGATGTATCTGGCCAAGACCCTGACGCTGCGCTCGCTGCCGGAAATCGGCCGCCGCTTCGGTGGCCGCGATCACACCACCGTTCTGCATGCCGTACGCAAGATCGAGGCGCTGGTCGGCAAGGACGTGGCCCTGCAGGATGAGGTCGAAACGCTGAAGCGCCAACTGCAGGAGTAAAAGCGTCCCCGCCCCCGACGCGCCAAAGCGTGCGCCGGGGCAGGACGAGGGTGTTAACCGTCAAAACATTGGGGGCCGGAAGCGCATCTCTCTTGCGCTTCCCGGCCATCCACGCCACCTTGCGGTCCCCCGCGGGATTGAGCAAAATCCACTTGATCGAGCTTGCGGGTGTCATCGCCGCGGCGCCCATTCGGGCCGCCAGGCATTTCCACACGACACCGGATTGAATCGGGCGGGTTTTGTTATGAAGGTCACCGTCGAACGCGCGCAACTCCTGAAGTCGCTGAGCCACGTGCATCGCGTGGTCGAGCGCCGCAACACGATTCCGATCCTGGGAAACGTGCTGATCCGCGCCGAAAATGCCCGGCTGTCGCTAAAGGCCACGGACCTCGACCTTGAAGTCACGGAAACCCTGGCCGCCGAAGTCGGCACCGCCGGTTCCACCACCGTGCCCGCGCATATGTTTTACGACATCGTCCGCAAACTGCCGGATGGCTCGCAGATTGTGCTCGAAGCCGATGGCGATCGCTCGGTGATGGCGATCCGCGCCGGCCGTTCGCGCTTCACGCTGCAGACGCTGCCGGAGAATGATTTCCCGGATCTCGCCGCCGGCGAAATGACGCACTCGTTTGCGCTGCCCGCCTCCGACGTCAAGCGCCTGATCGACCGCACGCAGTTTGCGATCTCCACCGAAGAGACCCGCTATTATCTCAACGGCATCTATCTCCACGCCGCCGGCACCGCGACCGCGGCAACCCTGCGTGCCGTCGCCACCGACGGTCATCGTCTGGCACAGATCGACCTCAAGCTGCCCAAGGGCGCCGACGGCATGCCGGGCGTCATCGTGCCGCGCAAGACGGTCGGTGAAGTGCAGCGCCTGATCGAGGATCTGGAAGCCGAGATCACCATCGAGCTGTCGCAGGGCAAGATCCGCTTCACGCTCGGCAATGTGGTTCTGACCTCGAAACTGATCGACGGCACCTTCCCCGACTATGGCCGCGTGATCCCGCAGAACAACGACAAGGAACTGGTGATCGACAAGAAGGATTTCGAGAATGCGGTCGACCGCGTCTCGACAATCTCCAGCGAGCGCGGCCGCGCCGTGAAACTCGCGCTGTCGGCGGGCAAGCTGGTGCTGTCGGTGACAAATCCGGATTCCGGCAGCGCGACGGAAGAGCTCGAGGTCGAATACGCCTCCGACGCGCTCGATATCGGTTTCAACTCGCGCTATCTGCTCGACATCGCTGCCCAGATCGAAGGCGAAGTCGCCGTGCTGCGCCTCGCCGATCCCGGTTCGCCGACGCTGGTACAGGACAAGGACGCCAAGGGCGCCCTGTATGTGCTGATGCCGATGCGGGTGTGAGTTCCTTCAGGTGCCGTCCCCGCGAAAGCGAGGACCCATAGCCTCCGAAGAACTAGTTGCAGCCAGGTAGCCACGACTCTGCCGTTTTATGCCGGCCGTGGTCATGGATCCCCGCCCCGCATGCGCCTTCGGCGCACTAGGCGGGGATGACAACGGAGATTGGCGCGGCGCGTTGCGACGACTTTAGCTGAGTCCCATATTCACGAATGACCGCCTCCCGCATCCATCGCCTGTCGCTCACCAATTTCCGCAGCTATCGCGCGGCGTCGCTGGAGACATCGGCGGACATGGTCGCCCTCGTCGGTCCGAACGGCGCCGGCAAGACCAATTGTATCGAAGCGATCTCGTTTCTGTCGCCCGGCCGCGGCCTGCGCCGCGCGACGCTCGAAGACGTTGCGAATAACGAAGGCGACGGTTCCTGGGCTGTGTCGGCGACTGTCGAGGGTGAGGTTGGTCTCGCCACACTCGGCACCGGCATCGATGCCCCCGCGGCAGAAGGTGCGTCCACCAGCCGTCGCTGTCGTATCGACCGCGAGCCTGTCGGTTCTGCCGCAGCGTTCGGCGATCACCTCCGCATGGTGTGGCTGACGCCAGCCATGGACCAGTTGTTCATGGGCGCCGCCTCCGAACGCCGGCGCTTCTTCGACCGCCTCGTGCTGGCCATCGACAAGGATCACTCCGGTCGCGTCTCCGCACTCGAGCGTAGCCTGCGTTCGCGTAACCGCTTGCTCGAAGACCGGAACAGCGACGCCCACTGGCTCGATGCCATCGAGCGGGAGACAGCCGAACTCGCGGTTGCCGTCGCCGCGACGCGCGGCCAGACTGCAATGCGGCTCGGAGAGATGCTGCGCGTGCGCGGCGAAGCCTCGGCCTTTCCATCCGCACTCATCATGCTCGACGGCTGGATGGAGAATGCGCTGGTCAATGAACCGGCCACGGCGGTCGAAGATCGTTATCGCCAGATCTTGCGCGATGGTCGCCCGCGTGATGCCGCCGCCGGCCGCACGCTCGACGGCCCGCATCTCACCGATCTGCAGGTGATCTATGCGCCGAAAAACATGCCGGCACGCGATGCCTCCACCGGCGAACAGAAGGCCCTGTTGATCGGGCTCATCCTCGCCCACGCCACGCTGGTCGCCGAGATGACCGGCATCACGCCGCTCCTGTTACTTGACGAAGTCGTCGCCCATCTCGACCCTGATCGGCGCAAGTCGCTGTTCGGCGAACTCTCGAAATTGGGCGCCCAGGTCTGGATGACCGGCGCCGATCCTGTTGCTTTCGCAGAAATCGGCCCATCCGGCGAGATTTTCGACGTCGCCAATGGGCATATCGCGCGGCGCCAGCCGGCCGGTTGAACCAAAGCAACACCTCCTACAACTCACTCTAAGTGCCCCGCGCAAATAATGTCGCTGCCCTTGTGGGCAGCGCTTTTGCATGCACGCAAGCAAACGCCGGAGGCTTTCAGTGATGTTTTCAAGCAAGCGCGGGATACAGCTCCCGGCCAGACACTGCCTGTTGGCCCTGCTCGTCAGCACCGCCATCGCCGGCGGCTCGCTGGCCTGCCGTGCGGAAGACGGCCTGGTGGATGTGAGAACGCTGCCGCATATCGAAGGCGCGATGGCCCGGCCTGAAGCCACCAAATACCCCAATCTCAGCGCCAGCTATTTCGGCGCAGGCAGCGTCGCAGACACCATTGCCAATACCGGAAAATTACTCGCAGCCGATGGCTGGATCGCCTACACGCCGCCACTCGAGGGATCAGATCGCAGCCGCTGGTACAAGAAGGGTGCGCAGGGCGTGTCAGCATCCTTCATGACTGACGGCAGCCGAACGGATCGGTCGGGCGTCAGCTACAGCTCGCAGCGCCTGGAAGTGAACCTGCCTTTCCCCGATCGCGCGACCGATATCGTCTATGACGAACGGCGGCCGTATCTTGGATGCACGACGGCTGAAACGGTCGATGCAACGCTGGCTTTCTTTCAGAAAGAACTCGCTGCTTTGGGCTGGTCGCCGCTGTCCGCGAGTGCTGCGGAGACCCGTTGGCCAGACGCGAAGATCGACGAGACGAGCGCGAATGGCGTGCGTGTCTATTTTACCCGCGACGGTAACACGCGACAATTGCCGGTGATGCTGAGCTTACAGCGGAGCGCCGATAACAAGACCAGCGTCGAAATTCGCGTCGCGCCCTTCGCTCTCCCGCAAGATCTCGCTGCGGGTCCTGAATCCGCAGGCTTGCCGCGGCCGGAACGCATCAAATCTGCCGGAACCACCGGCAGCGCAGATTCCGTCAAGCGCGAAGCACATGCGCTGATCCCGGCCGAGCTCGGCCCCGTGCTCGCCTTCTATCGCCGCGAACTCGGCAAGAAGGGCTGGATCGAACAGAGCAAGGACACCGTCGTTACCACCGATCGCGCCTCGCTCGCATTCACCTCGCCGGAAGAGACGGCAACGCTGCGGATCGGTCGCAAATACGATCTGACCACCGTGCAGATCGACGTACAAATTCTGCCATCTGTGATCGCGGCGCGCGCGAAGGCCAAAAAGGAAGCAGACGACCGCTTTATCAAGGATGCACTCGCGTTCGGGCAAGCAGCTATTGCCGAGGCGGATGCGAAACGTGCTGCAGCGCAAACCGCACGCGGGCCGGAAACTGCGTTGCGCGCGATGGACGGTTCGAGCACACCGATTCCCGTCCCCGACACCACCAGCGAGATCGACTTCGACGGCGCCGATGGCAGGCTCGCATTCACGAGCTCCTCGAGTGTCAGCGCGCTGGCGGATTTTTACCGCAGCGGAATGAAAGCGCTCGGCTGGAAGAGCACGCCGTCGGTCATCAACAATCCCAATATGGTGGTGTTGAATTTCAGCAAGGCCAAGCAAAGCATCTCGCTGACGGCGATGCAGATGGGCCCGAAGGTCAATGTCACGGCGACAGGCTCGGGCCTGAGGGGCGCGCCTGTCGCACCCGTTGCCGGCAACACGACCACGGGCAACGCCAAGAGCGCCGAACAGGTTCTCGAGTCCGATGGCGACACCGATTATCCCACACCGAAACAGCGGACGTTGCGATCGCTGGGTACTTCAGGGCTGCCAGGCGGCGCGCCGTTCAGACATGAGTTGAGTGCATCTGTGCCTGCGGGACTGGACTCGGTTCTGGCGTTCTACCGACGCGAACTCACGCAGCGACAGTGGCAGGAAGACACGAAGAACGCGGTCATCAAACCCGACAGCGCCATGCTGGCCTTCAAGGCGCCCGATGGTCCCGCCACGCTGAAACTGGAACGCCGCAACGACGAGACCACGGTCAGTCTAGTGGTGCGCCATCCCGCAGAAGCGACGAAGGCGGGCATCCTGCCTGCACTGGGCAAGGTTCGGCTGCTGTTCGGCAATATGGGTGACGCGGAAGTGTCGGTCAGCGTCAATAACAAGACGATCAAGGTCGCGCCCGGCGTGGGCGGACCGCAAAATCCGAACGGGCCGACGATGGAACTGCCGCCCGGCGCCTACAAGGTCACGATCAAGGCCGCGGGCAAGCCCGCACATGACAGTACGATCAAGGTGGCGGCCAACGACAGCTGGGGCCTGATGGTTGGCCCTGACGGTCGGGATATCCTCCCGCTCCAGCTCTACTGAGGACAAAGCGTGCAAGCGCGTCAGCGCGCGCGTCCGCCACTGCATTGGGCCATGAGAAATCGTCTGTTGTAGACCACGTTCGACAGCATAAATATCTGGCCATGCTGGTATTTTTGGCCATTCATCTGTCGCGGATCGCGCGCGCATTCGGAAACGAAATGCGGTCGCTTCCGATTCCCGGACCGCGCATGATCGATGAGGCCGAATGCATCTGTTCGGTGCTGCTGGCGATCGTCTTGTCGCACGCCATCGGCGCGGAGAATGTCGGCTGGGCCGCATTCTCCGGATACATGGTAATGCGCTCGCACGTCGCCGAAAGTTTTACGCGCGGCATCCTTCGCGTGATTGGGACGCTCGCTGGCGCAGGACTCGCACTTGCTGCTGCGCCTTTACTGCTGCGCCAGCCGGTGTCGCTGAGTCTCGGTCTTCTGATCGGCGGCAGCATCACCCTCTATTTCGCTATCGTCGGCCACCGCGCCTATGCCTGGCTGTTCACCGGGCTCACTTTCCTGATGGTGCTGATCGAAGGCATGGAACATGCGCGGGAGCCGATCCTGCGCTTTGCCTCCACGCGCGTGCTCGAAGTGCTGGCCGGTACCACCGCCTGCGTCATCGTCAGTGCGATCTCGACCTGGACAGTGCGGCGCGCGCTACCGAATCCGGACAACAATCTGCGCGCCAAGCCGGTCGACCAGCCGACGCGGCAATGGCACGCCACGGTGGCGCGTCACGCCTTGGTCGGCGGCATTGCATTGGCGCTGATCCCGTGGGCCTGGCTCTGGCTCGGCATCCCCTCGCTCAGCCAATCCAGCATCACGATCTTCGCGGTCATGCTGGTACCGGCCGCGTCGCTAGCGGAAGGCATGCTCAGCCCGGTCTCGTCGCGCATGATGAACCGTCTGATAGGCTGTCTCGCCGGTGGCTTGCTCGCCAGCGCGATCCTGCTGGTCAGCCGCCATTCGCCGGTCGTGATGACCATCGGGCTCGCGCTCGGCGTCATGATCGGCCGTCACATCGAAAATGGCCCGCCCTCCATGAGTTATGCGGGCCTGCAATTCACTTTGGCCTTCCTCGTGGTGCTGGTGCCTGACAACTACGCCAATGCCGCCCTGGAGCCCGGCTATGACCGCCTGTTCGGCATTCTGTTCGGGATGGCGTTACTGGAGCCGGTGGTGCTCATCGCGCATCTGATCGCCCGGCGCAGCCTCAAGACGAATGCCGACAAACCGGTTGCGGGACTGGCTGACAAATAGCCTTCGGAATGCACGCAAGCCGGGCATTTTCGACGCCCGGAACAGGCGCGAAATCGGACTGCTAAAACGACCTCAAATCGTCTTGAAATGGTGCCAAAAAATCCTATTTATTCAATAACTTGCTGCGCGTTACTTTGCGCTAGGCGCAATGCGCCTTTCATGGCACAAATAGAGCGATTCAAGCGCCGTTTTCCGCGCTGATTCGGCACACCTTCGAAGGCCCCTACATGACTGAACCAGCCCGGCAACCCATCGCCGACACTGAGCATGCCATTCCCATCGAATACGGTGCGGAATCGATCCGGGTCCTGAAGGGACTCGACGCCGTCCGTAAGCGGCCGGGCATGTATATCGGCGATACCGACGACGGTTCGGGCCTGCATCACATGGTCTACGAAGTCGTCGATAACGCGATCGACGAGGCGTTGGCCGGTCATGCCAGCGCCGTCGAAGTCATTCTGAATGCCGATGGTTCGGTGACGGTGCGCGACGACGGTCGCGGCATCCCCGTCGACATCCACAAGGGCGAAGGCATCTCGGCAGCCGAGGTCATCATGACCCAGCTCCACGCCGGCGGAAAATTCGACCAGAACTCCTACAAGGTGTCCGGCGGTCTGCACGGCGTCGGCGTCTCTGTCGTGAATGCACTGTCGAGCAAGTTGATCCTTCGCGTCTGGCGCAACGACAAAGAGCACCGCATCGAATTCGCCCATGGCGACGCGGTGGCGCCGCTCTCGGTGGTCGGCGATGCCAATGGCAGGCGCGGCACCGAAGTGACGTTCTATGCCTCGGCGGAAACCTTCACGACACTCGAATATGATTTCGCGACGCTTGAACATCGTCTGCGCGAACTCGCCTTCCTGAATTCCGGTGTCAACATCAGATTGTCGGATCTGCGTCATCCGGTCGAGAAGACCGAGAACATGATGTATGAGGGCGGCGTCGAGGAATTCGTCAAATATCTCGACCGCAACAAGAAGGCGATGGTGCCGACGCCGATCGTAATGCGCGCCGAACAGGGCGGCATATCAGTCGAAGTCGCGATGTGGTGGAACGACAGCTACCACGAGAACGTCCTCTGCTTTACCAACAACATCCCGCAGCGCGATGGCGGCACCCATCTCGCCGGCTTTCGCGGCGCGCTGACGCGCCAGGTCAATGGCTATGCCGAAGTTGTCGCCAAGAAGGAAAAGATCGCGCTGACCGGCGACGATTGCCGCGAAGGCCTCACTGCCGTGCTGTCAGTGAAAGTGCCCGATCCGAAATTCTCGTCGCAGACCAAGGACAAACTCGTATCCTCGGAAGTGCGCCCGGTGGTCGAGAATATTCTCAACGAAGCCCTCGCCTCGTGGTTTGAGGAACATCCGACCGAAGCCAAGATCATCGTCAGCAAAGTGATCGAAGCCGGCGCCGCCCGCGAAGCCGCCCGCAAGGCCCGCGAGCTGACCCGGCGCAAGGGCGCGCTGGATATCGCCTCCCTGCCCGGCAAGCTGGCTGACTGTCAGGAGCGCGATCCCGCCAAGTCCGAACTGTTCATCGTCGAGGGTGACTCGGCAGGCGGCTCTGCGAAACAGGGCCGCAACCGCGAATTCCAGGCCGTGCTGCCGCTGCGCGGCAAGATCCTCAATGTCGAGCGCGCGCGCTTCGACAAGATGCTCGGCTCCGAACAGATCGGCACGCTGATCACGGCGCTCGGCACCGGCATCGGCCGCGACGACTTCGACCTGTCGAAACTGCGTTATCACAAGATCATCCTGATGACGGACGCGGATGTCGACGGCGCGCATATCCGCACGCTGCTGCTGACGTTCTTCTTCCGCCAGATGCCGACGCTAATCGAAGGCGGCTATCTCTACATCGCGCAGCCGCCGCTCTACAAAGTGACGCGCGGCAAGTCCGAGCAGTACCTCAAGGACGAGCGGGCGCTGGAAGACTACCTGATCGAGACCGGTCTCGACGACTGCATCTTCAAGCTCGCTTCGGGCGAGGATCGCACAGGCCGCGATCTGCTGGCGCTGGTGGAAGATGCCCGCATCATCCGCGGCACGCTCAACAATCTGCATTCGCGCTATAATCGCAAAGTCGTCGAGCAGGCTGCAATCGCTGGCGTGCTCAATCCGCGGGTCACCGCTGATCTCGCCACCGCCAATGCCGCTGCCGACTACATCGCCAAGCGGCTGGACGCGCTGGCCGACGAAGTCGAGCGTGGCTGGATCGGTGAATTCCGCGAAGGCCAGGGCTTCTTCTTCGAACGCACGATTCGCGGTGTGAAGGACGTCTCCTTCATCGACGACGCCCTGCTCGGCTCCGCCGATGCGCGCAAGCTCGACGAATATGCCAGCAGCCTGCAGGAAGCCTATCCGAAATCCGGTGTCCTGCGCCGCAAGGACATCGAATTCCCGATCCACGGCCCTGTCAGTCTGTTCGAGGCTGTCACCGACGCCGGCCGCAAGGGCGTGGCCCTGCAGCGCTACAAAGGTCTGGGCGAGATGAATCCCGGCCAGCTCTGGGAAACCACGCTCGACACCAATGAGCGCTCGCTGCTGCAGGTCCGGGTCAAGGAAGTCGACGAGGCCGACGACATTTTCACCAAGCTGATGGGTGATGTGGTCGAACCGCGCCGCGAATTCATTCAGGACAATTCGCTCAGCGCGAATGTGGACGTGTAAGCAGACCGCTCTCCAGAGATAAAACTGAAAAGCCCGCCATTCTGGCGGGCCTTTTGCGTTTATCCTACTTCTTCACCAGCGGGCAGCGCGACTGCGCCAACGGCTGGAAGGCCTGATCTGCCGGGATCGTGGCGAGCAGCTTGTAGTAATCCCACGGCGCCTTGGACTCGGTCGGCTTCTTCACCTCGAACAGATACATGTCGTGGACCATACGACCGTCTTCGCGGATCTTGCCATTCTTGTAGAACACGTCATTGATGGGCAGTTCGCGCATCTTCTTCATCACCTCTTCGGTGCTATCGGTGCCGGCGGCCTGAACGGCTTTCAGATAATGCAGCACCGATGAATAGGTGCCGGTCTGCAGCATGTTCGGCATGGCGTTCACTTTCTCGTAGAAGCGCTTCGACCACTTCCGCGTCTCGTCGTTCATGTCCCAATACGACGCCTCGGTGATCGTCAGCCCCTGAGCCTCTTTCAATCCGAGACCGTGAACGTCGTTGATAAATCCCGCCAGCGCCGAGAGCTTCTGGCCGCCTGCCGTCAAGCCGAACTCTGCCGCCTGCTTGATCGAATTGATGGTGTCGCCGCCGGCATTGGCGAGAGCCACAACCTTGGCCTTGGACGACTGCGCCTGCAGCAGGACGGAGGCGAAGTCCGCGGTCCCGACCGGGTGTTTCGTCGCACCGGCGACCTTGCCGCCCGAAGCCTTGACGACATCGCCGGTGTCCTTCTCGAGGCCTTGACCGAACGCATAGTCCGCCGTCACGAAATACCAGGTATCGAAACCCTGGCTGACTAGCGCCTTACCTGTGCTGTTCGCGATCGCGAATGTGTCATAGGCCCAATGAACCACATAGGGTCCACACACCTCGTTCGTGATCCGGGTCGATCCCGGCGAGCTCAGCGTGATGATCTTCTTCTTCTCCTTGGCGATCTCGAGCACGGCCAAGGCAGGCGATGATGACGCAACGTCGAGAATGGCATCGACCTTGTCGGTATCGAACCATTTCCGTGCAGCGTTGGCGGCAATGTCCGGCTTGTTCTGGTGATCTGCGAATACGACTTCGACCGGCATGCCGAGGACCTTGCCGCCGAAATCCTCCACCGCCATCTGCGCCGCAGTCACGGCACCCTTGCCGGTAATGTCGGCATAGACGCCCGACATATCCTCGATCGCGCCGACACGGACGACGCCATCCGAGACCTGTGCGTTCTGCGCCAAAGCAGAGGCGGTGCAAAGAAAAACGCTGACAATCGCCGTCGTAAAGCACGCACCCAGTTCAGATCGTCTCATATCATCCACCCTTTTACGTTTTTGATTTTTCAATACGCCTGCGACGCGCGATCTCTCCAAAGACCTATCGCATCGTCACTTCTCGTTTCCTCTGTTCGCAAACGCAGCCAGGCCACGCTTGGCATCCGCACTCGTGAACGTGCGCTGACCGAGCGCGGCCTCCACGCGAAATGCTTCTGCGAGCGGCAGGTCCTGAAGCGTCAGCGCCGCTTCCTTGATGGTCTGGATGGCGATCGGACTCAGTGCCGCGATCTTGGCTGCCATCTCATAGGCCAGCGGTTCGACTTGATCGGAATCGACAACCCGGTTGACGACGCCTTTGGCAAGCATGTCATCCGCGGAAAAGCGCTCAGCCGTCAGCATGATCTCCATGGCATGCGCGTAGCCGATCTGCCGGACCAGGCGCACGAGCGTGCCTCCCGCCGGCACGAAGCCGTGCTTCGGTTCGGGCAGTTGAAAGACAGCGTCGCGTGCCGCAATCCGGATATCCGTCGCCAGCATGATCTCGAACCCGCCGCCCATGCACATGCCGCGAATGGCGCTGATGACCGGCTTATAGAATCCGGGAAACTTGATGTGGGCCGGATCCCAGGCAGAGATGTCGATTGTGTCCGCCGCGAGTGCAGGAATAGACTCCCGAAGGTCAGCACCGACGCAGAAGGCGCGATCGCCCGCACCGGTCAGCACCACGGCCCGGATCTCATCGTCATCCTTGATGGCGTGGAATGTCCGGCCGAGGTCATCATACATGGCGAGCGTCAGCGCATTCATCTTGTCCGGCCGGTTGATCCGGACCGTTGCGACGTGACTGTCCTTGGTGAAATCAATCGCCATCAGATCGCTCCCGACGCCTTGAGACGCGCCAGTTCGGTCGCCGTGACATCCGCCAACCGGGAGAGAACCTCTGCATTGTCCTCGCCAGGCAGCGGCGCTTTTTCGAACGACATCTGCCCCGCACCGGATAGCTTGATCGGCAGACCGAACATGCCGATCAGCTTTCCTGCGATCGGAACGTCGACGATCATGTTGCGTGCGGCGATATGCGGATCTTCGACCACCTCGGCGATGGTCTTGATGGCGCTGAGCGGGATCTTGTCACCCGCCATCTCCTCGAGTTCGGCCTTGGTGTAGTTCGCGAACCAGCGTTCCAGCAGCGGCTTGACCTTGGTCTCTGCCACCGCGTGGTCGAACCGCTTCTCCATCGTATCGATGGCAGGATCTTTGGCCTGTTCCGGCTCGCCGAACAGCATGCAGGTAATCGCCCAGAACTTGTCGGTGTAGCCGCCGAAGAAAACGTAGCCGTCCTTGCAAGGAAACTGGCCATAGGGCCGAACGAACGGATGATCGTTACCCAGTGGCGAGGCGACCTCTTTCTGCGCGGTGTAACGGACCACCGCGTTCTCGGTCAGCGTCAGCACGGAATCCTGCTGGGAGACATCGACCACCTGGCCGACGCCGGTCTTCTCCGCCTCTCGCAATGCTGCAAGCGTTCCGATAGCCGCATAGAGGGAAGCGGCGAGGTCGCCGATGATGGTGCCGACGCGAACGGGCGGCATGTCGGCATAGCCATTCATCGACCACAGTCCGCCGGCCGCCTGCCCCGTATTGTCATAGGCCGGCTTGGATGAATTGGGTCCGGTGCGGCCGAAGCCGCTAATCGCGGTGTAGACGAGCCTGGGATTGATCTCGCGCAGCACCTCGTAGCTGAGGCCAAGCTTGTCCATCGTGCCGGGGCGGAAGTTCTCGACGAGAATGTCGGCCTTCTGCACCAGCTTCTTCAGCAGGGCTTTGCCATCATCGGATTTGAGATTGAGCGTGATACCCCTCTTGTTGCGGTTGAACTGTGTGAAGAACGCGCTGAGTTGCTCATCGTCGTTGCCGACGAAGGGTGGAAAGGTCCGCGCATAATCCGGCTCTCCGGGATGCTCCACCTTGATCACGGTGGCACCCAGGTCTGCGAACAACATCGAGCAGAATGGACCTGCGACAACACGCGTGATGTCAAGCACCGTCACGCCCTTGAGAGGACCGTTGCGCTCCTTGAGCCCACCTATCTTTTCTGCTGTGTTCACATCATCCTCCCAGTCCATACGAATATCCGCCGACAACATCGGCACGCATGGTTTTCGTACAAGAGCATGAGTATCGAAGATACATTTTCATACCCGCCGGCCGTGCAGGCGTGACGCCTGCACGAAGTTGCGTTGCACAAAGTGGCGTTAGAACGCCTCCACTTTTTCCGAACGCAGCTTCTCGAGAACTTCCTTGGCGCGATCAACACGCACGTCGTGATTGGCGGCGAGCGCGGCGGCGACCTTTTCGATCTCGTCGCCGGTGGCACCGGCGACGATGGCAATGTTGCGCGCATGCAGTGCCATGTGCCCTTTCTGGATGCCTTCGGTGGCCAGCGCACGAAGCGCGCCCATGTTCTGCGCCAGACCGACGGCAACGGCGACTTCCGCCAGCTCCTGCGCACTCTGCACGCCAAGTATCTTCAGGGCCGCTCGCGCGGCGGGATGGGTCTTGGTGGCACCGCCGACGAGGCCGAGCGCCATCGGCATCTCAATGGTGCCGACGAGATTGCCCTTGCCATCGATTTCCCAATTGGTGAGCGAGGTGTAGCGGCCGGAGCGCGAGGCCCAGACATGGGCGCCGGCCTCGATGGCGCGCCAGTCATTGCCGGTCGCGACCACGACGGGATCGATACCGTTCATAATGCCCTTGTTGTGGGTCGCAGCGCGGTAGGGATCGACGATTGCAAACGCGCAGGCCTCGACGATGCCGCGGGCGATCCGCTCGCCATCATATTCCTCGGTCTTCAACGCCTCCGGCGTCACTGACACCATTGCGCGGGCGATGCGCAGATCGGCATAGTTCGACAGAATGCGCAGACGCACGGTTCCGCCTGTGATCTTCTCGATCAGCGGCGCGACCGTCTCCGCCATCGTGTTGACGGTGTTGGCGCCCATGGCATCGCGCACGTCGACGATGAGATGCACGGCCATCATCGGCCCTACCGATGTGTTTTCGAACACATGCACCTCGACGTCGCGGCAGCCGCCGCCGAGCGAGATCAGCACCTTGTCTTTGGTATTGGCCGCCTCAAGGATGGCATCGCGCTCGCGTAGCACGCGCGCACGGGCGCCGTGCACGTCGGCGACACCCAGCACCTGCACCTGCGCACGCATGATCGGCGCGGAGCTTGAGGTCTGGAAACCGCCGCATTTGCGAACGATGCGCGCCATATAGGACGCCGCGGCCACCACCGACGGCTCCTCGACCGCCATCGGAATCAGGTAATCACGGCCGTTCACGGTGAAATTGGTGGCGATACCCACCGGCAGTTCGAAAGTGCCGATGACATTCTCGATCATGCCATTGGCGAGTTCGAGCGGCAGCGCGCCGGGGCCGAAGGCCGCGCGCTCGGTATCACCGAGCGAGGTCGCGTCGATCACACGGCCCAGCCTTTCGGCAGGCGCGAGATTACGCAGATTTTCCAAACGCGAATTGATCTTTCCGGGCTGTTCGCCCGACTTCGAACCGGCCATTGCGGCGCCTCCCACACAGGGTCTTCTGTTGGCGGCACGTTAGGCATCCGCGGATGAGGTCCGAAAGAGACAGTTTTGAAATATTGTCCTAGACTGTACCCATTGCGATATGACCTCTCTATTCGCGGATGCAGTATTCTTCCGTGCAAATGGAGCGCAGACCAGGTCCATCTGCGCGAAGACATGAGACTGGACGATTGAATTCAATCTTGTCGCTCGAGAAAGGTACGGTTCTGATGGACCGTCCAGCACTGCACCTGGAGGCATTGCTTGACTGCTTCTCGTGAGCCGTCCGACCGCAGCACAACGCTGGCCGAGACTTTGGCCGGCCGGTTGCGTGTGCAAATCCTCTCCGGCGCATTGCCGGAAGGCAACCGCCTGCCCTCGATCAGAAAGGCCGCCGGGGAATTTGGCGTGTCGAAGAACACCGTTGTCGAAGCCTATGACCGGCTGGTGCTTGGCAATCTCGTCGCAGCAAAGGCAGGCTCCGGTTTCGTGGTCATCTATCGCGGCGATGATGGCGGGCGACCGAAACACGTGAGCGAAGCCGTCGACATCGCATCGCTGCTAAGTGCCCAGCTCTCGCAGAATTTCGAGATCCGCGTCGGCGACGGACGGCCGCCGGCGTCGTGGACGGAGCAATCGGAGATTAAGCGCCATCTGAGCGGGACCGGACGGATCCTGCCGGCCGCCGCTGATGCCTATGGCTCCGCGCTCGGATTCCTGCCGCTCCGACAACAGATTGCATTGCGGCTGCAAGCCCAACAAATCGCGGCGAAGGAAGACGGGCTTCTACTCACATTCGGAGCCAATCACGCGCTCGACCTGATCATCCGCGCGATGCTGTCGCCTGGCGATACGGTGCTGGTGGACGAGCCCGGCTATTATCCTCTGTTCGCCAAGCTCACGCTGGCGCAGGTTCGCATCGTGGGCGTTCGCCGCCTGGCGGATGGGCCGGATGTCGACGACCTCGCCGCAAAGATCCAGTCGGAGCGGCCGAAGCTGTTTTTCACGCAGTCGCTTGGCCACAATCCGACTGGAGGATCGATCACGCTGCCCGTGGCGCATGCGGTGCTTCAGACGGCGATGCGATCGAACCTCGTGATCGTCGAGGACGACCCGTTTGCCGATCTGCCGATGGCGGTGAACAGCCGGCTGGCGACGCTCGATCAGTTGAACAATGTGATCTCGATCGGAACCTTTTCGAAGACGCTGTCGGCGAGCCTGCGATCGGGCTTCATCGCGGCCCGCAGCGACCGCATCGCGACGCTGGCCGAATTGAAGATGCTTACCACCGTTAACAGTTCAGGCCATGTGGAGCGACTGCTGCACCGGCTGCTCGCGGACGGCCACTATGAACGGCACCTGAAGCGGCTGGGACAGCGGAGTGAAGCCGCCATGGGCCAGGTGCGCGCCAATCTCGTGCGCGGCGGACATCCGCTCTATGCCGACGCACGCACGGGCTATTACCTGTATCTGCTGCTGCCGGACGGAATCGACGACATGGCGCTGGCGCGCGAAGGCGCGAAGGACAGCATCTTCATCGCGCCGGGAAGCCTGTTCTGCCTCGACAAGAACAGTCGGCTGGCGCGGGCGATCAGAATCAATGTGTCGCGGGCGGACAATCCAAAATTCTACGAATTTCTGCTGCGCCGGCTGCAATAGACGCCGCGACGCCTTCAGGTCGCTTCCTCGGTATAGGGCGCCAGCACATCCAGCAGATCCCGGCCCCGCGCCGGGGTCGGCTCCACCAGCGCGCGGTTGGCGACCGAATCCAGATGCGAATGCATCAGCGACATCGCCTTGTTGGCATCGCCCTCCTGAAGCGCCTCGATGATCGCGATATGCTCGCTGATGCCGCATTCCGACGAATGCGGGCGACTGAACAGCGACAGTGTCAGACAGCAGCGATAGGCGATCTCGCTGACATAGCGGACCAGCACCGGACTGTTGGTCATCGACGCCAGCATGATGTGAAATTCAGTCGCCAAGCGAATGGACACGGCGTTCGGCCCGTCATGCGCCTCGCGCTCCGCCTCGACATGCGCCTTGAGGCGCGCGATCTGACTGCTGCTGAGCTTGCCGGCGATCTTGCGGACGATCAGCCGTTCGAGATCCATCCGAATGTCGAAGATGTCGCGCGCGTCCTGCCAGCTCGGCGTCACGACTACAGCGATGCGGTTACGTCGCAGCTCCACAAGCCCCTCGGACGCCAGTTGCCCGAGTGCATAGCGCGCAATGGTGCGGCTAACGCCGAAGCGCTCACCCAAGGAGTCCTCGGGAAGCTTGGCGCCGGGTTCCAGAGCCTGCTCGATGATCGCCCGCCGCAGCGCGCGGCAGATCACCCCAACCTTGTCTTTTGAATTCGGCGCTTCTGGCATTCAGATCGAACCTGTCGCGATTTGGGCATTCCGGGCCGTGCCCGAAGTGCATGCAATCGAGGAGAGTGACTGCCCAATAATTCCTCAGGGAATGGCGAGCGAACGTAAAATGACAACGTTTCGCTCCCGACTCAAGTGGCACCCCAATTGCATGCACTTATCGCCATGACAAGTATGCAAGAAAATGGACCCACCGAGGGCCAGCGCAGACCGGTCGCCGTTGAGCTGTCCGCTACCTCAGTAACGTTCGGCCGCGGCCCGACCGCCACGCCGGCGCTTGCCGAGACCAACCTTATCATCCCCGACGGCGAATTCCTCGCCCTTGTCGGCCCCTCCGGCTGCGGCAAGTCGACGATCCTCAAGCTCGTCAGCAATCTGCTCCGCCCCACCACCGGCGTCGTCATCGTCGGCGGGCGTGAGGTCGCTGCCAAGGCGCTGCGAATCGGCATGGCGTTCCAGAACCCGACCATGCTGCCCTGGTTGACCATCGAGCGGAACATCATGTTGCCGCTCAAGATCGTGGAGCCGTTCCGGTCGGAGTATCGACAGAAGCGCAAAGGCGAATTTCGCGACAAGGCGCATGCATTGCTGGCCCAGGTCGGCCTCAAGGATTTCGGCAACAAATATCCCTGGCAGCTGTCCGGCGGCATGCTGCAGCGGGCAAATCTCTGCCGCGCGCTGATTCATGAGCCGCGCATGTTGCTGCTCGACGAGCCGTTCGGCGCGCTCGACCAGTTCACCAAGGAAGAACTCTGGTCGATTCTGCAGAGCCTCTGGCTGCAACACAAGCCGACGGTGCTGCTGGTTACGCATGACCTCCGCGAAGCCGGCTTCCTGGCCAGCCGCATCTGCGTGATGAGCGCACGACCGGGCCGCATCCTCGACGACAGCCCGGTGGACTTCCCGCGCCCGCGCACCATCCCCATGACTTTCGAGCCTGATTTCGTCGCACTCAATCAGCGCCTGCGTGAACTCATCGTCAACGCCCGGAGCAACGCTCCCGAAGCGCAGGAGGCATAGGTCATGAGTGTAGGCCTGCGTCAAAAACTCTGGTCGTTCGGATTGATCGTCATCTTCTTCGCCGCATGGCAGTTATTTTGCGCCATGTCGGGCGTGTCGGATCTGGTTCTTCCGCGTCCGACGGAAATCATTGCGACGCTGATCGCGCGCTTCCCGATCCTGTGGCCGCATATTCTACAGACCCTCGGCACGACCATGGCCGGCTTCGTCCTTGGCGTCGGCCTCGGCGTGGTGCTGGGCGCGGTCATCGGCGTCTCGAAAGTCGCCTATGACACCGCTTATCCTCTGCTGGTTGGCTTTTCGTCGATTCCAAAGGTCGCCGTCGTGCCGATCTTCGTATTGTGGTTCGGCTCGGGCTCGGTGCCTGCGATTCTTACCGCGCTATCGATCTGCTTCTTCCCCATCGTCGTCAATATCGCGACCGGTCTCGCCACCACCGAACCGGAGCTGGAAGACGTACTGAAGGCACTCGGCGCCAGCAAGATGGACATTCTCTGGAATGTTGGCCTGCCGCGCACCATGCCGTTCTTCTTTGCCTCGCTGAAAGTCGCGGTCAGCTACGCCTTTGTCGGTGCCGTTCTGGCCGAGACCGTCGCGTCGAATCGCGGCATCGGCAATGTGATGATGAGCGCATCGTCGAACTTCAACGTCCCGCTGGTGTTCGCCTGCCTGTTCATTCTCGCGATCCTTGGCGTGGCGCTCTACGTCATTTTCTCTCTGATCGAGGCGCGTGTGACCGGCTGGGCCACGCGCAAGAACGATCTCGTTGCGACCTAATCCACCCATATCAACCAGGAGAACGTCATGTTGAAGAGATTGACCGCCCTCGCAGTCGGCAGCGTCCTGCTCACAGGCTCCGCCTTCGCTCAGGAGACGACCATCAAGTTCACGCTGGGCTGGAAAACCCAGGGCAGTGACGCGGCGTTCTTCTATGCCAAGGACAAGGGCTACTTCAAGGAAGAGGGCCTGAACGTTGTCATCGATCAAGGCGAAGGCTCGGGCGCGACCGTGACCCGTATCATGTCCGGCGCCTGGGATGCCGGCTTCGGCGACGTCAATGCCATCATCCAGAACTCGTCGACGCGCCCTGCGGACGCGCCCGTGATGGTCTATATGATGTGGAACCAACCTCCCTTCTCGATCGTCACCAAGAACACTAGCGGCATCAAGACGATCAAGGATTTCGAAGGACACACGCTGGGCGGCGCGCAGGGCACGCCGACGACCCGTCTGTTGCCCGTCTTCATCCAGAAGAACGGCCTCGCGGCCGACAAGATCAACGTGACGAACATGGCTCCCAATCTGCAGGAGCCGATGCTGATCAAGGGCGACATCGACGCCGCGCTGGTGTTCAACATTACCAGCTATTTCAATCTCGTCCTGAACCGCCAGGATCCCGAGAAGGATTATAAGTGGTTCTCATTCGGTGAATTCGGCCTCGACCTGTATTCCAACGGCGTGATGGTGTCACAGAAGCTGCTGGCATCGAACCCGAAGGCCGTTGCTGGTCTGGTCCGCGCGATCAACAAGGCCAACATCGCCGTCGCCAAGGATCAGAACGCCGGCATGGCGTCGGTCGTCGCCTTCGACAACCTGGTCGATGTCCCCGTCGAGAAGCGCCGCCTGCAATATTCCTTCGACAAGCTGATGGTCTCGCCCGAGATGAAAGAGATCGGCGTCGGCGATATCAAGGATGACCGCATGACCCGCGCCATCGGCATGGTCGTCGAAGGTTACGACCTGAAGCGCACGCCGACCCCGAAGGAAGTATTCTCGCGCGAATTCCTGCCGGCACGCGGGGATCGCGAACTGGTCTATACGGCGAACTAAGGCTTGCACGCGGATGAACCGGATCCTGTCTGCGACGAATATTTTCACCGGCACAGATCGAGGCCTCGTGCCTCACGCCAGCATCCACCATGCGGATGGTCTGATCACGAGCGTCTCGGCCGGCGCGCATATTTCGCCGCAGACAAATCACCTGATCATCCCCGCACTGGTCAACGCCCACGACCATGCCCGGCCGTCCATGACATCCTTCGGCGCATCGAACATGCCGCTAGAATCGTGGATCGTCCGCTCGGCCTTCGGCACTCCGCCCGATCCCTATCTCGTCGCCGCCGTCTCGCTCGCCCGTTCAGCGCGTGCAGGCTGCGGCGGCGCGATGGTCCATTATACCCGGCCGAGCGGCAAAATGCCGATTCTCGATGAGTCGATCGCAATCGCAAAGGCCGCAAGCGATGTCGGTATCCGGCTGGCCTTCGCGCTGGCCGTACGCGACCAGAATCCAATCGTCTATGGCGATAGCGCCGACGTGCTTGCCGCATTGCCCGAAGACGACCGCAGCACGATTCAGGACATGTTCGTTCGTCCGAGCCCGACACCATCGGAATATCTCGACCGCGTCGAAGCCATTCATGCCGCCATCGTCGGTCCGATGATCGATGTGCAATACGGTCCGGCCGGCGTCCAGTGGTGCTCGCCTGTACTGCTCGAAGCCATTGCTGAGCGCTCCGCGACGACCGGCCGGCGCGTGCACATGCATCTGCTCGAGACCATCTATCAGCGGCAATGGGCCGACCGCACTTTTCCGAGCGGCATTGTGCGCTACCTGAAAGATATCGGCCTGCTATCCAACCGCCTGACACTGGCCCATTGCATCCATGCCCGGCCGGACGAACTCGATATGATCGCCGAGTCCGGCGCGACCATCGTGACGAATTTCAGCTCCAATCTTCATCTGCATTCAGGCCTCGCTCCGATTGCCGATGCGCATCGCCGCGGCTGCCCCATTGCCGTGGGTATCGATGGCGTCGCGCTCGACGAAGACGAAGACGCGATCCGCGAAATGCGCCTCGTGCAGATGGCGCATGACGGCCTCGGCTTCGACCGCACATGGAGCCGTGCGGAGTTTCTCACGCTCGCCGTCCGCAACGGCCGGAAGTCGATCGGCGCACCGGGCTCGGGCATGCTCGCCGCCGGAGAAGCCGCTGATTTCATTGTTCTCGATATCGGCCAACTCGACCGCGATGCCATCATGCCGGTCGATCCGATCGACATGCTGTTTGCCCGCGGCAACAGCAGCTGCATTCGCGATGTCGTGGTCGACGGGCGTACCATCAGCCGCGATGGCAAGCCGACCGGCGTCGACCTGGAGGCCATGGAGACCGAGTTGCGCGGGTTCTATCGCAAGAGCGTGCCCCAGTTCAAGGCTTTCGAACGCGCCTGGGCACCGTTCGAGAGCGCTGTGTCACGCTGGTTCCGGCAACAGGGGTGTTGCTAGCTCACCAGACCTTCAGCGGCTTCAGTTCACCTGACGTTTTTCCAGCTTTCGTGCCAGCGTGCGGCGATGCATGCCGAGGCGGCGCGCCGTCTCCGAAATGTTGAAATCGCTCTCCACCAGCGTCTGGTGGATGCGTTCCCATTCCAGCGTCTTGATCGAGGTCGGACGTTCCGTGAGCGCCACTTGCACGTCGCCGGTCGCCTTCTGGAACGCTTCCTCGATATCGTCGGTGTTCGAAGGCTTGGCGAGGTAATGACACGCGCCGAGCTTGATCGCCTCCACCGCCGTGGCAATGCTGGCATAGCCGGTGAGCACTACGATCAGCATCTCAGGGCTCAGCGCATGCAACGCCTCGACACAAGCCAGGCCCGAGGCTCCGCCGAGCTTGAGATCGACCACCGCATAGCCCGGCACCTTGTCGCCGAGCACCTCGGTCAAGGTCTCGAAGCCCTCGGAATGCAGCACGGTGTAACCGCGACGCTCGAACGATCGCTTCAGCGTGCGCGCGAAACCCTCGTCATCCTCGACAATGATCAGCAGACGTTCATCCGACATGTTTGCGCGCTCCAATCGCGAGGGCGGATAGTGGTAGCGACAACATCACGAGGGCACCGCCCACAGGACGATTCTCCGCCACCACTGCGCCGCCCAGCTTGCGGACGGCATTGACCACCAGAAACAGACCGAGCCCGCGCCCGGACTGGCCCTTGCTTGAATTATAGGGCTTGCCGAAATTCGCCAGCATCTCCTTGGCGAAACCCGGCCCCATGTCGCTGACCTTCAGCACCAGCGAATCGCCATCGCGCTCGATAGCGAGGCGCACCCAGAGCGGCGATACCTCGTTGGCGTTATCGAGCACGTTGAAGATCATCTGTTTCAACGCCGAGTCCGACACGATCGGCATGTCCTCGCCGAACCGATTCTCATAGACCAGCGTGTTGATCGAGCGGGCGCCGCGCCAGTCCTCGACCAGTTCGCCGAAGAAGCCGTTGACGGTCGTCACAACCGGCGCCTCGCCGCGCATATCGCCGGCCGACATGAGAATGCCGGTGACGATCGACTTGCAGCGCTGCACATCGGCCTGCATCTCGCTGATCTCTTCCATCAGCTCCGGGTTGCCTGCAAGTTCCGGCATCCGGCGCCAGTCACTGAGGATCACCGACAGCGATGCCAGCGGCGTACCGAGTTCATGCGCGGCACCAGAGGCGAGCAGGCCCATGCGCACGATATGATCTTCCTCCGCGGCCTGCTGACGCAGCGCTGCCAGACCCTCGTCGCGCTCGCGCAAGTTTTCTGCAATGCGCGTCATGAAAACGACGATCAGCGCCGCGTCGAGTACGAAGCAGATCAACATACCGATGATGTGCAACTGGAACAGATCGTTGCGCAGCGCGTCCGGCAGATCGAGGGGGCGATGAAATACAATCAGCCCGGCGAAGCACAGACAGGCAACAACAACAACGACCCAGGTCGAGCGACCGTTCAGCAACATCGCCCCGAGCGTAACCTGCAGGAGATAGAGCGATATGAATGGATTTGTGGCACCGCCACTCAGATAAAGCTGGGCGGTCAGCGCCGCGACGTCGAGCAGCAAAAGCAGGAGCAGTTCGCGGTCACGCGCGTCGGTCTGCTGGCGCAGCCACTCCTGGCTGATGACGTTCAGGAATACTGAGCCGCACAGGACCATGACCATGGCCATCAGCGGTAGCGAAATGCCCATCACCAGATGCACGAAGCCGATGGTCAGGACCTGCCCGACCACTGCGATCCAGCGCAACTGGATCAGCAGATTGATGTTCTTGATATTGGTGGTCTCGTCGAGCGGCAGAGCCGTGACCGCAACGGGTGTGGTGACACCCGTCGCGTCGACTGGTGACGCGGCAACCGCACTGACGCCAGTGACGTCTGGTGCGCCCACCTTGCTCTCTGCTCCCAAACCCGGCATCTCGCCCCGTCAGCTTGATCGGCCAGCCTCAATCGGACCGGCGCATCATCCAAGACGTCATACGCGAGGTAGTGATTTTTTCCGAATCCGCCACTCGTCGCGAACGACGAACAGGGCACCGCCGGCCAGCATCAAACCGAGGCCGAACCAGGTGATGGCATAGACCACATGGTTGTTCGGGAAGACGATCACGGTCAGGCCACCATGGGGCTGACCCGGTGCGTCCAGCGCGGCATTGGAATCGATGAAATAGGGGGCGACGGCGCCGAGCGTCTGGCTGGCGGCAATCGCTTCGACGTCGCGGGAATACCAGCGCTGGGCAGCGGGATCATTTGAGCGCAGGAACCCGCCCTTCGGTTCGGTGACGCGCAACAGGCCCGTCACTAACACCGACGTCGCGGGCGCCGCGAATGCGCCGGCTTTGCGCTCGTCGGGGCTGACGAAGCCCCGATTCACCAGCACAGTGTATCCGGCCTCGGCGCGCAGCGGCGTCAGCACCCAGAAACCGGCGCCGAGATCCGAGACAGCCTGCACCAGAGTATCGGCGCCCGGCACAAACCGCCCGGTGACGCTGACGCGACGATATTCATCGTCATTGCGATTGATCGCAGGCCACGCCGCAGGCCCGGGTGCAGCTTCGGGCGCGGCGTGGCTGCGCTGATCGACACGTGCGATCAGATCCAGTTTCCAGGCGCGGCGTTCGACCTGCCAGATGCCCAGCGCGGTCAATCCCGCGATACCGAGCAGTGCCAGCAGGCCCAGCACCGTGAGGGTTGTCGCGCTACGGGGCGACCGCCCGGATTCCATTTTCGATTCAGACGACTCCTGTCTGGCCGGGCGGCCTACGACGATCCCGTCGTTGGCGCGCGCCGTGGCCATCAGGGCATATTCCTCATGTCATGAACCGGCATCATGTTGACGTTGAGGTGGTACATCACCCAGAGCGAACCGCTCAGCGCAATCACGACGATGATGATCGTGAAGATCAGCGCCATCATGGTCCAGCCGGCATCCGACGTCGTGTTCATGTGCAGGAAGTAGACCATGTGAACCACGATCTGCACCACAGCGAACGCAACGACGATCGCGATGGTCCAGTTCTTGTTCTCGATCGCGCCCGTCATCACCAGCCAGAATGGAATGGCGGTAAGGATGACCGAGAGGACGAAGCCAGTCATATACGACTTGAACGAACCATGGTCGCGGCCGTCATCGTGGCCGTGGTCATCGTGACCATGTCCGTGCGCGGCATGTGCATCGGCGCTCATCGCAGCACTCCCAGCAGATAAACAAAGGTGAAGACGCCGATCCAGACGACGTCGAGGAAATGCCAGAACATGCTCAGGCACATCAGCCGCCGCTGGTTCGCCTCGATCAGGCCGAAACGGGCGACCTGCACCATCAGCGTCACCAGCCAGATGATACCGAAGGTGACGTGCAGGCCGTGGGTGCCTACCAGCGTGAAGAAGGACGACAGGAAGGCGCTCCGCCAGGGGCCAGCACCTTCGTGGATCATGTGATGGAACTCATAGAGTTCGATGCAGAGGAACGCGAGGCCGAACAGACCGGTGATGCCGAGCCACATTTGGGTCGACTTCACTCTGCCCTTCATCATTTCCAGCATCGCGAAGCCGTAGGTGATCGACGAGAACAGCAGCATCGCGGTGTTAAGCGCGACGAGCTTGAGGTCGAACAAATCCTTCGGCCCGGGGCCCGCAGCATAGCTGCCGCCGAGTACGCCGAAGGTGGCGAACAGCATCGCGAAGATGAGGCAATCGCTCATCAGGTAGAGCCAGAAGCCCAGCATGGTGCTGGAACCGGCCGGATGATCGTGTTCGTCGACGACGTAGAAGACCGGGACTTCAGTGCCGTTTATCGTTTGGGTCGGTACGTTCATGACGCGGCCTGTACTGCGAGAAGTTTCGTACGCTCGCCTTCGGTACGGATGACGTCCTCCACCGGGATGTGGAAGTCACGGTTGTAGTTGAAGGTGTGGAAGATCGCGACGCCGACGATGGCAATGAAGCTCAGGGCCGCGAGCCACCACATGTACCAGATCAGGGCGAAGCCCATCGCCGTGGCCAAGATCGAGAGGATCACGCCGGTGCCGGTGTTCTTCGGCATATGGATCGGCCTGAAGCCCTCCAGCGGACGCGTATAACCGCGACGCTTCATGTCCCACCACGAGTCATTGTCGTGAATGACCGGGGTGAAAGCGAAGTTGTAATCCGGCGGCGGCGACGACGTTGCCCATTCCAGCGTGCGCCCGTTCCAGGGATCGCCCGTGGTATCGCGCAGCTTCTCGCGATTCCAGATGCTGACGGCGATCTGGACGAGGAAAGCACCGATGCCGATCGCGATCAGAACTGCACCGAAGGCGGCGATGACGAACCAGATCTGCAGCGACGGATCGTCGAAGGTGCGCAAGCGGCGGGTGACGCCCATCAGACCAAGCACATAGAGCGGCATGAAGGCGAAGTAGAAGCCGAGGACCCAGCCCCAGAACGAGACCTTGCCCCAGAACTGATCGAGCTTGAAACCGAAGGCCTTCGGGAACCAGAAGTTGATGGCCGCAAAGATGCCGAACACCACGCCGCCGATGATGACGTTGTGGAAGTGAGCGATCAGGAACAGGCTATTATGCAGCACGAAGTCGGCCGGCGGCACCGCAAGCAGCACGCCGGTCATGCCGCCGATCACGAAGGTCAGCATGAAGGCGATGGTCCACATCATCGGCAATTCGAACCGGATGCGGCCGCGATACATCGTAAACAGCCAGTTGAATATCTTCGCGCCCGTGGGGATCGAGATGATCATGGTCGTGATTCCAAAGAAGGAATTCACGCTGGCGCCCGAGCCCATGGTGAAGAAGTGATGCAGCCAGACCAGATAGGACAAGATCGTGATGACCAGCGTGGCGTAGACCATCGAGGTGTAGCCAAACAGCTTCTTGCCCGAGAAGGTCGAGGTCACTTCCGAGAACACGCCGAACAGCGGCAGGATCAGGATGTAAACCTCCGGATGGCCCCAGATCCAGATCAGGTTCACATACATCATCGGGTTGCCGCCGAGATCGTTCGTGAAGAAGTTGGTGCCGACATAGCGATCCAGCGACAGCAGCGCGAGAACGGCGGTCAGGATCGGGAAGGACGCCACGATCAGGACGTTGGTGCAGAGCGAAGTCCAGGTGAAGATCGGCATCTTCATCATGGTCATGCCGGGCGCACGCATCTTCACAATGGTCGCGATCAGGTTGATGCCCGATAGCGTCGTGCCGACACCGGCAACCTGCAGCGCCCAGATATAATAGTCGACGCCGACATCCGGACTGTAGCCGAGATTCGACAGCGGCGGATAAGCCAGCCAGCCGGTCTTGGCGAATTCACCGACGAACAGCGACATCATGACGAGGATGGCGCCACCGGTGGTCATCCAGAAGCTGAAATTGTTCAGGAACGGGAACGACACGTCGCGTGCTCCGATCTGCAGCGGCACGATGTAGTTCATCAGACCGGTGACCAGCGGCATCGCCACGAAGAAGATCATGATCACGCCATGCGCCGTGAACACCTGATCGTAGTGATGGGCGGGCAGAAAGCCGTCGGAGCCGTTGAAGGCCATGGCCTGCTGGGCGCGCATCATGATCGCGTCGGCGAAACCGCGCAGCAGCATGACGATGCCCAGCACCATATACATGATGCCGATCTTCTTGTGGTCCACGCTGGTGAACCACTCCTTCCAGAGATAACCCCAGAGCTTGAAATAGGTCAGCGCAGCGAGCAGCACGATGCCGCCGAGCGCGACCATCGCGAAAGTCGCGACCAGGATCGGTTCATGATAGGGGAACGACTCGAGCGTCAGGCGGCCGAAGATGAACTTCGCAAGCCCGGTATTTGCCACTACGGCTGTATCAGACATTTAGATCGACCCGATCAGGTGTTGGAAGCGCGCCGCTCGGCAGGCGGCGGCGCAGGCGTGAAATTGAA
The DNA here is from genome assembly GCF_051811085.1 of Tardiphaga sp. 862_B3_N4_1. Lineage (NCBI taxonomy): Bacteria > Pseudomonadati > Pseudomonadota > Alphaproteobacteria > Hyphomicrobiales > Nitrobacteraceae > Tardiphaga > Tardiphaga sp. 862_B3_N4_1. Next base: position 1,413,449 of record NZ_JBPWQB010000002.1, read on the forward strand.
TGGCGCGGGGGCGGCACCCGGGCGCGCGAGACCAGCACCGGTGACCGGCGTCGGGTCAAGTGGAGTCGTCGTCGAGCGGTGATCGGCTGCTTCGCGTGCGGCCTCGGCGAGGGTGCAGACGCTGGCGACGTAGTTCTTGGTCGAGCTGGAGCCGTCAAGCATCGAAATATTGTATTTCAGCGGCAGGATGTTGCGGGCGCTGGCGAGGCCGAGGCCACCCTTCGCGTCCATCGCCATCATCTCACTCATGCACATCTTGCCGGGCTGGGCGCACATGTTGAGGATCGCCTTGTAGAGGTCAGGCGCGACTTCCTTATAGAGACGAACCGGCACATTCTCGCTGGGCTTTTCGAGATCCAGATAGGCCTCGCGGCTCAGCGTCTCGCTGCTCGCCTTAACCTTGGCGATCCAGGCATCGAAGCCGGCCTGGTCGACGCCATGGAACTTGAAGCGCATGCCGGAGAAGCCGGCGCCGCTATAGTTCGCCGAGAAGCCGTCATAAACGCCGGCCTTATTGATGACCGCGTGCAGCTTGGTTTCCATGCCGGGCATCGCATAGATCTGGCCGGCGAGCGCGGGGATATAGAAGGAGTTCATCACCGACGAGGCAGTGATCTTGAAGCGCACTGGACGATCCACAGGCGCAGCCAGTTCATTGACCGTAGCGATGCCATATTCCGGGTAGAAGAACAGCCACTTCCAGTCGAGCGCGACGACTTCCACCTGCAGCGGCTCATTGAGGCTCGCAGCATTGCCGGGCGCAATCCGGTCCAGCCGGCGATACGGGTCTAACAGATGCGTGCTGGACCAGGTCACGGCGCCGAGACAGATGATGATGAGGAGGGGCATCGACCAGATGACGAGCTCGAGATGGGTCGAGTGATCCCAGTCCGGCTCGTATTTCGCGTCAGCATTCGACTGCCGGTACTTCCAGGCGAAGAACACGATCAGGGCCATCACCGGCACGATGATCAGCAGCATCAACACCGTGGAAATGACCACGAGATCGCGTTGCTGCACTGCGATGTCACCCGCAGGATTCATCACGACGAAATTGCATCCGCCCAGCAAGGCAACCAAGGGCAGCAAAAGGAGTATCCGTAGGCGGCTCAAGGTGTTACCCATTCGATAATGTCCGTTCGCGCGCACGGTTAGGCGTATTTGCTGCAGGGCAACATTGGACAATTTGTCCAATGGTCCGAAGACACGGTTCGCGACAAATCGTCAACCTCGCGTCGCCCTTTGGCGTCGATTGCATGACCTTCAACACACCACCGACGGATAGAAAATATGGCGCAGACGTCATCGACGATTGAACGGGACGCACGCCTTCTGCACGCGGATGGCCACGGAGCGGTTAACCCGGGCGAGATCGCCATTGGCGTCATCATCGGCCGGACCTCCGAGTTCTTTGACTTCTTCGTCTATGCGATCGCTTCGGTGCTGGTATTTCCGAAGCTCGTCTTCCCCTATCTCGATCCGCTGACCGGCACTCTATATTCCTTTGCGATCTTTTCGCTGGCATTCATCGCCCGCCCGATCGGCACGATGATCTTCACAGCTATCGATCGCAGCCAGGGCAAAGGCGCCAAGCTGACCATCGCGCTGTTCCTGCTCGGCGTTGCCACCGTCGCCATCGCCTTCCTGCCCGGTCACGAATCCATCGGCGTCGCATCGGCCTGGCTGCTGGCTGCTGCACGTATCGGCCAGGGCATTTCCTGGGGCGGCACCTGGGACGGTCTTGCTTCGCTGCTGGCGCTGAATGCGCCGGAAGGCAAGAAGGGCTGGTACGCCATGATCCCGCAGCTCGGCGCCCCGATCGGCCTTCTGGTAGCGAGCGCGCTGTTCGCCTTCTTCGTCGACACCCTGTCCGCTGACGACTTCCTCGACTGGGGCTGGCGCTATCCGTTCTTCGTTGCTTTCGCCATCAATGTCGTCGCCCTGTTCGCCCGCCTGCGCATGGTGGTGACGCCGGGCTACACCGAACTCTTCGAAGCCCGCGAACTCGAGCCGTCCTCGATCACCGAGACGATCGCCCAGCAGGGCCGCACCGTGGTGATCGGCGCCTTCGCACCGCTGGCGAGCTTCGCACTGTTCCACATGGTCACAGTATTCCCGCTCTCATGGGTGTTCCTGTTCACCCGCGAAGCACCCGGCCGCTTCCTGATCGTCGAATGTATCGGCGCCGTGTTCGGCATCATCGCCATGATCGTGTCAGGCTATGTCGCCGACAAGGTCGGCCGCCGCACACTGCTGACCGGTTCGGCGATTGCCATCGCCGTGTTCAGCGGCTTCGCACCGCAGATGCTGGACGGCGGCATTGTCGGCGAACTCGCCTTCATGGTGACCGGCTTCATCCTGCTCGGCCTGTCGCTCGGTCAATCTTCGGGCTCGGTCGCATCGAGCTTCTCGAAGCGCTTCCGCTACACTGGTTCGGCGCTTACCACCGACCTTGCCTGGCTGTTCGGCGCCGGCTTCGCACCATTCGTGGCGCTGGTGATGTCGAGCCGCTTCGGCCTGTCCTCGTCCGGCGTGTATCTGCTGTCGGGCGCAGTTGTGACCCTGCTTGCGATCTCGATCAACCGGCAGTTCGCCAGCCGCGACGCCTCGGCGATCCAGCCGTAAGCAACACCGCCGCTAAAGAAAGGGCCCCGGTTCTGAGCAGAACCGGGGCCCTTTCTTTTTGTTCTGACTCGTTTCCCTGACGCGAACCGGCATCTATTTCGCTAATGCGACAGTGGCACATCATCCTGATGCAGGATGCGTTCGGCGGCGCCCTGCAGATCGTCATACTGGCCTGATTTCAGCGACCACAGGAACGCCGCGAGGCCGCACAGGCCAAGCCCGATGGCGATCGGAATCAGATAGAAATAGTCTGTCATTCCGCCGGCTCCATTCTGACTGACATTCGCGGCGTTGATGCGCTTGCGCCCTGAGACTTGTCGGACTTGCCGCGGCCACGCAGCCGCAGCGCATTGGCGACAACCACGATGGACGAGCCGGACATCGCGATGGCTGCAACCAGCGGCGTGACATAGCCCATGATCGCGATCGGCACCGCAATGAGATTGTAGCCGACTGCCAGCGCGAGATTCTGCCGCACGAGATGCCCTGCCTCGCGCGAGACCGCGATTGCCTGAGACACGGCCGACAGATCCTCGCGCAGGAAGACGAGATCTGCGGCGTTGCGCCCGACATCGGCGGCCGATGCCGGAGCCATCGACGCATGCGCGGCCATCAGCGCCGGCGTGTCATTGAGACCGTCGCCGACCATCAGGACCTTCTTGCCGGCGGACGCCAGCTCTGCCACATGCGCCGCCTTGCCGCCCGGCAGCACGCCGGCGAAATATGGCACGCCTATGCCTGCAGCGAGTGTCCGCACCGGCGTCTCGCGATCGCCCGAGACAACCTCGACAGCCAGTCCGTCGCGCTTCAGGTCGCCGACCGTTTCAGCCGCGCCCGCACGCAACCGATCCTCGAAGCGGAAATCCGCCACGCATTGTCCATCGCGCGACAACACGACGGAAGAGCCATCGAGATCCATACCGCTGGTATCGGTGAGGGCCCATTCCGGCCGCCCGAGGCGCAGCACGCTGCCGCCGAGACGCGCTTCCATGCCGCAGCCCGGATGTTCGGAGACATCATCGAGCTCAATCGGAGTCGTCGTTGTTGAAACGGCAGCAGCGAGTGCACGCGAATAGGGATGACGTGAATGCGCGGCGATCGCGCCGGCCAACGCCAGGGTCGCAGGATCGACGTTGTCCGAATTGACGACGCGGGCATTGCCAAGCGTCAGTGTGCCAGTCTTGTCGAACACCACCGTATCGATCTCGGCGAGACGCTCAAGCGCCCCGCCATCCTTGATCATGATGCCGCTCTCAAACAGCCACCGCGCAGCAACCACCTGCACCATCGGCACAGCTAAGCCAAGCGCACAGGGACAGGTGATGATCAGCACCGCGACGGCAATAGTGATCGCGCGATGAACGTCGCCGGACACGATGAGCCAGCCAACCAGCGTGATGGCCGCGGTAAGATGCACCACCGGCGCATAGAGCCCGGCCGCACGATCGGCGATGCGGCGATAGACCGAACGGCCCTGCTCTGCGGCTTCCATCATCCGCAGCATTTCCGCGAGGAACGACTCGTTGGCCGAGGCTGTCGCCGTGATGATCAGAGGCCCTGTGAGATTCAGCGTACCCGCGCGCAGCACTGAACCCGGCAGAGCCGGCTGCGGCACGCTCTCACCGGTGACCAGCGAGACGTCGAGTTCCGACAGACCCTTGGTCACCTGCGAATCGACCGGCACGCGCTCGCCGGCAGCGAGCATGATGGTCATACCCGGCGTGATTTCGCCGACCGGCAGATAGGTCTGCGCACCGTCACTCTGCAGAACCAACGCGCCCCGCGCCGCCAGGCGTGCGAGCCCCTTCACCGCGACACGCGCGCGCTCACGCATCATGTGATCGAGGGTGCGGCCGATCAGTAGAAAGAACAGCAGTGTCACGGAGGCATCGAAATAAGCATGCGGCCCATGGATCGCGGTTTCGTACAGGCTCATGCCGAAGGCCAGCAACACGCCGAGCGAGATTGGCACATCCATATTGGTGCGACCGTGACGCAGTGCCTGCCAGGCCGAGCGAAAGAATACCCGGCCGGAATAAATCAGCGTCGGCAGCGCGATCAGCGCAGAGATACCGTGGAACAGATCGCGCGTCGCGGGCTCGGCACCAGACCACACCGAGACCGACAGCAGCATGATATTGCTGGCTGCAAAGCCCGACACCGCCAGCGCACGGATCAGTTCCGACAGCGTCGTATCCGTAGCATCGCCATCGACCTCGAACAGATGCGCTTCATAGCCAACATTGCGTAGCGTTTCGATGAAAGGCGGCGGTGCGGCATCGGCGCGCCATTTGATGGTGACGCGCTTCGTGGAGAGATTAACCCGTGCCCATGTCACGCCATCGAGCGCACCAAGCGCTTGTTCGACCGTGCGAATACAGGCGCCGCAATGAACGTCCGGCACCGAGAGATCGGTCTGCCTCAAACCGCCGGCAATGGTACGGCTGACCAGCAGGACTTCGCGCGGATCCGGCGCCGCCAGTATGGCCAACTCTGCTCCTGAGCCACAGCAACTCATCGGAGACCTCGTTTCTCACTTTGCGCATGATCCTTTCGGAAAGCCGGTTCCCACTTTTCCGGATCATGCTTTAGCCAGTCACCTCGACACCCGGCTTCATCGCCACATAGGCGTGCCATGTCCCGTGACCGAGCACGGGAAACACGACGATCATACCGAGCAGGCCGGTCATGACATTGATCAAGAACAAAGCCAGCGCGATTCCCGCCCAGGTCAGCATGACCGGTAGATTGGCCCAGACCATCCCCATGCTGGTGCCCATAGCGGTGAGCGCATCGACGCGTTCGTTGAGCAGCATGGGAATGGCGAACACGCTGATCGCAAAGGAGAATGCCGCAAAGATGCCGCCGACCGCAGTGCCGGCGATCAGCATCGCCCAGCCGACGGGTGTGGTGAACAGCATGGAAGCGACGCCATCGAGGCCGGGAAACGGGTTCATGCCGAAAAACAGCGCGTAGATGATCACCGCGGCGCGGATCCAGACCAGCATCAGCGAGCACAACAAAAGGCCCGCGAACAGCAGCTGCCCGCCCGACTTCGGCCGGACGAGAATCATCTGCAACAGCGAGACACGCTCATGGGCGGCGATCCGGCGACTCTTCTCATAGAGTCCGATGGCGAGTACCGGCCCGACCACCATGAAGCCGGCAAAGGCCGGAAACAGGATGTAGTCCCAGCCGAAGGCGAACAACCCGCCGACCAGGACGACCGAGACCGCGAAAACCAGCACGCCATAGCTGAGGCTCACCGACGGGATAATTGTCAGATCGCGCCAGCCGGCTTTGAGCCAGTCAAAGGCGACGGATGGCGCAACATGGCGATTCCACGACACCGAGGGCGGCAGCGGAGGGGCAACGGCTGGAAGAGTCATCTTCGACCTCGCAATCTCAACGACGCGGCGTGCATGACGAGGATGCCGCACTGAATTTGCCGGCTTCCGCGGCACTGGTGCCGCGCTTGACGTGATCGATACAGTCGGGCTGCGACGAGAACGCCACATAGACCATGTGCGCATTGGCCATCAGCACCAACAGCAGAGCGGCAGCAATCGCCATCCAGACCCAGACCTTCGCGTTGACGTGCTTCATCGCTGCTACATTCATGGCCCGGCAGCCCTGAGGTTGACGAGATAGAGCGCGAGGATCTTGCGATCGAGCGCCGACAGTCGCGAATCCCAGCTCGGCATATGACCTTGCCGGCCACCCCAGACAGTCGTGAAGACCGACTGGGCGTCACCGCTATAGATCCAGAAATTGTCACGCAGGTTCGGCGCACCGAGTTCGATATTGCCGGTCGCGTTCTCGCCATGGCAGGCGACGCAATTGTCGGTGAACACCACCTTGCCGCTGGCGAGCTTCCCGGGCGCGATCGCCTTGGCCACCGCGGGATTCGACAGGCTTCGAACATAGTCGACAACATCGTCGATCTGCTCGCGCTTCAGCATCCCGTCGCGGCCGAAGGCCGGCATCTGCGACGTCCGCGAATCCTTGTGCGGCGAATTGATGCCAACGCGGATCGTCTCGGCGATCGCATCGGGCGTACCGCCCCAGAGAAAGGCCTGCGACACCAGCGTTGGAAAGCCGTCGCCGCCCTCGGCGGTGCGGCCATGACAGGCCGCGCAATTATCCCCGAACAAAGTCGCGCCGGTCTGCCGCACGATCTTCATCAACTTCGGATCGGCCTGGATAGCCTCGAAGCTTTCGGTCTCGATCAGCTTGCTCCACTTGGCGCGGTCCGAGGCCGCGTCCTTGATCTGCTCGGCCACGATGTTGCGCTGGTCGATCCCTAGCAGACCCTTGGTATAGGTCACGCCCAGCGGCCATGCCGGCATCAGGATCCAGTACACAACCGAATACAGAAACGTGGCCCACAGAAAGAAGACCACCGCACGCGGCACCGGCGTGTTCAGTTCCTTGATGCCATTCCATTCGTGACCGGTGGTGAGATAGCCGGAGACGGGATCGCGTTCCTCTACTGCCATCGCTTCGCCTCGTATGGCTTGTCCTCAACGGAAGGATCGAGGATCGACTGCGCCGCAGAGTCGAACGACTTTTTGTTCTTCGGCCAATAGGCATAGACCACCACGCCGATCGACATGGCGATCAGATAGAACAGCCCGAAGGACTTCGCGAACCAGACAGTGGCCTCGTGCTCCATCGTCACTCTCCCGCCGCAGCCGTTTTAGCCTTGTGGGCCGCATCAGTCAGCTTGCCCAAGATCTGCAAGTAAGCGACCAGCGCATCCATCTCGGTGGGCTCGCCGGGCTGGCCATCGAAGGCGCGCACATTGGTCGCCTCACCATAGCGCTTGGTGACGCCTTCGGCGAAGGGCGTATCGGGCGAGGTCTGGCCATAGGCATCGTTGGATGCGTTGGCGATCATCTCATCCGTATAAGGCACGCCGACCTTGCGCAGCGCGGCCAGATGCAGGCCGAGATCGTCGATCCGCGCCTTCGCCCGCGTGAGATAGGCATAAGGCGGCATCACGGATTCCGGCACCACGTCGCGTGGGTTGATCAGATGCTTAACGTGCCATTCGTCGGAATATTTGCCGCCGAGACGCGCGATATCCGGTCCGGTACGCTTCGAGCCCCACAGCATCGGATGGTCGTATTTGGATTCGACCGCGAGCGAATATGGCCCATAACGCTCCACTTCGTCGCGCAATGTGCGGATCATCTGCGAATGACAGGCGTAGCAGCCCTCGCGGATGTAGATGTTGCGGCCGGCGATTTCGAGCGGCGTATAGACGCGCATATCCGGTGCATCTTCCACCGTCTGATGGATCGTGAACAGCGGCACGATCTCGATGAGGCCGCCGATGCTAGCGGCAATGATGATGCCGATGGCAAGACTCATCGTCTTGCGTTCGAGCTTGTAATGCAGGCCGAACAAACCCATCGTCATTCTCCAGGCTGCAGCGCAGGCACGCCAGCGGGCTGTGCCGCCGGACGATCTGCGGCGCGTTCATCGGCCGGCTGATCAGCAGTGCGGATAGTCATGACGATGTTGTAGAGACCGATCACCGCACCAGCGAAGAAGAAGAACCCGCCGACCGCGCGCGCGACGTAATAGGGCTTCATCGCGATCACTGTCTCGATAAAGGAATAAGACAGCGTGCCGCTGCTGTTATAGGTGCGCCACATCAAGCCCTGGATGATACCTGAATTCCACATGGCGAAGACGTATGTGAAGAGGCCGGCGACAGCGAGCCAGAAGTGCCATTCGACAAGCGCGGGCGAATACATCCGCTCGCGCTTCCACAGCCACGGCACCGACGCATAGATCGAGCCGAAGGTGATCATGGCCACCCAACCGAGTGCGCCGGCATGGACGTGGCCGACGGTCCAGTCGGTGTAATGCGACAGTGAATTCACCGAGCGGATCGCCATGAACGATCCCTCGAACGTGGTGAGACCGTAGAACACCGCAGCCACCATCATGAAACGCAACGTCGCATCGTCGCGCACCTTGTACCAAGCGCCGTTCAGCGTCAGCAGGGCATTGCCGGCGGAGCCCCAAGACGGAATCAGCAGCATCAGCGAGAAAGTCATGCCGAGCGTCTGCACCCATTGCGGCAGCGCTGTGTAATGCAGGTGATGGGAGCCCACCCACATATACATGAAGGTGATGCCCCAGAACGAGATGATCGACATCCGGTAGGAATAGATCGGCCGACCCGCGCGCACCGGCAGATAGTAATACATCATGCCGAGGAAGCCGGAGGTGAGAAAGAAAGCGACGGCGTTGTGGCCGTACCACCATTGGGTCATCGCATCCTGCACGCCGGAAAAGGCCGAATAGCTCTTGGCGTGACCGAACGAGACCGGCATCGCCAGATTATTGACGGTATGCAGAATCGCCACCACCAAGATGAAGGCCATGTAGTACCAGTTGGCGACGTAGATATGCGGCTCCTTCCGCCGCGCCAGCGTCCGCATATAGATGACGAAATAGACGATCCAGACGATTTCCAGCAGGAGGTCGGCATACCATTCCGGCTCGGCATATTCCTTCGACTGGGTGACGCCCATGAAGTAGCCGGTGGCGGCGAGCACGCAGAACAGATTGTAGCCGAGCAACACGAACCACGGGCTGATCTGATCGGGCAACCGCGCGCGCGAAGTCCGCTGCAGCACATAGAGCGAGGTGCCAATCAGCCCATTGCCGCCGAAGCCGAAGATCACTGCGCTGGTATGCGCGGGGCGGATGCGGCCGAAGCTCGACCAGCCGGCATCGAACGTCAGATTGGGAAACACCAGCTGCCAGGCAACCCAGTCGCCGATGAACATGCCGATGACGGCCCAGATCATCGCCAGAATGATCGCCAATTTGGTAGGGTCATCGTAATACAGCGCGAGCCGGGCCTCGTCCGGCTCTGGCTCGTAATAGACATAAATGACACCGAAGATGCCGGCGATCCCCGCCAGCATGACAATCGCACCATGGACGCCGAGCGGGTCCTGGCGGCCGGCGATCGCCATCGCGAGGCCGCAAATCGTGAGAGCCAGCAGGATGATGAGCGCGAGCTGCCGCTCCGATTTGGTCAATTGCGCGATCATCCGGTCATCCCCTGCTCGTCTCGCGGCGGCTCGTCAGACAGGACGCGCAGCGCCCGATCGGCACAGAGCATCCTCACACCATCGAGAGTAGCTCACTCCGCCGCCACAGCGATTGACTTAGGTCAAGCCCGCGAACGGATTCCGACCGGGATCAATCGCAATTTTTGATACTTACAACCAATGTCGCGCAACCGAACCTGGCGCGTCTCTTCTACAGGCGCAGACAGGATGCCAGCGCCTGCTAGTCCTTCACGTCGTAGCGATAGGATTTCGAGACGATCTGCCAGCCATCGGCCAGCTTCATCGCGATCAGGTAGTCGGTGAAGTAACGCGGCGGCAGCTGGCAACGCACCTTGATGAAGGCCGTCTTGTCGTCGGAGCGATCGATGGTGACAATGAGGTCATCGCGGGTCTTGCCATCGACCTTGCCCGAGGTCCGCGTACGAACCATGGCCATCCAGTTCGGCATGGTCAGCACTTTCAGCTCGCCATTCTCGACCCAGCGCAGGTCCGCGGTCGGATGAAAGATCGCGCCAAGCTTGTCGGCATCAGCCTCGTAGAGGCCGTCGAAATAATGCTGGATCACCGCTTCAACGGTCGAACGATCATAAGCCAACTTAGTCCCCCACCCACAATCAGACTGGAACCCTTATAACACAGAAGCGATGACGGCCATACTATACCGTTGCATGGGTGGTCCGGCCTTAGATCACTTGCTGTCACCCAGCATCTTTCGAAAACGCTCGATCTCCTGCGGCACGAAATGCGCAAGATAGGCCGGCGCCATTTCGGCATCTGCGGCGGGCATCGAGCCGAGATCATCGAGGCGCTTCTGATAATCGGGATTGGCAACGGCAGCGCGCATCGCGGCATTGAGCTTCCAGATGATCGGCGCAGGCGTGCCCTTCGGCGCGAACAGCGCATACCAGCCGGATATTTCAAATTGCGGCAACCCCGCCTCGCTGGCGGTCGGAACGTCAGGCAGATGCGGCAGCCGCGTTCTGGATGCCAGCGCAATCGCGCGAATGAGACCGCTCTGGATGGCCGGCGTCACAGAGGCCGAGGAATCGCAGATGCCATCGATCTGCCCACCTATCAGATCATTCAGGGCCGGACCGCCGCCGCGATAGCCGACCAGCGTGACATCGATGCCCGCAGCCTGAACGAAAGCCTTGCAGAACAGATAGTTCTGCGAGCCCACACCGGAGTGGCCGATATTGAGACGGCCGGGATTCTGTTTCGCATGCGCGATGAATTGCGCGAGATTGTCGGCCGGAAAATTGCGCCGGATGGCAACCATAGCCGAACTCTTGTTGAACATGCCGATGCCTGCAAAATCCGACGGCGCGAATTTCACATCAGGCGTGAACAGGTAGACCGCAGTATTGGTGCCGCTATTGCCCTGCACGATGGTGTAGCCGTCAGGCGGGGCCTGCGCGATGCGAGCCAGCGCCACGGCCCCGCCCGCACCGCCGATATTTTCGATCACGATGGGCTGACCGAGATGCCGGCTCATCTGTTCGGCAATCAGCCGTGCATTGACATCGGAACTGCCGCCGGCAGCGAATGGCACAACGAGCGTGATGGGACGGGTGGGATAATCCTGCGCGGATGCGCACAGCGGCGCGATCAGCACCAGACAGAGCGGAGCAAGCCTGAACCAAGCCATCCCAAATCCTCCCTGACCAGGTCTTGTCTAAGTAGATCTTTGCCTGATTTTTCCGTGATCTTAGGGAGTATCCGGCGCCGGATGCAAAGACATGTTATGCTGCAGAGCGGCGTAACCGACGGCGTGCGGCGCCGTCCCTTGACGTCTACGGAGGTCCTATGACCATCTCCATGGTTCACCCAACGATCGACACCAAGAGCCTGCTGGCCGGCGCACAATTCGCCGACGCCTTCAGTATCACGACCAAAACGACGGACCTGACCGCCCGCGACGCCGCCACCCGCATGCTCAGCCACTCTCCGCCCTGGGTGGACGCCCTGATGCGGCTGCGGGATCTGATCGTTGCGCCCTTCGGGCTGAAGACGGCGCACTCTGCGCGTCACGCCAATGTCGACAAGGTCGGCTTTTTCCCTGTGCTCAGCGAGACGCCGCAGCGTCTGATCGCGGGATTCAATGACAATCATCTCGATTTTCGCGTCGTGGTCGATGTCGCAGCGGACGGTACCGGCCAGCGCGTTACGGCAACGACTGTCGTGCTGATGCATAACTGGCTCGGACGCATCTACCTGTCGGTCATCAAGCCATTTCACCGGATGGTGGTCCGTTCCATGTTGCGGCAGGTCACGCGCTGAATTTGCGGTGGCGGCCGTGGGGAACCTGGGTCATCGCAGCCCGTTAGCCCATATGCCATTTACAGAGATTGATCCGCAGAACGAGGAGCTGAAAGTCACGCTGGCGCACGCGTTTGACGCCGCTTGGCAGCCCTTTGTGACGCATGAAGGCGAGTCCGCGGACACGCCCGAGAACCGCCGCCGCCTTGCCGCGCGGATTGTCGCCGTGGCGCGGTCAGGACAGATCGATGAAAAGGCGCTCAGCGAGGCCGGATTGATTTACCTCCGCGTACTCGCCGAGGCGGCGCGGCTTTCCGCCCGCATTCGTGACGTCGCATCTCCCGATCTGGCGCCCCAAGCTGACGACCAACGAAACCAGTCGTTCGGCCCGGAGACGGTCGCTGCGATGTCCACAGCGCTGGATCGCTGCCTCGATGAATTGCCGCTGCGGATTTCATCTGACGCCGTGCAGTTGCTCTCGAGCAGTATTCTCGATGAAGCATCGCGCGGGGAGCGCGACCCGGAAAAGCTGCAGCTCCGCGCCTTGGCACTGCTCAAGTCGCGTCAGTAGGCTCCTTGCTCACCGGATCCGTCTCGGCCCATTCGGCGACGCAACGTTCGAGATCCTTCAAATTCTGTCGCATCTGTTCCAGCGAAAAGCCGATCGCAAAGAAGCGCTCAGCCACATCGCCGGGTAATCCGCGCGTTAGCCCCTCTTGCCGAAGCGCACCGACCTCTCCTGCATAAGCCTGTAGTGCGGTCTGCACCGGCCAGATCGCCGGCGCGCCGGTGCCGCTGCGCAGTGCTACGGCGGTCGAATGCAGAAACGTCGTCATCGCATCGCTGACCCGCGACAGAGGACCCGCCAGCCTGACCTGCAATGCGGATGGCAACGGCACCACCGTGGACCGCCCGATCATGACCAGGTCATGCCGCAGCCGCAGCGTCGTACGCAGCAAGGGACCTGTATCGGGTCCGCGGGACAAATGCGCGGCACGCTCCCGTTCGGCTTCGGCTCCGATCGCATTCAGATTGGTGAGCGCATGGCCGATGCCGTCCTGCAACCGGTGCAGTGCCTCATTGTCGCGCCCGCGCGTCAATGACGCCAACAGCTCGGTCAACGCCGTCGCGATCAGATCGAGCGCCTCGGCCGAACTGGCGCGGACCTGACTATGCGCCCGCGACGGCAGCACGAGGAACGACACTAACAAGCCGGTGATCGCACCCACGGTCACTTCGAGCACACGGTCGATGGCAGATTCCAGCGGCGTGTTGTGGTTCATCATCGGCAGCAGCAGCACGATGATGGCCGTCACGGTCGCGACATTGAGGCTCGGATTGATCGCCGCGATGAAGGCCAGTGGCGCCACGGAGAGCACAAGCACCGCGAGCAGCGCACCTTCATTGGAATGCGGGATCAGGATCGCAACCGCGCCGCCATAGATGGCGCCGCCGATCGTGCCGACCAGATAATCACGTGTTGCCTTCAGCGACCGCCCGACACTCATCTGGGTGACAATGATCGCCGTCAGCACAGCCCACAGCGGCAGTTTCAGCCCGACGGTCAGGGCTATGATCAGCGCAGCAAGCGCCGCTGTGGTCACTCGGACGCCGAGGCCGAGTTCGACCTTTCGCGCCCAGAAGAAGGCAACCACCCGTTTCAGGAAGCCGAGAATTCGCTTCGATGCGGACATGTCAGAATTGATCCCTGAAACGGATTTTGACGAACCAGTTTCAGCATGGCTGATCCACGCGTCGCCATGGCCGCTTGAAACGCCGATTTGGTCCGCCTAAGGCTATTTCAACAAGAGTGAGGAAACACAATGGCTAACGAGACTGCAACGCTTGCCGCTTATGTCGCGGACCTGAAATTCGATGACATTCCGCAGGACGTGCTGGAACGCGCCAAGGTCCTTACCCTCGATTATCTCGGCAGCACCATCCGTGCCCGCAGCGAGGCCGAATCCACCCCCTCACTGCTGAAGATGCTGGAAGCCCTGTCGCTGGACGGTAAGGGCGACTCCACCGTATTTGGTGACAGCAAGACTTGGACGCCGGCCGTGGCCGCCCTGCTCAACGGCGCGCTCGGCCACTCGCTCGATTTCGACGACACCCATGCCGATTCCTCACTGCATCCGAGCGCCCCCGTCGTTCCCGCCGCCTTCGCCGTCGGCGAAATGGTCGGCGCCTCCGGCAAGCAGGTGCTGACGGCTATCGTCGCCGGCTATGAAGTCTGCTGCCGGCTCGGCAACGCCCTCGATCCGACCTCGCATTACGCCAAGGGTTTCCACCCAACCGCCACAGCCGGCACCTATGGCGCTGCAGCTGCGGCCGGCAAGTTGTTCGGGCTCTCGAAGGATCAACTGATTTCAGCCTTCGGCGTGTCGGGCAGCCAAGCGGCGGGTTCGCTGCAGTTCCTCGTCAACGGCGCCTGGAACAAGCGCTACCAGGTCGGCGCGGCCGCCATGAACGGCGTGATCGCCGCGACTTTAGCGCGCAACGACTTCATTGGCGCGACCGAATCCGTCGAGGGCAAGCATGGCCTGCTGGTTGGCTATAGCGATAACTCGCATCCGGAGAAGGCCGTGGCCGATCTCGGCTCGGTCTACGAGACCATGAAGATCGGCATCAAGCCCTATCCGAGCTGCCGCTACACGCATGCGGCGATCGACGCATTGGTGGCGATGCGGCGCGAGCACAATCTGACGCCCGAGCAGATCAAGCGCGTCGAGATCGGCCTCCATCGCAACGGCATCACGCTGACGGGCGACGCCGCCACCAAGCGTCATCCGACCTCCATCGTTGGCGGCCAGTTCTCGATGTTCTTTACCGGCGCGCTGGCGCTCGATCAGGGCAGCTTCGGCTGGGACGACTACAAGCGCCTCGGCGACAGCGCGATCAATACGCTGGCCGACCGCTTCGACGTGGTTCAGGACGAACGCCTGGAAGGCAAGCGTCATCCGTTCGGCGCACGCGTCAGCATCCACACCGAAGATGGCGTGCATGAGCGCATCTATGCCGATCCGTCGGGCGAGCCGACATCGTTTCCCGATGCCGTGGCGATGCAGCAGAAATTCCTGCAGCTCGCGCGCCCCGTGCTGAACAATCGCGCCGAGAAATTCGCGGATGCGATCCTCTCGCTCGAGACTTTCGACCGCGTGGCGACGGCGACGGCGCTGGGACGGTAACGGACATCAAGCGCCGTCGATGATGATGAAATCGGCCTCGGCGTATTTTTGCCGGATGGATCTGGCGGTTTCGTATTCCGGGCTACGGTAGCAGGCGGTTGCGGTCGCGTGGTCGGCGAATTCCACCACCACATTGCGATCGCGGGCGTCGCCTTCCATGGTTTCGAAGGCGCCGCCGCGCACGATGAACCGTGCGCCGAACTTGTCGAACGCCGGCTTGGCCGCAGCGAGATATTCCGGATAACGGCCCTCGTCGCGCACCGAGACGCGGACAATCCAGTAGGCTTTCGACATCATGGCTCTCCAGTTTTGATGTGATCGTTGTGACGCGCTCTGCGTCGCGTCGTCGTTGCCACGGCGGGTCACCGCATCAATGCCGGCGCGGGTCACGCCGATATCGCGCAATTCGTAATCGCTCATGGAGCGTAGTTCGTCACGCGCCTGTTGCCGCTCGCGCAGGCATCGCCAGCCGTGACGCAGGGCCGCGACGGCGGCGATCGCGACCGAACGCAACATCCGGCCGCGCTCAGCATGGACACGCCGGATGATGGATCGCTTCAGCGCAGTCCATTGCAGCGGCGTCAGGCGACGGACGTCGTGCGCATACGTTTCGCGTTTGTCGTCGATCATGTCCGCCCCTTTCCGCTGATGGGTGCCGTTGGCCATGCGGGTTTACCCGGCGCATTTCATCCCATAAAATGAATAATCAAGATCATTTCGATCTCATGGAGAGATGTATGGATCTGTCCGAGCTGCGCATCTTCCGCGCCGTTGTGCGCGAAGGCGGTGTGACGCGCGCCGCGGAACGGTTGCACCGCGTGCAGTCCAACGTGACGACGCGGGTGCGTCAGCTCGAGGACGATCTCGGCACGGCGTTGTTCGTGCGCGAAGGCAAGCGCCTGCATCTGACGCCCGCGGGCCAAACGCTCCTCGGCTATGCCGACCGGCTGCTGGCGCTGGCCGACGAGGCCCGCGACGCGGTGCAGGACCCACGGCCGCGCGGCGTCTTCCG
Organism: Tardiphaga sp. 862_B3_N4_1; assembly: GCF_051811085.1. NCBI lineage: Bacteria > Pseudomonadati > Pseudomonadota > Alphaproteobacteria > Hyphomicrobiales > Nitrobacteraceae > Tardiphaga > Tardiphaga sp. 862_B3_N4_1. The sequence goes on from NZ_JBPWQB010000002.1 coordinate 1,429,633, forward strand.
CCTTGGCGCCATGGAGAGCACCGCGGCGGTGCGCTTGCCCGGACCGCTCAATGAATTTCACCGCCGCTATCCCGACGTGCAACTCGAAATGCGCATCGGCAATCCGGAGACCCTCGCGAAAGGCATCCTTGCCGGTGATCTCGACGCCGCCTTCGTGGCCGAGCCGATTGCCGCGGCGCCGTTCGACCGCATGCATGCGTTCGACGAGGAGCCGGTGATCGTGTCGTCGCCACGCCATCCGCCGATCGGGCGCAAGGACAGCGCGCCGCGCTCGGTACTGGTGTTCGAGAACGGCTGCCCGCATCGCAAGCGGCTGGAAGACTGGTATGCAAAGCGCGGCGAGATGCCCGAGCGCACCATCGAACTCGGCTCCTATCACGCCATGCTCGGCTGCGTAGTCGCGGGTATGGGCATCGCGCTGCTGCCGGAAAGCGTGCTGTCGACATTCCCGGAAGGCAAGCGGCTCACCGTGCATCGCCTGCCGAGCGGCGAGAATCACGCCGAGACGGTGCTGATCTGGCGCAGGGGCGCGGCTTCGCCGAACGTCCAGGCAATGCAACAGGTGCTGCTGGACGAACGAACGACCCGCGGCCCTGCAGCTAAGCGCAAGGCATCAAGCGTTAACGCACCGCACAATGTGAAGTAGATTTACAACCGCATTCTCCCGTGGCTAACGTCACGCCAATAAAAAGCAAACAGGAGGAGACCTTTATGTTGCGCGTTACAGCGATTGCAGCCGGATTCGTTATCGGCGTTGCGGCTCTTACGACAATCCAGCCTGCCATGAGCCAGTCTGACGGCTGGGTCACGCTGGTCGACAGCACCAAGATGGGCGACTGGGACAAGGTTGGCGACGCCAACTGGGAGATGAAGGACGGGGCACTCGCCGCCGACAAGCTGCTCTCCGGCAAGGATCTCGCTTATCTCGTCAGCAAGACGCCCTACAAGGATTTCCAGATCAAGGCCGAGTTCTGGACCGATGCCGAAGCCAATAGCGGCATCTTCATCCGCTGCGATAACCCGAAGGTGATCGATGGCAAGACCTGCTACGAGGTCAACATCTTCGACAAGCGGCCCGACCCGTCCTACGGCACCGGCGCCATCGTCGATGTGGCCAAGGTCAATCCGATGCCCAAGGCGGCGGACAAGTGGAACACCTATGAGATCACGGCGAAAGGTCCGAAGCTCACGGTCATCCTGAACGGCGAAAAGACCGTCGATGTCGAGGACACCAAGCACGCCGCCGGCCCGATCGCCCTGCAGTACGGCTCAGGCGTGGTGAAATTCCGCAAGGTCCAGATCAAGCCCCTGTAAGCACAGCCATTCCTCAGTCCGGACGGAGCGATCCATCCGGGCTGAGGCCCTTTTACCCGCCCCGCCAAATGCTGTTATGATGGCCCCAACCCCACGGAGCCCTCATGAGCTGGCAACCATCAGAAGATCCGATCCTCGGCGACGCGCAGACCTGCGACGCGCTGGAGCTCGTGATCGTGCCGCGCACCCGCGATCTCGGCGACGGCTTCCTCGTCCGCCGCGCCCTCCCCCATGGCAAGCGCCAGATGGTCGGCCCGTTCATTTTCTTCGACCATTTCGGCCCGATGCAGTTCATCTCCGGCAAGGGCATGGACGTGCGGCCGCATCCGCATATCGGCCTGGCCACGGTGACCTATCTGTTCGACGGCGCGATCATGCATCGCGACAGCGAAGGCAATGTCCGCGAGATTCAACCGGGCGCCATGAACCTGATGACCGCCGGAAAGGGCATCGCCCATTCCGAGCGCACTCCAGACGTGCAACGCCGCGACGGCCAGAAGATGCTGGGCCTGCAGAGCTGGATCGCGCTGCCCAAGGGCTCCGAGGAAATCGCGCCGTCGTTCCAGCATTATGCCGCGGACAGCCTGCCGACCATCACCGATACCGGCTTCACCGCACGCGTGATCGCCGGCAAGGCGTTTGGCAAAGCGTCGCCGGTGTCGATGGTGTCGCCATGGTTCTATGCAGAAGTGGCCGTCGAGGCCGGCACAAGCGTGCCGCTCGATCCCGACCATGAGGAACGCGCAGTCTATGTGGTCGATGGCGAGGTAGAGATCGCCGGCGACCGCCATGAGGGGCCGCAACTGCTGATCTTCCGGCCCGGCGACGCGATCACCATCAAGGCGACGCGCAAGACCCGCATGATGTTCCTCGGCGGCGACGCGTTGGAAGGGCCGAGGCATCTGTGGTGGAATTTCGTGTCCTCCAGCAAGGAACGCATCGAGCAGGCGAAAGAGGACTGGAAGACCGGCCGCTTCGCCCATGTGCCCAATGAACACGAATTCATCCCGCTGCCGGAATAGGCCCACTCCTTCATCACGCCGCCGCCGGCCAGACGCCGGACGACTCTGCTTTCGAAAGACCCTGACATGACCACAATGGCCACCAGCGACCTGCCCCTCCCCAAGATCGGTCGCGGCAAGGTGCGCGATATCTATTCCGTCGGCGACGACCGCGTGCTGCTGCTGACCACCGACCGCATCAGCGCCTTTGACGTGGTCATGAACGAAACCATCCCGATGAAGGGCGCGGTGCTGACCCAGATCAGCGCCTGGTGGTTCAACCAGCTTGGCAGCGTGGTCCCGCATCACATGATCTCGGCGGATGCCGACGAGATCATCGGGCAGGTGCCGGCGCTCGCAGGTCACCGGGCCGCTTTGGCCGGTCGCGCCATGCTGTGCCGCCGCACCACCGTCTTCCCGATCGAGTGCGTGATCCGCGGCTACATTTCGGGTTCGGCCTGGAAGGAATATGCCGCGTCAGGCACGCTGGCCGGTGAGAAGCTCGATGCCGGGCTGCTCGAAAGCCAGAAATTCGCCGAGCCGGTGTTCAGCCCGGCCACCAAGGCCGAGACCGGCCATGACGAGAACATTACCATCGCCCGGATGCGCGAGATTATCGGCGAGGAGGATGCCTTCACGCTCGAGAGCATGACTCGCGCCGTCTACACCCAGGGTGAAGAGATCGCCCGCGAGGCAGGCATCATCATCGGCGACACCAAGTTCGAATTCGGCAGGGAAGGCAGTGGCCGCATCATCCTGATCGACGAGGTGATGACCCCCGACAGCTCCCGCTTCTGGGCCGCCGACGTCTATAGACCGGGCCAGCCGCAGCCGAGCTTCGACAAGCAGCCGCTGCGCGACTATCTCGACATCGAGCGCCGCGCCGGCCGCTGGAACGGTGAAGCCCCGCCGCCGCCGCTGCCCCCTGAGGTGATCGACGCCACCAGCAAGCGCTATTTGGAGGCCTATCGCCGCCTGACCGGCACGGAGCTGGTCATCAACTAACAAACTGACCGTCTTTCCGCGGACTGTCATAAAAATAGTCTTGTCCGTACATCTCACCGTCGTCTACCAGAGACGGCGGCGGTTGCGCCTGTCGCGCAGCGCTCCTACAGGTTCGCGCGTGACATACTTCCGGCCCGCACTCCTCATCGCCCGTCATTGCGAAAGTAGCCGCCCATGACTGACACCCTTGTCAGCCCGGGCGTGTTGCGCGCCTGGCGCAATGACGTGTTCGGCGGCCTGATCGCCAGCGTCCTCACCATCAGCTTCGGCCTGTCCTATTCGGTGCTGATCTTCACCGGGCCGCTGGCCTCGCTGCTGCCCTACGGCATTGCCGCGACCTTCATCTCTGCAAGCGTCATAGCCGCCGTGATCGCCCTTGGCAGTTCGTTCCCCTTCGCGGTCGCCGGCCCCGAGAGCTCGACCGCAGCCGTCACCGCCATCCTGGCGGCGGCTCTGGTCGAGCACATCGTTACGGCCGATGCACCGTCTGCCTTGCTTGGCCCGGTGCTCATCACCCTATCCTCGGCCACGATCATCACCGGCATTGTGCTGTGCGGCTTCGGCGTTACCCGCATGGGACGCGCTATCCGCTATGTGCCCTATCCGGTGATCGGCGGATTTTTGGGAGCCACCGCCTGCCTGATCGTCACCGGCGCCATTCAGGTGATCACCGGCTACAAGCTGCAATGGACGAACCTGGCAAAACTCGCCAATCCGATGATTTTCTACGAGTTGCTGGCCGCGGCAGCCGTGGCACTGACCATCTATGCGACTTGGCATCGGTCCCGTAAGCCACTAGGCCTGCCGATGATTCTCATCGGGAGCGTCATAGCGGCTCATCTAGTTTTCAAGATCGCCGGTGTGTCCGTGATCGAGGCACAGGCTATGGGCTGGACCTTCGCATCGCCGCCCAAGGCCAACCTGACCTTACCCTGGGCCTTCTTCAGCGACGGCTATCCATGGCAGGCGCTGCCCGGACTCATCGGCAATTTCATCGCTGTGATCTTCGTGACGGCCGTGAGTACCCTGTTCAATACGACGGGCCTCGAAGTCGCCGCACATCGGGAAGCCGATATCGAACGCGAGCTCAATGCGACCGGGGCGGCCAATATCCTGGCCGGGGTACTGGGAGGCTATGCCGGCTGCATCTCGATCAGCCGTTCGCTCCTGAATCGCAACAGCGGTGCCACGGGGCGGCTTTCGGGCCTCACCGTCGCCGCGGCAGCCGCGCTGATGCTCGTCGTCGACCCCGCGCTGCTGGCCTATATGCCGCGCTTCGTGCTCGGCGGCCTGCTGCTGTATCTCGGCCTCGAGCAGCTCCATCGCTGGATCGTCGACTCCCGCAAGCGGCTGTCGCTGCTCGACTACCTGTCCCTGCTGGCAATCATCATCATTATTCTCACATGGGGGTTCGTGGCCGGCGTGCTGATCGGCATCGTGATCGGCTGCGCCACCTTTGCGCTCAGCGTATCGCGGGTATCCTCGATCAAATACGGTTTCGATGGCTCCGAATATCGCAGTTCGCTCGATCGATCACTTGAGGATCAGCGTACGCTGGCGGCGCATGGCCGCGAAATCCAGGGCCTTAACCTGCAGAGCTATTTGTTCTTCGGCTCGGCCAACCGGCTCTATCTGCATGTCAAGGCGCTGCTGCGCCGTCATCCCGAGTGCCACTATCTCGTCTTCGACTTCAAGCTGGTGACGGGCATCGATTCGTCGGCCGCCCACAGCTTCGCCCAGATCAAGCGCATCGCCGAAGGCCACGGCACCACGCTGGTGCTCGCCAATCTTCATCCCTCAGCCAATCGCAATTTGCGCGCCAGCCTGTTCATCGATGACGCCGTCAAGGTCATGGGCGAACTCGATCACGCGCTGGAGTGGTGCGAGAACGAGGTGATCGCGCGGCATCGTGGACTCGCGGAAGAAGAAGCCAACTTGCGCGACTGGTTCACCAAGATCCTGCGCACCGCCGACGATTCCGAAGAACTGATGCGACGCTGCCAGCGCGTCGAGGTCGTTGCCGGCGAGATCATCGTTCAGGCTGGCGACGCTGCCGATTCCATGCACTTCATTCTGGACGGCCGACTCGGCATCATGGTGCCGGCGGGCGATGGCAAGCTGACGCGGGTGCGCAGCCTCGGGCGTTACACGACAGTGGGCGAAATGGGCCTTGTCGCCTATGCACCGCGCAGCGCCACCATCCAGGCAGAGATCGCCAGCGTGCTGTATCTGCTGCGCGCCGACGCCTTCGAGGACATCAAGCAGAACCATCCGGCATTGAGCCAGAAGCTGCTAACCTATTTCGTGTCTGTGATGGCGGAGAGGCTCGCATTTGCGAGCCGGATGATTGCAGTGTTGCGAAGGTAAGAATAGCCGACACAGCGCATCTGAAACAGACGTCACGATCGTCTACGAGTTGGTGCCCCCGGCACCGACGGTTGAATTGGCAGGTTTCGTTGCCTTGCGACTGGCGCGCCAGTTCTCCCACCTTTGGACGACGACAAAAAAGGTCGGAACGAACAGGACGGCAAGGCAGGTCGAGGCGAGCATGCCCGAGAATACGGTGATGCCGATCGACTTGCGGGCGTTGGCGCCGGCGCCGGTCGCGAGCACCAGCGGCAGCACGCCGAGAATGAAGGCGAAGGACGTCATCAGAATCGGCCTGAATCGCGCACGTGCAGCTGCGACCGCCGACTCCAGTAGTGGCTTGCGATCATGCACGTGCAGTTCGATCGCCACCTCAACGATCAGGATCGCGTTCTTCGCTGACAGCGCGATCAAAAGGATAATGCCGATCTGGGTGTAGAGATTGTTCTCGATCCGCAGCGCGGTGAGCACCGCCATCGGGCCAAGCAGTGACAGCGGCACGGCCAGGATCACCGAAATCGGCGCGTACCAGCTTTCATACTGTCCGGCGAGCACCAGATAGACGAGCAGCAGCGCAAGACCGAATACATAATAGAGCTGATTGCCGACAATCTTTTCCTGATACGACATCGCCGTCCACTCGAATCCCGTTCCCGGAGGCAAAGTCTTCGCTGCGATCTGCTCCATCAATGCCATCGACTGCCCGGAGCTGTAGCCCTGTGCTGGCAGGCCGATCACCGTCGCCGTCGGATAGAGATTGTAGAGACTGATCAGCGATGGCCCCACGGCAGGCGTAATCTTCGCCACGGTGCCAAGCGGGACCATGTTGCCCTGCTGGTTGCGGACCATCAGGTTCTCGATGTCCCGGGCAGTCAGCCGGAATTTGGCATCTGCTTGTGTGTAGACCTGAAAGGTGCGGCCAAACTTGTTGAACTGGTTGACGAAGGACGAGCCCAGATAGGACGACAGGGTTGAGAACACCTGATCCGTCGTGACATGCAGGGTCTGGGTCTTGATACGGTCGATCTCGATATCGAATTGCGGCACCATTGAGCGGAACGGCGAACTGACGCGCTGCAAAGCACTCTGCGTCTCTGCATTAGCTACAATCGCCCCGGTGATCGCCTGCAGCTTGCTGTAATCGGCATTGCCATCGCGCAGTTCGATCTGCATGGCGAAGCCCGCCGCGTTGCCGATGCCCTGAATGGGCGGCGGCGGGATCACCAGAATGCGCGCCTCTGGAATCACCGACAGGCTCTCGTTCAATCCAACGAACAACGAACGAAGATCCTGTCCCGGTCCGCGCTCGCTCCATTCTTTCAGGATCAGATAGGCGACACCGGCATTGGCCAGGCTGGAGCTGCTGTCGAGCGCGGAGATGCCGGCGATGGTAACCACCTGTTCCACCGCTGGCGTCTTCGCGGCCAATTCACTGACCCGATCGAGTACACGCTGAGTCCGATCCAGCGCGGCACCATCGGGCAGCTGGACTGCGACCAGCAGATAGCCTTGATCCTCGATCGGGATGAAGCCGGTGGGAATCCGGGATAGGCCGTAACCGCCAATACTGATCAGGATCAATGCCAGGACAACCGAGAGATTGCTGTGCGCGACCATGCGACCGATCAGAGCGGCATAGCCCCGTTCGAGCCGGTCGTAGACCCTGTTGAACCCACGATAGAAAAAATTGCGCTTCTCCGGCGGCACCGGGCGGCGCAGCCACAATGCGCATTGTGTCGGCTTCAGCGTGGCCGCATTGACGGCGCTGAGCAGCGCCGTGGCCGCGATAACCAGTGCAAATTGCGCATACATGCGCCCCGTCAGCCCGGGCAGGAATGCCGCCGGCAAGAACACAGAGATCAGCACCAGCGTGATGCCGATGATCGGGGCGAACAGCTTGTCCATCGCGCTGATCGCCGCGTCGTGGCCGGACATGCCCTGCTCGATATTGTACGCCGCGCCTTCGACAACCACGATGGCATCGTCGACGACAATGCCGATCGCCAGCACAATGGCAAACAGGGTCGACAGATTGATGGTGAAACCGAGCGCCGCCATCGCCGCGAAGGCGCCGATGATCGTCACCGGCACAGTGGTCGCCGGCACCAGCATCGCGCGCCAGTCCTGCAGGAAGATCAGGATGACCACCAGCACTAGCAAACCTGCTTCGAGGAGCGTCTTGTAGACCTCGTTGATCGATGCCTGGACGAATTTCGTAGTGTCGAACGGCGTGTCGTATTTAATGTCGTCGGGAAATTGCGTGGCCAGCGCCGCCATCTTCTTCTCGACAGCCTTCTCCACCTCGAGCGCATTGGCGCCCGGCGACTGGAATACGCCGATGCCGACGGCTGGCTTCTGGTTGAGCGAAAAGATCTGGCTGTAGGTCTGCGCACCCAATTCGACGCGTCCGACGTCACGGACCCGCGTGACATCGCCATTGTCGCCGGTCTTGACGATGATGTCCTCGAATTCACCGGGATCATCCAGCCGCCCGTTGATGTTCAGCGTGTACTGGAAGGCCTGTCCCGCGGGCGTCGGCGGCATGCCGATTTGCCCCGCAGAAACCTGCTGGCTCTGCTGCTGGATGGACTGGATGATATCCTGCGGCATCAGCCCGCGCACTTGCAGCTTGCTCGGATCCAGCCATATCCGCATCGAATACTGGCCGGCGCCGAACACCGTCACATTGCCGACCCCCGACAGACGCGACAACTCGTCCCGGATGTTGATCGTGGCGTAATTGCTCAGAAACAGGCTGTCATAGGTCGCCTTCGGCGACGTCAGTGTCACGAACAACAGGATCGCCGTCGATTTCTTCTGAACGGTCACGCCCTGATTCTGAACGGCGGTCGGCAGCGATGACAGCGCGCTCGATACGCGGTTCTGCACCAGCACCTGTGCGAAATTCAGATCGGTGCCGATCTTGAACGTGACCGTGAGCGAATAGGTGCCATCTGCAGCGCTGTAGGACTGCATATAGAGCATGTCCTCGACGCCATTGACCTGCTGTTCGATCGGCAGCGCGACCGTGTCCACGATGGTCTTGGCGCTGGCGCCGGGATAGCGCGTCGTCACCTGGACGGTCGGCGGCACCACATCGGGATATTGTGCGACAGCGAGGCCATAGAGCGAGACGCCGCCTATCAGGATCATCAGCAGCGCGATGACATTGGACAGGACCGGCCGCTCGATGAAGAACTTCGAAATCATGGCCTGTCCTATTTGATCGGGGTCGGCGCTTCGATCTTTCTCAGTTGCGGATCGACCTTCTGCCCCGGAATGGCACGCAGCAGGCCTGCAATGACGACGCGATCATCCGGCTTCAGACCGCTTTCGATGACGCGAAGCTCACCTTCCAGCGGGCCGGTGACGACCTTGCGCTGCTCGATGACATTGTCGCCATTCACGACCAGCACATAACGCCCGGCCTGATCGCTGCCGAGCGATACATCCGGCACCAGCAGAGCGTTGTCCTGCTGGTCGATGGGCACGCGAACGCGAACATAGAAACCCGGCAACAGGATGCGATCCGGATTTGGCAGAACACCTCGCACCGGCAGCGTACCCGTCGACTGGTTGATGGTCGGCGAGATGTAGTCGATCTGGCCCTTGTGCGGAAAACCAGTCTCGGTCTGCAGTCCGATCTCGATCGGCAACTGCCTGAGATCGCTCACCGTCAGCCCGCGTCGCCGGGCTTCATCCCGGATGCGCAGAACGTCCTGTTCGTTGACGTTGAAATTCACATAAATCGGGTCGAGCTGCACGATCGTCGCAAGCTGGGTCGGCGACGCGACACCGACCAGTTCGCCAACCGACACCAGATGTGCGCTGACGATGCCGTCAAATGGCGCAATGACATTCGTATAGCCGTAATTAACGGCCGCGATCTTGGTGTTGACTTGCGCCTGCTGCAGATTGGCTTGTGAATTCTCTCGTGTCGCCGTCGACTGCTCGAGCGTTGACTGCGCAACAACCTGGCGGGATACGAGGTCCGACTGGCGTTTGAAATCCGCTTCCGCCTGCTTTGCAGACGCCTGCGCACCGGCTTCCGCAGCCTGCGCCTGTTCCAGCTTCAACTGGTATGTCTCAGGCTCGATCGTGAACAGCGTGGTGCCTTGCTTGACGAAGGAGCCGTCTTGGTAGTTGATCGACTGCAGAACGCCCTGAACGCGCGCCACGAGATCGACATTCTTGATCGGTGCAGTATTGCCTGTCGCTTCGAGGAAGCGCGTGATGCCGCGCTGCACAGGGACCGCCACCTCAACTTTCGGCGGCGGTGGCGGCACGAAAGTGTTTTGCTCGCAGGCACTTAAAAAGAGACTCGCCAGGGCGATGCTTGAAACACGCATGACCGTGACATGCTGCAGCTGCTCAATGCGGGTTTTCGGTCCAGATGAACAGGCGCGCATAAATCGCATTGTCCTGCCTCAATCAAAAGACTCTTAAAAAATCCTTGGCCAAAAACGACAGCCGTCCGCATCAATAGCAACAATCCACTTGTAGTGAAACCGAAACCGTAAAATGATGTCGGACCGAAGTTGTTTTGCGAATGCCTTTCAGAACTCACGCTTCTTGAAGATTTTACGCAGTTGCCCTGACTAACCGGGCGGTAGCAACGAGGATTTCAGCGATGAATTTCATGTTCGGCTTGGCCGCGCGATATCGCGTATCGATGGCTACTATCATTCTAATCGCAATCGCGGGCCCCACCTTTGCGCAAGCGCCGAGCCAGGCGCAGCGTGACGCGATCAAGACGCAGTGTCGCTCGGATTACATCGCGCATTGCTCAAGCGTTCCTCCTGGTGGAGAAGCCTCGCTGCAATGCCTGCAAAAGAACATGGCTAGTCTTTCTGCGGGATGTGCGGGCGCGGTGCGCGCAGTTCAGGCGCCAACTGCGGCACCGAAGGCCACCGCGCCAACGCCTGCTGCAGCGCCCAAGACAGAAGCAACACCACCGGCTACCAAGCCCGCGCCCGCCACTGCCGCGCCAAAGGCGGCAGCGAAAAGCACAGCTCCGCCACCTGCTGCGGCAGCCACAACCGCTGCGCCTGCTGCCGCCGCTGCTCCTGCAGCTATCGTGCTGCGGCCGATGCGGCCACGCGAAGAATTGCTTGTGATGAGATCAGCATGCGGTGGCGACATCAGATCGCTCTGCGGCGGCATAGCGCCGGGTGGCGGCCGCATCGTGCAGTGCCTGGCCAGCAACAGCGCATCGCTTTCGCCGGCTTGCACCAGCGTCCTTGCACCATTCGCTCAACGATGATTGAGGCTACGCGACAACGATGACCGACCGCGTCAGTTACTCTCCACGAAAGGCAAGGATCAGCTGTATCAATCGGACAGACAGAATGACGTAACAGAGCGACATGATGATCTGAAGCGCCACGTGCCATTCCAACTTTGCGAGTTTGTAGAGGCCATCGAGGAAATTCAGCAGCAACAGAACGATTCCGAACAGCATGACACCGCGGCCAACAAGACCGTGGCGCAAATATCCAAACAGGACGATCAGGGGCTCATTGCTCGACACATGCGCCCCGGCCGAGATGATCAAAGTGCCGATCACCATCTTTTCGACGTGACTAAATATTTCCTTTGAGGCGGGCTCGATATGCCGACCGTGAAAAGTAAGCCACCTGGTTCTGAAATCCGACATGCTTTCTCCTGTTGAGATCAACACGGGGCGAAATCATCACATCGCATGTTTCTGGTCGGCAAGGATTTGTATTTAGGAGATTGAATAAACGTTCTGTCGGATCGAGACGCAAGGCGGCGTCGCAAGATTTCTCATTGACCACGCAGCCTTTGCGTCTCCTGCGAACTACTCTTTGCGCGTGAAGCCACTTCTCATTTGATCGTTCTTAATTCCGCCTACTGAAGCCCACGAACCTTTCTTCGTTTGTTTGCCAACCAACACAGCCGGGAGATCACCATGCGTACTTTCTTGATGATGGTTGCAGCCGTTCTCGCATTCGGCACGACGATGACGTTTGAAGCCACCGACGCCAACGCCGTCGTCTGCGCACGCGGTGTCTACCGTGCCGGCTGCGCCGGCTATCGTGGCGCCGCTGTGGTGCGCCGCCCGGTGGCGGTCGCGTGCCGCACCGTCTGGGTCAATGGCGTGCGCGTACGTCGCTGCTACTGACCGAGGGCGGGTTCAGCTGAAGTCGATCAACTCGGACGGCCCGTCGGACTTGCCGGCAAACGGCCCAGCAACAGACATTGATCTGTGCAGGGCATGATCGTGCCGTTGACCATGCCTGCAAAACGTAAATGCCCGGCGCATCTCACGAAGCTCGCTTCGCGTTGGCCGGGCATGACGGTGACTGGTTCAGAATTGGGAAGGCGCGAAGCCTCAGATTCCCGACATCATGATGTATTTGATCTCGACATATTCTTCCATGCCGTGATGCGAGCCTTCGCGGCCGAGGCCCGATTCCTTCACGCCGCCGAACGGAGCGACTTCGGTGGTGATCAGGCCGGTATTGACGCCGACCATGCCGGACTCCAGCGCTTCCGCAACACGCCAGACGCGGCCGAGATCGCGCGAATAGAAGTACGATGCCAGACCGAACGGCGAGGCGTTGCACATGGCGATGACATCGGCTTCGTCCTTGAAGCGGAACACCGGCGCCAGCGGGCCGAAGGTTTCTTCCTGCGAGACCAGTGCATCCGGTTTCACATTGGCGAGCACCGTCGGCTCGAAGAACGTGCCGCCGAGCGCATGGCGCTTGCCGCCGGTGACGATCTTGGCGCCGCCCTTTACCGCATCGGCGATGTGGCGCTCGACTTTCTCGACGGCTTTCTCGTTGATCAGCGGGCCCTGGGTGATGCCCTGTTCGGTGCCGTCGCCGACCTTCATCGCCGCGACCTTCTTCGCCAGCTTCTCGACGAACTGATCGTAGATGGCTTCCTGAGCGTAGAGGCGATTGGCGCAGACACAGGTCTGGCCCATGTTGCGATACTTCGACACGATCGCGCCCTCGACGGCGGCGTCGATGTCGGCATCGTCGAACACCACGAAGGGCGCGTTGCCGCCGAGTTCAAGGCCGAGCTTCTTCACGCCGACCGAAGCCTGCTTGTAGAGGATCTTGCCGACATTGGTGGAGCCGGTGAAGCCGACGAAGCGCACCGCAGGATGTTCGCAGAGCACGAGGCCGATCGCCGACGCGTCGCCGGTGATGATGTTCAACACACCCTTCGGCACGCCGGCACGCTCGGCGAGTTCAGCCAGCGCGAGCGCCGACAGCGGCGTCTCGTTGGCAGGCTTGATCACCACGGTGCAGCCGGCGGCCAGCGCCGGCGACACTTTGCGGGTGATCATCGAGTTCGGGAAATTCCACGGCGTGATGGCGCCGCAGACGCCGATCGGCTGCTTGATGGCGAGGAGCCGGGCATCGGCACGCTGGGTCGGGATGGTCTCGCCATAGACGCGGCGGGCTTCCTCGGCGAAGAATTCGATATAAGCGGCGCCGATATCGACCTCGCCCAGCGCTTCGGCCAGCGGCTTGCCCTGCTCGGTGGTCAGGATCAGCGCGAGATCCTCGCGGTTGGCGATGATCAGCTCGAACCACTTGCGAAGGATGTTGGAGCGCTGCTTGGCGGTGAACTTAGCCCAGGCAGGAAACGCCTTTTCGGCGGCCTCGACAGCCTGCGTCGTTTCCTTGGCGCCCATATTGGGCACCTTGGCAATTTCAATCTCATTGACCGGATTGGTCACCGAGGTCTCGCCCGTGCCGACCCAGGCGCCGTCGATGTAGCACTTGTCGCGCAGCAGCGAGGGGTCCTTGAGGCGGTCGCGCAGCGAAGGGGCGGTGGACTGGCGTGCGGCTGAGGTCGGTGACATGGGCGGTTCTCCTGCGGAAAGTGTCGCGAACGTATAGCCGCGGACTTGTAGAGGAGTATAGGCCCGAAAGCGCCCCTTGGCGGCGAATGGCAGCTATCGCCCGCAGGGGTATTTAACGCCCGAATTCAACAGTCGCAGAACGCCGCAAGCCCGATCAGGCCGCGCCGCGCATATAGGTCTCGCGCCGATCGATCATTCGCTCGAAAGCGATGCGGGCGTTGGCACGGTTGGTCGTGGAGAAGGTGCGGTATTCCAGCTCCGGCAGCATCGCTGCGTCGCTGCGACCGAACCAGGAAATAAACGATTTGGGCGGGGCCGAAATCTTCGCCAGCGCCTGCGCCAGATTATCAGCCGCATCGAAAGCGAACAGGGCGCCGGTCTGCGCCACGCGAACTTCGAAAATTCCTGGACCGATCGGGGCCTCGATGCTCTCGCCACGGGAAGCGCGGGGATAATGTTTCCAGTCGGTCCAGTTCGCGATCATCGTCGGTCTCCGCAGCTGACACGCTGCACGTGTTACTCATGGTCTTACGGGTTAGTGTCGGAAAGCGCTTTGACGTTCACGTCATTTTTTGAACACAGCTGCGCCAATTTCGTTCCAAGGCGCGATCAAACTCGCCCCCAGGCCCGATATGGTTCCCCTCAAATGCTAAAACCAGCGCAAATGTAATCACATCCGCGAGACCGACGACCTCGCGCCCAAGTTGAATGTTCACGCCGCACATCGGTAAGATCAAAGAAAATCGGAGAGGAAACGGATGTCAGTTCAAGTCGAGATTGACCGGATTCTGCAGCAAGCCAGCGAAACCAGCGCGATTCCAGGTGCCGTGACGGTGGCTGCGACGCGGAATGAGATCATTTACCAAGGAGCATTCGGCAAGCGCGACGCATCCAAAGATACCACCATGACGCCGGACAGCGTGTTCTGGATCGCCTCCATGACCAAGGCGATTACGGCCGCTGCAGCGATGCAGCTGGTGGAGCAGGACAAATTGACGCTGGACGCACCGCTGGCGACCATGCTTCAGGACCTCGCGGAGACGCAGGTGCTGGATGGTTTCGACAGCGAAGGCACTCCGAAACTACGTCCGCCGCGTCAGCCGATCACCTTGCGGCATCTGCTGACCCACACCGCCGGCTTCTGTTACGACATGTGGAACGGCGACATGGTGCGCTATCTTGAGACAACCGGCATTCCGCCGTTTCGCTCCGGACTGAACGCCGCCATGAAGGCGCCGATCATGCGCGATCCCGGGACCCGCTGGGAGTACGGCACCAATATCGACTTCGTCGGCAAGGTCGTCGAGGCCGTCAGCGGCGAACGCCTGGACGCCTATTTCCAGAACCATTTGCTGGCGCCACTTGGGATGACCGACACCGCCTTCGTGATTGGCGGCGACCAGCGCAAGCGCCTCGTTGCCATGCACAGCCGCGGCGCCGACGGTGCACTGACCCCGATCCCATTCGAGATCAAACAGGATCCGGAATTCTTCGCCGGTGGCGGGGGGCTCTATGGCACCGCCCCCGACTACATCAAGTTTACGCAAATGATGCTGAATAACGGGACCGGAAACGGCAATCGGATATTAAAGCCAGAGACCGTCGCGCTGATGAGCCAAAACCACATCGGCGAACTCAACATGACGCCGATGGCTTCAGCGGTACCGACCGCCAGTAACAATGTCGACTTCCTTCCGGGCATCGACAAGAAATACGGGCTCAGCTTCATGATCAATACGGCGCAGTCAGCCGAAGGCCGCAGCGCCGGCAGCCTTGCCTGGGCCGGCCTCGCTAACACCTACTACTGGATAGATCCAGCGCGAGATATCACCGGCGTCATCATGATGCAGGTGCTGCCGTTTGCGGATTCGACTTGTTTGAAGGTGTTTTCGGATTTCGAACGCGCGGTGTATGCGGGATTGGACGCGAAGAAGGCGACGTGAGAGCCGCGATGCGTTGATCTCTCACCACGTCATGGCCGGGCTTGACCCGGCCATCCACGACTTTCCTCTCTTGCCAAGACGTAGATGCCCGGCACACCTAGCGAAGCTCGCTTCGCGCTGGCCGGGCATGACGACAGAGAAGAAAACCCAAGAAATGCAGTCTTAAACCGGCAACCCGTTCTTGCCCGCCAGGTCCTTCAGCGAAACCCGGGGACGCGCGCCGATATGCTGGATGACTTCGGCAGCGGCCATCGCGCCGAGCTTGCCGGCATTCTCATACCCGGCGTTGCGCACCATGCCGAACAGGAAGCCCGCCGCGAACAGATCGCCTGCACCGGTGGTATCGACGAGCTTCTCGATCTTGTGTGCAGGCACTGCAACGACGCCATCGCTCGATGTCACGACACAGCCCTTCTCGCTGCGGGTGACGACGCCGAGCTTGATGTCCTGGCCGAGCTGCTTGAGCGCCGCATCGAAATCCGTGGTTTCGTAAAGCGAGGTCAGTTCGGCCTCGTTCGCGAAGATGAGATCGACGGTGCCCGAACGCATCAGGTCGAGAAACTCGGCGCGATAACGACCAACGCAGAACGCGTCCGACAGCGTCAATGCGACCTGACGCTTGGCGTCATGGGCGATCTTCGAGGCCTTCACGAAGGCTTCCTTGGCGCTGGCGGGATCCCACAGATAACCTTCGAGATAGACGATCGACGAGGCAGCGACTGCAGCGGCATCGATATCGTCGGGCGTCAGATCCTGCGCGGCACCGAGATAGGTGTTCATGGTGCGCTCGCCATCGGGCGTCACCAGGATGTAGGAACAGCCGGTGGCCGGGCCGCCCGTCGCAGGCTTTGTATCGAAAGCGACGCCAGCGGCGCGGATGTCGTGGGTATAGAGCGTGCCGATCTGGTCATCCTTGACCTTGCCGACATAGGCCGCGCGGGCGCCGAGGCTGGCGAGGCCGACGATGGTATTGGCGGCCGAACCGCCGGACATTTCGGTGGCAGGGCCCATCGCCTTGTAGATCGCGGTGGCGCGGGCTTCGTCGATCAGCGCCATACCGCCCTTGGTCATCTCATGCGCGGCGAGAAACTTGTCGTCGGCCTGCACCAGCACATCGAAAATCGCGTTGCCGATTCCGAGCACGTCATATTTTGCTGAGGTCATTAAGAATATCCCGTTGCGGCAATTGCGATGAGGCTGAAAATCCGTTTCAACTCGTCTCGCGGTCGCCCAAGTTGAGCCGTCGGTAAAGGCCGGTTTGATGGCTGCAGCGACTATCACGTTCTGCCCCGCACCAGCAAGGACAGCCCCTTACGATGGTTCTATGATCCGTTCCATCCTGACCGTTTCCACGGGCACTTTGGCATCGCGGTTGCTGGGCTTTGCCCGCGACGCCATGGTCGCCGCGCTGCTCGGTGCAGGCCCGGTCGCGGATGCTTTTCTGGTCGCATTTCAGCTCGTCAACGTGATCCGGCGACTGCTCACCGAGGGCGCGCTGAACGCGGCGCTGATTCCGGCCTGGCTGCGCATCCAGACGACGCAGGGCGCTGTCGCAGCCACAGCTTTTGCGGGTCGTGTGCTCGGCACCATTAGCGTTGCGCTGATCGTCGCGACGATCCTGATCGGCTTTGCGATGCCGCTCGTGATCGCAATGCTTGCCCCGGGTTTCGTCGGCCAGCCGACGCTGCAG
The DNA here is from genome assembly GCF_051811085.1 of Tardiphaga sp. 862_B3_N4_1. Classification (NCBI taxonomy): domain Bacteria; kingdom Pseudomonadati; phylum Pseudomonadota; class Alphaproteobacteria; order Hyphomicrobiales; family Nitrobacteraceae; genus Tardiphaga; species Tardiphaga sp. 862_B3_N4_1. The sequence continues at coordinate 1,446,799 of NZ_JBPWQB010000002.1, forward strand.
CTCGCCGTCGAGAATGCGCGATTGATGCTGCCCTATCTCGCCTTCGCCGGCCCCGTCACTGTCATGATGGGACTGCTGAACGCGCAACAACGCTTCGCGGTGACCGCATTTTCGCCGCTGCTCTTCAACATCGCCCTGATCGCCGTCATGGCCCTACTGCTAGTGTGGCGGCAAGAGCCAGACACTGCCGCTATGGCCATGGCGGCCACGGTGGGCATTGCCGGGCTGCTGCAATTGCTGATGCTGATCTTGCGGAAATCTGGCGGCAATCTTGCGGCGCCTTTGCGGCTGTCGCTCGATGGCGAGATGCGCGGCTTCTTCCGCAAGGCGTTGCCTGGCATGGTCGCCAATTCCGGGCCGCAGCTTCTCATCGTCACCGGCGCAATCATCGCATCGACGACTCCGGCTGCCGTGTCGTGGCTGTATTTCGCGAACCGCCTGATTGAACTGCCGCTCGGCATCGTCGGCACGGCCATGGGCACTGTGCTGGTCCCCGCATTGACGCGCGCCGTGCGATCAGACGATCAAGCCGCCATCGCGCAGGCGGAATCGCGCGGGTTTGAACTCGCGATCGGTCTCGCATTGCCGGCTACGCTCGGACTGATGATATTGAGCCATCTCATCGTGCAGTGTCTGTTTCAACACGGCGCGTTCGGCGCGAGCGACACGGTCTCGACTGCAAGTGCGCTGATATGGTTGGCGCTGGGCTTGCCCGCTCAGGTGCTTGTGAAAGCTCTGTCGCCCGCCTTCTTCGCACGCGAGGATACGACGACGCCACTGCTGGCGACGCTCGTCGGTTTGGTAATCGCAATCATCTTCGCACTGGTTTTGAATAGGCCATTCGGTACGAGCGGCATCGCGGCGGCGATCGCTCTGGCTGCGTGGGGCAGCGCGATCTTTTTGATCGTCCGGAGCGCAGCAGCTTTCGGCTTCTCGCCCGACCATGATGCAAGACGCCGACTGCCGATCATTGTCCTGTCGTCGCTGACCATGGGCGGCCTGCTATGGCTCGCCGCGCATATTGCCTTGCCCTGGACGGCGCAGGCCCACGGCCTGGTACGAGCGAGCCTGCTGGGTCTCCTGATCGTTGGCGGGCTGGCAATCTACGCAGCACTGCTCACCCTCTCCGGCGCCGTGCGCTGGGCCGAAGTCCGCGGCGCCCTCAAGCGATCACCGGCGGCCGGCTAGGGCAGATTGGCAATGGACGCCGCCCGGCGCCTATGGCAAGTCACGCCCCTTGGCCCGCATTCCACCACGGGCGCACAGGAACTAGACGATGGCTTTTACTCAACGGGTTTTTTCGGGCGTCCAGCCGACCGGCAATCTGCACCTCGGCAACTATCTCGGCGCGATCGTGAATTTCGTCAAACTGCAGGAGACGCATAATTGCATCTACTGCGTGGTCGATATGCATGCCGTCACCGTGCCGATTTCCGTGTGGGGCGGCCCGGATGAATTGCGCCGCAACACCCGTGAAGTGACCGCCGCCTTCATCGCCTCGGGCATCGATCCGAAGAAGCAGATCATCTTTAACCAGAGCCAGGTTTCCGGCCATGCCGAGCTGGCCTGGATCTTCAACTGCGTCGCCCGCCTCGGCTGGCTGAACCGCATGACCCAGTTCAAGGAAAAGGCCGGCAAGGACCGCGAAAACGCGTCCGTGGGTCTCTACGACTATCCGGTGCTGATGGCTGCGGACATTCTGCTGTATCGCGCCACGCACGTTCCGGTCGGCGAGGACCAGAAGCAGCATCTCGAACTGTGCCGCGACATTTCGCAGAAGTTCAACAACGACTTCTCCGAATCCATCGCAGCGCAGGGCCATGACGGCCCTTACTTCCCGATGCCGGAGCCTGTCATCACTGGTCCCGCCACGCGGGTGATGAGCCTGCGCGACGGCACCAAGAAGATGTCGAAATCGGACGCGTCGGACAATTCGCGCATCAACCTCACGGACGATGCGGACACCATTGCGCAGAAGATCCGCAAGGCGAAGACCGATCCGGAACCATTGCCGTCGGAAGAGAAGGGCCTTGAGCCGCGTCCGGAAGCCGACAATCTCGTCGGCATCTATGCGGCGCTATCCAACCGGTCGAAGGCTGACATTCTCACAGAGTTCGGCGGCGCGCAGTTTTCGGGCTTCAAATCGAGCCTCGTCGATCTCGCTGTCGAAAAACTGTCACCTATCGCCGGCGAGATGAAGCGGCTGACGACATCCGATCTGACCTATGTCGATCAGGTTCTGGCCGATGGCGGTGAACGCGCAGGTGTCATTGCCGCCGAAACCATCAAGTCCGTGAAAGACATCATCGGCTTCGTCCACAAGCGGTAAATTTGCTATCGCATTCCTTTTCTCTGCCACAATCGACGCGACGCAAGTCATCCTTGCGTCGCGCTTGTCGAACGCCGCTGCGCCGTGGCAGCATGACGTCATTGCCAAGCCGCTCACATTCTGGCGCATCAGACACGCCACAGCATCGGGACATGCATGAGCACCCAGCGACGTAGTTATGAGAGCGGCCACAAGCCGAAATGCCTCGTGGTCGTCGATGACAGCGAGGAATGGGATCGCGCAGTATATTACGCCAGTCGCTGGGCCATTCGTGTCGGTGGCGGCGTGGTGATGCTGCGCATCATCGACACCGAAGATCGCAACCAGCAATGGCTCGGCGTTGCCGATGTCATGAAGGCCGAAGCGGAAGAAGGTGCCAATGCCGCGCTGGACCGCGCCTCAGGCCGCGCCAATGGCATCGCCGCCATCACCCCTGAACGCGTGATCCGCGAGGGTGATCCCACCGAGCAAATCCTCGACGTAATCGACAAGGACGTCGACATTTCCATGCTGGTGCTGGCTGCCTCGGCCGGCGCGGAAGGCCCCGGCCCGATCGTCACCATGATGGCCAAGCTGGTCGGCTCGTTTCCGGTGCCGGTCGTCATCGTGTCGGGCGCCCTGAGCGACCTCGACATCGACGCCCTGTCGTAACCACCCTTTTGGACGGCTAAGGGACTGCGAAATAGGCCGAATTCGGCGATTTCGCGCCTTGATCGTGCGTTTTTCGTCGCCATCTGCTAGGGGATACTCACGCGCCGGCCTTGAACCGGCGACGCAGGAGAGACCGATGTTCATCCAGACCGAAGCTACCCCCAATCCCGCCACGCTGAAGTTCATTCCCGGCCGCGATGTGCTCGACAGCGGCACCATGGAATTCACCTCACCGGAAGCCGCAACGCGTTCGCCGCTGGCCGAAAAGCTGTTCGCCGTGAAGGGCGTCACGTCAGTGTTCTACGGCTCCGACTTCGTCACCGTGACCAAGGACGACAGCGACTGGCAGCACCTCAAGCCGGCGATCCTCGGCGCCATCATGGAGCACTACATGTCCGGCGCGCCGCTCATGGCCGACGGCAGCGTGAGCGGCGATGTGATCTCCGACGACGAGGAGGAATTCTTCAATGAGGAAGACGCCGAGACAGTCGATACGATCAAGGACCTGATCGAGACCCGCGTGCGCCCGGCTGTTGCGAATGACGGCGGCGACATTACTTTCCGCGGCTTCAAGGACGGCATCGTCTATCTGAACATGAAGGGGTCGTGCGCCGGCTGCCCGTCATCGACAGCGACCCTGCAGCACGGCATCCAGAACCTGCTGAAGCACTTCGTGCCGGATGTGATCGAAGTCCGCCCGATGTAAGTTCGGTCGCACCGCGACACATCAAAATGCCCGGGACAATCCCGGGCATTTTCGTTTCTGGAACCAGCCTTCGTTTAGCGGCCGATACTTGCGGCTTCTTCTGCGGCCCGCTGCATGCTCGATGACATTTCGTTCGTCACCGTGCTCTGCTCTTCGACGGCAGCCGCCGTTGCGGTGACATATTCGCTGACGTTCTGGATCTCCTGCTTGATCGCGCTCAGCGCGTCGACCACATCGCTCGAAATGCCATTGAGGCTGCCGATCTCGCTGGCGATCTTATCGGTCGCCTGCTTGGCCTGGTTGGCCAGATTTTTCACCTCCGATGCAACGACCGCAAAGCCACGACCGGCTTCACCGGCACGCGCCGATTCGATGGTGGCATTCAGCGCCAACAAGTTGATTTGCCCGGTGATGTTGCCGATCAGCTCGACGATCCCGCTCATCGCCTGCGCTGCCGTGCTGAGACGCTGCGCTTGATCGTCCGCCAACTCGACCTTGCCCACCGCAGACATCGCCGTGGTCTTTGATTTCATCATGGCCTCAGAGATTTCGCGCACCGACGCGTTCAGTTCCTCAGCGCCAGCGGCGACCGATTCCATCATCGCGCGGACGCGTTCGCTCTTCATGCGCGCGATCACCTGCGCCGTGGTGTCGGTGGCATACTTCACGACCTTGTAGGGCTTGCCATTGAGGTCGAGGATCGGATTGTACGAAGCCTGTATCCAGACTTGTTTGCCGCCCTTACCGATCCGCTGGTACTCCGCCGCCTGGTAGTTACCCCGCTTGAGCGCCGCCCAGAATTCGCGATAGTCGGCACCGTCGCGCTCACTCGGCACAACGAACATGCTGTGGTGCTTGCCCTGTATTTCCGAGAGCGCGTAACCGAGCACGCCCAGAAAATTCTCATTGGCGCTGAGAACGATGCCATCCATGCTAAATTCGATCACGGCCTGCGACTTGCCGATGGCCTCGATCTGACCTGAGAAATTCGCCGTGCGCAGCTTCTGATCGGTAACGTCTGACGCGAACTTGACTACCTTGATTGGCCGGCCTGTCTCATCAAGGATTGGATTGTAGGTCGCGAGAATCCAGACCTCTTTGCTGTTCTTGCCGATCCGCTTGTATTCGGCGGCCTGATATTCACCACGATTGAGGCTGGCCCAGAATTCGCGATAGGCCGCGCCGTCGCGGGTTGCGGGATCGACAAACATGCTGTGATGTTTGCCTTCGATTTCCGCGAGATTGTAACCCATGACATTCAAGAACAAGTCATTGGCCGTGACAATCGTCCCATCGAGCTTGAACTCGATGACAGCCTGCGAACGACCGATGGCTGCGATCTTGCCGGCATCGTCCATACTGCGGGTTTTCACTGCAGTTGTATCCATGGCAAACTTGACGATTTTCAGGGGCTTGCCATCATTCCCAAGGATCGGGTTGTAGGAACCCTGGATCCAGACCTCCTTGCCACCTTTGCCGAGACGCTTGAACTCGCCGGCCTGGTACTCGCCGCGATTGAGGTTATTCCAGAACGCGCGATATTCCGCGCTGCTCTTCATTTCCGGCGTCACGAACATGCTGTGGTTCTTGCCGACGATTTCTTCCAGCGTATATCCAAGGGCGGACAGGAAGTTTGGATTGGCTCCGAGGATCGTGCCGTCAGCGCTGAACTCGATCACGGCTTGCGATTTTTTGATCGCTGCCGCCAGGGCCCGCCCCTCGCGCGCCTCTGAACTGCTCAACCAATGCAGCATCGGATCGCCTCCCATAAATATAATCGTATCCAAAAAATTAGACGAATAATTTCAGCCCGCATGAAAGCCACACGCATCCGCGAAATGTCGCTTCCAAACGGTATGCTTATCTCATCGATCTCCGAAGAATTTATTAAGTGAAGCTTTTAACCAGAGTGAAACTGAAGCTGTTCCACGAGCCCATTTCGCTCACGGGAACTTTCGTGGTCTCGCTATCGTATCTTGTGAAATATCTTTATGAGAAAGCGAGTAGTGGATGCACGCCAAAGCTGCCGCCCCTCTCCGGCAGCAAAGCGAATCACAGCACCATTGCGCGTGGAGCGATATTCTGCGAGTGGCAGGCGCAAACCCTCGCAAGCCGTGGTAGCGTCTCTTTTATGTTGATCCTTGCCATTGATACCGCCCTCGATGCCTGCGCCGCAGCCATCCTCGACACCCGCACCAGCAAGCTCATTGCGCATGAGTCCATGCCGATGAAGCGCGGTCACGCCGAAGCGCTGATGCCACTGCTCGGGCGCGTCATAGCGGATTCCGGCATCGCCTTCGCCGACCTCGACCGTATCGCCGTCACCACCGGCCCCGGCAGCTTCACCGGCCTGCGCGTCGGCCTGTCGGCGGCGCGCGGCATTGGCCTGGCGGCCAGCAAGCCTGTGGTCGGCATCACCACACTGACGGCCTATGCGGCACCCGTCGTCAGTGAGAACATGGATGCGCCTGTCATCGCCGCCATCGATGCGCGGCATGACCATGTCTATTTCCAGGTCGTCAGCGGTAACGGCACCTCGCTGGTGCGGCCGGGCGTCATCCCCATCGACGAGGCCCTTGAGGCCGCGCAGTTCGGCGCACCGTATCTGGTCGGCAATGCCGCAGAGATCCTGGCCGCGCGCTGGCCGTCCGATGCACCGGCGCCGCTGCGCGTCGATATGCAACCTGCTCCCGAAATCTCATGGGTGGCATGGCTTGGTGCCGCCGTGAATCCGGAGACCGCGCTGGCGCGTCCCTATTATCTGCGCGCACCCGACGCCAAGCCGCAAAGCAGCCTGATGCAGCAGGCCGCACTAGCCGCATCATGATGCCGGCCTGGTGGTCGCGCCTGTTCGGCCACGGCAATGCTGTGGTCGAGCCCGCCACGCTGCGCGACGCGCGACAACTCGCACAACTGCATGCGGCATCCTTCCATCGCGGCTGGGGTGCCGGGGAATTCGAACAGATGCTGCGCGAACAAAACACCCTCGTGCATCGGCTGAAACTGCGCGGCCGCCTCATTGGCTTCGCCGTCTCACGAATCGCTGCCGATGAAGCCGAGATTCTCTCCGTTGCCGTGTCGCCCGCTCATCGCGGCCGCGGCCTGTCGCGCGATCTGTTTCTCACCCATCTCGGCCATCTGGCCGGTCGCGGCGTGCGTACCGTATTCCTCGAAGTCGAGGAAAACAATCTACCCGCGCGGCGGCTTTATGACAGAACCGGCTTCGCAGTCGCGGGACGCCGGGAACGCTACTACAAGGAAGCGGATGGAGCGGAATTGAATGCGTTGGTGATGCGGCGCGACTTGTCCTGACGCCTGCGGAGTGGCAAAAGAAGCCACGATGGGATCCGGATCATGACTGCACTGAAATCATCTGCGATGAAGTCTGCTGGTATCGAGGCGCGCTGCGCCGCGACCGGCATGCGCATGACGGAGCAGCGCCGCGTGATTGCACGCGTTCTGGCGGAAGCCGACGATCATCCCGATGTCGAGGAACTGTATCGCCGCTGCGTTGCGGTGGATGACAAGATCTCGATCTCGACGGTGTATCGCACTGTGAAGCTGTTCGAAGACGCCGGCATCATCGAGCGTCACGATTTTCGCGAAGGCCGCGCGCGCTACGAGACGATGCGTGACAGCCATCACGATCATCTGATCAACTTGCGTGACGGGACCGTCATCGAATTCACGTCTGAAGAAATCGAGAAATTGCAGGCTGAAGTCGCCGCGAAGCTCGGTTACAAGCTGGTTGATCACCGGCTGGAGCTGTATTGCGTGCCGCTCGACGAGGACAAAACCACCAAGTGAGCGAATCAACCAAGTGAGTGCAGTTTCTTCGCGCTTCGATCTCGTCATCTTCGATTGTGACGGCGTGCTCGTCGACAGTGAGTCCCTCGCCTGCGTCGTCCACGCAGATGTCCTGACCCAGTTCGGTTATCCCATCACCGCCGATCAGGTGCATGAGCGTTTCCTCGGCCGGTCCGCGCGCGAGGCGCGCCTGGAAGTCGAGACCGAGCTCGGCCGCGTGCTGCCTGACGACTACACCGCGACGCTGAAAGCCACGATCGACGAGGTGTTCGGCGCGAAGCTGCAGCCGATCCCGCATATTGCCGAGACACTCGCGATCTTGTCGCAGCCGGTTTGCGTGGCATCCTCGGGCACACCGACACGCATTCGCAGCAGCCTCACCACGACCGGGCTGCTCGACCGTTTCGATCCGCATCTGTTTTCCGCTCTGCAGGTCGAGCGCGGCAAGCCGCAGCCCGATCTGTTTCTGTTTGCCGCCGCGCAAATGAATGCCGCACCCAAGCGCTGCGTGGTGATCGAGGACAGCATTCCCGGCGTGACGGCGGGCATCGCAGCCGGCATGACCGTGTTCGGCTATCACGGCGGCGGCCACTGCAGCCCGACCACCGCCGCAGTCCTGACGGCCGCTGGAGCCCATCTCGTATTCGACGATATGCGGCAACTCCCTGGCCTGGTGGCCAGGGGCGCACTGGCTGGCGAGCCCGTCGGCCTCGTCTAAGCCATTGCGAGCACTTATATTTTGCAGAAATGCTGGATTTTCCGGACGTTAGCCTATAATTGAGCGCTGCGCAGCAAGCGCATTTCCAGCCCATTACAGGTTCCATGACCGCGCCGCGTAAGCTGCATATCAAATCCTACGGCTGCCAGATGAACGTCTACGATGCCCAGCGCATGGTGGACACGCTGGCGCCTGAAGGCTTCGTCGAGACGGCCAATGTCGACGACGCGGATCTGGTGATCCTCAACACCTGCCACATCCGCGAGAAGGCGTCCGAGAAGGTCTATTCGGAGCTCGGCAAGCTGCGCGTGGCCAAGGCAGAAGCCGCGCAGGCCGGACGCAAGATGAACGTGGTCGTCGCCGGCTGCGTCGCGCAGGCCGAGGGCAACGAGATCATTCGCCGCGCGCCTGTTGTCGATGTCGTGGTCGGGCCGCAGAGCTATCACAACCTGCCTGCGCTGCTGAAGCAGGCGAAAGCCGGCGGCCGCGCGCTCGACACCGAATTTCCGGTCGAGGACAAGTTCGGCTTCCTGCCGCCGCCGAAGCCGGCAGCGATTCGTGCCCGCGGCATTTCCTCTTTCGTTACCGTGCAGGAAGGCTGCGACAAGTTCTGCACCTTCTGCGTCGTGCCCTACACCCGCGGCTCCGAAGTCTCGCGCCCGGTGGCGAAGATCATCGACGACGTGCAGCGGCTCGCCGATAACGGCGTGCGCGAGATCACGCTGATCGGCCAGAACGTCAACGGCTATCACGGCGAGGGTCCCGACGGCCGTCCGTGGGCACTGGGCACGCTGCTCTATCGCCTCGCAAAAATTCCCGGCATCGCCCGGCTGCGCTATTCCACCAGCCATCCCCGCGACGTCGAGGACACGCTGATATCGGCGCATCGCGATTTGCCGGAGCTGATGCCGTTCGTGCATCTGCCGGTGCAGTCGGGTTCCGACCGCATTCTGGCGGCCATGAACCGGAAACATACAGCCGAAGATTATCGCCGCGTCATCGACCGTTTTCGCGGCGCGCGGCAAGACATTGCTTTTACTTCTGATTTCATCGTGGGCTTCCCGGGCGAGACCGAGGAAGATTTTGCAGCCACGCTCGCGCTCGTCACACAAATCGGATACGCTGGCGCTTATTCGTTCAAGTATTCGCCGCGTCCGGGAACGCCGGCCGCGGATTTGCAGGAGACGGTGTCACAGGCTGACATGGACGAGCGATTGGTGCGGCTTCAGAACCTGATCGACAGCCAGCAATCGGCCTTCAACGCGGCCACGATTGGACGCACTGTGGATGTGCTGTTCGAACGCCCCGCGCGCAATCCCGGCCAGATTGTCGGGCGTACCGCTTACCTGCAGCCGGCCCATGTGATGGCCTCCGACGACATCATCGGCCAAGTGCTTCCGGTCACCATTGAGAGCCTTGAGCGCTACAGCCTGCTCGGCAGCCTCGCATCACCTCCAGTTGCTAGTTCTCCAGTACCACCAGTGTTGCAGCCAGTCCGTTCTCACACCGTCACGGGAGCCTGAATTCTTGGCCAAAAGCGCATCGGATTCGTCTACGCTCGCTGTTCGCAAACTCGATACTCCACCGCAGGCCGAGACGCAGGTCGTCATCGACTTTGATGACAACCGGGCGGCCTCTTCGCTGGTCGGGCCTTATGGCCAGAACCTCGCGATCATCGAACGCCGGCTGAATGTCGTCGTCGATTCCCGCGGCAACCACATCACCCTCACCGGTACCCGCGACGCCTGCGATGCCGCACGGCGCGTCCTCGAAACGCTCTATGCGCAAGCGGTGCAGGGCCATGACCTTGCCCCCGGCGATGTCGAAGGCACGATCCGCGCGACGCTGGCACAAGGCACGCTGTTTCCATTCGATCCCAAGGGATCGAAAGCAGCCGCCTCGAATTTCGACACCATCAATCTGCGCAAGCGCCCGGTGCGTGCCCGCACCGCGACGCAGGACGCCTATATCCGCGCGCTGAGAAGCAACGAGCTGGTGTTCGGCATCGGCCCCGCCGGTACCGGCAAGACCTGGCTTGCGGTTGCGCAAGCGGCGATGCTGTTCGAGCGCAAGGAAGTCGATCGCATCATCCTGTCGCGTCCGGCGGTGGAAGCCGGCGAAAGGCTCGGCTTCCTGCCCGGTGACATGCGCGAGAAGGTCGATCCCTATCTGCGCCCGATCTATGACGCATTGTATGACCTGATGGACGGGCGCATTGTCGAACGCGCGTTGCAGACCGGCGAAATCGAAATCGCGCCGCTTGCGTTTATGCGCGGTCGCACGCTGACCAATGCCGCAATCATTCTCGACGAAGCGCAGAACACCACCTCAATGCAGATGAAGATGTTTCTGACGCGTCTCGGCGAGAACAGCCGCATGATCATCACCGGCGATCCCTCGCAGGTCGACTTGCCCAACGGCCAGACCTCGGGTCTCGCCGAAGCCGCGCGTCTGCTCGACGGCGTGCAGGGTATCTCGCAGGTGAAATTCACGGGCGAAGACGTGGTCCGCCACGAACTCGTGGCCCGCATCGTCGCCGCCTACGAAGGAACGCCGCAGAAGGCGGTCGCTACAAAGACCTGATGACACACTCATACGCTGACGGCGGACCCGGAATCGGGTCCGTTCGCGAAAGAAGTTCGATACCGATGCCGACCTATTCATCTCCCGCGACAGAGGTTCTTGTTGTCGCCGATTGCTGGTCTGCGGAGGCCGATGCCGACGCCGTGATTCACCGCGCCATCGAAGCTGCCGCCGCCATGGTCGATACCGATACGGCCGACGCCGAACTCGCCATCATGCTCACCGACGATGCCGGCATCCGCACGCTGAACCAGAACTGGCGTGGCATCGACAAGCCGACCAACGTGCTGTCATTCCCGGCGCTGCAGCCGCCCGAAGGCGCAGACGAGCCCGATGACATGCCGCGCATGCTCGGCGACATCGCTATTGCCTACGAGACCACGCGCCGCGAGGCTGACGAAGAAGAGAAGAGCTTCGCCAACCATCTCAGCCATCTCGCCATTCACGGCTTCTTGCATCTGGTCGGTTACGATCATGAGAAGGACGACGAAGCCGAAGAGATGGAAGCGCTGGAGCGCGAGATCCTGGCAACGCTCGGGATCCCGGACCCCTATGCAGATCAGGATCGGGTGACCTGAGATGCCGGACGGCGACACTAGAAGCGATCATTCGAAGACCTCAAGCAATCTGCCTGCGGTGGTTCACGACGGCGAGGTCATGCGCCCGACGTCGGAGACCTGGCTGACCCGCGCGATCCGCTCGCTGTTCGGCTGGAAGCCGGGCTCGGTGCGTGCCGACCTGCAAGTCGTGCTCGACGCCTCCGCGCCGGACGAGACCGGCTTCTCCACCATCGAGCGCACGATGTTGCGCAATATTTTGGGGCTCAACGAGCGCCGCATCGCCGACGTCATGGTGCATCGCGCCGATATTATCGCGGTGAAGCAGGATATCTCGCTCGGCGAATTGATGGGCCTGTTCGAGAGCGCGGCGCATTCGCGCCTGGTCGTATTCAACGAAACCCTCGACGATCCCGTCGGCATCGTTCATATCCGCGACCTGCTGGCATATATGACCGTGAAGGCGCGCAACGTCGTGCCGTCGACAGCCAAGAAGAAGAAAGTGTTTCCCGCGGGCCTCGACCTGCGTTCGGTCGATCTGGCGCAGACCGTCGTTGACACCGGCATCATCCGCAAGCTGCTCTACGTGCCGCCATCGATGCGCGCCATCGATCTGCTCGCGCAGATGCAGGCAGCACGCATCCATCTCGCACTCGTTGTCGACGAATATGGCGGCACCGACGGCCTCGTCTCTATCGAGGACATCGTCGAACAGATCGTCGGCGAGATCGATGACGAACACGACAGCGACGAGCCGCCATCCATTGTCAGGCAGGGCGACAGCTTCATCGCCGATGCACGCGCCAGCCTCGATGACGTGCGCGCCATGATCGGTGAAGAATTCGAGACCGGCGAAGACGGCGAGGAAGTCGAAACGCTCGGCGGCTATCTCGTCACCCATGTCGGCCGTTTGCCGGTGCGCGGCGAAGTGATTTCCGGCCCTGGTAATTTCGAGATCGAAGTGCTCGATGCCGATCCGCGCCGCGTCAAGCGATTGCGCGTCGGCCCCCGCAAGGAGCGGCCTGCGCCGCGCACCCGCGAACCGCGCCGCCGCGATACGACGTCAGACACCGGCGCAGCACCGTCCAATGACAATGTGAATACGCCTCCATCAGGCGACAGCGCGGGAACGCCGTGACATCACGTAGCCTGCGCTCGGTCGCACTCAGCATCATTCTCGCTTGGGGTTGGAAGCGCGCAGGCATCGCGCTGCTGGCCGGCGCGGTATCGTCGCTGGCGATGGCGCCGTTCAACGCCTGGCCGGTGCTGTTCATCACGTTCCCCGTCGTCGTCTGGCTGATCGATGGCGCCGCCGCCGGCAAGATGCGCGGCATTCCCGCGGCCGCCATGGCGGGCTGGTGGTTCGGTTTCGGCTATTTCGTGCCGGGCCTATACTGGATCGGCTACGCTTTCCTCGTCGACGCGCAGACCTTCGCATGGCTGTTGCCCGCCGCGATCTGCGGCCTGCCCGCCTATCTCGCGCTGTTCACCGCGGTCGGTTTCGCGCTGGCACGCCTGCTCTGGACCAAGGATGCCAGCCGCATCTTCGCGCTCGCCGCCAGCCTGACGATCGGCGAATGGCTGCGCGGCCACGTGCTGACGGGCTTTCCCTGGAATGCGTTCGGCTATGCACTCACCGAACCGCTCGCGCTGGCGCAGAGCGCATCGCTGGTCGGCCTCTGGGGACTGACATTTATCGCTGTGGCGATCTTTGCATCGCCTGCGGTGCTGATCGACGGACGCTCGCGCACGCAGCGGCCGTGGCTGGCGCCGGCGCTTGCGCTGGTGCTGCTCGTCGTGATGGGCGCCTATGGCATGGCCCGGCTGTCACGCACCCCGACGCAGCTCGTCGCCAATGTGAAGCTGCGCATCATGCAGCCGAACCTGTCGCAAGACACGCGCTTCAACTATTCCGCCAAGGCGGATGTCATGAGCAGATATCTTGCGCTATCGGACCGCGCGACCGGTCCGCAGAATTCAGGCGTCGGCGCAGCCAATATTCTGATCTGGCCGGAATCGGCATTCCCGTTCTTCCTGTCGCGCGAACCCGATGCGATGGCGCAGATCGCCAATCTGCTGCCGAAGGGCACCGTGCTGGTCACCGGCGCCGTGCGCCCGCCGGATGCGCCGCTCGGCGCGCGCATCACGCAGGCCTATAATTCCATTTACGTGATCGACCATGACGGCAGCATCCTGTCGACCTACGACAAACTTCATCTGGTGCCGTTCGGCGAGTATCTGCCGTTCCAGAGCTTCATGGAGAAGATCGGCTTCCAGCAATTGACCAAAGTCCATGGCGGCTTCATTCCCGGCTCCCGTCGCAAGCCGATGGATATTCCCGGCGCGCCGCGCATGCTGCCGCTGATCTGCTACGAGGCAGTTTTCCCGGACGATATCACCACGCGCAACGATCGGCCGGGCTGGATCGTCAATCTCACCAATGATGGCTGGTTCGGCATTTCCACGGGCCCCTATCAGCACCTGCAGCAAAGCCGCGTCCGCGCCATCGAGGAAGGCCTGCCGCTGGTTCGCGCTGCGAACACCGGCATTTCCGTCGTGGTCGACCCTGTCGGCCGCCTGATCGCGCGGCTCGATCTCGGTGTCGAAGGCGTGCTGGATTCGGGATTACCAGCGGCCATTTCGCCGACGGTCTACTCGAAAATCGGCGATATTCCCGCCGCGATGTTTGTCGCGCTCGCGATCATTTTCGCCGTTCGGCGGCGTACGCCAGTACGCCACTAGCTTGATACTTGAAGCATTTGATATAGCTTGCAAGCTAGCTTTCGCCGCCTACCGAACAACCCTCTCGATGTGATTGCTTTTTAAGCTAGCTTTGTAAGCTTTATTTCTCACCTATTGAGAAATAAAGGTGCAGTGGCTTAAATTTTCCGCTTAGGAAAATTTGCGCGGTTGTTATAATCCACTAGGATACCTTTGGTTACAACCGAAGCCGCCCTAAATGACGGATTGCCACGCATGATCCGTCTCCCTTGATGTGATCCAGGAGTAATTGAGATGTCGACGAAAGCGCCCAATCCTGTTGACAAATATGTCGGCAGCCGTGTGCGCATGCGGCGCATTATGCTCGGCATGAGTCAGGAAAAGCTGGGCGAAGCCCTCGGTCTGACGTTTCAGCAAGTTCAGAAATACGAGAAGGGCACCAACCGCGTCGGCGCCAGCCGGCTGCAGCAGATTTCGGAAATTCTGCAGGTCCCCGTCTCGTTCCTGTTCGAAGGCGGCCCCGGTGCGATCCATAACGGCGAAGGCTTCGCTGAAGCGTCCTCGCCTGCCTATGTCTCCGACTTCCTAGCCACCTCCGAAGGCCTCGCTCTGACCCGCGCCTTCACGCGCATCACCGATGCCAAGCTCCGCCGCAGCATCGTCGACCTGGTCGAACAGATCGCTTCGCGCGAAGCCCCGGATCAGCGCTAAAATCACGGTAGTTTCAACGGAAATTCGTCATCGCGCCTGATGGCGCCGATGGCGTTTCGGCTGTATCACTCGCGCGCGATGACCACAGCCAATTCCAATCATAACGATCACGATGCCCCCGCTGATGCGGGTGCGTCCACGCCTGCCGAGAGCAGCCATTACACCGGCTCGTTCTTCGGACGCCGCAAGGGCCACAAGCTGCGCGACCATCAAGCCGACCTGATGGCGACGCTGCTGCCGGCGCTCACCGTCGACATCGCACATCCCGCACCTGACGATATCCGCACGCTGTTCGGCACTGATGTCGAGACCGTGCGTCTGGAGATCGGCTTCGGCGGCGGCGAGCATCTGGTCGCGGAAGCGCTGGCGCGTCCCGACATCGGCTTCATCGGCTGCGAGCCCTATATCAACGGCATGGCGAAAATTCTGACGCAGATCGAGGCGCAGAACATCGGCAATATCCGCCTCGTCGCCGGCGACGCCGCCGAACTTCTCACATGGGCACCGGCACAATCGCTGTCACGCATCGACCTGATCCATCCGGATCCGTGGCCGAAGAAGCGTCACTGGAAGCGCCGCTTCGTGCAGGACGCAACACTGGCTGCGATGGCGCGCGTGCTGAAGCCGTCAGGCGAATTTCGTTTCGTGCATGACATTCCGGATTACGTCGCGTGGACACTCTGGCATGTGTCGCGATCGCCGGATTTCACCTGGACTGCAGAGCGCGCCGATGACTGGCGTCTGCCATGGCCGAACTACACCATGACGCGCTACGGCCGCAAAGCCACGCGCGAGGGCCGCATCGCGGCCTATCTCATCTTCAAACTGATCTCGTAAGATAAGCGGCGAGCGTAAGCGCTTCGCCTCACAGCATGTTCGGAAGCACACGATCCGGCGGCTTGTGATTGTCGAGGAAGGCACGGATGTTGATGATGACTTTCTCGCCCATCTCGACACGGCCTTCGATCGTCGCCGAGCCCATATGCGGCAACAATACCACCTTGCCGGCGCGCGCGAGCCGCACCAGCTTCGGACTCACCGCGGGCTCATGTTCGAACACGTCGAGCGCGGCACCGGCAATGTCGCCCGACTCGATCAGCTTGATCATCGTCTCTTCGTCGATCACCTCGCCGCGCGCGGTGTTGACGATGTAGGCGTCCTTGCGGATCAGCTTGAGGCGGCGTGCTGACAGCAGATGAAACGTCGCCGGCGTATGCGGACAGTTCACCGAGATGATGTCCATGCGCGCCAGCATCTGGTCGAGCGAGTCCCAATAGGTCGCACCGAGTTCTTCGGCGATCTTCGGCGCGACGGGTTTGCGGTTGTGATAGTGGATCTGTAGCCCGAAAGCGCGGGCGCGGCGCGCCACAGCCTGGCCGATGCGGCCCATGCCGATGATACCGAGCCGCTTGCCCCCTAACCGCTTGCCCAGCATCCAGGTCGGCGACCAGCCTTGCCAGTCCTTGCCTTCGGTCAGGATCGAGGCACCCTCGATCAGCCGGCGCGGCACTGCGAGGATCATCGACATGGTCATGTCGGCGGTGTCTTCAGTGAGCACTTTCGGCGTATTGGTGACGGTGATGCCGCGGGCGTGGGCCGCGGTGACGTCAATATTGTCGACGCCGTTACCAAAATTGGCGATCAGCCGGAGCTTGCAGTCGGGGTGCTCGAGCAGCTCTTTGGTGATTTCGTCGGTGACCGTCGGCACCAGCACATCGGCGGTGCGGGTCGCTTCAGCGAGTTGCTCGGGCGTCAGCGGCGTGTCGTCGAGATTGATGTGCGCATCGAACAGTTCGCGCATGCGGGTCTCGATTGAGTCCGGCAGCTTGCGCGTGACGATGACGAGAGGCTTTTTCTTGACCGACATGTCCTGCTCACTCGCGCTTTGGCTAATCCGTTCAGTCCGCATTAACCCGGTTGTTCGAAACTGCCGCAGCCGCGAATTCACCGTTTCCTCGGGTTCCCCGACACCCTTTTTGGTGCCTTGGCCTTCGGTCCTCTCTAGCAGAAGACCAAGCCAAAACAAGAACCCAACAGGCGCGTGCGGCGCGGCGGCACTTGCGTTCTTTGGATTGGGTTGAGGTGGGGTTGATGGCGTTCCGGCGATTTGCGTGTGCGATGTTGGCGATGGGTACTCTGATCGCGGCAGCAATCGATCCGGCTCTCGCTGCCAAGGACACGCCGCTGGGCGCCAGCGGCCTGCCGGTGCCGCGCTACGTCAGCCTCAAGTCGGATCACGTTAATGTCCGCGCCGGCCCCACCAAGGACAACGATGTCGCCTGGGTCTATACTCGCTCCGGCCTGCCGGTAGAGATCACCGCCGAATACGAGAACTGGCGCCGCGTTCGTGATTCCGAGGGCGCCGAGGGCTGGGTCTATCACTCGCTGCTGTCCGGCCGCCGCACCGCGGTCGTGACCATGAAATCCAAGGACGAACTCGCCTCGATCTACGACAATCCGGATGCGACCAGCGCCGTCGCAGCGCGGTTACAGGCGGGTGTCGTGGCGCAGGTAAAGCGCTGCAACAACGGCTGGTGCCGGGTGATCGGCAACGGCTTTGATGGCTGGATCGAACAGCAACGACTATGGGGCGTCTACGCCGACGAGAAGGTGAACTGAGCACATCCCGCATCGGGAGCCTGGCCTGCGCCGGCGCAGTGGTCGCCATGGCAGCGCTGCCATGGTCCGGCCCGGCTCGTGCGCAATCCGCCACTGAAACGTGCCTGGCTGTGGATCAGCGGCTGTCTGGTGATGCGACCCTTCCGCGCACCGTGGCTGCGCTCAAAACCGGTGGCCCGCTCAAGATCGTCGCCATGGGCTCGTCCTCGACGCTCGGCCTGTGGCAATCCGACCCCGCCAAAACCTATCCCGGCATGCTGCAGAGCGAGCTGCAACACCTGAAGCCGGGACTGCGGCTGGAGGTCATCAATAGTGGGCGGAACGCCGACACTATCCCCGGCAATATCGCCCGCTTCGACCGCGATGTGCTGGCGCATCGCCCGGATCTCGTGATTTGGCAGATCGGCACCAATGACGTGACCTGGCTGCAAAGCGCTGACAGCCTGACCGGCAGGATCGTCGAGGGCATCCGCCTGCTGAAGGCTGACGGCGCCGACGTGATCCTGATGGATCAGCAATACGCGCCGGTCATTCTCGCATCGCAATATTCCAAGATGCAGGCGAGCATAGCTGACGCCGCCCGGCAGGAACGCGTACCGCTGTTCTCACGCTTCGAGCTGATGCGCCGTGCAGTAGACGCAGGGCTCTCCATGGGAGCGCTGACGGCCTGGGACGGACTACACAATTCCGCAGCCGGCTACGAATGCACCGGTCGCTCCCTCGCCCGCGCGATCGTGGCGACAACTGCAGCTGGCGAGCAAACACCGCCGAAAACGGTTCGGCGGCGCAAATAACTTCAGAATTTGGATAAAGCCGTTAGCGCTTTTTGCGCAGACGAACGACCATGTCGATGCGGCTGATCTCGAAGCCCTCGGGGACTTCCGGCATCTTGGTCAGCACGAGGTTCTGGTCCGGAATATCGACCAGCTCGTGGTTGTTCTCGAGATAGTAGTGGTGATGCGAGGTCACATTGGTATCGAAATAGGTCTTCGTACCATCGACGCTGACCTGACGAAGCAGGCCGGAATCCGTGAGCTGATTGAGCGTGTTGTAAACGGTCGCCAGCGACACCGGCACCTTGGCGAGGGTCGCTTCCTCGTAAAGCATTTCTGCAGTGAGATGACGCGCGCCCTTGCCGAACAGCAGCCAGCCCAGCGCCATGCGCTGACGGGTGGGACGCAGGCCGACCGATTGCAGCATCTCGTTGACGTCATGCCACGGGCAACCAGTCAAAGCCGGCTGGCGGCCATGATTGATTTCCGCAACCGCAGCTGCGTCATCCAGAACTGAAACGCTGTCGCTCATATCCACGTCAGTAATCCTGCCGTTCACACTCAAAAAGAACACTGAATTAGCCTTCTATTATAGAAAGGCGGGGCCTCAGATGCAAGGTTTTCGCAACTAGGAGCCATGCATCAGAAGGGATGCTTCCGCAGTGCATCGCAACATGGTCAATAACCCGCCAATAGCAGGCGATCCGCCGCTTTGCCGCCCAATAAGCCTATGATAGAGAGCGCCCAACCGGGGCAAGTTCCCGCGTTATTTGGAACAATTCTATATGTGGCGACTCCAACCCGGGGTAGCCACCACCATCGATGGACCCAGAAAGCCGGCATGATCCAGGAACAACGCAACAGCTACGCATATGAAGACCTGCTGGCCTGCGGCCGCGGCGAGCTGTTCGGACCAGGCAACGCGCAATTGCCGCTGCCGCCGATGCTGATGTTCGACCGCATCACCGAGATCACGGCTGATGGCGGCGAATTCGGCAAGGGTCTCGTGCGCGCTGAACTCGACGTCAATTCGGACCTCTGGTTCTTTGCCTGCCACTTCAAGGGCGATCCGGTCATGCCGGGCTGCCTCGGCCTGGACGCCATGTGGCAGATGGTCGGGTTCTTTCTGGGCTGGTCGGGCGGCATCGGCCCCGGACGTGCGCTCGGGCTCAGCGAGCTGAAGTTTTCCGGCCAGGTTCTCCCGAACGTCAAAAAGGTCGTGTACACCATCGATATCAAGCGCGTGATGCGTTCAAAATTGTGGTTGGGGATTGCCGACGGCTCGCTTTCGGCCGATGGCGAGATTATCTATCGCGCCAAGGACCTGAAGGTCGGCCTGTTCAAGCAGGAAGCACCTGCCGCATTGCAGCCGGGAACGTGATCTACCGGGTGCCATTCAACGGCGGTCTCCGAGGGGGCGACCGCCAGTTCCACAACAACGTAATTCAAAGGGCGAGGCGATCATGAGGCGGGTTGTCGTCACGGGGATGGGCATTGTCTCATCTATCGGAAACAACACTCAGGAAGTGCTTGCGAGCCTCCATGAGGCAAAGTCGGGCATCACGCGCGCCGACAAATACGCAGAGCTCGGTTTCCGTTCGCAGGTGCAGGGCGCACCGACCATCAATCCGGCCGATGTGATCGACCGCCGCGCGATGCGCTTCCTCGGCGAAGGCGCCGCATGGAATCACATCGCCATGGAACAGGCGATCCAGGACTCCGGTCTCGAAGAGTCGGATATCTCGAACGAGCGCACCGGCATCATCATGGGCTCGGGCGGACCTTCCGCACGCACCATCGTCGAAGCCGCGGACATCACGCGAACGAAGGGTCCGAAGCGCGTTGGTCCGTTCGCGGTGCCGAAGGCGATGTCCTCGACGGCATCCGCCACGCTCGCGACCTGGTTCAAGATCAAGGGCGTGAACTATTCGATCTCTTCGGCCTGCGCGACCTCGAACCACTGCATCGGCAATGCCTATGAGATGATCCAGTGGGGCAAGCAGGACGTCGTATTCGCC
Source organism: Tardiphaga sp. 862_B3_N4_1 (assembly GCF_051811085.1). Lineage (NCBI taxonomy): Bacteria > Pseudomonadati > Pseudomonadota > Alphaproteobacteria > Hyphomicrobiales > Nitrobacteraceae > Tardiphaga > Tardiphaga sp. 862_B3_N4_1. Next base: position 1,466,992 of record NZ_JBPWQB010000002.1, read on the forward strand.
GGCGGCTGCGAAGAGCTCGACTGGTCGCTCTCGGTGCTGTTCGACGCCATGGGCGCAATGTCCTCGAAGTATAACGACACCCCATCGACGGCCTCGCGTCCCTATGACGTCAGCCGTGACGGCTTCGTCATCGCCGGCGGCGCCGGCGTGGTCGTGGTCGAAGAACTCGAGCACGCGAAAGCACGCGGCGCCAAGATCTATGGCGAAATCATCGGCTACGGCGCCACCTCGGACGGCTACGACATGGTCGCTCCATCCGGCGAAGGCGCAGAGCGTTGCATGAAGATGGCGCTGGCCACCACCGGCGGCATCAAGATCGACTACATCAACCCGCATGCGACGTCGACGCCTGCCGGCGATCCGCCGGAAATGCAGGCGATCCGCAACGTGTTCGGCACTGGCGAGAAATGCCCGCCAATCTCGGCGACCAAGGCCCTCACCGGCCACTCGCTCGGCGCCACCGGCGTCCAGGAAGCAATCTACTCGCTGCTGATGATGCAGAACGGATTTATCTGCGAGAGCGGCAACATCACCGAACTCGATCCAGTGTTCGCCGACATGCCGATCGTGCGCAAGCGCATCGACAATGTGAAGGTCGGCACCGTGCTGTCGAACTCCTTCGGCTTCGGCGGCACTAACGCCACGCTGGTCTTCAAGCGGATGGATGCATAACGCGATGCCATCACTGATGCAGGGCAAGCGCGGACTGATCATGGGCGTCGCCAATGATCATTCTATCGCGTGGGGAATCGCCAAGGCCCTGCATGCGCAGGGTGCCGAACTGGCTTTCACCTATCAGGGCGATGCACTTGGCAAGCGCGTCAAGCCGCTGGCGGAATCGCTCAATGCCGATCTGATCCTGCCCTGCGACGTCGAGGACATCGCCAGCGTCGATGCGACCTTTGCTGCGATCAAGGAGAAATGGGGCGGGCTGGACTTCCTGGTCCACGCTATCGGCTTCTCCGACAAGAACGAACTCAAGGGGCGCTACGCCGACACCACGCGCGCCAATTTCTCGCGCACCATGGTGATCTCGTGCTTTTCCTTCACCGAAGTCGCCAAGCGTGCTGCAGAGATGATGAAGCCCGGCGGCGCCATGATCACGCTGACTTTCGGCGGATCGACCCGCGTGATGCCAAACTATAATGTCATGGGCGTTGCCAAGGCCGCTCTCGAAGCCTCGGTGCGCTATCTCGCATCTGACTTCGGCCGCCAGGGCATTCGCGTCAACGCGGTATCGGCCGGTCCGGTACGCACGCTGGCCGGCTCGGGCATCGGCGATTCCCGCGCGATGTTCGCATTCCAGCAGAAGCATTCGCCGCTCGGCCGCGGCGTCACACTGGAAGAACTCGGCGGCACTGCGCTGTATCTGCTGTCGGATCTTTCCGGCGGCGTGACCGGCGAAACGCATTTCGTCGACTCCGGCTACAACATCCATCTCGATGCCGCATCCGGATGCGTTGAAGGCAGACGCAAGCGAGTAATTCGCCTTACGTCTTTTCCCCCGATGCAAATTCCATTGCCCGCTGGAAGGCCGGACGAGCGCTGCAACGGTCGAGATAGCGCTCGAACGCCGGGCGCGACGGGACCATCTTGAAATTGCGCACGGCAAAGTTCAGTCCTGAACCGATGGCGATATCGGCGGCAGAGAATTGTGCGCCAAGAATCCATGGACCTTCATCAAGCGCGGCTTCGAGCACATCGAACACGCGCTGCGCATCGCCCCAGCCCGCGGCCACCGGATTCAGCTCCATCTTGGTCGCGATCTGTGCGATCGCCGGTTCGATACAGCCCGGCGCAAAGAACAGCCAATAGAGATATTTCGCGCGATGAGAATCGCCGAGCGGGGGCGCCAGCTTCGCCTCGGGGTAGCGTTCGGCCACATAAGCGCAGATTGCCGCAGCCTCGGCCATGGTGGCGTCGCCATCCTGCAGAGCCGGCACCTTGCCCATCGGATTGACGGCGAGGAATTCCAGCGTGCGCTGCGCACCGGTGGAGATATCGGTCAGCACGCGCTCATAGGCGACGCCGGTTTCCTCCATCAGCCAAAGCGCCGTGAATGAGCGCGAGCGCGGCGACCAGTAGAGTTTCATCATCTGGAGATCCTCCGGAGAAACATTTTGCCATTTGTGCGGGGATTCGGAGAAAGCTGCAAGACGCAGAGCGCTCAGACTCTTTGAAACTCTCATCGCCGCGAAAGCGGGATCCAGTAACCGGCAGTGTCAGTGATGACAGTTGAGTATGACGCGGCGCGACAAGAAAAAGCCCCCGCGACATAGTCGCAGGGGCTTTCATATTCACGATGGCGGGCCGAGGTTACTCAGCCGCCTGCAGTATCGGCCTCTCGACGAGATCGAAACGATCCGCGTTCATCACCTTGACCCAAGCCTTGACGAAGTCCTTCACGAACTTCTGCTTGGCGTCGGTGCTTGCATAGACCTCCGCGAAGGCACGCAGCTGCGAGTGCGAACCGAAGACCAGATCGGCGCGTGTACCGGTCCACTTGACTTCGCCGCTCTTGCGATCACGTCCCTCGTACACGTTGTTCGAGCCATCGACTGCCTTCCACTCCGTGCTCATGTCGAGCAGGTTGATGAAGAAGTCGTTGGTCAACGTCTCCGGTGTCTTGGTGAAGACACCGCGCACGGACTGCCCGGAATTCGCACCAAGTACTCGCAAGCCGCCGACGAGAACCGTCATTTCCGGAGCAGTCAGCGTCAGCAATTGCGCGCGATCCACCAAAGATACTTCGCCCGGTACGGCAGACGTGCCCTTGAGGTAGTTACGGAAGCCGTCCGCGACCGGTTCCATCACCTCGAAGGATTCCACATCGGTTTGCGCCTGCGAGGCGTCGCCGCGCCCCGGAGAGAACGAAACGGTCACATCCAGGCCAGCATCCTTCGCGGCTTTCTCGACCGCCGCGCTGCCGCCGAGGACGATCAGGTCGGCAAGCGAAACCTGCTTGTCACCAGATTGCGCCGCGTTGAACTCCTTCCGGATTCCATCGAGCACCTGCAACACCTTGGCTAGCTGAGCCGGCTGGTTGACCTCCCAGTCCTTCTGGGGGGCCAGACGGATACGCGCGCCGTTGGCACCGCCACGCTTGTCGCCACCACGGAAGGTGGAGGCCGAAGCCCAGGCCGTGCTGACCAATTCGGACACGGTCAGGCCCGATGCCAGCAGCTTGGCCTTGAGCGCAGAGACGTCGGTGTCGTCGATCACCGGATAGTCAACCGCAGGGATCGGATCCTGCCAGATCAACTCTTCCTTGGGCACTTCCGGACCGAGATAACGCACGCGCGGACCCATGTCGCGATGAGTCAGCTTGAACCAGGCCCGAGCAAAAGCTTCAGCGAAGGCCTGCGGATTCTGCAGGAAGCGGCGTGAGATTTTCTCATAGGCCGGGTCCAGACGCAGGGACAGATCCGTCGTGAGCATGGTCGGCTTGTGCTTCTTCGATGGATCATGCGCGTCGGGGATCACTTCCTCGGCGTCCTTGGCCTCCCACTGGATGGCCCCACCGGGGCTGCGGGTCTGCACCCATTCATACTTGAACAGGTTCTCGAAGAAGAAGTTGCTCCACTGCGCCGGCGTCTGCGTCCAGGTGACCTCAATGCCGCTACCAACGGCGTCTGCACCGGATCCAGTACCGTAGTTGCTCTTCCAGCCCAGGCCCTGCGCTTCCAGGCCGGCAGCTTCGGGCTCCGGACCCTTGTGGGACTCAGGCGCAGCGCCATGGGTCTTACCGAAGGTGTGACCGCCGGCGATCAGCGCCACGGTTTCCTCGTCGTTCATCGCCATGCGCTTGAAGGTCTCGCGGATGAAGCTGGCGGCCGCTACCGGATCGCCGCTGGCACCTGGACCTTCCGGATTCACGTAGATCAGGCCCATTTCCGTGGCACTGAGCGGAGCTTCGAACTTGTCGAGCGACCGGTGGGACAGCCACGTGGATTCGGGACCCCAGTTCACGTCCTGATCAGGCTCCCAGACGTCGGCGCGACCGCCGGCGAAACCGAAGGTGCGAAAACCCATGGTCTCCAGCGCCACGTTGCCGGTCAGGATCAGCAGGTCGGCCCACGAGATCTTGTTGCCGTATTTCTGCTTGATCGGCCACAGGAGGCGGCGTGACTTGTCGATGTTGACGTTGTCCGGCCAAGAATTGAGCGGAGCGAAACGCTGCTGACCGCGACCGCCACCGCCGCGGCCATCGCTGAGCCGATAGGTGCCGGCGGCGTGCCACGACATGCGGATGAACTGCGGACCGTAATGTCCGAAATCAGCCGGCCACCAATCCTGCGAATCGGTCATCAGCTTGCGCAGGTCGTTTTTCAACGCCTCGTAATCAAGCTTCTTGAATTCCTCGGCGTAGTTAAACGCATCGCCCATCGGATCGGACAGCGACGAGTGCTGGTGGAGAATCGACAGGTCTAGCTTGTTCGGCCACCAGTCACGATTGGCCCGGGGAGCGGGGGCATGCGCAACGGGGCACTTGCCGGCGCCATTCTCATTCGTCGTCTCCATCAGTCTCTCCTTCTGGCTGTTTGGAATATGAGCCGTCCCAGGCAACACCGACACACCGGATCGCCACCAAAACCCGCTCAAATTTTCCAAAAGCTGTCTAATTTCAATTATCTGCCGAATTCCTCAGCGAGCCTGGCACTCACCATAGTCGGACTTCGTGACGAGAGATTGGAAGAATTCTTAGATCAGGTCCAGTCGAATTGTCTTCGCTTCCCGATCAGTTTATCTGATGATCCATGATCACGCTTCGCCAGCTCCGCTATCTCGCCGCGCTCGCCAAACACGGCCATTTCGGCCGCGCGGCCGAGGCCTGCAACGTCACCCAGCCTGCGCTGTCGATGCAGATACGCGACCTCGAACGGACGCTGGGCGTCAAGGTGGTGGAGCGCCGGCCCGGCGAGGTGATGCTGACCGATGTCGGGCGCGAAGTGGCGCGGCGCGGCGAGGACGTGCTGGCGGCCTCGCGCGACCTGGTGGACTTTGCGCGGCATCGCGGCGGACTCTTGACCGGGCGGCTGACGCTCGGCGTGATCCCGTCGCTGGCGCCGTATCTGCTGCCGCGGATCCTGCCGGTGCTACAGAAACAGTTTCCGGAATTGCGGCTGGAGCTGCGCGAGACGCAGACCAGGCAACTGGTCGACGATATCAAGTCAGGCGCACTCGATGCCGCGATGCTGGCGCTGCCGCTTGGCGAGCCTGAGATCGATACGGCCAAATTGTTCGACGATCTGTTCCTGCTCGCGGTGCCGGCAGACGATCCCCGCCCGGCCGACAAACGCATCAAGGCGATGGAGATCGACCAGAGCCGACTGATCCTGCTGGAGGACGGCCACTGCCTGCGCGATCAGGCGCTGGCCTTCTGCGCCACCGCAGCGCGCGGCCATCAGTCCGGCGGCAACGGCATGGCCTTCGCTGCGTCCAGCCTCTCCACGGTGATGCAGATGGTCGCCAGCGGCTATGGCGTGACATTGATCCCGCAGATCGCCGCCGATGTCGAACAACGCGACCAGCGCGTCAAATTCCTGCGGTTGGAGAATCCGCAGCCCGGCCGCACCATCGGCCTCGCCTTTCGCCGGACGTCTCCGCGCAAGGCGGACTTCGCCGCATTGGGCGATGTGGTGAAGGACAGCGTTATCGGCTGATCGTGATGGACCGCAAAAGAAAACGCACCGGCGCGGCTGCGCCGATGCGTTTCCGGACGAGCGAAGCGATCGCGCCTAGCTCTTCTGCTTGGCGATGACCTTGTCCTTGATGCCGTCATAGGTCTTCTCGGGCACGATCTTCTTCTGCACGAGTTCGTCCTTGCCCTTATACGGACGGCCTTTGACGATGGCCGCTGAATAGGCCTTGCCGATGCCGGGCAGAGCCTCGAGCGCCTCGACACTCGCCGAGTTGAGATCGAGCAGTTCAGCCTTCGGTGCCGGAGCCATCTTCGATTCGCTGGTAGGCGCCATCTTGGATGTGGCGGCCGGAGCCATCTTGCCGGCGGGAGCAGCAGGCTGCGGCGACTGCGCCATCGACGGCGCGGATGCGAGCAGACCCAGAGTGAGAGCGGCAGCGGTCAAAGTAGCAAATTTGAAATGGCGCATCGTGGTGTCCCTCCAAGGACGGTTAAGTAACGCCATCAAGCTAGCTGCGGATTCATGGCGCCGCCATGGCGCGAAAATGAACCGCAGATAAAAGCTGAAGTTTATTTTGGTAGTTAAGCCGGCTTGCTCATGATGAGGATTGCGCTCAGGACCCTGCCTGCAGTGCCTTGTCGATCTCGACTTTCAGCACGCGCTCGTAGTTCTCCTGCGTGATGCCGCCGACCATCTTGTAGGCGATGCGGCCGTCGCGGCCGACGATGAAGGTTTCGGGCACGCCATAGACACCCCATTCGATCGCGGCGCGGCCGTTGCCGTCGACGCCGACGATGCCGAACGGATTGCCGTAACGACCGAGAAAACGGCGCGCGTTGTCCGGTGCGTCCTTGTAGTTGATGCCGACCAGTTGCAGCCGTTTGTCCTTGCCGAGTTCTGTCAGCAGCGGCGCTTCCTCATGGCACGGCACGCACCACGATGCCCAGACATTGACGAGACTGACCTTGCCCTTGAAGGCTGCGGGATCGAGACCCGGCACCGGCGCGCCGCTATCAGTGAGGCCTTCCAGCGCGGGCAACGCCGTCTGCGGCGCGACACGGCCAATCAATGCGGAGGGAAGTTTCGCAGGGTCGGCGCCGAGTCGAAACCAGAACAGCGCCGCGAGCGCGGCAAAGATCAGCAGAGGCAGTGCGAGCATCCAGCGGCGCTTCGGAGTGGCTTGCGTGGTCATGTGAGATCCGTCGCACCACGACCCGAGCGCCGCGCCACGCCGGAGGATTCCAACTCATGCAGCCGCGCGCGGACGCGACGATGATCGATGGCGATCCACACGATGAGGATCAGCACCACCGCTGCGACCAGCGCGTAGGACGTGACGATGAAAGATGCGTAGGGACCAAGCGCCATCACGGGAGTACCACCGGCTTTGAGGCCTGCAGTATCTGCAGCGCACGCAGGCGGCGCCGCAGGATCTCGTTACGCATAGCCGCGAGATGCAGTGTGATGAACAGCAGCGAGAATGCCACCGCCATCACCAGCAGTGGGATCAGAAACGACTTGTCGAGCGACGAGCCGCCCATCTTCATCACCGACGCAGGCTGATGCAGCGTATTCCACCAATCAACCGAGAACTTGATGATCGGAATATTGATTGCGCCGACCAAGGTCAGCACCGCAGCGGCGCGCGCCGCCCGCGATGGATCTTCGACGGCGCGCCACAGCGCGATCAGGCCGAGATACATCAGAAACAGAATGAGCACCGAAGTCAGTCGGGCGTCCCATTCCCAATAGGTACCCCACATCGGCCGGCCCCACAACGAACCCGTGACCAATGCGAGAAAGGTGAAGGCCGCGCCGATCGGTGCTGCGGATTTGGCGGCGACGTCGGCGAGCGGATGCCGCCACACCAGCGTGCCCAGCGATGCCACGCTCATGACGCCCCAGACGAACATCGACAGCCAGGCATTGGGCACATGGATGAACATGATCTTGACGGTGGCGCCCTGCTGATAGTCATCGGGGGCCATGGCCGACTGATACAAGCCGATCGCAAGCAGAATGCCCGTCGCCATCGCCAGCCACGGCAGGATGCGGGTGGCGAGCGACAGGAACCGGGTTGGATTGGCGAGTTCGGTCAGCGTCATGGCATTTCCAATAGTCGCGGCCCTGTCCGCGATCAATGCAACTTATTCTTGTTCAACATAGCTCGCGACGAGTTGACCCAGGTCAATCCAGTGTCTCAGCCTGTCGTGATCCATCCAACTGTCTCAATCCAGTCCATGCCGCAGGCTCGCCGCCGCCGCGAAAGGCCCGATCACGAGGCTCGCCAGCGATAGCGCGCAGAGGATCGAGAATGGCGTCGAGAATGACAACTGTCCGGCGATGGCCGCATTGGAGGCCGCAACGCCGAAAATCAGCACCGGTATCGATAACGGCAACACCAGCACCGCCAGCAAGAGCCCTCCGCGCTGCAGGGTCACCGCCAGCGCGGCCCCGATCATGCCGGTGAAGGTCAGCGCCGGCGTGCCCGCCAACAGCGTCAGGGCGACCGCCAGCGTCGCCGGTCCGTCGAGATTGAGCAGCAGCCCCAGCACTGGCGTCGCGACGATCAGCGGCACGCCCGCGGCCAGCCAGTGCGCAAGAGCCTTGGCGGCGCAGGCGAGTTCCAGTGGCGTCCGGCTCATCAGAATGAGATCCAGCGAGCCATCGTCGTGATCGGCGGTAAACAACCGGTCCAGCGTCAGCAGGCTCGCGAGCAGCGCCCCGAGCCATAGAATCGCGGGCCCCAGCCGTGCCAGCAACGCTAGATCCGGCCCCAGCGCGAAAGGCATCAGCACGACAACCGTCAGAAAGAACAGCACACCGATCAGCGCCCCGCCGCCGACCCGGACGGCAATACGGATGTCACGGCGAATCAACGCGCCAAGGGCACTCACGCCTCGCCCCCGATGCGCAACTCCCGGGCGGGAATGCCGAGCGGACCATGGGTCGCGGCAATAACCAGTCCGCCCGATGCGAGATGATCCGTCATCAGCCCCGCAAACACTCGCTGGCTGGCGAGATCCAGCGCTGCGGTCGGTTCGTCGAGCAGCCAGATCGGCCGGCGGACGGTCAGGAGACGCGCAATCGACAGCCGGCGACGCTGGCCGGCCGACAAGAAACCCGCGGGCAATGCTGCGGCATGGGAGAGACCTACTGCTGCAATGCACGTGGCTGGATCGGCCGGCGTGCCACCGAGGAAGTCGGCCCAGAAGGTCAGGTTTTCCGTCACCGTCAAAGCCGGCTTCATGGCGTCGCGGTGGCCCAGGTAATGGGCCTGTTCGGCAACGGTCATTTCGCCGTCGCCGCCCTCGAGAGTGATGGAGCCCTCGGCCGGCGCCAGCAGGCCTGCGATCAACCGCAGCAATGAGGTTTTGCCTGCCCCGTTAGGGCCAATGACCGCCACTGCCTTGCCTGCCGTGGCATCGAAATCGAGCCCGGCGAAGACTTCGCGGCCGCCCCGCAGGCATCGTAAATTGCGCCCCGAGAGCCGCATCTTAACCCTTCCATGACCATCTGATTTGGCTCAGAGGTCGCCGCGGCGTTGTTGCATCATTTCGCAGGGCTGCAAACGATTGTCGATATGGCAGCGGTTCTAGAAAGATTCTATAAGTCGGAACTTGATGCAGCACACAATCGGCGCCTGCAAGCAAACCGGCCTTCTCCGCCGACGGTGTCTCGATACCATTTTCCGGGTATCGGTCAACTGAATTGGGACCCCTTCACATGACCTCGCTCGACAGTTTCAAGTGCCAAAAAACCCTCAAGGTGGGCGCTAAAACTTACGTGTACTACAGCCTGCCGCTCGCTGAGAAAAATGGTCTGACAGGCATTTCGAAGCTGCCCTATTCGATGAAGGTCCTGCTCGAGAATCTGCTGCGCAACGAGGACGGCCGCAGCGTCAAGAAGGAAGACATCGTTGCTTTCTCGAAATGGCTGAAGAAGCGCAAGCTCGAGCACGAAATCTCGTTCCGCCCTGCGCGCGTGCTGATGCAGGACTTCACTGGCGTCCCCGCGGTAGTCGATCTTGCGGCCATGCGTAATGCGATGCAGGCGCTGAAGGGCGATCCCAAGAAGATCAACCCGCTGGTCCCGGTCGATCTGGTCATCGACCACTCGGTGATCGTGAACTTCTTCGGTGACAACAAGGCGTTCGGCAAGAACGTCGCCGAAGAGTACAAGCAGAACAAGGAGCGCTACGAGTTCCTGAAGTGGGGCCAGAGCGCGTTCTCGAATTTCTCCGTCGTGCCGCCCGGCACCGGCATCTGCCACCAGGTCAATCTCGAATATCTCGCCCAGACCGTCTGGACGAAGAAGCAGAAGATGACGGTCGGTAAGAAGACCGCCACCTTCGAGGTCGCCTATCCGGACACGCTGGTCGGCACCGACTCGCACACCACCATGGTCAACGGCCTCGCCGTGCTCGGCTGGGGCGTCGGCGGCATCGAGGCGGAAGCCGCGATGCTCGGCCAGCCGCAGTCGATGCTGCTGCCCGACGTGGTCGGCTTCAAGCTGTCGGGCGCACTCAAGGAAGGCGTCACCGCCACCGACCTCGTGCTCACCGTCACCCAGATGCTGCGCAAGCAGGGCGTCGTCGGCAAGTTCGTGGAATTCTACGGCCCCGGCCTCGACGCCATGTCGGTCGCTGACAAGGCGACAATCGGAAATATGGCGCCGGAATATGGCGCGACCTGCGGCTTCTTCCCGGTCGATGCCGCCACCATCGACTATCTGAAAACTTCGGGCCGCAAATCGGCGCGTGTCGCACTGGTTGCCGCTTATGCCAAGGCGCAGGGCCTGTACCGCACCGCCAAGTCGCCCGATCCGGTGTTCACCGAAACGCTGAAGCTCGATCTCGGCGACGTCGTACCCTCGATGGCCGGCCCGAAGCGTCCGGAAGGCCGCGTCGCACTGCCCGCCATCGCCGATGGCTTCTCTGCCGCGCTAACCACCGAATACAAGAAGCCGGATAACCACAACGCGCGCTTCCCCGTCGAGGGCAAGAACTTCGATGTCGGCCATGGCGACGTGGTGATCGCTGCCATCACCTCCTGCACCAACACCTCGAATCCGAGCGTGCTGATCGCCGCCGGCCTGCTGGCACGTAACGCCGTGGCCAAGGGCCTCAAGACCAAGCCGTGGGTGAAGACCTCGCTGGCGCCGGGCTCGCAGGTCGTCGCTGAATATCTCGCCAATTCCGGCTTGCAGCTCGATCTCGACAAGATCGGCTTCAACCTCGTCGGCTTCGGCTGCACCACCTGTATCGGCAATTCCGGCCCGCTGCCGCCGGAGATTTCGAAGTCGATCAACGACAACGGCATCGTTGCCGCAGCGGTTCTTTCGGGCAACCGTAACTTCGAGGGTCGCGTCTCGCCGGACGTGCAGGCAAACTACCTCGCCTCGCCGCCGCTGGTCGTCGCGCACGCACTTGCCGGTACGGTGACCAAGAATCTAGCGGTCGAGCCGATCGGCGAAGGCAAGGATGGCAAGCCGGTGTTCCTGAAAGACATCTGGCCGACCACGAAGGATATCAACGCCTTCATCAAGAAGTACGTGACGTCGACGATCTTCAAGAAGAAGTACGCAAACGTGTTCGACGGCGATGCCAACTGGCGCAAGATCAAGACGGTCGAGAGCGAGACCTACAAGTGGAACATGGGTTCGACCTATGTGCAGAACCCACCCTACTTCGAAGGCATGAAGAAGGAACCGGAGCCGACCACCGACATCATCGACGCGCGCATCCTGGCTCTGTTCGGCGACAAGATCACTACCGACCACATCTCGCCTGCCGGTTCGATCAAGCTCACCTCACCCGCGGGCAAGTATCTGTCGGAGCACCAGGTGCGCCCGGCCGACTTCAACCAGTACGGCACGCGCCGCGGCAACCACGAAGTCATGATGCGCGGCACCTTTGCCAATATCCGCATCAAGAACTTCATGATGCAGGGTGCTGACGGCAACGTGCCGGAAGGCGGCATGACCAAGCACTGGCCCGATGGAGAAGCCATGTCGATCTACGACGCCGCGATGAAGTATCAGGCCGAACAAGTGCCGCTGGTCGTGTTCGGCGGTGCCGAATACGGCAACGGTTCGTCGCGCGACTGGGCTGCGAAGGGCACCCGTCTGCTCGGCGTTCGCGCCGTGATTACCGAAAGCTTCGAACGTATTCATCGATCCAATCTGGTCGGCATGGGCATTCTGCCGCTAACCTTCGAGAACGGCTCATCGTGGAAGAAACTCGGCCTCAAGGGCGACGAGAAGGTCACGATCCGCGGCCTGACCGGCGACATCAAGCCGCGCCAGCAGATGGTGGCGGAAATCGTGTCGGCCGATGGCTCACTCCACAAGGAGACGCTGCTCTGCCGCATCGATACGCTGGACGAGCTCGAATATTACCGCAATGGCGGCATCCTGCATTACGTGCTGCGTCAGCTTGCAGCCTGACGCCCATACGTGGTGTGACGTAGTGCCTCACCGCGAAGTGAGTGGCTAGTGAACAGAAGGCGGCCTATGAAGGGCCGCCTTCTGGCGTTTGAGGGCATGAACGTGTTAGCGACACCAATGTGCGACACCGTCTGTTATGTGTCTCACCTCGAGCGTGGCAAAACCTCATGAAATCCTTTGGCGGCATATCGCAGTGGACCGGCGCGCTCAGCGTGTGCGCCGCCATTGCAGCAAGCGGTAGCGCGCTGGCCCAGCCTAGGGCCGTGGTGGAGCTGTTTACCTCGCAAGGTTGCTCGTCCTGCCCGCCTGCAGACAAGATCATCGGCGACCTCGCCAAAGACCCGTCGGTGATCGCATTGAGCATGCCGATCGACTACTGGGACTACCTGGGCTGGAAGGACACGCTGGCCGACTCGCGTTTCAGCGCGCGGCAGAAGGCCTATTCACAGATGCGCGGCGATCGCGACGTCTACACGCCGCAAGTCGTCGTCAACGGCGCCACTCAGGTGATCGGCAGCGATGCCGATCGTATCCAGGGCGCGATCAGCGAAACCAAGAAAGGCACCGTGATGACGGTGCCGGTGTCGATGTCGGTTTCCGGCAAACACGTCAACGTGTCCGTTGCCGCATCGAGCAATGCGCCGGATACGGCGCATGGCGAAGTCTGGATCTGTTCCGTGTCGAAGGCAGTGCCGATCACGGTCGGGCGCGGCGAGAATCGCGGCAAGCAACTGACCTACTACAATGTCGTCCGGAACTGGCTGAAGGTCGGTGACTGGACCGGCAACGCCGCCAACTGGACGCTGCCGCTGGAGAACATCTCCAGGGATGGTGTCGATGCCGCCGTCGTTTATGTGCAAGACGGCACACGCGACAAGCCCGGCGCGATGCGCGGCGCGGCCTATACGTCGCTGCAGTAAGTCTTCAGATTGATAACTTCGGCTGCTGCTGCACTTACGCGTGGCATGCCCGCACCATTGTGAGCCCTCGGCGAAGACTGGATTGCTTCGTCGCTTCGCCTATCGCAATGACGTTTGATGGTCTCGCAAAAGCATCCACCAAAAAGAAAAGGACCAACTTGCGTTGGCCCAGTGGGGATTAACTTCCTGCGCAGGGTCCGATCCCAACGACCGCGGGGGGCTGGGGGCTGAGGAATCCGAGACCGGAAGAACCGGACCCGACGCAGTATCTTCTTGTCGCAATCCAGAAGGGCGCCCGATGGGCCAAAATTTGGCGGCAATAAGATTCACCTGACGTTCCCGTGACGGGAAATTTCTACCATCAGCCCTGCGGATCGGCCCTTGCAGAGGACCGCGGTCGGCGCGATCATGTCGACGATATGACAGGAGGCGCTGCATGAATGTGATTCCGGGAGATACTGAGCCCACCGAGAATCGCGCGGCGACGGGCTCTGCCGCCGCCGCGCCCGTCGTCAGCTTCAATCGCCTTGAGCTCAGCCGCATCCTCAACCTGTACGGCCGTATGGTCTCCGACGGTGAGTGGCGCGATTACGCCATCGACTTTCTGCGCGACCGCGCGGTGTTCTCGGTGTTCCGCCGCTCGTCGGAAGTGCCGCTCTATCGCATCGAGAAAGATCCGCGACTGGCGCGCAAGCAGGGCATGTATAGCGTGATTTCGGCCAGCGGCATGATTCTGCGCCGCGGCCAGGAACTCGACCGCGTGCTCCTGGTGATCGATCGCAAGCTGGCGGTGGTGTAATCGATTCGCTGAGCGTCAGGGAAGCGTGCGGGCGCCGTCGCCAAGTGCGAGCTGCATCGAAACGGTATCAAGCCAGCGATCGAACTTGAACCCGACATCGGTATGCACCCCAACCATCTGAAATCCGGCATTGCGATGAACCGCGATGGAGCCGGCATTCGCGCTGTCACCGATCACGGCGACCATCTGGCGGTAGCCGCGGCTCTCGCATTCGGCGATCAGCCGCGCGAGAAGTTTGCCGCCAACGCCTCGCCGTTGGGCTTTCGGATCGAGATAAATCGAATTCTCGACGGTAAAGCGATAGGCCGGTCGCGGGCGATGCGCGCTGGCATAGGCATAGCCGACAACCCGGCCTTCCAGCACAGCCGCGAGATACGGATAGCCCCCGCTCACCATCCCCTCGAAACGCCGCGTCATCTCGGCCAAATCTGGCGGGATCAGTTCGAACGTGGCCGTGCCGAACTGCACCGCCTCGGCATAGATCGCGGTGATCGCGGGCAGATCTGCCGCCGTGGCGGGCCTGATTTCAATATCGGACATGGCGCTGAGACTATTTTTGCTCCACCCAAAAGAAAAGCCCCGGCCTTTCGGCCGGGGCTAAGATCTTCTCTATGCTCTGAGCTTATTCGCGCTGTCCGAGCAGCTGCAGCAGCAGCGTGAACAGGTTGATGAAGTTCAAGTAGAGCGACAGGGCACCGGTGATCGCCGCGCGCTCGGCGATATCGCCGCCCTGCGAGGCGTAACCGTAGATGTAGTCGTTCTTCAACCGCTGGGTATCGTAGGCAGTGAGGCCTGCGAAGATCAGCACGCCGACAACCGACACGATGAACTGCAGCATCGACGACGCCACGAAGATGTTCACGACGCTCGCGATAATGATGCCGAACAGGCCCATCAGCAGGAACGAGCCCATGCCCGTCATGTCACGCTTGGTAGTGTAGCCGTAAAGGCTCAGCGCACCGAACGAGGCAGCGGTAATGAAGAACACCCGCACGATCGATGTGTGCGTGTACACGAGGAAGATCGACGACAGCGAGATGCCCATCAGAGCCGCGAAGGCCCAGAACAGCAGTTGCGCGGTGGCCGGCTTCAGCCGGTTGATGCCGAACGAGATGGCGAACACCATGACCAGAGGCGCCAGGATGAACACCCACTTCAGCGGGCTCACGAACATCGCATAGCCGAACGGCGTCAGGTAGGAGCTACCGATCCGGGCAGCAGCGCCCGACGGATCGGTCGTGACAGCCGCCATGTACACGCCGAGAGCAGCCAGGCCGGTGATGGCCAGACCGATCGTCATGTAGTTGTAGATGCGCAGCATGTAGGAGCGCAGTCCGGCGTCCACGGCAGCGGCATCGCGCGCGCCGGCCCGGCCGAAGGGGGAAGCATAGTTACGGTCTAGATCCGACATGGTCGAAACCTCGATGTTGTCCGGCTGATCGCAAAGGGTTCGCGTCGCCGGTTCAAATTATATCCCAGATATCTGCGCTTCCTGACACTAAACTCGATTTCATAAAAAATCGACGTCATCTGCACTCGATGTCTGACCCAAAGGGTATGTGGTAAACTAACACATTCGCTGCAAGCTTCCACGCGTGGCGGAATGTCGCTCCGATTTGTATTCAGGCATCCTGGTAAACTTTCAGCCTGACGCAAGCTTGGCGATTTCTCAGTCATTTTGCACGAATCAGCCCGCGCAAAGGCTGCTTCGTGTCAAAACAGGTCACAAATTCCGTAACACGGTGGCAGGCTTCTGGTTCAAGGCTACCAACGTACCCACCAGGCCCAGGCCCACTGTGACAATTAGCGCCGCCAGCACGACGCCAGCCGCGCTGCCAGCCTGCCAGACGAAGCTCAGCGTCATCAGGCGCGTGACGATCAGCCACGCCGCCACCGAGCCGGCGATGACCCCAAACACCGCCGTGGCCAGGCCGATCATCAGATATTCGAGTGCATAGGCACCCAGAAGCCGCGCACGCGTGGCGCCGAGGGTCTTGAGGATAACGGCGTCATAGACGCGATGCCGGTGACCGGCGGCCAGCGCGCCACCGAGCACGAGAATGGCCGAGAGCAGCGTCACCGCGCTGGTACCGCGGATCGCCAGCACGAGATTTGTGACAACCGATCCCACAGTGTCGAGCGCTTCTCGGACCCGGACGGTGGTGATCATTGGGAATGCGTCGGCCACCGCCTTGACCAGACCGGCGTCCTGGGAGGGATCGGACTTCGGTTCGGTCAGCGTGGCAATATGGGTATGCGGCGCACCACGGAAGGTATTGGGCGAGAACACCAGCACGAAATTGATGCCGAGGCTCTGCCAGTCGACGGACCGCATATTGCCGATCCTGGCGGTGATATCGCGGCCGAGCACATTGACGGTGACCTCGTCGCCGAGCTTGAGCCCGAGCCCGTCGGCCAGCTTCTTCTCGAACGACACCAGTGGCGGCCCGCTATAGTCGGGTGCCCACCATTCGCCCTCGACCAGCTTGGAGCCACGCGGAACCTCGTTGGTGTAACTGAGGCCACGGTCGCTCTGCAGCACCCATTCGGCATCGGATGACGGTTTGAGGTCTTCCGCCTTGACGCCGCGCGCGGCAACGATCCGGCCGCGCAACATCGGCACATCCTCGACGGTCGACTGCGGCTGCTTCTCCCTGAGAAACGCGCTGAAGCGGTCTGCCTCGGTGGAGGGAATGTCGATGAAATAGAACGACGGCGCCTTCTCCGGCAGCGCTGCCATGAACTGCCGGCGCAGATTGCCGTCGATCTGGGTGACGGTCACTAGCACCGTCAGGCCGAGCCCGAGCGACATCACCACCGACGGCGTCAGCGCGCCCGGCCGGTAGATATTGGCAATAGCCAGCCGCAGCATGGTCATGCTCGGCCGCGGTAATTTGCGCGCAAAAGCCATCAATGCGCCGGCGATACCGCGCAGCAAGGCGAACACGACCATCGACGACACCACAAATACGGCAGCGACACGTTTGTCGTAAGCGAGCCCGACCACCACCGCGATCAGTAGCCCGACCACGAGTGCCATCCAGAGCATATAGCGCAGCTTCGGCCGGTGCGATTCCGTCAGTGCCGCATCACGAAACAGCGCCGCAACCGGCACGTCGTGTACGCGCGCCAAGGGCCATAGGCCGAAGGCCAGCGCCGTCAGCAGCCCGTACAGCAACGACAATGCCAGCTCACCGAGATGAAGCGCCGGCACCACCGGCAGCGGCAGCAGCTTGCCGAACAGGCCGACAATGGCAAACGGCAAGGACGCACCGACCACCATACCGATCAGCGAGCCGATCACCGCCAGCACCAGTACCTGGGTGAGGTAGATCGCGAATACGTCGCGGCCAGTCGCGCCAAGCGCTTTCAACGACGCGATGACATCGCGGCGGCGATCAATATGGCTCTTCACGGCATTGGCGACGCCGACGCCGCCGACCAGCAGGGACGCGAGGCCGACCAATGTCAGGAACTGGGTGAATCGCGTGATGGTACGCTCAAGCTGCGGCGACGCGTTGTCGCGCGAACGGATTTCCCAGCCGGCTTGCGGCAATTGGGCACGCGCATCGTCAGCCAGCGCCTTGGCAGCGCGATCGCCGGAAACGGTGTCCGGCAGGCGAACACGATAGATCCAGCGCACCAGACTGCCGGGCTGCAGAAGCTTGGTGGCGCGCAGAGCGTCCTCACTGGTGAGGAAACGCGGCGCGAACCCGACACCGCCAGCGAGTTTGTCGGGCTCCGCTGAAATTTCGCTGCGAAGCTCGAACGTCGCATTACCGACCGTGAGGCGGTCACCAACCTTGAGGCCTAGCCGGGCCATCAATGTCGTATCCGTCGCGGCGCCATAGGCCCCGTCACGTTCGGCGAGCAGATCGCTCATCGGCATGTCCGGCGCCAGGGTCGCCTTGCCGAGCAAGGGATAGCTGCCATCGACGGCCTTGATCTCAACAAGCGCAAGATTGCCGTCCGGCGCGCGCGCCATGCCGCGCAGCGTTGCGGCAACCGACACCGCACCGCGTGCGCGCAAGAAGGCGAGTTCTTCCGGCTTGGCCTCACGCTGCATCAGCGAGAATGCCACGTCGCCGCCGAGCAGCGTACGGCCTTCGCGCGCCACGCCCTCGCCCAAACTTGCCGCGACCGAGCCAACGCCTGCGATGGCCATGACGCCCAGCGCGATGCAGGCGATGAAAACGTAGAAGCCGCGCAGGCCGCTGCGCATCTCGCGGAAAGCGTAACGCAACGCCAGCGACGGGCCTCGGCTGTTAGGAATGGTCTCGGTGATGGTCATCGGATCAGGCCGTCTCGACCCAGTTGCGCTCGGTGGCGGGCCCATCGATCCGGCCGGAACGTAATCGCACCACGCGGTCGCAGCGATGCGCCAGCGTATTGTCGTGAGTCACCAGCACCAGCGTCATGCCGCGCTGCGCGTGCTGCGCGAACAAGAGATCGACGATCTGGCCGCCGGTGGATTCGTCGAGATTGCCGGTCGGCTCGTCGGCGACCAGGATCGCAGGATCCGGCGCCAATGCGCGCGCCAGCGCGACGCGCTGCTGCTCGCCACCGGAAAGCTGGGTCGGATAGTGATGCAGACGGGCGCCGAGACCGACCGCTTCCAGCTCGCGCGCCGCACGGCCGGCTGGGTCGGGATGACCTGCCAGCTCCAGCGGTACCGCGACATTCTCCAGCGCCGTCATGGTCGGGATCAGGTGAAAGGACTGGAAGACGATGCCGACATGACGGCCACGAAACCGCGCCAATCCGTCCTCATCGAGATCATTGAAAGAGGTGCCATTGACCACCACCTGACCGGAGTCAGGACGCTCCAGCCCCGCCATCACCATCAGCAGCGTGGACTTGCCGGAGCCCGACGGGCCAATCAGCCCGATCGCTTCACCCGATCCGACGCGCAGGCTGATATCCTTGAGGATATGCACACGCGCGGCGCCGGTGCCGAGCGAGAGGTTGATGTTAGAGATTGAAATGGTGTCCGGCGAAACGCCGGCCGATGATGAGGCTTCAATGAAAGTATCCATGCGAGCTTCATATGGCACTTCGTTTGCGGCGGTCGAGGGGCTGCTGCGCACGTTTATGTGGCTGGTCGTCGCCGGGCTGACGGTCGCACTTCCGATCCCCACCGCTACGGCGCAGACGGCCGCCACCGGCACGGCCAAGCCCGTCAAACTGGTCGTGCTGGGGGACTCCCTGAGCGCAGGTTATGGCCTGCCGGCGGCAGCCGCGTTTCCGGTCCGGCTACAAAAGGCCCTGAAGGACAAGGGGATAGAGGTCGAGATGATCAATGCGGGTGTATCCGGGGATACCACCTCGGGCGGCCTCGGGCGGCTCGACTGGTCGGTGCCCGAGGGGACGCAGGGCGTGATCGTCGAACTCGGCGCCAACGACGCGCTGCGCGGCACCGATCCGAAGGTCCCGCGTGCGGCGCTCACCGAGATTCTGACGCGGCTGAAGGCCCGCAACATCGCCGTGCTTCTCTGCGGCATGGTGGCACCGCCGAACTACGGCGCCGACTATGCGGAAAAGTTCAATTCGATCTATCCGGATCTCGCCAAGCAATTTGGCGTGCCGCTCTATTCGTTCTTTCTCGAAGGCGTCGCCGGTGACAGTAAACTCAACCAGGCCGACGCGATGCATCCGACAGCGGATGGCGTCGACATCGTCGTGAAAAACATCCTGCCCAGCGTCGAGGCATTTGTCGGCACGATCGCTGGGCAACGCAGTTGAGAAACAGGCAGCCTCAACCTTAATGACGGTTTTTCACGGAACCTTCATGCACCGAGCGCGGCATCTGCTTCGCAGAGTCACAGAAGTCGGGTAAAAAAAGACATCGGTGATTCGTCACCGGCTCGTTTGTTCGGGCATGATTTTCGCCGAGGGGTGCGGGCGTGCGTAAGCACACCGTAGTCAGCACCTTTCGGCGAAAATCGCGCCCCGGCAAAGAGGAGCTGACTATGCCGCGTTTGTTCGCCGGACTGGAGATACCAGCCGAGATCGGCCAGACATTGGCCAATTTGCGTGGCGGCCTGCCAGGCGCACGCTGGATCGATCCCGAAAATTATCATGTCACGCTTCGCTTCATCGGCGATATCGATGGCGTTTCCGCCAACGAAATCGCCGATCTGATGTCACGCGTGGAGCGCAGACCCTTCGAGGTCGCGGTGCGTGGCCTTTCGAGCTTCGGCGGCAAGAAACCCCGCGCTGTCGTCGCTGCGGTCGAGCCGAGCCGTCCGCTGCTTGAACTGCAATCCGAACTGGAACGGCTGGTGCGCCGCTGCGGGCTCGAGCCCGAGGGCCGCAAATTCACGCCGCATGTCACGCTGGCCCGACTGCGCGATTCCTGCGACCGCGACGTCGCCGACTATCTTTCGGTGCGCGGCTACTTCCCGACGAAGATCTTCACCGCCTCGCGCTTCGTGCTGTTCTCCTCGCGGGCATCCACGGGCGGCGGCCCTTATCTGGTCGAGGATTCCTACGCGCTCTGCGCATGAGCGCATATCCGCTTCGACCAATTCGCATCTTGCATTTTCCGGGCGCATGGGGCCGTTAGGGCCCCATGTCGTCCAGCCCTCCGCAATCCTTCCGCGAACAATATCAAGCCCTCGTTGCCTCCGGCGCTATCGAGGCTGACCCGGCGCAGGCCGGCGCCGTCGAGGCCATCGCGGCGCTCGACGTTGCGCTGTCCACTTATAAGCCACCGCGCAAGCAGGGCTTCTTTGGACGCCTGTTCGGCGACAAGGATATGCAACCGCCGCGCGGTCTCTACGTCCATGGCGAGGTCGGCCGCGGCAAGACCATGCTGATGGACCTGTTCTTCGAAGCCAGCGCGGTCACGCACAAGCGTCGCGCTCATTTCCATGAGTTCATGGCCGACACCCATGAGCGCATCTATAATTTTCGCCAGAAAATCGCGAGCGGCGAGCTCCCCGACGGCGATGTCATCGCGCTGACGGCGAATTCGATCTTCGACGAAGCCTGGCTCCTCTGCTTCGACGAATTTCACGTCACCGACATCGCCGATGCGATGATCCTCGGCCGACTGTTCGCACGGCTGTTCGAACTCGGCACCGTCGTCTTCGCGACGTCCAATGTCGAACCCGTCAATCTCTACAAAGGCGGGCTCAACCGCGCGCTGTTCTTGCCGTTCATCAAACAGATCGAAGATCATATGGAGGTGCGCAAGCTGGATTCACGCACCGACTATCGATTGGAAAAACTGGCCGGCGTAAAGAGCTGGCTGGTGCCGGACGATGATGCAGCAAAGGCTGCGCTCGACAAGGCCTGGGCAAAGCTCACGGGCGGCGCACCCGCAAAGTCGCGTGATATCTCGATCAAGGGCCGCACGCTGCGTGTTCCCCTGGAAGCGCAGGGCGTGGCCCGGTTTTCATTTGGCGATCTCTGCGAGAAGCCGCTTGGCGCGTCAGACTATCTGAAACTGGCGCACGACTATCACACGCTGTTCATCGAACATATTCCGATGATGGACTACGGCGACCGCAACGCCGCCAAACGCTTCATCGCACTCATCGACACGCTCTATGACAATGCCGTGAAGCTGATGGCCTCGGCGGCCGGCGAACCGCACGCGCTGTATCAGGCCAGCGAAGGCTTCGAGGCGATGGAATTCGCACGAACCGCCTCGCGCCTGTTCGAGATGGGCTCTGAAACATATCTGGCCCTACCCCATGGCCGCAGCGATTCCACCGCGTCAGGCGCCACCACGGGCCTGGTCGAAACCTGACGCGCGCAATCAGATGGATATCAAAGCGGAATCGGTACTTTCGCGAGCGATTCCAATTTCCAGTTCACTCATAATAATTTGCATTGCAGGCCGGCGCTCGACAATTGGGCAGGCTCCGACTTGAACGGTGTCCGCGAAAGGGATAACCAGCCTGTCAGCATTTCCTGCTCCCTCCCTACCCCTTCGGGCTTAAAGGATAGATTTCCCATGGCGCGTAACAAAATCGCATTGATTGGTTCTGGTCAGATCGGCGGAACACTTGCTCACCTCGTCGGCCTGAAAGAACTCGGCGACGTCGTGATGTTCGACATTGCGGAAGGTGTGCCGCAGGGCAAATCGCTCGATCTCGCGCAGTCCTCACCGGTCGACGGCTTCGACTCCAAGCTGACCGGCGCCAACTCCTATGAGGCGATCGAAGGTTCGGACGTCATCATCGTCACCGCCGGCGTGCCGCGCAAGCCGGGCATGAGCCGCGACGACTTGCTCTCGATCAACCTCAAGGTGATGGAGCAGGTTGGCGCAGGCATCAAGAAGTACGCCCCGAATGCCTTCGTCATCTGCATCACAAACCCGCTCGATGCGATGGTCTGGGCGCTGCAGAAGGCTTGCGGCCTGCCGGCAAACAAGGTCGTCGGCATGGCCGGCGTGCTGGACTCGGCGCGCTTTCGCTACTTCCTGGCCGATGAATTCAATGTGTCGGTCGAAGACGTCACCGCTTTCGTGCTCGGTGGCCACGGCGACACCATGGTTCCGCTGGTCAAGTATTCGACCGTTGCCGGCATCCCGCTGCCCGACCTCGTGAAGATGGGCTGGACCTCGCAGGCCCGCATCGACGAAATCGTCGACCGTACCCGTAACGGCGGCGCCGAGATCGTCAACCTGCTGAAGACCGGTTCGGCCTTCTACGCTCCGGCCGCTTCGGCCATCGCGATGGCCGAGAGCTACCTCAAGGACAAGAAGCGCGTTCTGCCCTGCGCCGTGCACCTGAACGGTGAATACGGCGTCAAGGACATGTATGTCGGCGTTCCCGTCGTGATCGGCGCCAAGGGTGTCGAGCGCATCGTCGAGATCGAACTCCTCGGCAAGGACAAGGAAGGCTTCGACAAGTCGGTAGCTTCGGTGGTCGGCCTGATGGACGCCTGCAAGAAGATCGCACCCGACCTGCTCGGCTAAGATCAAGCTCACTTCACCGGCACCCTCTGGGTGCCGGTTTTGCATTTGACGACGTTGGCAAACACTGCAACGAACCCCTCAGCCAATTCGTCCGTCACACGGAATTATCGTCGGCTTTGACTTGCAGCATGCTTGGTATACGGTATGCCAGTTCAAAGAAAATGACGTGAATTCCAAGTTCACCATCCGGGGTTCGGGAGCAACTTATGAATATCCATGAATATCAGGCGAAGGCCGTGCTGAAGGAATTCGGCGTGCCCGTTTCCAAGGGCGTGCCAATCCTCAAGGCCGAGGAAGCTGAAGCTGCCGCCAAACAGCTCGGCGGTCCGTTGTGGGTGGTGAAGAGCCAGATCCACGCCGGCGGCCGCGGCAAGGGCAAGTTCAAGGAAGCATCGGCCGGCGACAAGGGCGGCGTCCGCCTCGCCAAATCGATCGACGAGACCAAGCAGTTCGTCAAGGAAATGCTCGGCGCGACCCTCGTGACCGAACAGACCGGCCCCGCGGGCAAGCAGGTCAACCGGATCTATCTGGAAGACGGCTCGGACATCGAAAAGGAATTCTACCTCTCGCTGCTCGTCGACCGTGAAACCTCGCGCGTTGCTTTCGTCGTCTCGACCGAAGGCGGCATGAACATCGAGGAAGTCGCGCATAACACCCCGGACAAGATCGTGACCTTCTCGGTCGATCCGGCCACCGGCGTGATGGGCCACCACGGCCGCACCGTGGCTCAGGCGCTTGGCCTCAAGGGCGATCTCGCCAAGCAGGCCGAGAAGCTGGTGTCGCAGCTCTACACCGCATTCATCGCCAAGGACATGGACATGCTGGAGATCAATCCGCTGATCATCTCCAAGCAGGGCGAGCTGAAGTGCCTCGATGCCAAGATGTCGTTCGACTCGAACGCGCTGTATCGTCACCCGGAAATCGTCGCGCTGCGCGACACGACCGAAGAAGACGCCAAGGAAATCGAGGCGTCGAAATATGACCTCGCTTACATCGCGCTCGACGGCACCATCGGCTGCATGGTCAACGGCGCGGGCCTCGCAATGGCCACGCTCGACATCATCAAGCTGTATGGCGAAAGCCCGGCCAACTTCCTCGACGTCGGTGGCGGTGCTTCCGAGGAGAAGGTGACCGCAGCGTTCAAGATCATCACTGCCGATCCGAACGTGAAGGGCATCCTGGTCAACATCTTCGGCGGCATTATGAAATGCGACGTCATCGCTGCCGGCGTTGTCGCCGCAGTGAAGGCTGTCGGCCTCCAGGTGCCACTGGTTGTCCGCCTCGAAGGTACCAATGTCGAGGAAGGCAAGAAGATCATCCGTGAATCCGGTCTCAACGTTCTGCCCGCCGACGATCTCGACGACGCCGCTCAGAAGATCGTCAACGCCGTGAAGGGAAAGTAAGCCGATGTCCGTCCTGATCGACAAGAACACCAAGGTCATCTGCCAGGGCTTTACCGGCAAGAACGGCACCTTCCACTCCGAACAGGCGATTGCCTACGGCACCAAGATGGTCGGCGGCACCTCGCCGGGCAAAGGCGGCTCCACCCATATCGGCCTGCCGGTGTTCGACACCGTGGCCGAGGCCCGCGACAAGACCGGCGCCGATGCGTCGGTGATCTATGTGCCGCCGCCGGGTGCTGCGGACGCGATCTGCGAAGCCATCGACGCGGAAATCCCGCTGATCGTCTGCATCACCGAAGGCATTCCGGTGCTCGACATGGTGCGCGTCAAGCGCTCGCTGTCCGGCTCCAAGTCACGCCTCATCGGGCCGAACTGCCCGGGCGTCGTCACCGCTGGCGAATCGAAGATCGGCATCATGCCGGCCAACATCTTCAAGCCCGGCAGCGTCGGCATCCTGTCGCGCTCCGGCACGCTGACCTATGAAGCCGTGTTCCAGACCACCCAGGCCGGCCTCGGCCAGAGCTCGGCGGTTGGCATCGGCGGCGATCCGGTCAAGGGCACCGAATTCATCGACGTGCTCGAGATGTTCCTGGCCGACCCCAAGACCACCTCGATCATCATGATCGGCGAAATCGGTGGTTCGGCGGAAGAGGACGCGGCACAGTTCATCAAGGACGAAGCCAAGCGCGGCCGCAAGAAACCGATGGTCGGCTTCATCGGCGGCGTCACCGCACCTCCCGGCCGTCGCATGGGCCATGCCGGCGCCATCGTCTCGGGCGGCAAGGGCGACGCCCAGTCGAAGATCGCGGCCATGGAAGCCGCCGGCATCCGCGTCTCGCCGTCGCCGGCCCGCCTCGGCACCACGCTGGTTGATGTGCTGAAGGGCTAAGCTGAGCTCGGCAGAGTTGAGAAAAGAAAGGCCCGCTCGCGAGAGCGGGCCTTTTGTTTTGACACTCTGACTGGATCGCCCCGTCCAAGTGCGCGCCCGGCCGGGCGAGGACACTGGAGTTCTACGCCGCCTGCGCCTGCTTCTCGCCAACCAGCGGCAAACCTTCCTCGATTGGATACTTCGTATCGCGCGACCATTCGTTCCACGAACCAAAATACATCCGGACATCAGCCACGCCGGCGTTCTTTAGCGCGAGAAACGTGTTCGACGCGCGTGCGCCCTTGAAGCAGTAAAGATAGACAGTGGTCGACGGCGTGATCCCGACAGTCGCGCATTCGGCGAGGATCTCGTTCTTCGACTTGAAGCGCGGGCCTTCCGATGTCGGCTTCATCATGCGGTACCACTCGATCCAGACGGCGCCGGGAATGCGGCCCATGCGCGGGCAGAAATCCTTGCCATAGGGCGACGAGCTTTCGCCGATCCATTCATCGACATCGCGTACGTCGAGGATGGCGATCGACGGATTGCCGAGCGCGCCCTGCATGGTGCCCGCATCGATCAGGATCGAACCGGCTTCCGGCTTGATGACGAAGGATGCTGCCGTCGGCGTCGGAACATCCGTGGTGGTCGGCAGGCCCTTCATGGTCCAGGCTTCAAAGCCGCCATGCAGGACCTTGATCTTGGGATAGCCGAGAAACTCCAGCAGGAAGTAGCCGCGGCAGGATTGGCCGAAGCCCGAATTCATCGACTGTTCGTAGATCACCGCAGTCTCGCTGCCGGACAGGCCGGCTCCGCCGAAGGCCGCAGCGAACTTCTTCTTCAACTCGTCCATACCTTCGGGCGTCGAGGTGGCGAGGAACGTAAAGATCTCATGGAGATTGACGGCGCCGGGGATATGCCCGGCCGCATAGGCGTCGGGATTGCGCGTGTCGATGATGACACAAGGTTCTGACTTCATGAACGTGACGAGGTCGTCTGCGGAAATGAGAACTTCAGCCATTGAAAGCCTCCTCTGTGTTGAACCGTCGTTGTTGATTCGTTTGTGCTGGATCGCCTGTCGTTTCGCCGTGACTTAAGTCAATTCGCTTTCCGTTCGCGTGATCGGGATCATTTGCATGATCGGGATCACGCCCCGCCCTGGTCTCCCTGATATTCGCGCGCATTGTCTGCGAGCATTTTTCTGAGCTGCTTGGTGGCGGGGGTGACGATCGCCACGAAATAGGCTTCGCGCAGTCGGCGCTGGGCGCGGTGCGATTTGAGATAGCCGCGCGCGCCACAATGCAGCATCGCTGCATGGGCTGCGGCGACGGCGGCGTCGCCGGCGCGCAGACGCAGTTCGACGACGCTGCGCCAATAGGCATTGCTCGTGTCAAAGGGTGTGGCGGCGAGCATCATCGTCTCGGCTTCCATCTTCGCCAGCAGACCCGCGAAATCCTCGGGCTGCTGCGGCAGGAAGCAATTGACGTGGGCGAGCGACGGCTTGACGCTCTCCATGATAGCAACGCAATCGCGCACCAGCCCGAGCCCCATGCCCATCTGCATCAGGATGAACCCCGCGCGAATTCTCTTCACGAAAGGCATCGCCGGTGCCGCGAGCACCTGACCGTCTGGAATGAAGACATCGCGGAATTGCACGGCGTAGGTGCCGGTGCCATCCATCGCGAGGAACGGCTTGCACGGCGTCAGCGAGAGATTCTCGTCGGCGCAGTCGGCGAGGAACATCACCTTCTCGCCGGAGCCGTCATCGAGTTCAAAGATGGTGCCGAACATATGGTCGGGGCCAAGATTCGATACCCATGGCAGAGCACCGCGCACGATGTAACCGCCGTTGGTGCGGCGACCTTTCAGCTTGAGCTTCTCGATGCCAAAGAAGCTCTTCATCGGATTGGACAGGCCGGTGCCGCCGAGCAGCTTGCCGCTCGCGGCATCGCTCAGATACTTCGCCTTCAGTGCGGCATTGTCGGAGTTGAGGATGTACCAGACCAGCGTGTTCTGGCACCACGCCATGAAGGCCGTGGAGCCGCAGGTCTCGCCGATGGTGGTGATGCCCGCGATCGTCTCGCCGAGATCCGCGTGTGCCGACCAGGCACCAACACCGCCGAGATGACGTAGCGCCCGATCCGGATAGATCGTGCCTTCATCTATCTCCAAAGCGATCGGTGAAAGATCGGTGCGCGCGACGGCAGCTATTCGTTCGACGAGCGACGGTGTGTCGCCGGCCCCTTCAATATCGTCAGATTTCCGCAGCACTGCCGTCGTGGTCATGTCGATCTCCGTCACGCGCAAGGAAGAGAGACCGCGGCCGCATCGCTGCGGCCGCGCTAACTCACATTCAGGCAGAGACTTCGAGATTGACCGGGCGCGTAAACGTGTTGGCGACGGGCGACCACTTCTTGACGTGGGTGATCAGCGCATCGATCTCGGCCTGTGCGATGCCTTCGCATTCCATATCGACCTTGATGCGCACATCGGTGAAACCGACCGGCTTCTCGCTGATGTCGCCGGTGCCCCAGACGGCAGTGATGTTGAGATCGCCTTCGAGCTGCAGTTCGAGTTTGTTGACGGTCCAACCACGATGCACGGCATTTGCGTGCAGACCGACGGCGATGCAGGAGCCAAGCGCCGCCAATGACGCCTCTGACGGATTCGGCGCAGTGTCGTCGCCGAGCAGCGCCGGCGGCTCATCGACGATGTAAGGCGGCAGGTTGCGGATGTAGTTGGCGTGGCGGAACTTGCCCTCGGCCACCGTTTTGCACTTCAGCGTCTTGATGACATTGGGATTGGCTTTGCCGTTGGCGATCAGCTGTTCGAGTCCGCCTTTGTCGATCGGCGCGAGGCAGCCGGTCAGGGCGGTTTTGGCGGCAACAGCAGTCATTGGGTTTCTCCCTTGGAAGAATGGATAGATACAGAACGTTCTGTAGCTTTGCAGAAACCGTGCCAGCGTCGGTCGATGCGAAAATCAACGCGGGATCAGCGAGTTACGCAATTGACGCGAAATGGGGCAGACGCTGAACTGCCGCTTAGCGCGGCAAATACGTATCTACCCGCTCGAATATTGGTCAGGAACCGATGATCGCTTGCGCCGCGCGCGCGCCATGACATATGACAGGGCATGACTGATGCGATGCCGCAGGCTGTCGAGAGCAATGTTCCGCAGGTGACGCCGCGTGAGCGGCTGATGGACGCGGCGACAAGGCTGTTCTGCAAGAATGGCATCAATGCCACCGGCATAGACGCCATCGTCAGCGAGGCCGGTACGGCCAAAACCACCCTCTACAAAAACTTCAAATCCAAGGACGACCTGGTCGACGCCGTGCTCAGGGCGGAGAGCGAGACCTGGCGCGGCTGGTTCATTGCCGCCGTGGAACGCGCCAGAACTCCGCGTGAAAAACTGGATTCGATTTTCCCCGCGCTGAAGGGCTGGTTTGCCGAAGAGACCTATTATGGCTGTGTTTTCATCAATGCAGTCGGCGAGCACGCCAAGGACGAGACCCGGCTGCGCGACATCACGATCCGGCACAAATCATTCATTCTCAAGCACATCTCCGGACTGGCCGAGGCCGCCGGCGCCAAGAAGCCGGACTTTCTCGCGCACCAGATCGGCCTCTTGATGGACGGCGCCATCGTCGCCGCCATGGTGACCCGCGATCCGACCGTGGCAGACGCCGCCGGCATGGCCGCCAATGCCCTGCTCGACGAGGCTTGCGGGCCGCCCAAAATCCGCCGCACCCGGCGCGCCGGACTGCAAGGAGGCGCTGCCGCTTTGGCTAAGGAAGACCTCAGTGTCGTCGACTGAAATCAGCGGACAAAATCTCGCGCACAAAGAATTGACGAAATATTCAGTTCTTCGTGCTTTTCAGGGCGCACATTCGGATTAAATAGGGTAGAAGCTCGCTCGACTTTAGGATGGTCCGGCAACCGGATCAGCCCTCGCTAAAATTTCCGCGCGATACCAAATCAGGACGCCATCATGTCTCGCCAGGACGCGAACGCCGCCTTTGCACTCTCTTCATTTCTGCAAGGCGCAAACGCCACTTACATCGACGAACTCTATGCCCGTTACGAAAAGGACCCCTCCTCAGTTGACGCCGAGTGGCAGGAGTTCTTCAAGAGCCTGAAGGACTCGCCCGCCGACGTTCAAAAGAACGCCGAAGGCCCGTCCTGGGAGAAGGCCAACTGGCCGCTGACGCCCAAGGACGACCTAACCTCCGCCATGGACGGCAACTGGGCCGAGGTCGAGAAGGTGATGGGCGCCAAGCTCGCCGCCAAGACCGCCCAGCCCGGTGCAGCCGCCCCGACCGGCGACATCAATCAGGCGACCCGCGATTCGGTACGCGCCTTGATGCTGATCCGCGCCTTCCGCATGCGCGGCCATTTCCACGCCAATCTCGATCCGCTGGGCATCGAAGGCCAGAAGGATCACGAGGAGCTCGATCCGCGCTCCTACGGCTTCACCGATGCCGACTACGACCGCAAGATCTTCCTCGATAACGTCATCGGCCTCGAATACGGCACGCTGCGCGAGATCGTTGCGATCCTGCAGCGCACCTACTGCCAGACCCTCGGCGTCGAGTTCATGCACATTTCCAACCGCGCGCAGAAGGCGTGGATCCAGGAACGTATCGAAGGCCCGGACAAGGAAATCAGCTTCACGCCGGAAGGCCGCCGCGCCATCCTCCAGAAGCTGGTCGAAGCCGACGGCTTCGAGAAGTTTTGCGACGTCAAGTTCACCGGTACCAAGCGCTTCGGCCTCGACGGCGGCGAATCACTGATCCCGGCGCTGGAACAGATCATCAAGCGCGGCGGCAGCCTCGGTGTCCGTGACATCGTCGTCGGCATGCCACATCGCGGTCGCCTCAATGTGTTGACCCAGGTGATGGGCAAGCCGCACCGCGCGCTGTTCCATGAATTCAAGGGCGGCTCGGCCAATCCGGACGAGGTCGAAGGCTCGGGTGACGTCAAGTATCACCTCGGCGCCTCGTCGGATCGCGAGTTCGATAACAACAACATTCATCTGTCGCTGACGGCGAACCCGTCGCATCTTGAAATCGTCGATCCCGTGGTGCTCGGAAAGGTCCGCGCCAAGCAGGACCAGAATGGTGATCCGCCGGACCAGCGTATTTCCGTGCTGCCGCTGCTGATGCATGGCGATGCGGCCTTCGCAGGTCAGGGTGTGGTTGCTGAATGCTTCGCGCTGTCGGACCTGAAGGGTTATCGCACCGGCGGTTCGATCCACTTCATCGTCAACAACCAGATCGGCTTCACCACCTATCCGCGCTACTCCCGTTCGTCGCCCTATCCGTCCGATGTCGCGAAGATGATCGATGCTCCGATCTTCCATGTGAACGGTGACGATCCGGAAGCGGTGGTATTCGCCGCCAAGATCGCGATCGAGTTCCGGCAGAAGTTCCACAAGCCTGTCGTCATCGACATGTTCTGCTATCGCCGCCACGGCCATAACGAAGGCGACGAGCCGGCGTTCACCCAGCCGGTGATGTACAAGAAGATCGGCGCGCATCAGTCGACGCTGGATATCTACGCCAAGCGCATCATCGCCGATGGCGTGATGACCGAGGGCGAAGTCGATAAGGCGAAGGCCGACTGGCGCGCCCGTCTCGATGCCGAACTCGAAGCCGGCGCCGGCTACAAGCCGAACAAGGCTGACTGGCTCGACGGCAAGTGGGCCGGCTTCAAATATGCCGACCAGGAGGAAGATCCCCGTCGCGGCGTGACCGGCGTCGACGTCAAGACGCTGAAAGAGATCGGCGCCAAGATCACCAAGGTGCCCGATGGTTTCCGCGTTCATCGCACGGTGCAACGTTTCCTCGATACCCGCGCCAAGGCGATCGATAGTGGCGAAGGCATCGACTGGGCGACGGGCGAGGCGCTGGCATTCTGTACCCTGATGGAAGAAGGCCACCATGTCCGGCTGTCCGGCCAGGACTCGGAGCGCGGCACCTTCTCGCAGCGCCATTCGGTGCTGTTCGACCAGGAAGACGAAAGCCGCTACACGCCGTTCAACCACCTCAAGCCCGACCAGGGTCACTACGAGGTCATCAACTCGCTGCTGTCCGAAGAAGCCGTGCTCGGATTCGAATACGGCTACTCGCTGGCCGAGCCGAAGGCGCTGACCATCTGGGAAGCGCAGTTCGGCGACTTCGCCAACGGCGCACAGGTGCTGTTCGACCAGTTCATCTCCTCGGGTGAACGCAAGTGGCTGCGTATGTCGGGCCTCGTCTGCCTGCTGCCGCATGGCTATGAAGGCCAGGGCCCGGAGCATTCCTCCGCACGCCTTGAGCGTTTCCTCCAGATGTGCGCCGAAGACAACATGCAGGTGGTCTATCCGACTACTCCGGCCAACTACTTCCACATGCTGCGTCGTCAGTTGAAGCGTGAGATTCGCAAGCCGCTGATCGTCATGACGCCGAAGTCGCTGCTGCGCCACAAGCGTGCGGTGTCGAAGCTGAGCGAACTCGGTGCCGACACATCGTTCCATCGCGTGTTGTTCGACGATGCGGAGAAGCTGCCGGACGAGAAGATCAAGCTCACCGCCGACAACAAGATCCGTCGCGTCGTGCTGTGCTCCGGCAAGGTCTATTATGACCTCTACGAGGAGCGCGAGAAGCGCGGCATCGACGACGTCTACCTGATGCGCATCGAGCAGCTCTATCCGGTGCCGCTGAAGACGCTGGTGCAGGAGTTGACCCGCTTCAAGGGTGCGGAATTCGTCTGGTGTCAGGAAGAGCCGCGCAACATGGGCGGCTGGCACTTCATCGAACCGTATCTTGAATGGGTGCTCAACCAGATCAACGCCACCCACAAGCGTCCGCGTTATGCCGGCCGCGCTGCTTCGGCAGCGACCGCCACCGGCCTGATGTCCAAGCATCTCGCCCAGCTCAAGGCCTTCCTCGACGAAGCGCTCGGCTAAGCCTCCATTCTGTTGGCGAATGCCCCGCACCCGCGGGGCGTTCGCATATCCCCATTGATTTCAAGTTCAGGCAGGAATGACCGAGCGGGTCGCCACGCCACAAGAGGAAATAGACAATGACTGAAATTCGCGTTCCCACGCTCGGCGAATCCGTGACGGAAGCCACCATCGGCCGCTGGTTCAAGAAGGCCGGCGATGCCGTCGCCGTTGACGAGCCGTTGGTCGAACTCGAGACCGACAAGGTCACCATCGAAGTCCCGGCGCCCTCCGCCGGCGTCCTCGGCGAGATCGTTGCCAAGGACGGCGAGACCGTTGCCGTCGGCGCACTGCTCGGCCAGATCACCGATGGTGCCGGCGGCGCCAAGCCAGCCGCAGCTCCCGCGAAGCCCGCGGCCGCTGCACCTGCCGCTGCTGCGCCTGCTCCCGCTCAGAAGTCCGCCCCCGTCGATGCGCCGCTGGCGCCGTCAGTCCGCAAGATCTCGGTCGAGAGCGGCATCGATGCCGCCACCGTCCCCGGCTCGGGCAAGGATGGCCGCGTGACCAAGGGCGACATGCTCGCCGCGATCGAGAAGGCTGCGTCGGCACCGACACCGATCAATCAGTCTGCCGCCGCCGTGCAGGTACGTGCACCGTCACCCGCTGACGATGCTGCCCGCGAAGAGCGCGTAAAAATGACGCGCCTGCGTCAGACCATCGCGCGTCGCCTCAAGGACGTGCAGAACACCGCCGCGATGCTGACGACCTTCAACGAGGTCGACATGACCAACGTGATGGCGCTGCGCTCGCAGTACAAGGATGTGTTCGAGAAGAAGCACGGCACCAAGCTCGGCTTCATGGGTTTCTTCACCAAGGCCTGCGTGCAGGCGTTGAAGGATATTCCGGCCGTGAACGCAGAGATCGATGGCTCCGACCTGATCTACAAGAACTATTATCACGTCGGCGTTGCCGTCGGCACTGACAAGGGCCTCGTCGTTCCCGTGGTGCGCGACTGCGATACCAAGTCGATCTCCGACATCGAAAAAACCATCGCGGATTTCGGCAAGCGCGCCCGTGACGGCCAGCTCAAGATCGACGAAATGCAGGGCGGCACCTTCACCATCACCAATGGCGGCATCTACGGGTCGCTGATGTCGACGCCGATCCTGAACGCACCGCAGTCGGCCATCCTCGGCATGCACAAGATCCAGGAACGTCCGGTCGTGGTCGGCGGCAAGATCGAGATCCGCCCGATGATGTATCTGGCGGTGTCCTACGATCACCGCGTGATCGACGGCAAGGAAGCCGTGACATTCCTCGTTCGCGTCAAGGAAAGCCTGGAAGATCCGGCCCGTCTCGTTCTGGATCTCTAACCCGAGGTCGCCATGGCGTTCGGACCGAACCCTCCGCCAATTCAGGCCCACCTTTGCGTCAAGGGTGGGCTTGAAGCCATTGCCTTCTATGAGAAGGCGCTTGGCGCGAAGTGCTCGTTCCACGCAATGGCCGACGACGGCAAGCGGGTTATGCACGCCAACCTCGAAATGTTCGGCAGCGAAGTTATGCTGCATGACGAATTTCCCGAGTTTGGTGGCCACATCCTGTCGCCGCAGACCCGCGGCGGCGCCGGCATGACGATCAATATCAATCTGCCCAAGCCTGAAGATGTCGACGCCGCGATCGCCCGCGCGGAAACATCGGGAGCAGAAGTCGTGATGGCGCCTCAGGATGTTTTCTGGGGGGCCCGCTACGGCACCATTCGCGATCCGTTCGGACACATCTGGTCCTTCAACGCCGCACTCACCGGGAGCGACGCATGAGCGACAACGTCGTCATCATTACCGGCGGAAGCCGCGGCATTGGTCGTTCCACCGCGCTGCTGGCGCCCTCACGTGGCTTCAAGGTCGTCGTCGGCTATGCCAGCAACGAAGCCGCCGCCAACGAGGTCGTTTCGAAGATCGAAGCGACCAACGGCAAGGCCATCGCCGTAAAATGCGATGTCGGCTCCGAGGCTGACATTCTTGCGCTGTTCAAGGCAGCGGACGCCTTTGGTCCTCTCGGCGCCCTGGTCAACAATGCCGGCATTGTCGGCCCTTCCATCCGCGTCGATCAGATGACTGCCGAACGCATCGCCAACATGATGACGGTGAATGTCACCGGCAGCATTCTTTGCGCCCGCGAGGCCGTGAAGCGCATGTCGACCAAACACGGCGGCAAGGGTGGCGTTATCGTCAATCTGTCATCGGTAGCCGCCAAACTGGGTGCGCCGAACACCTATGTCGACTATGCCGCGTCGAAAGGCGCGATCGATTCCTTCACCATCGGATTGGGACACGAAGTCGCCGCCGAAGGCATTCGCGTTGCCGGCATTCGGCCGGGTTTGATTGATACCGATATTCACGCGTCAGGCGGCGAGCCGGACCGCGCGCATCGTCTTTCCGTCAACGTGCCGATGAAGCGCGTCGGCACAGCGGATGAAGTTGCCAATGCCATCGTCTGGTTGCTGTCGGACGAGGCTTCTTACGTCACATCCACCATTCTCGACGTGTCCGGTGGCCGCTGAGGCTCTGACACCCCATATCATCTGAAGACAATACAGGACTGCATCATGGCTTCTTACGACCTCGTTGTTATCGGCACCGGACCCGGCGGTTATGTCTGCGCGATTCGCGCGGCGCAGCTCGGCATGAAGGTCGCCGTCGTCGAGAAGAACAGCACGCTGGGGGGCACCTGCCTGAACATCGGCTGCATGCCCTCGAAGGCTTTGCTCTATTCGTCAGAGCTTTTTGAGGAAGCCGGCCACTCCTTCGCCAAGATGGGCATCAAGGTGTCCGCCCCGACGCTCGATCTTCCCGCGCTGATGAACTTCAAGCAGCAGGGCATCGACGGCAACGTCAAGGGTGTCGAGTTCCTGATGAAGAAGAACAAGATCGACGTCGTGATGGGCACCGGCCGTGTGCTCGGCACCGGCAAGGTCGAAGTCACCGGCGCTGACGGCAAGGCCCAGACGCTGGAGACAAAGAACATCGTCATCGCTACCGGCTCTGACGTCGCGAAGCTGAAGGGCATCGAGATCGACGAGAAGCGCATCGTGTCGTCGACCGGCGCGCTGTCCCTCGACAAGGTGCCGGAGAAGATGATCGTGGTCGGCGCCGGCGTGATCGGCCTCGAACTCGGCTCGGTGTGGCGCCGCCTCGGCGCCGAAGTCACCGTCGTGGAATTCCTCGACCGTATCCTGCCCGGCATGGATGGCGAAGTCGCCAAGCAGTTCCAGCGCATGCTTGAGAAGCAGGGCATGACCTTCAAGCTCGGCGCCAAGGTCACTGGCGTCGATACGTCGGGCAAGAAACTGAAGGCGCAGATCGAGCCAGCCGCGGGCGGCGCTGCCGAATCCATCGAAGCCGACGTGATTCTCGTGGCGATCGGCCGTGTGGCTTACACCGAAGCGCTTGGCCTCAAGGAAGCTGGCGTCGAACTCGACGAGCGCGGCCGCGTCAAGATCGACCATCACTTCTCGAGCAACGTGAAGGGCGTCTACGCTATCGGCGACGTCGTCGCGGGCCCGATGCTGGCGCACAAGGCGGAAGACGAAGGCGTTGCCTGCGCCGAGATTCTTGCAGGCCAAGCCGGTCATGTGAACTATGACGTGATCCCGGGCGTGGTCTACACCACGCCGGAAGTCGCCGCCGTCGGCAAGACCGAGGAAGAGCTCAAGGCTGCCGGTATCGCTTACAATGTCGGCAAGTTCCCGTTCACGGCCAATGGCCGCTCCAAGGTCAACCAGACCACCGATGGTTTCGTGAAGATTCTCGCAGATGCGAAGACCGATCGCGTGCTCGGCGTGCATATGATCGGCCGCGAAGTCGGCGAAATGATCCATGAAGCCTGCGTGCTGATGGAATTCGGCGGTTCCGCCGAAGATCTGGCCCGCACCTGCCATGCCCATCCGACCCGCTCCGAGGCGGTGAAGGAAGCTGCATTTGCAGTAGCCAAGCGCGCTATCCATATGTGAGTCACGGCCGGCACGACGCCGGCTGGGAGACGAACACCATGATGCGACGCGTGCTGCAGCCGCTATGGTTCTTCCTCGCTTTGATCTTCCTGATCGAAGCGTGGCTGTGGGATCATCTCGAACCGGTCGTCGC
The DNA here is from genome assembly GCF_051811085.1 of Tardiphaga sp. 862_B3_N4_1. Taxonomy (NCBI): domain Bacteria; kingdom Pseudomonadati; phylum Pseudomonadota; class Alphaproteobacteria; order Hyphomicrobiales; family Nitrobacteraceae; genus Tardiphaga; species Tardiphaga sp. 862_B3_N4_1. Next base: position 1,503,067 of record NZ_JBPWQB010000002.1, read on the forward strand.
GCGCATCGTTGCAGCGATACCGCTGCGCGCATTCAAGGAATGGCTGGCCGCGCGAATCGCGCGGCTGTCGCCAATGTTGACGCTGGTCGTGTTTGTTGTTCCGGCGATTCTGCTGTTTCCGTTGAAACTGGCCGGCGCCTGGCTGCTTATGCATCAGTATTGGATCAGCGCTTTCACGCTCATCGTATTCAGCAAGTTTCTCGGCGTCGGCGTCGCCGCGTTCATCTTCGATGTGACACGGCCGAAGCTGTTGCAGATGAACTGGTTTCGGAAGCTCTACGAATTCGTTCTCGACATCCGCCGCCGGGCCGGCGAATTGGTCGCGCCTGTGACGGCAAGAATCAAGGCGACGATGGCGATGTTCCGCTCCAATTCATCGTCGCGTTGGATGCGGCTGGTACAACGGCTGCGTCATCGGGCGCATTCGGCGCGGTAGACCGAACGGGAGAGCAACTTGGCTGAACTGGCACGCATCCAAACTCCCCTTCTCGATATTGCTTATGAACATAGCGGACCGAATGACGGCCTACCCGTCCTGCTGATGCATGGTTTTCCCTATGACATCAGAGGCTATGACGACGCGGTCGACATCATCAACACCGCCGGCTTCCGCACCATCGTGCCCTATCTGCGCGGCTATGGGCCGACGCGGTTTCTTTCCAGCGCGACCATCCGCTCGGGGCAACAGGCTGCGCTCGGACAGGATCTGCTGGAGCTGATGGACGCGCTGCGTATCGGCAAGGCTGTTGTCGCAGGCTATGACTGGGGCGGCCGCGCGGCCTGTGTCGTCTCGGCGCTATGGCCCGAACGCGTACACGGCGTCGTCAGTTGCACCGGCTACAACATCCAGGACCTGACGAATGCGGCGCGGCCAGCCGCTCCCGAGCAGGAAGCGCGACAGTGGTATCAGTATTATTTCCATACCGAACGCGGCCGCAACGGCCTGATCCAGAACCGCGACGCACTAGCCAAATTGCTCTGGAAGATGTGGTCGCCCAGCTGGGCGTTCGACGACGCCACATTCGAGCGCTCGGCCTCGGCCTTCGACGACGATGACTTCGTCGATGTGGTCGTGCACTCTTATATGCACCGTACCGGCAGCATCGCCGGCGATCCGAATTATGCTTTTCTGGAGACCCAGCTTGCGACGCAGCCGAAGATCGATGTCCCGACTATCGTTCTGCACGGCGCTGACGACGGCATTGGACCCGTAAAGAATTCCGAGAATCACGGCCAGTATTTTACGGGCCCTTATGAGCGCCGCGTCATCGCGGGCGTTGGCCACAATGTACCGCAGGAAGCGCCCAAGGCCTTTGCCGAAGCGGTCCTGCAGCTATGCCGGACCGCTTCGGCTTAAGTCATTACATGAGATGAACCGCATGCGGCGCGAACAGGCCGATCGCGGTAAAGGCGACGCCGGCAATCGCCAGTGCACCTGATACCCAGGCCAGCGCGATCATGCCGGTGATGATCGTGGCCGACGCCAGCACGATGCCGATCTGGAATGCGGCGGAGGCCACTTCATAGTGATGATAACGCGCCATTGCGAGGTCGCGCGCATGCTCGGCTTCCTTGGCACGGGCGGCGAGCTGTTCGGAGCCTTCGCCGGTCTCCGGCTCGGAGCGATAACGATCCGCGGTCTTCTTCCAGTCGTCGATCTGCTTGGATAGTGCGGCCTTGGCGGCATCGTCACCCATCAGGCCGAGGCTGAGCCTGGCCTGGTCCGACGTCGCCTGAACGACGGTGCGGCGGATGCTTTTGGCCTGGAAGAACGCCCAGAGATTGGATGCCTCGACGTTCTTGCTGATAGATTCGGTTTGCGCACCCTTGCCGAGGGTTTCCGAGAACGCCAGAAACAGCGCGATCACGGCAATCAGCAGTGCAATATTCTTGTTCGAGCCGGACGCATGCTCGGCATGCTCCGCGTGCTCCATACTTTCGTGCGCACCCATCGTAATCCCCTCCGGTTGGTCGATGTGTCGATTTGACCGAACCGCGGCGACTTCGCAAGGGGCAGCTCATGACACTTCTACTACAGCTGGGGTTTGCCTGGCCCTACGCTCGCGGGTGTGCGGTCTTGTAGACTTCGAACAGCCGCTCGGTGTCGATGCCGGTATAGATCTGTGTGGTCGACAGCGAGGCGTGGCCGAGCAATTCCTGGATCGCGCGGAGGTCACCACCGCGGGTCAGCAGATGGGTGGCAAAGGAATGGCGCAGCGCGTGCGGCGTGGCGCTGTCGGGCAGGCCGAGCGCGCCACGCATCCGCTCCATGGTCAACTGGATGATCCGAGGGCTGAGCGGGCCGCCGCGCGCGCCGACGAACATCGGGCCATCGGCAGGGAGCGGATGCGGACACTGCGCGGCGTAGTCGGCGATGAGCTCCAGCACATTATGCAGCACCGGCACCATACGGGTCTTGTTACCCTTGCCGTTGACGATCAGCACATCGCCCGCGCCGGCTGCCGGCACGTCGCGGCGCTTCAGGCCAAGTGCTTCGGAGATACGCAAGCCGGACCCGTAGAGTAGCGCCATCACCGCGGCATCGCGCGCCCAGATCCACGGATCGCGATTTTCGCCCGCGCGCTCATCCGCATCGGCGAGGCGCTTGGCCGAGACCATCTGCAACGGTTTCGGCAGGCTCTTGCCGATTTTCGGCGCGCGAACCGCGGACAACGCACCGACGTTGCCCTTGCCTTCGCGCTCTAGAAAACGACCGAATGACCGTAGACCGGCCAGCGCGCGCATCAGCGAGCGGCCGCCGATATCATCGCCGCGCCGCGCCGCCATGAAGGCACGGACATCGCTGGTCTCCAGCTTGGCGAAACGTGGCAGCGAGACGAGCGCGCCCCAGTGTTCGGCGAGAAATGTCAGAAACTGCCGGACGTCCCGCGCATAAGCCTCCAGCGTCTTTGGCGACAGCCGCCGCTCGGCGCGAAGATGTGACAGCCACCGCGTCATCTGCAGCGAGACGTCGGCATCCGCACAGATGAGGTCGATCGGCGCCGGCCCACCTGATTTGGCTTCGGCTGGTTTCTTGTCGGAAAGCTTGGCCATCGGGATGCCTTGCAGTTCGCGGTACGCGTACGGGCGGAGATTATCACACCCTGCTCGTTTCACTTTGGTGAACCGCCGGCATCGTCAATCCGGGAACCGCTTCAGGGGCTCCGCGACCCCGGCCGGGAGGCCTGTTCGCGCTGCATTCATGGCCATGGCCAGGAAGGTGTAATAGCCATTGATCCCGAGCAGATCGATGACGCCCTGCTCGCCGAATTTGGCGACGGCCTTGTTCCAGGTCGGATCACTCACGCGTTTGGTGCGCTGGATCTCGATCGACATGTCGTAGGCGGCCTCTTCGTCCTCGGCCATGCCAACAGGACGCCGGCCATCGGCAATCGCATCGGCTATGTCGTTGCGCAGGCCGGCCTTGATCGCGATGTCATGATGCGCAACCCACTCGTATTGCTGGGTCCATTCGCGTGCGGTGATCAAGATGATCATTTCGCTGAGTCGCGGCGCCAGTACGCTCTTGAACCTGAGATGATCGCCCATCGCCTTGGCGCGGAGCATCACTTCCGGGCTGCGAATTAGCGGCACGAAGGGGCCTCGGACTTCATAGCCCCGGCCGCCGGAGAACTCCTCGGCAGCTTTCTTCTGCGCTTCGGTGTATTTGTCGGCCGGGATCGGCGGCATCCGGTCCTGCGCCAGCGCAGGTATCGCGACGGCAGAAAACATGACGAATGAGGCGATTGCCCCGGCGAGCCTGTGGCCCATGAAGGGTCTCCCTTTGGCTTATTGTTTTTGTTTCATTGTCGTGGCGGCCCATCGGTCATAAGACCGGGCCACACGGCCGGCACTGGTCCGGCCCGCACCGCGAGCTTAGGTTAGCGGATACCCCATTTCGAGTCTGATTCGGCCGATGGACGAAGCTGCGCGCACCAAAACATCGTCTGGCGTCGTTGACGTGCTGGTGCCGGTCGCGCTGAACCAGGCTTATTCCTATCGCGTGCCTCGTGGCCTCGATCTGCAGCCCGGCGATGTCGTCAGCGTGCCACTCGGCGCCCGCGAGGTGATCGGCGTGGTCTGGGCAGAAAACACCAATCCCGATCCGCGGCTGCACAATCGCCTGAAAGAGGTTGGCGAGAAATTCGATGTCCCCCCGCTGAAGCAGGAATTGCGCAGCCTGGTCGACTGGGTGGCGAATTACACTTTGTCCGCGCGCGGCATGGTTATGAAGATGACTCTGCGGATGGGCGAGCACCTCGGCCCGGAGCGGGTGCGCATGGGCGTCCGCCTGGTCGGCGAAGTGCCCAAGCGCATGACCTCGGCACGCGCACGGCTGATTGAGATCCTGTCGGACGGCCTGCTGCACGCGAAATCCGAAGCCGCCAAGGAAGCCGGCGTCAGCGCCGGCGTGATCGACGGCCTCGTCGATGAGGGCACGCTTGCGATTGAAGCCATACCCCGCGCGCTGCCGCCGCCGGCGCCTGATCCCACCTTCGCCGAACCGGACTTTTCAGACGATCAGGCCGTCGCGGCCGAAGCGATGCGGACCTTCGCCGCCAAGGGGGATTTTCACGCCGCCCTGCTCGACGGTGTCACCGGCTCCGGCAAGACCGAGGTGTATTTCGAGGCGGTTGCCGAGGTGATCAAGCGCGGCGAACAGGTGCTGATCCTGATGCCCGAAATAGCGCTGACGGGGCAATTCCTCGAGCGCTTCTCAAAACGCTTCGGCGTGCGGCCGCTGGAGTGGCATTCCGAACTGACACCGCGCACCCGCGCCCGCAACTGGGCGTCGATCGCCAATGGCGAGGCCCATGTCATCGTCGGCGCCCGCTCGGCACTGTTTCTGCCCTATGCGAAACTCGGCCTGATCATCGTCGATGAAGAGCATGACCAAGCCTACAAGCAGGACGAAGGCGCGCATTACCACGCCCGTGACATGGCGGTGGTGCGCGCATCGATTGCGAAAATCCCCATCGTGCTCGCTTCTGCCACGCCATCGGTCGAGTCCGAGGTCAACGCGCGCAAGGGACGCTATCAGCGCATCGCGCTGCCTTCGCGCTTTGGCGGCCAGCACATGCCGCATATCGAAGCCATCGACCTGCGCCGCGAAGGGCCGATGCGCGGCCGCTTCATCGCACCGCGCCTCGCCGAGAAAATCCAGATCGCCATCGAGCGCAAGGAACAGGCGCTGCTGTTCCTCAATCGCCGCGGCTATGCGCCGCTGACGTTATGCCGCGGCTGCGGACACCGGTTTGCCTGCACCATCTGCGATGCCTGGCTGGTCGATCATCGCTTTCGCCAGCGGCTTGTCTGTCACCACTGCGGCTTCTCGATGCATCGTCCGCATCAATGCCCGCATTGCCAGGCCGAGGAATCGCTGGTGGCTGTCGGCCCGGGCGTCGAGCGCTTGCAGGAGGAAGCGGCGAGCCTGTTTCCGGATGCACGCACCATGGTGCTGTCGAGCGACCTTATTACGTCGATCGATGCGATGCGCACGGAACTGGCCGAAATCGCCGAAGGCCGTGTCGATGTCATCATCGGCACGCAACTCGTGGCCAAGGGTCATAACTTCCCGCGGCTCAATCTGGTCGGCGTCATCGACGCCGATCTGGGCCTCGGTAATGGCGATCCGCGCGCCGCGGAGCGCACCTATCAGATGCTCAATCAGGTCATCGGCCGCGCCGGACGTGAACAGGGCCGCGGCGTCGGCTATCTGCAGACCCATCAGCCGGAACATCCGGTGATGAAGGCGTTGATCGCAAACGATCGCGAAGCGTTTTATGCCAGCGAGATCGAGGCGCGCGAGCGCGCGGGCTATCCGCCCTTCGGACGGCTGGCGAGCCTGATCATCTCAGGCGGCGACCGGCCAACCACGGAGGGCTACGCGCGCAAGCTCGCCGCCGTGGCGCCGATCGACGAGCGCATCATGGTGCTCGGCCCCGCCGAAGCACCGCTCGCCGTGATCAAAGGTCGCTATCGCTTCCGACTGCTGGTGAAGTCGGCGCGCAATGTCGACCTGTCGCACTATCTCCGCGACTGGCTGGCGCACGGCCCAAAGCCTACAGGCAACCTAAAGCTCGAAGTCGATGTCGATCCGCAGAGCTTTCTTTGAGCTTCGTCATTCCGGAAGGCTCACTCTTGTGAGCGAACCTGGAATGACGGTGTGAATTGACAACGCAAAAACAGAAAAAGCCTGCTGTCTTTTGATGACAGCAGGCTCTTTTACTCAACGCTTACTCTACTCAATACACACACAACGCTACTGAACTTGGAAGATCAGGGACGCGACGCGTTTGTCTTGCTTACATGACTTCCGCAACGACACGGCCGACACCACGACCGGTCAGACCGATCGCGCTCGCTGCGCCCTTGGACAGGTCGAGCACCCGGCCACGGATGAACGGGCCGCGATCGTTGACGGTGACGACAACGCTGCGACCGCCGTGGGTGACGCGGAGCTTGGTGCCGAACGGCAGCGAACGATGCGCGGCGGTCATCGCATTCTGATTGAAGCGCTGACCCGACGCAGTGCGGCTGCCGGACTCATTGCCGTAATAGGACGCAACACCCGAGAAGCTGCGGCCGCCGGTCGAAGGCGCGATCGACGCATTGGCATCGAACAGCGACGGCGAAGCCTTGGCGACGTAATGGTGCTTGTGGTGATGGCGATGGTGCCGGGATTTGGCCGAAGCCTCAGAAACCGTTCCCCCGAGAACAAGAGCGGCAGTCATGACAGCGATTGCCGTACGCGGCCGGGCGATAGCGCCCAGCGTCGATTTTCCGTAACGCAGCATAAGTTGTTGTCCCTCAGACAGTATTGCCACAAATGTGGCAAGTGGACCCCCGTCCCAATTTCATTGGCTGAGCGTTTGACGACGTAATGAGGCGTAAAATAGGCAACGCAATCGTTCCATCACCAGATGAAATATCTTGTGATGGAACAGAACATGCCTAATGAGCCGATTTAATGAATTTTTAACTATTAAATATACTGCATATTACATAACTATACTGAATAGCTAAGTGATCGCCGTGCATGGATAGCATTCGATAAGTAAATGTTAAGCAGTCCGAAACGGTGACATAAACGCGCACGCCGCGCTGCCCCGCGATTTCAATTGCCGCCTCACCGTACTCGACGTTGCGTGATTCAAAAGAATCGGCACCGTGTACCGTCATGCGGAATAAGAAATTCCGCCTCGGAGATGGACGATGAAACACTCCGTCAGCGACCCGATTGGCGCGTCACATCTCCCTGAAATGATTCTTTGCGAGGGCCTGCGACAAGGCATCATCAAACGCTTTCGTCGCGTTGCACCAGCGCGCGGGCTATGTTAGCAAAGCCGCGATTTGAACGGGTCACGACATTTTGTTGCGACCTAAAAATCGAAGTCCCGCTTGAATTCCAAGGACTTGGATCGCTAGGCGCCACATTCAGGCGATAGTTATTCCCTTGCGAGTTTGACAGCCTGAAGAGCGCAATTCGTGGCAACACAAGATCCGTCGGTTTCGGGAATGTCCGGTCGTTACGCAACGGCTCTGTTTGAGCTGGCGCGTGACGAAAAGTCCGTCGATGCGGTGAAGGCCGATCTCGACAAATTCGCAGCGATGCTGGCCGACAGCGCCGACTTGGCGCGACTGGTTCGCAGCCCGGTGTTCTCTGCCGAGATTCAGGGCAAGGCCCTCGCTTCGGTTCTGGAGAAAGCCGGAATTACCGGCATCATCGCCAACTTCCTCAAGGTCCTCACCGCCAACCGCCGCCTCTTCGCCATTGGTGACGTGGCGCGCGGCTTCAATGCGCTGGTCGCCAAGTTTAAGGGCGAAGCTACGGCTGACGTCACCGTCGCCGAGCCGCTCAGTGACAAGAATCTCGACGCTCTCAAGACCGCGCTGAAGTCAGTGACGGGCAAGGACGTCGCGCTCAACGTGAAAGTCGATCCGTCCATCATCGGCGGGCTTGTCGTCAAGCTCGGCAGCCGCATGGTGGACAGCTCGCTTCGCACCAAACTCAACTCGATCAAGCACTCGATGAAAGAGGCAGGCTGATGGACATCCGCGCCGCAGAAATTTCCGCGATCCTCAAAGACCAGATCAAGAATTTCGGCCAGGAAGCTGAAGTTTCTGAAGTCGGACAGGTGTTGTCCGTCGGCGACGGCATTGCCCGCGTCTACGGCCTCGACAACGTCCAGGCCGGCGAAATGGTCGAATTCGAGAACGGCACCCGCGGTATGGCGCTGAACCTCGAAACCGACAACGTCGGCGTCGTTATTTTCGGCGCTGACCGCGAAATTAAGGAAGGCCAGACTGTTAAGCGCACCCGTTCGATCGTGGACGCGCCGGTTGGTAAGGGTCTGCTCGGCCGCGTGGTCGACGCGCTCGGCAATCCGATCGATGGCAAGGGTCCGATCCAGGCCGACAAGCGTATGCGCGTCGACGTCAAGGCACCGGGCATCATTCCGCGCAAGTCGGTCAACGAGCCGATGGCAACCGGCCTGAAGTCGGTCGACGCTCTGATCCCGGTCGGCCGTGGCCAGCGCGAGCTGATCATCGGTGACCGTCAGACCGGCAAGACCGCAATCGCGCTCGACACCATTCTGAACCAGAAGTCGCTGAACGTTGCTGGCGCTCCCGAGAGCCAGAAGCTGTACTGCGTGTACGTCGCCGTTGGTCAGAAGCGTTCGACCGTCGCCCAATTCGTGAAGGTGCTCGAAGAGCAGGGCGCGATGGAATACTCCGTCGTCGTCGCCGCGACCGCTTCAGATCCGGCTCCGATGCAGTACATCGCGCCGTTCACCGGCTGCACGATCGGCGAATTCTTCCGCGACAACGGCATGCACGCCGTCATCATCTATGACGATCTTTCGAAGCAGGCCGTTGCTTACCGCCAGATGTCGCTGCTGCTGCGCCGTCCGCCAGGCCGCGAAGCCTATCCGGGCGACGTGTTCTATCTTCACTCGCGTCTGCTCGAACGCGCTGCGAAGCTCAATGATTCCCAGGGCAATGGTTCGCTGACGGCGCTGCCGGTCATCGAAACCCAGGCCAACGACGTGTCCGCCTACATTCCGACCAACGTGATTTCGATCACTGACGGTCAGATCTTCCTTGAAACCGACCTGTTCTTCCAGGGCATCCGTCCTGCCGTGAACGTCGGTCTGTCCGTGTCGCGCGTCGGCTCCGCCGCGCAGACCAAGGCGATGAAGAAGGTCGCCGGCAAGATCAAGGGTGAGCTCGCGCAGTACCGCGAAATGGCGGCCTTTGCGCAGTTCGGCTCCGACCTCGACGCGTCGACCCAGCGCCTGCTGAACCGCGGCGCGCGTCTGACCGAACTCCTGAAGCAGCCGCAGTTCTCGCCGCTGAAGATGGAAGAGCAGGTTTGCGTGATCTGGGCCGGCACCAACGGCTATCTCGACACTCTGCCGATCGCCAAGGTTCGGGGCTTCGAAGACGGTCTTCTGTCGCTGCTGCGCGGCAAGAACGTTGAGATCCTCAACGCGATCCGCGACAGCCGCGATCTCAAGGATGACGTCGCCGCCCAGCTCAAGGCCGTCGTCGAAGGCTTCGCGAAGACCTACGCTGCTTAATACTGTCAATGAATGGCCGGCTCCTGCCGGCCATTCGCGTTGATGTCCGGCACGAGGTCGGGCGTTTCGAACGAGAGGTTCGCGATCGGCCAAACGGCCAGATCGCCGGGGTGGACTGAGAATGGCCTCACTTAAAGACATGCGCGTCCGCATCGCCTCGACCAAGGCGACGCAGAAGATCACCAAGGCGATGCAGATGGTCGCAGCGTCGAAGCTGCGTCGTGCGCAGACCGCTGCCGAAGCTGCACGTCCTTACGCCGAGAAGATGGATACCGTGATCGCCAGCATTGCCGGCGCTACAACGGCAGGCTCCGGCCCGGCGCTGCTCGTCGGCACCGGCAAGGATCAGGTTCATCTGCTGCTGGTCTGCACCGGCGAGCGTGGCCTGTGCGGCGCTTTCAATTCCTCGATCGTCCGTCTGGCGCGCGAACGCGCACTGGCGCTGATGAACCAAGGCAAGACGGTCAAATTCTTCTGCGTCGGCCGCAAGGGCTACGAGCAATTGCGCCGTAACTTCGACAAGCAGATCGTCGGTCATCTCGAACTGCGTTCGGTGCGTCAGCTCGGCTTCGTCAATGCCAACGACATCGCCAAGAAGGTTCTCGAACTCTTCAGCACTGGCGAATTCGACGTCTGCACGCTGTTCTATTCCCGCTTCAAGTCGGTGATCGCGCAAATCCCGACCGCCCAGCAGATCATTCCCTTGGTGGTCGAGGCGCCTAAAGCCGATGCCGGCCCAACGCCGAGCTACGACTACGAGCCGGCCGAAGATGAGATCCTCGACGGCCTGCTGCCGCGCAATCTTGCGGTGCAGATCTTCCGCGCTCTGCTCGAGAACAACGCTTCGTTCTATGGCGCGCAGATGAGCTCGATGGACAACGCTACGCGCAACGCCGGCGACATGATCCGCAAGCAGACATTGATCTACAACCGCACCCGCCAGGCGATGATTACGAAGGAGCTGATCGAAATCATCTCCGGCGCCGAGGCGATCTAACAACAACCTTCCGGCCTCATGGGCCGCCGTTCAAGTTTCGGACTTCCGAGTCCTTGAAGTTTATGGAGAAGTTTTCATGGCCGCATCCGCCAACCAGACCGGACGTATCACCCAGGTCATCGGCGCCGTCGTCGACGTGCAGTTCGAAGGCTACCTGCCCGCAATTCTGAACGCGATCGAAACCAAGAACGGTGGCAACCGCCTGGTTCTCGAAGTCGCCCAGCATCTCGGCGAATCGACGGTCCGCACCATCGCGATGGACACCACCGAAGGTCTGGTCCGCGGTCAGGAAGTCACCGACACTGGCTCGCCGATCCAGGTTCCCGTTGGCGTCGGCACCCTCGGCCGTATCATGAACGTGATCGGCGAGCCGATCGATGAAGGCGGTCCGATCGCTTCGGAAGGCAACCGCGCTATCCATCAGGAAGCGCCGATGTATACTGAGCAGTCCACCGAGGCTGAAATTCTCGTCACCGGCATCAAGGTCGTCGATCTGCTCGCGCCTTACGCCAAGGGCGGCAAGATCGGCCTGTTCGGCGGCGCCGGCGTCGGCAAGACGGTTCTCATTCAGGAACTGATCAATAACGTCGCGAAGGCGCACGGCGGCAACTCGGTGTTCGCCGGCGTCGGCGAGCGTACCCGCGAAGGTAACGATCTCTATCACGAGTTCATCGAGTCCAAGGTGAACGCCGATCCGCACAATCCGGATCCGGCCGTGAAGTCGAAGTGCGCTCTCGTGTTCGGCCAGATGAACGAGCCTCCGGGCGCCCGCATGCGCGTTGCTCTGTCCGGTCTGACCGTCGCCGAGCACTTCCGCGATCAGGGCCAGGACGTGCTGTTCTTTATCGACAACATCTTCCGCTTCACCCAGGCAGGTTCGGAAGTGTCGGCGCTGCTCGGCCGCATTCCTTCGGCGGTGGGTTATCAGCCAACGCTCGCGACCGACATGGGCGCGCTGCAGGAGCGTATCACCACCACGCATAAGGGTTCGATCACCTCGGTGCAGGCCATCTACGTTCCGGCTGACGACTTGACCGATCCGGCGCCTGCTACCTCGTTCGCCCATTTGGACGCGACGACCGTGCTCAACCGTGCGATTTCGGAAAAGGGCATCTACCCCGCAGTGGATCCGCTCGACTCCACCTCGCGCATGCTGTCCCCGCTGATCGTCGGCCAGGAGCACTACGAGACCGCGCGTATGGTTCAGCAGGTGCTGCAGAAGTACAAGTCGCTGCAGGACATCATCGCCATTCTCGGCATGGACGAACTGTCGGAAGAGGACAAGCTGGCCGTGGCCCGCGCCCGCAAGATCGAGCGCTTCCTGTCGCAGCCGTTCTTCGTCGCTGAAATCTTCACGGGTTCGCCGGGCAAGTTCGTCGAGCTCGCCGATACCATCAAGGGTTTCCGCGCGATCTGCGAAGGCAAGTACGATCATCTGCCGGAAGCCGCCTTCTACATGGTCGGTGCGATCGAAGAAGCCGTCGAGAAGGGCAAGAAGCTGGCTGCGGAAGCGGCATAAAGTTCTTACCCTCCCCCCGCGCGAAGCAAAGCTTCGCTAGGCGGGGAGGGTCGGCGCATTTGCGCCGGGGTGGGGTGCCACAAGCGCCTTCGCCCATGGTTACCCCCCTCCCCAACCCTCCCCCGCAAGGGGGGAGGGAGCAGTCAGCGGATAACGACATGGCCACGTTCCACTTCGATCTCGTCTCACCGGAAAAGCTCGCTTTCACGGGTGAAGTCGAGCAGGTCGATATTCCCGGCGCCGAGGGCGATGTCGGTGTGATGGCCGGCCACGCGCCTGTGGTGGTCGCGTTGCGTCCGGGCATCATGACTGTCACCACCGGTGGCAAGCATGAGAAGATCATTGTGCTCGGCGGCCTTGCCGAAGTCTCGGACAAGGGCTTGACGGTTCTTGCTGACGTCGCGACGTCGATCGCCGAGCTTGACCGCGAAGCTTTCGCCAAGGACATCGCGGAGATGGAAGAGAAGCTGGCCGAGAAGGAGGGCTCCGCTCTGGACCGTGCCATCGAGCGCCTCGACCACTTCAAGGTCATCCAGCAGCACATCACCTCGACGGCGATGCACTAAGCGCTATAGCCCGGGTAGCGCTTCGTTTCGTCAGGGCTTCGCCTCAGACAAATTTCGCAAAACTCTCGGCCACGGCGCGATAGACCTCCCGCCGGAACGGCACCACGAGATCCGCGACGCGATCCAGCCGCTCCCAGCGCCAGGCGTCGAATTCAGCCGGCTGACCGTTGCGCGGCGTCAGCGGATCGACTTCGGCATCATCCCCAGTGAATTTCAGCGCAAACCACTTCTGCCGCTGCCCGCGGAACTGCGCAAAGCGATGGCTGGGGTTCTCGAACGGGATGAAGTCGTAGGTCATCCAGCCGGTCTCGCCGAGATAGTCGGCATGGCTGACGCCAGTCTCTTCCCATAATTCGCGCATCACGGCGACGCGAGGATCTTCGTCGGGATCGATACCACCCTGAGGCATCTGCCATTCCAGGCCCGGCAGGACGATCTCTGGCCCGTCATCCTTGAAACGGCGGCCGATCAGAACTTTGCCGTCGGCATTGAACAGTGCGACGCCCACATTGGGGCGATAGGGCCGGTTGTCCGTCATTCCGGCGCTAGCCGTCCGCCAGACCGGCGAATTCCTTCACCACCCGCTCATAGACGGGGCGCTTGAACGGCACGATCAGCTCCGGAAGGTTCTTCATTGGCTCCCAGCGCCAATTAATGAACTCGGCCTTGTGGCCACCAGGTGGATGCGTGACGTTGATTTCCTTGTCATCGCCGGTGAAGCGTACGGCGAACCATTTCTGCCGCTGGCCACGATAGCGACCCTTCCAGGCCCGCCCGGCCACCGTGCGGGGAATGTCATAGATCAACCAGTCTGGCACTTCGCCGAGCTTCTCGACCGATTGGACGCTGGTTTCTTCGTAGAGCTCGCGCTTTGCGGCCTCCCAGGTGTCCTCACCGGGATCGACGCCGCCCTGCGGCATCTGCCAGACATGCATATCATCGACGTGCTCGATACCGCCGGCACGTCGGCCGATAAAGACGAGCCCTTGCGGGTTGATCAGCATCATTCCGACGCAAGTTCGATAGGGCAGGTCTTCGTAGCGCGCCATTCCGTCAATGCCTCTCGCGTCCGTTCGAGCACTCTTTACGCAGCGATTCGACCTTGCTGAATCGCAGCGATTCGGCCGTGCCGAATTCACCCTAGCCCAAAGACGCTAGCTTGATTTTGATTTCAGCATCGCGGTTGTCAATGGCACCAGCATGACCCCGCGGCTTTCAAGGGTTTTCGCCCAGGCGCTGATACGTTCGATCGAGATCGGCAGCGCCGAAGCGACGCCGACAGCCACACCCCGCTCCTTGGCCAGCCCCTCGAGCCGCGCCAGCGCCTTGTCGATGTCTGCGGAGGTCGGGACCGCGTCGATGGCAACATCGGAGCGTGCGAAGGGCATGCCCTGCCCTTCGGCGGCTGCGGCGGCAACGCTGCGCGGCGTCGAGCCATCGTCGAACAACGCAAGCCCGCGCTTGCTGGCCTCGCGTGCAATCGGCTGCATGGCCGTATCCGTGGCGATGAAGCGCGCGCCCGTGAAATTGGCCACGCCGACATAGCCCTGGAAGCGGCTCATATGCCACATCATGCGATCGAGGTTCTGCTCGGCCGTAGCCGAGGACAACAGCGTCTGCGGGCCGGGATCGTTGTCGGGATAGTCGAACGGCTCCATCGGCAGCTGCAGCAGCACCTCGTGGCGCTGCGCACGGGCGCGTTCGACCAGTTTGCCGGGATCCGAACCATAGGGCGTGAAGCCGAGCGTCACGGCCGGCGGCAGCTTCATGATAGCATCGGTGGTCTTGGCCGCGCCGACGCCGAGGCCGCCGATCACGATGGAAATGCTCGGCGTCTTCATCGCCCTGGCGCGCTCGGCTTCGGAGCCGGCGGCATAGACCGTGACCGGCTTCAGCGCGCCGATGGCGATCGGCACCATGCCGTGGCGGGATTTCTCCAGCAGTTTCTGATCGATCCCCGTCATGACCGGCGGCGACACATCGGCCGCAGCGTTGTCCGACCCCTCGCTCGACACCACGACATCCTTACGGGCGCCGCTGGAGCCGTCGATGATGGTAATGGTCTTCTGGCCGGGAACCTCGGGTGCCTTGGCCGTCTCGGGCGTACCGTGCTTGACCTCGACCGGCGGCTTGGCGGCGACCTTCTGATCATCAGTCGCGGCAGGCGCCTTGATCGCTACGCGCGCTACCGGCTCGCCGCCCATCGGGTTGTTATTGAAGATGGCAACACCGAGAAAACCGAGCAGCAGCAAGGCGAGGATCGTGGCAAGCGCCTGCGTTCCGGAAAAAGGCAGCCGGAACCGCCGCTTACGCGTCGATTTTTGTCCAAGCGGGGCGCTCAGATCGTCCGCCGACACTGCCATGGATCTCCCGAATCAGCCGACCGGACAATAACACGCCCGGTCGCGGCCACGGCACCCGGAAGGGCGCGGGATCACCTGGAAGGATTGCAACAAAAAGGGCGACCCGAAGGCCGCCCTTTCCGCAGAATTGATGCGTATTCGCCGATCAGTTCGGCTTGGCGGCCGCCTTATCGTCTGCTGGCTTGTCCGCAGCAGCAGCGGCTCCCGGCGGCGGCGTGATGATTGCGTTCGACGTCACCTTGATGCCATGGAGCAAATCGGCAGCGGCCTTCAGCGCCTTGTCATTCTTGGCATCCGGCGGCACATAGGACTGCGAACCGGTCTTCTCGTCGCCATCGTTCTTCAGATGGCCACGGAGCGAAGCCTCGCCCTTGATGTCGCGGGACTTCAGCTCATCCGGCACGTCCTGCACGATTTCGATGTCCGGGACGATACCCTTGGCCTGGATCGACTTGCCCGACGGCGTGAAGTAACGCGCCGTGGTCAGACGCAGCGCACCGTTGCCGGAGCCCAGCGGGATGATGGTCTGCACCGAGCCCTTACCGAACGAGCGCGTACCGATCGTGGTCGCACGCTTGTGATCCTGCAGCGCGCCGGCGACGATTTCCGATGCCGAAGCCGAACCGCCATTGATCAGCACGACCACCGGCTTGCCCTTGGTCAGATCGCCTGCATGCGCCGTGCGGCGCTGGGTTTCTTCAGCGTTACGACCGCGGGTCGAGACGATCTCGCCACGCTCGAGGAACGCGTCGGAAACGGTGACGGCTTCTTCAAGCAGACCGCCCGGATTGTTGCGGAGGTCGATGATGTAACCCTTGACCTTGTCAGCACCGATCGCCGCGGTCTGAGCCGCGATCTCGCGCTTCAGGCCTTCGGTGGTCTGCTCGTTGAAGGTCGTGATGCGGATGTAAGCGATATCGTCGCTTTCAACGCGAGCACGCACCGAGCGAACACGGATGTTGTCGCGCACGAGAGTGACGTCGAGCGGATTGTCCTGACCCTTGCGGATGATCTTCAGCTTGATCTTGGTGTTGACCGGGCCACGCATCTTCTCGACGGCCTGGTTCAGGGTGAGACCCTGCACGGCTTCTTCATCGAGGCTGGTGATGATGTCGTTGGCCATGATACCGGCCTTCGATGCCGGGGTATCGTCGATCGGTGACACCACCTTGATCAGGCCGTCTTCCATAGTGACTTCAATGCCGAGGCCACCGAACTCACCGCGGGTCTGCACCTGCATGTCGCGGAAGCTCTTGGCGTCCATGTAGCTGGAATGTGGATCGAGGCCGGTGAGCATGCCGGAGATCGCCGACTCGACCAGCTTGCTGTCGTCGGGTTTCTCGACATAGTCGCTGCGGACGCGCTCAAACACGTCGCCGAACAGGTTGAGTTGACGATAGGTATCCGAGGTCGCTGCGCGGGCACTGGTGCCCATGAACACGGCGCGTGGCTGAGTCACGAAGAGCGTCAAGGCGGCGCCAGTGGCAGCACTCAGCAGAATTATGGAAGTCTTGCGCATCATCCGCGAACCTTTTCGCCTTCGTTAGCGGCCCACCATGGGCCTGGATCAATGGGAGTCCCGTCTTTCCGGAACTCGATATAAAGCACAGGCTGGCTGGCATTGGCCGCAAGGACGGATGCTACCCGGGATGTTGATCCCATGACAGCGATCGGTTCCCCGGTAAGGACGAACTGACCAATGTTCACCGAAATACGCTCCATCCCGGCGATCAAGACATGATACCCGCCCCCAGCGTTGAGGATCAAGAGTTGTCCATAGCTACGGAACGGACCGGAATAAACAACCCAGCCGTCACACGGTGTTGTGACCTGCGCACCCGCCCGTGCGGCCAGTGACATGCCCTTTTCGACGCCACCGACACCGTCGGAACCGCCAAAATTGCGAATTTTAACCCCGTTGACCGGAAGCGCGAGCATGCCCTTTGCCGAAGCAAAGGCGATCGCCGGACTGAGCCTGCCGGGATCCTTGAAGGCACCGATATTCGGCTTGCCGTTGCTGAGCGCCGCCGGCGTGCCCTGCAGATTGGCTGTGGCCGCTGCCTTCGCCGCCGCCTTGGAATCCTGCTCCATCTTCGCGATCAGGCCCTGCAGACTGTCAACCTGACGGGACAATGTCAGCGCACGCGCGGCTTCCGCTTCCATGTCCTTTTCCGCAGCCGACTGCTGCTTCTGGCGCTCCTCGGTAAAGGACGCGAGGCGCGTCTGTTCTTCCTTCAGCTTGTCGCGATCGCCGGCAAGCCGATCGCGCTCCGTCGAGATCGCCTTGCGCAAATTCACGAGTTCGCTGAGGTCAGCCACCAGTTGCTCGGCGCGCGCGCGCATCTCGGGCACAACGGAGCCGAGCAACATCGCGGTGCGGAGCGACTTCAGCGCATCTTCGGGACGCACCAGCAAAGCCGGCGGCGCACGGCGGCCGGCGCGCTGCAAGGCGGACAACACTTCGACGATTTCGCCGCGGCGCGATTCCAGCGTGCCGCGGATCTTCTGCTCGCGCGCATCCAGCGGCCGCAATCGTACTTCGGCATCGTCGATCCGGGTTTCGACGCTGCGGACGCGGGCGGCAATATCGATGAGCTGCTGACTGAGCTTGCCGCGATCCTGTCCGATCGCCGCAATATCGGCTTTCAATTTCGCCTGCAGCTCCGCAGCGCTCTTCTGCTGCGCGCGGACCGCTTCAAGCTCCTGCTCGCGTTGACGAATGATATCGGGTGACGGCGCATTCGCTTGCTGGATCGGCGCAGCGGTTTGCGCACGGACTGACGTCGTCATCAAACCTGCAAGAGACGCTGATACCAGCATCATGGATAACGACGATGCGTTCGACATCCCGCGGCGAACGGCGTCGTGTTCAGATGGAATGGACCGCGGTGACAGCATCGTGGTTTCGACAGCGCCTTCTTTCAAACGCGATACGCTCAATATAGTGAGCTAAACGCGGTGATACGGGTGGCCAGCTAAAATTGTAGCTGCCCGGTAAATCTGTTCCAGAAGCATGACGCGAACCATTTGATGCGGCCAGGTCGCCGAGCCGAATGCAATGCTCAGTTTGGCTTTGCGCCGCAATTCGGGCGAAAGTCCGTCCGCCCCGCCGATGACAAAAACATTATGCGGCACCGATTCGTCCCGCCACTGCCCGATATGGCGAGCGAAACTGGCACTGTCGACGCTGCTGCCACGCTCGTCGAGCGCTACTAATACAGCCTTTTCCGGAATCAGCGCCGAAATCGCCGCTGCTTCCTCATTGATCCGGGTCGCCGCATCGCGTGCGCGGCTTTCCGAAATTTCATGAATCGCAAGGCCGCGAAAACCGAGCTTGCGGCCAATATCGTCGAAGCGATCACGGTACCGTTCCGCGAGCTCGCGTTCCGGACCCTGCTTGAGCTTGCCGATGGAGATCACAAGAAGATGCATCAGCACAGACTAGCACGCATCGCGCCGTTGCCGAATGGCCGCTGGCTCAAACAGCCTTCAGGTCGATCCGCGGTTCATCCGACGGACTCTGCGTCCACAGACGTTCCAGATTGTAGAATTCGCGAACTTCAGGCCGGAAGACATGCAGGATGACTTCGCCGGTATCGATCAGCACCCAATCGCAATTGGACAGGCCTTCGACATGCAGCTTCTTCTGACCGGCTTCCTTGAGACCTTTGGCGACATTTTCGGCCACCGCGCCGACATGGCGGTTTGACCGGCCGGTGGTCACGACCATGTAATCGGAGAAAGCCGACTTGCCACGCAGGTCGATGGTCACCGTTTCCTCGGCCTTCATGTCGTCAAGGCGGGCGAGAACGAGATTGAGCGTTTCGGTCGCGCTATCGCGCACTGCCGCAGCAGATTTCTTCGCCTTGGGCGAAGCAATCTTCTTCGGAATGACAGCCTTCGGTGCAGCTTTTGCCGCAGCAGGTGTCTTAGCGGCAGCCTTTTTAGGCGCGGCAGCCTTCTTTACCGAAGCGGACTTCTTGGGTGGGACAACCTTGGACGAGGCTTTCTTGGCACCCGTCTTGGACAATACAGAAGTGGCCAGAGGACCATTCCTTTCACTGTATTGGGACGCCGAATCCGACGCCCGGTGAGATCAAGTATGCATGTGGGAATGCCGGATTCAATATTCCAGCGCCCGCCCTATAGCACTTATCGGGCGAGTGTTGTGGAATTACGTCTTCCAGCTGCCATCCGGGTTCCGCAGCCGGGTGGAGGACAGATTCAGCTTCAAACCGGTCAAAAATACCCATGCGGGGGGCTTCAGGTCGGCCAATGACCCAGCGTCCTGCTCCGGTATCCGGTAACGGCCGAGGGCCTGGGCGGCGGTCGATGCCAGTCCCTGGAAGCTCTGCGGCGGTCGGTCGATGACCGCAAAGGGCACCTCTCCCGCAATCACCTGCCAGCTCTCCCAGCGGTGAAACTGGGCGAGATTGTCGGCACCCATGATCCAGACAAATCGTGCTTGCGAACATCGACGTCGGAGGTAGCTGATGGTGTCGACGGTATAGCGCGTACCGATGACACTCTCGAGACAGGTGATATCGATGCGCGGATGATCGGCCGTCGCCTTCGCAGCAGCCGCGCGCTCGGCGAGATCGTGCAGATTGCGTTGATCCTTCAGCGGATTGCCCGGCGACACCAGCCACCAGACGCGATCCAGCTGCAGCCGTTTCATCGCGAACAGGCTGATAGCCCGATGCGCGGCATGCGGCGGATTGAACGATCCGCCAAGCAGACCGATCCGCATGCCGGGACTATGTGGCGGTATGCCCTGCGCCGGCGGGACTGAATGCAAATCCAATTCAGTCTCCACGCGCCGAAACGCACATCATCACGGCCTGGTCTGTCCGGTGCCGTGAATGCGATATTTGAAACTGGTGAGCTGCTCGGCACCGACCGGGCCGCGCGCATGGAATTTGCCGGTGGCGATTCCGATTTCTGCACCGAAGCCGAATTCACCGCCGTCGGCAAACTGCGTCGAGGCGTTATGCAGCACGATCGCCGAATCCACTTCGTTGAGAAACTTCGTGGCCACCGCGACGTCCTCGGTCACGATCGCATCGGTGTGATGCGAACCGTGATCGCGAATATGCGCAAGCGCATCATCGACACCATCGACGACCCTGGCCGAAATGATCGCGTCTTCGTATTCGGTGTCCCAATCCTCGTCCGTTGCAGGCTTGACGCGCGCATCGGCCTGCTGCACGGCGGCGTCACCGCGCACCTCGCAGCCGGCGTCGATCAACATTTCCACCAAAGGCTTGAGATGCGTGCCCGCCACCGCGCGGTCAATCAGCAGCGTTTCGGTCGCGCCGCAGACGCCGGGACGGCGCATCTTCGCGTTCAGCACGATCGACTTCGCCATATCGAGCCTCGCGGCGTGATCGACATAGACGTGATTGACGCCTTCGAGATGCGCGAATACCGGGACCCGCGCTTCGGCCTCGACACGCGCGACCAGGCTCTTGCCGCCGCGTGGCACGATCACATCGACGCCGTCATTGAGGCCGGTGAGCAGCAAGCCAACCGCCGCACGATCGCGCGTCGGCACGAGCGTAATCGCGGCTTCCGGCAGACCGGCTTCACGCAGGCCCTGCACCAGACATTCATGAATTGCACGGCACGAGCGGAAACTGTCCGAGCCGCCGCGCAAGATCACGGCATTGCCGGACTTCAGGCACAGCACGCCGGCATCCGCCGCAACATTCGGACGGCTCTCGAAAATCACCGCAACGACGCCGAGCGGCACGCGCACGCGTTCGATGGTCATGCCATTCGGCCGCTGCCAGCTTTCGGTGACGGCGCCGACGGGATCAGCGATGTCATGAATCACACGAATGCCGTCGGCCATCGCATGCACGCGCGCCTCGGTCAGGGTCAGCCGATCGATAAAGGCCGATGTGGCGCCATTGGCGCGCACCTCGGCGACATCCTCGGCATTGGCCGCCAGAATCGCCGGCGCACCGGCACGGATCGCGCGCTCCATGGCCGCAAGCGCCCGGTTCTTTTGCTCCGTTGGAGCCACCGCCAACGCACGCGCAGCCGCACGGGCGCTCCGGGCGAGGTCGTTCATCAGGACAGGCAAATCTGCCGATCCGTCGATGGCTTTCAGCGAGGCGGTCATAAGGGGCTCAAATTAGCGGAATAGGACTGTTCATCCCAAAATAGGGACTCATGGGAGCAAGGTCAAAGCGTGTTCGCTACCACCCGGCAGCAGTGCGCTCGCGGATCGATTGCGCCACGAGCTGGATGCCGCGGTAAAGCGCGCGACCGGCCGGCGACAGGTCACGCCCCACGCGACGGATCAGATACAGATCGCGCTCGATGACCGGATCGAGCAGCCTGCGGAAGGTCAGCACGGGGTGGTCCGTCGCCGGCAACGCCAGACCTGGCAATGGCGCCACGCCGACGCCGGCCTCGACCATGGCGAGCAGGGTCGCCGGGTGTTCGGCCTCATGCAGCGGGTTGCTACGCCCCAGTTCCTGCAGACCGCGTTCCATTTCCAACCGGATCCCGGTGCCGGTCGCCATTGCGATCATGCCTGCAGCGACGCCGTCCATCCAGTTCACGGTGCTTTGTGACGCCAGCTGATGATCCCGCCGCATCACCAGCGCAAAACGATCTGTCAGCAGCTTTGTGGCATCGAGATCGGCATCCTCACCCGGCACATTGGCAATACCGAGTTCAGCATCACCGCTGCGCAGCCCGGCAATGATCTGATGCCGCGACACTTCCTTGAGCGTCACGCTCACCATGGGATATTCGCGCTGGAAGTTCGCCAACACCACCGGCATCAGACGCAACGCCACCGACGGCACGCAGGCGACCGTAACATGGCCGCGGCGATGCTCGCGCAGATCGCGTAAATCCTGAATTTGGTGATCGAGATCCGCCATCAGGCGTTGGATCCCCGGCAGGAATTCGGCACCGACCTTGCTGAGCTGGACGCTGCGCGTCGTCCGGTCCAGCAGCCGGACCTGCAGCTCGTCCTCGAGCTGGCGAACGGCCTGGCTGAGGGCGGACTGGGAAACGCCAAGTTTCCGCGCAGCCCGGCTGAAGCTGCCAGCCTGAACCACCTCGGCGAAGGCACGGAGTTGCCGGAGGTCAATATTCATAAGCATCACAGATAAATATATCTGTTTTTCCCGACTTGTTAATGAAATTAACGGGTGCAAGAATTTTATGCGAAAAGGCGCAGCGGCTAAAAACTATGCAGCGCACCATCTGACATCGGCAATGGCGGCGAGGGACAGAGGCATGATCGACAGGCGCAACCTACTCAAATATTCGCTCATCGGCGCCGCAGCGGCCCCGTTTGCTGGCCTGGGAGGCCCGGCCTTTGCCGCCGGCCGCAAGGTGCTGGTGTCGGAAGCCATCCGGCTCGGCATGTATGCCTCGCTCTATGTCGCAACCGACAAAGGCTTGTTCACCAAGCACGGCCTCGACACCGACCTGTCGACCGCGGGCGGCATCGCCCTGCCGGTGCCGATCCTGCTGTCCGGCCGCGGCCAGATCGGCGTCACCAGCCCTGGCATGTCGGTCAACGCCACGCGTGAAGGCGGCAAGATCAAGAATATCGCCAAGATCGTCGGCGGCGT
The DNA here is from genome assembly GCF_051811085.1 of Tardiphaga sp. 862_B3_N4_1. Lineage (NCBI taxonomy): Bacteria > Pseudomonadati > Pseudomonadota > Alphaproteobacteria > Hyphomicrobiales > Nitrobacteraceae > Tardiphaga > Tardiphaga sp. 862_B3_N4_1. The sequence goes on from NZ_JBPWQB010000002.1 coordinate 1,525,697, forward strand.
GTCGATGTGGGGAATGACCCGCCCGGACACCAAGATCACCACCATCGATGATCTGCGCGGCAAGACCATCGCGACGCTGAAATTCCCGTCCTCGACGATCCAGGTCCCAACCTATGCCATGAAGACGGTCGGCAAGTTCGACCCCAAGGAAGCCGGCGTCACCTTCCTGGAATTGCCACCGGGCGCCCAGGCTGCAGCCGTCAAGGATGGCCGTGCCGACATCGCCACCGCATTCGAATGGGACATCAGCATCGGCGCCGAACAGTTTGGCCTCGTACCGTCGCTATCATTTGCCGATCTGCTTGGTCCGCTGTGTTTCACGACGGCCATGGCCACCGAAGACGTGATCGCCTCCAACCCGGAGGCGGTGCAAGGCTTCTGTAACGCCATCGCCGAGGCGCAGAAGATGATGCACGAGAACAATGCGGTCTTCACCGAGGTCGCAGAGAAGTACTTTCCGAAAGTCTCGCCCTCGGTCGTCGGAAATGCGACGAAGAATTTCTTTGGCAGCAAGACGGCGATTCCGAAAAACCCCACCATCTCCGCCGAGGAATGGGATCGCGCGATGTTGCTGGAACAAGGCGGCGGCGCAGTCTCAACGACGCTTCCCTATGCACAAATGGTCGACAATCGCTTCGCCGAGAAAGCGACCAAAGAATTCGGATTGGCGTGATGTCGGTCTCAACCAGCTTTCCGCCTGAACGGCGCTACGTCACCTTGCCCGCACGCCCCGAGCCGTTGCGGCTCGCGGTCGAGGAGACCGCAGTCATCGTGGTCGACATGCAGAACGCCTACGCGTCGCCGAACGGCTATCTGGATCTCGCGGGCTTCGACGTGACCGGCGCCAAGGCAGCGATCATGGCCGTCAAGGAGACGCTGGAGGTCGCGCGCGAGGCCGGCGTCACTGTGATCTATTTCCAGAACGGCTGGGACGCCGACTATGTCGAGGCCGGCGGTCCGGGATCCCCGAACTGGCACAAATCGAACGCACTCAAGACCATGCGCGCGCGCCCGGAATTGCAAGGCAGCCTACTCGCCAAGGGTGGCTGGGACTATGCGCTCGTCGATGAACTCCAGCCGCAGCCCGGCGACATCGTGGTACCGAAGCCGCGCTACAGCGGCTTCTTCAACAGCCAGTTCGACAGCATCCTGCGCGCGCGCGGCATCCGCAATCTCGTCTTCTGCGGAGTTGCCACCAATGTTTGCGTGGAATCGACCCTGCGCGACGGCTTCCATCTCGAATATTTCGGCGTGATGCTCGAAGACGCCACGCATCAGGCCGGCCCCGACTACGTCCAGAAGGCGGCTGTCTTCAACATCGAAACCTTCTTCGGCTGGGTTTCCAGCACGGCCGATTTCCGCCGCGCATTCGCGCAGACTGAAACCTCCACGAAAGCCTGAGGATCCCATGACAGATCGCGCGATTATTCCGCCCGGCACTCATCCGCCGCTCGCACCTTACTCGCCCGGCATGATGGCCGACGGCGTGATCTATGTGTCCGGCACGCTGGCCTTCGACAAGAACAACGACGTCGTTCATGTCGGCGATGCGGCGGCGCAGACCCGGCACATCCTTGAGACGATCAAGAGCGTGCTGACTGCCGCAGGCGCCACGATGGCCGATGTCACCTTCAACTCCATCTTCGTAACCGATTGGGCCAATTACGGCGCCGTCAATAAGGTCTATGCCGAATACTTCCCCGGCGAGAAGCCGGCTCGCTACTGCATCCAGTGCGGACTGGTGAAACCGGATTGCCTCGTCGAGATCGCGTCGATCGCACACAAGCGAGCTTGATGTGACGACCATCGAAGCCACCCAAGCCAATGTCGCGCGGCGGCTGATGCCGCCGGTCCTGCGGATCGCGCTGCTGCAAGTGGCACTGCTAGCTCTGTTACTTGCTGCCTGGGAAATTGCGATTAGCTTCAAATGGATCGCGGTCTATCTCTACGGACGGCCAAGCGGCATCTTCGCCAAGGCCTCTATTCTGATCGCCAACGGAGAACTCCTGCGCGATGCTGCGCTGACTGCCTGGGAAGCCATCGCCGGATTCCTGATCGGCACTATTGCCGGCAGCGCCGTCGGGCTGCTGCTCTGGCTGTTTCCCACCAGCGCGGCGGTGCTGCGCCCCTATCTCATCGCGCTCAACGGCTTGCCGAAGATCGCACTCGCACCCTTGATTATCGTGTGGTTCGGAATCGGCATCTCGTCGAAGATCGCCATCGCCGCCATCATTACCTTCATCGTCGCGGTGATCACCGCGCAACAGGGCGCCAAGGAAGTCGATAGCGACCTGATCAAGTTGATGCGCTCGCTCGGTGCCAGCCGATGGAAGACCTGGCGTACTGTCGTCATTCCGGGCGCCATGCCGTGGATCGTGTCCGCCTTCCGTCTCAATGTCGGCTTCGCGCTGATCGGCGCAGTCGTCGGCGAATACATCGCCTCGAAAGAGGGCCTCGGCTACATGATCTATTATGCCGGCGTGCTCTACGATTTGAACGCCGTGTGGGTCGGCATCGCCGCGCTCATGGCCGTGGCGCTACTGATGTACGGCGCGATCGACATTCTCGAACGCCGCCTGCGCTTCTGACTTTCCATCGCTCGAACCCGCAAGACAACCCATGCCCTATGCAAGCGGCGGTGACGCCGACATCTATTACGAAACTCATGGACACGGAACGGCGATCCTCATGTCGGCCGGCATGGGCGGCAGCGGATCGTTCTGGACGCCACAGGTCGCAACACTCGCGCAGCGCCACCAGGTCATCCTCTACGACCACGTCGGCACCGGCCGCAGCGCTGATAACACCGCGCCGCCACGATCAATCTCGGGCATGGCCAACGACATCGCGCATGTGCTCGACCATGCCGGTGTCAGCAATGCACATGTAGTGGGCCATGCCATCGGCGGCATCGTCGGAATTGAACTTGCCCTGCGCGACCCCGCGCGCTTGCGCAGCCTGGTGGTGGTGAACGGCTGGGGTCGCGCCGATCCGTTCCTGCGGCGCTGTTTTGAAGTGCGCAAACAGATCCTGAATCAGTCCGGCCCGAAAGCCTATGTGCGTGCGCAGCCGCTGTTTCTCTATCCGCCGCGATGGATTTCCGACAATGCCGCGCAGCTTGACGCGGAAGAAGAGCGCATCCTCGCACACTTCCCGACAGCGGCGACGATGAACGCACGGATCGACATGTTTCTCGCCTTCGACCCCGGCGACGCTCTCGCGACCATTGCAACGCCGACACTGCTGGCCTCATCGCGAGACGACAGTCTGGTGCCGGCCTATCTCTCGCAACAACTGGCTGCCGCCATTCCGGGCGCGCGCATGCGCGAAGTGGAATGGGGCGCCCATGCCTTCACCGCCGTGATACCCGATGTTTTCAATAACATGCTGCTCGGCTTCTGCAGCGAGGTGGACGCATGAACGCTATGACGCAACTCGCAACACCGACCTCGACCACATCCGCCGTACTCAAGGCCGAACAGGTCGGCGCATCATTCGGAAGCGGCAAGCAATATGTCGAAGCCATCCGCGACGTCAGCTTCGAGCTGCGGCAGGGCGAGACGCTGGCGATCGTCGGCCCGTCCGGCTGCGGCAAGTCCACATTGTTCAATGTCATTGCCGGTTTGCTGAAACCGACGCGCGGCCATGTCGAGGTCGCAGGCATTCGCGTCGACGACGCCGCAGGACATGTCGGCTATATGCTCCAGAAGGATCTGCTGCTGCCGTGGCGTTCCGTCATCGACAATGTGATGCTCGGCTTGGAAGTGCGCGGTGCGCCGCGACAGACGTCGCGCGACATCGCCATGAAATTGATCCGCGCCTACGGCCTGGCCGGTTTCGAGAACGCCAAGCCCGCAACCTTGTCAGGCGGCATGCGCCAGCGCGTGGCCATCATGCGCACGCTGGCCTTCGACCCGCAGGTGATCCTGCTGGATGAGCCGTTCTCGGCGCTGGATTTCCAGACCCGCCTGCTGCTGCAGGCCGACGTGTCACGCATCATCGCCGAAAACGGCAAGAGCGCCATTCTGGTCACCCATGACATCGGCGAAGCCATCGCCATGGCCGACCGCGTTCTGGTGCTGAGCGCACGTCCGGCGACCGTGCGGGCGCTGCATGTCATCGATCTGCCCAAAGCAGGCCGCGATCCCGTGGCGCTGCGCACCGACGCTGCCTTCCAGGCCTATTTCGCCAAGATCTGGGCCGACCTGGAAATGCCGGCCACCGCCGCGTAAGGCACCAAAGCTGCGACTGACTGCTGCGACTGAAACGGATGGCGCCGGAGCGCAATTGGTGCCGCAAACAGGACTCGAACCTGTGACCCCGTCATTACGAATGACGTGCTCTACCAACTGAGCTATTGCGGCGAACCAAGCGGCGATTCGGCTTTTCGGCCGAAAACGCTGGGGCATCTGATATCGCCCGTGGCGTTGCTTTGCAAGAAGCGGCGGCTAATCTCGCGACCGAAAAGCGCAACGAACCACCCACTGAAACCGGCCATTTGGGCCTGAATCGGGGCTGTTATCCGCCCCAGCGCCGTAGAAACCCGCGCCAACCGCCCTGTTGCTGGCCTGCATTCAGCTCGGCGAATTCATCGCGATAATCGTCTGCCTCGTCCACGCCGGGATCGTCCGGGGGCCTGACGATGGGAATGACGGCTGGAATGGCGACAGCGGGCTTAGCGGCGCTGGCGACATCGGTGCGATCACGGAACAGCGGTGGCGGCGCGGGGGCCGGTTTCGGGAGCGGCGGCGGCGCCTCGGCGGGCTCGAGCGTGGCAGCGGCCACCGGTTCGGGCTGTGCTGGTACTTCAGGTTCCGCCGCGAGATCCTGAACCGGCGCGACAGGCGTGATCTCGGCTGGCACGGGCACCACGGGTTTTGGCATCGCGGGCGGCGGAGCCAGCACGGTTTCGCGCAAAATCTCGGTCTCAATCGTCGAGGCCCTGTCCGACGGCAGCGCGGCCAGCGGCGTCTGCCACTGGAACGCATCAATTCGGCCGGTGACCGGCGACACCGGCCGCCAGCGATCGGACACATAGCCGTCGGCGGTCCAGACCGGATCATGCAACGCGCGCACGGCACGCAATGTCCAGGCGCGGGCGCGGCCGCTGTCGCCATGTTCGGTACGTTCGATTTCCGCCATCAGCATCGCAACGCGCTGGGTGGAATCGGTCGTGAACGGCGCCAGTGCTTCGCGGGCGCGTGTGAATTCGGCGGCATCGATGGCCGCTCGGGCAATCGCCAGCGCGCCTTCGATATGGCCTGGCGCTTTCGACGCCAGCGTCTCGACACGCACCAGCCGCTGCCGCGCGGAATCGCCGAGCTTCACATGGGCATAGGCGTCGGCGAGATCCGGATGCGGCTGCGCCAGCCACGCTGTCTCGATGATCTTCATTGCCCGACGGGTCTGATGCGCCTCGCTCTGGAATCGGCTGGCGAGAACGGCGGCCGGCACCAAAGTTGGCGCAAGCTTGATCGCCTCGGTCACGCTGTCGCGGGACAGATCGCGATCTTGTGTCTCAAGCTCCAGCGCACGCGCGGTGAGCAGCACGCCGCGCTGCCGACGAAACGCCGCGCGATCGATCAGGCCAGAGGCAAAATTGTTGTCGAGGATTTTCAGCGCGCCGGTCCAATCGCTCTGCGCGCAGCGGAAGCCAAGAACGGCTTGCGACGCCCATGTCGATGCCGGCGATAATTTAAGCGCTTCTTCGGCAATCGTCACGGCGGCGACGGGATCGTCGCTGCGCTGCGCTTCGATGAACAGACCGCGCAGACCCAGCAGCCGCGTATCGCCACGCTCAGCCATCGCCTGAAACGCACGATGCGCACCGGCGCGGTCGCCATCGAGCTGGGCGGACTGGGCATGCAGCAACAGAGCGAGCGGATCGTCAGTCGTCAAACGTTTGGCGATATCGGCATGACGCCGCGCGGCGTGGCCATCGCCCTGCCCGATCGCCAGCAGACCATGGGTGATGGCCTGACGCCCGCGCGCCTGACGCTTTTCATGGCGACGACGGCGCATTCGCTTCGGCGCGCCCCACAAACCACGCAGGAGCGACCAGGCGAACACCACCGCGACGATTGTCAGGCCGAGCACCAGCACAAACACCGGCACCGACGGCGAAGCGCGCCAGACGCCCCAGGATATCACGACATCGCCGGGCTGATCGGCGACCCAGGCGGCGCCAGCGGCCGCAAGTGCTATCAACACAAGAAACAGAATAATGCGGAACATCGGATTCCTATGGCGCTGGTTTGGAAAGCGCCGCCATCGCGTCGGCTGCGAATTGACGTGAAGCCGCCAGCGCTGCATCGCGCATATCGACTCTATCGAGCCAGGGCTGAACCACGGCACGATCCGCTGGCGACAGCGTCAGCAACTCGCGCCTGGCCGTGGCGATATCGTTGCTGCGCGCAGCCGCAGACGCGCGTGACACAGCGCCGCTGTTGCTACCCGCGCCGACAGCATCGGTGCGCTCGATGCGCACCAGCTTGGCCGCGCCGGCCTGCAGACGATCCATGAAACCTGCGCCTACCGCAGGCGTGTCCGCCGGCGCGGGTGTGAGCTTCGGTAACACTGCAAGCAGTTCACGGCTGAGTGCGACTGCGTTTGGTACGCCCGTCATTGCAAACGCATCGAGCGGCTTCAGCTGATTGGCATTGCCGGCAAGCGGTTTGACCGCCGCAAGCGCCGTCGCAAAGGGCTCACCCTGGCGCACCGACGTATCGAGCAACGATGCCACAACGACACGGCGCAAGACCGTGTCATCGAAAGGTTTGGTATTCTGTTGGGCGGCCGAAGACTTCAACTCGTCGGCTGCACGTTCGATCTGCCCGAGCCGCTCATTGATCGGCCCGAGATCGACCACACCGGTCGCGGTGCGCGGCGCGGATTTGAGTTGATTGATGTCGGCGACGACACGATCCGATTGCGCCTTCGCGGCAGTGAGATCGCCGCGCAATCCCACGATGGATTTCTCAAGCGTATCGATCCGCGTTGCCAGACCCGTATCCGGCGCAGCAAGCGGGCGCGCTTCGATCTGTGCAACGCGAGAGGTCAGCGCATCGACATCTGCCTTGTCGCTCGAAGCAATGCCGCTCAGGCCGAACCATGCGATCCCGGCGACAAACGCACCGGCAACCGCGCCAACGGCGGCGGGAACCAAGACAGGTGCACGCGCAGGCGAGACGGGCGCCTGCTTTTCAGCCCCAGCCTCCGCGGCGGGTTCGGACGGCGGCATGTCCGACGGCGCGGTATCGATGGACTCCGATGCTGTTTCCGGTAGCGCAGGCTCCGCTGCAGCCGGACGCTCGGTGACCTCGGCAGCCGTCAATTCGATGGTTGGCGGCGGCCGCTTGGGCCGACCGGCATCCGGAGACGATCCTGTATCGCTATCGTCGGCCATCGCGTCGGTTCCCTCGTGGCATGCCCGATCCCTACCGGGATTTGGTCACAGCAGTCTTAACGCGATAATGGCGCGATGGCACGTTCCAGCGCAGCGAACAGGGCATTTTCGTCCGGAGTCTGCGCCACCACGACCTGGGTAGCCCCGGCATCATGCGCAATCGTGCCGACCGCAGCTGAAAGGCAATAGTGTGGAACTGCGAGGGCAGCGATCTCGACGCCCGACAAGCCCACCGCCTGGAAGAATGCCCGCGCGCTCCGCCGCGAATAATGCAGCACGGCCTCGATTCTGCCGGCCACGAAGGCCGCAGCAACATCATTCGGCAGATCGGCCACCGGCATCATCCGGTAGGTGGTTTGTGTCACCACCGTGAAACCACGCGCACCGAGTTCGCCAGCGAGATCCCGCGCAAGATCGGCGCCGGCCAGATAAAGGAGCGGGCGGGTCTTGTTCAGCAGCTTGCTCTTGCTGCTCTCCGTCAATAGGTCCCGCAGCGCCGCAGCATCACCTTCGGCGGACACGACCTTGGCAAAGCCGAGATCGCGCGCGGCCTCTGCGGTCCGGTCGCCGACCGCGAACAGCGGCAGGTGAAGCAGGGTTGCCTGCACCGGCTGATCGGCGAGTGCGCGTAGCGCATTGGAGGACGTCACGATCACCGCGCCGAAATCCGCATCCGAATCGATGGACAGCATCACCTTTTCGAAGCGCAGCATCGGCGCCGCCAGCACCTCAAAGCCCCGCGCGCGCAAGGCGGCGGCGGTGCTGGTAGTGTCCGGCTGCGGGCGAGTGACGAGAATAGCCATATCTGAGGTCCGGTTTCGGGGGTCTCGCATGCCACGCAGGGCATCGAGTGATTGCACCTTGCAACCCCGCAATGCTACGCCGGGGACAGGAAAAGCCCGGATTTGGCTGATTTAGCAAGGACCGATAGTGACCACCGACCAACCGATGCTGGTGCTGGGAATCGAGACGACCTGCGATGAGACCGCGGCCGCCGTCATCGAACGCCAGCCCGACGGCAGCGGCAAGATCCTGTCCAATATCGTCCATTCGCAGATCGGTGACCACGCGCCCTATGGCGGCGTGGTGCCCGAGATCGCCGCGCGCGCCCATATCGACCTGCTCGACGGCATCGTCGGCCGCGCCATGAAGGACGCCGACGTCAATTTCGCGCAACTGAGCGGTGTGGCCGCAGCCGCCGGACCCGGCCTGATTGGCGGCGTCATTGTTGGTCTCACCACCGCAAAAGCCATAGCCATGGTGCATGACACCCCGCTGGTGGCCGTGAACCATCTCGAAGCCCATGCGCTGACGCCGCGGCTGACCACTTCCTTGGCGTTTCCGTATTGCCTGTTTCTCGTTTCCGGCGGTCATACCCAGATCGTCGCGGTGCTCGGCGTCGGCCACTACGTCCGGCTCGGCACCACCGTCGATGACGCCATGGGCGAAGCCTTCGACAAGGTCGCCAAGATGCTCGGCCTGCCCTATCCCGGCGGTCCGCAAGTGGAGCGGGCTGCTGCCGGTGGCGATCCCAAGCGCTTTGCGTTTCCGCGGCCGATGCTTGGCCGGCCCGATGCGAATTTTTCGCTGTCAGGTCTCAAGACTGCGGTACGCAACGAGGCCAGCCGGCTCATTCCTTTGGAAGAGCAGGACATCGCGGATCTCTGCGCCAGCTTCCAGGCGGCGGCGCTGGAATCGACGGCGGATCGATTGAGCGTCGGCCTCAGATTGTTCGAAGACCAATTCGGCCCGCCGCATGCACTGGTCGCGGCAGGGGGTGTCGCCTCCAACCAGGCGATCCGCGGTGCGCTGCAGGCCGTCGCCGCAAAAGCGCAGACCACGCTGATCATCCCGCCGCCGGCACTGTGCACCGACAACGGCGCGATGATCGCCTGGGCCGGCGCAGAGCGCCTTGCGCTGGGACTCACCGACACGATGGAAGCACCGCCCCGCGCGCGCTGGCTGCTCGACGCTGACGCCAACGCGCCGGCAGGCCATTCCAAATCCCGCGCGGCTTACTGACGGGAACATCATGGCCGACTTAAACTCTGTGGCGGTGATCGGCGCTGGTGCTTACGGCACGGCGCTGGCCGATGTCGCGGCGCGCGCCGGCCGCGAGGTCGTGCTCTATGCACGCTCGACTGCAGCCGCCGAACTGATGCAGGTATCGCGCGCCAATCCGAGATTGCCCGGCGCTGCCATCGATGACTCTGTCTTCGTCACCGCCGATCTTTCGCTGTCAGCGCGCGCCGATATCATTCTGCTCGCCGTCCCGTCGCAACAGTTGCGCGAGGCATTGACGGCGCTCGCGCCGCTATTGCCGGCAGGCGTTCCGGTGGTCGCCTGCGCCAAGGGCATCGAGCGCGGCAGTCACAAATTCATGACGGAAGTCATCGCCGACGTCGCACCGCATGCGATCCCTGCCATTCTGTCGGGACCGAATTTCGCCGACGATGTCGCAGCGGGCCTGCCCACAGCAGTGACACTCGCCTGCGCCGACGAAGATATCGCTGTCGCGCTCGTGCAGGCCCTGGGTTCGGCGACGTTCCGTCCCTATCACTCCACCGATGTGCGCGGCGTCGAGATCGGCGGTGCGGCGAAGAACGTACTGGCAATTGCGGCGGGTATCGTCGCCGGCAAGCAGCTCGGCGCGTCGGCCCTTGCAGCACTCACGACGCGCGGCTTCAGCGAATTACTGCGACTAGGCATCGCATGTGGCGCGCGCACCGAGACGCTGTCGGGACTGTCAGGTCTTGGCGATCTGATCTTGAGCTGTTCGAGCGCGCAATCGCGTAATTTTTCGCTCGGCGTTGCATTGGGCCGCGGTGAACAGCCGGCGCCTGGCAAACTTGCCGAAGGTGAGTTCACGGCGCCGGTGCTGATCGAGCTTGCGACATCGAAGGGCGTCGATATGCCGGTGGCAAAGGCCGTGGCGGCAATTCTGGCCGGCCAGGCAACCATCGATCAGGCAATCGATGGCCTGCTGACGCGGCCGTTCAAGGCAGAAGGTTAGAGGCAAGATGAAATACTGGCTGGTGAAATCGGAGCCATCTGTATGGTCATGGGATCAACAGGTCGCCAAGGGCAAAAAGGGCGAAGCCTGGACCGGCGTGCGCAACCACAGCGCCAAGCTCAACATGATGGCCATGAAGAAAGGCGATCGCGCCTTCTTCTATCATTCCAACGAAGGCAAGGAAGTTGTCGGGATCGTCGAGATCGTGAAAGAGCATTATCCCGACCCGACCGATGAATCCGGCAAGTTCGTCTGCGTCGACATTGCCGCCGACAAGCCTTTGAAGACGCCGGTGACGCTCGTTGCCGTGAAGGCCGAGCCAAAGCTCGGCGAGATGGCGCTGCTGAAACTGTCGCGGCTCTCGGTGCAGCCGGTGACCGCGGAGGAGTGGAAGCTCGTCTGCAAAATGGGCGGATTGTGAGCGCCGACGGCGCGGCCAATCTTGCAATCACTGATCCCGTAGCTTTCATCCGCGCCAATACGCGCCTGCGACCGGTGCCACTGGTGCCGAACATTGTGCTGCACACAGCCGACGAGGCCGTACCGCTGTGGAGCAAGACTGAGGAAGAACTCGGCGAAGCCGGACTGCCGCCACCGTTCTGGGCCTTCGCCTGGGCCGGCGGACAGGCACTGGCGCGCTTTGTTATCGATCATCCCGGGCATGTTGCTGAAAAGACCATCATCGATTTCGCAACAGGATCGGGGCTGGTGGCTATCGCCGCGATGAAAGCCGGGGCAAGGAGCGTCTTCGCCTATGACATCGACGCCTTTGCGCGCACGGCCATCGCGCTGAACGCGGCTGAAAACGGCGTTACGATCAATGCTCGCGGTGACGATCTGCTCGGCGGCTCATCTGTCCCGCCCGCACAAACGATTCTTGCAGGCGATATTTTCTATGAACGCGACACCGCAGAGCGCGCCTTTGCATTTCTTTCAGAGCAAGCGGCGCGCGGTGCAACGGTCCTGATCGGCGACCCCGGCCGCAGCTATCTGCCGAAAGACAAGTTGCGCAAGCTCGCGGAATACAGAGTGCCCGTGACGCGCGATCTTGAAGATGCAGAGATCAAGAACACGGCGGTGTGGACGCTGGCCTAACTACCCCGCCTCAGCCACCACCTGCGCCAGAAGCTGCTCGCGTTTCGATTGCGAGCGATAGCCCGTTTGCGTCGCGGCGATGCGCGCGAGGACGCCGTCCTCGAAGGCGGTGACGATGGTGTCGTGCACGTAGCTCTTGCGGCAGATCGCCGCCGTGTTCTGCAATTCGTCCGCCGCCGACCGCACGGCTTCGAGCACCTGCTTCCTGCGCCCGCGCTCACTGGCTGCCGGCTCTATCCGTGACAGGGTTTCAGCCACCGTCGCCGACGCCATCAACGTGCGGAAATCCTTCAGTGAAATCTTGATGCCGGCGATATCGCGCAGGAAGGCGTTCACTGCTGCCGTGTTGACCTTGTGAATGCGGCCAGCATTGTCGCGATACTGGAACAGGCGTTTGCCCGGCACGTCGTGCAGGATACCAATCGCGCGGACGAGCTTCGACGCATTGGACTCCTTGCGCACTGCCTTGCCGCCCTTGGCCTTGAAGGTCAGCACGATGCAATCGTCTTCGAGCTGCACGTTCGACTTCATCAGCGTAGTAGCGCCGCGGGTGCCCGACAGCTTCATATAGCTCTCATTGCCGGCACGGATCGCGGTCCGCGTGACCAGTTCGATGACAGCGGCGAGCGCGAACTCACGCGTCGGCTCGTCGCCAGCCAGAAGCGCCGAGACGTTGCGGCGGATCTTCGGCAGTGCCGCCACCAGCTTCGCCAGCCGATGCGCCTTGCGCTGCTCGCGGACCTTCTCCCAATCCGAGTGATAGCGGTATTGCAGGCGGCCGGCTGCGTCGCGGCCTACGGCCTGCAAATGTGACGTAGGATCAGCGGCATAGCGGACCTCGGCATAGGCCGGGGGCACCGCCATGGAGTTCAGCCGCTTGATCGTGCCGATATGCTTGATGGGGGTGCCGTTGGCCCTGACGAAGGAATAAGATTTTCCGCGCTTGAGCCGGCGGATCGTCAGCTCAGACTGATCTCCAAGCTTCAGGCCCATTTCACGGGCCAAAACCTCCACGCTCGCGGGGCTTGGCTTGGCCATACGGGCTGGCCGCGCGACGGAACGGGCGGAAACGGCCCGGGAAGGCGCGAAATTCTGCTGTTCCATCATAGTGTTATCTGCCTCGTCGGCCCTGTGTCTCTGCTAATGCCGTTTATTGATTTTTGGTTCCGGGCCGCTTGGCCGTCCCTGCGAGGGCGATTTAGGGGCTTCCCGCAACTATTGCGAGTCCACAGGTACGCAATTTCGGTTACTGGTTACCGTTTAGCGCCCGAATTGGCTTTATGATGAAGTTTCCGAGCCGTCAAAACGCGAACGTGATCGGGGCTGCGACCTTGCGGACCGACCAAAGGCCTAGTCCGTCCCCGCTTGTCCGGCTATCTCGCCCCGGCGCATATTGCGCGCAACGAGAACCGGCTGGCGGCGAATTCGCGCAGCGGTCGCACGGTGGTGGAGGGGACGATGTCCGACAAAATTTACGACGTACCGGCTGAGTGGACGACGCGCGCCTTCGTCGATGACGCGAAATACAATGAGATGTATGCGCGCTCGATCAGCGATTCCAACGGCTTCTGGGCCGAGCAGGCCAAGCGCCTCAACTGGACCCACGCCCCCACCAAGATCGAGAACACGTCCTTTGCCCCAGGCAAGATCTCGATCAAGTGGTTCGAGGATGGCGTATTGAACGCCGCCTATAATTGCATCGACCGCCATCTACCGAAGCGCGCCAACCAGACCGCGATCATCTGGGAAGGCGACGACCCCTCGCAGTCGAAGCACATCAGCTATCAGGAACTGCACGACGAAGTTTGCAAGATGGCCAACGTGTTGCGCAACCGCAATGTCGGCAAAGGCGACCGCGTCACGATTTATCTGCCGATGATTCCGGAAGCCGCTTACGCGATGCTGGCCTGCGCGCGCATCGGCGCGGTCCATTCAGTGGTCTTCGCCGGCTTCTCGCCGGACTCGCTGGCGCAGCGCATCACTGACTGCCAGTCTAAGATCATCATCACCGCCGATGAAGGCCTGCGCGGCGGCAAGAAGGTGCCGCTAAAGAACAATGTCGATGCCGCGGTCGCCAAGGCCGGCGGTGTCGACTGGGTCGTAGTCGTCAAACACACCGGCACGCCGGTGAATATGGATCCCGCCCGTGACTTCTGGTATCGCGAGGCCGCCGAAGTCGTGACCACCGAATGCCCCTGCGAGCCGATGAATGCGGAAGATCCGCTGTTCATCCTCTACACGTCAGGCTCCACCGGCCAGCCCAAGGGCGTGCTGCACACCACTGGCGGCTATCTGCTGTTCGCCTCGATGACACATCAATACGTGTTCGACTATCACGAGGGCGATATCTACTGGTGCACCGCCGACGTCGGCTGGGTGACCGGTCACAGCTATATTCTCTATGGGCCGCTGGCGAATGGCGCGACCACGTTGATGTTCGAAGGCGTGCCGAACTATCCGTCGATGTCGCGCTTCTGGGAAGTCATCGACAAGCATCAGGTCAATATTTTCTACACCGCACCGACCGCGATCCGTGCGCTGATGCAGGCCGGCGACGAGCCGGTAAAGAAGACCTCGCGCAAGAGCCTGCGATTGCTCGGCTCGGTCGGCGAGCCGATCAATCCGGAAGCCTGGGAGTGGTACTATCACGTCGTCGGCGAGGCGCGCGCGCCGATCGTCGATACCTGGTGGCAGACCGAGACCGGCGGCATTCTCATCACGCCTCTGCCCGGCGCCACGAAACTGAAGCCGGGTTCGGCGACGCGGCCGTTCTTTGGTGTCGTCCCCGAGATCGTCGATGCCGATGGCAAGGTGCTGGAGGGCGAGACCTCGGGCAATCTCTGCATCGCCAAGTCATGGCCTGGCCAGATGCGGACGGTCTATGGCGATCACGCCCGTTTCGAACAGACCTATTTCTCGACCTACAAGAACAAGTACTTCACCGGCGACGGCTGCCGCCGCGATGCCGACGGTTATTACTGGATCACCGGCCGCGTCGACGACGTCATCAATGTCTCCGGCCACCGCATGGGCACCGCGGAAGTGGAATCGTCGCTGGTCGCACATGAGAAAGTGTCGGAAGCCGCCGTGGTCGGCTATCCGCACGACATCAAGGGCCAGGGCATCTACGCTTACGTCACGCTGATGAACGGCGTCGAGCCGACTGAAGAGCTCCGCAAGGAGCTCGTGGCCTGGGTTCGCAAGGACATCGGCCCGATCGCCTCGCCGGACCTGATCCAGTTCGCACCGGGTCTACCAAAGACCCGCTCCGGCAAGATCATGCGTCGCATCCTGCGCAAGATCGCCGAAGACGAGCCGTCATCTCTGGGTGATACATCGACACTGGCCGATCCCGCCGTGGTCACCGACCTCGTCGAGCATCGGCAGAACAAGAAGCCGGGGGCGTAACCGCTCGCCCAATCTGTCGGCAAACACGGAGTGATGTGGTGGATCGTCGGTCATTCGTGTTGGGAAGTGCTGCAGTTGTTGCGGGCGGAGCCTCCGCCCGTGCGCAACATGTCGGTCATCCCACATTGCCTGCGGCACCATCGTCGAAAGAGCCCTACGCCAAATTGCAAGGCGGCGTACCGCATCACATGACGCCCGAGCAGGAAGCGCAGCGCGTCACGGAGAGTCCCGCGCCGAAAGGGCTGCAAGGCAAGTGGATATCGCGTGCGGCATTGCCATTACCGCGCAGCGAGATGGCCTGGGCGACATCATGGGCCGATCGTATGCATATCGTCGGCGGCTACGGCGAAGGCCGTGTCGACCGCCCCTATCACCATGTCTACGATCCCGCTTCAGATCAGTGGCTCGACGCAGCGCCCCTGCCGCGCGGCGCCAACCATGTCTCGGTCGCTGCCGATGCCGGCCGCGTCTATGCGCTTGGCGGCTTCATGCAGCAGAACCGCGGCTCGGACCAGAACGCCTATGCCTATGATGTCGCTGCCAATCGCTGGGATACGATCGCGCCCTTGCCGCGACCACGCGGTGCCGGCGCTGCCGTTGCGCTGAACGGCAAAATCCATCTGATCGGCGGCGCGTCGGAACCGGCGGCTGAGCGCGCCAGTGTCAGTTGGCACGAAGTCTATGATCCCAAGACCGACAAATGGGAGACCCGCAAGGCACTGCCCGGTGCGCGCGACCATGTCGGCTGCGTCGCCATGCGCGGCGTGATCCACGTGATCGGCGGGCGCTTCAATACGTTCGAGTACAATACCGATCTGCACCATGTGTATCTGCCCGAGCGCGACACATGGGAGCTGCGCGCCGCACTGCCGACGACCCGTTCGGGCCATGGCCTTGTGGTGTATCGCGACCGGCTGTTCGCCATGGGCGGCGAATCCGGCGTGGTGCAGAACGGCCAGCTCACCCAAGGCAAGGTGTACGGACAGATGGAAAGCTACGACCCGGCCTCCGACACCTGGCAGAGCCACGCGCCGATGCTGACCCCGCGCCATGCGGTCGGCGCCACGGTTATTGGCGACTGGATCTATGTGGCTGGTGGCGGTGCAGTCCTCGGCGGCGCGGTACAATCCGCCGTCCATGAGGCCTTTACGCTGGCCTAGTGACCTCCAACGCATTGCATCTGGCTGGCCTCACGCGATTGTCAGGGCCGGATGGCCACCCCCGGCCAATTTAGAGCGAGTGTTGTTTTCCGGGCATTTACTTTGTTCAGCGGATTTCCTCTTTAGGCGCTCGTTGGCGCACTCCCCCGCGCTGGCAGAGACCGGTTGTTTACGCGACTGGTTGAGAATTTCCCGTGTGCAATTGTTTTCGTCGCCTTGAGAGGCGGCACGACCTCGTCGGCCGCTACCGGCCGGGCCGAACTGGAGAGATCGATGTCCTTGAAGATTGCTCGTGCGCTGGCAGCCACCGTTGTCGTTGGCGTCCTGATGTCCCCCACCGCGCAGGCAGCGCCCAATGTGGTCGGCTTCCACGGCGACTATGCCCCCGGCACCATCGTCGTGAAGACCAATGAGCGTAAGCTGTATCTCGTGCTCGAACAGGGTCAGGCCGTGCGCTATCCCGTCGGTGTCGGCAAGCCCGGCAAACAGTGGGCCGGCGCCACCAAGATCGACGGCAAGTACCGCCAGCCGGCCTGGGCTCCGCCCGCCGACGTCAAGCGTGACAATCCGAATATCCCGGATGTGATTGCGGGCGGTTCGCCAGCTAATCCGATGGGCGTTGCTGCGATGACCCTCGCCGGCGGCGAATATGCCATCCACGGCACCAACCGCCCCAATTCGATCGGCGGCTATGTCTCTTACGGTTGCGTCCGCATGTACAACGAAGACATCACCGACCTCTATTCGCGCGTCTCGGTCGGCACGCCGGTGATCGTCACCCAGCGCTGATCGCTGGCAGCTTCGCTATTCTGAAAAGCCGCGCATGATGCGCGGCTTTTTGTTTTGCTGATCTCATCGGCTATCGCACCAGCCGTTGCGATGACCGCCACCATACGGGCGCGCGTGCCCTGCGTTGAGCATTGCTGCAGACACGTTGGGCGTTTGCCTGGTCGCGACATCGGCGACCACGCGGCCGGGATATTTGTCAGGCCCGATATTGTAGATCGTAAGGCTTCCCTCGCGGAGCAACTTGGTCAGTGCGGCCGTCGCAGTTTCTGCTTTCTGAATCTCGCGCGCGCATTGCCCCTTCAGCTCCGGCGCATCGATGCCACGCAAACGAATGCGCACGCTGACGTCTTCACCCGACCCAAGATGCACGCGCGCGCCAAAAGTATCGCCGTCGATGGCATAGCGCATCTCGATCGAGTAGCGCGCCTCAGCATTGCCGGCGCGCCTGACGATCGCCTCGGAATCGCGGGCCGCCTCGGTCCGATCCGCGCCGGGCAGGAACGGCAGCCAGCGCTTCACCGGCAGCATGGTGCCGGCGGCCAGGCCGAGCACGAATACCCACGGCATCGCCGCGGACATGCGGGATCGCCACGGCGACGCACGGTGAATGCGCGATGCTGGGGTCATCGTCCTGCGATAATGTGAGTCGAAACAACCAGCCAGAAGAATCTGGCCCAGTGATCCGAAGAGTTAGAAGTCGGACGCAATGCCCTTGCGTTCCCAGTCGCCAAAGCGCGTGGGCTCCGGGCCTTCAGGTCCCTGGAACTCTTTCGCTTTCGCCGCAGTATGCGCTGCTGCAGCTGCAGCCCGACGTTCTTCTGCCTCGGCCAGCGCACGCTGCGCGGCGGGCGTCAAAACTTTCTTCGGTGCCGGCTCAGGCTCCGGCAAAGACGTTGCGGACTCGGAAGGAATGTCGTTCATCTCAGGTTTCCTGCTGAACCGGCAAGGGCGGCACGCGTTACATAAATCAATGTCGAACAGTTGCCGTTCGACTGTGAGCATATAAGGGCGATTCTTACATTTGGCATATTCGCATGCGACAGAATCGCTCCCATCCAATGGCCGCATGCTGAGCCTGCCCGCGCCATTGCCCGCCCTCCGTCGTGATGTTTTCGCATGTCGCAAGTAAGATACGCACCGCCAACCGAGGTCCCCGGCCTCGCCGCGCGACGGATTGCGGCGGATATTCTCGACGGCGTCTTGCACAAGCATCGGACCCTCGACGACCAGCTCGAAGGCGCCGCGGCCCATCCCGGCCTGAAAACGCTGTCCGACCGCGACCGCGCGCTGATGCGACGTCTGGTTGCGACGATCCTACGCCGGCTCGGTACGCTCGGGCATATTCTCTCCCGCCTGCTCGACCGCGGTGTCCCCACCGATGCCCCGCGTGCGCAGAGCGCGCTCCTGATTGGTGCTGCCCAGATCCTCTGGATGGATGTGCCGGATCACGCCGCCGTCGACCTCTCGGTCCGCATGGTGCAATCCGACCGCCGCGCCGCGAAATATGCCGGACTGGTCAATGCCGTGTTGCGACGCTGCGCCCGTGAAGGCCAGCCGCTGATCGACGAAGTTGCCGCCCAGACTCTCGACATCCCGCCCTGGCTGATGGCGCGCTGGACGGCCTATTACGGCGGGACGGCAGCCAAGGAAATGGCCGTGGCGCTGAGCCATGAGCCGTCGCTCGATCTCACCGTCAAATCCGAAGCCGATGCCTGGGCCACGCGCCTGCACGGCGAAGTGCTTCCAACCGGTTCCGTCCGAACCTTGCTGCAGGGCTCGGTGACCATGTTGCCCGGTTTCGATGACGGCCAGTGGTGGGTGCAGGATGCCGCGGCGGCACTGCCGGCACGACTGTTCGGCGACCTCAAGGGCAAACGCATCGTCGATCTCTGCGCCGCGCCGGGCGGCAAGACTGCGCAATTGGTCCAGGGCGGCGCACAGGTCACTGCTATCGACCGCTCGCCGAACCGTGTGGCGCGGCTGCGCGAAAATCTGGCGCGGCTGTCGCTCGAGGCCGAAACCGTCGTCGTCGACGGCACCGAATATCCCGGCGAGGGTTTCGACGGCGTGTTGCTGGACGCGCCATGCTCCTCGACCGGCACTATCCGGCGGCATCCCGACGTCGCCTGGCTGAAACAGGACTCCGATATCGTCATGCTGACGGCGCTGCAGCGGCGCCTGCTGCAGAAGGCGGCTTCTATCCTGAAGCCCGGCGGAACCCTGGTCTATTGCACCTGTTCGCTGGAGCCCGAAGAAGGCGAACAGGCCATCGCCGACCTGCTGGCCAAGGATTCCAGCATGCGCCGCGCCCCCGCCGACGCCAGTGAAGTTGCCGGCCTGGCCGAGATCGTCACCCCCGAGGGCGATCTGCGCACTTTGCCGAGCCATCTGCCCCATGCCGATCCTCGGCTCGGCGGGCTCGACGGCTTCTATGCGGCGCGACTCATTAAATCCTGATATTCACAGAGTAATCTCCCGATTCGCGAGGCTTCCACAGGGAGCTTCCTTGTACTGTGTGCGGATCGCGTTTCCGGCTAAAAGGATTCGCAACAACCCTTTCTCTTCCAGTTCAAGGCGCGCGTGGTCGCACATCGCAGACGTATCTCGGGGCTGATCCTCGGCCGCTTCGCGCGGAGCGCGATGTCGCGCGCATCTGGCGGATCGGCAGCGCTGGCCCGGCTCTGGCCCGGACGCACAGATCGCCTGATCATCGCGCCGCATGATCTGCGCACCACCGATGCCACCCGCGCCGCCGAAATCTATGCCGGGCGCTTCGTCTTCGCCGGCAAGATCGTGACCTGTCACGGCCGTTCGATCTTCGACCTGGAACCGCCGTCGGAAGACTGGGAAGTCTCGCTGCTCGGCTTTGGCTGGCTGAGACATCTGCGCGCCGCCGACACTGCCATCACCCGCGCCAATGCGCGCTCGCTGATCGACGACTGGATGTCGAATACGTCGCGCAAGCGCCCGGTCGGACGCCGCGCCGACGTCATCGCCCGCCGTGTGATCTCGCTGCTGTCGCAGGCACCACTGGTACTCGGCGATACCGACGGCAAATTCTATCGCCGCTATCTGCGCTCGCTCAGCCGCGAGATTCGCTCGCTACGCTACGCGCTGTCGCATGCACCCGACGGCGTGCCAAAGCTGCAGGTACTGATTGCGCTGTGTTACGCATCCCTCTGCCTCGCCAATCAGGCGCGCCACATCCGCACTGCGACGCGCAAACTTTCCGACGAATTGCAGCGCCAGATTCTACCGGACGGCGGGCATATCTCGCGCAATCCGGGCGCGTTGATCGAATTGCTGATCGATCTGCTGCCGCTGCGGCAGACTTTTGCCGCCCGCAACATCGCGCCACCGCCGGCGCTACTGAATGCGATCGATCGCATGATGCCGATGCTGCGATTCTTCCGTCATGGCGACGGCTCGTTCGCACTGTTCAACGGTATGAGCAATGCGCCATCGCATCTGCTGGCGACGCTGCTGGCCTATGACGACACGCACGGCGTGCCGATGGCGCATATGCCGCATACCGGCTTCCAGCGTCTCGAGGCCGGTCAGATGACCGTGATCATCGACACCGGCCCGCCACCACCGTCCAGTGTGAGCCACGACGCCCATGCCGGTACGTTGTCGTTCGAACTGTCGTCCGGCCCGAGCCGCATCGTCATCAATTGCGGCATGCCGTCGACGGGTCGCGACAACTGGCGCGCTTTCGCGCGCGGCACGCCCGCGCATTCGACGATGACCTATCACAACACCTCGTCGTGCCAGTTCGTCGAACGGAGCGCGATGAAGAAGTTTCTGCAGGGCGCGCCGATCGTCAATGGCCCGCATGTGGTGGAGAGCTATCGCGAGATCACCTCGAACGGCACCATCCTGACCACCGCGCATGACGGCTATCACCCACGCTTCGGTGTCACGCATCGGCGCGTGCTGATGATCTCCGAGGACGGTTCGAAACTCGAGGGCGAGGACATCGTCGCGGCGGCGCCCGGCGCGCGGCTGAAAGGCAGTAATACCGACTACGCCTTGCGCTTCCATCTGCACCCGTCGGTAAAGGCCAGCCGGCTCAGCGACGCCCGCGGCGTCATGCTGGTATTGCCGAACCGCGACGTCTGGACCTTCGAAGCCCTCGACGACAAGGTCGAGCTGGAGGACAGCGTGTTCCTGGCCGGCAATGACGGACCGCGCCGGACCGCCCAGATCGTGATCCACCAGAACGCGCAGCAGACCTCCAGCATCCGCTGGAGTTTTGCCCGCTCGGCCTCCTCGCCGTCGCAAACGACGGCCCGCCGCAACGCCCGCCGCGAGCCGGAATTGCCGTTGTAAATCAGGCCTTCACGACGAAATTGCTGGCATGCAAGCCCTTGCGGTTTCTTGCACCGCGAAACCATGCTACGCGGCGTCCTTCTCCCACGGGATACGCATCATGACCGACCATCCGCGCAAGGTTACTCGCGCTCTATTGTCCGTTTCCGATAAGTCCGGGCTGATCGAATTCGCGCGGGCGCTGTCCGCCCACGGCATCGACCTCGTTTCCACCGGCGGTACCGCCAAGGCGATCGCTGCGGCGGGCCTGAAGGTCTCGGACGTGTCCGACCTCACCGGCTTCCCGGAAATGATGGATGGCCGGGTCAAGACGTTGCACCCCAAGGTCCATGGTGGCCTGCTCGCGATCCGCGACAATGCCGAACACGCCAAGGCGATGAAGGATCACGGAATTTCGCAGATCGATCTGCTCGTCGTGAACCTCTACCCGTTCGAGGAGACCGTCGCGAAGAACGCCTCCTATGAGGATTGTATCGAGAATATCGACATCGGCGGTCCGGCAATGATCCGCGCAGCCTCCAAGAACCATGACGACGTCACCGTCGTCGTCGAGCCCTCCGATTATCAGTCGGTGCTCGATGAACTCGCGACCAACAAGGGCGCGACCACGCTGACGCTGCGCCGCCGTCTGGCAGCCAAGGCTTATGCCCGCACTGCGGCCTATGACGCCGCGATCTCGAACTGGTTTGCCGATCAGTTGAAAATCGATGCGCCGGATTTCCGGGCTGTTGGCGGCAAGCTCGTCGAAGCGTTGCGTTACGGCGAGAACCCGCATCAGACCGCTGCGTTCTATCGCACGCCCGAACTGCGCCCCGGCGTATCCTCGGCGCGGCAGGTGCAGGGCAAGCAACTGTCCTACAACAATATCAACGACACCGATGCGGCCTATGAATGCATCGCCGAGTTCGATCCAAAGCGCACCGCAGCCTGCGTCATCGTCAAGCACGCCAACCCCTGCGGCGTGGCCGAAGGCAGCAACCTGATCGACGCCTATCGCAAGGCACTGGCGTGCGATTCTACTTCGGCCTTCGGCGGCATCATTGCCATGAACCGCACGCTGGACGCGGAGACCGCGCAGACCATCACCGAGATCCTGACCGAGGTGATCATCGCGCCGGACGCCACCGAAGAAGCAATCGCCATCATCGCCAAACGACGGAATATCCGCCTGCTGCTGGCAGGCAGTCTGCCTGATCCGCGCGCGCCAGGCCTGACCTACAAGACGGTGGCCGGCGGCCTGCTGGTGCAGAGCCGTGACAACGCGGTGGTCGATGACATGATCCTAAAGCCGGTTACCAAACGGCAGCCGACGGAAGCTGAATTGCGCGATCTCAAATTTGCATTCCGTGTGGCCAAGCATGTCAAATCGAACACGATCATTTACGCGAAAGACCTTGCCACCGTCGGTATCGGTGCAGGCCAGATGAGTCGGGTCGATTCCGCTCGGATTGCCGCACGTAAGGCGCAGGATGCTGCTGCCGAACTGAAACTCGCCGAGCCTATGACCAAAGGATCGGTCGTCGCATCAGATGCGTTCTTCCCCTTCGCCGACGGACTATTGGTGGCGATCGAGGCCGGAGCCACGGCCGTGATTCAGCCTGGCGGTTCGATCCGCGACGATGAAGTGATCAAGGCGGCGGATGACGCCGGAATCGCAATGGTGTTCACCGGCGTCCGCCACTTCAAGCACTAGTTGCGGCCATAAGGAGCCCCGGCTGCTAGCCAGCGGCCCACGGCCAACCGATAGACCAAGATGATCGATTTTCTCAGTCGGCGCATCGAGCGGCGTGATCGGGCTACAAAGCCAAGGCCTGTTGGACCATGAGCGTATCGACATATTGCGTCATGCGCGCGATCTTGCCGCCCCTCACTAGGTAGAGGTGTGCGAAGGCGGCCTGCATCGACTTGCCCGTCGTCTTGTAGGTCCCAGAGTAAACGCCGAAGGCGGCGACGCGGTCGCCATCTTCGAGATAGGTGTGAACATCGGCGCGGTAACCCACCCACTCGGTGGCGAGGCGCCGAAACACACCCGCCGCAATCGCTTCCGGCCCCACGTAAGTTCCTGCGTAAGGGAAACCATCAGCTTCGGTCCACGCGGCATCAGGAGCGAGAGCGGCCAGCAGGTTATGGCCGTTCTCTTCCGATGATGATCCCTCATAGGTAGCCCGGATCAGATCGAGATTGGCGCCCATCTCAGCCCCACTTCATCTCGCCGGTGGCGACCTTGGAGCCGATGTCGAGGGCAACCCCCATGCCGAGACCGGGGAAGCGGGCTTCCATGGCTCTCTTGAGCGTTATTGAGTCCTTGGCCTTGGCCAGCTCTTCCTCGAAGGCAACAAGGTAAGCCTTGGTGTGCGCAACACCCGTGAGTTCAGTGGGAGCGTCCGGCGTCATGTGACCGGGCACAACGATTACCGGCTTGCGGGCGGTAATCTTATCGAGATTGGCGATCCATGCAGCGCGCTGTTCCTTGGTCGGTGAATCGGCGGTCCAGACATACACACCCGCAAAGATCATTACCCCGCCAAACACCGCGTTCAACGACGGCACGAAGAGATAGCGCCGACTGGCCAGCCCTTCTGCATCGACGATCTCAATGGTCTCCCCATCGACGATGAGCTTCTTGTCGTCGAAAGCCTTGGGAATGACGACATCGGCAAGCGTCTGCGGGCCGTTTTCCTTAAGCTGCGGCCCCCAGACTGCGAGTTTCTTTTCCACATTGCCGTTGATGGCGGCCACCGTATCGGATGCTGCAATCACCCGAGCTTCGGGGAAAGCTTCCTTAATTGGCTTGAGGCTGAAGTAGTAATCCGGGTCGGCTTGGCTGACATAGATGGTGGTGAGCTTCTTGCCCGTCGCCTTGATTGCGTCGGCTACAGCCCGACCGTCGGAGTAAGTGAAGCCGCCATCGATCAGAACAGCCTCGGACGCGCCAGTAATGAGCACGGGGGCGCGAAAGAAACCCTTCGGGCCGGCGGGGAAGTGCTTCCACGAAAGCCCACCAGCTGCGTAGCCCGTTCCCTCTGGAGCGAACACAGCGACTGCACCGGCGGCAAGAGTTGTTTTCATGATGGTTCTCCTGGTGAACATGGGCGTCTCCTCGTGAGAGTGGGTAGTGTAAAATTCAGGCGTGGCTCGCCTGTCGCTGTTGATCAGTAAAACTCAGGCTGCCTTCAGTCCCTCGACGAGCGTCTCCATGCTGCCGAACAGACTACTCGCGCTGACAAGACGTCGGCTCTCCCCGTTGCCCACAATGAGGGATGGGACGCCATTGGCGCCAAATCGGCGCATCTCGACGCGTGCTGTATCGAGGCGCGTACGGTTAGCAGCGATCAACGCGTCATCAGGAGCGACCAGGCGATCCGCGATCTCCGGCAACTGCAACACGCGCAGCACATGCGAGAGAACCGAGATGTCCGTGTTGTCGCGGCCCTCGACATAGCGTGCATTCTGAATGGCCTTGAGAGCATCGAACTCCCGGTCCGGGGCAGTGAGTGCGACCGCGGTGATCGCCAGCGTCGCCGGGCCAGAGTCGAAGGGGCGCGTGTGATCCCCGAGGACATTGCGGCGATAGGCTTCGCTGAAGGGCTGACCACTCAGGCGGGAAATGCGCTGGTCGTTGGCCCAGGCGAATGCAGCGAAACCGTTGTCCATCGGTCTGGCACCAGACCCGGCAAAATGCCCGGTCGGAGCTAACGCGAAGGAAAAGTCCGGCAGAGCGGCAAGCTTTTCGAGAATTGCAGAAGCGCCGTAGCACCAGCCGCAGAGCGGATCGAAGAGATAGGCGATGTGCGTGGTAGCGGCCATATCGGTCTCCTTGGACGCGATTTATGGCACACGGCAAATGCTCGAATAAGACCGACAAACCAGACAGAATGTATGCTATTAACTGACAATCTATCCCGTTCCTCACGGTCATAGCGATGAACCTGAACCGGCTGGCTTATTTCGCTGCTGTCGTTGACACAGGCTCCTTCACGCGCGCGGCAGAGCGGCTCGGCATCACCAAGGCCGTGGTGAGCCAGCAGGTGACGCAGCTCGAACAGGAGTTGCGGACGAGCCTTCTCGTCCGGACCACGCGGCGCGTCCATCCGACCGAGGCTGGCCGCATGTTTCATGCACGTTGCGTCATGATCTTGCGGGAAGCGGAGGATGCGTTCAACGAACTCACCCAAGCGGCCGCCGAGCCGACCGGCACCCTGCGCATCACCGCGCCCAACGACTACGGTATCGCAGTGGTCGTTCCGGTGGTCACGGCCTTCACAAAGCGCTATCCCGGCTGCCGCGTGGAGCAGACGCTAAGCGACCAGACGATGGATCTCACCTCCGGCAAGATAGACATGGCGATCCGGGTCGGCTGGCTTGCAGATTCCAGCCTGCAGGCGCGCAAGATCGGATCCTTCCGACAATTGCTGGTCGGTGCCCCTGCATTCGCGGATCGAATCGCGGCCACCTACGATCCAAAGGATCTCGCTGCGCTGCCGTTCATTGCCAACATGGCACTGCGCGAACCGCTACTGTGTCAGTTCTCGCGCAGCGACCTCGAACGACGGACCGTGCGCATGCAGGCGAGCATGGGCATCGACACGACGCCAGGGGTACTCGCGGCAGTCAGAGCCGGTGGCGGCCTTTCGGTTTTGCCGGATTTCCTGGTGGCCGAAGATCTAGCCTCGGGGCGGCTGAGCCATGCCCTCCCGGAATGGCAGCTGCCGTCCGGCGGCATCTACACGGTTTACCCTGCAGCACAATTCCGGCCGCGCAAGGTGACCGCCTTTGTCGAAATGCTCATCGCTGCTGAGCGAAATAAGGATTCGATCGGAGATATCCCGGGACGCGCACCCTAGTCTTCCCGCACCCGTGCGAGCAGACCGAGGCCACCGACAAAGAACAGCACCAGCACCGCCATGCCAGCCTTCTGGCTGGCGGTGACCGCGGTGACGAGGCCGATCAGCAACGGCCCCATAAAGGACGTCACCTTTCCGGTCAGCGCGAACAGACCGAAGAACTGCGCGATGCGATCTTGCGGTGCCAACCGGATCAACAGCGTGCGCGATGCCGCCTGCAGCGGACCGCCCGCCATGCCGATCAGGCAACCCAGCGCGAGATAGGCCTTCTCCGCAGGCGCCGCGAACAGGCCGCCACCGGGCACCGGCGGCGCGACCTTGATGAAGAAGATGGTTTCGCGATCAATCAGCAGGATCGCGATGATCGAGATCAGCAGCAGCAGGATGCTGCCGGTGATTACACGCTTTGGTCCGAACGCATCGTCGAGCTTGCCGCCGACGAAGGCGCCGAACGTTCCGGCAATGGCCAGGATGATACCGAATGTGCCGATCTGAATCGTATTCCAACCGAACGTGCCGGCCGCATAGATGCCACCGAAAGCAAACAGCGACACCAGCCCGTCCGTGTAGATCATGTTGGCAATCAGGAATGCCATCATCGAGCGATGCTTCGGCAGATCACTTAGCGTGTGCCTGAGATCGGTCAGACCTGCACGCACGGCGTGACCGGGCGAAACCTTTGCAGGAAAATCCGGCGTCAGGAGAAACATCGGCAGCACGAAGACGACGAACCACAGGCCCGACAGCGGCGCCGAAATGCGATCGCCCTGGAACGTCGCGGGGTCGAGACCGAGGATCGGGACCAGACCGAACAATGTGCGCCCCGTGGTCGGGTTCGCAGCCATGAAGCCGAGCACGATGATTAGGCTGAGAATGCCGCCGACATAGCCGAGCGCCCAGCCCGAACCGGACAGGCGGCCGATTTTATCCGGCGGCACCAACGTCGGCATCATCGCATTGTTGAACACGGTGGCAAACTCCACGCCGATGGTCGCCAAGCCATAGGCAATCAGCAGCGGCAGGATGATAGCGGGATCGCCGGGCTTGCCGATCCACATGATGCAGGCGCCGATCACGAAGATCGCACCGAAGCTTGCGATCCACGGCTTGCGGCGGCCGCTCGCGTCGGCAATCGCGCCAAGCATCGGCGATGCCAGCGCGATGACCAACCCGGCCGCAGCGGTGGCGAAGCCCCACAGGGATTGCCCGGTGGCGGCGTCGGATGCCACGCGCGTGGCGAAATAGGGCGCGAAAACAAAGGTTGTGATGAGACTGAAGTAAGGCTGGGCCGCCCAGTCGAAAAACATCCAGCTGATCACCGCAGAGCGCGGTGGATAGGTCTTTGGCGCCGCTGTCACAGAGGCTGATGAAGCGGCGGCGACCGCCATGCGTGGTATCCCCCGCGAATCACAGAGTGTTGTCTCGTACGTTTCACAAGCCATATAGCATTCGAGACGGCGATGCGATCATGTCCGCTGTCAGCCGGAGTGATCGATGGCACTGTTTGCTTTCCTGCGTTGTACGTGCGTCGCAGCACTCGCTTTTATACTCGTCGTCCCGGCATCGACAAACGCGCAGCAGGCGCGTGACGTCTATACCCCCGCACCGTCAGGCACGCTCAAGCCCATCGCTGCCACGCATGGCATGGTCGTCGCCCAGGAGAAGATCTCCGCCAAGGTCGGTGCGGATGTCATGGCGCACGGTGGCAATGCGATCGATGCGGCTGTTGCGAGCGGTTTCGCCATGGCCGTCACCTATCCGCGCGCCGGCAATATCGGTGGCGGCGGCTTCATGGTGATCCATACCGCCGCCGGCGAGGACATCACCATCGATTACCGCGAGACCGCGCCGGCCAAAGCCACCCGTGACATGTTTCTCGGCAATGACGGCAAGCCGGATATCGCGAAATCGCGTGACTCCGCATTGGGCATCGGCGTCCCCGGCACGGTGGCAGGGCTCGCGCTTGCGCTGGAAAAATACGGTTCGGGCAAATTCACATGGTCGGATCTGCTGCAGCCCGCGATTGCGCTGGCGCGCGACGGCTTCGTCGTGGCGGACGATATCGCCGCCACGCTGCCCGATCTGCAACGACGCACCGCGCGCTGGCCATCATCGGTGAAGATCTTCTCGCGCTCCGATGGCACAGCGCTGCAACCGGGCGATACGCTGACCCAGAGCGACCTTGCTGCGACGCTGACGGCAATCGCCGCGCAAGGGCCACGCGGATTCTACGAAGGCCCGGTAGCGCAGAAGCTGGTCGATGGCATCAACAAGGCCGGCGGCATTTTTGCGATCGAAGACCTCAAGGCCTATCAGCCGGTGATCCGCCAGCCGGTGCGCGGCAGCTATCGGGGCTACGATATCGTCTCGATGCCACTGCCATCATCCGGCGGCACAGTGCTGCTGGAAACACTCAACATCCTCGAAGGCTTTCCAGTGGCAACCTTGCGGCAAGGCTCGGCGCCGTCGCTGCATCTACTGATCGAGGCTATGAAACGCGCTTATGCCGATCGTGCGCGCTATCTTGGCGATCCCGCATTCGTCAATGCACCGATTGCGATACTAACCTCGAAAGACTACGCCGCCAAACAGCGCGCCTCGATCGATCTCGACAAGGCGACGCCATGGACCGACGCGCTGTCTGCGGTGCCTCCGCGTGAAGGGCAGAACACGACCCACTATTCCGTGGTCGATGCTGCCGGCAATGTTGTGAGCAATACCTATACGCTCAACTTTCCCTACGGTGTCGGCCTCGTCGCCGATGGCACGGGCGTGTTGATGAATAACGAGCTCGACGATTTCACCGCAGCACCCGGCGCCTCGAATGCCTTCGGCCTGGTCGGCTTCGAAGCCAACCTGCCCGGCCCAGGCAAGCGGCCACTGTCATCGATGTCGCCGACCATTGTCCTGAAGGACGGCAAGCCGGTACTCGTCACCGGTTCGCCCGGCGGCAGCCGCATCATCTCGACAGTGCTGCAGGTGATCGTCAATGTGATCGACTACAGAATGGATGTGATGTCGGCCGTCGCGACCTCTCGCCTGCATCACCAGTGGCTGCCTGATGAAGTGCGCATCGAACGCGGCTTCAGCGAAGAGACCCTCAATGCCCTGCGTGCCATGGGCCACAAGGTGGTCGAGCCGATGGGCCAGACTTCGGCCAATTCTATTCTCGTGACGCCAGACGGCTTGCTTGGTGCCCCTGATCCGCGTACGCGTGGCGCTGAGGCATCTGGGTACTGACGTCCAATGACATATCCGGTGCTCCCAGGGGCGCACGGGTGAGCGCCCCCCGAACCAAGACGACTAACGGGGGAAACAATCATGAGCGGCAACCGACCAACCGATCCCGGCGCCATTGAGCGCGCGGAAATCGAAGACACCAGCCTTCTGGCCTTCTATCGCGACATGAATCCGCCGGAGCGCCGCACATTCTGGGCCTGTGCCACAGGCTGGGCGCTCGATGGCATGGATTTCATGATCTATCCGCTGGTGATCGGCACCATCATCGTGATGTGGAAGGTCGATCCCGGCACCGCCGGACTCGCCGGCACGGTGACACTGCTCGCATCCGCCATCGGCGGCTGGCTCGGCGGTTATCTTGCCGACCGTATCGGCCGCGTCCGCACGCTGCAGCTGACCATCCTGTGGTTCTCGTTCTTCTCGCTGATCTGTGCCTTCGTGCAGAATTTCGATCAGCTGCTGGTGGCGCGTGCGCTGCTCGGCATCGGCTTTGGCGGTGAATGGGCCGCAGGCGCAGTGCTGATGGGCGAAGCCATCCGTCCGCAATATCGCGGCCGTGCTGTCGGCTCGGTGCAATCCGGGTGGGCGATCGGCTGGGGTCTCGCCGTGCTGTCACAAGCGGTCTTGTTCTCATGGCTTCCACCAGAGACAGCGTGGCGCTGGATGTTCGCCATCGGTGCACTGCCGGCTTTGCTGGTGCTGTATCTGCGCCGCTACGTCGAAGAACCGGTCATCGCCGCGGAGACCCGCGCCAAGCAGAACGCCAGTGGCGATCGGCCCAAGCTCAGCGAAATCTTTGCCGGCCCGATGCTGAAGACCACGATCCTTGCGTCGCTCGCTGCGACCGGTTGCCAGGGTGGCTATTACGCCATCACCTTCTGGGTGCCGCGCTTCCTCACCACCGAGCGCAAGCTGTCGATCGTCTCATCGACCGGCTATCTCTCGGCGCTGATCGTCGGCTCCTTCATCGGCTATCTCGTCGGTGCCTGGCTCGCCGACCGCATCGGTCGCCGCAACCTGTTCCTGACCTTCTCGCTCGGCGCCATCGCAGTCATCCTGATCTACACACAGGTGACGCTCACCAACGAAGTGCTGTGGATCCTCGGCTTCCCGCTCGGCTTCTTTGCGTCGGGCTACTTCTCCGGCATGGGCGCGTTCCTCACGGAGCTCTATCCAACACGTCTGCGCGGATCGGGCCAAGGCTTCTGCTACAATTTCGGCCGTGGCATCGGCGCTCTGTTCCCGTTCCTGGTCGGCGCTCTGTCCAACACCACCAGCCTCGGCAATGCCATCGCGATCTTCGCAGTGCTGGCTTACGGCCTGTTCTTCCTCGCAGCCTATGCGTTGCCTGAAACCCGCGGACGTATTCTCTATGCAGACGCCTGATTCATCCCCCAGCGAACCCCGGGCTTGCCCGGGGCCGCAACCGAGCCAGCGCAGCGCGACACGGTTCACCGTGCCGCGTGGTGCCGTTGATACCCATGCCCATGTGATCGGTCTGCCGCCGGACTATCCGTTCGTCGCCGGGCGGAGTTACACACCGCCGGAGGCCACGGCGGCATCTTATCTATCGATGCTCGATGCGACCGGCATGACTTACGGCGTGCTAACGCAAGTCAGCGTGCATGGCACCGACAACCGCCTGCTGGTGAACGCGCTCACCGCCAATCGCCAGCGGTTGCGTGGCATCGCGGTGATCGGGCTGGATTGCCCCGAGAAGGAGAAGGTGGCGCTGAAAGAAGCGGGCGTCGTCGGCCTTCGGCTCAACGTGCTTTATGGCGGCGGGATGGGTTTCGCGCAGCTTGAGGACTACGCGTCGCTCTGCCGCGAGATGGGCTGGCATCTGCAATTCCTGATCGATGCCAAGGATATTCCGGCTCTCGCCTCACGCTTTGCGAAACTGCCGGTGCCATTCCTCGTTGACCACATGGGACACTTCCCGACCTCACGCGGCATCAACGATCCGGGCTTCGACGCTCTGGTCGGCCTCGTGCGCGACGGCGCATGGGTTCGACTGTCCGGCGCGTATCGCACCAGCATTCAGGGTGGGCCGCCCTATAGCGATACGATTCCCTTCGCCCAGAAGCTGGTCGCCGCCAATCCCGACCGTTGCGTCTGGGGCTCCGACTGGCCGCATGTGGCGAACTGGGATGTGATGATGGGCGTAAGCGATCTGCTCGACCTGCTTGCAGAGTGGGTGCCGGATGAGACGATGCGCAATCGTATCCTCACGAACAATCCGCAGAAGCTGTTCGGCTTCCCCGCGGTCTAGCGTCCCACCGAATACGGCCCGCCCTTCTCCAGCGCGCGCTGATAGGCGGGCCGCGCGTGGATCTTCGCGAGCCACGCCATCGCCTTGGGATGTCCTTGCTCCAGCCCGGCGCGCGCGGAGGCCGCTTCGAGTGGGAAGCTCATCTGGATATCGGCGGCGGTGAACTCGCTGCCCGCGAACCATTCGCTCTTCGACAGTTCGCCTTCCCAGAACGCCATGTGCTGTTTGAGTTGCGGATCGACCAGCGTGTTCAGCGCTTTCGCGGCGATGGCATTGACCACCGGGCGCATCAGCAGCGGCGCGCGCTTCGGCAGCATCAGGAAGATCAGCTTCAACAGCAGCGGCGGCATCGCCGACCCCTCGGCGTAGTGCAGCCAATAGGTGAAGCGCAGGCGCTCCGGTGTGTTGTCAGGCGGAATCAGCCGGCCGTTGCCGTAGGTTTTGACGAGATATTCGACGATCGCGCCGGACTCGGCGATCGTGTTGCCGTTGTCGGTAATGACCGGCGACTTGCCGAGCGGATGAATCGCCCGCAGCTCCGGCGGAGCCAGCATGTTGGGCTGCCGGTTGTATCTGATGATCTCATAGGGAGTGCCGAGCTCTTCGAGCAGCCACAGCACGCGCTGGGAGCGCGAGTTATTCAGGTGATGGACAGTGAGCATGGCGATCCTTTGCGAGCTGGCGCACTTAATTATCGCCCGGGTAATATTGACAGATATATTATCCGGGTATAATTAGCATCGATCTTGATGATGAGACGGGCTTATTCCCATGACTGAAATGAGTGTTCCTCCGTTTAGCGCCTTTGCCGGTCCGAAGCTGCTGGCTTCTGGGCCATTGGCCGAGGTCGCGATCGCGATCAAGATCGCGACCGGCGCAATCGCCGATCCGATCGTCATTGTCGACAACGCCACCGGCAAGTCACTCCATATCGATTTGCGCGGCAGCCATCGCGAGGTCGTCGCCCGCCTGCCCCAGCTATCCGCGGTCGAGCCCCACGTCGAGGCGTCGACCGAGCCCCGTGGCCGTGGCCGGCCGAAGCTTGGCGTTGTCGCCCGCGAGGTAACGCTGTTGCCGCGCCATTGGGAGTGGCTTAGCGCACAGCCGGGCGGTGCCTCAGTCGCGCTACGCAAGCTGGTAGAAAATGCCCGCCGCGCGAGTGGCGACAGGGATCGTCAACGCGCCGCGCGCGATGCGGCCTATCACTTCATGTCGACCATGGCCGGAGATCGGCCGGGCTTTGAGGAAGCGTCGCGCGCGCTGTTTGCCGGCGATCAACGGCGCTTCACCGAACTCATCGCGAACTGGCCAGTCGATATCCGCGATCACATCGTAATACTCGCATTTCGTGATCAGGCCGCCGCCCCACCGGCCTGATCACCCGGCCCCATCGACCACCACAACACCGTGCGCATCAACGCGCGCTAACGGACCGTTATGTCTTCGTGCCAACCGAGAACCCGCTATGTCTGAGCCTTTGCCGATGACACCGCGTCCTTTGTGGAGGACGTTTCTCACCTTCCTTGCACCGATGATGCTGAGCAATATTCTGCAATCGCTGTTCGGCACCATCAACAGCATCTATGTCGGCCAGATGATCGGCGTCGATGCGCTCGCGGCGGCATCGGTGTTCTTTCCGGTAATGTTCTTCTTCATCTCCTTCGTCGTGGGGTTGGGAGCGGGCGCGTCGGTGCTGATTGGCCAGGCCTGGGGCGCGGGCGAGCGCCACAAGGTAAAGGCGGTGGCCGGCACGACCCTCGCTGTCGCCCTTCTGCTAGCGGTCATCATCGCAGTGTTCGGCGCCCTATTGAGCCGACCAATGATGGTTGCGCTTGCGACACCGGCGGATATTCTCGACCAGGCCAGCGCCTATGCCCGGATCATGATGCTGGCGATGCCGGCGACCTTCATCTTCATTCTGATGACATCGATGATGCGCGGCGTCGGCGACACCGTGACGCCGCTATGGGCGCTGGCACTGTCCACATTCATAGGCCTCACCGTCACACCGGCGCTGATCCAGGGCTGGTTCGGCCTGCCGCGACTTGGCGTGGCCAGCGCTGCCTGCGCCGCGGCCGCGTCGAGCGCGTTCACGCTGCTCTGGCTCGCCATGTACCTGCGCCGCAAGAAACACGCGCTCGCGCCCGACGCGGAGTTCCTGCGCAGAATACGGCTTGACCCCGCGCTGCTGCGCAAGGTGTTGCGGATCGGTATCCCTTCCGCGATCGGCATGGCCGTAATGTCGGTCGCCGAACTTGTGCTGCTCGGCCTCGTCAACGGCTTCGGCTCCAACGCGACCGCCGCTTATGGCGCGGTCAACCAGATTTTGAGCTATGTACAGTTTCCCGCCATTTCGATCTCGATTACGGCCTCGATCTTCGGCGCGCAGGCCATCGGCCGCGGCCAGGCCGACCAGCTCGGCGCCATCGTCCGCACCGGATTGCTGATGAACCTCGTCCTGACCGGCGGACTGGTGGCGATCGCCTACCTGTTCTCCCGCACCCTCATGAGCTTTTTCATCGTCGATCCGGCGGTCCTCGAACTCGCACAGCGGTCGCTTCACATTGTACTGTGGAGTTCGATCCTGTTCGGCATGGCCACAACATTCTCCGGAATGATGCGTGCCAGCGGAACGGTATTTGCACCATTGGCGCTTCTGGTTTTCGCCATCGTTGCCATCGAGGTGCCCTCGGCCGTCATCCTCAGCCGCACTATCGGTCTCGATGGCGTCTGGGCCGCCTACCCCATCACCTTCTGCGCCATGTTTGTTCTGCAGATGAGCTATTACATGCTGGTGTGGCGCAAACGGACCGTACAGCGTCTGATCTGACACTGTGCGCCGTCAAGCCATAGCATTACGGTCATCATAAAAGATGTGGACGCATCGCACGTGCTGCGCCACACTGCACCCAATAAAAATTCGGGAGACCGCCTTGACCAAGACGTCGCCACAATTCCTGTTCGATTTCGGCAGCCCCAACGCCTATCTCAGCCATCTGGCGATCCCGGCGATCGAAGCGCGCACCGGCGTGACATTCGAATACGTCCCGGTCCTGCTGGGGGGCATCTTCAAGGCGACCAATAATCGCTCGCCGGCGGAGACCTATGCCGGCGTCAAGAACAAACGTGAATTTCATCAAATCGAGACCGAGCGGTTCGTGAAGCGCTTCAGCGTCAAGCCCTACACGATGAATCCGTTCTTCCCGGTCAACACGCTGAACCTGATGCGCGTCGCCATCGCGGCACAGTTTGACGGCGTGTTCGAGAAATACGTCGACGCCGCGTTCCATCATATGTGGGGCGAGCCAAAGAAGATGGATGACCCCGAAGTGGCCATAAAAGCACTCACCGACTCCGGTCTCGATGGCGCAAGATTGTTCGCACGCGGACAGGAGCCGGAGGTGAAGGCGGTACTGGTGGCCAATACACAGACCGCTGTCGAGCGCGGCGCGTTCGGCTCACCGACCTTCTTCGTCGGCGATGAGATGTTCTTCGGCAAGGAGCAGTTGCGCGAGGTCGAGGAATTGATTACCGGCGCCGGCAAATAGCGGAGAGCACATCATGCAGAAGCGCAACGCGACTGTCGCGGTCATCGGCGCCGGTGATTTTATCGGCTCGGAGATCGCCAAGAAATTCGCCGCCGAAGGTTTCACGGTGTTCGCTGGGCGCCGTAACGGCGACAAGCTGGCGCCTTTGGTGGCAGAGATCGAGGCTATGGGCGGCACGATCGTGGCGCGCTCGCTCGATGCCCGCAAGGAAGACGAGATCGCCGCCTTCCTCAATGACGCCGATGCGCACGCGCCATTGGAGGTCTGCATCTTCAATGTCGGCGCCAACGTCAATTTCCCAATTTTGGAGACAACCGAGCGGGTGTTTCGCAAGGTCTGGGAGATGGCCTGCTATTCCGGTTTCCTGGCCGGGCGCGAAGCTGCACGGCTGATGATGCCGCGCGGCCAGGGCAACATCTTCTTCACAGGCGCCACCGCGAGCTTGCGTGGCGGCAGTGGTTTTGCCGCTTTTGCATCGGCCAAATTCGGGTTGCGTGCAGTAGCTCAGGCGATGGCCCGCGAGCTCGGCCCGAAAAACATCCATGTTGCCCATTTGATTATCGACAGCGGCGTCGACACCGCCTGGGTGCGCGAACGCCGCGAGCAGATGTGGGGCAAGGAGGCGCTCAACAATCCCGATTTGTTGATGCCGCCTGCGTCGGTCGCCCAGTCATACTGGCAGCTCTATCAGCAGCCGCGTAGCGCCTGGACGTTTGAACTGGAGATTCGCCCGTTCGGGGAGAAGTGGTAGCGAGCACCTTCTCGCAGCCGTCATTGCAGGTAGCTCTTGCGACTAAGCAATCCAGCCCTGCATCGACAAGGAACTGGATTGCTTCGCTTCGCTCGCAATGACGGGCTACTGTTTGACAGCTTCACGTTCCAATCCAACATGGACTCATCCCAATGCGTATTCTCGTGGTCGGCGCCGGTGCCATCGGCGGCTATTTCGGCGGCAGGCTGTTACAGGCCGGCAATGACATCACTTTCCTGGTTCGCCCGAAGCGCGCCGGTGAGCTGGCAAGCGCCGGCCTTGTCATCAAGAGCCCGCACGGCGACGTGACCCTGAAGAATCCGCCGACGGTGCAGGCAGATGCGATCAAGGAGAAATTCGATGTCGTGCTGCTGAGCTGCAAGGCCTTCGACCTCGACGACGCCATCGCGTCCTTTGCACCCGCGGTTGGGCCGAACACGGCGATCATTCCGCTGCTCAACGGCATGAAGCATCTCGACGTACTGGAGAAGAAGTTCGGCGCCGAGAACGTCATGGGCGGCCAATGCCAGATCGCAGCGACGCTCAACGAGGCGCGCGAGGTCGTCCAGATGGCGCCAATGCAGGTGCTCAGCTTCGGCGAACGCAAGGGCGGCAGTTCAGATCGCGTGAAGGCGATCGCTGCGATCATGGCGACCGGCAACTTTGGAGGCGCGGCCTCCGAGAATATCATGCAGGATATGTGGGAGAAGTGGGTGTTCCTGGCGACGATTGCCGGCTCGACCAGCGCGATGCGCGGCGCTGTCGGTGACATCGTCGCGGCACCTGGCGGCCGAGACTTCATCCTCGGCGTGCGGGATGAGATGAGTGGCGTCGCCAAGGCCAACGGCTTCGCACCGCGGGCAGCCTTCCTCGAACGCACCGAGGGCATGCTGACAGCAGAAGGTTCGAAGATGACCGCCTCGATGTATCGCGACATCCTCAACAAGGCGCAGATCGAGGCCGACCAGATCGTCGGCGATGTCATCGCCCGCGCCGATGCCGCCAAGGTTGCCGTGCCGCGACTGCGGATGATCTATACGCATCTCAAGGCGTATGAGCATCAGCGGGTAGCGTAAGCATCGCAACGTAGCCCGGATCAGGCCAATCGCAATCCGGGCTACGGATTTCCCCTCATAGATGCGCCAGATAATGCGCCAGCGCAGTGATCTCTTCTTCACTGAGCGAATAGGCAACCTCAGCCATCGCTGCCATGCCCCCACCGGCGCGGACGCCGGACTTGTAATCGCGCAGCGCCTTGACGAGATAGTCCTCGCGCTGTCCGGCGATACGCGACACCGCCTTCGTGCCACCATAACTTTCCGTGTGACACGACGCGCAGCGACGGCCGACCGCCGCTTGCGCGCCCTTGGCCGACAGATCCGGATTGTCATCGGGCTTTTTGCCCTCCGGCGGCTTCAGCGAAGCGAAATAGGCGCCGAGATTACGGATGTCGTTGTTGTCGATCTGCTCCAAGATCGGCTGCATCTGTTCGTTCTTGCGGGTGCCTGAACGAAAGAACACCAGCTGCCACTGGATAAACAGATCCGGCTGTGCGGCGAGCGAAGGGATGTTCTCCATTTGCGAGATGCCGTTTTCGCCGTGACAGCCGCTGCAGAGCTCGGCTTTCTCCTTGCCCGCGGCGATATCGGCGGCATCAGCCGGACTGGACCCAGAACCAAGAACTAGAAAGACAAGAACAGCTGCGATTGCAGAACGATGCATGAGCCACATTCCCATTCCAGAATACATGAGGCTGGAGCTGCGGATGACGCAACTCCAGCCTCACGCAATTCGCGACTTACTTCGCGTAGCTGATGCGATAGATTGCGCCTGCCCAATCGTCGGCAATCAGCAGCGATCCATCCTTGGCCAGAACAATATCGGCAGGACGGCCGAGATAACCCTGGTCACCCTCGATCCAGCCGGAGGCGAAGATCTCCTGCTTGGCGTTCTTGCCATCCGGCCCGGCGATCACACGCTTGATACGTGCGCCCTGATACTTGTGCCGGTTCCACGAGCCATGCTCCGCAATGAAGATGTTGTTCTTGTATTCGGCAGGAAACATGCTGCCGGTATAGAACTTCATCCCCAACGGAGCGACATGGGCGCCGAGATTCAACACCGGCGGCGTGAATTCCGAACACTTGTGACCCATGGCGAATTTCGGATCCGGCATGTTGCCTTGATGGCAATGCGGATAGCCGAAATGCTCGCCAAGCTTCGAGATCATGTTGAGTTTGTCGCTCGGCATATCGTCGCTGATCCAGTCGCGCGCATTTTCGGTGAACCAGTATTTGCCGGTGCGGGGATCGACGTCGCCGCCCACCGAGTTGCGCACGCCCAGCGCAACGATTTCGGCATTGCCGGTCTTGGGATCGACACGGCGGATCTGCGAGAGGCTGGTCGGCGGAATGCCGATGTTGAAGGGAGGTCCGAACGGAACGTAGAACCAGCCGTCCTTGTCCGGCGCGAGATACTTCCAGCCATGTGCCGCGAATGACGGCATGTCGTCGTAGACCACCTTGCCGTCACCGAGCTTGTCGATATTTGCCTCGGCATTCTCGTATTTGATCAGCTTGTTGATATCGATCACATAGAGCGCACCGTCCTGGAAGGCGATGCCCGTCGGCATCTTCATGCCCTTGATGACGGTCTTGACCTCTTTCTTGCCGCCCTTGTCGGTGATCGCATAGACGTTGCCGAGGCCGAACGAGCCGACAAAGAGCGTGCCTTTATCGCCCCAGGCCATCTGCCGCGCCGCCAGCACGCCGGATGCATAGACCTCGATCTTGAATCCCGGCGGCAGCTTGATCTTCTTCATCATGGCTGCGAGTTCGGCATCGGACGCACCGGTCGGCGGGCCCGACGGCGGCGCCAGCCCCTTCTGTGCCTCGGTCTCGTCACCGAGGAACCAGTCGTCCGGCGGATTGGTCCAGAATTCCTTGGTATCGGATTTGTAGCTCTTGAGCTTCTGCTGTGCGCTCGCTTGATTGAGCGAGGCCATGCCGATCGCCGTAGCGAGGATGGCGGCGCACGCAACAACGGATCGACCAGTCATCGATTTCATCGCGTCACTCCCTGTGCAGCTTGTTGCGGCTGCTATGTCTTATTGAACGTTCGAGACGAACTTTATTGGTCTGTGATTTTCTCAGACAGTGAGATGCTAGCACAAATGTCGCAGGTGAAAAGCGCAACTAACGCTCGCGCAAATGAAAGACGTCGCCATCACGACGACATCTTGAAAAAAATTTTGAAAGTTAGTTCCAGTAGCCTGATGCAATTGGTGCATCGCACCGCATCATCGCGCGATCACTGCTACGTTTTTTAAAGGCTGCCCTTGGTGAGATAGCGCCAGGCCACAGCCAGCAAAATCAACCCGATGAAGATCAACGCGACCGGCAGCTTCTTCTTTTCGCGCGGGGGCGGTGGCGTGTTGGGCTTGATCCGGCGAAAGGGCGTGACATTGTTATTGTTGTCGTCGGGCATTGGTCTTGATCTCGAAGCCGTCTTGATGATGGGCGCGATGCCGGTGCCGCCCATGCGGGAATAATAGCTGCGGTAGACAGTCTGGATGGTGGCTTCGGCCGCGGCTGGCTCGGATTGTTTGCCACGCGCCAGCAGCGCGAGATAGCCCGCATAGAATGTCTGGGCTTCCTGCGGCAGCGCGTCGAGGCTTTTCAGCTTCGCCATCATCACCCAGGTCGCAAAATCCGCCCGCGCCTCGTCATTGGCACGCTTGGCAATTTCCAGGTTGGAATCAGTGGTCGACGGCATCGTCAGTCTCGTACCCGCTTCGCCCGTGGATTGTCTGCCCAACGCCCGATGATTTCAAGCGATGCGGGGCGGATCTACGTGCCTGCGGATCACAAACGACAAGGCCGCCGGACGGCGGCCTGTGATCGATAAAACTGATGCCAAAAAACCAGGAAAATTCTGGAGCGGGCGAAGGGATTCGAACCCTCGACCCCGACCTTGGCAAGGTCGTGCTCTACCACTGAGCTACACCCGCATCCGAGAAGACAGGCGGCGATTG
This sequence comes from Tardiphaga sp. 862_B3_N4_1, assembly GCF_051811085.1. Classification (NCBI taxonomy): domain Bacteria; kingdom Pseudomonadati; phylum Pseudomonadota; class Alphaproteobacteria; order Hyphomicrobiales; family Nitrobacteraceae; genus Tardiphaga; species Tardiphaga sp. 862_B3_N4_1. The sequence continues at coordinate 1,565,587 of NZ_JBPWQB010000002.1, forward strand.
CTCGCCGCCGACGCGCAGACCTATGCCAAATGCCGGTGGCGAATGCAACAGTTAGACTGCAACTCGGATCGCGGCGAGTTAATCGCGATTTATGGCCCTTTGAGCCCGATTCGGCCCGGAAAACGGTTCAAAACAGTCAAATGTCGCTTCTCGGGTCGAATCGACCCCTGCCGGACCTATTTCACCGGATTGCAAATTACTGTCACGGACGCCATTTAATCGCTCAGGCCATGCTAGAAGCAGCCAAATTTTTCAGACATCGAGCGAGGTTCACGTGACCATCATGGATCAGGGCGGCGCACAGACGCCGCAGGCAGGTTCGACGCCGCAGGCAGCAACCGCTCTCATCAAGGACACGACCACCCGCACCTTCGTGCAGGACGTCATCGAGGAATCCAAGCGCCAGCCGGTCCTGATCGACTTCTGGGCGCCTTGGTGTGGTCCATGCCGCCAGCTGACTCCTGTCATCGAAAAAGCCGTGACCGCCGCCAAGGGCAAGGTGAAGCTGGTCAAGATGAACATCGACGAGAATCCGGAGATTCCCGGCCAGATGGGCATCCAGTCGATCCCCGCCGTGATCGCCTTCGTCAACGGCCAGCCGGCCGATGGCTTCATGGGTGCGGTTCCGGAGAGTCAGGTCAATGCGTTCATAGACAAGCTGACAGCCGGCATGCCCGGCGCCGAGCCCACGGCAGCAGAACTGCTTCAGGAAGCCGAAGCGATTCTGGCTGAAGGCGATCCGGCCACCGCCGCTTCGATCTATGGCGAGGTGATTGCCGCCGATGCCGGCAATATCGCCGCCATTGCTGGCCTTGCCCGCTGTTACGTCGAGACCGGCGCCATCGAGCAGGCCAAGCAGACCCTTGAGCTCGTCCCGGTCGCGAAGCGTGAGGACGCTGCGGTCAAGGCCGTGCAGGCCAAGATCGATCTGGTCGAACAGGCCAGTGCGCTCGGTCCGGTCACCGAACTGGAACAGAAGGTCGCCGCGAATCCGCTCGACCATCAGGCCCGCTTCGACCTTGCGATCGCGCTCAATGGCGCCAATCAGCGCAGTGAGGCCACGGGTCACCTGCTTGAAATCGTCAAGCGTGATCGCAAATGGGATGACGACGGCGCCCGCAAGCAATTGATCCAGTTCTTCGACGCTTGGGGACCAACGGATGAGGCCACCGTTGACGGCCGCAGGCGGTTATCGACTATCCTGTTCTCGTAATTCTTCTCGTGTGACGAATCGGAACCGGACATGCCCATCAATGCCGACTATCGCGGGCCTGCCGAACTTCCCGAGGTGATCCCGGTCTTTCCGTTGCCGGGCGCACTGCTCCTGCCGCGTGGCCAGATGCCGCTGAACATTTTCGAACAGCGTTATCTGGCGATGATCGACGATTCGCTTCGCGACGGGCACCGGCTGATTGGCATGATCCAGCCCGATGCGGCGCATTCGCCGGATGAGGCCAAGCCGGCACTGTTCAAAGTCGGCTGTGTCGGGCGCATCACCCAGCTCGCCGAATCCGGTGACGGCCGCTACATCCTCGAACTGACCGGCGTTTCCCGTTTCGAAGTGGTGCGGGAACTCTCGGTGCTGACGGCGTACCGGCAGTGCAAGGTCGACTACTTCCCCTTCATCGACGATTTCACCGCACGCAAGGGCGAAGACGATGTCGACCGGGCCGCGCTGCTCGCGGTGCTCACCGACTTCCTCAAGGCCAACAACCTGAAAGTGGATTGGGAAGGCATCGACAAGGCGCCCAACGAGGCCCTGGTGAACGCGCTGGCGATGATGTCGCCCTATGGTCCGCCCGAGAAACAGGCGATGCTCGAAGCGCCCGATCTCAAGACCCGCGCCGAGATCCTGATCGCTGTCACTGAAATGGATCTGGCCAAGAAGCGCACCAGCGGCGACCCACCGCTGCAGTAATTCTGATAAATAACCATGATCAACGACCGCATCACCGGAGCGCACTCATGACCACACCGCCAATCGAGCGCGCCGAAAGCACCGTCGACGCCAAGCTGCTCGAGATTCTGGTGTGCCCGCTGACCAAGGGCCAACTCGAATTCGATGCCGCCCGCCAGGAGCTGATCTCGCGCCAGGCCAAGCTTGCTTATCCGATCCGCGATGGCATTCCGATCATGCTCCCGGAAGAAGCGCGGAAGATCGACTGAATTTCTGATGTGGCGGCTCATGCCGGCGCAAATCTCAAGGCGACGATTCCCGCGACGATGAGGGCGACCCCGCCGCCGCGCAGCAGACTCATCGATTCGCCAAACAGCACGCTTCCGAACAGGACCGTCCCGGCTGCGCCGATCCCGACCCATACCGCGTAGGCGGACCCCACCGGCAAAACCTCCAGAACCCGGCCGAGCAGATAGACGAACGCGGCGAGGAAAATCAGCGACAGGATGGTCCAGCCCGGTCGGGTGTAACCCGTGGCATATTTCATCGAAATCGCCCACCCCACATCCAGAAGCCCGGCCACGATCAGTTGCAGCCATGCGACGCCCTGGCTCATGGCTGCCTCATGCTGCGATCTTGAGAAGATGTGCGTCGCGCTCAGCGAGGAATGCACGCAACCGGTCGGCGTAGTCGGCCGTGACAGCGTTCGCTACACTCGGACGCCTGCGTAACGCTGCGCGCCATGCCCGAACCTTGGGTATTTGGGCGAAGACTTCCGTGTCAGCGATGGTATCGAACACATCGAAATAGCGGAAGATTGGCGCGTAAACCGCATCGACCATACTGAAGTGCTGCCCCGCGAAAAACGGCGCTGCGGTTAGCACCTTCTCGATGCGACCGAATTTGCCGGCCAACATCTTCCGCTTCGCTTCATAGCTGTTCGCTTCGGTGGCCGTCTCAAATCCCCACAGATCCGCGAGGATCGACGAGCCGAACTCGATCCAGCCACGGTGCCCGGCTCGTTCGAGCGGATCGGAAGGGTGAAGCTGCACGCCTGTCTGCGTCTCTTCGATGTATTCGCAGATCACCGCACTTTCGAAGAGCACGGCAGTGTCGTTGCCGTCGCGTCGCACAAGCAGAAGCGGAACCTTGCCCAGCGGGGAGATCGCGTAAAACCAGTCCGGCTTGTGCGCGAGATCGATATAGCGCCGCTCGAAACAGACACCCTTTTCGGCAAGCACGATGGCCGCTCGCTGCACGTAAGGGCAGAGATGATGGCTGACCAGCGTCAGTGCTGGTGCGTCTGGTTGATCCACGGTCATGCGCTCACCTTTATTCTCTCGGCGCGCATGGTCTGCTGCACGGCGGGTCGCGCTTCGACGCGAGCCATGAAGTCGCGCAGACACGGAAAGTTGGACAGATCCACCTTTGCTAAGTTGGACCACCCAACGATCGTGAACAGATAGGCGTCGGCCACCGTGAAGCCTTCTCCGAGCAGGAACGGCCTGCCCGCTGCCAGATGGCGCTCGACCGACGCCAGCCGCTCTGCGATCTTTACGCGTGCAACATCTGCCGCCTGTGCGCCATATTCGGGGTGAAACAGCCACGGGCTGAACATCTTGTGGAGTTCGGTGGCAATGAAATTGAGCCAGGATTGCAGCTCGACACGCTGCGGTGTGCCGGCAGGCGGCGCCAACCTGCTCTCGGGTTTGAGGTCCGCAAGGTATTGAACGATCGCGGTGCCCTCGGTCAGCACTGTGCCGTCATCGAGCGCCAGCGCTGGCACATAGCCATTCGGGTTCACCGCCGAATAGTCGCTGCCCGCCTCGGTGACGTGGGGCGACTTCCGGATATCCACCCGCACGATTTCAAGCGGGATACCCGCCTCGTTCGCAACAATGTGCGGCGAGAGCGAACAGGTACCGGTGGCGTAATAGAGTTTCATGGTTGGATCTTTCGTTGCATCCGTCGTGGGGTCGCTATCGCACCAGCAAGGTAGCGCCCGCGAAAACGCAAGTCCCATTGGCATTTTCGCCAGCGACGCTTGCGTGACTGCAAGCAGCCACACTGCTATCTTCGTCGGCATGGATGATTGGAACGAACTTCGGCTGGCGCTCGCCATCCAACGCGCGGGCGGTCTGACAGCGGCGGCAATAGCACTCGGCGTGGATCACTCCACGGCCTTCCGCCGCCTGAAAGCGTTGGAGGACAAGGTTGGCGTGCGCCTATTCGAACGACTTCCAGGCGGCGTCTACCAAGCGACGGAGGCCGGTGCGCGGATGGCTGCCGGCGCGGAGCGCATGGAGGACGAGGCGCTGGCGCTTGATCGCGATATATCCGGTCGCGATCATCGTTTGTCCGGCCGCCTGACGGTCACGTCGTCCGAAACGCTGGCCTATAGCCGGCTGACGCCGCTTCTCGCCGCGTTCCAGCAGACTCACCCTGGCATTGTCGTGGAGCTGGTGATCGACAACCGCGTGCTGAGTCTTTCGCGCCGCGAAGCCGACATCGCATTGCGCCCTATCCGTCCGAAAGAAGGCGATCTTTGGGGACGCAGACTGTCGGCCATCGCATGGGCACTGTACGCCGCCCCTGCCTATCTCGAGGCAATTGGCGGCCCGTTATCGAATCCATCCGAGATCGATCGCCATTCCCTGATCGGCTGGGAGGAGACAACATCAGGCATCGGGGCTGCCGACTGGCTGTCACGCGCCGCGCCATGGAACGCCTTCGTCTATCGGACAAACAGTCTGGTCAATCAGCTCGTCGCAGCGAAAGCCGGCATCGGGCTCGCGCTGATGCCGTGCTATCTCGCAGATCACGACGCCGGGGTGGCAAGAGCACTATCTGAGCCCCTCAAGGAACTCGAGGGTGAACTCTGGATCGTGACTCATGCAGATTTGAAGAATACGGCGCGCGTCAGGGCCTTCTTCGATCTCGTCGGCGAAGGATTGATCCGCGAGCGCCCGCTGTTCGAAGGCGAGAAGAAGCAGAAATCTTCCACGTTGAGCGGCGTGACCGCATGACGTGCTGACTACAGTGCCTCGCCCTTCAAAAGCCGCGGCACTTCCCCCGACAATCCCGCAGCCTGCTTGATGAAAGCGCCTTTCAGCGGCGGCAGCCGATCGACGATGCCGAGACCGATGTCGCGGATGCTGCGCACGAATGGCAGATCGTTCGAGAACAGGACGTTCAGCACATTGGTCGCGACACCCATCGTCATGGTGTCGAAGCGGCGCCAGCGCTGGTAGCGCTCAAGCACATCGCTCTGGCCGAAATCCATGCCGAGTCGTGCAGCATCGACGATGGTCTCTGCCAATGCCGCGACGTCCTTGAGACCCATATTGAGTCCCTGCCCCGCGATCGGATGGATCACATGTGCGGCGTCGCCGATCAGCGCCAACCGTTCGCCGATGAAGGAGCGCGCGACGAAGTAGCCGAGCGGAAAGGCCCGCGGCTTGTCGAGCGCTTTGACCTCGCCGAGGTGCAGGCCGAACCGCTGCTCGAGCTCGGCATGGAATTCATCATCTGGCAAAGCGACGATGCGCGCGGCTTCCGCGCGCTTCTCGGTCCACACCAGCGACGAACGCTTGCCAGTCAAAGGCAGAATTGCAAACGGCCCGGCGGGCAGGAAGTGTTCTTCGGCACGTCCGTCATGATCGCGCTCATGGCCGACAGTGACGACGATACCGGACTGGTCATAATCCCAGCCATGGGTCGCGATGCCCGCACGCTCGCGCAGCTTCGAGCGCGCGCCATCGGCAGCGACAAGAAGAGCTGCCTCGATCACGCTGCCATCCCCGAGCGTGACGCTGACACCGTCGGCCCGTGAATCGAATGTCGTCACCGCGGTCGCACGCAGGTCGACGCCCGCCGCTTCGGCGCGGATCACGAGTTCGTCGATCAGCCGGCGATTTTCGACCATATGTGCGAACGGCTCGCCCGGCTCCACATGGCCGCCGAAGGTCAGGAAGGTCGGACGGGTGGCGTCTTCCAGCTTGGAATCGGTGACGACCATGTCGAGAATCGGCTGGCTTTCGGCAGCCACAGCATCCCAGACACCGAGAGCATCAAACAGCCGCCGACAGGCAGCAACGATGGCCGTGGCGCGCGGATCGCGGCTCGGCCGGTTCGCCAGCGCGGGATCGGCGACAATGATCGGCAGATCGGGGCCAAGCCCCTGCCGCAACGCCAAAGCCAGCGCCAGTCCGGCAAACGCTCCGCCGCCGATGACAATGCCTCGTTGTGCCGCCATGATATCCGTTCTCGCTGTTGCCACGCGCTTATAGCTGGGCGAAACAGGATCGCGAAACAAGGGTGGCAATGGGACCGGGGCCTGCGCGGCCAAGGTCTTGGTAAACCTCCCTTAATATTGCCGCTGAGCGAAAGATGCCGACATGTCCAAGAGCCTGATCGATCTGATCGATATCCTCGATCTCGAGACCATCGAGGTGAACATGTTCCGCGGGCGCAGCCCGAAAACGCGCTGGCAGCGGGTGTTCGGCGGCCAGGTGATCGGCCAGGCCATGGTGGCTTCGTGCCGCACCGTCGAAGGCCGCATGCCGCATTCGCTGCATTGTTATTTCATTCTGCCCGGCGACCCGCAGATTCCGATCGTCTACGAGGTCGAGCGCCTGCGCGACGGCAAGAGCTATTCGACCCGGCGTGTCACCGCGATCCAGCACGGCCATGCGATCTTCTCGATGATGGTGTCGTTCCACGCCGAGGAGGAGGACTCGTTCAACCACCAGGATCCGATGCCGGACGTGCCGCCGCCGGACAAGCTCACTGCGGAAGAGCTGTCGAAACATCCGATCATCGAGAAGATGCCCGATTTCATCCGCCGCTATTACGAGTCCGATCGCCCGATCGAGCTGCGTCCGGTGGAATTCCAGCGTTATGCTGGCGAGAAGATTCCGGAGGGGCGGATTAATTTCTGGATTCGTACCGCCGCGAAGCTGCCGGACGATCCGGCGCTCCATATGTGCGCGCTGGCCTATGCGTCGGACTTTTCGCTGCTCGATTCCATCATGGCCCGCTATGGCCGCACTTTGTTCGACGGTCAGGCGATGGCGGCCAGTCTCGATCACGCCATGTGGTTTCACCGCCCGTTCCGCGCCGACGAATGGCTGCTCTACAGTCAGGATTCGCCGAGCGCCCAGAACGGTCGCGGCCTCGCGCGCGGCCTGATCTTCAAGCCCGACGGCACGCTGGTGGCGACCGTGGCGCAGGAAGGCTCAGTGCGCGAGCGCCGCGAGAAGCCGGCGACGTAAGTTGCTCCGCTTCCAGCCATGAATCCCGCTTCGCCGTCTTGGCGTGCAAACGGCCCGCCCCGAAGGCAGGTCGCCGCCCAATTTCCACGCGCCATGCCAACGGGGATGGCATAAAGCTGTCTGATTGCGTAAGCAGGGTCGTACACCGCCCCCGAAGAGGAATCCTGCATGAAGCTCGTGGTCGCGATCATCAAACCCTTCAAGCTCGATGAAGTGCGTCAGGCTCTGACGGCCATCGGCGTTCACGGCATGACGGTGACCGAAGTGAAGGGCTATGGCCGGCAGAAGGGCCATACCGAGATGTATCGCGGCGCCGAGTATATTGTGAACTTCCTGCCCAAACTGCGCCTCGAAATCGCTGTGGCGTCCGACCTCGCCGCCAAGGCGGTCGAGGTCATCTCCACCGGAGCCCGGACCGGCCAGATCGGCGACGGCAAGATCTTCGTGACCCCGATCGACCACGCCCTGCGTATCCGCACCGGCGAGACCGACAGCGACGCGCTTTAGGCAATAAGCCAGCGCCCACTGGGCTTTCAGCCAGAACTGCTCTCACAGTCCGCTCGAATACGCCTGAAGGGCTCTACGGTCTTGCCCGGTTGAACCATGTCAATTCCACGCGCGCCAGTTGGAAGGCCTGCAGATTAGACAATTTCGAGTTTTTTGCCTCGGATTGACGTATTTGGGCACCTCTGGGCTGCCCGCCGTCTAAGCAGGAATATGTCGAGAGCCTGTCATGCTTCCATTTTGGGCAGGATTGGCTAGAGTTTGGGCGCGACCGAATAGCGCACTCTGTCTCATCACGTGAGAAACGCGAAAAGCTGGGGATTCATAAACCGTTAGAGAATTCCGCCGATCTGGCACGGCATTTGATTCTATCTGGTCTGGCTGTGCCCGCGTAGTGAACTTCTCCGCGTGGTGAACCTCAGTCGAGATCGCCCGGTCGGTTTTCGGTCGGGCCCAAGCGGGGATAGGACCCATGAAAATTGTTATGGCGATCATCAAGCCATTCAAGCTTGAGGAAGTCCGTGATGCCCTGACCGCCATTGGCGTTCATGGTTTGACGGTGACGGAAGTCAAAGGATATGGCCGACAGAAGGGCCATACGGAAATTTATCGCGGCGCTGAATATGCGGTGAGCTTCCTGCCCAAGATCAAGATCGAGGTGGCTGTCGCTTCCGATCAGGTCGACAAGACCATCGAAGCCATCACCACCGCCGCCAAGACCGGCCAGATTGGCGACGGCAAGATCTTCGTCATCAACCTCGACCACGCGGTTCGCATCCGCACCGGCGAGGCCGATGCTGCAGCCCTCTAAGTCGAATTCCTCGGATTTCGCGCTCACCCATTCTTCAATCAGGAGTCAAACACAATGACGTTTAAGCGTCCCTCTGGCGCGGGATTGGCGGCACTCGCCGTTGGCCTGTTCGCCGCAACTGCGGCTTACGCCGATCCGACGGTCAACAAGGGCGATAACGCCTGGATGATGACCTCGACGGTGCTGGTTCTGTTGATGACCGTCCCGGGCCTCGCCCTGTTCTACGGCGGCCTCGTTCGCTCCAAGAACATGCTCTCTGTGTTGATGCAGGTCCTCTACACCGCTTGCATCGTGATGGTGATCTGGGCTCTCTACGGCTACAGCATCACGTTCACTGGCGGTTCGGCCTATATCGGTGGTTTCTCGAAGGCGTTCCTCGCCGGCGTGACGCCTGACTCGATGGCTGCTTCGTTCACCGCAGACGCCAACATCTCGGAACTCGTCTACTTCTGCTTCCAGATGACCTTTGCCGCCATTACCCCCGGCCTGATCGTCGGCGCCTTCGCAGAACGCACCAAGTTCGCCGCGATTGCACTGTTCATCCCGCTCTGGGTGACGTTGATCTACTTCCCGATCGCGCACATGGTCTGGTACTGGGCTGGTCCGGACGCCATCGTTGCAGCCGCCAAGGCTGTTGCAGCTGCGGCTCCCGATGCGAAGGCTGCGGCTCAGGCCAAGCTTGACGAAGTCATGGCCGATGCCGGCCAGGTGTTCCTGTGGGGCGCTCTCGACTTCGCTGGCGGCACCGTCGTTCACATCAACGCCGGCATTGCTGGCCTCGTGGGCTGCCTGATCATCGGCAAGCGCACCGGCTACGGCAAGGAGCTGATGGCTCCGCACTCGCTGACCATGACCATGATCGGCGCGTCCCTGCTGTGGGTTGGCTGGTTCGGCTTCAACGTCGGTTCGAACCTCGAAGCCTCGGGCACTGCCGCTCTCGCAATGACCAACACCTTCCTCGCAACTGCGGTTGCGGCGATGGCCTGGATGTTCGCGGAGTGGATGACCAAGGGTCACCCGTCGCTGCTCGGCGCAGCATCGGGCGCGGTTGCCGGCCTCGTCGCCGTCACCCCGGCTTGCGGCTTCTCGGGCCCGATGGGCGCGATGGTTCTCGGTCTGGTCGCAGGCGTCGTCTGCCTGTTCTTCTGCACCGTCGTGAAGAACTCGCTTGGCTATGACGACTCGCTCGATGTGTTCGGCGTCCATTGCGTCGGCGGCATCATCGGCGCGCTCGGCACCGGCATCCTGGTCAACCCGGCCCTCGGCGGCACGGGCGTCATGGACTACGTCGCCGGCAAGATCGGCGACTACGACATGGTCACCCAGATGATCGCGCAGTGTAAGGCTGTCGCGACCACGCTGGTGTGGTCGGGCGTCGGTTCGGCGATCCTGTTCAAGGTCGTCGACGTGATCGTCGGTCTCCGCGTCAATGTTGAAGTCGAGCGCGAAGGCCTCGACGTCACCGAGCACACCGAACGCGCCTACAACATGTAAGCGTTACGAGCCATCCCGGATCATCGGTCCGGGATGCTCACAAAGGGATCGGTTGGGGCACTACCCGGCAATGTCCCAACCGTCGAAGGGCTCCAGCGCAAGCTGGGGCCTTTCACTTTTTGGGGTGCCATTCTGATCCCCGCGTAGGCCTGGACGGCCGCTAAACGCGTGATAGCAAGGCCGGCCCCTCGATGGTTAATCGCGTCTTAACCTCGCCGTATCTATGGTGGTTTGATCCCATTTCGGCCGATCTCATGGGGCGATCGGCTGCCTTGAAAGTACTGGCGTTTTCCTGATGGCACTCACCGCTCCTCCTTCCGCGGCGCAAGGCGCTGGCAGCCGGACCTCGGCTGGGCCCGATGGCGAGCGCTCGCCGTTTGCGCGACTGACGGAATTGCTGGCGCCATATCAGCCCGGCCAACCGCTGATCACACTGTCATTGGGCGAACCGCAGCACCCGGTGCCGGATTTCGTCGGACCGGTCCTCGCCAAACACACCGCCGATTTCGGCCGCTATCCGATCGCCAAGGGCATTGAGCCGTTCCGCCGCGCCGCCGCTACGTGGATGGGTACGCGCTTCAATCTCCCGCGCGCCCTCGATCCGGAAACCGAAGTGCTGGTGCTGAACGGCAGCCGTGAAGGCCTGTTCTTCGCCGCGATCACGGCCGCGCGCTTTGTCGGCCCGCGCAAAGGTACGCCGGCGATCCTGCTACCAAATCCGTTCTATCCAGCCTACGGCGCCGGTGCGCGCGCCGCGGGTTGCGAGCCGATCTTCATGCCAACCACAGTGGCCAACGGCTTCCTTCCCGATCTCGACGCACTCGATAAGGCGACGCTGGCACGCACGGTGGCGATGTACGTCGCATCGCCGGCTAACCCGCAAGGCGCCGTCGCGACACCCGCTTACTTCAAGAAGCTGCACGACCTCGCGCTGCGCTACGGTTTCATCGTGCTATCAGACGAATGCTATTCGGAAATCTACACGCAGGCCGCGCCCGGCAGCATGCTGGCGTCAGCCGGACCTGACTACACCAATGTCGTTGCGTTTCAGTCGCTGTCAAAGCGCTCGAATCTGCCTGGCATGCGCGTCGGCTTCGTCGCCGGCGACAAGAAATTCCTGAGCGCGTTTCACGAATTGCGCAATGTGGCCGCGCCGCAGGTCCCGGTGCCGCTGCAGCAGGTCGCGGTTGCCGCTTATAGCGACGAAGCACATGTGGAAGAGAATCGCAGGCTCTACCGCCTGAAGTTCGATCTTGCGGATCAGATTCTCGGCAATCGCTACGGCTACAAGCGCCCGGCTGGCGGCTTCTGTCTGTGGCTCGATGTCTCCGCATATGGCGGCGACGAAGAGGCAGCCGTGAGACTGTATCGCGATGGCGGCGTGCGCGTGGTGCCCGGAAGTTATCTGGCGCGCCCGCAGGCCGACGGCAGCAATCCCGGCGCCGGCTATATTCGTTTGGCCATGGTGCAGGACAGTGAAACGACAGCCGAGGCTTTGCATCGGCTGGTGAAGATTTTGAATTGAAGATCCTGGATTGATGCAGGGCGCATGAGCACTCCGGTATGAGCACCACGATCGAACGCGTCATTCCTCTCGTCGGCCATCTGCCCGCGTCGATTCGTGAGATGCTGGGACGACGGCTGCGTGAACTGGCGGGCTTTGGCCTGGTCTGCGCCGCAGCTGTCGCGGCGGCAGCGATGATGACGTGGTCCGTACAGGACCCGAGCCTGAGCCATGCCACCTCGCGTGCGATCCGCAATGTCGCCGGTTATCCCGGCGCGATCGGTGCCGATCTGCTGATGCAGATCCTCGGCCTCGGCGCGATCATGATGATTCTCACCATCGCTGTCTGGGGCTGGCGGATGATGACGCATCGGCATTTCGACCGCGAAGCGCTGCGTATCGGTTGCTGGGTCCTTTGCACCATCATCGCATCAGGCTTTGCCAGCTGCTGGCAGCATGGCGGATCGTGGCCCCTGCCGACCGGCGTCGGCGGCGTGGTCGGCGACGCGCTGTTTCGCGCGCCCGCGGTCGTATTCGGCCCTGTCGGTTTCATCTATCGATTCGTCCTCGGCTTTATTCTCTGCGCGGCGATGATCGTGACTTTCTTGATCGCCTGTGGCTATGGCGCGCAAGCGAAGGAAGAATTCGCCGAGATCGATATCGAGGAAGATGACGAGCCGTTCGAGGAAGATGAAACGCGCGATCGCGGCTCGATCTCGGTCTCGCTTGGCTGGGCGGCGCATGCCGTGATGAGCGCGAAGGCGCGTCTCGGCCGTTTCCTCTCGTTGGTCTATGGCAAGATGGTTGCAAGCGAGCCCAAGGCGCGCGCGGCATCCTTCGAGCGTCAGGAACCCAATCTCGGCGGTCGTCGTAACAGCCCGTCAATTGCGCCGCGCGACGAAGACGAGAGCGATCACGACGAGGACGAAGAGCACGACTACGAGGAAGAAGAAGAGGAAGAGGAGCCCGCCCCGAAGGCGCGCAAGAAATCCTCGGCCAAGGAGCCGGTGCGCAAATCCAACGGCAAGTTCGAACTGCCCTCCGTCGGCATGCTCACCGCGCCGAAGGCCGCGGATCGCAAGCCGCTCAGCAAGGCCGAACTTGAAGCCAATTCGCGGGCGCTGGAAGGCGTGCTGCAGGACTTCGGCGTGCGCGGTGAAATCGTCAAAGCCAATCCCGGCCCCGTCGTCACGCTGTACGAACTCGAACCTGCACCGGGCATCAAGTCGTCGCGCGTGATCGGCCTTGCCGACGATATCGCGCGCTCCATGAGCGCGCTGTCCGCCCGCGTCGCCGTCGTCCCCGGTCGCAATGCCATCGGCATCGAGCTGCCGAACGCCCATCGCGAAAACGTCTACTTGCGCGAACTGCTGACCGTGCAGGACACCAATGACGGCAGCATCAAGCTCCCGCTCTGCCTCGGCAAGAATATCGGCGGCGAGTCCATCATCATCGATCTTGCGCGCACCCCGCATATGCTGATCGCCGGTACCACCGGTTCGGGCAAATCAGTCGCGATCAACACCATGATCCTCAGCCTGGTCTACCGGCTGCGGCCGGATCAGTGTCGCCTGATCATGGTCGATCCGAAGATGCTCGAACTCTCCGTCTATGACGGCATCCCGCATCTGCTGACGCCCGTCGTGACCGATCCGAAGAAGGCCGTGGTCGCGCTGAAATGGGCCGTGCGCGAGATGGAAGAGCGCTACAAGCGCATGGCCAAGCTGGGCGTGCGCAATATCGACGGCTACAATGCGCGTCTCGTCGAAGCCAAGGCCAAGGGCGAGGAGCTCTCGCGCACCGTTCACACCGGCTTCGACAAGGAAACCGGCAAGGCGATCTACGAGGAAGAGAAACTCGATCTCGCGCCGCTGCCCTATATCGTCATCATTGTCGACGAAATGGCCGACCTGATGATGGTCGCCGGCAAGGACATCGAAGGCCTGGTGCAGCGTCTCGCGCAGATGGCACGCGCCGCCGGTCTCCACGTCGTCCTCGCGACGCAGCGTCCGTCGGTGGACGTCATCACCGGCACGATCAAGGCCAACTTCCCGACGCGCATTTCCTTCCAGGTCACATCGAAGATCGACAGCCGCACCATCCTGGGCGAGATGGGCGCCGAGCAACTGCTCGGCCGCGGCGACATGCTCTATATGGCTGGCGGCGGTCGCATCTCGCGCGTACACGGTCCTTTCGTGTCGGACGAGGAAGTCGAGAAGGTGGTGCGCCACCTGAAGACGCAGGGCGAGCCCGAATATCTCGAGGCGGTCACCGCCGAAGAACCGGAAGAGGGCGAGGACGGCGCGGTATTCGATTCGACGGGCATGGGCGCCGATGGCGGTGGTGGCGATCTGTTCCAGCAAGCCGTTGCCATCGTGAAGCGCGACCGGAAGGCATCGACCAGCTACATCCAGCGCCGGCTGCAGATCGGTTACAATCGCGCAGCGTCGCTGATCGAGCGCATGGAAAACGAAGGCATCGTCGGTCAGCCCAACCATGCCGGTAAACGCGAGATTCTGATCGAAGAAGAAGAAAGCGGGTTCTGAGAGTTTGACCCTGCCAATGGACAATCCCGCTTTCGAGTCGCGAAATCGCCACAGCTCCGGGTTAGCGCCTGCGCTGGCGGCGTCAGCCGCGGCGGGGGCGCAAGAGACCACCGGCCGGACCGCAAAACCGGTACCCATTCTGACGCAAAGCGCGGTAAAATGCGCCGAACCCGCCGAGCAGGACGACGCCTTGATGAGACGCCCGACCCATCACGCCGCAGACCGGTCTTTCCTGCGCATCGGCGCAGCCGGCCTCGTCGCGGCGTTTGTCGCCGCCATTGTGGCGCCCTCGGCCTATGCCCAGTCAATCCCATTGCCGCGACCTGCACCGCAAGCGCGCAGCAATGGCAGTTTCCAGATGTCGGCCTCCGAGCCCCAGGCTGTTCGGCCGCCAGTTGCAATCGCACCCAAGACATCGGCGACGACATCCACGCCACCGAATCCAATCATTCCGGATCCGCGCCGCAACGTTCCCGCCAGCATTTTCATGAGCTTCGACGCCAATCAGAAGGCGCAGGCAAGCAAGGTCAGCAGCTATCTGTCATCGCTCAGCAATCTGAGCGGTAACTTTGTTCAGGTGGGGCCAGACGGCAGCCGCACCACCGGTGACTTCTTCATCCAGAAGCCCGGCAAGGTCCGTTTCGAATATGATGCGCCGACGACCATCGCCATGGTGTCCGACGGCCAGTCGCTCGCCGTCCGCGATTCCAAGCTGGCAACCCAGGACATCTACCCGCTGTCGCAGACACCGTTGCGCTATCTGCTGTCCGATCGCATCGATCTGATGAAGGACACCAATGTGGTCGCCGTCAGTGCTGACGACCTCTATACGTCGGTGACCATTGAGGAAAAGAACGCGCTGGTCGGCACCTCGCGCCTGATGCTGATGGTCGGCACTAAGGATGGACAGCTCAAGCAGTGGACCGTCACCGACCCGCAGGGCTATGACACCACGGTCGCGATCTACAATCTCGATACCGCGAAAAAGCCCGATCCGGGGCTGTTCAAGATCGACTTCACCAAGTATCCCACCAGCGGCGCGAATTAGTTTTCGCTGCAGGTGATGCCCTCATGATGAGCAGGCGCGCTTGCGCCGTCTCACCATCGGATTTCCATGCGTTTTTCCCTGACCACCTGGAATATCAATTCGGTGCGATTGCGCATCGACCTTGTCGCCAAGTTTCTCGAAGAGATGCAGCCGGATGTGCTGTGTCTGCAGGAAACCAAGTGCCCGGACGATGCCTTTCCGCTCAAGCGCTTCAAACAGCTCGGCTATGACCATGTCGTGCTGAACGGGCAGAAGGGCTATCACGGCGTCGCCATCGTCTCGAAACTTCCATTCGAGAGCAGCGACATCCGCGTGTTCTGCAACAATCTGGACTCACGCCACATCTCGGTATCGTTCGGCGAAAAGGCCGGCATGGCCGTGCCGCTGATCGTGCATGATTTCTATGTGCCTGCCGGCGGCGACGTTCCGGATCCGGACGTGAATGCGAAGTTCGCGCACAAGCTCTCGTTCCTCGACGAGATGAAGACCTGCGAGCCGCTGCATCCGCGCGGCGATGCGCGTCATATCCTGGTCGGCGATCTCAATGTGGCACCGCATGAGAATGACGTGTGGTCGCACAAGCAGATGCTGAAAATCGTGTCGCATACGCCGATCGAGTGCGAAAAGCTGCTCGCCGTGCAGAGCGAGGGCAACTGGATCGACGTCGCGCGCGAACGCATTCCGCTGTCGGAAAAGATCTACACGTGGTGGAGCTACCGCGCCGCCGACTGGGCGGTGTCGAATC
Organism: Tardiphaga sp. 862_B3_N4_1; assembly: GCF_051811085.1. NCBI lineage: Bacteria > Pseudomonadati > Pseudomonadota > Alphaproteobacteria > Hyphomicrobiales > Nitrobacteraceae > Tardiphaga > Tardiphaga sp. 862_B3_N4_1. Next base: position 1,581,409 of record NZ_JBPWQB010000002.1, read on the forward strand.
GCGGCCGCCGCCTCGATCACATCTGGGTGTCGTCCGCACTGAAGGATTCGATCCGCGACTTCACCGTCACGTCAGATGCACGCGGCTGGGAGCGGCCATCGGACCACGTACCGGTCACGACGGTGCTGGAGCTTTGATACCAGTTACTGGCTGAGCTTGGCGCCGATCAGCGTCACATCGCTGGCGAGTTGGCTGACGCGAGTCGCCATGTCGTCACGCAGACGGCGAGCGGCTGCGGGATCGCTGTCGAGCACGCGCTGAAACAGGCTGCGCGTGATCCGGATCGTGCTGGAATATTCCGTGGCGACCGCCGTCGATGGCCGCTGCATCGCTACCAGCAGTGCAAGTTCGCCCATCAATGTGCCGGGCCCCGCGATCACTTCATGATCGCTGCCGTCGTCGAGGCTGATGCGGAATGCGCCGGTCTGAACGACATAGCCGCAATCGGCATCGTCACCCTGCCGAAACAACACCGAGCCCCGCGCAAATTCCTGCTGCTCGGAGCCGATCGCGATCACGCGCAAAGCGGCGATACCCAACAGGCGCAATGTCGGGACGCGCTCAAGCAGGGCTACATCATCATCGATCGACATGCAGAACCGTGTGATCGGGACGCGCGAAGGAGGATACCGAACAGCTAATGGCGAATCGGCTCCCCAATCGTATCACGGCACCAACTTGTAGCCACCGGCTTCCGTCACCAGGATTTCAGGATTGGCGGCGTCCTTCTCGATCTTCTGACGCAACCGATAGATGTGCGTTTCCAGCGTGTGCGTGGTGACGCCGGAATTGTAGCCCCAGACTTCCTGCAGCAACGTCTCGCGAGACACCGGCAACTGGCCGGCGCGATACAGGAAGCGCAGGATCGCGGTTTCCTTCTCGGTCAGGCGAACCTTCTTGGCATTGGCGCCGGTGAGCATCTTGGAGCCGGGCCGGAAACTATAGGGACCGACGGTGAAGACGGCATCTTCGCTGGCTTCGTGCTGACGGAGCTGCGCGCGAATACGCGCCAGCAGTACGGCGAAGCGGAACGGCTTGGCGACGTAATCATTGGCGCCGGATTCAAGACCGAGAATGGTGTCGGAATCGGTGTCATGACCGGTCAGCATGATGATCGGCGCCTTGAAGCCACCCTTGCGCAGGCTGCGCACGACTTCGCGTCCATCCGTGTCGGGCAGGCCAACATCCATCAGCACCAGATCGGGGGAATTGGCCTTGGCGGCAGTAGCGCCCTTGGCGCCGGTGTCGACAGCGGAGGCCTCGAACTCTTCGTGCAGCGACAGCTGCTCGACCAGCGCCTCGCGCAAATCAGTATCGTCATCCACGATCAAGATCTTGCGGGCATTGGGCATTGCGACAATCCTTTGAACGGCTGCGGCGAAGCGTTGTTCGCCGCGCTGAAACAGTGGGCCAGAAATCGTGACAGGCTTCGCCGTTAACGCATATTCTAGCGCAAAATCAGCGACATTCCCGGCGAATGTACTGCTGCAGCGCGAAATAGAACATTTGCGGTAAATAGCAAGGCGGAGTTCGCGATTCGGATGGGAAGTCTCGTTATTTCAGACACTTATCGAACAAGCTTGCGTGATCGACCGCTAACTATGGTTCACATTCGCGCGTCAGCCGGAGACAGACTCCGTGGATGGCTGACGACCGACCACACAACCATACCCGTCGCGCTCGGCCGCGGCGGAATCAAGGCGAACAAACGCGAAGGCGACGGCGGAACGCCGCGTGGGACGTTTCGCCCCATCCGGCTGTGGTGGCGGGCCGACCGCAATCCACGTCCGCGTAGTTTTCTGCCGATCCGCCCTATCACACTGATGGATGGCTGGTGCGAGGATCCGTCTGATCGGCACTACAATCGACCGGTCCGGCTCGATCGTGGAAGTGACGGCGACCGACTGGCCCGCGAGGATCATCTCTACGATTTCATCATCGAGATCGACCAGAACACCCGACCACGGATCGCAGGGCGAGGCAGTGCAGTGTTCCTGCATCTGGCCCGCCCGAAATTCGCGCCGACCGCGGGCTGTGTGGCGATGACCAAGCCGGCCATGCTGCGGCTGCTAGCCCGGATCGGACCGAAGACGCGCATCGTCATTGGGTAGATCTGGTGCAGACTCCGTCTTCAAATTTTTCAGGCGAGGCGTGAAGATCTGACCGGGGATGAGAACGCCCCGGCCAGACCGATCGGTTACTCCGGCTTCTTATGCGAATCGTTATGCGGCGGGGCCTTCGGTCTCGCCGGCGGATGAGGAGCCGGACGGGGCGCCGGATGAGTTGCAACCGGATGCGATGCTGGCCGCACGGCGGCAACATGCGGCGGGGCCGGCGGTTTCGCGATAGCAGCCATCCTGGGCGCCGCCGGGTGCGGGGCGACAGGCGGCCTGATAGCAGGTGGCTTGGCGACCGCGTTCAGCGGTTTCGGCGCGACTGCACCATTGGTCGTCGCATGTGCGACGGCCGTCGGTGGCCCCTTGTTCTCAGGCGTTGCGTTCGCAACCGGCCTGTTTGCTGGCGGTTTGGCACCGGTCGCAGGAAGTGCCGCGGGCACGAGCGTCGCCGCCGGCCGTGCGGCGGCCGGCCCGACTTCCCGCGCTGCCACGACGCCCTTGCCGGTGAACTCACCGGGCTTGGACGTTGCCGCGATCGCCGGATGCCCATGATTTTCGGACGCGCGCAGCGCTCTGTTGGTGCTCGCGATATGTTCGTGCTGGGTTTGTACGGCCGTCGCCGCGATGTGCGGTTGGTGCGCGACGGCCTGCTCCTGCGGCGTCGGCTGCGCGGTTGTGCCGCCCGTGCCGCCATTAAAACTGACCCTTGTGATGTTGGTCGTATTGTTGACGATGGTCTGGTTGTAGACATTCGTCACCGCGACACCGCCGAAATTGTTGACGGTCCGATTGTAGGCGAACACGCCGTTATTCCAGCGACCGCCACCATAACCGACGCCGCTATAGCCGTAGCCGTAATCGACGCCGCCATAGAAGCCGACATGGGTTCCCCAATAGCCGGCGTTCCAACCGTAATAGCCATCGTGCCAGCCCCAAAAGCCCGGCGTCCACAACAGGCCGACCTGAGGCGGCTCGACCCAGGTGCCGGGCACCCAGTAGTAACCGACCGGACCATAGGCCCAGAAGCCGGGCGTCCAGATATAGCCGGGCGCGGGAATGGCGGGCTGCTCGTAGACCGGCAGTTCCGGTGGAGCAATCGTGATGCTGATGATCTGCGCCATGGCAACGACCGGCATGGTGAACACGACCAGCGCGGCCAGAAGCCAGGTAACGGAGCGAAAGTGTCGCATGTCTGTCCCTCTCGCGGGGCGGGGATCCTGCGTCCGGACACAGTCGAGACGGAATAGTGCGACATTATGGCGCACCTTCCGGCGTGCGGTCGGGAACTTTTCAGTTCAGGCAAAGCGCCAACGGCCCATTAACGGAAGTGAAGAGAAGAACTACCGTTTCCCGAAGATCGCCGAGCCGACGCGCACATGAGTCGCGCCAAACTGGATGGCGATGGCGAAGTCGGCACTCATGCCCATCGACAACCCGGTCAATCCGTTACGTGCAGCGATCTTCGCTGTCAGCGCGAAATGCGGTGCTGGCGCATCGTCAACCGGCGGAATACACATCAGTCCGGAAATCGTCAGCCCGTAGGTATCGCGACAGCGGGCCAGGAAATCATCAGCCTCGCTCGGCGCGATACCGGCCTTTTGCGGCTCCTCACCGGTGTTGAGCTGTACGAAGAGCTGCGGCATCCGCTGCTGCGCCTTCATCTCCTTGCTTAACGCTTCGCAAATGCTCGGTCGATCGACCGAGTGAATCGCATCGAACAAGGCGACCGCTTCCTTGGCCTTGTTGGACTGCAAAGGCCCTATCAAATGCAACGCAATCGCGGGTTGAGTGGCGATTAACGCCGGCCATTTGGATTTTGCCTCCTGGACGCGATTTTCGCCGAACACACGCTGACCGGACTGGATCACGGGCGCAATTGCGTCAGCCTCGAACGTCTTCGACACCGCGATCAACGTCACAGAACTGCGGTCCCGCCGCGCTTCGTTACATGCGCGGAAGATATCGTACTCGACCGAAGCGAGTCCGTCGGTTGGTAAAGAAGACGTTACGCCCGACGACTCTTGCACGGATTTATTTTCAACCAAGGCGCGAACTTTCTTGAGATCCATTGCAGTTTAACGAATCCGGGAAAGGCTTTTTGAAGGCTTTGGAGTACCTATGTCCGCGGGGCTTAGGGATCGAAGATGTCACGCATCGGTATTAACCGCAATAAAGCGAGGCTCAGGGGAGCTCTCGGCATTCGCGCTCGACTGGTCCTGTTGGCCCTCATTCTGGTCGGGCCATTAATGGCGGAGCGAATTCGCTCACTCGATGCGACGCGTACCCACCAGATCGCGACGGCCGCGCGTGATTTCGCTGGCGTCGCCCAGCACAGCGCCGATGCACAGCGCGAAGTCTTCGCCTCGATCGAGGCCGTGCTGAAATCATCCGCCTACATCTATACGTCGGCCGCTCAGGTGAATCGGAGCTGCGCCATCATGCGGGCGAGCCTCCGCGGCGATATGCCGTGGCTGCGCAGCCTGACAGTGGCCGGTGCGGATGGCATCGCCATGTGCTCGACCTGGCCGGAAGTCATCGAGCAGAGATTCGATTTCAGCGATCGCCCCTATTTCAAGAAAGCGATTGCGACCGGTGAGTTTGTCGTCAGCGATTATCTGTTCAGCCGCTTGACGAACCAGCCGACCGTGATGGCGGCCTATCTCGCACCGGGCCTGACTAAGGACGACGATGCCGTGGTACTGGCGGCGGTGAATCTCGACTGGATGTCGAAGATCATGGGCAATCTCGGCGACCGGCCCGGTGTCACGACACTGCTGGTCGATCATGCCGGCACCGTGCTTGCAGCGCCGCCGACAAACGCCAGCGCGATTGGTCGGCCGATGGAAGACCTTGCTCTATTGCCGATGATCGAAGCGCATCTGCGCAATACGGATAAGCAGACCGGTTCGCTGTCATTCAGCGCCAGTGACGGTTCACAGCGCACCGTATCATTCGCGACAATCCCCGGTACCGGCGCGCAATTGATCGTCAGCATCGACGAGGCCCGAGTCTCGGCGGTTGCCGATCGCGAGATCCGCACCGCCTATTTGCAGCTCGCCTTCGTTTGCCTGTTCGTTCTGCTTGGCGCGCTGGTGGTTGCGGAGCGACTGATCATCAAGCCGATCCAGATGATGGAGACCATGGCGCAGCGCTTCGGTCGCGGCGACTGGTCGGCCCGCGTAGCGCGGAACAAGCTGCCGGCCGAGTTCGTACCGCTGGCACGCGCATTTTACGGCATGGCGGCGCAGTTGCGTGGTCGCGAACGCGAATTGCGCGCCAGCAACGAGCAGCTCACGGTGCTTGCCTCCATCGACATGCTGTCTGGCCTTGCCAATCGGCGCGGCTTCCAGAGCCGCCTCGATTTCGAATGGCTGAAGGCCCAGCAATCCGGCGACCATCTGACGCTGCTGATGATCGACGTCGATCACTTCAAACTCTTCAACGACACCTATGGCCATCCCGAAGGCGATGCTTGCCTGGCGCGCGTCGGCGAAGCTCTCTCCAGCCTGGCCGATCGCTGCTCGGGCTTTGCCGGACGCTATGGCGGCGAGGAATTCTGCCTGCTGCTGCCGGGCACCGAGGTCGCCCGCGGCATCCAGATCGGCGAAATAGTACGCGCGGCAATCTGGAACCTGGCGGTCTCCCATGCCACCAGCGCACATCAGCGGGTCACGGTCAGTGTCGGCGTGGCCTCGACGATGCCAGCTACGCTGGAGACGGCGAACGATTTGATCGAGGCAGCCGATGCCTCGCTCTACGCCGCCAAACGGCGTGGCCGCAACACCGTGGTGGAGCACGGCTTTGTGCGGGCATATGGCACGGCCGTGTCGCTGGCGGGGTGAGACTACGGGCCCGCCCCTGGTCCCGTTTCTTGTCTTAAACCATTGACCTAACGCAGCCTTTTATGGCCTAGTCCCCGGCCTCAAGCGCGAATTCAGCCCGAGCAAGCACCGGTTTGCGACCTCGTTCGCGCGTCCATGATCTGAGAAGCGCTCGAACCGGCCGGCGGATTTCAAAAACACCATGAGCAACGAACGTTACAACGCCCGCGAGACCGAACCGCGCTGGCAGCGCGTCTGGGACGACAAGGCGATCTTCGCCACCAAGAACGACGATCCGCGCGAGAAGTATTACGTACTCGAGATGTTCCCCTATCCGTCGGGGCGCATCCATATGGGCCATGTCCGCAACTATACGATGGGCGACGTGGTTGCGCGCTTCCAGCGCGCGCAGGGCAAGAACGTGCTGCATCCGATGGGCTGGGATGCGTTCGGCCTGCCCGCCGAGAACGCCGCGATCGAGCGCAAAGTCGCTCCGAAGGCGTGGACCTATGAGAACATCGCGTCGATGAAAAAGCAGCTGCAGACCATGGGTTTGTCGCTGGACTGGTCGCGCGAATTCGCAACCTGCGACCCTACCTACTACAAGCATCAGCAGAAGATGTTTCTCGATTTCATGCGGGCAGGTTTGGCCGAGCGCAAGAAGTCCAAGGTGAACTGGGATCCGGTCGACCATACCGTGCTGGCCAATGAGCAGGTGATCGACGGCCGCGGCTGGCGCTCAGGGGCGCTGGTGGAGCAGCGCGAGCTGACCCAGTGGTTCTTCAAGATCAGTAAATATTCCGACGAGCTGCTGTCTGCCCTGGATACGCTGGATCGCTGGCCCGACAAGGTGCGCCTAATGCAGCGCAACTGGATCGGCAAGTCGGAAGGTCTGCATTTCCAGTTCGGACTGATCGGCGCACCCGCGGGATTCGACAAACTGCCGGTGTTCACGACACGCCCGGACACGATGTATGGCCCGACTTTCGCTGCGATCTCGCCGGATCATCCGCTGGCGAAAGCGCTGGCAGAAAAAGACCCCAACGTTGTCGCCTTCATCGAGGAATGCCATCGCATGGGCACCTCGCAGGCCGAGATCGACACAGCCGAGAAGCTCGGCTTTGACACCGGCATCAAGGTCACGCATCCCGCCGACGCGTCATGGACACTGCCACTCTATATCGCAAACTTCGTGCTGATGGATTACGGCACCGGCGCCATCATCGGCTGCCCCGCACACGATCAGCGCGACCTGGATTTTGCGCGCAAGTACGACCTGCCGGTGCTCGACGTGTTCGTGCCCGTCGGTAGCGATGAGCGCGTTGGTAACATCGCTTTCGCTCCGGCGAAAAGTGAGACTGTGCAGTATGTCCGTTGGGTGGGTGCACCCGGTGTGATGACCTGCGAAGAAGCGATGAAGAAGTCGCTCGAGATTTTCGAGAAGGACGGCTGGGGCAAGCGCGAGATCAATTTCCGCCTGCGCGACTGGGGCATCTCACGTCAGCGCTATTGGGGTTGCCCGATCCCGATCATCCACTGCCCGAGCTGCGATATCGTGCCGGTGCCGGACAAGGATCTGCCGGTCGTGCTGCCGGAGGACGTTTCCTTCGACAAGCCGGGCAATGCGCTCGATCATCATCCGACGTGGAAGCATGTGAAGTGCCCGAACTGCGGCGCGGATGCGCGGCGCGAAACCGATACCATGGACACCTTCGTGGATTCGTCCTGGTACTTCACGCGCTTCACGGATCCATGGAACACGTCGGCACCCACGACGACCGCCGTTGCCAATCGAATGATGCCTGTCGATCAGTATATCGGCGGCGTCGAGCACGCGATCCTGCATCTGCTGTACAGCCGCTTCTTCACCCGCGCCATGAAGGCCACCGGCCACGTCAATTTCGACGAGCCGTTTGCCGGCATGTTCACGCAAGGCATGGTGGTGCACGAGACCTACAAGAAACAGGACGGCACCTTCGCCTCACCGGCCGAGATCAACATCGAGATCGGCGGTAACGGCCAACGCGCTACGCTGATCGCCACTGGCGAAGACATCACCATCGGCCCGATCGAAAAGATGTCGAAGTCGAAGCGCAACACAGTCGACCCCGACGACATCATGGGCACCTACGGCGCCGATACCGCCCGTTGGTTCATGCTGTCGGATTCGCCGCCCGACCGCGACGTCATCTGGAGCGAAGAAGGCGTCAAAGGCGCTTCGCGCTTCGTGCAGCGTCTGTGGCGGCAGATCAACGAATCAGCCGCGCACGGCAAATCGGCGCCGGCAGCCCGGCCGGCTGAATTCGGCCCCGATGCCTTGGCGATCCGCAAGGCGGCCCATGGCGCGCTCAGCAAGGTCTCGACCGAGATCGAAAAGCTGCATTTCAATGTCTGCCTCGCCCATATCCGCGAATTTTCCAATGTGCTGGGCGAAGCTTTAGCGAAGCCGGGAACTCTGGCCCCGGACGTCTGCTGGGCGCTGCACGAGGCCTCGGTCATTCTTGTTCAACTGTTTGCGCCGATGATGCCGCATCTGGCCGAGGAATGCTGGGGCGTACTGGGGCAACCGGGCATGATCTCGGAAGCCCGTTGGCCGCAAATCGAGCCCAATCTGCTGGTTGAAGACACCATGACCCTGCCGGTACAGGTCAACGGCAAGAAGCGCGGAGAAGTCACAGTGGCCCGGGAAGCGACGAACCCGGAAATTGAGGCTGCCGCTCTGGCGCTCGATGCTGTAAAACAAGCTCTCGACGGCAAACCCGTCAAGAAGGTCATCGTCGTCGCCCAGAGGATCGTGAATGTTGTCGGCTAAATCCCGTATTGCCGCCCGGCTCATGGTCGTCGCCACCCTGGCGGCGCTGACGGCCGGCTGCTTCCAGCCGATGTATGCCGAGCGTGGCGACGGTAAACCCGGCCTGCGCGAGAAGCTGCAGGGCGTCGAGGTTCCGCCGCTAGACTATCCCAACGCGTCGCCGCAAGCCCGTGTCGGCGTGAATATCCGCAATGCACTGATGTTCAAGATGTACGGCAGCGCTACCGGCCTGCCGCCGACCTATCAGCTGAAGATCCGTTTCAACCCAAGCCGGACCTCGCTGATCGTCGACCCGAATACCGCGCTGCCGACCAGCGAAAATTACGGTATCGACGCGACCTATGGCCTGATCGAGATCGCCACCGGAAAGCAGGTCCTGACCGGCAGCACCTTCTCCCGCGTCACCTATGACATCCCCGGTCAGCTGCAGCGCTTCGCCCGTGCCCGCGCCTATCGCGACGCCGAGGACCGCGCGGCGGGTGAGATCGCTGACAACATCAATACCCGTCTGGCGTCGTTCTTCTACGCCGGCACCTAAGCCTGTCGCGTGGTCGCGCTTCGCGGAAAAGATATCGACACGTTCCTGGCCAGGCCGGATGCCGGCCGGCCCATTATCCTGCTCTACGGAGCTGACGCTGGACTCGTTCGCGAACGCGCCGACGCGCTGATGAAATCCGCGGTCGACGATCCCAATGATCCATTTTCGCTGGTTCGCATGGACGGCGATGATTTGGCCGCCGAGCCGTCGCGTCTCGTCGAAGAAGCCATGACGGTGCCGCTGTTCGGCGGTCGTCGCGCGATCCGCGTCCGCGCAGGCTCCAAGAATTTTTCCAGCGGCGTCGACACGCTCGCCGATTCCGACATCAAGGACTGCCGCATCGTGATCGAGGCCGGCGAGCTCAGGCCGGAATCACCTTTGCGGAAAGTCTGCGAGAAGGCCAGGACCGCGGTGGCCATCGCCTGTTACCCCGACACCGAGCGCGATCTCGCAAAGCTTATCGATGAAGAGCTCCGCGTCTCCAATCTCCGCATGGCGCCGGATGCACGCGCCACACTAATGTCGCTGCTCGGCGGCGATCGGCAGGCATCGCGTAACGAGCTCCGCAAGCTCACGCTCTATGCGCATGGTACCGGCGAAGTCACGCTCGACGACGTGATGGCCGTCGTCGCCGACGCGTCCGAGCTGAAGATCGATCCAATTGTCGACGGCGCCTTTGCCGGGAATCCCGCCGCGGTGGAAGTCGAGTTCAACAAGGCGATGATCGCCGGAACTTATCCGGGCATGATCATGATGGCCGCGCAGCGCCAGGCCGCATTGCTGCACAAAGCCAGCCTGCTGGTGGAGGCTGGTAGTTCGGCATCAGCAGCCGTGGAAAGCGGATTTCCGCGGCTGCATTTTTCCCGCAAGGGAACGGTGGAAGCAGCGCTGCGAAATTTCTCCGCACAGCGGCTGGTGAACATCATCGACCAGCTCGCTGTCGCCGCCCTCGACGTCCGCAAGCAAAACGCCCTCGGCGCGGTGATCGCACAGAGGGCGTTGATGTCGATTGCCGTGAATGCAAGGCGGCGCGGTTAGCTCTCCGAATCCAGCCGCTTCAGAATTTCGTCGAGCTGATCGAGATCACGATACTTGATGATCACGGTGCCGCCGGGATCGCGGTGATCCACCGACACCTTCAGCCCGAGCACGTCGCTGACCCGCTTTTCCAGCGCGATCGTGTCGGCATCCTTCGCCGCCTTGGGAGACGACGTGCGGGGCTTCTGCGGCGCGCGTTCCGGCACGCCCTCTTCGTGCGCGAGTGCTTCGGTCTGACGAACGTTCAGTCCCTCGGCGATGATCCGCTTCGCAGCGCCCGATGCGTCCGGCAGGTTGATCAGCGCGCGAGCGTGACCGTTGGACAACTGACCGGAAGCGATCAGGCCCTGCACGTCCTCGGGCAGCTTGGTGAGGCGCATCATGTTGGCGACATGGCTGCGGCTCTTGCCGACGATTTTCGCGATCTCGTCCTGGCTGTGTTTGTAGGTCTCGGCGAGCGCGTGATAGCCCTGCGCCTCTTCCATCGCGTTGAGATCTTCGCGCTGGACGTTTTCGATGATCGCGATTTCCATCGCGGCCGAATCCGTCACGTCGAGCGGCACGATCGGCACTTCATGTAGACCGGCGATCTGCGACGCGCGCCAGCGGCGTTCGCCGGCGATAATCTCGAAGCGATCGTTGCTACCCTTCACCGGCCGCACCACGATCGGCTGGATCACGCCATGCTGCTTGATCGACGCCGCGAGTTCGCTGAGTTCCGCATCCGCAAAGACCCGCCGCGGATTGCGCGGATTGGCCTTGAGAAATTCGATAGGCACCTTGCGCTGGTTACGCGAAGGACGCTCGACATGCGCGGCTTCGCCGCCGACATCGCCGATCAGACTTGCAAGACCGCGGCCCAGCCGCGAACGCGCTTCATCAGCCATCGCCAATCCCTTCGAACTCATCGCGCCACTCCGTACTCAAACTTGAAATTCGGTTGCAGGCTGGGCAAAGGCGTACTTGCGCCGTGCCTGCCATTATCGTTTGCGATCCGCTGTGGTGGGCACGCTGTGCTTTGCCCACCCTACTTGCTCAGTGAGCGGTGCGCAGGTCGCGCTCGCGCTGGATCACTTCGGTCGCGAGCCGCAGATAGGCTTCAGAGCCCGAGCACTTCAGGTCATAGACCAGCACCGGCTTGCCGTAGGACGGCGCTTCCGAAATGCGGACGTTGCGCGGAATCATGGTCTCATAGACCTTACTGCCCATGAATTCGCGTACGTCGGCGACGACCTGGTTTGACAGGTTGTTGCGCGAGTCGAACATGGTCAGCACGATGCCATGGATCGACAGGTTCGGATTCAGCGTCGAGCGTACCTGCTCCACGGTCTGCAACAATTGAGACAAACCTTCGAGCGCGAAGAACTCACACTGCAGCGGAACGAGAATCGCATCCGACGCGGCCATGGCATTGACGGTGAGAAGGTTGAGCGATGGCGGGCAATCGATCAGCACGTAAGTATAGTCGGAGCCTGGCGAGACATTGTTGTTCAATTCGCCGATCGCATCGCGCAGCCGGAAGGCGCGGTCGCGGGCCGAACCGAGTTCAAGCTCAAGGCCCGACAGATCCATGGTCGAGGCGGCTATGTGCAGACGCGGCACGGCGGTGACGACGACCGCATCGCGCAGTGGTGCTTCGCCGATCAGAACGTCATAGGTCGAGCAGTTGCGATTGCGACGATCGATGCCGAGACCGGTAGATGCATTGCCCTGCGGATCGAGATCGACGATCAACACGCGCTCGCCGATCGCGGCGAGTGCGGTGCCGAGATTAATCGCAGTCGTCGTCTTGCCGACGCCGCCCTTCTGGTTGGCCAGCGCCAGGATGCGCGGATGGCCAGGCACCGCATTTGACGTATGCTCTTGATATTGCTGATCAATTACGGTCATTGGTGTGGCCATCTTGGTTTGCGGACGGGGTCAGTCGCTCGATCCGGTCGAGTTCGACGATCCAGCCTTGTCCGCCGGTCAGGCTGGCATGCAGGCGCGGGCTTATATTCCAATATCTAGTAGCTTCGGTCAATTCCGATTCTACATCTTGACCCTTGAGAAATAAGGCTTTTGTGCCCGGCTTCATCAGAGGCTCGGCGAAACCGATGACGATATGTAACGAGGCAACGGCACGCGCGGTGATGCAATCGACATGCTCGGGAAATCTATCCACATTATCCCCGATGTCAGCCAGATGAATCGTGCCGGGGGCTTGCGTCACACGTAACGCTTCGCGCAGGAACGCCGCCTTCTTGGCGTTGCGCTCGACGAGATGAACATGCCCACCTGCGACGTCACCCATGGCACAGGCCAGAACCACGCCTGGAAAACCTCCGCCGCTGCCGAAGTCCAGCCAGATCTTTGCATCCGGCGCGAGGTTCAGAAGCTGCAGCGAATCCGAGATATGGCGCGTCCAGAGATTTGGAAGCGTGGCCGGCGAAATCAGATTTGTCTTGGCCTGCCACTGCAGCAACAGGTCGACATAGCGATCGAGCCTGTCTTCCGTTTCACGTGAAACAGGGGTCAGCCGCAAGGCCGCAGCTTTATCGGCATCGAGCCGGGGTGCCGGCGCCGCTTGTTGGGATCGTTGAGCCATTGGATTGTCTGTAAAGCTGTTGGGACCCATCCATACTCTGAGTCCATTTTTCCAGCTATCGAATTGCGGAGCGGCAGCGGCAAATCGGGACGAAAAGCACGCGATGACCGAGCGACCGACCTATCAGGAGGCTCTGCGGCGAACTAATCTGCTCAGGATCCTGGCGCCGTTCGATCCGTATGTGGTCGGCACACTTCCGCTTGGCGTGGCCAGACCCGGCAGCGACATCGATATCGTCTGTTGTGCCACGGATAGATCTTCCGTAGCCACCCTGCTCTGGGAGCATTTTCGCGATGCCGATGACTTCGCGCTCTATCAATGGTCGGCCAGAGGCCGACCTGTCGTCGCTAAGTTCAACACCTCTGATGACCAGCTGAATGCCGTCCTGAGGGCGCAAGAGTTTGCAGTCTAGAGGATTCAGGACAGTGAGTTGACCAGGATCAATGCGAGCAGGACGAGTCCGGCCTCCAATGAATCATCGTTGGAGGCAGATGACCATGAGTGTGATCGTACGGCTTTTCCTGATGCTGGCAGCACCCATCACTGCGCTATTCGTCTCGCGTGATGCACTCAATTTCGACGCGGTCCAGACGATCGTCGCCGTGGTTCTCTTTACAGTCGCCGTCGCAGCTGTTGCCTTCTGGCCCCGCCGGCCAGTGAAGCCATCTTCAACGGAGCCGCGCTGATTTCGGCTTCTGTTTCACGTGAAACAACCAATTAGGCCAAAGCAGCCTTCGGCTTCCGTGCTTCGCGGCGGAGATAGGCCGCGAGAATGGCCAATGCGGCCGGAGTCATACCATCCAGACGTCCCGCCTGCCCCACCGTGTGTGGAAGCGCGGCCTTGAGCTTGGCCCGGGCCTCATTGGACAGTCCGGGGACCGCATCATAGTCGACATCCACCAGCGAGAGACCCTCGTCACGGCGAAAAGCCTCCACATCCGCGGTCTGACGCTTCAGATAGACATCATATTTGGCATCGATCTCGATATGGGTGCCGATCGCTGGGTCAATGGCCGATAATTCTGGCCAGATCCGGGTCACGGTGGCCCATTCGGTCTCTGGGTAGGAGAGGAGATCGAAGGCAGAGCGGCGCTGACCGTCATGATTAAGCGCCAGACCGTGCTTAGCGGCCCCGTTAGGAGTGATCGACAGCGCCTGGGTCAGGGCCTTACCAGCGGCGAGGGCTTCCATCTTGGCGCCATGCCGGGCCGAACGAGCGCTGCCGACACATCCCAGGCTGATACCCTTGTCAGTCAGACGCTGATCGGCGTTGTCGGCACGCAGCGTGAGACGATATTCGGCCCGCGAAGTGAACATCCGATAGGGCTCGGTAATTCCGCGGGTGACCAGATCGTCAATCATCACGCCGAGATAACCGTCAGCCCGGTCGAACACGGTCAACTGGCTCCCACTCGCAGCCAGGGCCGCATTCAGACCGGCGACCAGACCCTGGGCGGCGGCCTCTTCGTATCCTGTGGTGCCATTGATCTGCCCGGCCAGAAACAGGCCGGAGACGCGCTTGGTCTGCAGCGTCGGATCGAGTTCGCGGGGATCGACGTGGTCATATTCGATCGCATAACCGGGGCGGACCATTCGGACCCGCTCGAGACCGGGGATCGAGGCCAGGATCGCAACCTGAACCTCCTCGGGCAGTGAGGTAGAGATGCCGTTGGGATAGACCGTGGAGTCATCAAGGCCTTCCGGCTCCAGGAAGATCTGGTGGCCATCACGATCGCCAAAACGGACGATCTTGTCCTCGATGGACGGGCAATAGCGCGGCCCTGAGCTCTTGATCTGGCCGGAATACATCGGCGAGCGATGCACATTGGCCCGGATCACCTCATGGGTGGCCGGTGTGGTGCGCGTGATGCCGCACTGAATCTGCGGATTGGTGATCCGCTCGGTCATGACCGAGAACGGCTCCGGCGGATCGTCGGCGAACTGCATCTCTACCCCCGCCCAGTCGATGGTGGTCCCATCGAGCCGCGGTGGCGTACCGGTCTTGAGCCGTCCGAGGGTAAAACCGACGCGCTCGAACGCCTTGGACAGGCCGAGTGCGGGAGCTTCATCGATCCGGCCAGCGGGCCAGTTCTTCTCGCCGAGATGGATCAGGCCGCGCAGAAAGGTCCCAGTGGTGATGACCACCGATCCGGCGGAGAGTTCGCGGCCGTCGGCCAGACGGATGCCGGTGACTCGACCATTGGCCGTGAGCAGATCGTCGGCTTCGCCCTCGATCACGCTCAGATTCTCGGTCGCCACGATCGCCGCCTGCATCGCTGCAGCGTAAAGCTTGCGGTCCGCCTGGGTGCGCGGGCCGCGGACGGCCGGGCCCTTCTTGCGATTGAGCATGCGGAACTGGATGCCGCCGGCATCGGCCACGCGTCCCATCAATCCGTCCAGCGCATCGACTTCGCGAACCAGATGACCCTTGCCCAGACCACCGATGGCGGGGTTGCAGGACATCGCGCCAATAGTCGCGAACTGGTGCGTGACCAGTGCCGTCTGCGCGCCCATGCGCGCAGCACCAGCCGCGGCCTCGCAGCCGGCATGGCCTCCCCCGATTACGATGACGTCAAACTTGTCCTGCATGGCCGCAGCTTCTAGCGCGGGCGCCGCCGGGATTGAAGAGAAATCCACAGGCAGTGTTTCACGTGAAACAACGGATGTCCTCTGAAGAGGATCTGAGAGGCAGGACTGTTTCACGTGAAACACCATCTGCTTTAGCCGTCATTGCGTGGCGCACGCCCGCAACGAAGCAGTCTTGTCCTTTTGAGACGGGTAAAATCTCTTTAACCGAGAGGCTCGCTTCTTAGATGATCTCACATTCATTTCATTAAATAATGAACAAAGAAATATTACTTACCTATACAAAAGTCCCGGAAGATGCTATCGAGGATATCCTCTACATCGACACGTCCCAGCAATCGTCCCAATTGCTGCGCTGCAGCACGCATATCTTCGGCAACGAATTCTTCGCCTTGCTCAGCCGATGCTGCAGCGTGCTGCAACAAATCCGATGTGCTGCGCAGCAAAAGACGCTGCCGCTCCCGGGTAATCAGCCCGGCCTCGCCGCTCCCGAAGTACCGACCGGCAAAATCGACAAGCAGGGCCAACAGTTGTGCGAGGCCATCACCGCGTTCCGCAGAAATTGCGATCAACAGGTCAGGCCCGGCCGACGCAGTCTGGACCAGATCGACCTTGTTCTGGACCACCCAGACCGGCGTTTCAGATTCCGCCAGCCATTGTTCTGGATTGGATACCTCCGCGCTGGAGTCAACCAGCCATAGCACCAGATCCGCCTCGGCCGCCCGAGCCCGCGCCCGGCGCACACCCTCCTCCTCTACCGGATCGGCCGTCTCGCGAATGCCGGCGGTGTCGATGATCGTTACCGGATAACCGTCGAGGTCGAGCTGCACTTCGATAACGTCCCGGGTGGTGCCGGCATGCGGTGATACGATTGCGACATCGCGCCGGGCGAGCTGATTCATCAGCGTCGATTTACCGACATTGGGCTGGCCGGCGATCGCCACCACCAGACCGTCACGCAACCGCTCGCTTCGACTCTGCGCCGCCAGCACCTCCTCGATCTCCCGATGCAGCGCCGATGCTTTCGCCAGAGCCGGCGCCAGCAATTCGGCGGATACATCGCCCTCGTCGGAAAAATCGATGCCGACTTCGACCAGGGCCAGCGCCTCGATGATCTGCTGTCGCCAGTTGCGCGCCTTGTCGCCGAGCAGTCCCTTGAGTTGCCGCAGCGCCTGACGCCGCTGCCGGTCAGTGTCCGCGTGAATCAGATCGTCGAGGCCTTCCGCCTCGGTCAGGTCGAGCTTGCCGTTCTCGAACGCGCGGCGCGTGAATTCGCCGGGCTCCGCCGGCCGTAAGTCGTCGATGGCGCCCAGGGCCTCAAACAAAGAAGCCAATACCGCGCGCCCGCCATGAATATGAAATTCGGCAACGTCCTCGCCGGTCGCGCTCGCTGGCCCCGGAAACCACAGCGCCACCGCATCGTCGATCGGGCCGAGCCGGTCATCCGAGAGGAGAACATGGGTGGCCATCCGCGGCGCCGGCAGCTTCCTTGCCAGACGCGTCAGCGCCTCACCTGCCTGAGGACCTGACACGCGGACAATCGCAATCGCTGTCGGCGGGCGGCCGGAGGACAAAGCGTAGATCGTCTGGTCGCGTGGATGCATCGCCTATTTGCCGATGGGGGCGATGCGATGCAATGGGGATTCTGAACCCAGAATCCCGAGATGTTTAAGACAATCCGTGATTCCGGGTCTGTGCATCAGGCGTCTTCGCCGACCTCCGTACATCCCGGAATGACGGTCAACGGCCAGTACAAAGAACCGACACAAAAAAGCGCCGCTGCTTTCGCAACGGCGCGTTTTGCAGTCCTGCAGCTGTTCGCTCGAACAGCCCCGAAACTTACGTATTCATCGAATCGAAGAATTCCGAGTTGTTCTTCGTGTTGCGGAGCTTGTCGAGCAGGAAGTCGATAGCGTCCATCGTACCCATCGGATTGAGGATCCGGCGGAGCACATACATCTTCTTGAGCAGCTGTGGATCCGTGATGAGCTCTTCCTTGCGGGTACCCGAGCGCGAGATATCGATCGCCGGGAAGGTCCGCTTGTCCGAGACCTTGCGGTCCAGGATGAGTTCCGAGTTACCGGTGCCCTTGAATTCTTCAAAGATGACTTCGTCCATGCGGCTGCCGGTATCGACCAGCGCGGTGGCGATGATGGTCAGCGAACCACCTTCTTCCACATTACGGGCCGCACCGAAGAAGCGCTTCGGACGCTGCAGAGCATTGGCGTCGACACCGCCGGTCAGCACCTTGCCGGATGACGGCACCACGGTGTTGTAAGCACGGCCAAGACGGGTGATCGAATCCAGCAGGATGACCACGTCGCGGCCATGTTCGACCAGGCGCTTGGCCTTCTCGATCACCATTTCGGCGACCTGAACGTGACGCACCGCCGGTTCGTCGAAGGTCGAGGAGACGACCTCACCCTTCACCGAACGCTGCATGTCGGTGACTTCTTCCGGACGTTCGTCGATCAGAAGAACGATCAGATAGCATTCCGGGTGGTTGGCGGTGATCGAATGCGCGATGTTCTGCATCAGCACGGTCTTACCCGTACGCGGCGGCGCGACGATCAGTGCGCGTTGACCCTTACCGATCGGCGCGACGATGTCGATGACACGCGCCGAGAGATCGCGGCGGGTCGAATCTTCCAGCTCGAGGCGGAAGCGCTGGTCCGGAAACAGCGGGGTGAGGTTGTCGAAATTGACCTTGTGCTTCGACTTCTCGGGATCTTCGAAGTTGAGCGTATTGACCTTGAGCAAAGCGAAATAACGTTCGCCTTCCTTCGGGCTGCGGATATGGCCTTCGACCGTATCGCCAGTGCGCAAGCCGAAGCGGCGGATCTGCGAGGGCGAGACGTAGATATCGTCCGGGCCAGGCAGGTAATTCGCATCAGGCGACCGCAAGAAGCCGAAGCCGTCGGAGAGAACCTCGACGACACCTTCGCCGATGATGTCGGTTTCCTTGATCGCCAGCTGCTTCAAGCTCGCGAACATCAGCTCCTGCTTGCGCATGGTGCTGGCATTTTCGACCCCGAGCTCTTCCGCAAACGAGACAAGCTCGGCTGGCGTCTTGGCCTTGAGGTCCTGGAGTTTCATTTCCCGCATTGGGAGGGATCCTGTGGAAAGTCGGGGAGGGAGCGCGAGGTAGCCAAGACGGATGCGGACGCTGGAAAAGATCAGGAAAGTCCGCAGGTCTCTGGCCAGGAAGTCTTGAGCGAGGAAGGTGCTGAAGGAGCTTCAAACCTGATGCGGTGGCCGGTTCAAAAGGCGAAACCGGTACAAACCACATCCGCCTGCGTGGGGTGGGATAACGCGAATATAGAAAATCGCAGGGTGTCGCGCAAGGAGCCGAAACGGCGGTTGTGATGACAAATTTGGCCTAGAACGGCTTCACGATCACCAAAATGACGATCAGGATCATCAAAATTGTCGGTACCTCGTTGATAATTCGATAAAATTTCGAAGTCCGCGTATTTTTGTTCTGAGCAAAATCACGCACCCGGGCACTCAGGAAGCCATGAACGCCAGACATCAGCAGCACCAGCGTCAGTTTGGCGTGAAACCAGCCCGAGCTGAACCAGTGACCGGCCCAGGCGAGATACAGGCCGAGGATCCAGGTGACAATCATCGCCGGATTGATGATCGCCTTGAGCAGGCGACGCTCCATCACCTTAAAGGTTTCGGATTGCTTCGAGCCGATCTCCGCATCGCAGTGATAGACGAACAGTCGCGGCAGATAGAGCATGCCCGCCATCCAGGAGATGACGGCGATCACATGCAACGCCTTGGCCCATTCATACATTCGAAAGTTCTTTCCAGCATCACTGCGTCACACCGCACGTGCAGACACCGGAACATTTCACCGGAAAGCCGCGTTGCAGGACGCGCCGATACAGAGCGGATCACCGCACTATCCGCAAGCCATCCTTCTCTTAAATAATATTTATAGAATCTTAGGTTTGAGTCTAAGTGACAGTGGATTTCAGCCGCCCAAAACAATCCCGGAACTGTCCCACGCTTATGCACATGGCCACGTGATTTCTCCAAAGCGGCCTGCATGCAAGTTCGATATGCAGCGCAAAGGCTTACCGTCGCCGTGCACTGGATTATCCCAAGACAAACCCGGATAACCCCATTATCATTCAGAGCAGCCTCAGAGCTTTTCCTCTTCATGAGCCCTGTGAAGAAAAAACCGAGTTATCCCGGGCCCGCTGAGGTGATGGTCGATTTCCCGGAAAAGCTCCACAGAGATTCACAGGACATACACGATCATGGTGCCCACCACCGGCAGCTATTTTCATCTTCATCTGGTCTCCGATTCGACCGGTGAGACGTTGATCACGGTGGCCCGCGCCGTCGCGGCGCAATATGCCAACGTCACCCCGGTCGAACATGTCTACCCACTTGTCCGCAGCCAAAAGCAACTCGATCGTGTGCTTTCCGAAATCGAGGAAGCGCCGGGCATTGTTCTCTTCACGCTGCTGGAAAAAGATCTCGTCGGCCGGTTGGAAGCCAAGTGCCAGGAGATCAACAGCCCGAGCCTGTCGATCATCGGGCCAGTGATGCAGCTCTTTCAGGCTTATCTTGGTGCATCGACCACCGGCCGCGTCGGTGCGCAGCACACGCTCAACGCCGAATATTTCAAGCGTATCGACGCGCTGAATTATTCGATGATGCATGACGACGGCCAGCATGTGGAAGGCCTCGAAGAAGCGGACGTGGTTCTGGTCGGCGTTTCGCGCACATCGAAGACACCAACATCGATCTATCTTGCCAATCGTGGTGTGCGCACGGCCAATGTGCCGCTCGTCCCCGGCATCCCCATTCCCCATCAGCTTGAGACGTTGAAAAATCCGCTGGTGGTCAGCCTGCACGCGACGCCGGAGCGCTTGATTCAGATTCGCCAGAACCGGCTTCTCAGCATTGGTAGCGATACGGCCAATGACGATTATATCGATCGCCAGTCGGTCACGGACGAAGTCACCTATGCGCGCAAGCTTAGCGCCAAATACGGCTGGGCTTTGTTGGAAGTGACACGTCGCTCCATCGAGGAAACCGCGGCAGCCATCATGAAACTGCTGGCCGATCGCCAGCGTCAGAGGATGTCCGAATGACCATTTGGCGTGGCGTGCAACCACTGATCCTGGCGTCGCAGAGTTTGGCGCGTCGTGAGTTGCTGGCGAATGCTGGCATTACGTTTGATGCGATGCCGGCGGATATCGACGAGCGCGGCATCCAGCAGAAATCCGGGTTGAAGGCGCCGGGCGAGATCGCAGCCTTGCTCGCCGAGCGGAAGGCGGCCTTTATCTCGCTGCGTCATCCCGGCCGCTATGTTCTTGGCGCCGATCAAATCCTGGCGCTCGGGGATCGGATGTTCAGCAAACCCGCCGGACGCGAACAGGCGGCCGAACAACTTGCGATCCTCGCCGGTCGGACCCACGAATTGCATTCAGCGCTTGCCGTCGTTTGCGATGGTGCGACGTTGTTCTCCAATGTCTCCGTGGCGCATATGACCATGCGCAAGCTGGATGATGCGGCGATCAATGCCTATCTGGACGCTGCGGGCGACAAGGTGACGACGAGTGTCGGCGCCTATCAGCTCGAAGGTCTGGGTGTGCATCTGTTCGAGCTGATTGAAGGCGATCACTTTACCATTCTCGGCCTGCCGCTGTTGCCGCTGTTGAGTTTCCTGCGGGGCGAAGAGATGATCGCGATCTGATTTTTATGAGGAATTGATGCGCGTATTGGGGCTGACCGGTTCGATCGGAATGGGGAAATCCACCACGGCGAAGTTGTTCATGGAAGCCGGCGTGCCGGTCTATGACGCCGACGCCACCGTGCACATGATCTATGAGGGCGAAGCTGCACCGCTGATCGAGGCGGCGTTTCCCGGAACCACCGTGAATGGCAAGGTCGATCGCGCGAAGCTATCGCCGCTGGTGGTGCACGATGCCGCCGCGATGAAGAGGCTCGAGCAGATCGTGCATCCGCTGCTCGGCGCCTATCACAGAAAATTCCTGGACGATGCAGAGAAGTCGGGTGTGCCGGTGGTAGTGGTCGATGTGCCCCTGCTCTATGAAACCGGCGGAGAAAAGCGGGTCGATGCGGTAGTCGTCGTGTCCACCAATCCCGAGCAGCAGCGCGAGCGCATCCTGGCGCGCGAGGGTATGACGGCCGAGAAACTCGACGCCATTCTGGCGCGGCAGCTGCCTGACGCCGAAAAGCGCAAGCGCGCCGACTTCGTGGTGGATACATCGAACGGATTGGATCCCGTGCGGGAGCAGATCCGTGAAATTCTCGCCGAGGCTGTTAAGATGCCGCAACGGCGACCGTAACCGCCCCCTGATTCGACAACCGGCTTATTGCGATGCGCGAAATCGTCATGGATACCGAAACAACCGGCCTCGATCCCCTCCGGGGCGATCGGCTGGTGGAAATCGGTTGCCTCGAAATTTTCAACCGGATGCCGACCGGCCAGACCTTCCATGTCTACGTCAATCCCGAGCGTGACATGCCTCAGGAAGCATTCAACGTGCACGGGCTGTCGGCCGAGTTCCTGTCAACCAAGCCGCTGTTTCACGAAGTGGTCGACGACTTCATGGCCTTCATCGGCGATTCGCCGCTGGTGATTCATAACGGCATGTTCGACCTCGGCTTCATCAATGCCGAACTCGATCGCATCAAGCGCCCGCCGGTGCCGCGCGAGCGTCTCGTTGACACGCTGCTGCTGGCGCGTCGCAAGCATCCCGGTGTGTCGAACAAGCTCGACGATCTCTGCGCCCGCTATGCGATCGACAATTCCCGCCGCACCAAGCACGGCGCGCTGCTCGACTCCGAATTGCTGGCGGAAGTCTATATCGACCTCATTGGCGCCCGGCAGTCGCAACTTATCCTGGCGGACGAAGCGCCCGCGCAGCGCACCGGCAGCATCAATGACGCACCGCGCCGCCAGCGCGAGATCGCACTTGCGCCGCGCGTGACCGAAGCCGATCGCGCCGAGCACCGCGCCTTTGTCGCAACGATGGGCGAGAAGGCAATCTGGAACGAATTTCTGGGAACGCCGTCGTAAAACGACAATGGCCGGGACAAGCCCGGCCATGAGGTAAGCTTATTGTTTGGAGCACCCGAACTTAGTTTGCTGGACCAGCGTCGGCTTGAGCCTGACGTTCCAGGTTCTGCCGGTACAGACCGACGAAATCCACGGGATCGAGCATCAGCGGCGGGAAGCCGCCATCGCGCACAGCGGTGGCGATGATTTCGCGCGCGAACGGGAACAGCAGGCGCGGGCATTCGATCATAACCAGCGGGTGCAGGTTTTCCTGCGGCACGTTGACGATGCGGAATACGCCGGCATAGGCCAGTTCGAACGAGAACAGCACCGAGCCGGCGTTCTCGGCCTTGCCCTCGACCGACAGCGTCACTTCATATTCGCTCTCGGAGAGATTGTTGGCGCCGACATTGATCTGGATATTGATGTTCGGCTGCTGGGCCTGCGGTGCCAGCGAGGCTGGGGCGTTCGGGTTTTCGAACGACAGGTCCTTGGTGTACTGCGCCAGTACATTAAGCTGAGGGGGGGACTGCTCCGGAGGGGTGCCGTTGCCGTTTGCCATCGAAAATTCTCCTGAAGCGCTGCCGGGCGGGTGGAACCGGTTCGTCGCGGGCGTCCGCACGAACGGTCGAATGAGGTGATCGCGGCGAGTGGCTATCATAGGCCTAAGGCACTCGACAAGGATGCCCCGCCGCAACCTGGACGCTAGAAAATCGCCGGTTTGACCCACCGCTTGGGCATCCAGGTGCAAAACCGGTCATATTCGCCCCGAATTCACGTTAAATGACTGAAAGTGCGGGTTTTCCTCGTTCGATCCGATTTCCTCTGACAGACAAACGCGCTAGAATTTATCGAAACGGTTGCGGTCGAAGCTGCCGGTGCGAAGGCCGCTTTGCCGCAGCCGGACACGATGGCGCGCCATTGGCTGGGCTTAGTTTCATGTCTACATGGAGCAGGTTCGCCCATGACGCGATCTCCCGACCTGCGGGAGCCGATTTCAGCACCGCGATGGGCGGCATAGTCTTCCGCCGGGCATGCCCGGCACCGATCAGAAAGCAATAAGACGTGGACATTTACACCATCATCTTCCTGGCACTGGCGGTCTTCATTTTCATCCGCCTGCGCAACGTGCTCGGACAGCGCACCGGCGAGGAGCGTCCGCCCTTCGACCGCGCCGCGCGTGATGCTCTGCCGCCCGAAGGCAATGTCGTGCCGATGCCCGGCGGTCCGATCGATCAGGCTGCGCCGGCACCGGCCGCCGACGTCTCTCCCGCCGAGCGCTGGAAGGGCATCACCGAACCGGGCACGCCGCTCGCCGCCGGTCTCGATGCCATCGTCGACCAGGATTCGTCGTTCGATCCGCGCCATTTCATCACCGGCGCCAAGGGCGCCTATGAGATGATCGTGTTGGCCTTTGCCAATGGCGATCGTCGGTCGCTGAAGGATCTGCTGTCATCGGAAGTGTTCGACTCGTTCGACGCCGTCATCAAGGACCGCGAGAAGAACGAGCAGAAGACCGAGACCCGTTTCGTCTCCATCGACAAGGCCGAACTCGTCGGCGCCGAAGTGCGCGATCGCGCGGCACAGCTCACCGTACGTTTCGTGTCGCAGATGATTTCGGTGACGCGCGACAAGACCGGCGCTGTGGTCGACGGCAATGCCGACAAGGTCAGCGACATCACCGACGTCTGGACCTTTGCCCGCGACATCACTTCGCGCGATCCGAATTGGAAGCTGGTTGGCACCGGCAGCGTGCAATAACGCTGCCAGGCTCGGCCGGCTTGCCGCGCTGTGCGTGATTGCTGCTGCGTTGGTCCCTGTCTCTGCAGACGCACGGGTCCGGCGTCACGCCAAGCACGTCAAGAATGATCCTGCACAATTTGTGTATGTGCCGCGGCACAATCCGCCGCGGGAATGGCCGTTCGAATTCACAGGCAGCCAATATGCGCCGGTGAATTGGACCGATATTGGCGGCTGGAGCGAGGACGATCACCTCCTCGCCTTCCAGGCGTTTCGCACCAGCTGCAAGCCGATTGTTGCTCAACGCAACCCACCAACTGATTCGAAGGCGCTTGGCACCACGCTCCGCGATCCCTGCCGGGCTGCGAGAACTGCCGAGATTTCCGATGGTGCCAAGGCGCGCGCCTTCTTCGAAGACCATTTTCTGCCGCTGCGTATCTCACGGCTCGGCGAGCCTGAAGGTTTCGTCACCGGCTACTATGAGCCGGTGATCGACGGTTCGCGCACGAAGACTGACGTTTACACCGTGCCGGTCTATCGCCGCCCGTCGAATCTGTTTGTGCGCGGCTATCGCCAGTCATCCGCAAGCATGCCAAATGGCGGCGATGTGTTCCGCAAGATTGGCCGTCGCAAACTCGTGCCTTATTATGATCGTGGTGAGATCGAAGACGGCGCCATCGCCGGGCGCGGGCTTGAAATCGTCTGGCTGAAGAGCCAGACCGATTTGCTGTTCACGCAGATCCAGGGCTCGGCGCGCGTCCGCCTCGAAGACGGCGGCACGGTGCGGATCAATTACGATGCGCATAATGGCTATCGCTATACGCCGGTCGGTCGCGTGCTGATTGATCGTGGCATCATTCCGCGCGAGCAGATGTCGATGCAGCGTATCCGGCAATATATGGAAGAGAACCCGGATGCCGCGAGCGAACTGCGTCGGCAGAATCGCTCTTATGTCTTCTTTCGCGAAGTGCAGCTCTCCGACAAGGACGAAGCCGTCGGTGCGCAAGGCGTGCCGCTGACGCCGGGCCGATCCATCGCCGTCGACAAGTCGCTGCATGTCTATGGCACACCGTTCTTCATCGAAGGCGATCTGCCGGTCGACTCGGATACGGCAAAGACGCCGTTCCGTCGCCTGATGGTAGCGCAGGACACCGGCTCGGCCATTGTCGGCCCGGCCCGTGCCGATCTGTATTTTGGGGCCGGCGCAGAAGCTGGCCGAGTCGCCGGCCGGATGCGCCATCCTGCGCGCTTTGTTATGCTGGTGCCGAAGAGTCTCGATCCCTCTGTGCGCGGCCATCACATGCCGCTGCCCGATGCGCGGCCGTCTGAGACAATCGCAAAGATGTTCCCGCAGACCGAGCCGAAGCCGGTCGAAGCATCGAAGGTCGAAAATTTCGCGATCGATAACAAGGCTGCAGCAAGGCCCGATACGTCCAGATCTGATACATCGGTCGCGTCGAAGCCCGCGGCGCCAGCCGTGACAATGACGACGCCATTGCCAGTTGCAAAACCAGCTGCGGCTGCAGTCGCACCCGCTCCGGCATCCCCGCCAGCCGCGGCTACGACAGTGCCATTGCCGGAGGCACGGCCTGCGGTCGCGCCTCAAGTCGCAGCCGAGGCGAAGTCGCAGAAAAAACCCGAAGTAAAACCTGAAGTGAAGCGGGAAGTTAAACCGAAACGTGCCAAAGCCAGGCACCGCGTGTATCGTCGCGTAGCGAAGCAGCCGCAGTCCCTCTTCCGTTTCCCCTGGCAATGAAGCGTTCACGTCCACCGCAACTCATCGATCCCGTGGCGCCGCGCCGTCGCCGCGTGCTGAGCGAAGAGGAGCGCGCGCTGTGGGAACTGGTCGCCAAACAGGTCAAGCCGCTGCGCAAAAAGCGTGTGGTGAAGCCGAAGCCTGAGGAAGACGGGCCAACGCTTGTGAAAGTCGCGGCGCCCAGGACGATGACCTCGGCACCGCCGGCAGTCCTCAAAACCGCAAAGCCTGCGCCGCCGCCGGTGCCGCCTCTGGCGCCGCTCGGCCGTCGCGAGCGTTCGCAGCTCTCGCGCGGTCGCAAGGACATCGACGCGCGGATCGATCTGCACGGAATGACACAGACGCGCGCGCATCACGCGCTGTCGGCATTCCTGCATCGCGCCAGCCATGACGGCATGACTTTCGTGCTGGTTATCACCGGCAAGGGCCGCACGACCGGCCCGGAATCCGAGCGCGGCGTCCTGCGCCGCCAAGTGCCGCTCTGGCTGGGACTGCCGGAGTTTCGGTCGCTGGTGGTGGGATTCGAGGAAGCGCATATCGGGCACGGCGGCGCCGGTGCGCTGTATGTGCGGATCAGGCGGGCGCGTTCTTAACCTCTCCCCGCAAGAGCGGGGCGAGGGAGCGAGAGGTCGGTGCTTCGTCTCACAAAATAAACCGGCTCAGATCCGAATTCTTCGCCAGATCCCCCACATGCTTCTGCACATAGGCGGCATCTATTCTGATGGTCTCGCCGTTGCGATCGGGCGCAGCGAAGGAAATCTCGTCGAGCACCCTCTCCATCACCGTCTGCAAACGTCGTGCGCCGATATTCTCGACGGTTGAATTCACGGCAACGGCGACATCGGCCAGTGCATCGATGGCATCGTCGGCGAATTCGAGCGTCACGCCTTCGGTCTGCAATAGTGCCACATACTGCTTGATCAGTGACGCTTCCGGCTCGGTGAGGATACGGCGCATGTCATCACGGGTCAGCGCATTGAGCTCGACGCGGATCGGCAGGCGGCCCTGCAATTCCGGCAAGAGATCGCTCGGCTTGGCGATATGGAATGCACCGGATGCGATGAACAGGATGTGGTCGGTCTTCACCGCGCCATGCTTGGTGGAGACGGTGGTGCCTTCGATCAGCGGCAGCAGGTCGCGCTGAACGCCTTCGCGGGAGACTTCGCCGCCGCTGCGGCCGTCGCGCACGCAGATCTTGTCGATCTCGTCGAGAAACACGATGCCGTTGTTCTCGACCACTGAAATCGCTTCCTGCACGAGTGCGTCGCTGTCGAGCAGCTTATCGGCTTCCTCATTCACCAGCGGCTCATGTGCGTCTTCCACGCGAAGGCGGCGTGTCTTGGTGCCCTTGCCCATCTTGCCGAAGATATCGCCAATCGAGATCGCGCCCATCTGCGCGCCGGGCATGCCCGGGATTTCGAACATCGAGGGGCCGCCGGAGGACTGAACCTCGATCTCGATCTCCTTATCGTTGAGCTCGCCGGTGCGGAGCTTCTTGCGGAACGACTCTTTCGTTGCTGCGCTTGCGGTGGCGCCGACCAGCGCATCGACCACGCGATCCTCGGCGGCGAGCTGAGCTCGCGCCTGGACGTCCTTGCGCTTGCGCTCGCGGGTTAGCGAGATCGCGACCTCGACGAGGTCCCTGATGATCTGCTCGACATCACGGCCGACATAGCCGACCTCGGTGAACTTGGTGGCTTCGACCTTGATGAAAGGCGCGCCGGCGAGCTTCGCCAGCCGCCGTGCGATCTCGGTCTTGCCGACGCCGGTGGGGCCGATCATCAGGATGTTCTTTGGCAGCACTTCCTCGCGGAGCGATCCGGTCAGTTGCAGGCGCCGCCAACGATTGCGTAGCGCGATCGATACCGCGCGCTTGGCGTCGTGCTGGCCGACGATGAACCGGTCGAGTTCGCTTACGATTTCGCGGGGAGAAAAGTCGGTCATGTCACTCTACGTAAGTTGAGAAGGGCGTGGGGACAAGCGGATCAGATAATGGGTGGCCCGGCCTGCCAGGTTCGGATCGCTTCGAATGGATGAATCAGCATGATCACGTTCAAAGTGAGATTGTCGCGAATGTGCAGGCCGACCAGAATCTCGAACAGAAGCGCGATCGCGACGGTCGCGGCGACCGGCAGCTTCCGCGCCAGGATGAAGCCCGTGATCATCGACAGTGTGTCAGCCAGCGAATTGACGATGCTGTCGCCGAAATAATCCAGCGACATCGTTCCGGCGCGATAGCGCTCGATGATCCAGCTCGAATTTTCCAGCAGCTCCCAGCCGCCTTCAATGAGCATGGCGACGATCAGCCGCGCGATCCAGGACAGTCGTGGAAACAGCAGCCAGGTGGCGGCGTAAAACAGGAAGCCATGGATGATGTGGGAGAAGGTGTACCAGTCGGTGAGGTGCTGTGAATTCTCCGAACTCAGCACCACGCCATGCCAGAGCTTCACATAGCCGCACGCGCAGATCGGCAACCGGCCCATCGCATAGAGAAGTGTCGCCTGCAGGGCGAGCAGGCCGAGTGCGATGACGACGCCCTGCTTGACCGAGAGGTCGCTGCCGGACGACGCGCGGGTATTGTGACCCGCGACGGTCATGCCTCCAGCATTTCCAGCGTCACGTTCCGGTTGGTGTAGACGCAGATATCGGCGGCGATATCCAGTGATTTGCGCACGATGGTCTCGGCATCCTGGTCGGTGTCGACCAGCGCCCGCGCTGCCGCCAGCGCGTAATTGCCGCCAGAGCCGATGGCCATCACGCCGGCTTCCGGCTCCAGCACGTCGCCGGTGCCGGTCAGCACCAGCGAGACGTCCTTGTCCGCGACGATCATCATGGCTTCCAGCCGGCGCAGATACCGGTCGGTGCGCCAGTCCTTGGCGAGTTCGACGGCCGCCCGGGTCAATTGGCCGGGATACTGCTCCAGTTTGGCTTCGAGACGCTCGAACAGCGTGAAGGCGTCCGCCGTGGCGCCGGCAAAGCCGCCGATCACGTCGCCCTTGCCCAGTTTACGGACCTTTTTGGCGTTGGATTTGATGACCGTCTGGCCGATCGAGACCTGGCCGTCGCCGCCGATCACGACTTTACCGCCCTTGCGGACGGTCAGGATGGTGGTGCCGTGCCAGACCGGAGACGATCCGTCATGGGAGGCCGAATAGGATGCGTTCATGGAAACCCTCTTGAGCGCCTGATCTAGGCACGGATACCGGCCGTTGCAAATCCGGCGACGAAGCATAGGCCAGCGGCCGATGCGCGCGGATTCCGGTCACCATAGGGGCAAAGATCGGTCCGGAATCGGCTCTCCCGCGGTAGCGAAGGTGTCATCTCCCTGTTAAAAGGGCGCGTTTTCAGCAGGCGGAGAGGCGTTTTCATGCGCACGGCGACGATCAGGCGCAAGACCAAGGAAACCGATATCGAGGTCTCCGTGAACCTCGACGGTACCGGCGTATCCAAATCGACCACCGGAATCGGCTTCTTCGACCATATGCTCGATCTGCTCGCCCGCCATTCCCGCATCGACGTCACTGTGAAGGCGGTCGGCGACCTCCATGTCGATTTCCATCATACGGTGGAGGATGTCGGCATCGCGCTTGGCCAGGCGGTCAAGCAGGCACTTGGCGACATGGCCGGGATCACGCGCTATGCCTCGGTCTATATGCCGATGGACGAGACCCTGACCCGGGTGGCGCTGGATATTTCCGGCCGGCCGGTGCTGGTGTTCAAATCGACTTTCCCGACCCACAAGATCGGCGAATTCGACACCGAACTGGTGCGCGAGTGGTTCAACGCCTTTGCCGGCAATGCGGGCGTGACTTTGCACGTCGAAACCCTATATGGCGAGAACAGCCATCACATTGCCGAATCCTGCTTCAAGGGTCTGGCGCGGGCACTGCGGACGGGAGTTGCGATCGATCCGCGCAATGCCGGCGAAGTGCCATCCACCAAGGGTCAGCTCGGCGGCTGATCGGCCTCTATGGTTTCGGGCGGAGTTTGCCATGCCGGTCTACACAGTTCATGCGCCTCGCGGTGCCGGCCCTGAGCCGTTTGCGGCAACGGACAAGTTCGAGTTCGTGCGCGATGGATTCCATTTCTGGGCGTTCGTCGCCGGCCTCATCTGGCTGATCTATCATCGGCTGTGGTGGGCACTGCTCGGCTATGTCGTGCTGTCGATCGCCGGCGAAGTCGCGCTGTCGATGTTGAAGGTCGATCTCGGCGCCCGTTTCGTCGTGATGCTGCTGTTCGCGCTGCTGATGGGCTTCGAGGCCGCCAGCCTGCGCCGCTGGACGCTGTCGCGCGGCAAGTGGCGTCAGCTTGATGTGGTCGTCGCCGATAACAAGGATGCCGCCGAGCGTCGCTTCTTCGATCGCTGGACCGCGCAGCACAACGCAGTCAACGATCAGTGGGCGAGCGATCGCGGCGGTCCGCCGCCGACCCGTCACGTTCCCAGCCAGTCTTTCTCACGTCCGCCGTCTCCGGCGCAAAACGACATCATCGGGTTATTCCCGCAACCGGGAGTGACACGGTGAGCGTTGCCATTATCGATTACGGCTCCGGCAACCTGCACTCCGCAGCGAAAGCGTTCGAGCGCGCCGCGCGCAGCATGGATGTGCCGGAGAAAATCATCGTCACGCGCGATCCCGAAGCGGTGTTCCGCGCCGATCGCATCGTGCTGCCCGGCGTCGGCGCCTTTGCGGATTGCCGCAAGGGACTGGATTCGCTGGACGGCATGGTCGAGGCGATGACCGAAGCGGTGCGCGACAAGGCTCGACCTTTTTTCGGCATCTGCGTCGGCATGCAGCTGATGGCGACCAAGGGCAAGGAGCACGTCACGACCGACGGGCTGGGTTGGATCGCCGGCGATGTCGAGAAGATCCAGCCGCGCGAAGAGAATCTGAAGATCCCGCATATGGGCTGGAATACGCTCGATATGGTGCGTGAGCACGCCGTGCTGGAGCGCCTGCCGCTCGGCCCGAAGGGTCGACACGCCTATTTCGTGCACTCCTATCACCTGAACGCGGTCAACGAGGCCGATGTGCTGGCACGCGCCGACTACGGCGGTCCTATCACTGCCATCGTCGGCAAGGACACCGCGATCGGTACGCAATTTCATCCCGAAAAGAGCCAGCGTTTCGGGCTGGCTCTGATTTCGAACTTTCTGAAGTGGAAGCCGTGATTCTCTTTCCCGCCATCGATCTGAAAAACGGCCAGTGCGTTCGCCTTGAGCAGGGCGACATGGCGCGCGCCACTGTGTTCAACCTCGATCCCGCAGCACAGGCGCGCGACTTCGAGACCCAAGGCTTCGAATATCTTCATGTCGTCGATCTCGATGGCGCCTTTGCCGGCAAGCCGGTGAATGCGCAGGCTGTGGAGTCGATGCTGAAGGTCATCAAGATGCCGGTGCAGCTCGGCGGCGGCATTCGCGATCTCAAGACGGTGGAAGCCTGGCTTTCCAAAGGTATCACCCGCGTCATCATCGGCACGGCTGCGGTGCGCGATCCCGCGCTCGTGAAGGAAGCCGCGAAGAAATTCCCTGGCAAGGTGGCCGTCGGCCTCGATGCCCGCGACGGCAAGGTTGCCGTCGAAGGCTGGGCTGAGACCTCGACCGTCACTGCGCTGGAAATCGCGCTGCGTTTTGAAGATGCTGGCGTCGCCGCCATCATCTTCACCGATATCGCGCGCGACGGTCTGCTCAAGGGTATCAATTGGGATGCGACGATTGCGCTGGCAGATTCGATTTCAATTCCGGTGATCGCCTCGGGCGGTCTCGCCTCCATCGATGATATCAAGGCCATGCTTGAGCCACGTGCTGCGAAGCTCGAAGGCGCGATCTCCGGCCGTGCGCTGTATGACGGGCGGATTGATCCGGCCGAGGCGCTGAAACTCATCAAGCAGGCGGCATAAGGACCGAGCCATGTTCAAAGTCCGCGTCATCCCCTGCCTCGACGTCAAGGATGGACGCGTGGTGAAGGGCATCAACTTCGTCGACCTGCGCGATGCCGGCGATCCCGTCGAGGCTGCGATCGCTTATGATGCGGCTGGCGCCGATGAACTCACTTTCCTCGACATTAACGCCACCCACGAAAACCGCGGTACCATGATGGATGTGGTGCGTCGCACCGCTGAAGCCTGCTTCATGCCGCTCACGGTCGGCGGTGGGGTGCGTACGGTGGACGATATCAAGACGCTGCTGCGCGCCGGTGCCGACAAGGTCTCGATCAATTCGGCCGCGGTGGCCAATCGCCAGTTCGTCAAGGAAGCCGCCGAGAAGTTCGGCGATCAGTGCATCGTGGTGGCGATCGACGCCAAACGGTCCGGCTCGCGCTGGGAGATCTTTACCCATGGCGGCCGCAAGTCGACTGGCATCGATGCGATCGAGTTTGCCCAGGAAGTCGTGTCATTGGGCGCGGGTGAAATCCTGCTCACCTCGATGGATCGCGACGGCACCCGCTCCGGCTTCGATATCGAACTGACCCGGGCCATCGCCGACAGCGTCGGCGTACCGGTGATCGCTTCGGGCGGCGTCGGCAATCTCGATCATCTGGTCGAAGGTATCAGGAGCGGCCACGCCACCGCGGTGCTGGCGGCCTCGATTTTTCACTTCGGGGAATTTACCATTCGCGAGGCCAAGGAGCATATGGTCCGGGCCGGACTGCCGATGCGGCTCGACCCCTAGGTCAATCTCTGGCAGGAGTCTGCGCTGCCCAGCCAACAAGGCGCCGAAATGGCTTTTACGCTTCACGATCTCGCCGACACCATCGACGCCCGCGCGGCGGCGGGTGGCGACGCGTCTTATACCCGCAAGCTGCTCGACAAGGGCGCGGAGCATTGCGCCAAGAAATTCGGCGAGGAAGCGGTCGAAACCGTGATCGCGGCGGTCGAGAACGATCGCACCAATCTGATCAATGAAAGTGCCGACCTGCTGTTTCATCTGCTGGTGCTGCTGAAAGCGCGCGGCGTAACGATTCAGGAGGTCGAGGCGGCGCTCGGTCAGCGCACGTCCCAATCCGGACTGCAAGAGAAAGCGTCGCGCAAGAGCGAGTAACAGCGTCGATCACAACGGGGACCGCTTCATGGATATGC
This sequence comes from Tardiphaga sp. 862_B3_N4_1, assembly GCF_051811085.1. NCBI lineage: Bacteria > Pseudomonadati > Pseudomonadota > Alphaproteobacteria > Hyphomicrobiales > Nitrobacteraceae > Tardiphaga > Tardiphaga sp. 862_B3_N4_1. Next base: position 1,614,529 of record NZ_JBPWQB010000002.1, read on the forward strand.
GGGCAGACCAACAATACAATCCCTATCGGAATTTCTCGCGCGAGCAGTGGGCCAAGCTGCGCGACGATACGCCGATGACGCTGGAGGCCGGCGAGATCGCCGCCCTGCGTTCGATGTATGATCGCCTCGACCTGCGCGAGGTCGAAGAGATTTACCTGCCGCTGTCCCGCCTGCTCTCGATCTATGTCACGGCGACGCAACGTCTGTATTACGCGCAGCGCAGGTTCCTCGGCATCGAGGATCGCAAGATGCCCTATATCATCGGCGTCGCCGGGTCGGTGGCGGTCGGCAAGTCGACTACCGCCCGCGTGCTGCAGGCACTGCTCGCAAGATGGTCGCCGCGGCCCAAGGTCGATCTCGTCACCACCGACGGCTTTCTCTATCCGAACGCGGTGCTCGAGCGCGAAGGCATCATGCAGAAGAAGGGCTTCCCCGAAAGCTACGATCTGCCGACGCTGCTACAGTTTCTCAGTGACATCAAAGCCGGCCGCAATGCCGTCCGCGCGCCTGTGTATTCGCATCTCACTTACGACGTGGTCCCAAACAAGTGGGTCGAGGTCGATCAGCCCGACATCCTGATCGTCGAAGGCGTCAACGTGCTACAGACCGGGCGTCTGCCGCGCGACGGCAAGGCCGTGCCTGTAGTCTCCGACTTCTTCGACTTCTCCGTCTATATCGATGCCGACGAACCGGTGCTGCGCGACTGGTACGTGCGCCGCTTCCTGGCGCTGCGCGACACCGCATTCCACGATCCGCGATCCTACTTCAATCGCTACGCATTGCTGTCGGATGAAGAAGCGACGGCGACGGCGCTGGCGATCTGGGAGCGCACCAACCTCGCCAATCTCGAAGACAACATCCTGCCAACGCGACCGCGTGCGACGCTTATCCTCAAAAAGGGCGCGGATCACGTGGTGGAAAACGTCGCGCTGCGCCGCCTCTAAGCGATTACGCCGCGTGGCGTGAGGCGTCCGTGCTGAAATGCTCGATATAGCGTGCGCCGATCGACGTCACCGGCATCACGATCAGGACGTCGGTGGTGCCGAACTGATGATCGATCACGGCGCCGTCGCCGATCATGGCGCCGATCCGTAGATAGCCTTTGATCAGTGGCGGTAGCGCACGAAGCGCCGCCTTGGTGTCGATGGCATCCGCGGCCATCCGGTTCATCTCGACATAGCGCGACGGATGCGCGCGGGCGCGCCAGGCCTCGGGGGCACGCGCATTGTGGTGCAGGAACGACAGCGGCAGCGCGAGGCGATCCGGATCGGTGCCTTCAAAGCTGGCGCAGCCGATCATGACGTCGAACTTGTTCTGCCGCACGTAGCTCCAGATGCCCTGCCACAGCAATTCGACGGTGCGCTTGTTGCGGTAGCGCGGCAGCACGCAGGAGCGACCGAGTTCGAGAAACCGCAGACCGGCATGGCGCTCGATCATCCCCGACAGATCGAATTCGCTATCGGTATAGAAGCCGCCATTCTGCATGGCAGCCTCATGGCGTAGCAGGCGATAGGTGCCGACCACCGGCTGCTTGCCGGACAGTGTGGGCTTGGCATCGTGATCGACGACGAGAAGGTGATCGCAGATCTTGTCGAATGCATCCTTGTCGCGGCGTGCCAGCATAGTGGCGGCGTCGGCGATCGCGGTGCCGTTCTTGTAGAATACCTTGTAGCGCAGACGCTGCGCGCGCTTCACGTCGCGCTTGTCCTGCGCGAGGCGAACTTCGAGCGGACCCATCCGGCCCAGCGAACTCGTGGCGACGGGAATACCGTTGGCCGGATCGAGATGCAGCGGCGGCTTGAACCAGGTGATCGCCGTCTGCGCGGCGGCGCTCATGTTCTGGGGCCGCAACATCTGCATGAAACCCTGCTTCGGTCGCACCAGTTCGTTGCCGTGCATGGCCATCCCCAACTCAATCGCCTTGTGCCGCAGGCATCACGCGAATCATCGATGCGGCTTATCCGCACCAGACATCACGGGCGCTCAACAGCCGTGTGACGGGCGTGTTGCGGGGGTGTGACAGCGAAGGTGGAGCTGCTAGGCGGCGACGTGCCGAGTCTTGGCGAGTCCCTTGAGGGCTTCGGCGAGCTTGTCGCGGTCCAGCGGCTTCATTAGGAAGCCGTCCATGCCGGCCTCGAAACAGGCATAGCGATCTTCGACCAGTGCGTTCGCTGTGAGGGCCAGGATCGGCGTCCGCCTGACGCGTTGACCGGCCTCGCGCGCGCGAATGCGTTTGGTGGTCTCGATGCCGTCGAGCTTCGGCATCTGGATATCCATCAGGACGAGATCATAGGGCGTGCCTGCGGAGTCGGAGGCGAGCCAGGATTCCAGTGCCTCTTCGCCATTGGTGGTCACGACGGGCTTGTGGCCCAGCCGCGTCAGCAACGAGCGCATCAGTAGCGCGTTGATCTCGTTGTCTTCGGCGACTAGGATCGAGAGGCTGGGTGCCATCGCCGCCGTCGGTTCCGATGTGGCCGGATCACGATCCAACGGATCATCGGCGGCGATTGTCGGTGAGTCCGTCTGCAATGTCAGACGCGCGGCGAGCGAGGTCGCACGCAGTGGCTTCACCAGATAGCCGGTGAACGCACTCGGTGTTGTAGGCTGCAGCTCATGACGCATCGCCGGCGTGAACAGTACGATCCGTCGCAGCGCGTGCGGAATTGCAGCGTTCGCAAGCTGCTCGGCAGCGTCAGCACCAAGAGCGCGATCGATCATGACGGCATGCCACGACCGTTCGGGTAGCAGGGCTTGCGCGACGGCAATATCGGACACGGTGCAAGTCTGTGCCCCCCAGCGCCCGAGCCGCAGGGCCGTCAGTGAGGCTTCGATGGTCTGCGGCGCCACCAGCATCACCGAAAGGCCGGTAAGATCGGGTGCCATGAAAGTCGCGGTGCCGCTGTCAGATACGGCGAGCGGGATCGATACTTCGAATGTCGAGCCGGCACCGAGCGTGCTCTGTAGCGTGATGCGGCCGTTCATGCGCTTGACGATACGCTCGCTGATGCTGAGGCCAAGACCCGTTCCGCCATAGTGGCGCGCGGTACCCTCGTCTGCCTGTTCGAATTCGCGGAAGATGCGCTGCTGCGCATCCGGCGCGATGCCGATGCCGGTGTCGCGCACCAGGAAAGAGATTTCGTTCGGCCAGATGCCGGGCTCAACGATCAGCGCCACGCCGCCGGTCGCCGTGAACTTGATGGCATTGCCGGCGAGATTGAGCAGCACCTGGCGCAGGCGCGCCGCATCGCCCATCACTGTTAGCGGCAGTCGCTCGTCGACATAGGCCGCGATTTCGAGATTGCGGGCCTGCGCACGCGGCGCCAGCAATTCGGTGATGTCCTCGATCAATCCGGCTAGTGCAAAGGGGCGATGTTCCAGATCGATCTTGCCGGCCTCAATCTTGGAGTAATCCAGCAGCTCCTCGATCAGCGACAGGAGCGCCTCGCCGGAGGTCTTCACGGCCTTGGCGTAAGTGGTCTGTTCGGGTGTCAGCGGCGTATCGAGCAGCAAGCCGCTCATGCCGAGAATGCCGTTCAGCGGCGTGCGGATTTCATGCGACGCCATCGCGAGGAACCGCGATTTGGCGCGGTTGGCGGCATTGGCATGGTCGCGCGCTTCACCGAGGGCGCGCTCGGTCTGGGTGCGGTCGGTGACATCGCGGCCGACGCATTGCAACTCGGCGGGCTGGCCCGCATCGATCCGCACCAGACCTTCGCGCCAGGCGATCCAGCGCGGACCGGTCGCCGTGGCGATCTTCTGATCGTGCATGCTGGTGCCGTTGGGCTCGTTGGCGATATCGCCCTGCTCCAGCAGCGTGAGTTCGAAACGGCTGCCGATCAATGCTTCGCGTGATTGTTCCGCCAGCGCACAATAGGCATCGTTGACGAAGGTGATGCAGCCTTCGCTGTTGCGGATTACGATCAGGTCGCCTTGCGCTTCGAACAGGCTGCGCGCGCGCTCTTCGGCTTCCTTCAATTCCCAGTTCCGGTCGACCAAGGCTTCATTATGCGCAGCCAGTTTGCGCATCCGTTTGCCCATGAAGCGCATGCGGATGCTCATGGTGGCCAGGGCGACGCAGGCCAGCGCGAACAGGAAGCTGGCGCCGATCGCAAAAGCGTGCGGGTCGTAACCTGAGTCTTTCGAGGTCGAACCTGAGATGAAACCATAGGCGCCACCGAAGGCAGCCGAGAACATCACGAAGGAGCGGATGACAAAAGCAAGCCACGGAAAACGGCGCGCGAAGCGGCGGAAGTAGACCTTGATCCGGAAGACACCTTTCGCCACAGATCAGCACTCCGGCTTGTCACATCATGGCTCGCGATTGCACGCGAATACAGGCCGCGATCAGGCGATCGCAGATATCAGAAACAATGCGGGTATGTTGTTGCCAAGTGCTTGCGCGGTGGCAGTTTTGAATTTGCCCGCGCAGACATGGTTGATGAAGCGTTAATGCGCGGCCTAGAGGCTGGCCGCTGCCATCCGCGCCGGGCTGCGGCTGTGGGCACTGACGATCAGCGCAGCGGCATCACGCGCCGTGAAGCTGCGAGACTTCACGAAGATCCGGTGGTCGGCGTCACCTTCCTCCGACAGATAGATGACGGGTTCCGAACTCGCGGATGTGTCGGCAATGCGGATGAAGCGCGTCGCAGCAGTGACGGGACAAGCATCCGGTTCCGCGGCATCGACATCATCAAGTACGACGAAGTCGGCGGTGTCAGCACTATCGACGATTTGCACACGGACGGTCGCCTGAAAGGGATCGCTGGTGAAGCTGACATGCGATTGCGCCTGCCAGGGCATGGTGGCGATCTGGACGCTGGTCTCACCGGTGGAGATGCAGGGATGCGTGCCGGCTACGAGATCGCCGCGGGCGAGAAAGGCTGCCAGCGCCAGGGGAATCGTCGAGGCTAAAATCTTGAAACGCAGCATGACACGGTACTCGCCCTGGCCCCGTAACGCGGGGTTATGGTGAGCAGAGCGTAAACAAAACTCGTTACTATCGCGTTGACGTCCACATCAGGGGCGTTGCCGGAAATTCACGCCGCGCGGCGAACGTCCTCCGCCAGCGCGCGATAAGACAACGCCTCGGCCAGATGCAGCCGCCCGATTTTCTCGGCGCCGTCGAGATCCGCCAGCGTCCGCGCCACGCGCAGTACGCGGTGATAACCGCGCGCGGTCAGTCGCATCGTTTCGGCGGCATCGCGCAACAATATCAGCCCCTGCGCATCCGGCTGCGCAACCGTTTCCAACACAGAGGCGGGCGCGGAGGCATTGGTATGTGTGCCCGGCAATCCCGCCGCCGCATAGCGCATGGTCTGCAGATCGCGCGCGGCGGCGACACGCGCCGCGACTTCGGCGGAACCTTCCGACGGTGGCGGCAGAATGAGATCCGCCGCGGTCACCGCCGGGACTTCGATGCGCAGATCGATGCGATCCATCAAGGGGCCCGAGATGCGCGCCTGATAATCCGAGGTGCAGCGATCGATGCGGCCACGCTTGCAGGAGAAGCCCGGCTCGAAAGCGTGACCGCAGCGGCATGGATTCATCGCAGCAACAAGCATGAATCGCGCGGGATAGGTGACGCGGTGATTGGCGCGCGAGACCGCCACCTCGCCATTCTCAAGCGGCGCGCGCAGCGAATCCAGCACGCGCGGATCGAACTCCGGCAGTTCGTCGAGAAACAGCACGCCTTGATGCGCCAGCGAAATCTCGCCCGGCCGCGCGCGCAACCCGCCGCCGGTGAGTGCGGCCATGCTGGCGGAATGATGCGGTGCGCGGAACGGCCGGCGTGAGGTGAGCGCACCGTCCTTGATCTCGCCGGCCACCGACGCGATCATTGAGACTTCGAGGAGTTCCGCCGGCGATAGCGGCGGCAGGATCGATGGCAGCCGTGCCGCCAGCATGGATTTGCCGGAACCTGGCGATCCCGCCATCAATAGATGGTGGCCGCCGGCGGCAGCGATCTCCAGCGCGCGTTTGGCGCTTTCCTGTCCCTTGATGTCGCGCAGATCCACCAGTGTTTCCTCACGCGCATGTATCTTCGGCTGCGGCCGCGACAGAACCTGCGTGCCCTTGAAGTGATTGGCGATCTGGATCAGCGACGTCGCGGCAATGATCTGAATATCGGGACTGGCCCAGGCCGCCTCTGCCCCGCAAGCCGCCGGACAGATCAATCCCTCGTCGCGCGCATTGGCGCCGATGGCAGCCGGCAGCACGCCGGCGACCGGAGCGAGCGAGCCATCGAGACCGAGTTCGCCGAGCACGGTGAAGCCCGTCAATGCATCCGGCGGAATCGCGCCGATCGCGGCCATCAATCCCAGCGCGATCGGCAGATCGTAATGGCTGCCTTCCTTGGGTAAGTCAGCGGGCGCGAGATTGACGATGATCCGCCGTGCCGGCAGCGCCAGACCCGAGGCGACCAGCGCGGCACGGACCCGTTCGCGCGCTTCGGACACCGCCTTGTCGGGCAGGCCGACGATCAGGAAATTCGGCAGGCCGGGCACGACCTGAACCTGCACGTCGACCGCGCGGGCCTCGATCCCCTCAAAGGCTACGGTGGAAACCCGTTGAACCATGCCGCCCTCATTCGAGATGAGAGCGTAACCTAAGGTTGCTTCTACTTCAAGAACAATCAGTGAACGAAATGTAGCGGTAAAGTATGCCGGTTTTGGCTGAAGTAGGCCATTGGCGTAGAAAATCTTAAACACGTCATGCAAAGCATCCTATGAGCTTCGAGACGAAGACTGGGTGCCCGCAGATGTCAGATCGCTTGTCGATGCCGCCAGACGCTCCGGATGACGCCGACCTGATCGCTGCGCTGAAGGCGCAGATCGAAGTCCAGCAGGCCATCATCGATCAACAGGCTGCTTCGCTGGCGCATAGCCGGAAGATATTCGATCGCTCCTCGGCGGCAGCGCGAATCGGCGTCTGGGAATGCGACCTCTCCGATGAATCGCTGGTCTGGACCGATGTTGTCTATGACATCTTCGATCTACCGCGTGGCTCGACGCCGATTCGCGAGGAGGCGCTCGCCTGTTATCCCGAAGAATCCGTCAGGGAACTGACGAAGCGGCGCAGCAAGGCCATCGAGGATCGCACGGGCTTCAGTCTCGATGCGGAGATCATCACCTTCAAGGGCAACCGGCGCTGGATCAGGATCACGGCCACTGTCGAGTCGGTCGACGGCGTTGCCGTCCGCATCTTCGGCATGAAGCAAGACATCACCGAAGAGAAAATTCTGGCGGATCGCAATCGCTATCTTGCCGAATTCGATACGCTGACCGGCCTCGCCAATCGCAGCCAGTTTCAAACCAAGCTGTCGCTGTTCGATGCGGCGTCGGCCATCAAGGTGAAGCCGTTCGGCGCGCTGCTGTTGATCGATCTCGATGAATTCAAGCCGGTCAATGACTGTTTCGGCCACGCAGCGGGCGATGCCTGCCTGACCGTCGTTGCAAATCGAATTCGCAACATCTGTGCCGGTGCGGAACTGGTCGCACGACTCGGCGGTGACGAATTCGCGGTTCTGCTGGGGCCTCACGCGGAATTCGAGGAAGCCTCGGAGACGGCGCGTGCGATCGTCACGCAGTTGGGACTGCCGATTGATCATCGCGGACAACAGTTACGGGTTGGCGCATCGGTCGGCATCGCGCTGGCCGATAACTGCACGTCATCGCAATTGGCAGCCATGGCCGATTCGGCGCTCTATGCGGCGAAGGATGCCGGACGTGGCACGTTCCGGATCTACAAACGCGGCGCGGAGAGACGTCCGAGGGACGCCTCATCCGCGGCGTGAGGATAAATTGATGCGGAATTCCTGCGGCGGTCACTGTCTCAAGATCGCCGCAGGAAAGTCGCAGGATTTCCGCTAGAGATTCATCACCATCGGCTCGGCGATATAGCGGAAGCCGTCGCCCGATTTGACCACATGGCCATAACCCGGCCAGGCAAAGTGATAGGACATCACGGCGGTCTTGTTGGCTGCGAGCATGTCGAGCATCTTCACCCGCGTCGCTGCCGCCATCTTCGGATCGGAGTCATAGGCGAACTCCATGCGCGGCTTCTCCAGCAACAGCACCTGATGATGGGTGAGGTCGCCGAGGAACGCGAAGGACTTTCCGTCCGATTGGATCATGAACATGTGGTGGCCGAACGTATGGCCCGGCGCATGCATGGCGGTAACGCCGGGCAGGAACTCCTGGCCGTCCTTGAAGAACACCAGGCGATCCTTCACCGGCAGCAGGTTCTTGCGCGCATGGACGATGAAGTCCTTGAGCGGCGAACCGAGCTTGCCTTCGTCGGTCCAGAACTTGAAGTCTTCCTCGCTGAGATAGATCTGCGCGTTGGGAAATAGCGCCTTGTCATTGGCATCGACGATGCCGCCGATATGATCGATATGGGCGTGCGAGCACACCACGGCATCGATATCGCCGGGCTTGATACCGGCTTCGGCCATACTTTTCTGCAGGCGACCCGTGGTGTTGCCGAACAGTTGCGACGTGCCCATGCCGGTGTCGAACAGGATCAGTCTGTCGCCCATGTTGATGATCGGCGCGTTCTGTTCGAGCACGACATTGCTGCTGCTGAGGAAATTATCCGTCAGCATCTTCTGCACGTCTTCCTTGGGTACGCCGACGAATGTGCCGGAGGGATCGCCGAGCGGCAAAGGTCCGTCGGAGACAACGGTGACTTCCGCGCTGCCTAACATGAAACGGTGGAAGTAGGGCGCCTGTGTGCCGAGCTTTGGTGCCTTGGCCGATGCGCTGCCGATGAGGCCGGGAGCGAGAAGATTTGCGCCCAAACCAGCGCCGAGCGAGAGCAGGGACCTTCGCGAAACTTCTGAAGTCATGCGTTTCTCCACTGATATGCTTTTGCTTGCCGCCACATGTAACGGGCCGCTCGATTGGTCGAGCGTGCATCGGCATGCTGCGCTTGCCGTCCATGACTGGCAAGCAAAAGCAGCAGGCGGAGAATTGCGACAAATGGAATTCAAACTGCTGCGTCAAGTATTGACGCAGCGCAGCGAGTGACGCGAGCGGAGTTTACTTCCGCTTCGCTTCGATCACGTCCCAGACCCGCGCCGCGACATCCGGTCCGCCAAGCTTGGCGATGGCGCGAATGCCCGTGGGCGACGTCACGTTGATCTCGGTGAGATTGCCATCGATCACGTCGATGCCGACGAACAGCAGACCGAGATCACGCAGTGCCGGTCCGACACGTTCGCAGATTTCGCGCTCACGCGGCGAGAGTTCGGTGGCCTTGGCGGCGCCGCCACGCACCATGTTGGAGCGCAAATCGTCTTCAGCCGGCACGCGGTTCACGGCACCCGCGAATTCGCCGTCGATCAGGATGATGCGCTTGTCACCATGCTTCACTTCGGGGAGGAAGCGCTGGATGACCCACTGCTCCTTGAAGGTCACGGAGAACAGATCGTAGAGCGAACCGAAATTCATGTCCTGCGGCAGCACGCGAAACACCGCTGCGCCGCCATGGCCGTGCAGCGGCTTCATCACCACGGCGCCATGCTCGGCACGAAATGCATTGATCTCGTCCTTGTCGCGCGAGATCAGCGTCGGCGGCATCAGATCCGAGAAGCCCATCACAAAGATCTTCTCCGGCGCGTTGCGCACCGAGGCTGGATCATTGACAACCAGCGTCTTCGGATGGATGCGCTCCAGAAGATGCGTCGAGGTGATGTAAGCGAGATCAAATGGCGGGTCCTGGCGCAGCAGCACCACGTCGAAGGATTCCATGGTGGTGCGGGTGGGCTCACCGAGGGTGAAGTAATCGCCTTCGACGTCGCGCACCGACAGCGATTGCACCGGCGCCACCACGTCATTGCCGCGCAGCGAGAGCTTGTCCGGCGTATAATAGGACAGTCTGTGGCCACGCTTCTGGGCTTCCAGCAGCATCGCGAAGGTCGAATCGCCCTTGTGATTGATGCGCGCGATGGGGTCCATCTGGACGGCGACGTTCAAGGTCATGCTGGGGTCCGGAATTGTGGTCGGGAAAGCGAAAACTCAGGTACTGGCGTCGAATGCCGCTAACAGATGGCGTGGCAAATGTCTTGGCGCAATCAGCACGACGTCGAAACGCAGGTCGAATTCCGCATGTTCGGGATGCGTCATCAGCCAGCCTTGGGCGGCATCCATGATCCGGGCCTGCTGGCGGGGCGTCACCGCATAGGCGGCCTCGTCCAGGCTGGCGCGGGCCTTCACTTCGATAAAGGCGATCAGGCTGCGCTTCCTGGCAACGATGTCGATCTCGCCATGGGGCGTGCGAAAGCGGCGTGCGAGGATGCGGTAGCCCTTGGCCAGCAGCAAAGCGGCAGCGCAGCTTTCGGCGGAGAGGCCGGTATTGAACGCGGCGACGCGCTCCGGCGCAGCCGGCTTGGCTGCGGGCTTCGGGGCGGAGACTTTGTCAGTCTTCGCCATCGCCTGAGTCCCTGTGAATCTCCTTGGCCAGTTCCAGCGCGCGGGCATAGACGGCGCGGCGCGGCCGGCCGGACAGTTCGACCGCATGCGCCACCGCATCCTTGACGCTGTCGCGCTGCAACGAGCTGCGCAGCAGGGCATCGAGATCGTCCTCGGTCATGGCCTGCGCATCCGCAGCCGGTGGCCCGATGACGAGCACGAATTCACCGCGGGTCTCCAGCCCATCGGCCCCCTTGGCCAGATCGACAATGGGTCCACGATTGATCTCTTCATGCATCTTGGTGAGTTCGCGGCAGATCGCCGCATCGCGGTTGCCCATGATGTCCGCGAGATCGGCCAGCGTATCCTGCACGCGGTTGCCGGAGTCGAACATCACCAGCGTGGCATCGATGGCAGCCAGCTCGGTCAGGCGGGATCGCCGCGCCATCTGCCGCGACGGTAAAAAGCCCTCGAAGAAAAAGCGATCGGTCGGCAGGGCAGAGACGGCCAGCGCGGCCAGCACCGAGGATGGCCCCGGCAGTGAAATCACATTGAAGCCTGCTGCGGTCACTTCCCGCACCAGCTTGAAGCCGGGGTCGGAAATCAGTGGCGTGCCGGCATCCGACACCAGCGCGATGGACGCGCCCTGCGACAGCTTTTCAAGAATTTTTGGCCGTGCCTGTTCGGCATTGTGCTCATGATATTGCTTGAGTGTGCCGGTGATCCCGTAGCGCTCGGTCAGGCGGCGGGTGATGCGGGTGTCTTCGCAGGCGATGATGTCGACCCCCGCCAGGGTCTCCAGCGCGCGCAGTGTGATGTCGCCAAGATTGCCGATCGGCGTGGCTACGAGATGCAGCCCCGGAACAGCTTTCGGTGCCATGAGCAGATGGCCGGAGACCGTGAAGGTCCGGGCCGATGGTGCCGCGGCGTCAGCAGTCGATGAGGAGAGGGGTGTTGCGCGCATGGCGACAATGTAGAGCGAATTGCGCCAAAGGGGGACAGCCGTTTTTTCGGCGTTTGGCCATGGTTCATTCCCGTCGTGCTAATCCGGCCGCGGTGACGGGGTATGCCAGACATAAAGCTTTTGTTTTGGTTAACTTATTGCCGACAATATGTCTGAATCCGCGCCTCACACTATATAGTGGGTGACGAGGCGGGCCGATCTGATACGGCCGAAAGAAGAGAAGTGATGGCGGATCCGTTCGACCCCAAATCCGGGACCAAGGGCGCGACGTCGGGCGCAACACGGCGGACGGCTGTCGGCCTGCTGCTGGGCGCGCCGCTGCTCGGGGCCTGCGCGGGTGTGCAATCGACGCTGACCAATGCGTTTGGCACCGGACCGACGGCGCCGTCGGGACCGCCTGCCGGACCGGCGCAGCAGTCGCAAGCCATCGGCACCGGGGGCACGAAAGTCGGACTGATCCTGCCGCTGTCGGCTTCCGGCAATGCTGGCGTCGCCGCGCAGTCGATGAAGAACGCCGCCGAAATGGCGCTCACCGAATTCCAGAATCCCAGCATTCAACTCCTGATCAAGGACGACAATGGCAGCGCGCAGGGCGCGCAGCAGGCCGCCCAGCAGGCGCTCGACGAAGGATCCGAAATCATTCTCGGACCGTTGTTTGCGCTGTCAGTGCCGGCCACCGCGCAGCTCACGCGCGCGCGCAACGTGCCGGTGATCGCGTTCTCGACCGATTCCAGCGTCGCCGGCCGTGGTGTCTATTTGCTCAGCTTCCTGCCCGAGTCCGACGTCAATCGCATCGTCGATTACGCCGCGGGCACGGGCAAACGCTCCTTTGCGGCGATGCTGCCCGAGAACGCCTATGGCAATGTGGTCGAAGTTGCGTTCAAGCAGGCCGTCGCGCGCAAGGGTGGCCGCGTCGTCGCTTTTGAGCGCTATGGTGCTGACCGCTCCAGCGCAGCACGCAACATCGCCGCATCGCTCACCGGCGCCGACGCGTTGTTCATTGCTGACGATGGCGACGCGGTTGTGGCAACGGCCGATGCATTGACCGCGGCCGGTGCCAATCTGCGCAATGTGCAATTGCTCGGCACGGGCCTGTGGGACAATCCGCGCGTCTTCAACAGCGCCGCGCTGCAGGGCGGGCTCTATGCCGCGCCGGATCCCGCAGGGTTTCGTGCATTTGCCGGCCGTTATCGCGCGAAATATGGCGGCGATCCCGTGCGTACAGCGACGCTTGCTTACGATGCGGTGGCGCTGGTCGCCGCTTTGGCGCGCACCCAGGGCGGACAGCGCTTCGCACCTGAAACGCTCACCAATCCATCAGGCTTTGCCGGCATCGATGGCCTGTTCCGGTTCCGCAGCGATGGCGGTAACGATCGCGGCCTCGCCGTGATGAAGGTCGCGTCGGGTGGTGGTCAGGCCGTGGCGGGCTCGCCAAAGAGCTTCGGGGCTTAGCGCCTACGCCGCCAGATCTGCCACAACAGCATCGAGCACAGGGAAGCCCTCCTGCGTCACGCGCAGGCGACCGTTCTGTTCCACGACGATGGCGCCTTCCTCGCGCAGGATCTGGATACGTTTCTCGTCCAGCGCGCGGCCGGATAGCATCTGATAGCGTGCGGGATCGATGCCTTCGGCAAGGCGCAGGCCCATCAGCAGATATTCGTCGGCGCGTTCTTCGCTATTGAGCAACTCATCCGATGTGACACCGTGGCCGTTGTCTTCCACGCGCATTACCCAGGCTTCCGGCCGCTTTTCGGTGGCGATGGCATGTCTGACACCGTCGATGTCAAGGCGGCCATGGGCGCCAGGCCCGATGCCGGCATATTCCTGGCCGCGCCAATAGACGAGATTGTGTTTGCACTCCGCGCCGGGGCGGGCATGATTTGAAATCTCGTAGAACGGCAGGCCCTGCTGCGCGCAGACCTCCTGCGTCACGTCATAAAGCGTACGCGCGAGGCCCTCGTCGGGTGTCTTGAGTTTGCCGGCGGCGTGCAATCCGAAGAACGGCGTGCCTTCCTCGATGGTCAGCTGATACAGTGACAGATGTTCGGCGGCTTCCGAGATCGCGAGCTTGAGTTCGTCGGTCCACATCTGCGGGGTCTGGTCGGGGCGCGCATAGATCAGATCGAACGAATATCGATCGAACGCGCTGCGCGCGATGGCCACGGCATCGAGTGCCTCGCGCGCCGTATGCAAACGTCCGAGCGACTTCAGCGACGCATCGTCGAGTGCCTGTACGCCAAGTGACACGCGGTTGACGCCGGCCTCGCGATAGCCGCGAAAGCGCGTCGCTTCGACGGAGGTCGGGTTGGCTTCGAGTGATACTTCGACGTCGGAGGCGACGTTCCAGTATTTACCGATCGAATCGAGAATAGCGCCGACGGTTTGTGGCTGCATCAGCGACGGCGTACCGCCGCCGAGAAAGATCGACGTCACCGTACGGCCGGGCGTGCGGGCAGCCGTGGTTTCGATCTCCCGTGCGAAGGCCCGCGCGAAACGTACTTCGTCGACGGCGTGATGACGGACGTGGCTGTTGAAGTCGCAATACGGGCACTTCGACAGGCAGAACGGCCAGTGCACATAGACGCCGAAAGCGTCCTGCTGTGCGTCAGCGGGATTCAAGGCAGATCTCCGCGAGTTTCACGAATGCCCTGGCGCGATGCGACAGGCCTTCGCCGAGTGGCGGCAACCCGTGCTTCTCGACCGCGGTCATTTCGCCATAGGTGCGGGTGTGACCATCGGGCAGGAATGTCGGATCGTAGCCGAAGCCGGCAGTGCCGCGTGGTGGCCAGACCAGCGTGCCATGGGCGTGCGCTTCGACTTCCTCGAGATGACCGTCGGGCCACGCCACGCAGAGTGCCGAGACGAAATGCGCGGTGCGCTTGTCAGGCGAGGTCGCGCCGCGCTCCTGCAACAGGCGTTCGATCCGCGTCATCGCGCCGGTGAAGTCCTTGGACTCGCCGGCCCAGCGCGCCGAGAAGATGCCGGGTGCGCCGTCGAGGGCATCGACGACGAGGCCTGAATCATCCGCGAAGGCCGGCAATTGCGCGACATTGGCCGCGGCAATCGCCTTGATGGCGGCATTGGCCTTGAAGGTGTCGCCGGTCTCGTCGGGCTCGGCGAGGTCGAGTTCGCCGGCCGATACTGCTTCGATGCCATAGGGCGCCAGGAGATCGCGCATCTCGGCAAGCTTGCCGGGATTGTGGGTGGCGATGACGAGCTTCCCAGTGATTCGACGATGCATGATGCGAGTCTACGCCTGCTTGATGACTTGCGGAATCACGCGATGGCCATTTTCTGGAGTTCAACCAGACGTCCGACGCCCTTTTGCGCCAGTGCCATCAACTTCAGGAACTCGTCCTGCGTGAACGGCGTTTTTTCGGCGGTGCCCTGCACCTCGATGATGCGGCCGTCGCCGGTCATCACGAAATTGGCGTCGGTGTCGGCTTCGGAATCTTCGGCATAATCGAGATCGAGCACCGGGGTGCCCTGATAGATGCCGCAGGAAATCGCCGCGATATTGTCGCGCAGCACGTTGCCGCCGCCGTTCTTGAACATGTTGCGGTTCTTCATCCACGAGATGCAATCGGCCAGCGCAACCCATGCGCCGGTGATCGACGCCGTGCGGGTGCCGCCATCGGCCTGGATCACGTCGCAGTCGATGGTGATCTGGCGTTCGCCGAGCGCTTCGAGGTCGACGGCAGCGCGCAGCGAGCGGCCGATCAGGCGCTGGATCTCGACGGTGCGGCCGCCCTGCTTGCCGGATGCGGCTTCGCGGCGGGTGCGTTCCAGCGTGGCGCGGGGCAGCATGCCGTATTCGGCGGTGACCCAGCCGCGGCCCTGGCCCTTGAGCCATGGCGGCAGGCGCTCTTCCAGCGTGGCGGTCACCAGCACATGAGTGTCGCCGAATTTCACCATGCAGGAACCTTCGGCATATTTGACCACGCCGCGTTCCAGCGACACGGCACGCAGTTCATCGGGCGCACGACGGCTTGGCCGCATGAGAAAATCCTTCCAAATGTCCAGAGAAAGCCTGTTCGCGGTGCTTTTAGGGGGCACGGAGCGTAGCGGCAAGGGCAGGGCAGGTTCCACAACCGCAATGGTGCTTGTATCCGGGGGCTCGGGGCGACAGATTAGGTTCTCAAGGAGTACCCTGTGGCCCACCACGATCCGATCGGCCTGATTTCGCCGCATGCCGGGCTCGCCCAGCTCAATGAGCGATCGCGTGAGATCTTCCGGCAGATCGTCGAGAGCTATCTCGCCACCGGCGAACCTGTCGGTTCGCGCAACATTTCGCGCCTGATCACGGTTCCGCTGTCGCCGGCCTCGGTCCGCAACGTCATGTCGGACCTAGAGCAGCTCGGCCTCATCTATGCGCCGCATACCTCTGCAGGACGGCTGCCGACCGAACTCGGACTGCGGTTTTTTGTCGATGCCTTGATGCAGGTCGGTGACCTCACCGAGCCGGAGCGGCAATCGATCCAGCAGCAACTGTCTTCTGTGGGGCGCTCGCAGACGGTGGAGGCGGCGCTCGGCGAGGCGCTGACGCAGCTGTCCGGACTTACCCGCGCGGCGGCGGTGGTTCTGACCGCCAAGTCCAATGTGCGGCTGAAACACATCGAATTCGTCCGTTTAGAGCCCGAAAAGGCGCTGGTCGTGCTGGTTGCCGAGGATGGCCAGGTCGAAAACCGCGTGCTGACCCTGCCGCCGGGCGTGCCGTCGTCGGCGCTGAACGAGGCGTCGAACTTCCTCAATGCCCGGATTCGCGGCCGCACGCTGGCTGAGGCCCGGCTGGAGCTGGAGACGGCGCTGACCCAGAACCAGATCGAGCTCGATCAGTTGACCCAGAAGGTCATTGCCGCCGGCATTGCCAGCTGGTCGGGTGGCGAGAAGGACGATCGGCAGCTGATCGTGCGTGGCCAGGCCAATCTGCTCGAGGATCTCCATGCGCTGGAGGATCTTGAACGCGTTCGCCTCCTGTTCGACGATCTCGAAGCCAAGCGCGAGGTGATCGACCTTCTCGGCAGGGCGGAGACGGCCGAAGGTGTCCGCATCTTCATCGGCTCGGAAAACAAGCTGTTCTCGCTGTCCGGCTCGTCCACGATCATTGCGCCCTACAGCGATGGCGCCGGCCATATTGTCGGCGTTCTCGGTGTCATCGGGCCGACCCGGCTGAACTATGCGCGGGTGATCCCGATGGTAGATTACGCGGCGCGCATCGTCAGCCGCATGCTCGGGGGCTGACAGATCGGCCGAATCCGGCCGGTTGTGCTTGATTTTCGGCGCTCAAACCCCGATATCCCGCTCAGCAATCCCACCATTTTGGCGTGTTTTTGAGAAGGCAGCGTGATGACTGATTCCAATGGGCAGAACGACAATCAGGACAAGACGGCAGCGGCCGCCGATCCGGTGGTCTCCAAGCCCTACATCATGCCGGACGATCCGGAACCGAATTCGGTCGAGGCCCTGACCAAGGAAGCAGCGGAATCGCGCGACAAGATGCTGCGCACGCTGGCGGAGATGGAAAACCTGCGGAAGCGGACCCAGAAGGAAGTCGCGGACGGCCGCACCTATGCGATCGCCAATTTCGCGCGCGAAGTGCTCGATATCGCCGACAGCCTGCAGCGTGCGCTGGACGCCGTGCCTGCCGACACCAAGGCCGCGGCCGATCCGGGCCTGAAGGCGCTCCTCGAAGGTGTCGAGCTTACCGAGCGTTCGCTGCTCAACACGCTGGAAAAGAACGGCGTGAAGAAGTTCGATCCGTCGGGCGAGAAGTTCGATCCGAATTTCCAGCAGGCGATGTACGAAGTGCCCGATGCTTCCGTGCCTGCGGGCACCGTCGTTCAGGTCGTGCAGGCCGGTTATACCATCGGCGAGCGCGTGCTGCGCCCGGCGCTGGTCGGCGTGTCGAAGGGCGGCGCCAAGGCTGCACCTGTAGCGTCGGAATAAAGCTGTGTAGTAGGAGCTGGATCGTCCGGTCAAGCCGGGCGATGACAGCGAGAGTTAAGCCGCCAGCTCGCCCGACTGGATCCGCTTCACGCCGGCCTTGTTCATGTCGGCCCAAGCCTTGGCCAGCGAGCCCTGCGTGTCGATGCCACGGCAGGCATCTTCGATCACATAGACATCGAAACCTGCTTTTCGCGCATCAAGGGCGGACCACGCGACACAGAAATCTGTGGCGAGACCGGCGATGAACACGCGCTGCAATTTGCGGGCTTTCAGATAGGCGGCGAGACCGGTGGTGGTCTTCCCGTCGGCCTCGGTGAAGGCCGAATAGCTGTCGACGTCCTTGTTGAAGCCCTTGCGCAGGATCAGCTCGGTATGCGGGATGGCGAGATCCTTCGAGAGCGCAGCCCCTTCAGTGCCCTGCACGCAGTGATCCGGCCACAGCACCTGCTTGCCGTATTTCACATCGGTGGTCTCAAACGGCTTCTTGCCGCTGTGGCTGGACGCGAAGGAGATATGGCCGGGCGTGTGCCAGTCCTGCGTCATCACCACGTCGGCGAATTTCTTCGCGATGGCGTTGATGACCGGCACGACCTTATCGCCGTCCTTCACCGCAAGGCTGCCACCGGGCAGGAAGCAGTTCTGCACGTCAATCACCAGCAGGACGGATGTGCGGTCGAGGCTAACCTTGCCGGCGGCGGACAGTGTTTTGGGAGCTAGGCTGGTCATGGCCATGGTTCCAAGCCCTCCGAGAATTTGACGTCTGTTGAGCATCGCGAAATTCCCCGTACCGAATTGGCCCAGCAAATCAGGTCACGTGGAGATCGTAAAGCGGGCCGTGAGGACGGCCGTGCGTTCTTTAGCGCGGCTCGATACCGTCGCGCACGGCGCGGAAGCGCGGAAACGCCTTGGCCCAATCGTCACGTGGGGCGCTTGCGATAATGCGCATGGTGACCTTGCCGCCGCCGAAGCGCAGCCACTGCACAACGCTGACCGGCGTGTTGTTCTTGCCGCTGACGGCGTCGATACGGGTCTCCCAGCCTGCCATGCCGTCGATCCGTTGCGGCTCCGACATGGTGATGCGGCCTTCGCGCAGGCCGGGAATCGTGCCCGCGGCCTGCTGGGCAAAGCGGCCGCGATCTTCAGCCTTTTCCGGCGCGGAGGCCAGGCTGCCGATCACCACAAAAGGACTCGTTTCGATGCTGTTCTCGTCGCTCGAGTCGGCCAGCAATAGCGCGGCACCCGGCGCCAGCGTGCGGACGGTCTTGAAGTCGCTCATTTCCGAGACCTTGAACGGCATCAGACCGAGTTGCTCTGCCAGCGGGACTTCCTTGCGGACCACGGCGGATGAGAGCATCTGGCGCACCGCGTCGTCGGTGTAGATTTTCTGGGCGTTTTCCGGGACCTGCACGGCGACATAGCCGGAGAAGGTCCCGCCGCCGACGATCATCGAATAGCGCCTGACATTGCCGGTCGCGTCCTTGGCGTTCTCGATCGTGTAGAAGGCCTTTCCGGCCGTGGTCTCGATGCTCTCGGGCTTCGCGGCCATACCAGCCGGATTGGCCTTGAACGCGATCTCAACCTCGTTGAAGGCGGCGGCTGGTAGCTCGGTCATGAGCACCTTAACGCCCTGATCGGAGGTCTCGAAGCCGACAAAGGTCTTTGCCGGGGCGAGGCCGACCAGCGGGGCCAGACCCACGCGGACCCCCGGCGGGAAAATCGGATCGGCCGCCAAAGCGGGACGGTGGGCGACCGAAATGGCCGTCAGCATGGTCAAGGCGAACAGGGGCGCAGCATGTTTCATGAAAAATCTACTGGGTTTGCATTGAGGCTGTTCGATGGTGCGGGGCTCCGGCCTTGGTCGCCGCGCGCCCGGTCGGAAAGGGCTTTCACGGTTGCCCTGTTCCGCCAACAGATCAAGCCATAAATCCGTTCCCGGCGCCGTCCGCGCCCATCCGTCGCGTATTGGCGAAACAACCGCCAAGGGTCTGTTTCACCAAATATTAATTTCGCGCATCGGTCGTGTTTTCATGGGTCTGGAGTGTGCCAGATGCCTTGCGGCCACCACCCCCCCTCCTATATGAGGCCTACCGTCGCAATATCGCGAATAGTTGATGTTTGGGGGTTGGGAGCGGGGTGCCGTCAGGGCCCAGCCAACCTGCCGCAGAAAAAGGATATGAGAGCATGGGAAAGGTCATCGGTATCGACCTCGGTACGACGAATTCCTGCGTCGCCGTCATGGATGGCAAAACGCCGAAGGTCATCGAGAACGCGGAAGGCATGCGGACCACGCCGTCCATCGTGGCTTTTACCGATGATGGCGAGCGCCTCGTCGGCCAGCCGGCCAAGCGCCAGGCAGTTACCAATCCCGAGCGCACCATTTTCGCGGTGAAGCGCCTGATCGGCCGCCGCTATGACGATCCGACCGTCGAGAAGGACAAGAAGCTCGTCCCCTACAAGATTGCCAAAGGTGGCAATGGCGACGCCTGGGTCGAAGTCGACGGTAAAACCTATTCGCCCTCGCAGATCTCCGCCTTCACGCTGCAGAAGATGAAGGAGACCGCGGAGGCTCATCTCGGCCAGAAGGTCGAGCAGGCCGTCATCACCGTGCCCGCTTACTTCAACGACGCCCAGCGTCAGGCCACCAAGGATGCCGGCAAGATCGCTGGCCTCGAAGTGCTGCGCATCATCAACGAGCCGACTGCGGCTGCGCTCGCTTACGGCCTCGACAAGTCGAAGTCCGGCACCATCGCGGTGTATGACCTCGGCGGCGGCACCTTCGACGTCTCGATCCTTGAGATCGGCGACGGCGTGTTCGAAGTGAAGTCCACCAACGGCGACACGTTCCTCGGCGGTGAAGACTTCGACATGCGTCTGGTCGGCTACCTCGCCGACGAGTTCAAGAAAGAGCAGGGCATCGACCTGCGCAACGACAAGCTGGCTCTGCAGCGCCTGAAGGAAGCTGCTGAAAAAGCGAAGATCGAGCTGTCGTCGACGACCCAGACCGAAATCAACCTGCCGTTCATCACGGCGGATGCCTCCGGTCCGAAGCATCTGACGTTGAAGCTGACCCGCGCCAAGTTCGAAGCGCTGGTCGACGATCTCGTGCAGAAGACCATCGAGCCTTGCCGCAAGGCGCTCAAGGATGCCGGCCTCACCGCCGGTGAAATCGGCGAAGTGGTTCTGGTCGGCGGCATGATCCGCATGCCGAAGATCCAGGAAGTCGTGAAGCAGTTCTTCGGCAAGGAGCCCCACAAGGGCGTCAACCCGGACGAAGTCGTGGCCATCGGCGCCGCCATTCAGGCCGGCGTGCTGCAGGGCGACGTGAAGGACGTGCTGCTGCTCGACGTGACCCCGCTGTCGCTGGGCATCGAGACGCTGGGTGGCGTGTTCACCCGGATCATCGAGCGCAACACAACGATCCCGACCAAGAAGAGCCAGGTATTCTCGACGGCCGAGGACAACCAGAACGCCGTCACCATCCGGGTCTTCCAGGGTGAGCGCGAAATGGCGGCCGACAACAAGCCGCTCGGCCAGTTCGACCTGATGGGCATTCCGCCCGCTCCGCGCGGCATGCCGCAGGTCGAGGTGACCTTCGACATCGACGCCAACGGCATCGTCAACGTGTCGGCGAAGGACAAGGCGACCAACAAGGAACAGCAGATCCGGATTCAGGCATCCGGCGGTCTGTCCGAGTCCGACATCCAGAAGATGGTCAAGGACGCCGAAGCCAACGCTGCCGAGGACAAGAAGCGTCGTGAGGCTGTCGATGCCAAGAACCACGGCGATGCCCTCGTGCATTCGACCGAGAAGGCTCTCGGCGAGCATGGCGATAAGGTCGGTGAGACCGAGCGCCGCGCCATCGAGGATGCCATGAGCGACCTGAAGGAAGCTCTGAAGGGTGATGATGCCGAGGCGATCAAGGCCAAGACCAACACGCTGGCGCAAGCTTCGATGAAGCTCGGCGAAGCGATGTACACCCAGCAGGCCGAGGCTGACGCCAAGCGCGACGCCGAGAAGGATGACGTGGTCGACGCCGAGTTCACGGAAGTCGACGACGACAAGCCGAAGAAGTCGGCCTGATAGGCGAGCGGAACGATGACCCTCATCCTGAGTAGCGCGGTGCGCGTCTCGAAGGATGAGGGTTGTTTTTTTGTTAGGCCGGCCTTGTTAGGCAAGTTTTGTTAGTGCGGGAGTAGCATCTTGATCGATGCGTTCTTCTGGGATGCTCCTCGGGATGAGGACCAATTTCGGGCGGATCTGACTGATGTCCACCAAGCAATGTTATTACGAGACGTTGGAAGTCGAGCGCGGCGCGAATGATGCGACCCTGAAGACGTCGTTTCGCAAGCTTGCGATGAAATGGCATCCGGACAAGAATCCAGGCGATGCCGCCGCTGAAGTGAAGTTCAAAGAAATTGCCGAGGCCTACGACGTTCTCAAGGACGGCGACAAGCGCGCGGCCTATGACCGTTATGGCCATGCGGCCTTCGAACAGGGCAATGGTGGCGGCGGTGGTCCGGGCTTTGGATCCGGCTTCGCCTCCTCCTTCTCCGACATTTTCGAAGACCTGTTCGGCATGGCCGGACAGCGCGGCGGTGGCCGCAGCGGCGGCCGCGAGCGCGGGGCAGATCTTCGCTACAACATGGAAATCACGCTGGAGGAGGCTTACTCCGGCAAGACCGCACAGATCGAGATTCCGGTCGCGGTGACCTGCGAAGCCTGCTCCGGCACCGGCGCCAAGGCAGGAACCAAGCCGAAGGCCTGTTCGACCTGCGGCGGTGCCGGCCGCGTCCGTCAGGCCCAGGGCTTCTTCACGCTGGAAAGGACCTGCCCGAGCTGTCAGGGCCGGGGTCAGATGATCGAGGATCCGTGCCCGAGCTGCTCCGGCGCCGGCCGCGTCGAGCGCGAGCGCACGCTCTCGGTCAACATTCCGGCGGGCGTCGAGGACGGCACCCGCATTCGTCTTGCCAATGAAGGCGAAGCCGGCGCGCGCGGTGGTCCGTCGGGCGATCTCTATATTTTCCTGTCGCTGGCCTCGCACGACTTCTTCCAGCGCGATGGCGCGGACCTGCATTGCCGCGTGCCGATCTCGATGGTGACCGCGGCGCTGGGCGGTGAATTCGAAGTGCCGACCATCGAAGGCGGACGCAACAAGGTCAAGGTTCCCTCGGGCACCCAGTCCGGGCGCCGCTTTCGCGTTTCGTCGAAGGGCATGCCGGTGCTGCGCTCGCGCCAGACCGGCGACATGTATGTCCAGGTCGTCGTGGAAACGCCGCAGAACCTGACGAAAAAGCAGCAGGAGCTGCTGGCCGAATTCGAGAAACTATCTTCGGGTGCAACGCAACCTGAAGCCGCGGGTTTCTTCACTAAGGTCAAGGACTTCTTCGGAACGCGGACAAGCTCCTGACGTTGGAAGCTTGACCGTTTCTATTGTTGCCTATACCTCTTTATGACGAAATTCTGACGTTCCGCACGTTCCGCGGTCTGCCTGGAAGCGACATGCCTCTGCACTCGTCCGCGCGTACGTTGAAGAAGCCGCTCCGTCTCGACGACGAGGTTCGCTTCCTCCGTTCATGGATCGATAAGCCGCTGCATATGGGTGCCGTGATGCCGTCGGGCAAAGCTCTTGCCCGCACGATGGCGCAATATGTCGATAATGACGCGACCGGTCCGGTCATCGAACTTGGACCCGGCACCGGCGCGATCACCTCTGCGCTCGTCGCGCATGGGGTGGACCAGAAGCGTCTGGTGCTCGTCGAATTCAATCCCACCTTTTGCGCACTGCTGCGTGAGCGCTACCCACAGGCGACGATCGTTCAGGGCGACGCCTACACATTGCGCGATACCCTGTGGGATGTGCTGAAAGAGCCCGCCTCCGCCGTCGTCTCCGGCCTGCCGCTGGTCACCAAGCCGATGCTGACGCGCCTCAAGCTGATCCGCGATGCCTTCGCGGCGATGTCGCCGAACGCGCCCTTCGTGCAGTTCACCTATTCGGTGGCGCCGCCGATCCCCAAATCGCTGCCCGGCGTGTCCACAGAGGCCTCCGAGCGGATCTGGATGAACCTTCCGCCGGCGCGCGTCTGGGTGTATCGCAAACGCTAGTGCCGGCCGCGATCGCGCGGTGGCTTCGCCCCGACGATCGGAATCATGGCTGCGATCAAGATCCTCGTTATTCCAGGCTCGCTGCGCACAGGGTCGCTGAATGCGAAACTCGCGGCTGTCGCCATTGACGCGCTGGTTCGCGCCGATGTCGATGCCACCAGGATTTCGCTCGGCGACTTTCCGCTGCCGATCTATGACGGCGACCTCGAGAGCAATTCCGGCGTACCGAAACATGCGCTCGATCTGAAGCGTATGATATCGGCGCATCATGGTGTGCTGATCGTGACGCCTGAATACAACGCGTCGCTGCCGCCGCTGGTGAAGAATACGATCGACTGGATCTCGCGCGTGGAAGATACGCATGAGAGCAAGGGCCAGGTGTTTCGCGAGCGGCCGTTTGCGATTGCGGCGGCTTCGAATGGGCGGCTTGGCGGTGCGCGCTGTTTGCAGGCCTTGCGGCTGGTGCTGTCGGCGTGTCGCGCGATGGTGATCCCGAACCAGCTCACGCTGGCGTTCGCCGGTGAGGCCTATGACGATATGGACCGGCTGAAACACGCCGCCGACAAGGATGCGATGACGGCGATGGTGCGCCAGCTTATCGATGTCGCGCAGCAGATGAAGTGAGACGAGATGACGTTGCAGACCATTGATCCCCGCGACCGCCTGATCGTCGCGCTCGATTTGCCGGATGTTGACGCTGCCGAAGCGATGATCGCGCGGCTCGGCGACAGCGTGACTTTCTACAAGATCGGCTATCAGCTCGGCTATGCTGGTGGTCTGCCGCTGGTGCGCAAGCTCGCCGATACCGGAAAGAAGGTGTTCGCCGATCTGAAGATGCACGACATCGGCAACACCGTCGCGCGCGGCGTGGAAAGCGTGGCGAAGCTCGGCGCGACCTTTCTCACCGTGCATGGCTATCCGCAGACCATGCAGGCGGCGGCCAATGCCAGCAAGGGCTCCGGCCTGAAGATCCTCGCGGTGACAGTACTGACCTCGTACGACAACGAGGATCTGAAGGCCGCGGGCTATCAACTCGGTGTCAGCGATCTCGTCGCCGCGCGCGCGCAGCAGGCGCAGGCGCTCGGTATCGATGGCCTCGTCTGCTCGCCGGAAGAGGCGGCGAACCTGCGCAAGCATATCAAGCCTGAGATGTGTCTGGTCACGCCCGGTGTGCGCCCTGCGGGCAGTGACGTGGGCGATCAGAAGCGGATCATGACCCCGGCACGCGCGATTGCCGAAGGTTCGGACTATCTGGTGGTCGGCCGTCCGGTAATGGAAGCTGCTGATCCGAAGGCTGCGGCCGAGGCGATCGTCGCCGAAATTACGCAGGCACTGGCGAACAAGTAAGAACGGGACAGGGAGAGAGACAGATGGCCAAGGCTTACTGGATTGCACGCGTCGACGTGCACAATATGGACGGCTACAAGCAATACGTGGCCGAGAACGGCCCGGTCTTCAATAAATTCGGGGCCAAATTCCTGGTGCGCGGTGGTCAGTTCGAGGCCAAGGAAGGCACGTCGCGCTCGCGCAATGTTGTGCTCGAATTCAAGGACTACGCGACCGCGCTAGCCTGTTACAATTCGCCGGAATACCAGCGGTTGGTCGCGATGCGCAGCCCGCACGGCGAGAGCGATCTCGTGATCATCGAGGGGTATGACGGTCCGCAGCCTTGAGCGGCAGGGCCTTAAGCATGTGTTTGATCTGATTGGTATCTAAGGACTTTAGGTACCGTGGGCGTGTTGCCGCCGTGGCAACGCGCCGCTATACCGCCTTGAGATACTGAGGATCGTTCAATGTCCGATATGAGACTGATCGTTGCTGGCGCCGGCGGCCGAATGGGCCGCGCGCTGATCCGCACCATCTCCGAAACCCCCGGCGCTGTCGTTTCCGGTGCGCTCGAGGCGCCCGGCTCGGAGCTGCTCGGACAGGATGCCGGCGTGCTCGCCGGCCTGCCCGAGAACGGCGTCAAACTCTCGGCCGACCTCTGGACGCTGTCGAAGGATGCCGATGGTATCCTTGATTTCACGGTGCCTGCGGCGACCATCGCCAATGTTGCGATCGCAGCCCAGCGCGGCCTCGTTCACGTGATCGGCACCACCGGCCTGTCGTCGTCGGACAACGCGGTGATCAAGAGCGTGACCGGTCAGGCCATCGTCGTGCAGTCGGGTAATATGAGCCTCGGCGTCAATCTGCTCGCCGCGCTGGTGAAGCGCGTTGCGCAGTCGCTCGATGACGGCTTCGACATCGAAGTGCTGGAGATGCATCACAAGGCCAAGATCGACGCGCCCTCGGGCACGGCTTTCATGCTGGGTCAGGCTGCTGCCGAGGGTCGCAAGATTCCGCTCGAGCAACATTCGGCGCGTGGCCGCGACGGGCTCACCGGCGCGCGCAAAACCGGCGATATCGGCTTTGCCTCGTTGCGCGGCGGTACTGTCGCTGGCGATCATACGGTGATCTTCGCCGGTCCCCATGAACGCATCGAGCTGTCGCACAAGGCCGAGGATCGCATGATCTTCGCCCATGGTGCGCTGAAGGCGGCGATGTGGGCGCATGGAAAAAAGCCAGGTTTGTACTCGATGGCTGACGTGCTCGGCCTTGGTGAAATGTAAGAAGAACGAAACGGAATTCTCGATGAACGAACGTCTTCTCGTCCTCGTCCGTCATGGACAGAGCGAATGGAATCTGAAGAACCTTTTCACCGGCTGGAAAGATCCTGATCTCACCGAGAAGGGCGTCGCAGAGGCCAAGGAAGCCGGCCGCAAGCTGAAGGCGCAGGGTCTGACCTTCGATGTCGCGTTCACCTCGGCGCTGACCCGCGCGCAGCACACGCTCAATCTCGCACTGGAAGAGATGGGCCAGACCGGCCTGCCGATCACGAAACATCTGGCGCTGAACGAGCGCGATTACGGTGATCTCTCCGGCCTCAATAAGGACGACGCCCGCGCCAAATGGGGCGAGGAGCAGGTCCATGTCTGGCGTCGTTCCTATGACGTGCCGCCGCCCGGTGGCGAGAGCCTGAAGGATACGCTGGCGCGCACGCTGCCGTATTTCGTGCAGGAAATCCTGCCCTGCGTGCTGCGCGGCGAACGCACGCTGGTAGCGGCCCACGGCAATTCGCTGCGTGCCCTGATCATGGTGCTGGAGAAGCTGACGCCGGAAGGCATTCTGGCGCGGGAGCTCGCGACCGGCGTGCCGGTGATCTATCGGCTCAATGCCGATGCGACGGTGGCGTCGAAACTCGATCTGGCGGGTTGATCGACGCGCTCGGTTGCGTGGCGCGGCTAGCGCGCCATCGCAGCCGACACGAAATCCGAGATCGCATCGAGAAAGACGTCCGGCTTCTGCAATTGCGGGACATGCGCGCAGCCCGGAAGCAGGATCAGCCGTGCATCAGGTAGTCCGGCAGCAAGCTCTCTGGACATCGGTGGTGGCGTCGCTTCATCGTGCTCGCCGACCAGTACCAGCACCGGCACTTTGACGGTCCCGATCTCAGGCCGGAGGTCCAGCGTCGCCAGGGACTCGCAGGCACTCTGAAACACGCCGGGATCCGTGCGCAAAAAGGCCTCGCGGCGATCGCGCATCAGCTCCGGGTTCTGTTCCTGAAATTCAGCGGCGAACAAGCGTCGCATCGCGACATCGGTAACCGCCGGCAATCCCTTGGTCGATGCTGCCGTCGCCATGTTGCGGAACGCCTCGCGGCCGGATTCGGAAAACGCTGCGCCGCAATCGGCGAGAACCAGACGGCCTGCAATGCCGGGATGGCGGATCGCCATCTGCAAGGCAACGAAACCGCCATAGCCGTTACCGAGCACGATCGTGTCCGCGCCGTCGCCGCAGTCCCTGACGGCCTCCGCCACGCGGTCCGCTACGGCCGCCAGTCCGCCGCTTACGGCGTCTGATCCCCCAAAACCCGGCAATTCGGGAACGATGACACGGTGGGTCTTGGCCAGCGACGGCACGATGCTGTCGAAGCTTGCCCGGTCAGACAGCAGCGAGTGAAGCAGCACGATGGCCGGTCCTTCGCCGAATTGCGCTGCATTGACGGTGCCGTTTGCCAAGCGCCGATCTGCCATTTTTGCCTCTCCCGTCAAAAGCTTGCAGCCCGCAGCCTGATCGGCTGTCGCATCCGCCTGTCCTGTTGTGTCCCGGACCGGACCCTAAAAGCAAGGCCTCGATCGCGCAAATCTGACTTGACGTGATATTTCACGAGATGCATCTTTGTCGGAGAATCAGAGGAAATATCCGTGCTTCTTCGAGATAATGTCTACAATAGCCTCAGGTCTGATATCCTGATGTGTCGCTTTCTGCCAGGCGATGATATGCGGGAGCAGGAGCTTGCGGAGCGCTATGCGGTCAGCCGCCAGCCCGTACGTGAGGCTTTGCTGCGGTTGGAGCGCGAGCATCTCGTGACGGTGCAGCCGCGCCAGGGTTATCGGGTCAATCCGATCTCGATCTCGGACGCCCGGGACCTGTTGCGGTTTCGCTATGCGGTCGAGCCGGCCTGTGTGTCGGAAGCGATCGAGCACGCCTCGGACAACATCCTGCGCGGATTGGACCAGTACAGGTCGTTCGACGGCTCGGCGGAAGATTTCATCGATTATAACCGCGCCTTCCACATCGCGCTGGCACAGGCGTCCGGCAACCGGCGCATGGCGTCGGCCGCGCGCGATCTGATCGAACAGGCCGACCGGCTAGTGCGCGTCAGCATCGCCAACGTCAAGGGCCGCGATCACATGCAGCTCGTGGGCGAGCACGTCAGCCTGATCGACGCCATGCAGCGCCGCGACCAGCGCGGCGCTGCGCGCATCATCAAGGCTCACATCGAGAAAACAGAAAAGCGCGTGCTGCCTGCCTTGGCGCGTAACGCGATCATCGTCGAAGGGAGAGATCTATGAACATTCCAACAAAAACAGGCTCCATCGATGTCGAGATCCACGGCAATTTCGTCGATGGCCGCGAAATCGAAGCCGGCAACGGCGAGATGATCGATGTGCGGAACCCGGCTACGGGCGACGTCATCGCGCGAATCCCCAATTCGACCACGGCCGATATCGATCATGCGATGAAGAGCGCGCGTGCGGCGTTCGAAGGACGCGCCTGGGGTGGCATGGATACACGTGCCCGTGCGCGCCTGATCAATAAGCTCGCCGATGCGTTCGAGGCCAACCTAGACACGCTGTATCGGCTGGAAACGTTGAACAACGGCCGTCCAGTCAACGAGACACGTGCGCAGCTCGCGCGCCTCCCGGACTTCTTCCGCTACTTCGCGGGCGTCGCCCTGGCGCGGCGCGATTCCGTCATTCCGGTTGAAGGCGCGTATCTCAACTATACGCTGCGCACGCCGATCGGGATCGTGGCGAACTGTACGCCGTTCAATCATCCGCTGATGATCCTGTGCAAGTCGCTGGCTGCCGTTCTGGCCACCGGTTGCGTCACCGTCGTCAAGCCGTCGGAATATACGCCCCTGACCACGTTGAAGCTCGCGCAGATCTTCACCGAAGCCGGCCTGCCGCCGGGCGTATTTAATATCGTGCTCGGCTACGGCCCGAGCGCCGGCAAGATGCTGTCCGAACACCCTGACATCAACAAGCTGGTGCTGACCGGTGGCACTGAAGCGGGGCGCATCGCCGGATCATCCGCGGCGAAAGTGTTCGCGCATCAGACCATGGAGCTCGGCGGCAAGACGCCTGTCATGGTGTTCGACGATTTCGAAGTCGATCAGGCAGTGAACTACGCTGCCTTCGGTGCCTTCATCGGTGCTGGCCAGACTTGCGTCTGCGCTTCCAGGCATATCGTGCAGGCCTCGATCTACGACGAGTTCGTCGCGAAGCTACAGGCCAAGACGAAGTCTATCCGTATCGGCGATCCGTTCGATCCCAACACGCAGCTCGGCCCGGTCATCTCGGCGCGCCAGCGTGACCGCGTGCTGTCCTATGCGCGTTTTGGCCACGAGGATGGCGCCCGGCTGGTTGCTGGTGGCGTTGCGGCAAAGATAGCCGGTCACGAAAACGGGTTCTTTGTGGAGCCCACGGTATTCGCCGATGTTCGGTCGGACATGCGCATCTTTCAGGAAGAGGTGTTCGGTCCGTTCACATCTGTCACGCCGTTCAAGGACGAGGCCGATGCGTTGCGTCTGGCCAATGATTCTCCGTTCGGCTTGGCCGCGGCGATCCGCACCCGTGACGTCGCTCGCGCGCATCGCGTGGCCGGCCGCGTCAAGGCGGGCATCGTCTGGATCAATGATCATCATCGCCTCGATCCAGCATCGCCCTGGGGCGGCGTGGACGACAGTGGCATCGGCCGTGAATGCGGCACCGAAAGCTTCGATGATCACTTCAACACCAAGAGCGTGATGGTGGCGACGGGCGATGACCCGTTCGACTGGTATCGCGACACGGCGGGGCAGAAGCGACTGAACTAGAGCAAAGCGATCGCCAACAGATCCCCCACAGAGGGACGGCGCTAATCGATATGGAAACAAACAGGGAGAGACGACGATGCCGACATCAGTAAATGCGGGCGGCCGGTTGGACCGGCTGCCGATCGGACCGTTCCACTACCGCATCATGACGTTGATCGGGATTGGAATGTTCTTCGATGGCTTTGACATCTATATCGCAGGAACAGTGCTCGGCGTGACGCTCAAGAGCGGCTTCTCAACACTCGCCGAGAATGCGCTGTTCATTTCGGCGACGTTCTTCGGAATGATGCTCGGCTCGTTCGGCACCGGCTTTCTCGGCGATCGCTACGGCCGTCGGTTCTCCTACCAGTTCAATCTGCTGTTGTTCGGCGTGGCATCGCTTGCGGCGGCATTCGCACCAAACATGACCATCCTGATCCTGTGCCGCTTCGTGATGGGCCTCGGACTCGGTGCCGAAAACGTGGTCGGCTACTCGACGATGACCGAGTTCGTTCCCGCGCGTTCGCGCGGCAAGTATCTGGGGCTGATGGCCGTCTGCGTCGTCAGTGGCCTGCCGGTGGCGCTACTGGTGGCCTCGTTCGTGGTGCCGATGTTCGGATGGCGCGCCATGTTCGTGCTTGGCGGCATCGGTGCGCTAGTGGTCTGGTACATGCGCAAGAACCTGCCGGAGTCGCCGCGCTGGCTCGAGGCCGTCGGCCGCCGCGAGGAGGCAGAGGCGCTCATGCAGAAGATCGAGAGCGAGGCCGCCCAAGGCAAGCCGCTGCCGCCGGTGACCACGGTCCCGACCGTGCAGGCGTCCGGCCAGCTGTCGTCGCTATTCGCGCCCCCACTGCTGTCGCGTATGATCGTCGGTTCGATCTGCCTGATCACCATCAACACATTGCTGTATGGCTTCGTGACCTGGCTGCCGGTGTTCTTCATCAAACAGGGATTGAGTGTCGCCACGTCGTTCAGTTACTCGCTACTGATGGCGCTGGGTGCTCCGGTCGGCTCGGCCATCGGCGCGCTGACGGCCGACCGTTGGGGCCGCAAGCCGACCATCATCGGTTCGTCGCTGATCGCGGTGGTGTTGGGCATCATCTATCCGATGATTTCCGATCCGCTTCTGCTGCCAGCGGTCGGTTTCGCGCTCACGATCCCGATCTATGTGCTGGTTGCGTTGCTGTTCGGCATCTATATCCCCGAACTGTTCCCCACCGAAGTGCGCTTGCGGGCGTCGGGGATCGTCAACACGCTGGGGCGCGGCGCAACCATCGTGACGCCGTTCTTGGTGGTGACCCTGTTCGAGGCGCGCGGCGTTGCGGGCGTAATGGCGCTGATGATCGGATTGCTGGTGCTGCAGATCATCACGGTGTGGGCGTTCGGCATTGAGCCACGGAACCGCAGCCTTGAAGAAATGAAGACCGACGAATCCTCAGCGCCCGTGCTGAAGGAAGCGTCTTAGTCGTTCAGTCCAATGGGCCGCAGGAAACTGCGGCCCATTGCTGCTAATTCGCTCCCACCTGTCCGGCTTCCCAGCCGATCATGGCCTGCTTCCGTGTAATGCCCCAATGATAACCCGTCAGCGCGCCGGATTTACCGAGCGCGCGATGGCACGGCACCACGAAGGAAATCGGGTTCTTGCCCACGGCCGCGCCGACGGCGCGTGAGGCCTTCGGGTTGTCGATCTTGCAGGCGATATCCGAATAGCTGACCGCACGACCCATCGGGATCTTCAGCAGCGTTTCCCAGACGCGGACTTCGAAATCCGTCCCGATCAACACCACCCGCAGCGGCTGGTCCGGGCGCCACAGCTTGCTGTCGAAGATGCGCTGCGCCAGTCCGGCCGTGCCGGGAGTGTCCTCAATCAATGTGGCCGCCGGCCAGCGCCGGCTCATGTCGGCGAAAGCGCGCTGTTCGTCGCCCGGATCGGAGAAAGCGAGACCCGCAAGGCCGCGGTCGCTGGCGATCACGATCGCGGTGCCGAACGGTGAGGGATGGAAGCCGTAGCGCAACTCCATGCCGGCGCCGCCGGTTTTCCATTCTCCGGGTGACATCGCTTCATGGGTTACGAAGAGATCGTGCAGCCGGCCCGGGCCGGAAAGGCCTGAGTCGAGCGCGGCGTCGAGGACGCTGGCGGAATCGCGCAGCAGGTGCTTGGCGTGGTCGAGCGTCAGCGCCTGCATGAACGCTTTCGGTGTCAGTCCCGCCCAGCGGCGGAACAGGTGATGCAACTCGTCCGGCGTCACGCTCGCGGCATCCGCCACGGCCTCGATGTTCGGCTGGTCCCGCCACTGCGAGTGCATGAAGCCGATGGCGCGGCGTACGGAATCGTAATCGCGCAGGGCCGCGTCGCGCTGGCCCGGCTTGATCGGGCGATGCTCAGTCATCGCTAGGTCTCTGGCAAGATTCATCATGATATTGATGTAGGCCTGCCCCGGCGCGCAAACCACCCGATTCCCGATTGGTCATCAGCTCACCGGATTATAGGTCTGGCCGCGTTTGGCGGCCTGGAGCGCTTCCATCAAGGCTTTGATGAAGCTTGCCTTTTCCTCCGCGCCGAGGAACCGTGCGATCGACACCCGACGGCCGCGCGACACCAGAAAAAGCTGCTCGATGCCGAATTCGGCGTGGCACACCTGATCGATCTGCACCCAGAGTGGATTGAATGCCCATTCCACGACGTCGCCTGATGGGCTGACCCGGCGCACACGGATTTCCGACGGCGTGACCGTGATCTCTTCGGTGGCCCTGGCGCGTCTGTCGTAGACCTTGAAGGCGATATAGATCGCCAGCAGGTCGAGGCCGAAAAAGCCGAGCACCGGCCAGGCGCCCATCAGCAGGAAGGCCATCCCCGCGCCGAACGAGACCATGCTGATGAAACCCATGAGCACGAGGAAGCCCTTGCGACCCAGCGCGTGATGCGGACGCAGCAGCGCGCTGAACAGCATCGGTTCCGGCGGGACGTCAAAGTCGTTGCCTGATGTCATGGTCCCTCAGTATATCCCTTTGATGCCGAAAATCACCCGCAAGCTCCCCGCCAGCACGAAATCCAGTCCTGCAAAGAAGGTTGTAGCGAAAGCGGTGAAGGCGCCTGCGAAGAAGATCGCCAAGCCGAAGCCCAAGTTGAAACCTTGGACCAAAGCCCAGGTCCATGAAGCCTTCTCGCGCTTCCGCAAGGCCAATCCCGAGCCCAAGGGAGAGCTCGAACATCTCAATCCCTACACATTGCTGGTCGCAGTGGTGTTGTCCGCGCAGGCGACTGACGCCGGCGTCAACAAGGCGACGCGCGCGCTGTTTCCCATCGCCGATACGCCGCAGAAAATGATTGATCTCGGCGAAGAGGCGGTGCGGGAGTATATCAAGACCATCGGCCTCTATCGCACCAAGGCGAAGAATGTTATCGCGCTGTCGGAAAAACTGATCCGCGAATTCGGCGGCGTCGTGCCGCGCACCCGCACCGAAATCAAGTCGTTACCGGGGGCGGGGCGCAAGACAGCCAATGTTGTGCTCAACATGGCGTTTGGCGAGCACACGATGGCTGTGGACACCCATGTCTTCCGCGTCGGCAATCGCACCAATATGGCGCCGGGCAACAACGTACTGGACGTCGAACTCGAATTAGAGCGCGTGATCCCGCACGAGTTCATGCTGCATGCCCATCATTGGCTGATCCTGCACGGCCGCTATACGTGTCTCGCGCGCAAGCCGCGCTGCGAGGTGTGTCTGATCAACGATCTGTGCCAGTGGCCGGAGAAGACGGTGGTCTAGGCGACCGGCATCTTCGTTACGCAACCCGGCTCGATCAGCTCCGGTCGCGGCCCGCTCAATCGCTTGTGCATATGGACCATAAAGGTCATGCCGAACAGCGGTGTGGCCAGGTTGACGATCGGGATCGAGACGAAGGCTGCGATGAATAGCCCGGCGGTGAACACCGTCGCCGCATGCTGCTTGCGCATCGCCTTGGCGTCCGCCGGCGAGCGGAACCGCATGGCGGCCAGTTCGAAATATTCGCGACCGAGCAGCCAGGCTGTGGCGATGAAGAAGACAACGAAACCAATGCCGGCGAAGAACACGAAGGGCAGCGCGACCAGATAGACCGCGATGGTCAGCAGCGCGGTCTTGCCGCCCTCGGTGATGGCGAGCCCGAACGGCAATGCGACGCCGACCCGCTCGGCGGGATAGTGCTCGCGCTCGACAATATCGGCGACATCATCGACGAACACGCTGGCGACCAGTGACGTAATCGCCGGCATCAGAAAGATTGCGCCGGCGACGACGCCGAGACCTGCGGCAATCGACAAGATCCAGGACAGCACATTGATCATCATGTGGTAGTCCGACCCGATCGTACTTTCGGCCCAGACGCCGCCCGAGGTGGCAGCCCAGTTCAACAGCCGCTGCATGGCGACCGCCAATACGGTGATTAAAACCAGGGCAAGTCCGATCGACTTCCACAGGATGCTGCGCATCGGTGGTGAAAGAATTTGCGATAGCGCCTTGGCGGCAGCGACAAGCATCCGATTTTCTCCTTGCAATCACGAAGACGTAACCCTTGCGAAGTTGTCAGACAAGTGCAGCGCAGCATCGACTTCTTCACTGGACGGATAAATAGAAAGAGGTAGTCTCAAGAAAAACAATCATCAGGGAGGACGACGTCTTGATCACCAAGGGTACCCGTGCGCTTGCTTTCGCCACTGCCGCTTCCGGCTTATTTCTGACCGCAGCGCCCGCCTTCGCGCAGCAAAGCATCACCGTCTGGTTCAGCAAGGGGTTTTATAAATCCGAAGATGAATCGCTGCTGGCGGCGATCAAGAAGTTCGAAGATAAAACCAAGATCAAAGTCGAACTCTCGCAATATGCCATTCAGGACATGATCCCGAAGACCGTGGCCGCGCTGGATTCCGGCACGCCGCCAGATGTCGCCTATGCCGACACCTACGATGTGCAGGCATCCGGCAAATGGGCCTTCGAAGGCAAGCTGGAAGATATCACCGACATCCTAAAGCCGATGATGGATAAATTCGCGCCGAACACGGTCGAGACGGCCTATCTGATGAACGGCCAGACCAAGAAGAAGGCGTATTACGGCTTTCCGCTGAAGCAGCAGTCGATGCATGTGGAGATCTGGAGCGATCTGCTCGAGCAGGCCGGCTTCAAGGTCAGCGATATTCCCAAGGACTGGAAGGGTTATTGGTCGTTCTGGTGCGACAAGGTCCAGCCGGCCTATCGCAAGGCGTCAGGCAGCCGTGCCTATGGTGTCGGCCAGCCGATGGGCGTGGAGTCCACGGACTCGCTGCAGTCATTCTACACCTTCATGGATGCCTATAACGTCAAGCTGGTGGACGACGATGGCAAGCTTCTGGTGGACGACGCCAAGGTCAAGGAAGGCCTGATCGGCGCACTCAGGGACTATACCGACACCTATATCAAGGGCTGTACGCCGCCATCCTCGA
The DNA here is from genome assembly GCF_051811085.1 of Tardiphaga sp. 862_B3_N4_1. Classification (NCBI taxonomy): domain Bacteria; kingdom Pseudomonadati; phylum Pseudomonadota; class Alphaproteobacteria; order Hyphomicrobiales; family Nitrobacteraceae; genus Tardiphaga; species Tardiphaga sp. 862_B3_N4_1. The sequence goes on from NZ_JBPWQB010000002.1 coordinate 1,649,806, forward strand.
CGACGTGGAAGGACCCCGACAACAATGTCGCCTTCCACAACAAGAGCATCATCATGACCCACAACTTCACGATTTCGATCGCGGCGAAGTGGTTCGAGGATTCGCAGAACCAGACGCTGACGCCGGAGCAGCGCGCGGCCGGCAAGAAGGCCTATGAGGAAACCATAGTCACTGCATCGTTCCCGCTGAAGCCGGACGGCACGCCGATCAAGTATCGCTCCGATGTGAAGACGGGGATGATCTTCTCGCAGTCGAAGAACAAGGCGGGCGCCAAGGAATTCGTCAAGTTCCTGATGGAAGAAGAAAACCTTGGCCCCTATGTCGAAGGTGCGCTGGGTCGCTGGTTCCCGGTGACCAAGGCCGGACAGGCAAGCCCGTTCTGGCAGGCCGACAAGCATCGCAAGGCAGTCTATACCCAGTTCACGGGTGGCACCTCGTCGTTCGATTTCGTGAAGAATTACAAGTTCACGATCCTCAATAACGAGAACGTCTGGGCCAAGGCGATGAACCGCGTGGTCAGCGAGAAGGTGCCGGTCGAGAAGGCCGTCGATGAGTTGATCGCCCGCATCAAGGAAATCGCGGGTTAGTCCGAGACAAAGCCGGCCGCCCCTCGCGGCCGGCTTTTGCAATGGTGTACAGCATGGCCACGATCACCTATCCCGCTCCCGCCGATACGCTGCCACGCCGGCCATGGTCGGCCCGCCTCACGACGCCGCAGGTCTGGGGCGTCGTGATGATCGCGCCCTATCTGCTCGTGTTCGCCGCCTTCGTGGTCTATCCGATCGGTTATGGCTTGTGGTTGGCGCGGCACCCGGCGAGTTACGTCGCGCTCTATAACGATCCGGTATTCGCGCGCGCCGTCGTCAACACGCTGATCTTCCTGATTATCGGCATCAATCTCAAAATGCTGGTGGCGCTGTTCCTGTCCGGATTCTTCGTGCAGTCGCGCACCTGGATACGTTGGCTGTCGGTGCTGTTCATCCTGCCTTGGGCCGTGCCGTCGATCCCGACCATCCTGTCGGTCCGCTTCATGTTCAATCCCGAATGGGGCGTGATCAATAACCTGATCTTCAAGTTCACCGGCGAGGATGGGCCCAACTGGCTGAATGACCCTGCCATGGGCCTGACGCTGGCGATTCTGGTGCACATCTGGAAGTCGCTGCCGTTCTGGACGCTGATCCTGATGACAGGGCGTCTGGCGATCTCGACGGACATGTTCGAGGCCGCCGATGTCGACGGCGCCAGCTGGTGGCAGAAATTCCGCTTCATCACTTGGCCATCGATGCAGACGCTGTATCTCACCTGCACGCTGCTTTCGATGATCTGGACGCTCGGCGACTTCAACAGCGTCTATCTGTTGACCGGAGGCGGGCCAGCCGATCTCACTCATGTTCTGTCTACATTGGGGATTCGCTATCTCCGCCTCGATCAGCTCGACATGTCGATGGCATCGATCGTTTGCGCGATGCCGCTTGTGCTGCCGCTGGTCTATTTCATGATGAAACGGCTCTCTCGATGAAGAGGTTCACCCGATGAGAGTGCCAACGCTACGAGAGGTCGGCACCGAAGCGCGGCTGTTGTTGATTGGCATTCCCGTGCTGATCTGGACGCTGATTCCGATCTATCACATGTTCCTGTTCGCGATCTCGCCGAAGCAGGATGCGTTCGCGGGCAAGCTGTGGCCCGATCATCCGACGCTGAACAATTTCAGAATCGTGTTCAATCAGCAGCACTATTTCCTGCGCGATTTTTGGGCGCAGTTCCTGAACTCGGTCGTCATTGCGGTGGCGGTCGGTGCGCTGACGCTGGTGATTGCGACATCGGCGGCCTTTGCGATCAGTCGTCTGCGCGTCCGCGGCGGTCGAACGGTGATGAACATGGCGCTGTTCACCTATTTCATTCCCGCGGCATTCCTCGCGGTACCGATGTATCGCACCATGGGCAATTACGGTCTGCTCAACAATCACTGGTCGCTGATCCTGGCGATGGTGACCATTGCTTCGCCCTATGCGATCTGGGTGCTCAAGCAGGCGTCGGACAAGCTGCCGCTCGAGCTCGACGAAGCCGCCATCATGGACGGCGCAACGCCGCTGCAACTGTTTCGCATGGTCTATGTGCCGCTGATGTTGCCATCGCTGGTCGCGATCGGGACCTATGCGCTGCTGCTCGCCTGGAACGAATATCTCTACGCCTTCCTCCTGCTGTCCAAGGATACCGAGATCACGCTACCCGTCGCGCTCGGCAACTTTCTGGCCGCTGATGACTCGCCCTGGGAATTGCTGATGACCACGGGCTTTATTTACGCGCTACCACCAGCCGCAGTGTATTACGCCTTTCGGCGCTACATGGTCGGCGGACTCACAGCGGGCGCGGTCAAGTCTTGAAGTGGCGGATCAGGCGATAAGCCTGATCCGAGGCCTGCTCACGTCTTCGTCAGCCACTTCCGCTTCCGTGTCAGTCGTCTCAGGAATGAGCGTCGGCGTGCCGAAGACGTCCGGAAATGGATCGAAAGTGCCCGCCACCTCCCGGAGCGGCTTTTGTTTGTCGGCCCAATGCAATGCCGTGTAGTCGAATCCGAGTTCAATGGTCGGCTTCACTACTTCGAAATAGGGCGAGATATCGAAATCCCTGGGCATATACAGCGATGAATCGCGGATGTGCAGAATCTCGCGACGGGCCTGGCGGCTACCGGCGCGGGTGATTTTCGGCAGAATCGGATAGCGCACGGCATCGAAAGCCTGCGCGATCAATGCCGAGCAGATGATCTTGGTGGGATCGCCGGAGCCGAAAGCGATCATGCGCCGCCGCCAGCGCTGGGGTATTGGCAGCGGGATCAGGAAGCGCATCAGGTCGAGAATGTTCTTGGTGTCGTAACCAAAGCCAATCCGGTTGATGGCGTAGCGACACACAGTGGTGCGGTCCTCGTAGGACAGACCGACCGGGCGGCACAGGCGGGTGTGGAACGGATAATATTTCGACAGCGGTGCCGAGGTGACACCTTCGCCGATATTGGCCTCGATCAGCACATGCGGCTCGCCGTTCGGCTCTGCAGCACCATCGATTGGGCCGACATAGAGCGCGGCATGCGACCAGGTCGATTGCGTGAGATATTTGATGATGCCGGAGACGCGGTTGTTGCCTTCGACCAGCAGCACGTCACCTTCCTCGATGATACCGCGCAGGCGTTCGGGGTCGCTCGGCGTGAATGGCTCGTAGCCGGGCAGCTCCTTCTGCAGATATTTCGCGATCAGTTTCCCGACCGTATCGAGCATGAGGCCCATGATCGTGACTCCCCCAGCGCGGTTCATGTCGACCGCTTTCCCTGGCTCCATCATGGTCGAGAGCCATTGCAATTTGGTTCATGCCCGCGCGGCGCTGGTGACGATTCATTCACCACGACGGTTGCCGCACACCCTCGAATACGGCAAGGTTCGCGAGACGTTCTCATGCATCATAAAATTTCGGAAACCATGTCATGACGATTTCACGCCGAGATTTCCTGTCGGCGTCCGCAGCATTGACACTTGTGCCGCTGTTCGGCGCAAGGACATTGGCCGCGTCGCTGCCGCGGGATGCTGACATTGTCGTGATTGGCGCGGGCGCTGCGGGCATCGCTGCGGCGCGTCGTATCCAGGCGGCCAATCGCAAGGTGATCGTGGTCGAGGCCTCCAGCCGGATTGGCGGACGGTGCATGACAGACGCGACAAGTTTCGACGCCCCGTTCGATCGCGGCGCGCGCTGGCTGCACACGCCGGAAACCAACGCAGTGGTGAAGCTTGCCTGGCCGGTGGGAATTGATGTCGCGCCATCGCCGCCGAGCCAGAAGCTGCGTATCGGCCGTCGCAATGCCCGCGCCGGCGAGACCGAGGAATTGCTCGCTGCGGTCGTGCGGGCCAATCGCGCCATCGACGAAGCAGCGCGCCGTGCCGACATCTCCTGCGCCGCGGCGCTGCCGAAGGACCTCGGGGACTGGGCGGGCACGATCGATTTCGTGCTCGGGGCCTATGCGACCGGCAAGGACCTCAAGGATCTCTCGACGCTGGATCTCTCGCGCGCGCAGGATCGCGCCATCGATGTTGCCACGCGCCAGGGGCTCGGGGCGTTGATGGGCAAGCTCGGCGAGGCCGTTCCGGTGGCGCTGTCGACCCCTGCGACGCGCGTGACCTGGAGCGGACGCGACATCGGCGTTGAGACGGCGTCAGGGCGCATTGCGGCGCGGGCGGTGATCATCACCGCATCAAGCAATGTGTTGTCGTCGGGGGCGATCAAGTTCACGCCGGAACTGCCAAAACGGCAGCTCGACGCGGCGGCAAAACTCAGCCTCGGCAGCTATGACCGTATCGCGTTACAGTTTAGTGGCAATCCGCTCGGGCTTGGTCGCGATGAGCTGATGGTCGAGCAAAGCACGAGCACACGTACGGGTGCGCTGTTTGCGAATATTGGCGGGTCATCGCTGTGTACCGTCGATGTCGCGGGCGCATTCGGCCGCGACCTTGCAACTCAGGGCGAGGCCGCGATGGTGGCTTTCGCCGTTGAATGGCTGACGAAGCTGTTCGGCTCCGATATCAAACCGGCGATCAAGCGTTCTGCAACGACGCGCTGGGATACGATGCCATTCGTGCTCGGAGCCATGTCGGGGGCCGCACCGGGTGGTCAGGCCTCGCGCCGCGTGTTGGCTGAGCCTATGGGCAATCTGTTCCTTGCCGGCGAAGCCACGCACGAAACATTGTGGGGCACGGTCGATGGCGCATGGGAAAGCGGCGAGCGCGCAGCAGAGGCGGCGCTCAAGAAGATCGGCGCAATGAAAGAGCCGGGACCAGACAAGCCGGTGCGGACGAAGCAGCGGCGGCAGCGGTCGAGCGGAGCGGGGTTGGAGTAGCCGCGACGTGAGGCTGCTATTGGCGCTACACCGGTAGCGCCAGCTGCATCAGATCTTTGGCCACGATGATCTTGCCGGAAAAATTCTTTCGCACGCCCGAGATCCAGTCCTCGTCGGTGACTTCGGGATCGTCGCCCGGCACGAAGTGGCTGAGCACCAGCACCTTCACGCCAGCCGCGGCGGCGATGCGGCCGACATCCTCGGTGGTGGTGTGGCTTTCCATCAAATGCTTTTTCAGCGTTGCGCCGTTCTTCGTCTTGATCACCAGCCGGTCAACAGCGGGCATGTAAAGTGCCTCATGCACCAGCACGTCCGCTCCCTTGGCGAACTCTGCTAGCCTCGGGTTGTAAGCGGTGTCGCTGGAGAACACGATGACGCCGTCGGGCGTCTCGAATTTGTAGGCGAAGCTGTCGACGATCGGCGGATGCGGAGTGCGAAACGCTGTCACCTTGACGTCGGCGGTCTGCAGCACCACGCCATCCTCGGTGATATCCTTGGCAACGAGCAACGGCCGCGGATCGGGGCGGCCTTCATCTTCGATGCGGGTATCAACGTCGAATTTGTTCAACTCCCAGTAAGTCCGGGTCATTGCCTCGATGCCCTTGGGACCAAACGAGTGGATCGGCGTCGAGAGGCCTGCGGCCCAAGCATTGTAGAACAAGTTGCCGTATTCCAGATTGTGATCGGAATGGTGGTGGCTGATGAAGATATACTTCACCGAGGGAAGCGGCACGCCGGCATTGACCAGTTGCCGGCTGACGCCCATGCCGCAATCGATCACGAATGGCGTTTCGTTGACCACAACGAGGTTGGCGGGATTGGATGCACCGACGCCGACGCGTGGGCCGCCCTTGGTGCCGAGAAATATGATCCTAGTGCGCAGTTTTGCCGGCGTCTGCGCCAGCGCGGGGCGCGCCGCGAGGACCATGGCGCCGGCAGCGGCAAACTTCAGCATGTCGCGGCGATCGATCATGGTCTTCTCCCGTTGTTCTTGAATTGGAGAGACCCTAGCGCCGCGGCGGCTGGCGCCGCAAGTCACGCAAGCGTCAGTGAAATATCCCGTCGAACAGCGGCAGGCTGATCAGCGCCGAGACGGCGATCAGCGCGTAGCAGATTTTGCGGAAGAGCTCATCGCTGGCCTTGCCGAACAGTTTCGAGCCGATCCACAAGCCGAGGCCGAACAGGGGACCGGTGACTACCGCGAGCCCAAGGATGGCCGTGTTCCACAATCCGCCAATCGTATAGCTGATGATGATCAAGACGTCTGCGACCGCGAAATACAGGATGATATTTGCGCGGGTGACGGCAGCGACTGCCGCGTCTCGCAGCCAATACATCACTATGGGCGGGCCGCCGAGTTGCGCCAAGCCACCGAAAAAGCCGGCGACGCCGCCGACGCCGACCGTCACCGGTACGGTCGGCTTACCAGGATAGCGCCAGCCGGAGATCAGTAGCGTCAGCATCGTAACGATCAGTGCGACGATGCCCCAGCGAACAGTCAGCGGATCGGCCCAGGCCAAGGCCATCGTGCCAAGCGGCACGCCAATAAGTGCGCCCAGCGAAATGATGCTGACGTCGCGCCTGTCGGCTCGTCTTGCGGCGTTCGGGATCAGCGTCAACGTGGTCGAGAAGTCGATCAGCAGCAGCAAGGGCGACGCGACCTGCGCGCCCGCCACGCTTGAGGCGAGCGGCATGAAGATCAGCGCCGAACCGAAGCCTGAAAACCCGCGGGCCAGTCCGGCGATGAAGGCGGTGACGGTGATAAAAACGAGCGACGTGGTCGAATACTGGACCAGGCCGAGTGATTCCATCATGCGCGTAACGTGCCGCCCGTCTTCTTCGTTACTTCCGCCACGATCTTCGCTGCCACCGCATCGATTTCCTGATCGGTCAGGGTCTTCTCGCGCGGCTGGATCGTGACAGCGATGGCCACGGACTTCTTGTCGTCGTCGATGCCCTTGCCTTCATAGACGTCGAACACCGTCACATCGGTGACCAGCTTCTTGTCCACGCCGGCTGCCGCGCGGAGGATGTCACCGGACCTGACCTTGCGATCGACGATGAAAGCGAAGTCGCGTGACACAGGCTGGAACGCCGAGAGCTCCAAAGTCGGTTTGGCGCGGGTCGCCTTCTGCTTGGCGTCGGGAATGCGATCGAGGATCACTTCGAAAGCCATCAACGGGCCGTCGGCACCGAGTGCCTCAAGCGTGCGCGGGTGCAGCTCGCCGAAATGGCCGAGGACGTTCTGCGGTCCGATCTGGATCGTACCCGAACGGCCGGGATGCAGCCAGTTCGCGCCACCGGCCACGATCTGCAGCGCCTGCATCGGCGCGCCGGCAGCTGCGAGAACTGCAAAGGCATCGGCCTTGGCGTCGAGCGCGTTCGCAGCGCTGGCGCCTGACCAGTGACGGCCGTTGCCAGCCGACGAGGCGAGACCACGCCGCACGCCGGATGCAGCCATGAACTGATCCTGCGGGCGATCGCCGCGGAAGATCTGGCCGACTTCGAACAGCGCTAGGTCGGACGAACCGCGATGCGCATTGGCCTGAGCGGCTGCGATCAGTCCGGGCAACAGGCTCGGCCGCATGTCGGAGAGGTCGGAGGCGATCGGGTTGGCCAGCGCCAGTTCCGGCGCGCCGCCGCCGAACACCTCGGCATGCGGCTTCGAGATGAACGACCATGTCACGGCCTCGACGAGGCCGCGCGCGGCCAGTCCACGCTTGGCGCGGCGGGTGCGCTGCTGGATCTGCGTCAGTACCGGCTTGCGCGGGGCATCGCCGCGCGGGAACGGCGTCATCGGCACCTTGTCGACGCCGAAGATGCGCATGACTTCTTCGACGATGTCAGCCTTGCCGGTCACGTCGCTACGCCATGACGGCACTGCGACCTTCACCACGGGGCCGCTGCCGGCCACCATGAAGCCGAGATGCGTCAGGATGCGTCGCATCTCCGGGAATGGCACGTCGATGGCGGCGAGGCGCTTCACTTCGGCAATCGGGAAGTCGATGATACGGTCGTCGCCGTAGGGCTTGCCAACGACGATGCTCTCCGACGGTGCGCCGCCGCACAGTTCCATCACCAGCTTGGTTGCCAGTTCGAGACCGGGCACCATGAAGACCGGATCGACACCGCGCTCGAACCGATAACGCGCGTCGGAATTGATCCCGAGCCTGCGGCCGGTCTGCGCGATATTGATCTCGTTCCACAGCGCGGATTCGATCAGTACATCGGTGGTGTCTTCCGAACAGCCGGAGGCTTCGCCGCCCATGATGCCGGCGAGCGATTCCACGCCGTTGTCATCGGCGATAACGCAGGCCTTGCTGTCGAGTGTGTAGGTCTTGCCGTCGAGCGCGAGCAGCGTCTCGCCGTCACGTGCGCGGCGGACAACGATGTCACCCTTTACCTTGGACGCATCGAACACATGCAGCGGACGGGCGCGGTCGAAGGTCAGGAAGTTGGTGATGTCGACCAGTGCATTGATTGGGCGCAGGCCGATGGAGGTCAGCTTCTTCTGCAGCCACTCCGGCGACGGGCCGTTCTTGACACCGCGCACGAGACGCAGAGCGAAGCCCGGGCACAGCTTTGCATCTTCGACGGTGACTTTCACCGGGCAGGGGAATTCGCCCTTGATCGGCTTGATGCCGGGATTCTTGAACACGCCCATGTCGGCGGCGGCGAGATCCCTGGCGATGCCGGACACGCCGGTGCAGTCCTGACGATTGGGCGTCAGATTGATCTCGATGACGGGATCACCGAGCTTGGCCCAATCGGGATAGATCGCGCCGACGGGCGCATCGGCGGGCAGTTCGATGATGCCGTCGATCGCGTCAGGGAGTCCGAGTTCACCCGCCGAGCACAACATGCCCTGGCTTTCGACGCCGCGGATATTGCCGAGACCGATTGTGAAATCCTTGCCCGGGATGAACGTGCCGGGCCTGGCGAGAACCGTCTTCAGCCCTGCGCGCGCGTTCGGCGCGCCGCAGACGATCTGCAGCAGCTTGTCATCGCCGGCATTGACGGTACAGACGCGCAGGCGGTCGGCATTGGGATGCTGCACGGCTGTGACGATCTCGGCGATCGTGAACGGCTTCAGCAGCTTCGCCTTATCGTCGATATGTTCGACCTCGAGCCCGATCATGGTGAGCTTGTCGGTCAGCGTCTCGAGCGACTCGTCGGTCTCGAGATGATCCTTCAGCCAGGAGAGGGAGAATTTCACGTGCTCAGTCCTCCGGCCAGCGTCGGTACTTCAAGCGGCTTGAAGCCGTAGTGATTGAGCCAACGCACGTCGCCTTCGAACAGCTGACGCAGGTCGGCCATGCCGTATTTCAGCATCGCGATACGATCGATGCCCATGCCCCAGGCGAAGCCCTGATACACATCGGGATCGATGCCGCAGGCGCGTAGCACATTCGGATGCACCATGCCGCAGCCGAGAATCTCGAGCCAGTCTTCGCCTTCGCCGAAGCGGATCTCGTTCTTGTCGCGGCGGCACTGGATATCGACTTCCAGCGACGGCTCCGTGAACGGGAAGAACGACGGACGGAAGCGCATATTGACGTTATCGACTTCGAAGAAAGCCTTGCAGAATTCGTGCAGGATCCATTTGAGGTGGCCGAGATGCGAACCCTTGTCGATGACGAGACCTTCGACCTGATGGAACATCGGCGTGTGAGTCTGGTCAGAGTCGCTGCGATAGGTGCGGCCCGGACAGATCACGCGGATCGGCGGCTGCTGGCTCAGCATGGTGCGCACCTGAACCGGTGATGTATGCGTGCGCAGCAGCAGGCGCGAGCCGTCTTCCTTCGGATTGAAGTAGAAGGTGTCGTGCATCTCGCGGGCGGGATGGCCCTCGGGGAAATTCAGCTTGGTGAAATTGTAGTCGTCCGTCTCGATATCCGGACCTTCGGCGACGGCGAAGCCCATGTCGGCGAAGATCGTCGTCAATTCGTCCCAGGTCTGGCTGAGCGGATGAATGCGGCCGAGTTCAGTGGGGCCATCGCGCAGCGGCAGCGTCACGTCGATGGTCTCGGAAGCGAGACGTGCATCGAGGGCTGCGGATTTCAACACATCGCGGCGCGCGGTCAGCGCTTGCGTGACGGTGTCCTTGGCCAGGTTGATGGCCGCGCCTTCGGTCTTGCGTTCTTCTGGCGTCATCTTGCCGAGAGTCGACAACAGCGCGGAGATCGAACCCTTCTTGCCGAGCGCGCCGACGCGCACGGCTTCCAGGGCGGCTTCGTCGGAGGCATTGGCAATATCGGCCAGAATAGTCTGTTGGAGCGTCGTCAGATCGGACATCAGCAACCTCGATGAGAGAGGCGGGCGCCTCTTGCTGTCTGCGCGTCCGACGGAAGGCCGGGCACCAGCTTCTACAGCACGGGTATCACAGGGATTAAGACGTCAATGGCCGGGACAGGAGCGCGTGAACGCTTCTGCCCGGCCATGACAATGTCGATGAATACGCGGAGTGGAGAGCTCAGGCCGCCAGTGCGGCCTTTGCTGGCTTAGGCTGCGAGTGCAGCTTTGGCCTTCTCAGCAATCGCGTTGAACGCCGCCGGCTCGTTGATCGCGAGATCCGAGAGCACCTTGCGGTCGACCGTCACGCCGGACTTGGCGAGACCGTTGATAAACACGCTGTAGGTCATGCCGAGCGGACGGACGGCAGCGTTGAGACGCTGGATCCAGAGCGCGCGGAACGTACGCTTCTTGCGCTTGCGATCGCGGAACGCATATTGGCCGGCCTTGTCGACGGCGGCCTTTGCGGCGCGAATGGTGTTCTTGCGGCGACCGCGGAAACCCTTGGCGGCCTTGTAGACTTTCTTATGCTTGGCGTGAGCCGTCACACCGCGTTTTACGCGAGCCATGACTGATCTCCTTCATCTGAAATAACAAAAGGGGTGATATCCGCCGCAATGAAGCGGCGTAAGGGCGATCAGGCGTTTGGCAGAAAGTACTGCTTGATGTTGTCGCCGTCGGTCTTGAACAGCACGCGGGTGCCGCGGAGCTGACGAATCTGCTTCTTCGTCCGCTTGATCATACCGTGGCGCTTACCGGCATGGGCGGCCATAACCTTACCCGTTCCGGTGACTTTAAAGCGCTTTTTAGCGCCCGACTTGGTCTTCAGCTTGGGCATTTGGCTCTCCTATGGCCACGCAGAAAGCGCCCCGAAAGGCGTTGCGTCGGCTAAAATGCTCGTTAGAGCGTTGAAAATGCTCAACTAACCGCCGTTTGCGGGAAGTCAGCACAGTCGTCGACACGGCAGCCCTTAATCAGCCGGGCGACGAAGGTTGCGCTTATGGCAGAGGAATGCTCCGATGGCAACGATTAACGCGGCTCAACACTCTGTTTAGCGCATGGCTTCAGACTGGTCCGACGCGCCCCGGATGCCTATGTGATCCGGACCAGAGAAACAGAGGGACGACGACAATGGCCCGGAATGCACGTGCCGCCGCAAGGGCGGTTGCCATCCAGCAAGATGCTGCTGCTCAGACCGCCACCCGCTGGATGTTCGCAGCCGCTGGCCTCGCCGCGGCTCTCGCGCTGGCCGGTGCACTCGCCCTCATTTCGGGCTGAGCCGCCCAGCTCCGAACGATCTCAGAATACGCCCAAAGAAAAAGGCCCGCCAGAAATCTGACGGGCCGAAGTTCCTGATTACCAACCTCGTTAAGGTCAGTCGGCGCTGCGATCAGCGCGGTGCGAGCACCATCACCACCTGACGACCTTCGAAGCGCGCGTCCTGCTCCACCTTGGCGTATTCGGCGACGTCTGCTTTGACCTTGTCGAGCAGCTTGGTACCGATTTCCTGGTGCGCCATTTCGCGGCCACGATAGCGCAAGGTGATTTTGACCTTGTCGCCTTCTTCGAAGAAGCGCTGCATCGCGCGCATTTTCACGTCGTAGTCATGATCATCGATCATCGGGCGGAGCTTGATCTCCTTGATTTCGACGATCTTCTGCTTCTTACGGGCCTCGGCGGCCTTCTTCTGCGCCGAATACTTGAACTTCCCGTAGTCCATGATCTTGCAGACGGGGGGGCTCACATTCGGCGAAATCTCGACCAGATCCATACCGGCTTCCATCGCCATCTTGATCGCAGCAATGGTTTCCACGGTGCCGTGGTTGAGGCCGGTCTGATCAATCAGCTGGATCTGCAGATTGCGAATTTCATCGTTGGTGCGCGGCCCGTCTTTGGTTGCGGCGGGCGGGGCTCTGTTGGGACGGCGAATGGGTAACTCTCCAATGTTGTTTAGGAAGGCCGCAGTGTGAAGGAATAAGGCGTTTGGAGCAAGCAAACTCACGCAACGCAGCGTCAATCACTCAAATACGAGGCAATTTCGTCACGCGAAAGGCCATAGGCGTCGTACACCGCTTACCTTGCTCAAATAGAGTTCCCCGGCCCGTTCTGCAAGCCGTGGTTGATAGGAGCGCAACGCGGCATCGAGGTGGACGTTCCCTGGGATGATATGGACGCTGAGGGATCGACGTTGACGATCCCGACCTGCTCAATCAAACAGCAATCGGCATTTCAGGGTCGAACAAGGATGGTTTGATGAGCACAACGGTATCGACCGACCCCGCTTTCATCACGGCAGGTACAGGCAGTAGCCGCCGCCAGATCGCGATGCGGGTCCGCGACGGCGCTGCTCCGGGCCTGTTCTGGATGAGTGGCTTCAAATCCGACATGCAGGGCGGCAAGGCGGTGGCGCTCGATGCCTGGGCCGCCGACCATGGCCGGGCCTGTGTACGTTTCGATTATTCCGGCCACGGCGAATCCGGCGGCGATTTCGTCGATGGCACCATCGGCCAATGGCTGGAGGATAGCCTCGCGGCGTTTGATGCGGCCTGCCAGGGTCCGCAGGTGGTGATCGGCTCGTCGATGGGCGGCTGGATGGCACTCCTGCTGGCGCGCGCGCTGGCCCGACGCGGCAAAGTGGGGCGCGCGACGCTGAAGGGTCTGGTGCTGATCGCGCCGGCGCCGGATTTCACCGAAGAGCTGATGTGGAAAGGCTTCTCGCCGGAAATCCGCGCGGAGATCGAGACCACCGGTCAATGGCTGCGCCCGTCGGAATATGGCGAGCCCTATCCGATCACGCGGCGGTTGATCGAAGAGGGGCGCAATCACCTGCTGCTCGGCAGCGCGATTGATGTCGGTTGCCCCGTGCGGATTTTGCAAGGCAGGCAGGACCCCGACGTGCCTTGGCAGCACGCTTTCCGCCTGGCCGAACGGCTGCCGAGCGAGGATGTGGTGCTGACCATGATCCAGGACGGCGACCATCGGCTGTCACGCCCGCAGGATATTGCACGACTATTGTCGGCTGTGGCGGAGTTTTGATTGCATCACCCGCACCGTTGAATAGGCTCGCCTGAAAAGAGCGATCAATCAGCGGGAGGATTCGGATGGACGCTACGGCACTCTTGCGCGCATTTTGCGATGCCGTTGAACAGCGTGACGGCCAGAGCTTCGCTACGCTGTTCACCGAGGACGGCGTCTATCACGACGTCTTCTATGGCGCATTCGAAGGCCGCGTGAAAATCGCCGACATGGTCGACGACTGGTTCTATCGGACCGCGGAAGATTTTCGTTGGGACATGCACACGCCCGTCAGCGACGGCACCACGCTCTATGCGCGCTATACATTCAGTTATCGCTCGAAACTCCCGGAGGCCAATGGCGGCCGCGCGATGTTCGAAGGCGTTGCGATCATGACGCTGCGTGACGGCAAGATCGTGAGCTATCATGAAGTGGCCAATACGGCGCCGGCCTTCGTCGATTTGCATTTCGCGCCGGAGCGCATCGCCAAGATCGTCGCCAAGCAGGGTGAAGCGCTCAAAGCGCGACCGGAGATGGCGCGACACCTGACGAACTGAGCGCAAGCTGCCATTCGTCGTTCACGCTCCCATCCTTTTCAGCGTCGCCGAGTTGCGTGGCGAGCGCAGCAAATTCGTCTGCGGGCATTAGTTGCGACAGCGCCCATATCGCTGCCCCGCGCACCACAGGACTTTCATCGCCCAGCAGCCGCTGCGCATCGCTTACCAGTGATAGGTCGTTCGAATTGCCGATGGCGATCAGCACATTGCGAATGAAGCGGTTACGGCCAATGCGCTTCACGGGTGACTTCGTAAAGAACGCGCGGAAAGCCGCATCGTCGAGCTTCGCGAGTTCGGCCAGCGACGGGGCACGCAACTCATCGCGTGCGGCGAGTTTGATCTCGCGGCCCTCCTGAGCGAATTTGTTCCATGGGCAGGCGGCGAGGCAATCGTCGCAGCCATAGATGCGATTGCCCATGGGCTTGCGGAATTCGCGCGGGATCGGGCCCTTGTTCTCGATCGTGAGATAGGAAATGCAGCGCCGCGCATCGAGTTTGTAAGGCGCCGGAAAGGCCGATGTCGGGCAGCTGTCGAGGCAGGCCTGGCACGAGCCGCAGTGATCGATGGTGCGCGCATCGCGCGGCAGTTCGAGCGTGGTGAAGATCGCGCCGAGAAACAGCCATGAGCCGAATTCGCGCGACACGAGATTGGTATGCTTGCCCTGCCAGCCCAATCCTGCGGCGCCGGCGAGCGGCTTTTCCATCACGGCAGCCGTATCGACAAACACTTTCACATCGCCGCCGGCTTGCGCGATCAGCCATCGCGCCAGCAGCTTCAGGCGCTTCTTGATGAGGTCATGATAATCGTCGCCGCGGGCATAGACCGAGATCGCGGCGTGCGAGCGTTGCTTGAGGATCTCGAGCGGATTCTCGTCGGGTCCGTAATTGACGCCGAGCATGATGACGGAGCGAACGTCCTGCCACATCACCTTGGGGTCGGCGCGGCGGTCGGGATTGTCGGCAAGCCACTCCATGTCACCATGGGCGCCGGCGTTGAGAAATTCCTGTAGCCGTTCGCGTACGCTGGCGATGGCGTCCGGATCGGTGATCCCGATTGAATCGAAGCCCAGCGCCTTCGCCTCGCGCGTCAGCCTATCCTTGAGATCGGCGGGAAGCGTGGCGATCACATCGTCAGCGGGTGGGCTCAGAAATCGAGATCCACATAGGTCCGCGATGCTGGCACGCCCGCCAGCCACTCGCTCAGCAGCGGTCGGAACGACGGACGGGATTTCACCCGCGCGTACCACGCCTTCGCCGCGTCGTCCTCGCTCCATGGAACATCGCCCAGATAGTCGATCGCCGACAGATGAGCTGCCGCGACCAGATCCGCATAAGTCAGTCGGTCACCGGCCAGAAAATTGCGTGTCCGCGCCAGCCAGCCGATATAGGCCAGATGATAGCGCACATTTGCGGTGGCTGCGCGAATCACATCCATCGCCGGGGCGCCGCCGCCGACCTCTTCGCTCATGAAGCGCTTGTAGATGCGTTCGGTGACCAGTGGGCCGGACGCTTCCTCGAAGAATTTCTCGTTGAACCACGCCATCAGCCGGCGCACTTCGATGCGTTCCGCCATCGCGACAGGTAGCAGGCGGCGATCGCCCATCTCCGGTCCATGGGTCTCGTCGATATATTCGGCGATGATCCCGGCGCCAGGAATGGGCGGGAAACCATCGGTGAGCAGCACAGGCGTAGTTCCCGCAGGATTGAGCGCCAGAAATGCCTCGCGCCGATCCCACGGCCGCTCGTCCACCAGTGTGAGGTCGAGTCCGTATTCGCCGAGTACGAGACGAATGAAGCGGGAATGCGGACAGAACGAGTGATGGTAAAGCGTGTACATGCGGGCCTTGATAGTTATGCGGTCGTTAAGAAAGCGTCTCGGTTGCGTCGGTGGTAAAAGTGTCACACAGCGCGCGCCAAACTAGCGAAGCTTGGCTCTGAGGCAACCCGCGAATGTGATGGTATTTGCGATTGCAGCAATGAAGGGAATAGGCGAGAAGAACCCGGCTTTTTCAGGCCCACACTGACGAAGGACAGATAAGCAGATGATGTCTGATGCGATAAGGGCGGTGATTCTCGGCATTGTCGAGGGTGTCACCGAGTTCCTGCCAGTTTCCTCAACGGGGCATCTGCTGCTCGCGGAACGCTTCTTCGATCTGGGCGAGGACAATTTCTGGAAGAGCTTCGCCGTGCTGATCCAGCTCGGCGCCATTCTGGCGATCCTTGCACTTTACTTCGGCAAGTTGTGGCATATCGCGCTGAACCTGTTCAAAGGCGACGCTGCGGCGCGCCGTTTCGTGATCGGCGTACTGATCGCGTTCCTGCCTGCTGCCATCATCGGCGCCGCTGCCGGCGGCTATGTCAAAAGCTATTTGTTCAATCCGTGGGTCGTGTGTTTCTCGCTGATCGTTGGCGGCGCGATCCTGCTCTGGGTCGATCAGCTCGATCTTGAGCCTGTGCATCACGATGCCACGACGTTCCCGTTGCCGATGTATCTCAAGATCGGTCTGGCGCAGTGCGTGGCGATGATTCCCGGCGTGTCGCGCTCCGGCGCGACCATCGTCGGCGCTATGCTGCTCGGTGCTGAAAAGCGCGCAGCGGCGGAGTTCTCGTTCTTCCTGGCGATCCCGACCATGGTCGGTGCCTTCGTCTACGATCTCTACAAGAGCCGGGCCGATCTCTCGGTAGATCACGGCGTGATCATCGTTATCGGTTTCGTGGTGTCGTTCATCACCGCGATCATCGTGGTGAAAAGCTTTCTCGGCTACGTGACCCGCCACGGCTTCGCGTTGTTTGCATGGTGGCGCGTGATCGTCGGTACGCTCGGCCTGATCGCGCTGGCGCTGGGCTACTGAATTTTGCCAAACATCCTGCTGTCATCCCCGCCGCGCACGCCCTCGGCGTGCCAGGCGGGGACGATATCGTCAGTTTATGCCGTTATGTGCGAACTGACCGGTGGCTCGGAAGCGCCAGAGATATTGTGGCGCAATCGCTTCTAGCGAATCAGCGGCAATACCCAGGCCATCCAGCGTCAGACCAGCGATCTTGGCGGCTTCCGACACCACATTGTCGACACCAAGCATGGCGACCTGATCCGGCGTCAGTTTGAAGTCGCCCGGGGCGAATTGCAGGAAATAGGACTGTAGCTTGGCGATGGCCGTCGGCACCGGCAGCGTCATGCGCTTGCGCTCGATGGTCGCGAGGATGATGTCGATGATTTCACTCATCGTCAGCACTTCCGGACCGCCGAGTTCATAGGTGGCGCCCGGCTTGGTCTTGCCGTCGACGGCATCGGCCGCAGCCTGGGCGACATCGCCCACATAGACCGGCTGCATCTTGGTCGTGGCGCCGAACACCGGCATCACTGGGGCCATCCGGGCGAGATTGGCAAATCGATTGGTGAACTGATCCTCGGGGCCGAACACGATCGATGGGCGCAGGATGGTCGCGGAAGGCACAGCCGCCAGCACGGCCTGCTCGCCGGCTGCCTTGGCACGGGCATAGGCCGATTCGGAATCGGCATCGGCGCCGATGGCTGAAAATTGCACCATCCGCGCGCCGATCTCGGCGGCGGCCTGCGCCACCGCGCCGGCGCCCCGCGCCTGCACGGCATCAAAGGTCTGCGCGCCGCTTTCGGTCAGGATACCCACCAGATTGACGACGATGCTGGCGTCGCGCATCGCGGCCTTGATCGAGGCGGGGTGGCGCAAATTGGCCTGAACGATATTGATCTGTCCGACACGGCCAAGCGGTTGCAGATGGCCGGCCAGTTCCGGCCGACGCACGGCGACCCTGATCCGGTATTCGCGCTTGGCCAGCGCGCGGACCACATGGCGTCCCACGAAGCCGGATCCGCCGAAAACCGTAACGAGGGTGTCGATGGGGGCAGCCATGGATCAGTTCCTTGAGTCAGTCATGCAAGGGCAAAACGGGGGAATTTAGACCAATTCGCGATACGCCAACGCGCGAGGCCTGTACAGCGGATTTGGAATTGAACGAAGCAATTTGACAAGCGCGTAACGGCCCCCTACTAACCGCGCCACGTGCCTCGCACGTGCCCAGGTGGCGGAATTGGTAGACGCGCTGGCTTCAGGTGCCAGTGGCTTAACGGCCGTGAAGGTTCGAGTCCTTTCCTGGGCACCACGGTGCTCCTAAGTCTCTGATATTCAGAGCAATTCAATGAATTTGACAGTTTGAGGCTGCGCGGTCAATGCGTGCGGGCGCGGAGGTGTTTCTGCCTTGCCGCCGCCGCGAAGCGCGCGCCAACCGCGAACAGACATTGCACCCTGTTTCTAACGGGCCATCGCCTGATCATAGGCCGCGACAGAAGCCTGTGCGGTCGCCTTCACTTCGATAGCGCTCATTCCGGGCCGATACAGGCTGCTGCCAAGACCGAAGGCCTGTATGCCGGCGGCGACATAGTCCGCGAAATTCCGATCGGAAACACCACCAACAGCCCCGATCACGACATCCCTGGGCAGAACCGCGCGAATGGCGGCGATGCCGGACGGGCCGAGGATCGATGCCGGAAAGAATTTCAGGGCGGATGCGCCGGCGCGGAGCGCGAGGAAAGCTTCGGTCGGCGAGAACACGCCGGGCATCGTGACCATGCCGCGGCTCACCGCCATCGCCAGCACATCGACATCGACATTCGGGCTCACCATCAGACGCCCGCCGACATCGGCGACGCGGGCGCAGTCATTCGCGGTGAGGACGGTGCCGGCGCCGATCAGGGTGTCGTTGCCAAATCGTTTGCAGATCCGTGCGATGGATTCGAACGGATCGGGCGAGTTCAGCGGCACTTCGATCAGCTCGAAGCCGGTATCGATCAACGTCTCGACGATGCTCTCCACCTCGTCGGGCTGCACGCCGCGCAGGATGGCGACGAGCGGACGCTTCACGGAGGGCCAACGGATTGGCTGGTTCATGTGAACTGAGCTCCCCACAGATGGATTGCGGCCTTGGTCAGGCCGTGTTGCGACGCGCGTTCGGCATCAACGATGGCGACCTCGAAGCCGGCAGCTGCAAGCGCCGACGCATAGAGATCCTTGAGCGCGCCGGCGCCGATCAGGCGTACCGGATGCCGCGTGCCATAGCGCGATCCGGCATCGGCGATTTCCGTGCCGATCAGGAGGCCCGACAGGCGCGCCGCGCCGTCGGTCTGTTGCTGGAAGCCGAGCAGTTGCGCCGCGCGCAGGCTGAAGAGCGAGGCGGTGAGGCCCGTCGGCGCATCGAGCGCGCATTGCAGGCCATCGCGGAACGCGTCATTCGCGGCGGGCGACGGTGCGTCGTGATCCACCGCGTGTTTCAGGATGCTGTGTTGAGTGATGACCGAAAAGAGCTCGCCGGTCATATAGGTCGTGAATGACACCACGCTGCCGGACTCGATCCATACCCATTTGCTGTGGGTGCCGGGAATGCAGACCAGACCGGTGAAGCCGGGCTCGGTCACGCCGAGCAGTTGCGTCTCCTCACCCCGCATGACATCGGGCACCGCGGCGTCGGCCTGGGCAATACCGGGCAGGATACGCACGTCGCCTTGCGTGTCGACACGCTGCGCACCGTCGTGCAAGGCGTCGAGGCGTGTCGGTGTGTGCAGATAGGGCGCCTCGATCCAGCCCTGTCGTGCGCCGGCCATACCGCAGATCAACACGGGCAGGTTCTGCATTCCGCCAAGTTTGGCAAGATGATCAGCGAGCACCGGAGCGAAGCCTGCGGCCGCGCAATGCAGCATGCCTTCAGGCCCGCGCGTCTCCGCAAGCACGCTGCCATCGGCGGTCATCAACCAGCCTCGAAAGCTGCTGGTGCCCCAATCGACCGCGACGAAAGCCGGTTTGTCTGCTGTCACGTTTTGCTCTGGCTTGTCATGGCACGAATTTGTGCCGAGCATAGCCGAAAGCTTCACTCTTGGAAGGCTGTTCGCGGCGGTCGGGCTACAGCATTTAGCACCGCCCCTCTTCGCTCAAGAGTAATTCTCACACAGCATCGGCTCGGAATCGGTGGGTTGGATCGCGCGCACGGGCGCTTGCGTCAGATGCGGCGTGCCTCCGCGGCTAGCAACAGCGCGAAATGCATCCAGGATCGCCATCGCCATGTCTGGGTGATGCGTCTCGACGGTGCTGTCCAACCAGTCAGGAAGGTCACGCTGGTTCGAGAGAGCGCAATGCCATTCACCTTCGTCATAAGCGAGCCGACGCAGTTGCCACCGCGGCAGTTCGATCGCGATCAGGGCAAGCGCGGCATCGGTCCAGGCGCCGGCAGCGACCAGGCGATCGAGGCGCTGGGCCTCCGCTGTGCGGCGCATTGCCGGCAGGCGCTTGCAGGCGGCGAGGCAGATCGCGGTGAAACTCGTAGCGTCAAGCGGAGCCGTTTCGGAGGGCGCATCGGAAAGGGGCGTTCGCTGAATCGAGATGAACGACATGACGGGTCTCCATGAACAGCGCGATCTTCGGAAGACCGCATCATGCAATATCCGTAGTCCGTCATTTGAATACGAGGCAGCTTCGGGCACGAAGATATAAAGGCTGCATAAGCACCCGAGGACTAACGGCGCACGCGCATGCGCTCCCCTGCGTCTTTATGAGATTCCTATAAGTTCGCTGCTGGCCTCATCTCGAAAACCTACGTCCTGAATGGCACCTGATCGTGCATCGGGCGCGCGAGCCGTTTGCTCCGTGTCGCCGCAGTCATTGCATCAGGAGCATTCCATGCTGGACGTCGTCATGCTGGCCCTCGGGCTCGGCTTTTTCATTCTCACCCTGGGCTACGCCTATGCCTGCGAGCGGCTGTGAGGAGCGCATCATGATTTTCGATTACACGCTCGCCGGCTTCGTGTCCGCGGCATTGCTGATCTACCTCACTTACGCGCTGCTGCGACCCGAGCGGTTCTGAGCGCGCGCACCTCAAAAGGTCAACTGACATGACAATGATTGGCTGGATTCAAATTGCTCTGTACTGCGCGGTGGTTCTCGCGCTGGTGAAGCCGCTCGGCGGCTACATGACATCAGTCTTCAACGGCGAGCGTACGTTCCTCTCTCCGATTCTGCGGCCGGTCGAAGCCGGTCTGTACTGGATCGGTGGCGTCGACGAGAAACGTGAGCAGCACTGGCTGACCTATACGGTTGCCATGCTGCTGTTTCATGTGGTCGGCTTCCTCGGTCTCTACGCGATCATGCGGCTGCAGGCCGTGCTGCCGTTCAATCCTGCCGGGCAGTCCGCGGTCGCCGAAGATCTCTCCTTCAACACCGCGATCTCCTTCATCACCAACACCAACTGGCAGAACTACGGCGGCGAAAGCACCATGTCGTATCTGACCCAGATGCTGGGTCTGACGGTACATAACTTCCTGTCGGCGGCGGCCGGCATCGCATTGGCCGTGGCACTGATCCGCGGCTTCGCACGGTCGTCGATGCGCACCATCGGTAATTTCTGGGTCGATATTACCCGTTGCACGCTCTATGTGCTGCTGCCGATCTGCATCGTCTACACGCTGTTCCTGGTCTGGCAGGGCATGCCGCAGACGCTCGGCGCCTATGTCGATGCGACGACGCTTGAAGGTGCGAAGCAGACCATCGCGGTTGGCCCCGTTGCGTCGCAGGTTGCCATCAAGATGCTCGGCACCAATGGCGGCGGCTTCTTCAACGCCAATGCGGCGCATCCGTTCGAGAACCCGACGGCGCTGTCGAACTTCATCCAGATGATCTCGATCTTCGCGCTGGGTGCGGCGATGACCAATGTGTTCGGCCGCATGGTCGGCAACCCCAGGCAAGGCTGGGCGATTCTGGCCGTGATAGGTGTGCTGTTCATTACCGGCGTTGCCGTCACCTATGGCGCCGAAGCCTCGGGCACCACAGGCCTGAATGCACTCGGCCTCACCGGCGGCAATATGGAAGGCAAGGAGCTGCGCTTCGGCATCGTCGCCTCCAGCCTGTTCGCGGTCATCACCACGGCGGCGTCCTGCGGTGCGGTCAATGCGATGCATGACTCGTTTACAGCGATTGGCGGCATGATTCCGCTGATCAATATGCAGCTCGGCGAGATCATCGTTGGCGGCGTCGGTGCCGGTCTCTATGGCATGCTGCTGTTCGTCGTACTGGCGATCTTCGTCGCTGGTCTGATGGTCGGTCGCACACCGGAATATGTCGGCAAGAAGATCGAGGCGCGCGAAGTAAAGATGGCGATGCTTGCCATTCTCGTCCTGCCGCTGATGTATCTCGGTTGGACCGCGGTGGCGGTGGTGCTGCCCTCGGCCGTGGCCTCCATGGCCAATGCTGGGCCGCATGGCTTCACCGAAGTGCTCTACGCCTTCACCTCAGCCACCGGCAATAACGGCTCGGCCTTCGGCGGGCTCACCGGCAACACCTTCTTTTACAACCTCACACTGGCGAGTTCGATGTTCGTCGGTCGCTTCTTCATGATCGTGCCCGCCATGGCGCTGGCCGGATCATTGGCCGCGAAGAAGTCGATTCCGGCTTCGGCCGGTACCTTGCCGACCACCGGCGGATTGTTCGTCGGCCTCGTCATCGGCGTGATCCTGATCATCGGCGGTCTCACCTTCTTCCCGGCACTCGCGCTCGGGCCGATCGTCGAGCACCTCGCGATGACCGCCAGCACCCTGTTCTGATCGGATTTGGAGTTATGTCCATGGAAACGTTGAAACTGCAGAAGCGGGTGCCGGTCTCGGCCATGCTCGATTCGAAAATTGTCATCCCAGCCATCGGCTCGGCTTTCAAAAAGCTTGATCCGCGGCTGATGATCAAGAATCCCGTGATGTTCGTGGTCGAGGTCGTCGCCGCACTCACCACGGTGATCTTCATCAAGAACGTCATCACCGGCGGAAGCGATCTGGGATTTGCGTTCCAGATCATCCTCTGGCTCTGGTTCACGGTGCTGTTCGCCAACTTTGCCGAAGCCGTCGCCGAAGGGCGCGGCAAGGCGCAGGCGGAATCGCTGAAGAAGACCCGCACCGAAAGCCAGGCCAAGCTGCTCACCGGCAGCGACAGCGGCGACAAGAGCTACCGCATGGTCTCGGGCACCAGCCTGAAGGTCGGCGATGTCGTGCTGGTGGAAGCCGGCGACAACATCCCGTCCGACGGTGAAGTGATCGAAGGCGTGGCTTCAGTTAATGAGGCGGCGATCACCGGCGAGTCTGCACCTGTCATTCGTGAATCCGGCGGCGATCGCTCGGCGGTGACCGGCGGCACGCAGGTGCTGTCCGACTGGATTCGCGTCCGCATCACCGCGGCGCAAGGCTCGACTTTTATCGACCGCATGATCAAGCTGGTCGAAGGCGCCGAGCGGCAGAAGACACCGAACGAGATCGCACTGAACATCCTGCTGGTCGGCCTCACCATCATTTTCGTCTTCGCCACGGTGACGATCCCGAGCTATGCGGCTTATGCTGGTGGTTCGATCTCGGTGGTGGTGTTGGTGGCTTTGTTCGTGACCCTGATCCCGACCACCATCGGCGCGCTGTTGTCGGCGATCGGCATTGCCGGCATGGATCGTCTGGTGCGCTTCAACGTGCTGGCGATGTCCGGTCGTGCGGTGGAAGCTGCCGGCGACGTCGATACGCTGCTGCTCGACAAGACCGGCACCATCACGCTCGGCAATCGTCAGGCGACAGCCTTCCGTCCGGTGCGCGGCGTGATCGAACAGGAACTCGCCGATGCGGCGCAGCTTGCATCGCTCGCGGACGAAACCCCGGAAGGCCGCTCCATCGTCGTGCTGGCCAAGGAGAAATACGGCATCCGCGGCCGCGACATGGCCGAACTGTCAGCGACTTTCGTGCCGTTCACCGCACAGACCCGAATGAGCGGTGTCGATGCCGGTGGCTCGTCGGTCCGCAAGGGAGCGGTGGATTCGATACTCGCTTACGTCAACGGTGGCGCGTCGTTCGCCGTGGCGTCCGGCAACACCGTGCGTGCGATGCAGCCGGCCGCGATGTCGTCGGACACGGCACGTGAAATCCAGGCGATCTCCGACGAGATTGCAAAGGGCGGCGGCACCCCGTTGGCGGTTGCGCGCGATGGCAAGCTGCTCGGCGTCATCCATCTGAAGGATATCGTCAAGGGCGGCATCCGTGAGCGTTTCGCCGAACTGCGCCGCATGGGCATCCGCACCATCATGATCACCGGCGACAATCCGATGACCGCTGCAGCCATCGCAGCCGAAGCCGGCGTCGATGATTTCCTGGCGCAGGCGACACCCGAGGACAAGCTGCAGCTTATCCGCGACGAGCAGGCCAAGGGCAAGTTGGTGGCGATGTGCGGCGACGGCACCAACGACGCGCCGGCACTGGCGCAGGCCGATGTGGGCGTCGCGATGAACACCGGCACGCAGGCGGCGCGCGAGGCGGGCAACATGGTCGATCTGGACTCCAATCCGACCAAGCTCATCGAGGTCGTCGAAATCGGCAAGCAGCTCCTGATGACGCGAGGTGCGCTGACCACGTTCTCGATCGCCAATGACGTGGCGAAATACTTCGCCATTATCCCGGCGATCTTCCTCGCCTTCTATCCGCAGCTTGAAGCGCTTAACATCATGAAGCTGGCGAGCCCGCAGAGCGCCATCCTGTCGGCCATCATCTTCAACGCGATCATCATCATTGCGCTGATCCCGCTCGCCCTGAAAGGCGTCGCCTATCGCCCGATCGGCGCCGGCGCACTGCTCGGCCGCAACCTACTGATCTACGGCCTCGGCGGCATCATCGTTCCGTTCATCGGCATCAAGGCGATTGACCTCGTCGTCACCGCCCTGCACCTGGTTTGAGGAGCTACATTATGTTGAGAGAAATTCGCCCAGCCATCGTTCTGCTGCTCGGCCTCACGGCCATCACCGGTCTCGGCTACCCGCTCGCGATGACGGGCGTCGCTGAAGCGATCATGCCGAACCAGGCGCAAGGCAGCCTCATCGAACGGGACGGCAAGGTTGTCGGCTCGTCCCTGATCGGTCAGGAATTCAAGGGTGAGGAATACTTCCACGGCCGCCCGTCGGCGACCCTGGGTCCCGACCCGCAGGATTCCACAAAGACGGTGCCGCAGCCTTACAATGCCATCAACTCGATGGGCTCCAATCTCGGCCCGACCAGCAAGGCGCTGATCGACCGCGTGAAGGAGGACGTCGAGAAACTGAAGGCAGAGAACCCGTCGATGCCGGTGCCGATCGATCTCGTGACCACCTCGGGCAGCGGTCTCGACCCGAACATTTCGCCGGAGGGTGCGCTGTTTCAGGTGCCTCGCGTCGCCAAGGCGCGCAAGCTGCCGGAGGACCGCGTTCGCCAGCTGGTGACAGATAAGGTCGAAGGCCGCCTCGGCGGTCTGCTAGGCGAACCACGCGTTAACGTTCTTGCCTTGAATCTCGCGCTGGACGCCGCACTGAAGTAGGCCGTCTAGGCCGCAGCCGTAGCGGAGACTATATTGCCTTATGGCAAATCAGCGCCGCGATCCCGATCAACGACCTTCGCCTGAAGCCTTGCTGGAAACAGCGAGGCGCGAGGAAGGTGCGGCCGGGCGGTTGAAGATTTTTGTCGGCGCCGCTCCCGGCGTCGGCAAGACTTACGAGATGCTGCAAAGCGCCCATGCCAGGCGCAAGGCGGGTGTCGATGTGGTGGTCGGTGTCGTCGAGACTCACGGCCGCGCGGAGACCGAGGCGCTGCTCACGGGTCTTGAAGTCATTCCCCGGCGCCGGATCGATCACAAGGGTCAGGTCCTCGAGGAGATGGACCTCGATGCGCTGATCGCGCGGCGCCCGCAGATCGCATTGGTCGATGAACTCGCCCATACCAATGCGCCCGGCAGCCGGCATCCAAAACGTTATCTCGACGTCGCGGAATTATTGGCCGCAGGGATCGACGTCTACACGGCAGTCAATATCCAGCACATCGAAAGCCTGAATGATGTGGTCGCCCAGATCACCCATGTGCGGGTGCGCGAGACCGTGCCGGATTCGGTGTTCGATCGTGCCGACGCCATCGAGCTGATCGACCTCACCCCGGACGATCTGATCCAGCGCCTGAAGGAAGGCAAGGTCTACGTTCCCAAACAGGCCGAGCGTGCGCTGGAACATTATTTCTCGCCCGGCAATCTCACGGCGTTGCGCGAGCTGGCGTTGCGCCGCACGGCCGACCGGGTCGATGAGCAATTGCTCACGCATATGCAGGCCAATGCCATTGCCGGCCCGTGGGCTGCCGGCGAACGCATTCTGGTCTGTATCAGTGAGGACCCGCGCTCAGCCGGGCTGGTGCGCTACACCAAGCGTCTCGCGGATCGGCTTCACGCGCCGTGGACGGCGGTCAGCATCGAGACGCGACGCAGCCTTCAACTCACCGAAGAACAGCGCGACCGGCTGGCCGATACGCTGCGGCTTGCCGAGGCACTTGGCGCCGACGCGCTGACGATTCCGGGCGCAGGCCGGCGCATCGCCGACGATCTGCTCGGTTATGCCCATGCCAACAACGTTACCCAGATTGTGATTGGCAAGGCATCACGGTCGTGGTGGTTCGAGCTGGTGCGCGGTTCGGTGGTGCATGATCTCGTGCGGCGCGCCGGCAATATCAGTGTGCATGTGATCGCCGGCGATGCGTTGCCAACGGAGCCGGCTGCGAAACGTGCGCAGATGACCGATCGCGTCGAGCCGTTCGATGCAAAGCCCTATATTGCGGCGCTGGCAGTCGTGGCGCTGGCTCTTGGGGCCGCAACGCTGCTGCGTCCGATCTTCGGGATCGAGAATGTCGATCTGATGTTTCTCACCGCCGTGGTCGGCGTCGCCGTGCGCTTTGGTCTCTGGCCATCGCTGCTGGCGAGCGTCGTGGCATCGCTGAGCTATAATTTTTTCTTCCTGCCACCGGTCTATACGCTTACCATCACCGATCCGACCAATGTGGCGGCCTTCTTCTTCTTCATGCTGATCGCCATTCTCGTGTCCAATGTCGCGGCGCGGGTGCGCACCCAGGCCGTCTCGGCCTTTGGCCGTGTGCGCACAACCGAGTCGCTCTATGCGTTCAGCCGCAAACTCGCGGGTACGGCGGCGCTTGACGACGTGCTGTGGGCGAGCGCGTATCAGATCGCATTGATGCTGAAGGTGCGGGTTGTGTTGCTGTTGCCGGAGCAGGGTGTGATCACCGTCAAGGCCGGATATCCGCCTGAGGACGAATTGGACAAGGCGGATCTGGCCGCTGCCAACTGGGCCTGGAGCAATGATCGCCCCGCCGGTCGTGGCTCTGAAACATTGCCCGGTGCGAAGCGGCTGTTTCTGCCGATGCGGACCGGTCGTGGACCGATCGGTGTGATCGGCATCGACGATGATCGCACGGGGCCATTGCTGACACCCGACCAGCGCCGGTTGCTGGATGCGCTTGTGGATCAGAGCGCACTCGCCATCGAGCGCGTACAGCTCGTCGAAGACATGGACCGCGCCGAGCGCAACGTCGAATCTGACCGGCTGCGTCAGGCTCTGCTGACCTCGATCTCGCATGATCTGAAGACGCCGCTGGCCTCCGTGCTCGGTGCGGCTTCCACGCTGCGCGATCTATCGTCGAAGCTCAGCGAGGCCGAGAAGGCCGATCTGCTCGGCACGGTGATCGACGAATCCGAGCGGCTGAACCGTTTCATCGCTAATCTGCTGGATATGACCAAACTGGAGTCCGGTGCCGTGGTGCCGAATGCAACGCTGCAGGATCTCGCGGAGATCGTCGGCAGCGCGCTGCGCCGGGCCGGCAAGATCCTCAGCAGGCATCGCGTCGCGCTCGATCTGGCGCCAAACCTGCCCATGCTGGAGCTCGATGCGGTCCTGTTCGAGCAGGTGCTGTTCAATTTGCTTGATAATGCCGCGAAATATGCCCCGGATGACACCACCATCACGATCAGGGCCATACGCGATGCGGACTCAGTCTCGCTGCAGGTGACGGACGAGGGGGCAGGCATTCCACCCGCCGATCTCGAGCAGGTGTTCGATAAATTCTATCGCGCCAACAAGGGCGATCACGTTCGGGCGGGCACCGGCCTCGGCCTTGCGATCTCCCGGGGCTTTGTTGAGGCAATGCATGGCACCATTTCGGCCACCAATCGCGCCGACCGATCAGGCGCCGTGCTGACCATCCGCCTTCCCATCCCGCCGGCCTCTGAAGCTCTGGACACCGCCGCATGAACACCGCCGCCATCAAGGTCCTGGTTATCGATGATGAGCCGCCGATCCGCAAATTGCTGCGCATGGGCCTCAGCACCCAGGGCTATGACATCCTTGAGGCCAGCAACGGCAAGATCGCGCTGGAGAAACTGGCGGAGAAACCGGCCGTGATCATCCTTGATCTCGGCCTGCCGGACATCCAGGGCCACGATCTGCTGCAGATGATTCGTGCCCGCGATGACAGCGTGCCGATCGTGGTGCTGTCGAGCCGCGGGGACGAGGCTGGCAAGGTACAGGCGCTCGATCTCGGTGCCGACGACTATCTCACCAAGCCGTTCGGCATGGATGAGTTACTTGCGCGCATGCGGGCTGCGCTCAGGCATCAGCTACAGGTTCATGGCGAGCGGCCGGTATTCCGCTCCGGGGAATTGTCGGTCGATCTGGTGCGCCGCATCGTCAAGGTGGGTGACCGTGAGGTGAAACTGTCACCAAAGGAATATGAGTTGCTGCGGGTCCTGGTGCAGCATGCCGGCAAGGTGCTGACCCATCGGTTTCTGCTGAAGGAATTGTGGGACGAGCTCACCGACGCGCAATATCTGCGCGTTTATGTCCGCCAGCTGCGTCAAAAGATCGAGCTCGATCCGGAGCGCCCGCAATTCGTCCTGACCGAAACGGGTATCGGCTACCGGCTGCGCGCCGGAGAATAGCTAACGACAAAGCCGTCAAACAGCAGGTTATTTGGTCTGCCGGGCGACCGATGCCGGTGCGTTGTAGTCCAGCAGCCGGATCGCCTCGTCGGCGGCGTCCACCATCTCCGACATCAGCTTGCGCGTTCGCTCGAAATCCGCAGCCGACATGCTGCGAAACAGCATATCGTTCACCGGACGCTGAACGGGTGCCAATTCATTGAGCAGCGCGCGCGCTTTCGGCGTGATGGTCAGAATGACACGGCGGCGATCTTCCTCATCGGTCTCTTTTTCAACAAGGCCGTTTGATACCAGCTTGTTGATCTCGATTGTAATGAACGCGCCGCTGAAGTGCAGATGCTCGGCGACCTGATTGACGCCGATCTTCTCATCCGTGCCGCTCAAATGAGCAATGGCGATCAGCACAGTGTATTGCGTGCCGGACAGGCCGATCACTGCGCCGAGTTGCCCGCGCACAGCCTGAAGCCGCGCCGAAAACGCCAATGTGTCATGGACAAATTGACGGAAAGCCCGATCCGATCCGTCGACCATCAATTGTGGCCGCGAAATCGTCGGTTCTACCTTCATTTTACGTGATTTGCTCTTAATCGCCATCAGGTCCCCGCACACCTATGAGTCGTATAGCGGCGGCGTTACGCACAAACAAGTTGGAACCAGTGCGTTTTGATAGCAGGCCAGCCATGCTTGACAGCGCGCACTTTCGTTCGATAATATAGCTTTGTTATAAAGCTAATGCGCGTCGTTCAGGTTTCGCGATCAGGAGATGACCATGGGCGCCACTGCGGACGTGGATCCTCGCGCCTTCCGACAGGCGCTCGGACAGTTTGCCACCGGCGTCGCCGTGATCACGGCCGAAGCGGCCGATGGCCAGGCGATCGGCTTGACCATGAGTTCGTTCAACTCGGTCTCGGTGGACCCACCGCTGATCCTGTTCTCGATCGACCGCAAGGCCTTCAGCCTCAAGGCGATGACCGAGGCCAAGGGTTATGCCGTGAACATCCTCGGCCGCGACCAAGAGCATCTGTCGAACAAGTTCGCCAGGGCGCTCGGCGACAAGTGGGCGGCGGTCGAGCATACGCTGGGCCATGAGGCGGCGCCCCTGATCGCCGGCGCGCTCGCACACTTCGAATGTGCGCCATACGCGCAATATGACGGCGGGGACCATGTGATCTTCGTCGGCCGGGTGGTGAAGTTCAGCGCCTATCCGGCCAACGAGCCGTTGGTCTTCTTCCGTGGGGCCTATCGCAGCCTTGCAAGCACCGAGCGCAGCCCGGAATGGCCGCTGCCGATGCACTACTGAAATAACGCACCTGAAAATGCTATCCATGACTGAAAGTGATCGAGGCAACCCATGATCAAGACCGGCGAACAACATATCGCGAGCCTGCGCGATGGCCGTGAAATCTATCTCGATGGCGAGCTGGTGGATGACGTGACCACCCATCCGGCGTTCCGGGGTGCGGTGGCCTCGATTGGGCGGATGTTCGATTTCCAGAGCGCGCCGGAAAATCGCGAGCTGATGACTTTCGAGACCGAGACTGGCACCCGAGCCAACCGGATCTGGGAATTGCCCGGCAGCTATGATGCGCTGGTCAATCGCCGCCGTGGCCTGGAGGCCTGGACCGAGCTGCATGCCGGCTTTATGGGCCGCGCGCCGGATCACGTCGCTTCCTGCATCGCCGGCATGTATATGGGCGTCGAGGTATTCGAGGCCTACGACAAGGATCGCGCGAAGGCGCTGGCGGATTACTATCGCTACGCCCGCGACAACGATCTTTACCTCACTTATGTGATCATCAACCCGCAGGCCGACCGCTCCAAGAGCGCGGCCGAGCAGGCCGATCCGTTCCTGTCGGCGGGCGTAGTGTCGCGCGATGCCGAGGGCCTGACGATCCGTGGCGCCAAGATGTTGGCCACCGGCGGCATCATGGCGAACGAGGTGTTCGTCACCTGTATCCAGCCGCTGCAGCCCGGCGACGAGAAATATGCGGTGTCTTTCGCGGTTCCGATGAACACCAAGGGTCTGAAGGTCCTGTCGCGCAAGTCTTATGAAGCCGCGTCGCCATCCGTGTTCGACAATCCGCTGTCGAGCCGCTTCGATGAAAACGATGCCGTGCTGTATTTCGACGACGTGAAGGTGCCTTGGGATCGCGTGTTCATCGTCGATGACATCGCGATGTGCCAGAAGCAGTTCCACGCGACCCCGGCGCATGTGTATCAGAACTATCAGGCCATGATCCGGCTCTCGGTGAAGCTGCGTTTCCTGATCGGGATTGCGCACCGGACCGCCGAGACCAATGGTATCGCCGGCTTCCCGCAGGTCAGGGAAATGCTAGGCCAGCTCGCAGCCGAAGTGTCGATGGTCGAAGCCTTCGTCGTCGCGATGGAGACCAAGGGCACGCAGCGCGGCGCCTATTACGTGCCGGACCGGGCGATGCTGTATTCGGCACAGGTCCTCACCCAGCAGCTCTATTCCAAGGTCATCAACACGCTGCGCGAGCTCGCCGGCGGCGGCATGATCATGCTGCCGTCCTCGGTGAAGGATTTTGCCAATCCGGAATTGGCGCGTCTGATCGGCAAGACCCAGCAGTCCCCCGCGGCCAGCGCGACCGAGAAGGTCAAGTTTTACAAGCTGGCCTGGGACGCGGTCGGCTCCGAATTCGCCTCGCGTCACTCGCAATACGAGATGTTTTTCGCCGGCGCGACCTTCGTCACCAAGGGCCATGCCTTCCGCACCTATGATTGGATGAGGTCGGCGGCGTTGCTCGACAAGATGCTGTCCAGCTATGACCTTGCCGATGAAGTCTCCACCTCAACGGCGCCGGCTGCCTCGCCGCGCGCTGTCGCTTGATCTGTCCCCTCAGGAACACTGACCATGGCCATCAATAAACTTCACGATGAATTCCGCACCGTCGATATGTCTTCGGGATGGGAGACGCCCGCGGGCTATCCGGCAGGCATCCAGCAGAAGATCCTGTCGGGGGCGCTCGACGAAGTGAACAAGCGTGGCAGCCGCACCCGCCTGCTGCGCTTCGAGCCGGGAGTCTACACCACCGAGCCGTTCGTGCACGAATATTGGGAAGAAGTGTTCCTGTTCACCGGCGACCTGATCGTCGGCAATGACAAGCAGGGCAATGGCGGCGAGTCCTTCAAGCCGAATACCTACGCCTGCCGTCCGCCCGGCGCCTATCACGGTCCGTTCAAGTCGGTCGGCGGCTGCGTGTTGATGGAAATCCACTATTTCGACCCGGCCTGAGCCGTTTCGCGTCTCCTCCTGATGGCGGCGCGCTTTCTTCGTGGCGCGACTGCTGCTTCTTCGGAAGGTTTTTCCTCGGCCGGCGTGGCCGTCTTCGGTTTGACCCGAAGTCGCAAACGTCCGGTCGAGCCCTCTCCGACCTCGAATGTCTCCATTTTGCGCACCAGGTCGCTCAGCTTCTTGAAGCCGTAGGTGCGAACGTCGAAGTCAGACACGGTGTTCGGAAGTTGTTCTCCGACTCGGTCCAGATTGACCCAGCCGTCTTCGTTGCTCAGTTGGGATACCACTTTTTCCAGAATGGGAACTGCGGCAGCGGGGCTTTGCAAGGCTGCCGGCTTTGACGGTTGCTCCGTGCTTGCCGTCGCGCGCTCGGATCTCAGGTTCTCCGTATAGATGAAACGTCGGCACGCCTGCCGAAAACTCTCGGGTGTTTTCCGCGTGCCGAAGCCATAGACGTCAGCGCCCTGCTCGCGCAGCCGTGAGGCGAGACGTGTGAAGTCGCTATCGGAGGACACCAGGCAAAAGCCGTCGAACCGCCCGCTATGCAGCAGGTCCATCGCGTCGATCACCAGCGCGATGTCGGACGAGTTCTTGCCCTTAGTGTAGGCGAACTGCTGATAAGGATCGATGGCGTGCTTTTGCAGGATGTCGGCCCAGGATCTGAGCTGCGGACTTGAGAAGTCGCCGTAGATCCGGCGAACGCTGGCTTCGCCGAATTTGGAGATTTCCTCGAACAAGCCGCCAGCAATCTGCGGGGACGTGTTGTCGGCATCGATCAGGACCGCGAAACGGGGCAAACGCTGCTGTGCGACGTTCATCTGCAACCTCTGCCCGCTGGATGAATGGCTCTCTCAGTCTGTCAGTTTTTTGCTGCAGGCGAAACATCCCTGGGGGAGCGTATCTCTCGTCAGCCCGGCCATTGCGCGGTAAAGTCACCCAAATCCCGCGAATCGCGGGCGCTGAAAGAGGCAATTGAGACCATGACCATCCGCCTGCATCGCGGCGATCTGCCGGATTTGAGCCGCTACACCGATTCGGTTGCGATCGACACCGAGACCATGGGTCTCAATCCGCATCGCGACCGGCTATGCGTGGTGCAGCTCTCGCCCGGCGATGGAAGTGCCGATGTCGTGCAGATCCCGATGGGCCACACGGACGCGCCGAACCTGAAGAAGCTGCTCGGCGATCCCAAGGTGACGAAGATCTTTCACTTTGCGCGGTTCGATCTCGCCGCTCTCTACAATGCGCTCGGCGTCATGCCTGAGCCGGTCTATTGCACCAAGATCGCTTCCCGCCTGTGCCGCACCTATACCGACAGGCATGGTCTCAAGGATCTGGTCCGCGAAGTCCTCGGCGTCGATCTGTCGAAGCAGCAGCAGTCGAGCGACTGGGGCAGCCAGACACTCAGCGAGGCGCAGCTGTCCTACGCCGCGTCGGACGTGCTGCATCTGCATGGGCTGCGCGAGCGCCTCAACGTCATGCTGGCGCGCGAAGGACGCACCGAGTTGGCGCAGGCTTGTTTCGACTTCCTTCCGACCCAGGCCAAACTCGACCTCTCGGGCTGGGAAAACGAGGACATTTTCGCTCATTCGTGACTAGCCTGCGGCGAAGTGACTTTCTGAAACAGTTCAGGGTCCCTCCCGCCGCGTTTCGGTCATACTCCTCGTTCTGGTGGGGCGGGGCTGCAAACCGGTGCATTTCAGCGTAGACTGGCGCCGGTTTGGCAGGCCTTTCGGTGTGGCCCTTTTCGGCATGGCCCGTTGGAGCGACGGTGAGTTCAGTTCAGATTCCCAGCTATCAGGCGGGCATGGATGCGCGGTTCAGGGCCGCAGCACGCCACAGCCGTCTGGTGCGTCTGCTGCGGATTGCTGTCCCTGCCGTTGTGATCCTGTCGATGGCGGCGATTGTCGGCGTGTCGATCTTCAATCCGTTCCGGATCCTCGCCAAATTGCCGCTCGATATGGGCAATCTGGTCGTTTCGGGGACCAAGATCACCATGGAGACGCCGCATCTGGCCGGTTTCTCGCCGGACGGACGGCCCTATGAGTTATGGGCCAAGGCCGCGACGCAGGATCTGACAGATCCCGACAATGTCGAACTAACGACCTTGCGCGCCAAGGTGATGATGGAAGACAAGTCGACGATGACGATGGATGCCCGCACCGGGAAGTTCAATTCGAAATCGCAGATGCTCTATCTGTATCAGGATATTTTCCTGCAAACGACGACCGGCTACGAAGCCAAGCTGACACAGGCGAACATTGATATTGCCAATGGCACGGTCACGTCGGACGAACCGGTCGATGTCAAACTTCTTAACGGCACTTTGCTCGGGCAACGGATGCGCATCACGGAACACGGTGAGCTGGTTCGGTTCGAGGGCGGTGTGTCGATGAACCTGAAGATGGACCCGCCTTCGCCGGATGCTTCGGCTCAGCCTGAGACCGCGGCAGAGCCCGAAGTCGCGCCGGAGCCCGCGAAACCGCGGGCCGCCAACGGCAAGCGCGCCAACGCGAAATGAATGTGATGATTTTTCCCGTCAGTAATGTCCGATTCTGCGGGGTGACCGGCGCTGCGATCGCCGTGCTCCTGCTGGCTTTGACAGCCGATGCACATGCGCAGAGCGCGGTGCAGGGTGTGCCGAATGCCATGCAGGGCTTCTCGCAGAATCGCGATCAGCCCATTCAGATCGAGGCCGCATCGCTGGAAATGCGTGACAAGAAAAAGGAAGCGACCTTCGCAGGCGATGTAAAGGTCGTGCAGGGCGACACCACGATGAAATCGAAGACTCTCGTGGTCTTCTATGACGGCGGTGGCTCCGCGAACGAGCCGGCGGCCAAGGCTGCGCCCAAGGCACCGATCAAGGCTGCGCAGCCGGGCCCGGGTGGCTCGTCGGCGATCAAGCGACTTGAAGCGCGCGGCGGGGTCATCGTCACCCAGAAAGACCAGGTTGTCACCGGCGAGACGGCGGTGTTCGACACCCGAACCAATCTCGTCACTATGCAGGGCAATGTTGTGCTCACCCAGGGCAAGAATGTGCTGCGCGGCGATCGTCTGACCGTGGATATGACCACGGGCACCTCACGCGTCGAATCCAACAGCGGCAGGGTCCAGGGCATGTTCGAGTCGTCCGGCCAGAAGGGTGGCGGTGGCCCGACCTCGATCATACCCGGGCCTGGAGGCGGAAAACCCAAGTAACTCGAAGGGTTTATCGATAGGGGCGAGCCGGATCCGGTTGAATCTGGCTGCGTAACCCGTTATCGCCATTGTTTTAATCGACATGGAAGGCTTGGCGTTCGGCTGGGCAAGGGACATCTAGTTCGCCATGCTGTTCCCAGTGATCGAACATGCCGCGACTTGGCGCGGATGACGTTTAGAGGCTGATCGAAGCGCGAATGGTTGATTTCCTCGGCATGTTCCGTCGGCGCGCTCCAAAACGCGGTCCGCAGGGTTTTGCGCGGTCGCCGGTCGACATCACGGCGCTCGGCGACAGCATGGGCGACATGCTGGGCAATCCCAGCCGTGAGGCGCCGCCACTGGCGCGCACCGCCCCGGCCGATACGCCCCAGGTTCCGCAGGCCCGGGGTGAGGCGCCGCGTGCCCCACAGCCTGCACCGGCCCGCCGTCCGGACAAGGCGCCGCCGCGGCCCCGGACCAACGGCGCCGCCGCACCAAAAGCTGCCCCGCGTGCGGGCTATCTGGCCGTCCATAATGTGAAAAAGAGCTTCGGCTCACGCCAGGTCACCCGCGGCGTCAGCATTTATGTCCGTCGTGGTGAGGCCGTCGGCCTGCTCGGACCGAACGGTGCCGGCAAGACCACGGTGTTCTACATGATCACCGGCCTGATCAAGCCCGACAGCGGCGCCATTGAGCTTGACGGCCACGACGTCACCCAGCTGCCGATGTATCAACGTGCGCGCCTCGGCATCGGCTATCTGCCGCAGGAAGCCTCGATTTTTCGCGGCCTCACGGTCGAGCAGAACATCCGTGCGGTGCTGGAGGTCGTCGAGCCCAGCCGCAAGAAGCGCGAGCGCGAGCTCGACGGGCTGCTCGAAGAGTTCAACATCCAGAGACTGCGCAAGTCGCCGTCGATCGCGCTGTCCGGTGGTGAGCGCCGCCGCGTTGAAATTGCGCGCGCGCTGGCGACGCGGCCGAATTACATGCTGCTCGACGAGCCCTTTGCCGGCATCGACCCGATTGCGGTGGGGGATATTCAGGACTTGGTCCGTCACTTGACCAATCGCGGCATCGGCGTGCTCATCACCGACCACAACGTGCGCGAAACGCTGGGGCTGACAGACCGCGCCTACATCGTCTATGCTGGTGAAATCCTGACGGAGGGATCTCCTGAGGAGATCGTGGCTGACCCGGACGTGCGTCGCCTTTACCTTGGCGAGGAATTCCGCCTCTAGACCAAATTTACAATTCGTCAAGCCGTGTACATCAGGCCGGGAAAGAGATAAGCAAGAAACGGACCAACTTGTGGATCGGTTTTTGCCTCCATGGCGCTGACGCAGAGACTAGAGTTCCGGCAATCCCAGTCGCTGGTGATGACGCCGCAGCTGATGCAGGCCATCAAGCTGCTGCAGCTGTCGAATCTCGATCTCGCAACCTTTGTCGAAGATGAACTGGAGCGCAATCCGCTGCTGGAGCGCGCCAGCGACGGTCCTGAGCCGCCGGTGGCTGGCGAGGCCAGCCCCGAGCGCAGCGAGTTTTCGAGCCAGGATGAGGCGGGCTATGCCTCCGGCCACGACGATGGCGGCGACCATTCCGATTTTTCCGATCGTTCAGGCGGCGACAGCTTCGATGCGCCGGCGCCCGACGAGTGGATGAACCGCGAACTCGGCACCCGCGCCGAGATCGAACAGACCCTGGACACCGGGCTGGATAACGTCTTTTCCGAAGAGCCGGCCGAAGCCGCCGCACGCAACGCACAAGACGCTGCTCCGACCGCCTATACCGAATGGGGCGGCGGCGCCTCCAACGACGACAGCTACAATCTCGAGGCCTTCGTTGCCGCGGAAGTGACGCTCGGCAGCCATCTCGCCGAACAGCTCTCGGTGGCGTTCTCGTCGCCCGCGCAGCGCATGATCGGTCAGTATCTGATCGATCTCGTCGATGAGGCCGGCTACCTGCCGCAAGATCTCGGCGACGTGCATGAGCGGCTGGGTGCCTCTGTTGACGATGTCCAAAGCGTTCTCGGTGCGTTGCAGAAATTCGATCCGCCGGGTGTCTGCGCGCGCAGTCTCAGCGAATGTCTCGCAATCCAGTTGCGTGAACAGAACCGTTACGACCCCGCGATGCAGGCATTGGTCGAGCATCTCGATCTCCTGGCCAAGCGCGACATCGGCAATCTCAGAAAAATCTGCGGCGTCGACGACGAAGATCTGACCGACATGATCGGCGAGATTCGCAGGCTCGATCCGAAGCCCGGTCTGAAGTTTGGCTCGGCGCGAACACAGACGGTAGTACCTGATGTCTATGTGCGGCCGGGTCCTGATGGTGGCTGGCATGTTGAGTTGAACAGCGACACGCTGCCGCGCGTTCTCGTGAACCAGGTTTATTATTCCGAATTGTCGAAAACGATCCGCAAGGATGGCGACAAGTCGTACTTCACGGATTGTCTACAGAATGCGACCTGGCTGGTGCGTGCGCTCGATCAGCGCGCGCGTACTATCCTGAAGGTTGCGACCGAGATCGTCCGGCAACAGGATGGCTTCTTCACGCAGGGTGTTGCGCATCTTCGGCCGCTGAATCTCAAGGCGGTTGCTGATGCCATTCAAATGCATGAATCGACGGTGTCGCGCGTTACCGCCAATAAATACATGGCGACAAATCGCGGCAGCTTTGAATTGAAATACTTCTTTACGGCATCGATAGCGTCGGCTGATGGTGGCGAAGCGCATTCGGCTGAAGCGGTGCGACATCACATCAAGCAATTGATTGATGGAGAAAGTCCTTCTCTTATTCTTTCGGACGACACGATCGTGGAACGCTTGCGCGAAGCCGGAATTGATATCGCGCGCCGTACCGTTGCCAAATACCGTGAAGCCATGCGTATCCCGTCTTCAGTTCAGCGCCGGCGCGACAAGCAGAGTATGCTCGGCAATGCACTCACGGCACCCGCCACTCCGTCCGATAGGGCACCCGACCGATCCCGCGACACTGCACCAGCTTGATTGCACTCCCGTGGAAACGGGATACTGTCGGTTCAAGGCAGAAGAATCGAGGCATCAGCATGACCCTTCGTATCTCGGGAAAAAGCATCAATGTCGGAGACGCTTTGCGAGGCCGCGTGAGCGAGCGGACCGATGAGGTCCTTCGCAAGTATTTCGATGGCAACTATTCCGGTCACATCACGCTCAGCAAAGACGGCTTCGGCTTCCGCACCGATTGTGCGTTGCATCTCGATTCCGGAATTACGCTCGAAGCGGACTCCAATGCAGCGGATGCTTACGCCAGCGCCGATCAGGCGCTGCTTCAGATCGAGAAACGTTTGCGTCGCTACAAGAGCCGGCTGAAGGATCGTTCCGCGCGCAAGACGCATGCTGAAAATCAGGCGATGGCCGAACTCACGGCCCCGACTTTGGACGCGCCGAGCTACATTCTTGAGGCGCCCGATCATGAGGGCGATGCCGACAGTGGCTACGATCCGGTCATCATTGCCGAATCGACTAGGTCGCTGAAGCGGTTCTCGGTGAGCGAAGCTGTCATGGAACTTGATTTCACCGGCGCGGCCGTCGTGCTATTCCTGCATGGCAGTACCGGTCGGGTGAATATCGTGTACCGCCGAGGCGACGGTAACGTGGGTTGGGTCGATCCACCGGTGGTTAAACCGTCCTGACGGCATTGACGCCCAAACGGCCCCTCCCTATGGTCCGCCGCCTTTGACAGGGTTATACCGGTCAATGGATTTCGCATGGGGGGTTCCGGTGCTAGAGTACGTCCGGGCGTTCGCGCCCGGCGCGTTTTCCATCACAGGGAACGATGTCCCTTTCCAGTCTTTCTTGACGCTGCCGGTTTTGGTTCTAACTACCCGCTGACGGTCAAACATCCTCGGAACGGTCAATGACGATTACCGATCTGGTCGCGCCCGAGGCGATAATCCCGGCGTTGAAGGTCAACAGCAAGAAGCAGGCGCTGCAGGAGCTCGCTGCGCGCGCTTCCGCGCTCACCGGTCAGAACGACCGCGCCATTTTCGAGGTGCTGTTGCAGCGTGAGAAGCTCGGTACGACGGCCGTGGGCTATGGCGTTGCCATTCCGCATGGCAAGTTGCCGAAGCTCGACAAGCTGTTCGGCCTGTTTGCGCGCCTCGATCGTCCGATCGATTTCGAGGCTATGGACGGCCAGCCGGTCGATCTGGTGTTTCTGTTGCTGGCGCCGGAAGGTGCGGGCGCCGATCATCTGAAGGCGCTGGCACGGATCGCACGTCTGCTGCGCGATCAGGACGTCGCCAAAAAGCTGCGTGCCTCCCGTGACGCTCAGGCGATCTATTCGGTGCTCGCTTTGCCGCCAGCGACAGCCGCCTAACTATCTTACCCCCGCAGCTTACGCTGGAATCGCCCGGTTGGACCGGGCGATTCTCCTATTCCGAACCAGATCCCTGCTTGCGCGGAGATGGAAGGCTGGTTGGCCTTGCCAGTTTACGCCGCGAACTCCTTGGCCGAGATTGGAGCGAGCGACTCGTTGCGCACCGCCTGCCGCGCGGTGATCGATGCGAGCTCGTTCATGGCTGCAGAGGCAGCTTCGGCCTGCGTTTCGGCACGGATCGATTCTGCTTCATCCGCTGCAGCAACTGCGCGCGATGATGCTGCCATCCGCAGTGCGGTCTGGATCTCGTTGGAATCCGCGCCGCTCTTGAGCAGCAGCAACGTCAGCAGCGCCTTGACGTCGGAATTCATCGCGTCTGCGCTCTGCTTCATGCGTCGCACGGCCGCTGACGTTTCAGGAACGTTGACGGCGGTTACGGGACGAAGCTTGGCGACGTTGCTGCCTGAAGTTTCTATGCCCTGCATGCGCATCGGATTGGCATATTCTTCCGCCATCATTACCCGCGATGCGGCAGCAAGCTGCAGAGCATTGTGAATCTCCGGCGAACCGGTGCCGGTCTTCAGCAACAGCAAAGTGAGGAGAGCTTTGACGTCCGAGTTCATCGCGGCAGTGTTTTGCATTGTGTTCCTCGCTTGTGAGTGACTGAGCTAGTTGAAACGTCGTCCGAACAGCTTTTCGAAGAAGGTTGGTTGTGGCGGCTCAGGGTGAGTGATTTCGGCGACGAGTTTGGGTGACTTGGGGCGCCGGACGTCACGCTTCACCCGCAGCTTTGACAGCAGCATGGTCGGCCCAGGCATGGCCGCGGGCTCGGCGAAGGTCGTGAGCGTGCCGTCCTCGAGGCTGCCGCGGATCAGGATTGGTGAGAGAAATATGGGATCTGCGAGTGCAGCAGCCGTCGCAAGGCGCGCGTTATTTAGAGTGCCGAGGCTCTGAACGGCCTCGATACTCCATTGCCCGAGCGGCAAGCGGTCTGACTTGGTCACGAAAGGCGGGCTGCTGTCGGGTGCGATGATGGGAGGGACGGTGCCGTCGGCGCGCATCAAGAATACGGTGGCAGCTGCGCAGCCCGGTGCAAAGACGAGGATCGCGAAACAGGCTGCGATCACCGGCCGACTATCAAAATCCCAGGAGCCGGTCCGGGGAACTGCCTCTGATTTCGGAGCGGTGATCGTTGCACCGAAGCTCCGTAGCAAGTCTTCGACTTGAACTATCTGGGTTTGTGTCGATCCATTCATGGCGACCTCGAATCTCAACATGACCAGATTTTCTCAAGTCATGGTGAATGCGTGGTCACCATTTTCTTCTGTGAAACGGCAGCAAAGATCAGGTGCAATGATGCCATCGCGTCGGATATCCAGATTGCGATTGATAGGGGGATCAGTTTTTCAAATGGCGCAGCGGATGAGGTCGCGTGCGGATCGATTGCGTCCGATGATGTGCTCACGATATTGACGACGGGTTAAATAGATACCGTGTCATGCAAGCCGAGCGCCTGCGCGTGATGATCGTCGTTTGGACGCTGGGATACTCGACATTGGGATACGCGGCTGTCACCGCGTATCCTGACGTCTGCATGCTGGCCAGTTCGCGTTAGTGAACGCTGACGGTCTGCAATTCCTGGCTCCATGCATTCGCGATCGCCGCTTCACGGCTGTCGGTGAGCATGATCGGCGTGCCGTCGGCGGCGTGCAGCGCGAACAGCTGCAATCCGGGCGCAATCTCCGGCGCCTGCGGGAACAGTCCCGGCACGTCTTCCGAGCGAACCGGCTTCACATAGGCGATCATACCTTCGCCCAGATGCGCCAATGCTTCGGTGGTGACGGCGGCATTTTCATTGATCGTAACAACTTCAGTCATCGTCTCGACTCCTTCTATGAGATCAAGCGGTCGAGTCCGCTACTCGTTCCATACTCAAGATGCATGACCTGATCGAAAACCGGAAACCAGTTTGTCGCATCATGCATTATTCGTGTTCATTGATAGCGATTGTCTTAATGACCCTTTCAGGCTCAGGCCTGGCCAGATCAATTGACAACAGCCCGTTCTTCAGATCCGCACCCAGCACAAGCATCCCCTCTGCCAGCACGAAGGTGCGCTGGAAGTGGCGCGCGGCGATGCCGCGATGGATGTATTGCCGGGTCTTGTCGTCCTGCTGGCGGCCCCGGATCACGAGCTGGTTTTCCTCGGTGGTCACATCGAGCTGATCGCGGGTGAAACCTGCGACCGCCAGCGTGATCCGCAGGCGTTCGGGTTGACCGTTGTTACGGTCGCACCGCTCGATGTTGTAAGGAGGATAACCGTCGGCACCTTTGACGACGCGATCGAGCGCACGCTCAATCTCGTCGAATCCCAAAAGGAACGGACTAGATAACGAAGGAACACGAGACATACCTACAAAGCCCTCTCGAAGCGACTTTGAGGGGCCCTTACGGCACCCCTGG
The DNA here is from genome assembly GCF_051811085.1 of Tardiphaga sp. 862_B3_N4_1. Lineage (NCBI taxonomy): Bacteria > Pseudomonadati > Pseudomonadota > Alphaproteobacteria > Hyphomicrobiales > Nitrobacteraceae > Tardiphaga > Tardiphaga sp. 862_B3_N4_1. The sequence continues at coordinate 1,691,624 of NZ_JBPWQB010000002.1, forward strand.
CCAATCGGCACTCTGCCAACCGGTCAATCCACAATATGGGCATGCCAAAGCCCGGTTCAAGCACCTCTAAATTGCCGGGAAACCGTTACTAAGGCCTTGAAACCGATCAGATATCGATCCGATTGCGGCCATCGACGCTGAACAGGTGCAGTTTGTCGCGGGGAGCCGTGGCGCGGATCGAAGCACCGATGGCCGGGGCATCCTGGCCGGGGATACGCACGATGACCTCGCCCTCGGGCAGCTCGCCCGGAGTGGCGCTGACGGCCTTCTCGGCCCGCGCACGGGTGCCATAGACGAAGGTTTCCGCGCCGACCCGTTCGATGGCCTCGACCGTCAGGTTCAGCGTGATGCCGCCGTCAGTTGCGGCCGCGCCGGAAATCGTAAGGTCTTCCGGCCGGACGCCCAGGATACCGGCGTCGGCGGCGCTGCGGCTGTCGCCGGCGAACTGCGCACGGATCTCATTGCCGCCCAGCTTGATCAGGTTCATCGGTGGCGCGCCGATGAAGGAGGCGACGAAAGTGGTCGCCGGCTTGCGGTAGATATCGAGCGGACTGCCGATCTGCTCGACCTGGCCACCATTCATCACCACCAGAATATCCGCCAGCGTCATCGCCTCCAACTGATCGTGGGTGACGTAGATCGACGTTGTCTTGAGGCGACGTTGCAGCTTGCGGATTTCGACACGCATGGCGACGCGCAGCTTGGCATCGAGATTGGACAGTGGTTCGTCGAACAGGAACACTTTCGGCTGGCGGACGATGGCGCGCCCCATGGCGACGCGCTGGCGCTGGCCGCCGGACAATTGTCTGGGCTTGCGATCGAGCATGCCGGCGAGTTCGAGTGTCTGAGCGGCTTCGCGTACGCGCGTATCGATCTCGGGCTTCGGCATGCCCCTGTTGCGCAGGCCGTAAGCCATGTTGTTATAGACGCTCATATGCGGATAGAGCGCGTAGTTCTGGAACACCATGGCGATGTCGCGATCGGCCGGCTCGATCTCGTTGACGACACGGCCGCCAATATCGACCTCGCCGGAGGTGACGGTCTCAAGGCCGGCAACCATGCGCAGCAAGGTCGACTTGCCGCAGCCGCTTGGCCCGACGAGCACACAGAACTGGCCGTCGCCGATTTCGAACTCGATGCCTTTGATGGCCTCGAAGCCGCCGGGATAGGTCTTACGGACGTTGCGCAGCGAAACATTGGCCATCTGAATTTACTTCTCCGTCTCGACCAGGCCGCGCACGAACAGCCGCTGCATGAACACCACCACGGCGACAGGAGGCACCATCGCAAGAATCGCCGTCGCCATCGCGAGCTGCCATTCGGCGAGTTCATCCGTCGTCGTCAGCATCTTCTTGATGCCGGTGACGATGGTCTGCATGGATTCCTGCGTCGTGATCAGCAGCGGCCACAGATACTGGTTCCAGCCATAGATGAACTGGATCACGAACAGCGCTGCCATTGTGGTGACCGACAGCGGCAGCAACGTATCCTTGAAAAAGCGAAAGGGGCCGGCGCCGTCGATGCGCGAGGCTTCGAGCAGTTCATCGGGGATGGTCATGAAGAACTGGCGAAACAGCAGCGTGCCGGTGGCCGATGCGATCAGCGGTAGGATCAGACCGGCATAGGTGTCGAGCATCTTCAGATCGGCGATCACCTTGTAGGTCGGATAGATACGGACCTCGACCGGCAGCATCAGCGTCACGAAGATGATCCAGAACGCCGTCTGGCGGAACGGAAAACGGAAATACACCACGGCATAGGCGGAGAGGATCGAGATCACGATCTTGCCGAGCGCGATGCCCATTGCCATGACGAACGAGTTCATCAGCATATGGCCGACCGGCTCGCGGCTGGCGCGCGATCCGCCGACGAAGATCGCCCGGTAGTAGTTCTCCAGCGTATGACTGCCCGGCAGCATCGGCATGTTGCCGTTGACCACCGTTGCTGCGTCATGGGTCGAGGCGATCAGCGCGACATAGACCGGGAAGACGACGATGAACACGCCGAAAGTCAGGATCGCGTAAGCGAGGATGTCGTTCCAGCGGCGGTGCTCGACCATCAGTATTGCACCTTGCGCTCGACGTAGCGAAACTGGATCGCCGTGAGCGCGATCACGATCACCATCAGGATCACCGACTGCGCTGCCGATCCGCCGAGGTCGCCGCCGAGCCTGCCGTCGGCATAGACCTTGTAGACCATGGTGGTCGTCGCCCCGGCCGGCCCGCCGCCGGTGACCGCGTCGATGATGCCGAAAGTGTCGAAGAAGACGTAGACGACGTTGACGACCAGCAGGAAGAACGTGGTCGGCGACAGCAACGGGAACGTGATCGTCCAGAATCTCCGATACGGCCCGGCGCCATCAATCGCCCCGGCCTCGAGTACGCTGCGCGGGATCGCCTGCAGGCCGGCCAGGAAGAACAGGAAATTATAGGCGATCTGCTTCCACACCGCGGCCATGACGACGAGCGCCATGGCGTGGTTGCCGTTCAACATCGGATTCCAGTTGAAGCCCATCATGCGCAGCGGTCGTGCCATGGTGCCGAGGGAGGGATGGAAGATGAACAGCCACAGCACGCCAGCGACGGCCGGCGCCACCGCATAGGGCCAGATCATCATGACCTTGAAGGTCGGTGCCGCTTTCAGATTCTTGTCGGCCTGGGTGGCGAACAACAATGCGATCGACAGCGAGAGCGCCGCGACCAGCGACGAGAACACCACGGTCGTCGCCATTGCCTTGTAGTATTCCGGCTGGGCCAGTAGCGCCTGATAGTTCTCCAGCCCGATGAATTCCGAGTTCAGGCCGAACGCGTCCTCGCGTAAAAACGATTGCCAGACAGCCTGGCTGGCCGGCCAGTAGAAAAACACCAGGGTGATGACCAGCTGCGGCACGAGCAACAAATATGGCAGCAGCTTACCCTTGAAGACCGCGGACTTTTCCATGCAGTTCGTCGTGCCCCAGAAAGCAGCCTCATTCTGCTCATGTCATCGCCCGTCCAAGCGCGCAATTGCGCGCGAGGCCGGGCAACGACAGCGTCCGCTTGAATACTACTTCGCAGTCTTTTCGAAGGTCCGCAACATGGCGTTGCCACGGCTCACGGCGGTGTCGAGTGCCTGTTGTGCCGTCTTCTGGCCACCCAGCGCAGCCTCGATCTCTTCGGACCAGATGTCTCGCAACTGCACCATGTTGCCGAACCGCAGGCCGCGCGAATTTTCGGTCGGCTCCTTGTTGGTCAGCTCCTTCAGCGGGGTCTGCAGGATCGGGTTCTTGTCATAGAAGCCGTCGGCCTTGGTCTTTTCATAAGCGGCCTTGGTGATCGGCAGATAACCGGACTCCTGATGCAGCTTGGCCTGCCGATCTGTGTCGGACAGGAAGCTGAAGAATTTTGCGATGCCCTTGTTTTCCTCAGGCTTCTTGCCGCCCATCACCCATAGCGAAGCGCCGCCGATGATCGAGTTCTGCGGCGCGCCGGCAGCTTCGGGGTAGTAAGGCATCGGCACCGAGGTAAAGGCGAATTTGGCGGTACCCTTCGCTGTCGCATAATAGCCGGACGAGGTCATGAAGAGCGGGCATTCGCCGGAGCCGAAGCGACTCTCGCTGGCATTGGCGCGACCGGAATAATCGTAGGTCTTGTCCTTCTGCAATTCGATCAGCGTCTGCAGATGTTTGACATGCAGTGGCGAGTTGAATTTCAGTTCGGTGTCGAAGCCGTCGAGTCCATTCGCCTTGGTACCGATCGGCACGTTGTGCCATGCCGAGAACTGCTCGATATTGGCCCAGGTCGCCCAGGCATTGGAGAAACCGCAGGTCGCATAGCCGGCCGCCTTGAGCTTCTTGGCGCCCTCGAACACTTCGGGCCAGGTCTTGGGAATTTCGGCAATATTGGCCTTCTTCAGCGCATCCAGATTGACCCACATCACCATCGACGATGAGTTGAAGGGAAACGACAGCATCTCGCCCTTCGATGTCGAGTAGTAACCGGTGATCGCGGGCAGATAGTTGTTTGGATCGAACGGCTCGCCCGCATCCTTCATCAGCTGGTAGACAGGTTTGACGGCGCCCTTGGCGCTCATCATGGTCGCGGTACCGACCTCGAAGACCTGTAGGATGTGCGGTGCGGTGCCGGCGCGGAATGCTGCGATGCCGGCATTCATGGTGTCGGGATAGCTGCCCTTGAAGGTCGGGACCACCTTGTAGTCCGGTTGGCTGGCATTGAAGTCAGCCGCGAGCTTGTTGACGATGTCGTTGTTGCCGCCGGTCATCGCGTGCCACCACTGGATCTCGGTCACCGCTTGCGCGGGCGAAGCGAGCGCCAGCGTGCATGCGAACAGAGTGGCGAGTGCGAATTGGGGGCGGATCATCCAGTTTCTCCCGTTAGCCGTCATCGTCTCGCTGCAACAAAGCTGCGCCGGATGACGTACATGCGACATTTTGACAGCGCGGATGCTAGGCGGGAAATGGCGGCGTTGGGAAGCCGCAAAAAGTCGAAGACGAACGGGGCTGCGGATCGCGCAGCCCCGTGTTGTTCTTATCGCTTGCGCTCGGAGCCGCTCACGGTTCCTTTGGCGACCAGCTCCTTGATCTCATCACCGGAGTAGCCGAACTCGGTGAGGATCTCGTTGAAGTGCTCGTTGAACTTCGGCGGCACGTGGCGCAGGCTCGCTTTGGTGCGGTCGAAGCGGACCGGCGAGGCGACGCCCTTGTACCAGTCCTTCTCGATGATATCGCCGCGATGCTTCGTGTGGGCATTGGCGAGCGCCTTGTCGATCGACTGTACCGGACCGGCGGGGAGGCCGGCGCCAAGCAGACGCTCGCACAGCGGCGCGCTGTCGTGATCCTTCAGGATCGCTTCCAGTTCGGCCCGCAGCGCATCGCGATTCTGTACGCGGTCACGGTTGCGTGCGAAGCGCACGTCCGTGCCGAGTTCCGGCTTGCCAAGTTCGCGGCACAGCTTGCGGAAGGTGCCGTCATTGCCGACGCCCATGAAGATGTTGCCGTCGCGAGCAGCGAACACGGCATAGGGCACCAGGTTCGGATGCTCGTTGCCGGTCAGTGCCGGCGGCTTGCCACCGTTGTAGAAATAGTTCGCGGTATGCGGGTGCATGATCGCGAGACCGGTTTCGTACAATGTCGCCTCGACGAATTGACCGAGACCCGATTTGGCGCGCTCGGCGAGCGCCATCAGGATGCCGACGCAGGCATAGAGACCGGTCGCCATGTCGACAAGCGCGACGCCGATGCGGGTCGGGCCGCTTTCCTGTGAGCCGGTCGATGCCATCAGGCCGACCATCGACTGGATGATCGCGTCATAGCCGGGGTGGCCGCCATGCGGGCCATCGCCGCCGAAGCCGGAGATGCGGCAATGGATCAGCTGCGGGAATTTCTCGCGCAGGAAATCGTTGCCGATGCCCCATTTGTCGAGCGTGCCGGGCTTGAAGTTTTCGATCATCACGTCGGCGTTTTCGAGCATCCGCATCAGCACTGTACGACCACCCTCGGAGGCGAGGTCGAGACCGATCGAGCGCTTGTTGCGGTTGGTGCCGATGAAATAGGCCGCGTCGTCGTCGTGGAAGGGGGGGCCCCAGTCGCGAGTCTCGTCGCCGGCCGGCGGCTCGACCTTGACGACGTCAGCGCCGTGGTCGGCCAGGATCTGGGTGCAATAGGGTCCGCCAAGAACGCGCGACAGATCGATCACGCGCAGGCCGGCAATCGCGCCGGGAGCTATGGGCAAGCTCATTCAATCAGCCTTCTCTCAAGTGTCGTTGGGATATTTTTATGCCAGAGAGCATGTAAGGGCTGTCAGAGCTAGCGGGCTTCCGGCTGGTCAGCAATGGCCTTGTCCGGGCAGCGGCTATGGCCAGAGCGAGGGTATGGCGCAACCGCCAGACGAACGCGAACGGGCTCGGCCGATGGCCGAGCCCGTTCGTATCGAGAGTTAATTCGTTTGCGCCGCTGTGACTCAGACGATCACGGTGCGGACGTCGATATTGCCGCGTGTGGCGTTGGAATACGGGCAGACCTGATGCGCTTTCTCGACCAGCGCTTCGGCTTCCGCGCGCGGCAGGCCCGGCAAGGAGACCGCGAGTTCGACATCGAGGCCGAAACCACCGGCCGAACGCGGGCCGATGCCCACGGTGGAAGTGACCGTCACATCGGCGGGTACCTTCGGGCCGCCCTGCGAGCCCACGAACTTCATCGCGCCGATGAAACAGGCAGCATAGCCGGCCGCGAACAGCTGCTCGGGATTATTGCCGGCGCCGCCTGCGCCGCCGAGTTCCTTCGGCGTGGTGAGTTTGACGTCGAGCGCGCCATCAAGCGTAGCGGCGTGGCCATCGCGGCCGCCGGTTGCCTTGGCGCTGGTCTTGTAGAGCACGTTGACAGACATGGTTGGTCTCCTCGTTGTTTGTGTCTTGTCCCGTTATAATTGCGCACAATTAGATTGTGCACAATACATAAAATGCGCGACGCAATCGAATTGTGCTCAACTGATCGTGAAGGGGTTGGGGTCTGGCGTCAGCTGTGGCCAAATAAGCTCCGGAGATAATCATGGCCAAGAAACCCGCACCTGTTCCGCTGCTGCAGCTCGATAACCAGCTCTGCTTTGCCGTCTATTCGACCGGCCACGCGTTCAACCGCGTCTACAAGCCGCTGCTGGAGCGGCTGAAGCTGACCTATCCGCAATATCTGGCGATGCTGGTGCTGTGGGAGCACGACAATGTGCCGGTCAAGGACATCGGCGAGCGACTGTTTCTCGATTCCGGCACGCTGACGCCGCTGTTGAAGCGCCTGGAAGCCGCTGGCCTGATCAAGCGCACCCGCAGCGCAGAGGACGAGCGGCAGATGCTGATCGCATTGACGGCGCAAGGTCAGGCGCTGCGTGAAAAAGCCAAGGCCGTGCCGCAGGGAATTCTCGCGGCGTCAGCCTGCACGGTCGGTGAAATGGCCGCGATGAAAAATGAACTCGTGGCGCTACGTGATCGGCTGAACGCAGCGCTCGGGGATTAGCGCGGTCAATCTCTACGAGAATGGGTTGGTGCGGCTTGCCGAGCCGAAGCTCGCGAAGCTCGCGAAGCGAGCGAAGGATGGTGGAGCCAGGCGGGATCGAACCGCCGACCTCTTGCATGCCATGCAAGCGCTCTCCCAGCTGAGCTATGGCCCCAATACCTGCGACGCACTGGGTGGGGCGTCGCGCGGCAAACCAAGATCACATATCAGGAGTGATCTCAAGTCTCTTCTGAGCTTAACTTTCTTCGTCGCCTGAGACGTCGCCGATGATGTCGGTCACGTCCTCATCGCCTTCTTCTTCGTCGGCAATGAAGGTCGAATCATCGTCTTCATCGTCATCGATGGTGTCATCGACTTCGATATCGTCCTCGGATTCCAGCACGGCAGCCTTCTTGCCGGTATTCTCCTCGGCGTCGGCTTCCTCCAGCGAGACCAATTCTTCGCTCTCGGCGGCTTCCGGAGTTTCCGCGGCGGCAGATGCTGCAGCTGCGCGTGCGGCTGCATCCGCGCGGGTCCGCGGCGGCGCAATCGGCGCAATCGGCACAACCTCGCCCGTATAAGGCGAAATCACCGGGCTCTTGTTGAGGTCGTAGAACTTCTTGCCCGTCGTGGGGCAAATGCGTTTGGTTCCGAGATCGGATTTGGCCACGTGAAGGGTCCTGGGGATTTTTTGAAAAACGGTGCTTCACTTGGCTAGTTGACGCGCCCCTGTCAATAGCGGTTTGCGTGAGAATGACCGCTGCGTGACGCAGCGTGGCTCATATGCTACGAGCCGCCTGCGCGAAGGAACACAATCTTGACCCAATCAGACACAGCCGCCGCCCAGCCGACCCCGCTGACAGCGCGAAAATCCGGCGCCCTGCGCGGTAGCGCCCGCGTGCCCGGTGACAAGTCGATCTCGCACCGGGCCCTCATTCTGGGTGCCCTGGCGGTCGGCGAGACCCGAATCACGGGGCTGCTGGAGGGTGAGGACGTCCTGAATACCGCCAAATCGATGCAGGCGCTGGGCGCCAGCGTCGAACGAACCGGCGATTTTGCGTGGAAGGTCAACGGCGTCGGCGTTGCCGGCTTCGCCGCGCCCAAGGCGCCGCTGGATTTTGGCAATTCGGGTACCGGGTGCCGGCTGGTGATGGGGGCTGTCGCAGGCTGCCCGATCGAGGCGACATTCGATGGCGATGCGTCGCTGCGCAGCCGGCCGATGCGCCGGATCGTTGATCCGCTGGAATTGATGGGCGCCAAAGTCACCGCGAGCCAGGACGGCGGGCGTCTACCGCTGACGCTCAAAGGCGCGCGTGATCCGCTGCCGATCGTCTATCGTACCCCGGTAGCCTCCGCCCAGATCAAGTCGGCCGTGCTGCTGGCCGGCCTGTCGGCCCCTGGCACCACCACGGTCATCGAGACCGAGGCCAGCCGGGATCACACCGAGCTGATGCTCAAGCATTTTGGCGCCGAGATTACTTCCGAAAAAGAAGGCGCGCACGGCCGCAAGATCACGCTCACCGGTCAGCCCGAATTGAAGGGTGCCGATGTCGTGGTGCCGGCAGATCCGTCCTCCGCAGCATTCCCGATGGTTGCGGCATTGATCGTGCCGGGCTCCGAGATCGTGCTCACCGATGTGATGACCAATCCGCTGCGCACCGGGCTGTTCACGACGTTGCGCGAGATGGGCGCATCCATCGAGGAAAGCGATATCCGCGGCGATGCCGGCGAACCGATGGCGCAGTTCCGGATCACTGCGTCGAAGCTGCACGGCGTCGAAGTGCCGCCGGAGCGCGCGCCGTCGATGATCGATGAATATCTGGTGCTGGCCGTGGCTGCGGCGTTTGCCGAAGGCACGACCATCATGCGCGGGCTGCAGGAGCTGCGCGTGAAGGAATCCGACCGTCTGGAAGCCACCGCGGCGATGCTGCGGGTCAACGGCGTCAATGTCGAAATCGTCGGCGATGACCTCATCGTGCACGGCAACGGCCGTGTTGCCGGTGGCGGCCTCGTCGCCACCCATATGGATCACCGCATCGCCATGTCGGCGCTGGCCATGGGCCTCGCTTCCGACAGACCGGTGACCATCGACGACACGACATTCATCGCCACCAGCTTCCCCGATTTCATCCCGATGATGCGTCGGCTGGGTGCTGATTTCTCCTGAGGTTGCCGGCGTGGATATTTCCGGAGACGGGTGCTAAGCCCGCGCAGGTCGCGCGAGCCTGACTCCCGATCCACCGCCATTCATCGTGACAAGACGAGCACGCGCAACGCATGATTATTGCTATCGACGGTCCCGCCGCATCCGGAAAAGGCACGCTGGGCAAACGGCTTGCGCACCATTACGGTTACCGGCACCTCGATACCGGCGTGATCTATCGCGCGGTCGCCAAGGCGATGCTCGATCTTGGCGCGGACCTGACCGATGAGGCGCAGGCCGTGGCTGTCGCCAGTGAGCTCGATCCCGAGAAATTCGGCAATCCGGCGCTGAAGACCCAGGAAGTCGGTGATGCGGCCTCTGTGGTCTCGGCCATCCCGCGGGTGCGGGAGGTCCTTTTGAACTTCCAGCGGCGTTTTGCCGAGGATCCGCCGGGTGCGGTGCTCGACGGCCGGGACATTGGAACCGTGATCTGCCCCCATGCCGACGTGAAGATCTTCGTCGTCGCCGATGCCAGGGTCCGCGCCCGCCGGCGCACCCTGGAGGCTCTCGGACGGGGCGAGGTGGCCGATGAGGCCGCCGTGCTGGCGGATATCATCAGGCGCGACGAACGCGACCAGAACCGCCTGATTGCGCCTCTGAAGCCGGCCACGGATGCATACTTGCTGGATAACTCCAATTTGGATATAGAAGGCGGCGTCCGGGCCGCCATCGACATTGTCGAGGCCGTCCGAGCGGGCCGGCAACGGGTCTGATTTTTCTTTCTTTCTGAAAGACCTCAGACAAAACCGTTGCCGTCATTGGAGGAAAGCCCGCTCCCGATCTCGAGCTGCGATACGCGCTTCAGGCTCCGGACACCATCAAGACCCTACCCACGTTTCGATCGTGAAGGCATGCTGCCGGCCCGTTCTTGCATCCTCCTGCAAGGCGGTCGTTAGAGGTTGCGGACCCCTGACACTTCACATTTGAGACGCCCATTAACCCGAACGGCCGGCGATACCCGCATCTGGAGAACAAATGGCTTCGACTGCTTCTTCGTATAATCCTTCCCGCGATGATTTCGCGGCAATGCTCGACGAGTCCTTCGCGGGCGGCAACCTTCAGGAAAGCTCTGTTATCAAGGGCATCGTGGTTGCGATTGAAAAGGACATGGCCGTCATCGACGTCGGCCTGAAGACTGAAGGCCGTGTGGCACTGCGCGAATTCGCCGGTCCCGGCCGTGACAGCGAACTCAAGGTCGGCGACGAAGTCGAAGTGTTCCTCGACCGGATCGAAAACGCACTGGGCGAAGCCGTTCTGTCGCGCGACAAGGCCCGCCGCGAAGAGAGCTGGGGCAAGCTCGAGAAGGCCTTCAACAACAACGAGAAGGTTCACGGCGTCATCTTCAACCAGGTCAAGGGTGGCTTCACCGTCGATCTCGACGGCGCAGTGGCCTTCCTGCCGCGTTCGCAGGTGGACATTCGTCCGATCCGCGACGTCGCCCCGCTGATGAACAACTCGCAGCCGTTCCAGATCCTCAAGATGGATCGCCGCCGCGGCAACATCGTCGTGTCGCGTCGCACGGTTCTCGAAGAGACCCGCGCCGAACAGCGTCAGGAACTGGTCCAGAACCTCGAAGAGGGTCAGGTCATCGATGGCGTCGTCAAGAACATCACCGATTACGGTGCGTTCGTTGACCTCGGCGGTATCGACGGCCTGCTGCACGTCACCGATATCGCGTGGCGCCGCGTCAACCATCCTACCGAAGTGCTCACCATCGGTCAGACGGTCAAGGTCAAGATCATCAAGATCAACCACGAGACCCACCGTATCTCGCTCGGCATGAAGCAGCTGCTCGACGATCCGTGGCAGGGCATCGAGGCGAAGTACCCGCTGAACGCACGCTTCTCGGGTCGCGTCACCAACATCACCGACTACGGCGCATTCGTCGAACTGGAGCCGGGCATCGAAGGCCTGATCCACGTGTCGGAGATGTCGTGGACCAAGAAGAACATGCACCCCGGCAAGATCGTTTCGACCTCGCAGGAAGTCGAAGTGCAGGTTCTCGAAGTCGACAGCGTCAAGCGCCGCATTTCGCTCGGTCTCAAGCAGACCATGCGCAATCCGTGGGAAGTGTTCGTCGAGAAGTTCCCGGTCGGCTCGACCGTCGAAGGCGAAGTCAAGAACAAGACCGAGTTCGGTCTGTTCCTGGGTCTCGAAGGCGACGTGGACGGCATGGTCCATCTCTCCGACCTCGACTGGAAGCAGCCGGGCGAGCAGGTCATCGACAACTTCAAGAAGGGCGACATGGTCAAGGCCATCGTCCTCGACGTGGATGTCGAGAAGGAGCGCATCTCGCTCGGCGTCAAGCAGCTCGAAGGCGACCCCTTCGCAGAGCCGGGCGACGTCAAGAAGGGCGCTGTCGTGACTTGCGAAGTGATCGAAGTGAAGGAATCCGGCATCGACGTTCAGATCGCCGGCACCGACTTCACGACCTTCATCAAGCGTTCGGAACTGGCGCGTGAGCGCTCGGATCAGCGCGCTGAGCGTTTCGCCGTCGGCGAGAAGGTCGATGCCCGCGTGATCCAGTTCGACAAGAAGGCCCGCAAGGTCCAGGTGTCGATCAAGGCTCTCGAAGTGGCGGAAGAGAAGGAAGCCATCGCGCAGTACGGATCGTCGGATTCGGGCGCGACCCTTGGCGACATTCTCGGCAAGGCGCTCAAGCAGAGCACCGACAAGTAAGCGCGCAAGTAAGTTTCGACTCACTTGTTGCTACCAATTGGGGCCCCGGTTTCACCGGGGCCCTTTTTGTTGTTTCGACCATGTTTTCTTCATATTGCCTCGCAATTGATGTATTTGAGATACCTCAAGTAAACGCTGCCCGGACGACAGATGCAGCATCCGCCAGACGCAGCTCTCGCCGAGGGCTTAGGAGATTTCCGATGTCGCTTGATTCCGATGTGATCGTCGATCGCCGCAGGATACGTCGCAAGCTGACGTTCTGGCGCGTGGCAGCGGTGCTGGCCGCGGTCGCTGCTGTGGTCGTCGTCGGCGTCGTCGTGACACGGTCGGGCTCCGAGGCGCTGTCGTCGTCGGGGGCGATTGCGCGCATCAAGATCGAAGGCCTGATCCAGAGCAACAATGATCGCGTCGAGGCGCTGGAGCGGCTGGAGAAGTCATCCGCGGCGGCGGTGGTGGTACATATCAATTCGCCGGGCGGCACCACGGCTGGCTCCGAGCAGCTCTATGACGCGCTGATGCGCCTCAAGGCCAAGAAACCGATGGTCGTTGTCGTCGAGGGCCTGGCCGCATCGGGCGGCTACATCGCGGCACTAGCATCCGACCATATCGTTGCGCAGCAGAGCTCGCTGGTCGGCTCCATCGGTGTTCTGTTCCAGTTTCCCAATTTCACGGGGTTGATGAAGACCGTCGGTGTCGAGGTCGAGCAGGTCAAATCCTCGCCCCTGAAGGCGGCGCCCAATGGTTTCGAGCCGACCAGCCCGGAGGCGCGGGCAGCGCTGGAATCGCTCGTGAAGGACTCCTATGGTTGGTTCCGTGGGCTTGTGCAGAGCCGCCGCGCCATGGATGACGCGCAACTACAGAAAGTCGCCGATGGCCGTGTTTTTACGGGGCGCCAGGCCGTGGACCTCAAGCTGATTGATCAGCTTGGCGACGAGAAAGCCGCCGTGGCGTGGCTGGTAGCCGAGAAGAAGATCAAGAGCGATCTGCCGGTTCGCGACTTCAAGCTGACGCCTAAATTCAGCGATTTCACCTTCCTGCGCGCTGCTGCGACGATCACACTCGATGCAGTGGGTCTCAACGCGATCGCGCGGCAGGTCGAGCAGGCGGGCCTCGCGCAGGCCATGGACGGCTTCGGTCTCGATGGCATGCTGGCGCTGTGGCGGCCGGCCACCACCAACTAGGGAACTGCTCGTCCTGTTCTTTCCGCACTGCAAGGAAGGCTGCAACAACGGTTTCGGGCATTTGTCACGCATTTTCGAAGGTGCCCGAATTCATTTAGCGTCTTGACAGTTCAAGGCATTTTCACGGAAATGCATCCTCCCGTTCAGAGTCCAACGTCTCGATGATCAAATCCGAACTCGTTCAACGCATCGCTGAGCATAACCCGCACCTCTACCAGCGGGATGTTGAGAACATCGTGAATGCGATTCTCGATGAGATCGTGGCTGCGCTGGCACGCGGTGACCGTGTCGAACTTCGCGGCTTCGGTGCATTCTCGGTGAAGCATCGCCCCGCCCGCGCAGGCCGCAATCCGCGGACTGGCGAGCATGTTCCGGTAGACCAGAAGAGTGTTCCGTTCTTCAAGACCGGCAAGGAAATGCGCGAACGCCTGAATCGCGACAGTGCTGCGCCGGAAGCAAGCGCAGCGCCATAAAGAACTTTGAGGTAGCGCGCATTCGGGCCGACAGGTCTGAGCCAATTAGCGGAATGCGCGCCCGCATCGCCTTCGCGAGAGACGTTGATGCGCAAATTCTTCTCAGCCCTGGTCATCATCCCCCTCGCGATCGTCTTCGTCGTGTTCGCCGTCGCCAACCGTCATATGGTCACGGTCTCCTTCGATCCGTTCAACAGCAGCGATCCTGCGGTCGGTGCCACGATGCCGCTGTTCGTTGTGATCATCCTGTCGGCCATCCTGGGCGTCATCGCAGGGGGAATGGCGACCTGGTTCAGGCAAGGGCACTGGCGCCGTGCAGCACGTCAGCACGAGGCCGATATCAGGCGGGCCCGTGCAGAACTGGCCGATCTGCGCGCCCATACCGCGACCACGTCACGGAACGGTGCGCAGCGGCTTCCGGCGCCGGGTTCCTCCTATATGGCCGGTGAGCGAGACAAGTCCGGCGCGACGTTGTAGAACCCCGCGCATAGGCTTTTCCTGCCATTCCCGGTATTGCCAGCGGCCATTTGAAGCATGTCTCTGATCGTCAAAATCTGCGGCCTGTCCACTCCGGAGACGCTCGATGCGGCTCTGGTCGGCGGCGCGGATATGGTCGGCTTCGTGTTCTTTCCGCCGTCGCCGCGTCACGTCACGCTCGACGTTGCGCGGGCTTTGGGCAAGCAGGCGAAGGGCCGCGCCGTGAAGGTTGCGCTGTCGGTCGATGCCGATGACGCGGATCTCGAAAACAGCATCGATGCCTTGAAGCCCGATATCCTGCAGCTCCATGGCAAGGAGAGTGTGGCGCGGGTGCGTGATATCAAACAGAAGTTCGGCCTTCCGGTGATGAAGGCGCTTGCCGTCGAGACCAGAGCCGATCTCGCTGCATTGCCCGGCTATGCCGCGGTCTGCGATCGCATCCTGTTCGATGCCAAACCGCCGAAGGATGCGACGCGCCCGGGTGGTCTCGGCGCGGTCTTCGACTGGCATCTGCTCGAAGGCCTCGATCTGAAGCTGCCCTTCATGGTGTCGGGCGGCCTCAATGCCGCCAACGTCGCCGAGGCCCTGCGCATCACGCGGGCCGGCGGTGTCGATATTTCGTCCGGCGTGGAAAGCGCGCCGGGCATCAAGGATCCCGACATGATCCGCGCTTTCATCCGCGCCGCGCGCGCAACGGAAGAGTTGACGACCTGATGACTCAAGCCATTCCCAATTCCTATCGGTCCGGTCCCGACGACACCGGTCACTTCGGCATTTTCGGCGGCCGCTTTGTTGCCGAGACGCTGATGCCGCTGATCCTCGACCTGCAGAAGGCCTATGAGGATGCCAAGGCCGATCCCGCCTTCCGCAAGGAGATGGATGGTTATCTCAAGGCCTATGTCGGCCGCCCGTCGCCGCTCTATTTCGCGGAACGTCTCACCGAGCATCTCGGCGGCGCAAAAATCTATCTGAAGCGCGAGGAGCTGAATCACACCGGCTCGCACAAGGTCAACAACGTGCTCGGCCAGATCATGGTTGCGCGCCGCATGGGCAAGAAGCGCATTATCGCCGAGACCGGCGCCGGCCAGCATGGCGTGGCGACGGCGACGCTCTGCGCGCGCTTCGGCCTCGAATGCATCGTCTATATGGGTGCGGTGGACGTCGCCCGACAGCAGCCCAATGTGATCCGCATGGAGATGCTCGGCGCCAAGGTGGTGCCGGTGCAGGTCGGTGCGCGCACGCTCAAGGATGCGATGAACGAGGCGCTGCGCGACTGGGTCACCAATGTGCACAACACGTTCTATTGCATCGGCACCGTCGCCGGCCCG
Source organism: Tardiphaga sp. 862_B3_N4_1 (assembly GCF_051811085.1). Taxonomy (NCBI): domain Bacteria; kingdom Pseudomonadati; phylum Pseudomonadota; class Alphaproteobacteria; order Hyphomicrobiales; family Nitrobacteraceae; genus Tardiphaga; species Tardiphaga sp. 862_B3_N4_1. The sequence continues at coordinate 1,706,947 of NZ_JBPWQB010000002.1, forward strand.
CATCCCTATCCGATGATGGTGCGCGACTTCCAGTCGATCATCGGCGAGGAAACCCGTGTGCAGATGCAGGAAATCGAAGGTCGCCTGCCGGACTCGCTGATCGCCTGCATCGGCGGCGGCTCCAATGCGATGGGGCTCTTCCATCCGTTCCTCGACGATCCATCGGTCGATATCTACGGCGTCGAGGCGGCGGGCCACGGGCTCACCAACCTGCATGCCGCATCGATCGCTGGCGGCCGTCCCGGCGTGCTGCACGGCAACCGCACCTATCTCTTGATGGATGAAGATGGCCAGATCCAGGAAGGCCATTCGATCTCTGCCGGCCTCGATTATCCTGGTATCGGCCCCGAACATTCGTGGCTGCATACGATCGGCCGCGTGAAATATCTGTCGGCGACCGACGAGGAAGCGCTGGCCGCATTCCAGCTGCTGTCGAAACTCGAAGGCATCATCCCGGCGCTGGAGCCGGCCCATGCCCTCGCCAAGGTGAGCGAACTCGCGCCAACGCTGCCGAAGGATCACCTGATGGTCGTCAACCTCTCCGGCCGCGGCGACAAGGACGTCCCGCAGGTCGGCGATATCCTGAAGGGCAGGCAGTCGTGACCACCCGCATCGATACCCGTTTCGCCGAACTCAAGGCCGAAGGCCGCGCGGCTTTCGTTACTTTCGTGATGGCCGGCGATCCCGATCCCGCCACCGCGCTCGAAATCGTCAAGGCGCTGCCCAAGGCCGGTGCCGACATCATCGAGATCGGCATGCCCTTCACCGATCCGATGGCCGACGGCCCGTCGATCCAGGCCGCGGGCCTCCGCGCACTGCAGGCCGGCATGACGCTGCGCAAGACGCTGCAGCTCGTGCGCGATTTCCGCGCCGCTGACGACAAGACGCCCATCGTACTGATGGGCTACTACAATCCGATCTATATTTACGGCGTCGACAAGTTCCTGCCCGATGCCAAGGCGGCCGGCGTGGATGGTCTGATCATCGTCGACCTACCGCCGGAAGAAGACGCAGAGCTCTGCCTGCCGGCAATCAAAGCCGGATTGAACTTCATCCGTCTGGCCACGCCGACCACCGATGACAAGCGCCTCCCGGCGGTGCTCGCGAACACGTCGGGCTTCGTCTATTACGTCTCGGTCACCGGCATCACGGGATCAGCTAGCGCGGATTCATCCGTCGTGAGCACGGCCGTGGCGCGGATCAAGCGTCATACGAAACTGCCGGTCTGCGTCGGTTTTGGCATCCGGACGCCGGAAGCCGCGCATGACATCGCCCGGCATGCCAATGGCGCCGTGGTCGGCACCGCGCTGATCGATGCGCTGAAAGGCTCGCTGGACGCCGATGGCAAGGCCACGGCCAGGACTGTCAGCGCGGTCGCCGATCTGGCTGCAGCCCTCGCCCAGGGCGTTCATGGGGCCAAACAGGCTGCGGAATAAGCCACAATTGGCCTCCATCAACCGGGAACAACGGTTGCCGGGCTCCGTCCCGGCCGCCATATAGATATCAGAGCGACGCATCATCTCAGCGACGCGGAGACACATATGAACTGGCTCACCAACGTCGTCCGGCCGAAAATCCGCAACATCCTGCGTCGTGAGACGCCCGAGAATCTTTGGATCAAGTGCCCGGATACCGGACAGCTCGTGTTCTACAAGGACGTTGAGAGCAATCAGTTCGTCATTCCCGGCTCGAACTATCACATGCGCATGGGTGCCACCGCCCGCATGAAGTCGATCTTCGACAACGAGACCTGGTACGACGTCGCGCTGCCCGAGGTGATCGCCGATCCGCTGAAGTTTCGCGACGAGCGCAAATATGTCGACCGCATCAAGGATGCGCGCACCAAGACCGGCATGAACGATTCGGTCAAGGTCGGTTACGGCAAGATGGAAGGCTCCGGCGTCGTCGTCGCCGTACAGGATTTCGATTTCATGGGCGGCTCGCTCGGCATGGCTGCCGGTGAAGCGCTGGTGCGGGGGCTCGAGCTCGCCGTCGAGAAGAAGTCGCCCTTCATCGTCTTCGCAGCCTCCGGCGGCGCCCGCATGCAGGAAGGCATTCTTTCGCTGATGCAGCTGCCGCGCACCACCGTCGGCGTGCAGATGCTGCGCGAGGCCAAGCTGCCTTACATTGTCGTGCTCACCAACCCGACCACCGGCGGCGTCACCGCGTCCTATGCGATGCTGGGCGACGTGCAGATCGCCGAGCCCGGCGCGCTGATCGGCTTTGCCGGTGCGCGCGTGATCGAACAGACCATTCGCGAAAAGCTGCCGGAAGGTTTCCAGCGCGCTGAATATCTGCGTGACCACGGCATGATCGACATGGTCGTGCATCGCCACGATCTGAAGCCGACGCTGGCGCGCCTGTGTCGCCTGCTGACGAAGTCTCCGGCCATTGCGAGCCCGCCGCGCGCGGAGAGCATTCCGGCCGAGATCCTCGTGGCTCCGGACGCGGTGCCGGCCGCTCACGCGTGAGCACCTCCGCGCCGCCATCGTCGCCCGACCTCGGCGAGATTCTGGCGCGGCTCTCCAAGCTGCATCCGAACGCCATCGATCTGTCGCTGGACCGCATGCAGCGGCTCATGGCGCAGCTCGGCAATCCCGAGCGCAAGCTGCCCCCGGTCATTCATGTGGCCGGCACCAACGGGAAGGGCTCGACCATCGCCTATCTGCGCGCGATCTGTGAGGCCGCAGGCCTGCGCGTTCACGTCTATACCTCACCGCATCTCGTCCGCATGAATGAGAGCATTCGCCTTGCTGGCACATTGGTGAGCGATGACGCATTGCGTGACGCGTTCGCTTGGGTCGAGACGATCAACGCTGGCGCTCCGATCACGCCGTTCGAGGCTGAGACCGCCGTCGCGTTCGGTCTGTTCGCAAAGTCTCCCGCCGATATCGTGCTACTCGAAGTCGGCCTCGGCGGGCGGCTCGATGCGACCAACGTGATCGAAACGCCCGCCGCCTGCGTGCTCACGCCGATTACCATCGATCACACCGACTTCCTCGGCGACACGCTCGCGAAAATCGCAACCGAGAAAGCCGGCATCATCAAGCGCCGCGTGCCGGTCATCACGGCCGAGCAAGCGCCTGATGTAACCGATGTGATCGAACAGCAGGCGCGCAGGATGCATGCGCCGCTTGTGAGCGCCGGGCAGGAATGGCACGTCAATATCGAGCGCGGCCGCCTCGTGTATCAGGATGATCGCGGGTTGATGGATATTGCTGCGCCGCGGTTGTTCGGGCGCCATCAGTTCGGCAATGCGGGTCTGGCGATTGCGGCATTGCGCGCGCTGGATATCTTCAAGATCGATCCTGCCGCCTATGAAACCGGTGTGGCGCGCGCCGAATGGCCAGCGCGGATGCAGCGGCTGACGTCGGGCAAGCTTGTCGCGGCGGCGCCTGCCGAATCCGAAGTCTGGCTCGACGGCGGTCACAATGCCGATGGCGGGCGCGTCATTGCAGCCGCGCTCGGCGATCTCGAAGAGCGCGTGCCGCGGCCGCTGGTGGTGATCGCCGGCATGATGGCCAACAAGGATGCGACGGGCTTTCTGGCGAATTTCGCCGGCCAGACCCGCCATATCATCGCCGTGAAAATCCCCGGCCGCGACGGCGTCATGGCACCGGATGCGCTGGCCGACGCCGCGCGGAGTCTCGGCATGCGCGTCGAGACAGCGCCGAGCGTCGCCGATGCGCTGCAATCCCTCACCCGGCTCGCCTATGAAGTGCCTCCGCGGATCCTGATTGCAGGCTCGCTCTATCTGGCCGGTCATGTACTTGCGGAGAACGGCACGCTCCCTGCATAGAACGGCATCGATACAAGTGATCTCTGATTGATCTTTGCTTGATTTTAGGGAGGTTCGATGCGCTTCGCTGCCATTGCCGATGTTCACGGCAACCACTTTGCCCTTGAGGCGGTTGTCGCCGATATCCGTACCCAGGGTATCACCGACATCGTCAATCTTGGTGATATGGCCAGCGGTGCGCTCGATGCGCGCCGTGCGGTGGACATCATGATGGGCCTCAATGCCACCAATGTCCGCGGCAATCATGATCGTTACATCACCGACTACAAGCTTGACGACATGTGGCCATCCGATCGGCTGGCACACAGCCAGCTAGAACCAGAGCAGATGGACTGGCTGCGCGCGCTGCCCTTCAGCACGATTTATCAGGGCGAGGTCTATCTCGTTCACGCGACGCCCGATGACGACAACACCTACTGGATGGAAGCGGTGACCCCCGAAGGCATCGTGCATATGGCCGCGATCGAAGCCATCGAGGAGAAGGCCAAGGGCATCACGCAATCGCTGATTCTCTGCGCCCACACCCACATCGCGCGATCGGTGCGGCTTCGCGACGGCCGCATGATCGTCAATCCGGGCAGCGTAGGCGGTCCCGGCTATCGCGACGTCACGCCCTATCCGCACACGCTGGAAGTCGGCACGCCCGACGCCTGCTATGCGATTCTGGATTCCAGCTCAGGCCGCTGGCAGGTGACGTTTCGTCAGGTGCCTTACGATCATCAGGCGATGGCGGAGTTGGCATTGCAGAACCAGCGACCCGAATGGGCCAGCGCACTAGCGACGGGATGGATTCGCTGATGGGCGTCGCTTCCCTCGCCCCGCTTGCGGGGAGAGGGTGGCGCGGACGAAGTCCGCGGCGGGTGAGGGGGAGCCAGCGAGTGAAACACTGGCTCCCCCTCACCCGCCTTCCACATGCTCCGCATGTGAAAGTCGACCTCTCCCCGCAAGCGGGGCGAGGTTAGGTACACAAAACAAAAACGGCCAGTGAGGTGATCACCGGCCGTAAATTCTCGAATAAAGCGCGCGATCACACCGCTGCGCTGATCCATTGCTGCAGCTTCGCCTTCGGTGCGGCGCCGACCTGGCGCGAGGCCATTTCGCCGCCCTTGAAGATCATCAGCGTCGGGATCGACATTACGCCATACTTCGATGCGGTTTTCGGATTCTCGTCGACATTGAGCTTCAGGATGGTGACCTTTTCGCCCATGGCAGCGGAGATTTCGTCGAGCGCCGGCGCGATCATGCGGCACGGACCGCACCATTCGGCCCAGAAGTCGATCACGACCGGGCCGGTCGCCTTGAGCACTTCCGCTTCGAAATCGGCGTCTGTCACCTTGCCAACGGCCATGGTCGTATCCTCGTCCTGTTCAATGAAAGGCGCGCCAGAAGATTCGCGCGCTGGAATGATGCATCCAACCTATGAACGCCCCCTTGCCGGGTCAAGGTTGGTCACAGTGAGATGATGGCGGCCAGCTCCGCGTCCAGCGCAGCACCGGAAATCTCCATCATTTCAAGCGTTTCCGTCCAGAGCAGGGCGGCCCGGATCGGCCGGTCTGGGTATAACCTCGCAAGCACGCCGCGATACAGCGCCAACTGCCGGATATAGGCCTTGGGCGCCTCGATCAGCCTGCGCGGCGGGTTGTGGTTGGTCTTGTAATCGACGATCCGGATCTCGGTTTTGGTCAGGACCAGCCGGTCGATCTGGCCCGACACCAGCACGGGCGACCCGTCCTTCCGCGTCAGTCGTCCGGCCACCGCCACCTCGGCGCGACTGCCGGGGGTAAACAGCTCGGCGAGGCGCGGATCGCCAATCAGCGACAGCACCTGCGTCGCCAGCGCCTCGCGTTCCACCCCGGTCCAGTCAGCCGCATTGCGTGACAGGAAATTCAGCGCGGTCTCGCGACGCTTCTCGGCGGTAATGTCGGGCAGCGATTGCAACAGGCGATGTACGAGGTTGCCGCGCTGCAAGGCCAGTTGGCGCAGCCGTTCGGATTCGCCCGAGCGTTGCCCTAGGCCGTCGTCATCGTCGTCGGCATCCGATGGGCGCAATAGGCTTTCGCGGCGCGGCTGGTCGCCGACCTTGTCGCGCATCCAGGCCGGCAGCACGATCGGCGCACCCGCTGCGACAGGTGCCGTCGCACCAAGCGCCGGTGTCACGTCTTCCACGCGCGTATAGCGTTTCACCACGCCGTCCGGCGGCGGCACGCTCTGCATCTGCAGCCCGGAATTCTCCAGGCCCTTCTGGATCAGGTCGTACCAGGACAGCGGCCGCACCTCGTTGCGGTTGCCGGGCATGCAGCCGCCGACGATCAGGCGATCGGCTGCGCGCGTCATCGCGACGTAAAGCAGCCGGCGATACTCGTCTTCGGTATCGCGGATCATGTCGGCGCGCGCCGCCGCGACTGCTGGCGGATCGTCCGCCTTCTTGCCGGCCCAGACCACGACGCCCGGGCTGTTCGGTGCGGCGTTGCCCTGCGGGAGATGGATCAAATTGAGCCGCTGCGAATCCGCCGGTGACGATGTGGTATCGACCATGAACACAACAGGCGCTTCCAGGCCCTTGGCGCCGTGCACGGTCATCACGCGGACTTCGTCGCGGGTGATCTCCATATCGCGCTTCACTTCCGTGTCGGCCGCGCGCAGCCAGGCGACGAAGCCCTGCAGCGAAGCCGGCGCCTTGCGCTCATAGCCCAGCGCAAGTTCGAGAAATTCGTCGAGCGCATCATTGGCCTCATGGCCGAGCCGGCGCAGGATACGCGCGCGGCCGTGATCACCGCCGAGCAGCCAGGCATAGAACGCGAACGGCGTCTCGCGGGCAAAGCGCTTCTCGCAAGCGATGAGCCGCTTGAAAGCGCCGCCGAGCTTGGGATCGCTCGCCGCCTGTTCGCCGAGCGCATCGCGCAGCGATCCCGTGCGCTCATAGGCCAGCTTGAACAGGTCGTCGTCGTCGAGTCCGAATAGCGGGCTCTTCAACACGGTCGCCAATGCGAGATCGTCCTGCGGCAGCAGCAGCGCGTCGGCCAGATTCATCAGGTCGATGATGGCGATATGTTCGGTGAGCTTGAGCCGGTCTGCGCCGGCGACGGGAATGCCGGCATGTTTCAGCGCCTGGATGATGGCATCGAACGCTTTGCCGCGGCGGCGCACCAGCACCAGTATGTCGCCAAAGCGCAACGCGCGACGCTTGCCGATGGGGCCGGTCTCTGTCTTCGCTGCGATTAAAGTCTTGATCTCGGTCTGCACACGGCGGGCGAGTTTCACTTCAGGGCTGGTCTCAGAGCGCTTGTCGAACGGCGCCTGCCAGCCTTCGATGCTGGGCCGGTCGTCGGGCTGCTCCAGCTCCCACAGATCGATCAGGCTGGGTCCGGCATCGTCCAGCGTTTCATGAATGGGATAGCCGTTTTCGACAGCGTGGATGCTGCGGAAGATCGCTTCTTCGCGAAACACGTGATCGACAGATTGCAGAATGGCCGAGCCCGAGCGGAACGAATGACTGAACGCGATGGGATCGAACTTCATCCCGGCGTCCTTGAATCGACTTTGGAGTGTCTTGCGCCGCAGGTCGAATTCGCGGGGTGCCGCGCCCTGGAACGAGAAGATCGATTGCTTCTCGTCGCCAACGGCGAAGATCGTGCGTTTGAGGCCGTCGCGCGCGCCTTCGCCGGAGGTGAATTCCGAGATCAGATGGGTGATGATGTCCCATTGCCGCGGGCTGGTGTCCTGCGCCTCGTCGATCAGCACGTGATCGACGCCGCGATCGAGTTTGAAATGCACCCAGCTAGACGACACCCGATCGAGCATCTCCAGCGTTCGTGCAATCAGATCGTCATAGTCCAGTAGCCCGCGTTCGTTCTTCTCGCGGCGATAATTCTCCGCGACCTGGCTGGCGATCACCAGCAGTGACTGGGTGCGCTCGCGCATGGCGACAGCACGGCGACGCTCTAGTAGGGGGATGACGCGGTCGCCCTCGCGCTGCAGAGCCGCGAGCAGATCGGGCCGGCTGTCGGCGATTTTTTTGGTTGCGAGCGATTTGCGTAAGCTCTGATCCTTGGTCAGGAACAGTTCGAGATATTTCTCGACCTGTTCTGCGTCCGACAGCGTCAATGCCTCGCGCAGCCGCGCTGCCTGATCGTTGTCGGTCTTGCTACCGGTCTCGAAGATTTCGGCGGCCGGTATCCAGCGCTCGCGCGGCAGATGCGGTCCGTCGATGATCTCCAGTTCGACGCTCTCTTTGGTATCGCCGGGCGTCACGCCCAGCATGGCTGAGAGTTGCGCCATCGCGGCGTCGGTCGAGCCCGCGCGCTCGATCCAGGCCAGGAACTGGTCGCGTGACAGACTCGCCTCGCGCACAACGTCGCGGAACGTGACGTCAGCGGCCGAGGTCATCGCCGTCGTCAGCGCGCGGCCTTCGGCGCTGTCAGGCGCAGCCGCCGCGTGCAGCAGCACCTGCAGGCTGGCGCGTTCCATCATCTCGTTCTGGTCGCGGTCGTCGAGCACGCTGAACCGCGCCGGCACATTAGCCTCGAACGGAAATTGTTGCAGCAGCCGCGTGCACAGCGCGTGGATGGTCTGGACTTTCAGACCACCCGGCGTTTCCAGCGCGCTGGCGAACAATTCGCGGGCGCGCGAGCGCAGTCTGCTGTTCGACGTGGGAACACCGGCATTCCTGATTTCTGCATCGAGGGCGGTGTCATCCAGCGTGACCCAATGGCCGAGCCGCGTGAACACGCGCTCCGCCATGTTCGCTGCTGCAGCCTTGGTGAAGGTGACGCAAAGAATCTTTTCGGGCGGGACGCCATCGAGCAGCAACCGGATCACGCGATTGACCAGCACATAGGTCTTGCCGGAACCGGCATTCGCCGAGACGAATACGGAGGAGGCGGGATCCGATGCGAGCTGCTGCTTTGCACTCGCCGCGGGCGGGATATTGCGCGGGCCGCTCATGACTCGCCTCCGCCGCCAGCGCCGCCGTTGGCGGACCATTCCTTGATTCGCGCCAGATCGTCATAGCTGCCATAGCGGTTCGACCACATGGAAAGGCTGAGCGATGTATAGGCGGTGGCCTCATCCTCGAAGCTGCGGATCAGCGCTTCCAGCTTGGCGCGCGCTTCGATCGCGGCATCGTCCGGCAACTGCGGCTCATCCTTGCGCTCGACTTTCAGTTCGAGCAGCCGCTCTTCGCCGGGCGGGTTGTTGCCGCTGAGCCGGACATAGACCAGCTCGCTGACGGAGGATCCCGCGGCAATGCCGGCAAAGCCGCCTTCGCGCAGGATCGCGGCTTCCAGCGTGAGCTGCGGCGACAAGCCCATGCGGACCTGCTTGCCGGTTGGCGGCTGGCCGGTCTTGTAGTCGAGCAGCGCGAAGGTGCGATCGCTGCGATGTTCGATACGGTCGGCGCGGGCCGAGAGATGGAAGACGCGGCCGTGATCGAGCGGGATCTTGATCTCGCCGCGCACTTCCGCGTCGATGCTGGCGACATTGATGCGGCGGTCGATTTCCCACGCGGCGAACCACGACGCGATGCGCAGAAATCGCGGCCACCACAGCGCGCGCGCTTCCGGCCGCGCCATCAGCGGCGCAAAATGCCTGTCGCCGATCCTGCGCAGCTCGCGGGCGGGGTCATCGGGCAAGGCCTTGCTGTATTCCATCGTGAAATCGCCGAGCGACGCATGGATCGCCGATCCCCGGTCGGCTGCCGACAGTGGCATGTCGATGGGATCGAGCGGCGCCAGGCCCAGAATATATTTGGCGTAGATCGTATAGGGGTCGCGCAGCCAGTCCTCGATGGCGGTGACCGACAGTCTGAGCGGGCGCGCCGCGCGCGGCGGCCGCGGCTCCGGCTGGGCGATCGGCGTGACCTGATCGGGCCGATCGAGTTCTTCGGCATAGCGAACATAGTGCTCGCCCGCGGTCAGCGCGGCCTCCCAGCGGGTTTCGCCGGCGACGGCTTCGAGCCGATGCAGGAAGCGCGATGCCACAGCCGGCGCGCCGCCGACTTTTGCGGCGTGGCTGAGAATGACGTCTTCGGTGCCGAGCAACTGCACGAAGTCATGCGCGGTAAGACCAATGCGGCGCTCCGGCAGATCGAGCCCGAGCTGATGCCGCATTGGGCGGCTCAGCCATGGATCGATGCGCGGTGAGGGCGGCCAGATGCCTTCGACAAGACCGCCGAGAATCACGCGGTCCGATTGCGTCAGCCGCGCTTCGAGCTGGCCATAGATGCGCAAGCTGGCATTGGCGACTTCGGGCCGGCGCACGATGCGGTCAGCGAAGGCGGTCTGAAACACATCGGGATAATCGCGGAGCTGCATCATCAGCCCGCTGGGGCGCAGCCGTTCCTCGTCACCGCTCTCGGTCGCGACAGTCTCTATGACGACGAGATCGTCGAATGCCTTGGTCAGCGCTGTGCCCTCGCGCCCGACAAGTGCGACATCGTTGCTTCTGTCGTCGCGCGACAACAATTTGATCGCCTCGCGATGCCGCAAGGCGACTTCCGCGAAATCGATCGGCCGGATTGGGTGGATGCTCTCCAGCGGCGCCAGCGCCGTGCGCAATCCGGCGATCAGTTCTTCCGCGCGGTCGAGACGGTCGTCATCGAGTTTCGCGCGCGGCTCTGCGCCATGCAGCATCGACGCTTCGCGGCGGCGCAGTTTGCCGAGTTCATCGCGAAAGCGCGCGAAGTCCTGCGCGAGTCCCGCGGTGCCGGGCGTTGGCCGCGTGCCGCGCAGCAGCGCGAGTTCGAGCGTTTCGATGGCATCTGTCCAGGCGTTCGGTGCCGCACCCAGCCGAAACAGCGGATGTTTCAGCAGCGCCAGCAATGTTGCCGGCTCAAGCTGCTCTGCTGCGGCCTCGGCAATGAGGCGCGCGAAGATGCCCGCCGAGGTCTCCGTCAGCGCGTCGCCGCCGGAATCGTCGAAGATCAGATTCCAGCGTCCGAGCGCGGCCATCACCCGGCGCGCCAGCGCGCGGTCGGGCGTCACCAGCGCGGCGGATTTCTTCAGCTCATGCGCCTCGCGCATCGCAATCGCGATGGCCAGCGCTTCCATTTCCGGATTCGCGGCGGCGATCACGGCGAGGTTCTGCATGCCGGCCGCGATTTTCTGTTCGACGGCCGGCTGTGCCAGACGCGTATGCCACTGCGCCGTGGCATTGGACGGGCGCATCGTCTCCGAGGCCAGCAGTTCGCGGCCCTGCGGTGACGGCGTGCCGAGCGTCATGACATCACGGCGCGTGATGCCGAAACGTTCCAGCAGCGCATGGAGCGCGAATTGTGGATGGTTTGATGCCGAGGATTCGGTTCGGCCGAGCGCATCCTTGGTGCCGCCGATGAGATTCCACGCGGCCTCATCGAGGTCGGTGTCGAGGCCCGGGAGGACGACAGCACCTTGCGGCAGTTGCGCGACTTCGCGCAGAAATTTTGCGGTGGTCGGCATCGAGCCAGTCGAGCCGGCTGCGATGATGGGGCCGCCTTTGTGGGCCTTCAGGCGCGAAGCTTCGGCATCGATCAGCAGATCGCGGCGCACCGCGGGTTCGATTGCAGTGTGCGCGGCGAGGATATCCGGCCATACGTTCCTGGCGATGCTCAGAAACTGCAGCGTCAATTGCCAATACTGATCGAGCGCATCGGGTACCAGCCCGTCCAGCGCGCCCCAGTCGACCTTGCGCGTCGCCATGTCGTCCATCAGCCGCGCCAGATCGTCGGCCAGCGCGAGCGTCGAGGCGGGGCCACCGACCACGAGCGGTGTCTGTCCGGGATCGCCGGGCGCGAGTTGCTTCGCCCATGCGGCAATCAGTTGCGCCAGCAGAAGCCGGCGCTGCAATCCGTCAAGCGCGGGAGGTGCATCCAGCCTTTCCAGTGCTTCGGGCGATGCCGCCTGCGCAAAGGCCAGTTCCTCCTCGTCGACATCGCCGAGCGGAACGATACGCGGCAGCAGCACGGCGTCGGTTCCGAGCACGTCGAGGAAGATCTCCTGCGCCATGCGTCCGGCGCGGCGTGTCGGCAGATACAGGGTGACTTCAGCCAGCCTCGAAGGTTCGCCGCGTGCAGAGAATCCCTCGACGAGATCACCGTCGACAAGCGCGGTGATCAGCGTGGGCAGGAACGGCGCAGAGGATGGAATGTTGAAGACGCGCATGAACACCCTGATTCGCGATCAGGGTGCATCATGGCATGGCTGGAAAGGCGACGGGAGTCGCAGGAAACTCAGGCGACGCTGGCGAGGAACGCGTCTTCCGCGGCGCGCACGGCGTCGGGCGTGCCGACATGCATCCAGACGCCTTCCATGCGCAGCCCGAACAGGCGCTCCTGCTCGTTGGCCTTGTCGAATAGTTTGGTCAGCGAGAATTCGCCGGATGGCGCATCCTTGAACAGCGCCGGCGACAGGATCGCGACGCCGGCATAGACGAACGGTACGACCTGATTCTCCTTGCGGCGACGCAGCGCACCATCGGTGAGCATCGCGTAGTCGCCGCATCCGGCATAGCCGATGCTGTTGGCGGTCGGCGCCATCAGCAGCAGGATATCCATACGTGCGGGATCGAAGGCCTCCGCAAGACGCGCGAGATTCGGCTGCACCCCGTCGATCCACATCGTGTCGGCATTGAGATGATAGAACGGCTCGGTGCCAAGCAGCGGCAGCGCTTTCACGACGGCGCCGCCGGTGCCGAGCACCTGATCGCGCTCGTCGGAAATGACGATCCTCGGTTCGGTGCGTGTCGCGACATGATCGATGATCTGGTCGGGCAGGTAATGCACATTAACGACGGCTTCGGTCACGCCGGCAGCGGCGAGCTTGTCTAGCACATGATCCAGCAGCGGCTGTCCCGCGACAGGGACCAGCGGCTTCGGCAGATTGTCGGTAAGCGGTCGCATGCGCAGGCCGAGACCGGCGGCGAGAACCATTGCTTTGGTGGGTTTTACGGACATGGCGACATTGGCCTTAATAGAAGGACGGGCCTTGGTAGAATGATGGGCCTTGATGGAATCGTTCTTGAATTTTTGAGCTGAAATAATGGTAGCACAGCGGCGTGTCGCATGCATGAACCTATCGAGCCATAATGGGCCGAGATGACGCGGATGCGACAATTGCACCCGCCTGCACAGTCACGTTTCTGTCTCCTGCGTCTCGGAACGTTTCGTCTTTTTCTTTTTGTCGTTCGGTTTGAGAAAGTTCACACCAATCTGGTCGCCATTGACCCAGCCGAGTTCGCAGCGGCGATAGGCGAGGCCTGTGGATGAGAGAAGAAGGAAGAACTCTTTCAGGTTCAGGCCTTCGACAGAACCGTCGACGGTGAGTTTGGCGCCGGTCTCGGAAATATCTTCCATGATGCAGGAGCGACGCCAGGTGCCGTCGATGCCCATCATGTGCGCAGGAAAGCCGCGCTCGAAAACGACCCGATCTCCGGCACGCCGCTCCGTCATGACACGTCCCTTGCCCAGTACGCCAAGCCCCGCACGTGCAGGGCTCAAGCGCAGGATAGAGCGTGTGCGACTAATAAGTAGTTAAGGAAGTGTTAGAGCGTGAGTCGATCAGCGGGACCAACGGCTCCGTCATTGCGAGCCGGCAAAATTGCTCTTGCGATTTTGCCGAGCGAAGCAATCCAGAAGGCAACAAGCGAGGGCTGGATTGCTTCGTCGCAAGGGCTCCTCGCAATGACGACGCAGAGGTCGTGATTCGTCTCGGAAGGAGGGGCCTCTAACCGCGGGGCGGTGGTACATGCGCTGCATACCACTGCTGGAACGGCGCCAGCGTCGGATGCGCCAGCGAGCGGTTGAGATAGGTCCAGATCCGCGGTTGGTGCTTGAGATAATGCGGCTTGCCGTCGCGGCGGTTGAGCCGAGCAAATGTGCCAAGCAGTCGTGTATTCCGCTGTGCCGACATGATTGCATAGAGTTCGGCAAAAGCCGCGGCATCGAAAGCGGGATCGGTCGCGCGCCGCGCCTTGATATAGCGCGTCAGCATGGTCAGCTCCAGATGCTCGGGCACGTCGATACGCGCGTCCTGCAGCAGCGAGACGAGATCATAGGCGGCGGGGCCGAGCACCGTGTCCTGGAAATCGATTACGCCGACCTTATTGATGCCCTCGCGGTCACCGAGCCAGATGATATTCGGCGAATGGAAGTCGCGCAGTACCCAGGTCTTTGGCGCCGCAGCGGGTTTCGCCAGCAGCTCGCGCCACATCGTGACAAATTCAGTGCGTGCGTCATCTGCGAGCGGCGCGTCGCGGTCCGGCAGATACCATTCCGGCATCAGGCCGATCTCGACCAGCAATGCGTCGGTGTCGAAGACGGGAATGGCGTAATCGACATGCGGCGACAGCGGCAGCGTTTCCGGCAGCGACTTGCTGTGCAGCAGGGCCAGCATGTCGGTCGCGACCTGATAGCGCTCGGCGATCGGTGTCGGCGGCTCGCCTTCGGTCACCGGCGCTGTGCCGAAATCCTCGGTAATGAGAAAGCCCGCATCGAGATCGGCGTGATGAATCGCCGGCGCGGAGATCCCCTGCGCGCGTAGTCCGTTCGCAATGGCGACGAACGGTCTGACGTCCTCCGCCAGATGCACCGCCGCGCTGTAGGACTTGCCGTCATAGACCGGCGCACCATCCGGCCGCTTCGGCGCATTCATCAGGATGAAGACGTCATCACCGCGGATCAACCGCGCATAGGAGCGCGTCGACGCATCGCCGGCCATGCGCTGTCTGATAGCATCGAGATAGCGCGCCTCTTCGAGAAATTCACGCAGTGCTTTCAGGCGCAGAACGACCGATGCGGCCTTGCCGTGACCGGTGATCTCCGCAGCACGCGCCACGGAGCCCAGTGCCGGACGATGGCTGAGCGCAATATCGATACGATCCGGCGGCAGCGTACCATCGGCGCGCTCCGGCCATTCGATCAGCGCCACCACGTCGTCCGGCAACGGCGATAGGCCGATCTCCTCGAGTTCGCTCGCGTCGTTGATACGATAGAGATCGGCATGGATGAGAGGAAACGACGGCAGGTCATAGTTCTGCGCCAGCGTGAAGGTCGGGCTCGGCACTTCGAGTTCAGAATCGCTGGCGAGATAGCGGATCATCGCGCGTGCCGCGGCCGTCTTGCCGGCGCCGAGATCGCCCGAGAGGGTGATGACATCGCCGGGTCCGATCAGCAGAGCGAGGTCGGCCATCAATTGCGCAGTGGCGGTCTCATTTGCGAGCGCCAGCGAAAATGTGCAGGGCTCGTTTATGATGGGTTCGCTCATTCGGCAGCGTTGCGATGCGCGGTCTGGTCGATGGGGAAGTCGCAGCTGACGGTGGTGCCCTTGCCGACCGCGGAATCGACGCGGACCTTGCCGCCGTGCAGCTCGACGAAGGAGCGCACCAGCGACAGGCCGAGTCCTGCGCCGCGATGACGCGAGCCATTGGCGTGGCTCTCGAACCAGTCGAACACCTTGTCCTTCACCTCGGGCGGAATGCCCGGGCCGCGATCAGTGACGGTGAAGGTGATGGTATGCTCGGATCGTCGCGCGGTCAGCGTGATTGCGGCATCATGCGGTGAAAAGCCGACGGCATTGGCGAGCAGATTATACAGCACCTGCACGACGCGGCTTTCGTCGCCGGTAAAGCTGCCGATGGCAGGATCAACGTCGATCTGCAGTGCGATGCGGTCGCGCACCAGGCGATCCTGAATGCCTTCGGCCGCCGCAGAGATGGTCTTGCGGATATCGATCGGGCCGAGATTCAGCGTCATCGCGCCGGCATCGATGGTGGCGAGATCCAGGATGTTATTGATGATCGCCAGCAACGCGCCGGTCGAGGTGGTGATGTAATCGAGATATTCGGCCTGCTTCGGCATCAGCGGGCCGGTCACGGGATCGCTGAGCAGATGCGCGAAGCCGATGATGGTGGTCAGCGGCGAGCGCAGCTCGTAGGAGACGTGGTGGACGAAGTCGACCTTCATCTGGTCGGCGGTCTCGAGCGCCTCGTTGCGCTCGCGCAGCGCGCGCTCGACATTCTCGGCGTCCGAAATGTCCTGGAAGGTGAGCATGGTCGCGCCATCAGGCAGCGGCATGGTCATGCAGGCCAGCACACTGCCGTCCTTGCGCTCGAGCTTGAGCGGAACAGACTTGCGATTGTCGATCCCGGTAATCGCGCTGCGGATCGCCTGCCATGTCGGAGTGTCGTCGAACAATGGCCGGCACCAGGTCTCGACCATTTCGATATGCGGACGCTGCTCCAGCGCTTCGTCCGACAGCTTCCACATCTTGGCGAAAGCCGGATTGAACAGTTGCGCGCGGCCGTTGCTGCCAAACACCGCGACGGCCTCGGCAAGATTGTCGAGCGTCTCGCGCTGAACGCGGATCAGGCCATCGAAGCGCCGCGCCAGTTCGAGGCTCTCGGTCACATCGTCGAACAGATAGGTGACGCCGCCTTCGGGATTCGGCGTGGTGACGATCGAGAGCGCGCGGCCATCCGGCAGATACCAGACATCCTTATGAGCTTCGACGGCACGATAGGCTTCGTGCAGCTTGGCCTTCCAGGCGCGGAAGTCGGGCTGCTCCGGCAGTTTTCGCGCAGCACGGAGACGGTCGAGCACACTGGAATCGTCGGGATTGCCGTCGAGGAAGGTGCGGTCGAGATCCCACAGCCGGCGATAGGAGTCGTTGTAGAAGGCAAGGCGGCGCTGGCCGTCGAATACGGCGACGCCCGATGACAGCTGGTCGAGCGTGCGGCGATGCGCCTCGGCCATCCGCACCAAGGCGGCTGATAGCGCGGCAGCTTCGCTGGCGTCGATCGCCATGCCGGCGCTGCCGCTGGCGACCTTGGCGGCGTGGACGTCGAAGATGCGGCGCTCGCCGGAAATCACGATCGGCACGCGCGCGGCAAATGGCTGGTTGTCGTTCAGCGCACGCGCCAGGCTGCTGCGGTCGTCGCTGTCCAGCAATTCCAGATTGCGACCGACCGCATCGCCCGTATCAGCCGCTTCAGTCGCACGCGCATAGGCGGCATTGACAAAGCTCAATCGGCCATCGGCATGCTTGGCCCAGATCGGCCATGGCGCGGCATTGGCGAAGCCGCGGAGAATCTCGGCTTCCTCGGCCAGTTCCTTGTGACGCAGCGAGACTTCGGCGAGCTCGCGGCGTAAACCGCTCAATTCGCGAATCCGGACAATGGCCTGACCGCCGATGGCGCGGCCCATCGCCTCGATGGCGCGGCCACTGGAGGTCGTCAGATTGAGCAGGAAACCTTCGCCGGCATCGAGCAGTGCGTCGACGGCATGATCCATCCGCAGCGCGGGTTCCGGCGACAGCCATGTTCCGAACGCGAGAATGCGCTGCGGCTGATGCTGCTGCGGGTCCTGCGACATCATCAATGCGGTGTCGCCGGAGATATCGGGACGGGTTTCGCCTGCGGCCCAGGCGATCAGAACCTGCGGCTCAGTGAACAGCAGGGCGCGAAAGCGGTCGGATTCGACCTGCAGCGTATGCAGCTCCGCGCGCAGCTTCGCCTCGGTCTTGGCCGAGCGAATACGATTGTGCATCAACAGGATGGCGGAAACGACGGAGAAGCCGAGCACCGCTGTGGCGGTCGTCAGCGCGGCAATTTCCTGGCGATCGAGATCGAGCAGATTGGCGAGCGTCTGGGTAATGAAGGGTTCGTCAGCGGCCGACGCCGAGGAGGTGGCCAGAAGTGCAGACGCACTGATGCCGACAAGCCCGTCGCGCACCATAGAAGTGCACGACAGCAAGGTCCGACGCATCGCCGCGATCACGCCTGACATCATTCGCCCCAAACCGCACGTCTTCCCGACCAGCCCCTCCCGATCGCGAATCGTTCGACAATATCCGCTTCGGGAGTCGCCGGGTAAGAGTCCAGACCGTGAACGCAGAGTCCCCGGTTAAAAAATGCAGGCGGATTTGATTCAAATGCTGCGCGATGTGACGAAATACGCGCTAGCGGCCGGTGGATCCGAAGCCGCCGCTGCCGCGTTCGGTTTCGCTGAGCGCCGCGACCACCACGAGTTCCGCATGCGTGACCGGCGCGATCACCATCTGGGCGATTCGCTCGCCGCGTTTGATCGTGAAATCCGCGAGGCCGTGATTGATCAGCAGCACGCCAATCTCGCCGCGGTAATCGGCGTCGATGGTGCCTGGTGAATTCAGCACGGTGATGCCGTGCTTGGCGGCAAGGCCGGAGCGCGGGCGCACCTGCGCCTCATAGCCCGGCGGCAGCGCGATGGTCAGCGCGGTCGGCACCAGCGCATATTTGCCGCGGGCGAGAATCATCGGTTGGTCTTCGGGAACCGCGGCGAGCAGATCGAGGCCGGCAGCATGCGCGGTCTGATAGGCCGGTAGCGCGAGGCCAGCGCCATGCGGGAGCTGCTGGACGTCGACCTGAACGGGGATGGCAGCGCTCATGATTGGTCTTTCGTGGATTGCGTCCATTTATTTGATGTCGCCGCGTCGGCGATTCGCGCGACCAGGGTCGTCGCGACCTGTTCCTTGCTCATCGGCGCCCACGAATCAACGGCGATATCCGCGCTGTCCGTGCTGCGCGTCAGCAGATGCACGGTATTGTTGTCGCCGCCCATGATGCCGGTCGCGGGCGATACGTCATTGGCGACGATCCAGTCGCAGCCCTTGCGGGCGATCTTGGCTTTGGCGTTGTCGATCAGGTGTTCGGTCTCGGCGGCGAAACCGATCACCAGCGGTGGACGATGTTCGGGGAGTTTTGAGATCGTCGCGAGGATGTCGGGATTTTCCGTGAGCTGCAGCGGCGCCATCGCAGCACCGGCGGTCTTCTTCAGCTTCTGGGCGCCTTCATTGACGACGCGCCAGTCGGCCACGGCCGCCGCGAAGATCGCGATGTCGACCGGCAGCGCGGCCTGAACTGCAGCGAGCATGTCGCGCGCGGCTTCGACATGCGTCATCGTCACGCCCGGTACCTCGTCGAGATCGACCGGGCCCGAGACGAGAATGACCTCGGCGCCCGCGTCCCGTGCCGCCGCGGCGATCGCATAGCCCTGCTTGCCGGACGAGCGATTGGCGATGTAGCGCACCGGATCGATCGGCTCATGCGTCGGGCCTGCAGTGATCAGCACGCGCTTGCCCGCCAGCGGTTGTGCGCGCGGCGGTCGCAGGAAGGTGTGAGCCGCAATCGCAATCTCCGTCGGCTCGGCCATCCGACCGACGCCGGCTTCGTTGCGTTCGGCCATCTCGCCGGCATTCGGTCCGATCATCCGCACGCCGTCACGCTGCAACTGCGCGACATTGCGGCGCGTCGCGGCGTTATTCCACATCAGTGGATTCATCGCCGGCGCAATCAGGATCGGTTTGTCGGATGCGAGCAGAACAGCGGACGCCAGATCATCAGCGTGGCCGTTGGCCATCTTCGCCATCAGGTCCGCCGTCGCAGGCGCCACAACAATGAGATCGCATTCACGCGCAAGGCGAATATGCCCGGCATCGAATTCGCTTTGCGGATCGAACAGGTCCGTGTAGGCGCGCTCGTTGGACAGCGCGCTGGCGGCCAGCGGGGTGACGAATTGCTGCGCGGCCCGGGTCAGCACCACGCGGACATGGATGCCGCGTTCCTTCAAGCGGCGGATCAGATCGAGCGCTTTATAGGCTGCGATTCCGCCGCCGATGATCAGCGTGACGCGGAGCTGATCGCCGATGTTTTTCAAGGGCTTGGGTGGGTTTTCCGGGTTTGGCGCGTCTTGCGGAAATCTTGCGTCAGTCGTGAGGCCGTCTTGCGAGGCCTCACGCAAAATGACCCGCACCTCGTCCTCGACCGACCGTCCGTTGCGGGCAGCACGCAGTCGCAATTCGTCGCGAATGGCGTCGTCGAGCTTGCGGATCGTCAGGCTGGCCATGAGGCGTCTCGCGCTATTTTGATGGCAATGCTAGCATAAAATGCCAGCACTGCAATCAGTCTTAGCGAATCGAGAGCAGCAGTCCCAGAAACGACAGGGCGATCACCCAGACGCCAACCGTGCGCCAGCGGAGCTGCTTGGCCCGTGCCCGCGCGATGGCGGCAATGGTCGCGTCATCGAGCCTGACGCCGTCGCGGGTCATGGTCTCCAACTGTTCCAGCACCGTCAGCGCCCGTGTTGCCAGGGCCGGCAGACTGCCGGCGACCTTGCCGAGTTCGCCGGCGCCGGCGAGCGCACCCTGAATCTTGCCCAATGGGCCGAGATTGCGCTCGATCCATTCGCGGACAACGGGATCGGCGACCTTCCAGATGTCGAGCTTAGGATCGAAGCTTCGTGCGACACCTTCGACCACGACCATGGTCTTCTGCAGCAGGATCAATTCTGGCCGCGTACGCATATCAAAGAGACCGGTGACCTCAAGCAGCAGCGTCAGCAGCTTGGCCATCGAGATTTCTTCGGCCGTGCGATTGTGAATCGGCTCGCCGATGGCGCGGATCGCCTGCGCAAAATTTTCGACCGAATGGTGGCCGGGCACATAGCCAGCCTCGAAGTGGACTTCGGCGACGCGGCGATAGTTGCGGGTGATGAAGCCCAGCAGAATCTCCGCGAGGAAGCGGCGCTCCTTCAGACCGAGCCGGCCCATGATGCCGAAGTCGACGGCGACGAGGCGGCCGTCAGGATCGAGGAACAGATTGCCCGGATGCATATCGGCATGGAAGAAGCCGTCACGCAGCGCATGGCGCAGGAAGCTCTGGATCACCTTGCGGCCAAGGTCCGGCAGATCGACGTTGGATTCTTCCAGGCCCTTGTGATCGTTCAGTGCGATGCCGTCGATCCACTCCATCGTCAGCACATTGTGCGAGGTGCGATCCCAGTCCACTTCCGGCACGCGGAAATCCGAATCGTTGCGGGTGTTCTCCGCCATCTCGGAGAGTGCTGCGGCTTCGAGCCGAAGATCCATCTCCATCGCCACCGAGCGCGACATGGTGGTGATGATCTCGATCAAGCGCAGGCGCCGCGCTTCGGAAAAATGCTCTTCGGCCTTGTGGGCGACGTAAGCGAAATCGCCGAGGTCGCGGCGGAATTGCGCGGCGACATTCGGGCGCAGCACTTTCACGGCGTAGACCTTGCGGACACCATCCTTGTCGATCTCGGCGCGATGCACCTGTGCGATCGAGGCCGCGGCGACCGGCGGACTGAAGCTCGCATAGAGCTGCGCCACAGGGCGTTCCAGCGAAGCGGCGACGACGCCTTCGGCTTCGGTCAGGGAGAACGGCGGAAGCCGGTCCTGCAGGCTTTCGAGATCGCGCGCCATGGCGACGCCGACCACGTCGGGCCGTGTCGCGAGAAACTGGCCGAGCTTGAGATAGGCAGGTCCCAGCCGGGTCAGCGCGCGCGACAGCCGCGCGCCCGATTTCGCGCCGGGCCGCTCAATGAGCCGCGCCATGCGTAGCGCGAGCTGTCCCGGCGGCGGCACCAGCGAGGGATCGACGACGCCGAACACGCCTTCGCGCGCAAACACGAAGCCGGCGCGGGCCAGCCGCGCCATATGATTGAGTGCAGAGATCACAAACGCCAGCCCGAATGCAGCGCGACGATGCCGCCCGAGAGGAGTTCGTATTTCACGCGGGAGAAGCCGGCCTCGCGGATCATGTCGGCAAAGATCGGCGGCTTCGGAAACTTGCGGATCGATTCGACGAGATACTGATAGGATTCGGAATCGCCGGTGACGGCCTTGCCGAGCGGCGGGATCACCTTGAACGAGAACAGGTCATAGATCTTGTCGAGGCCCGGTACGTCGACGGTCGAGAATTCGAGACAGAGAAAACGGCTGCCCGGCTTCAGCACGCGATAGGCCTCAGCGAGCGCGCGGTCGATGCGTGGCACGTTGCGGATGCCGAAGGCGATCGTATAGGCGTCATAGCTCTTGTCGGCGAATGGCAACTCTTCTGCATTGCCCTCGACGAAGGAGACCTGATGTTCGAGATGGTGGGTAATGGCGCGCTCGCGGCCGACATCGAGCATGCCGGTGTTGATGTCGCAGACCGTCGCCGAGAAGCCGAGGCCCGACGCCTTGGCAGCGCGGAAGGAAATGTCGCCGGTGCCGCCGGCAACGTCGAGCAGGGCGAAAGGCGCGTCCGAGCGCGGCGGGTTGAGCGCGTTGATCATCACGTCCTTCCAGACGCGATGCATGCCGCCGGACATCAGATCGTTCATCAGGTCGTAGCGCCGCGCTACGCTGTGGAACACATCGTTCACCAGCGTCTGCTTGTCGCCTACGGGGACGTCCCTGAAGCCGAAATGGGTGGTTTCGCCCGGCTGATCCATCGTTTTCATCTCAAAAGCCTCATCGCGGCGGACCATAGCGCGCCTGCGGCAATGGGGCTATCACGTCAGCCTCTCAAGGTGAATGACGTGAATCATGCCTGAATTACCCGAAGTCGAGACCGTCCGCCGTGGCCTGCAGCCGGCCATGGAGGGGTCCAGGATCACCCGTCTGGAATTGCGTCGGAAAGACCTGCGGTTTCCGTTTCAGCCGGATTTTTCGGCGCGATTGCAGGGCCGGGTGATCACCAGCCTCGGCCGCCGCGCCAAATATCTGCTGGCGGACCTCGATTCCGGCGATGTGCTGCTGATGCATCTGGGCATGTCCGGTTCGTTCCGGGTGGTGTCCGATGCGCCCGCTGCTGTCGCAGGTGATGAAGAAAATGTGATGCCAGGTGCCTTCCATCATCCGCGCAGCGACGAGCGGGCGCACGATCACGTCGTCTTCCATATGTCGTCGGGCCCGTCAGTGATCTACAACGATCCCCGCCGTTTCGGCTTCATGAAGATCTTTGCGCGCAGCGAGATCGAGAACGAGCCGTTCCTGAAGGACATCGGCCCCGAGCCGCTGGGCAATGCCTTCGATGCGGCGATGCTGGCCGGCGCCACCGCAGGCAAGAAGACCAGCCTCAAGGCCGCGCTCCTGGATCAGCGCGTCGTCGCCGGGCTCGGCAATATCTATGTCTGCGAGGCGCTGTTTCGCTCGCATCTGTCGCCGCGGCGGCTGGCCGCGACACTGGCGACCAAGAAGGGCGAGCCGACCGATCATTCGAAACGACTGGTCTCGGCGATCCATGAGGTGCTGAACCAGGCCATCAAGGCCGGCGGCTCGTCGCTGCGCGATCACCGGCAGACCGATGGCGAGCTCGGTTACTTCCAGCACTCGTTTCAGGTCTATGACCGCGAAGGCGAGCCGTGCCAGACCGATGGGTGTTCGGGGATCGTGAAACGTTTCGTGCAGAACGGGCGGTCGACCTTCTGGTGTCCAAAGTGTCAGAGGTGACACCGCGTCGGGCGGCCTTGCCGGTACGTCGTTGTTGAGTATCGATCCTCACATGTCTTTCAATGCCTCTGCTGCCGCCTCCGCAACTCCCTTACGCGATGTCATCAACGGCTGAATGCGCTGGCCGAAATCTTCAACGCCCTGGACGAAATCGTCGAAGGTGAGCAACACGCCTTCGGTGCCCGGCACCGTGGCGACGTCGTCGAGCATGCGGGCGACATTGGCGAAAGAGCCGACGAAGGTCCCCATATTGATATTGACCGCTGATGTAGGGTCCGCCATCTGGCGAATGTTGGTGTCCTTGCCTGACTTGGTGTCGACGGCACCCTGTACGCCCAGCCAAGCGACCGCTTCGTGATCCACGCCGGCTTTGTAGTGCTCCCACTTTGCGAACGCGGCTTCATCGGTCTCGGCCGCGATCACCATGAACAGCACATAGGTCGTCACGTGTCGGCCGGTGTCATGCGTAGCCTCGGCCAGCCGTTCGGCGGCGGGTGCGAAATCGGTCGGGGTGTTGATGCCTTTGCCGAAGCAGAAATTGTAGTCGGCGTATTTTGCGGAGAAGGCCATTCCGGCGCCGCTCTGGCCGGCGCAAATGATCTTCATATCGGCTTGCGGCCGCGGGCTAACGCGGCAGTCTTCCATCTGGAAGAATTCGCCTTTGCGATCCGAGGCGCCGGTCTGCCAAAGCTCGCGGAGAATCTCGACATATTCTGAAAGATATTCGTAGCGACGCGCAAAATACTCGTCGCCCGGCCAAAGCCCCATTTGCGAATATTCGGGACGTTGCCATCCGGTGATGAGATTGAGGCCGAAGCGGCCGTGTGAAATCGAATCGATGGTCACAGCCATGCGAGCGGCAATCGCGGGAGGCATCACGAGCGTCGCTGCCGTGGCGAACAGTTTTATTCGCTTGGTCACTGCGGCCAACCCGGCCATCAAGGTGAAGGATTCCAGATTGTGATCCCAGAATTCGGTTTTCCCGCCGAAGCCACGCAATTTGATCATCGAGAGCACAAAATCGAGTCCGTAATGTTCGGCTTTTAGCGTCACCTCCTTGTTGAGGTCGAAAGTCGGCATGTATTGCGGGGCATTTTCAGAGAGCAACCAGCCATTGTTCCCGATTGGAATGAATACGCCGACCTTCATCTCGCTCTCCTCTGTAACAGGGTGACGCCTCGGGACGTCGCGAACTGTTCTGCTTGCGATAAACCAAGCAACAACCGTGCCGATGCGTGCGCATCGCGCCGATCCCACCGTGAAGGCAACGTGGTTGCGCGCCCGGCATTTCCGGCCATGATCTGCTGCCAACACCGTATTGAGGACTCCCCATGACCGACGCATCGTCTCCCTCCATCCGCTTCAATGACGGCGCGTCCTATGAGCGGATGATGGGCGTCTGGAGCCGCAGCGCCGGCGAGGTCTTTCTGGATTGGGTGGCGCCAAAGCCGGGTCTTGCCTGGGTCGATGTCGGCTGCGGCAACGGCGCCTTTACGCAGCTGATCGCCGAGCGCCATGCGCCGTCGGTGATCGACGGCATCGATCCCTCGGAGCCGCAGCTTGCTTATGCGCGGACGCGGCCGGGTGCTGCGATGGCGGCGTTTCATCTGGGCGACGCAATGGCACTGCCGTTCTCCGACAAGTCCTTCGATGTCGCCGTGATGGCGCTGGTGATCTTCTTCGTGCCGGAGCCGTCGAAGGGCGTTGCGGAGATGGTGCGTGTCGTGTCACCCGGCGGCATGGTGGCCGCCTATGCCTGGGATATGGATGGCGGCGGCTTTCCGCTGCAGCCGATCCTGGGTGAATTGCTGAAGATGGGCCAGATGCCGTCGCTTCCGCCGAGCGTGGACGCATCGCGCCTCGACGTGATGCAGTCGCTGTGGACCTCCGCCGGCCTGGTGGACGTCGAAACCCGCGTGATCGATGTCACCCGTGCCTTCACCGATTTCGACGACTTCTGGTCGGCCTCGTCTGCAGGGCCATCGGTGAAGGCAGCTCTGACGGCGATGACGCCGGAGGAGATTGTGCAGCTCAAATCGCGCGTCCGGACGGGACTTTCGGAGGATGCAACCGGTCGTATCACCTGCAGTGCCCGCGCCAATGCCATCAAGGGGCGGGTGCCCGGCTGAGGCAGAGCATCCTCCGGCCTCCCTGGCCTCAATCGCCGGGATTTTGCCGGTAATATTTCCTCAACTTGAAAGGGTATATAAGTAACGCAATAACCAAGGCGGGCGCAAATGCTGGCGTGGTTGGGTTTTCTATGGTGGTGGAAATGTACCGTAGAGGATGAACCTGTGTCCGTCGAAAAATTCCTCAAGCAGCGCGCCGTCAACGTCGTTGTCAGCGGGCAATATACGCTGTCGAACTGGCTGGATTCCGCAGGCAATCCGCGCAGCTTTGCCTGCCGGACCAGCCGCGTCTCGCCGTTCCGGATGATTGTCGATGTGCCGGTGGTCGGTCGGATCGGCGATCGCATCACGCCCTATTTCGGCGACTTCGGTCAGCTCGAAGGCCGCATCAGCGACACCATCTCCGGCAGCTTCCTGCTCGAACTCAACATGACGCCGCCGATGCGTCAGAAGCTCTCCGACAAGCTGACCTGGCTGGAGAAATTCCAGAAAGACCCCACGGTGCGGGAAGAGCGCAAGCAGGCGCGCCTCATTCCCGCGAGCCCGCATTCCATGCTCACCTTCGCTGACGGCAGCATGAAAAGCTGCTTTGTGATCGACATGTCGGTGTCCGGCGCTGCAGTCTCTGCCGATGTGCAGCCGGAGGTCGGCACGCCGCTCGCCGTCGGCGCCTGCGTCGGCCGCGTGGTGCGCCATCTCCAGGGCGGTTTCGCAGTGAAATTCGTCGAGCAGCAGAACCGCGAACAGCTCGAACGCCGGATCATCCGCGCCCCTGCCGCGCCGCCGCCGCGCGCAACGCCGTTCGCGGCGCAGATGGATGCGATGTACGAGGAAGTGGATTAGAGCATCGGACAGGCGGTTGCCTATGACAGCCAGTTCTCGACTTTCAGACCGCTCACCCGTTTGAATTCTTTCGCATTCGCAGTCACCAGCGTGGCATCGACGGCGCAAGCGTGAGCCGCGATCAGCAGGTCATTCGGGCCGATGGGGACGCCCTTCTTTTCAAGGTCGTGGCGAATGCGGGCGTATTCGGTGTCGGCCGGACTTTCCAGTGGCAGGATATCGAGCTCATTCAGCACCTGCTCTACGAGTTGCGTGAGCCGCGGTGAATTACGTTTGGCGCATCCGAACCGCAATTCGGCGGACGTAATGATGCTGACGCAAAGTCCCTCGGCGCCGAGTTTACGAATTCTCTTGGCTACACGACCCGCTGGATTTCGGATCAGATCCGAGACGACGTTTGTATCAAGCATGTAGCGTGGTGTGCTCACAGCTTGATGTCCCGTAGCGGGCGCAAGCCTGCATCGACGTCCGGAAATTCTTCCGTGAAGGGCTCCATCGTATCAAGCAATGCCAGCAGGCCGCGCTTGCGTACGGGCTCGATTACGAGCCTGTCGCCGTCGCGGTGCATGACGGCTTCGTTGCCCGGTAACTCGAATTCAACGGGAATGCGGACCGCCTGATTGCGACCGTTACGAAACAGCCTGACGTGACGGGAGTCGGTCATCGGCACCTCCGTGGCATATGCTTGAGCATAGGCCAAAAGAGAGCTAATTTCCAGCGAAAACTACTTCCGCACGCAGATCACACGCACCATCGCAGCCTTCGCATCGGCCGAGCTGCCGTTCGCGTTCACGCCATTCGCTTTCACGAAATTCAGCACGAGTTCCGCGGGCACCAGCGCCGCCAGCGGTGCCGCATTCGGCGGGCCGGCAACGAGCAGTGGCTTCAACTGCGCGAGGCCCGCAAATTTGCCGTCGCTGTCGATGGCGGCTGCGCCGGAAAAACCGAACCCCGGTGCGGGTGAGAGGGCCAGTTCGCTGCCGGTGCCGACCGGCGTGGTGGACGCCTTCACGCTGGTGACGGCTGCGCCGCCGCCCTGGTTTTGCGGATCGGCGATCCCTACGAGATCGAGATTGGGCTTCGCTGCGCCAGCGCCAAGCGACAGCGGCTTCAGCTCGCGCGCGCCATAGATGCGCAGCAATGCGAGATCGCGCACTTTATCTTCGGCGACTTTGTCGGCATTGCCGTAACCAGCGACGACAATGGACATGCAGCCATCGACGGCCTGGCGATCAGTGACGATGGCGCCGTCATCGCTCACCACGATGCCGCTGGCATATTCGACCTTCTTGCGGGGCGGCGGGCCCATGGCCTGCGAACCCGCGGGGAATGCGTTGAAGGCCGACGACATCGCGATCACCACTGGCTCCATCGTGCCTTCGGTAGCCTGATCATAGAAGATCGAGAGGATGCGGACTTCCGAGTCCTTGAACTGGCCGCGGATGTAGAACTTCTTCTGGTTCTGCAGGCCGGACAGCACGAAGAAATCCGGCTTGACGACCTGATAGTCGATCTTGCGGCCGGGCTCCTTGCGCTCGGCCTCGGCGAGTTTCGCGGTGGAGGGCGTGTCCTCCTTGCGGCGCGCCAGCGTGATCTGGACCGTGCCGGTGGGGGACGACCATTTGCTGCCGTTCGCGTCGGAGGCCTGCTGCGGCACCAGCTTGCCGGGAATGCCAAGCCGTGCGCCGGTCACCATGTCGGTGACCATTTTCCAGCCGACATTGTCCTGAAGTTTCCTCGCGGCCGCGCGCAGCAGATCGCGCTCCTGCGGGTTCAGAACGCCTGTCTGCTTGGCGCCGTTGTCCTTCTGGAACGTCTTGATCGCATTGACCATGCGATCCGAGACCTCGCCGGTAATGGCGCCGTTATACTGTCCGGTCCACGCCAGATCCGATTGAATGCCGAGCCGCTCGGCCTGCGCCATGGCATTGGCGGTGTCGGCAGGGGTCTGCAGCGCCGGGCGGATCGGTGTGGTGGTGACCGGCTTCGGCTTGATGCCTTGCACCGCGGGAGGCGTCGCCTGCACCTGTGCGTGAGCCGCAGAGGCTGCCACGATCATCAATGTTGCTGAAAGCATCGATCTCATGACATGTCCGGTCTTGAAGCTGGTGATTGATTTCGGTGGAATTAAGCACATCTCGTGGGTCGGTGACAGCGCGGGAAGGGTTCACGACAATGCGGGACCTGATCTGTGGCCTCATCCTGAGGAGGCGCTTCTTCAGCGCCGTCTCGAAGGATGAGCTGTTCATCTCATGGTTCGAGACGCGCGCAAGAAGCGCGCTCCTCACCATGAAGGTCGGAGTTTGGAGCGACTATTGCGATGCTGAATGCCGATGAACTCGAGCGCTATGCGCGCCATATCGTGTTGCGCGAGGTCGGCGGTCCCGGCCAGACCGCGCTGCAGGGCGCGAAAGTGCTTGTGATCGGCGCCGGCGGGCTCGGCGCACCGGCACTGATGTATCTCGCGGCCGCGGGCATCGGCACGCTCGGTGTGGTCGATGACGACACGGTGTCGCTGTCGAACCTGCAGCGGCAGGTCATTCACGCAACGCCGGATATCGGCGCATTGAAGACCGACAGCGCCGCAGCAAAAATCCATGCGCTCAATCCGCATGTCAGATTTATCGGCCATGCCGTCAGGCTCAATGCAGCTAATGCGATGACGCTGTTGTCGGGCTACGACATCGTGCTCGATGGTTCCGACAATTTCACCACGCGCTATCTGCTGTCGGATGCTTGCTATCTTGCAAAGAAGCCGTTGATCTCCGCGGCTCTCGGCACTTTCGATGCCTCGCTGACCACGATCCGTGCCCATGAGGCCAATGCATCGGGCGCATTGAACCCGACCTATCGCTGTCTGTTTTCCGAAGCGCCGCCGCCGGGCACTGTGCCGAGCTGCCAGGAAGCCGGCGTCATGGGTGCGCTGGCCGGTATGGTTGGCTCGATGATGGCGCTGGAAGCGATCCGCGAGATCGTGGGCTTTGGTGAAGGGCTGGTCGGGCGTCTGCTGATGATCGACGCCCGCAACATGCGCTTCGAGACGCTGCGTTACGGGCGCGATCCGGCGAATCCGCTGAACGGGGATGCACCGAGCATCAGGGATTTGAGCGCGTATTTGTGAGGCGCTTCTTGTCCCTCCCCACTGCGCTGCGCTTGGGGGAGGGAGGCCACTAGCGTCTTCGCGTCTCACGCCCGCTTCTTTTCACTGTCCATATGCGCGAGATGCTCGTCCGGATAACGGCCGCCGGCTGCCGCATCGGCCGGGATCGCCTCCGCCAGCGCCCTGAGATGCGCGGGCGTGAGTTTCACCTCCAGCGATCCCAGCGCTTCAGTGAGCCGATCCCGTCGCCGGGCGCCGACCACGGGCAGGATGTCGTGGCCCTGTGCGGCCACCCAGGCGATCGCGACCTGTGCGACCGAGGCGCCGATCTCGTTGGCGATGGCGCGGATTTTTTCAACCAGAGCCAGATTCTGATCGATATTCGCAGCGCTGAAGCGCGGGCTGTGGCTGCGATAGTCCTTTGCGTTCATCCCGCTCTTGGTGAAGTGGCCACCGATCAGGCCGCGCGAGAGCACACCGTAAGCCGTGATGCCGATGCCAAGTTCGCGGCAGGTCGGCAGGATGTCATCCTCGATACCGCGCGAGATCAGCGAATATTCGATCTGCAGGTCGGTGATGGGATGCACCTTGTGGGCACGGCGGATGGTCTCGGAGCCGACTTCGGAGAGGCCGATATGTTTGACGTAGCCGGCCTTGATCAGGTCGGCGATGGCGCCGACGGTGTCCTCGATGGGCACATTGGGGTCGAGCCGCGCGGGGCGGTAGATGTCGATGACCTCGACGCCGAGCCGCACCAGCGAATAGGCCACGAAATTCTTGATCGCTATCGGGCGGTTGTCGAAGCCCATGAAGGCACCGGCGGGATCGCGCATACCGCCGAATTTGACCGAAAGCTGCAGGCTGTCGCGGCTGCGGCCGCGCAGGGCTTCGGCGATCAGGAGTTCGTTGTGGCCCATGGCGTAGAAGTCACCGGTGTCGATCAGGGTGACGCCGGCCTCCAGCGCGGCGTGGATGGTGGCGATGCTTTCGCCTCGGTCGGCCGGGCCGTAGACATCCGACATGCCCATGCAGCCGAGGCCGAGCGCGGCCACTGTGGGGCCAGTCTTTCCGAGTTGAAGGTGGTTCATGGTGGTTCTCCCAGAAGGCGGCCGGACCGATCCTCCGCCGCTGCCGCCCCGATATGAGCCCGCTCCATTGATCCGATAAGCTGGACAATCCCGAAAGGCTTGTTCACTCTGTCGAACAATGAGCGATCTCGATCTGCGCGATCTGGCGGCCTTTCTGGCAGTGGCACGGACCCGGAATTTCCGGCGGGCGGCGGTGGAGACCCATGTGTCGGTGTCCAGCCTGAGTCAGCGGTTGCGCGACATGGAAGAGCGGCTTGGCGTTCGTTTGCTGCATCGCACAACGCGTAGTGTTGCGCTTACCGAGGCAGGAGAATTGCTGCAGCGCAAAATCGCTCCGGCCATGGGTGATGTCCATGCTGCGCTGCAGCAAGTTCGCGATTTCGGTGATGTGCCGTCTGGCCGACTGAGGATCAACGGTCCAGCACCAGCCATCGATATCGTGGTGGCGCCGATGGTTACGCCATTTTTGCAGCAATATCCGCAGGTTGAGCTTGAGATCGTTGCCGAGACGTCATTGATCGACATCGTCGCCAAGGGTTTCGACGCCGGCATTCGCTATGGCGAGGATCTGGCGCAGGACATGATCGCGGTCTCGCTGGGGCCGCCGCAACGCTTCGTGATGGTGGCTTCTTCGCAATATATTGCGCAGCATGGACGACCTATTGCACCGCAGCAATTGCTGCAGCATTGCTGCATCAGAACGCGTTTCGACAACGGTTCTATCCCGGAA
This sequence comes from Tardiphaga sp. 862_B3_N4_1, assembly GCF_051811085.1. Lineage (NCBI taxonomy): Bacteria > Pseudomonadati > Pseudomonadota > Alphaproteobacteria > Hyphomicrobiales > Nitrobacteraceae > Tardiphaga > Tardiphaga sp. 862_B3_N4_1. The sequence goes on from NZ_JBPWQB010000002.1 coordinate 1,737,871, forward strand.
TGGGAGTTCGAAAAGGACGGCCAGGTGGTCCGGATACCGCCCCGGGGGCCTCTGCTGGCGAGCTATTCCCGGCTCGGGCTGGAAGCGGCACGGGATGGGCTCGGCTTTTACGCGGTGTTTGAGGGCTATGTGCGGGACGACCTCGCGACCGGGAGGTTGGTCAGCGTTCTGGAGGACTGGTTGCCGCCATTCCCGGGCCCGTTCCTGTATTATCCAAGCCGTCGGCAGCCACCGCCGGCTTTGGCGGCGTTCGTGAGTTTTGTGGCGGAGTGGCGCAAACGGGAGCGACGGGCAGCCGCCCCGGGGAACCCCAGCGGATCAGAGCGGCAGGGGGATCGCTGAGGCGGTCTCGCGGGTCTGCCAGAAGGTCAGCACGCGCTGTGCCGTGGCAGGCACCAGGCGCTCGAAATTCTGTCGGGCTTCCTCGACATCGGCGGCGGCAGGCGAACGGCCGGGGCCGAGACGCAGCGTCATCAGGGCGCGGACGGTGGCCCAGGAAATCCCGATCGATTTGCCGAGTATCAGCATCGGATCGTCGCGGTCGCCTTTGAGGAGCTGGTCGATGGTCCCGATCCGCACGCCCGACAGAGCGGCGAGGGCGGCGGCGGTTTCCTCATATTGATGGGCGCGGGCAAAGCGCAACAAAGCGCCTTCGTCCAGCTCGTCGGCCTGGTGGAGCTTGCGAATGGCACGCTGCGCGGTGGCGAAGTCGCGGGTGACGGCCAGATGCGTCGGCGTACCGGTGATGTCTTGCATCGCGCGGTTGATCGCGTTGCGCAGTTGGGGGGCGGCGGCGTCGAACAGCCGACGGCGAACCACCTCGACCGACTGTGCCAACAGGTGTTTGAGTTGTTCCGGCGCGAGATCGTCGCGCTGCCCGACCGTGACGGCGAGGGCGCCATCGTCGCTGGCGCGGCGAATGAGGCCGGTATAGCCAAGTTGCGAGAAAGCGGCACCGGCATTGCCGGCGACCCGGCGGATCACGTCGCGGTCGCCGCGGCGGACGATCACGTCGGTAATGCGCGGGGTCAGCGTCGAGCGATCGGAGATCGCCAGCAGATGCGACTGGCCCTGGGCCTTGGCGATGTCGACCAGTGTCGGTTCGTCGATCAAAGGTGAGCGGCGCAACAGCGGCCCGGCGATCAGGATTTCGTCATCGCGGACGAGCAAGGCCACCAGTTGCGGCGGTGCGTTGACGAGATCGGACAGCCGTTCGGCCAGCTCGGTGCGTGCTTCGACCTCGGTTTGTGGAACCAGACTCGTCAGAACGCCGTCGAACAGATCGACATGGGCCGGCTGAAAACGGGACGCGCCCCGCAGGAAAAGCTCGGAAATCTTACGGACCGCCTCGCCGCGGCGCTTGGGATCGCCATCTCTGACGATGTTCTCCAGCCCGGGAATGAGCGATTTCGCCTCAGCCATCAAAAAATACTCAACACCACCATACGGAAAGGCTGGGGCACCCTAGATGGGGTTGATGAAGGAACGGTTAGTCCGCAGGATTGGGCTACCGCGGGTTGCAGAAATATTGCGGGGCAGCCACTGCGGCCTTGCCGGGGCGCCGGAAAAGGGCTATATCGCCCACAACTTATTAGGTTCTCATACGATCGCGTTTGAGAGTGGGCCCCTCGGGACCCGCTCTTTTTTATTACCTGAACGGACCTTGGCCATAATCCGGCGGGGCTCGCAGGGTCCAAAAGGGCCGAAAGCCCGACGCGATACACTTCTGCAGGCTGCACGCGCATTCAGACATCCTCCAACCGGAATACTTCGATCCTGGACATGACCGACCAAAACCCAGAAACCGTTGATACCGAGCTGCTTTCCGAGCCGCGCCTGGTGATCGAGCCGGGTGCTGCGGCGCGGGTATCGGCAGTCGCCACGCCCGTGCTCGAAAACCTCGGTTACCGGCTGGTGCGGATCAAAATTTCCGGCGAGCTCGGCTGCACCGTGCAGATCATGGCGGAGCGGCCGGATGGCACCATGCTGGTCGAGGACTGCGAGGCGATCTCACACGCGCTGTCGCCGGTGATGGACGTCGCCGATCCGATCCAGCGCGCCTATCGCCTCGAAATTTCCTCGCCCGGCATCGATCGCCCGCTGGTCCGACGCTCCGATTTCGAGCGCTATCATGGCTATCTGGTTAAGATCGAGATGGCTGTCGCCGTCGGCGGCCGCAAACGCTTCCGTGGCCTGCTCGGCGCTATCGAAGGCGACGTCGTCCTGATCGATCGGGAAGGCGCCCGCGACGGCGAGGACTCCATCACGCGGTTGCCGCTGGAAGACATCTCCAATGCCAGCCTGGTGCTGACCGACGAGCTGATCGCCGAGTCGATGCGCCGCGGCAAGCACGCCGAGCTTGATCTCAAACGGGAGCTCGGTCTCGCGCCGCCGCCGGCACCGCATGCCAAGCGCAGCGATCCGAAAAAGAGCTTTGCGCCGAAGCCGAAACTCAAGGTCGCGAAAGCTACCAAGAAGCCTTTGCCGAAGAATACCAAAGAACATCGTCTGGCCGCCGACCGTGCGCGCCGAGGCGAAATCGATCCCATCGAAGGAGAATGAGCTATGGCCGCTGTCAGCGCCAATAAACTCGAACTGCTGCAGATCGCCGACGCCGTCGCGCGCGAAAAATCGATCGACCGCAACATCGTCATCCAGGCGATGGAAGAGGCGATCGCGAAAGCGGCCCGCGCGCGCTACGGTTCCGAGACCGATGTGCATGCCGAGATTCATCCCAAGACCGGCCAGCTCTCTCTGACCCGCCACATGCTGGTGGTAGAGGACGTCGAGAATTCGTCTTTCCAGACCTCGCTGTTTGACGCGCAGCGCGCCAATCCGGGTGCGCAGATCGGCGACACCATCGCCGACACGCTGCCGCCGCTGGAATACGGCCGTATCGCCGCGCAGTCCGCCAAGCAGGTCATCGTGCAGAAGGTGCGCGAAGCCGAGCGTGACCGGCAGTATCAGGAATTCAAGGATCGCATCGGCGAGATCGTCAACGGCATCGTCAAGCGCGTCGAATACGGTTCGGTGATCGTCGACCTCGGCCGCAGCGAAGCCATCGTGCGTCGCGACGAGATGCTGCCGCGCGAAGTGTTCCGCAACGGTGACCGCGTTCGCGCCTATGTGTTCGACGTGCGCCGCGAGACCCGCGGTCCGCAGATCTTCTTGTCGCGCACCCATCCGCAGTTCATGGCCAAGTTGTTTGCGCAGGAAGTGCCTGAAATCTATGACGGTATCGTCGAGATCAAGGCCGTGGCCCGCGATCCCGGTTCGCGTGCCAAGATCGGCGTGATCTCGCGCGACTCGTCGGTGGATCCGGTCGGCGCCTGCGTCGGTATGCGTGGTTCCCGCGTGCAGGCCGTGGTCAACGAGCTGCAGGGCGAGAAGATCGACATCATTCCATGGTCGCCGGATATCGCCACTTTCGTGGTGAACGCGCTGGCGCCGGCAGAAGTCTCGAAAGTCGTGATCGATGAAGATCGTGAGCGCATCGAGGTTGTCGTTCCCGACACGAATAACCAGCTATCCCTTGCGATCGGTCGTCGCGGCCAGAATGTGCGCCTGGCTTCGCAGCTGACCGGCTGGGATATCGACATCCTGACCGAACAGGAAGAATCCGAACGTCGCCAGGCCGATTTCGAAAATTCCACGCGCGTCTTCATGGAAGCGCTGAACGTCGACGAAGTCGTCGGTCAGCTGCTCGCGTCGGAAGGTTTCACTTCGGTGGAAGAACTTTCGATGGTCGATGCCAAGGAACTGTCGGGCATCGAGGGCTTCGACGACGAAACAGCGGCCGAATTGCAGAGCCGTGCACGTGAATACCTCGAGCAGCTCGAAGCTGAACTCGAAGGCAAACGTAAGGAACTGGGTGTGGAAGACGCTTTGAAGGACGTTCCGGGCGTGACCCTCAAGATGATGGTCAAGTTCGGCGAAAACGACATCAAGACCGTCGAGGATCTTGCCGGCTGCGCCACTGACGATCTGGTGGGCTGGACCGAACGCAAGGAAGGCTCCGAGCCGACCAAGCACCCGGGCATTCTCGATGCCAGCGAAATTTCGCGTGAAGACGCCGAGCATCTGATTATGCAGGCCCGCGTCGTGGCCGGCTGGATCACCCAGGCCGATCTCGACAAGGGTGCGCCGCTCGACGCCACCGAAGAAGCGTAAGGACAATGCCACGCGCATGCTCGCCATTGCTGACCAAGCAGATCTGGACAACGGCCCCCGGAGCACCAAGCCCGGGACGATGCGGATGTGCGTGGTTACGCGGAGCGTGCGCCCGATCGATGATCTGATCCGGTTCGTCGTCGCGCCCACGGGCGAGGCGATCCCGGATCTGAAGCGCAAGCTTCCCGGCCGCGGCCTCTGGGTCACGGCCTCCCGCAAGGCGGTGACCGAGGCGGCCAAGCGCAATCTTTTTGCCAAGGGCTTCAAGAAAGCGGTCAAGGCGTCGCCGACCCTGGCCGACGACACCGACAAGCTCATGGTGCGCGGCGTCATCGAGGCGCTGGCCATAACTGCCAAGGCCGGTCAGGTGGTTTCCGGCTTCACCAAGGTCGAAGACGCCCTGCGCCGCGGAACGGTCGGTGTTCTTCTCCACGCCTCCAACGGCGCCCCCGACGGAATCCGTAAACTGGACAGCGTTGCCCGGCAACGCGTGGAATTTGACGCGGAATCCGGCGACGACGCGCCGAAACTGCCGATCATTACGGTTTTAAGCTCCGATGAATTGGATTTGGCATTGGGGCGGTCAAATGTGATACATGCTGCCGTGCTTACGGGCCCGGCGGGCAAAACGTTCCTGTCGCGCAGCCAGACTCTGGTCCAATACCGGCTGGCTGACGACGACATCAACGCAAGCGCCAAAGCTTCGCTGACAACTGCTGCGCCGGAGACGGAGCCGCTGACGCCAACGATCTCGCTGATCGAAACTTCGACGACTGTGCGACCGCGCACAACGCAACAAGATTAGGACTGCTGAATGGTTGATACGAAAACGCCTGGTGACAAGACTCTGAGCGTTCCCAGCAAGACCTTGACGCTCAAGCCGCGCGTCGAGCAGGGCACTGTGCGCCAGAGCTTCAGCCATGGCCGCACCAAGCAGGTGGTGGTCGAGAAGCGCGGCAAGCGCCGTATGCCCGGCGATGCGCCCGCGGCTGCGCCTGTCGCCGCACCAGCAACTGCTGCTCCCGCACCTGTCGAGACTGCTGCACCAGCTCCCGTTGCTGCTGCGCCGGCTGCTCCCGCTGCAACTGCTGCGCCCGCGGCGCCGGTTGCGCGCGCTGCTGCGCCTGCACCGGCCGCACCGGCTTCCCGCACCGCTGCCCCTTCTCCCGCAGGACGCAGCTCCGCTCCGCCTCCCGCAGCGCCGCCGTCGCGCGCGCCGCAGCGCCCGCAGCCTCCGGCCCGTTCAGGTTCGGGCGTCGTGCTCCGTACCCTGACCGAAGAAGAGCGCAATGCCCGCGCCAGCGCGCTGGCCGATGCCCGCGTGCGCGAGCAGGAAGAGCGTCGCCTCGCCGAGATCGAGGCTGCCCGCCGCAACACCAAGGAATTCAAGGAACAGGAAGAGCGTGAAGCTGCCGAAGCCCGTCGCAAGGCCGAGGAAGAGCGTCACCGCCAGGAAGAAGAAACCAAGCGCCGCGCCGAAGTCGAGGCCAAGCGCCGTCAGGCTGAAGCCGATGCGAAGGCCGCCAAGCCGGCCACGACGACGGCCCGTCCCGGCGCCACCTCAACTACGCCTGCCCGTGCGCCCGGCGTCGCTGCCGACGGCACCGACGAGGATGAAGGTCCGCGCGTCATTCGCCGTGGTCCCGGCGGCGCCGCGCGCCCCGTGATCGCGCCGAAGCCCACTGCCAAGCCCGGTCCGCAGAAGGAGCGCGGCCGTCTCACCGTGGTCACCGCGCTGTCGGCCGGCGACGTCCGCGAGCGTTCGATCGCCTCGTTCCGTCGCCGCACCCAGCGTCTGAAGGGTCATCAGTCGAACGAGCCGAAGGAAAAGCTGGTTCGTGAAGTCACGATCCCGGAAGCGATCACGATTCAGGAACTCGCCAACCGTATGGCCGAGCGTGCCGTGGACGTGATCCGCCTGCTGATGAAGCAGGGCGCGATCCACAAGATCAACGACGTCATCGACGCCGACACCGCGCAGCTGGTGGCCGAGGAAATGGGCCACACCGTCAAGCGCGTTGCCGAATCGGACGTTGAAGAAGGTCTGTTCGACAAGGTTGACGATTCCACCGATACCGAGCCGCGTTCGCCGGTCGTGACCGTCATGGGCCACGTCGACCACGGCAAGACCTCGCTGCTCGATGCGTTGCGTCATGCCAATGTGGTGTCCGGCGAAGCCGGCGGCATCACGCAGCATATCGGCGCTTATCAGGTCACGTCGCCCGAGAGCGGCAAGAAGATCACCTTCATCGATACGCCAGGCCACGCTGCGTTCACCGCGATGCGTGCCCGCGGCGCCAAGGTCACGGATATCGTCATCCTTGTGGTGGCGGCCGATGACGGCGTCATGCCGCAGACCATCGAAGCCATCAACCACGCCAAGGCAGCCGGCGTGCCGATGATCGTGGCGATCAACAAGATCGACAAGCCTGATGCCAAGGCGGAGCGCGTGCGCACCGAACTGCTGCAGCATGACGTGCAGGTCGAATCCTTCGGCGGCGACGTGGTCGACGTCGAAGTGTCGGCGAAGAACAAGACCAACCTCGACAAGCTCCTGGAAATGATCGCGCTGCAGGCCGATATTCTCGACCTGAAGACCAATTCGGAACGTCCGGCGGAAGGTACCGTGATCGAAGCCAAGCTCGATCGTGGTCGTGGTCCGGTGGCGACCGTGCTGGTTCAGCGCGGCACCCTGAAGGTCGGCGACATCATCGTGGCCGGTGCCGAAATGGGCCGTGTCCGCGCGCTGATCTCCGATCAGGGTGAGACGTTGACCGCGGCAGGTCCGTCGGTGCCGGTCGAAGTGCTCGGTTTCAACGGTCCGCCGGAAGCTGGCGATCGTATGGCCGTGGTCGAGAACGAAGCCCGCGCCCGCGAAATCACCGGCTACCGCGCACATCAGAAGCGCGAGAAGTCCGCAGCCTCCACCAACGGCATGCGCGGCTCGCTCGAGCAGATGATGAGCCAGCTGAAGACCTCGGGTCGCAAGGACTTCCCGCTGATCATCAAGGCCGACGTGCAGGGTTCGCTCGAAGCCATTCTCGGCTCGCTCGAGAAGCTCGGCACCGACGAAGTCGCCGCGCGCATCCTGCATGCGGGCGTCGGCGGCATTTCGGAATCGGACGTCACGCTGGCGGAAGGCTTCAACGCCGCCATCATCGGCTTCTCGGTTCGTGCCAACAAGGAAGCCGCTGCTGCTGCCAAGCGCAACGGCATCGAAATCCGCTACTACAACATCATCTACGATCTCGTGGATGACGTGAAGAAAGCCATGTCCGGTCTGCTCGCGCCCACACTGCGCGAAACCATGCTGGGCAATGCGCAGATCCTCGAAGTGTTCAACATCTCGAAGGTCGGCAAGGTTGCGGGTTGCCGCGTCACCGACGGAACCGTGGAACGCGGCGCGAATGTGCGCCTGATCCGCGACAACGTCGTGGTGCACGAAGGCAAGCTGTCGACACTGAAGCGCTTCAAGGACGAAGTGAAGGAAGTGGCGTCAGGCCAGGAATGCGGCATGGCGTTCGAGAACTACGGCGACATGCGCGCCGGCGACGTGATCGAGTGTTACCGCGTAGAGACCATCCAGCGCTCCCTGTAAGTCCAAATCTTACAGAGAGACCGGATTTAAACGAGACGTCATGCCCGGCCTGCGCGAAGCTAGCTTCGCTAGATGGCCGGGCATCCACGTCTTTGAATTTCAAAAGAGCAGTCGTGGATGGTCGGGACAAACCCGGCCATGACGAATTTTGTTTTCGTAGGGAAACCGATGCCCAAGCATCACCAAAAATCTGCCGCGCCGGGCGGCTCGCAGCGTCAATTGCGCGTTGGCGAGCTGATGCGCCACGCGATTGCCGATATCCTGTCGCAGGGTGGGGTCCACGATCCCGTTCTGCAGACCACCATCATCACCGTGCCCGAGGTGAAGATGTCGCCCGATCTCAAGCTCGCCACCGTCTATGTGATGCCGCTCGGCGGCCAGAACACCGAACCGGTGCTGAAGGCGCTCGCGGCGAACAAGAGCTTCCTGCGAACCGAGGTCGCGTATCGCGTGAACCTGAAATACGCCCCCGATCTTCGCTTCCGCATCGATGAGCGCTTCGACGAAGCCGAGCGCATCGACAAACTTCTGCGCACGCCTGCCGTTGCGCGCGACCTCAAACCAGACTCGGACGAAAACGAATGACTGTGACGACTCCAGCCGCCGCCCTCGATTCACGCCTCGATGAAGCGGGCAATGGCGAGCCCACCCTCTCTCCGGCCGTGCAGCACGGCGACCACGGTCAGCAAGGTGACCGCGGCGGCAATGACCAGCGTCAGCATCAGGGCCATCGCGGCAATAACGATCCCCGCCATCAGGGCGGCAAGCAGCGTCAGCAGGGCCAGGTCCGGCGCGACAAGCGCGACGTTCATGGCTGGGTGATCCTCGACAAGCCGATCGGCATGACCTCGACCCAGGCCGTCGCGATCGCCAAGCGCCTGTTCCAGGCCAAGCGCGCCGGCCATGCCGGTACCCTCGATCCGTTGGCGTCCGGCGGTCTGCCGATCGCGCTCGGCGAAGCCACCAAGACGGTTCCGTTCGTGATGGACGGCCGCAAGCGCTATCGCTTCACGGTCGCCTGGGGCGAGGAACGCGATACCGACGACACTGAGGGCCGTGCGACCTTCACCAGCCCGAATAGGCCAACGGCCGACCAGATCAGGGCGCTGCTGCCGCAATTTACCGGCAATATCGAACAGACCCCGCCGCAATACTCGGCGATCAAGATCCAGGGCGAGCGCGCCTATGATCTCGCCCGCGACGGCGAGGTGGTGCCGCTGGTTCCCCGACCGGTTGTAATTCACGAATTAGTCCTGACAGAACAGCCAGATAGCGACCATGCCGTGTTCGAGGCCGAGTGCGGCAAGGGCACTTACGTGCGTGCGCTGGCCCGCGATATCGGCCGTTTACTCGGCTGCTACGGCCATATCAGTGCGCTCCGGCGTACCCTGGTCGGACCTTTCGCCGAAGCCGACATGATTCCGCTGGAACAGTTGGAGGCTTTGTGCGATAGAGCCGCGTCTGGCGAGGGTAGCCTCGCCGACGCGCTACTGCCCGTTGAGACCGCGCTGGACGACATCCCGGCACTGGCCGTCACACGGGCGGATGCGGCAAGGCTCCATCGGGGCCAAGCCGTTTTGTTGCGCGGACGGGATGCGCCCGATTGTAGCGGCACAGTTTATGTCACGGTGGCAGGGCGATTATTGGCCCTCGCTGAAGTTGGCAACGGCGAACTCATCCCCAAGCGCGTGTTTAACCTGACCGGACTGACCGCCAGTTCGGCCCGCAAAGAAAGTAACTGACGATGTCGATTACCGCAGAACGCAAAGCGGAAGTCATCAAGACCAATGCCAACAAGACCGGCGACACTGGTTCGCCGGAAGTCCAGGTTGCGATCCTCTCCGAGCGCATTGCCAACCTGACCGGACACTTCAAGACCCACACCAAGGACAACCATTCCCGCCGTGGTCTTTTGAAGCTCGTCTCCACGCGTCGTTCGCTGCTTGACTACATCAAGCGCAAGGACGAGGCGCGCTACAAGGCGCTGCTCGAGAAGCACAACATTCGCCGCTAAGCGAAATCACGCGCGCAAAAACCCTTTGCGCGCGTTTTTTGTAGCGGAAGCCATGTGTGGCTTTCGCGATAACGTTCAGAAGCAATCCGGCAACTGGACGATGACGGGCAAGGTGCCCGTCGCGCGGCGCGATCCTCCAAAGATCCCCGCGACCATCGGAAGGATGGACGCCATTCAGAATACCAGAGCCATGGCAGGATCGCCGGACGCTGATTTCGCGACATCGCGAACAGCTTCTTGCCGTCTTGCGCATGGCTTTTGTGTTTTGGACTTCAGTGTTTTTGGCCGTCACGTCCTCCGTGAACCCATGAAAGAAACCTAAGATGTTTAATGTTCACTCCGTCGAGATCGATTGGGGCGGTCGTCCGCTCAAGCTGGAAACCGGCAAGGTTGCCCGTCAGGCTGACGGCGCCGTCATCGCCACCTATGGCGAGACCGTCGTTATCGCCACCGTCGTCGCCGCGAAGACTGCCAAGGATGGCATCGACTTCCTGCCGCTGACCGTCGATTACATCGAGAAGACCTACGCAGCCGGCCGCATTCCCGGCGGCTACTTCAAGCGCGAAGGTCGTCCGACCGAGAAGGAGACGCTGGTCTCCCGCCTGATCGATCGTCCGATCCGCCCGCTGTTCGTCGATGGCTGGCGCAATGAAACCCAGATCGTCGTTACCGTGCTGTCGCACGACATGGAGAACGATCCGGACATTCTCGCGCTGGTAGCCACCTCGGCTGCCCTGACGATTTCCGGCGCCCCGTTCCAGGGCCCGATCGGTGCAGCCCGCGTCGGCTTCATCAATGATGAATACGTGCTCAACCCGACCCTCGACGAAATGGCCGACACCAATCTCGACCTCGTCGTCGCTGGCACCGGCGATGCCGTGCTGATGGTGGAATCGGAAGCCAAGGAGCTCAACGAAGACGTGATGCTCGGCGCCGTGATGTTCGGTCACCGCCACTTCCAGCCGGTCATCAAGGCGATCATCGAGCTCGCCGAGAAGGCCGCGAAGGAGCCGCGCGAGGTCAAGACCATCGACGACAGCGAAATCGAGAAGGAAATGCTCGGTCTCGTCGAAACCGAGCTGCGCGCTGCCTATGCGATCCCTGTGAAGCAGGATCGCTACGCTGCCGTCGGCGCCGTCAAGGCGAAGGCGATGGCGCACTACTTCCCGGAAGGTCAGGAGCCGAAATACGACAAGCTCCGCATCGCCGGCGTGTTCAAGGAACTGGAATCGAAGATCGTTCGCTGGAACATCCTCGACACCAAGAAGCGTATCGATGGCCGCGACCTGACCACGGTTCGTCCGATCGTCGCCGAAGTCGGCGTGCTGCCGCGCGCCCACGGTTCGGCGCTGTTCACCCGCGGTGAAACCCAGGCGCTGGTCGTGACCACGCTCGGCACCGGTGAAGACGAGCAGTACATCGACTCGCTGTCGGGAACCTACAAAGAGACGTTCCTGCTGCACTACAACTTCCCTCCCTACTCGGTCGGCGAGACCGGTCGTATGGGCGGTACCAAGCGTCGCGAAATCGGCCACGGCAAGCTCGCCTGGCGCGCGATCCATCCGGTTCTGCCGGGTCACCACGAATTCCCGTACACCGTACGTGTGGTGTCGGAGATCACCGAGTCCAACGGTTCGTCGTCGATGGCATCGGTCTGCGGTGCTTCGCTGGCGCTGATGGATGCGGGCGTTCCGATGAAGCGTCCGACGGCGGGTATCGCCATGGGCCTGATCCTCGAAGGCGCACGCTACGCAGTTCTGTCGGACATCCTGGGTGATGAAGATCACCTCGGCGACATGGACTTCAAGGTGGCTGGTACCGATACCGGCATTACCTCGCTGCAGATGGACATCAAGATCGCCGGTATCACCGAAGAGATCATGAAGGTCGCTCTGGGTCAGGCCAAGGAAGGTCGCATTCACATTCTCGGTGAGATGTCGAAGGCGCTCAACAACGCCCGTGCCGAGCTCGGCGAATACGCGCCGCGCATCGAGACCTTCAAGATCGCCACCGACAAGATCCGTGAAGTGATCGGCACCGGCGGCAAGGTGATCCGCGAGATCGTCGAAAAGACCGGCGCCAAGGTCAACATCGAAGACGACGGCACCGTGAAGGTGGCCTCATCCGATGGTGAGTCGATCAAGGCTGCGATCAAGTGGATCAAGTCGATCGCTTCGGATCCGGAGCTCAACGCGATCTATGAAGGCACCGTGGTCAAGGTCATGGAGTTCGGTGCATTCGTGAACTTCTTCGGCGCCAAGGACGGTCTGGTTCACATCAGCCAGCTCGCCGGCGGCCGCGTGCAGAAGACCTCCGACGTCGTCAAGGAAGGCGACAAGGTCAAGGTCAAGCTGCTCGGCTTCGACGATCGCGGCAAGACGCGTTTGTCGATGAAGGCTGTCGATCAGGAGACCGGTGAAGATCTCGAAGCCAAGCAGAAGGCTGCCGAAGGCGCGACTGCAGCGGAGTAATTTTCGCGACATTGCGAAGTACGAAAGGGCGGCCGAAAGGCCGCCCTTTTTGTTTAGCGGCAAGACACCTGCCCCCATCACTGCGAGGTTTGAAACGACACGGCGATGTGATCGACAGATATGAAGTTTTCCTTTGTAGTTTTCCTTCGTATCCTGTAGTCCGAGGTTATGACGGACCATCATGACAACCCCGAAGATGCCCGGGCGCTGGCATTGGCGACCGAGATTCGCGACCTGATCGGTCAGGTGAAGCGCAGATTGCGTGAAAAGGCCGGCATCGGCGACCTGACGATGTCCCAGGTGTCGGTGCTGAGCCGGCTGGATCGCGACGGCCCGGCGACGGTGACCCACCTCGCTCGCGCCGAGGGCGTGCGGCCGCAATCCATGGGCGCCACGGTGGCAGCGCTGGAGACCACCGGGCTGGTCAGCGGCACCCCCGATCCGAATGACGGTCGCCAGACCATTTGGGCGCTCACCCCCGCCTGTAAGGAATGGATCCGTGTCGGTCGCGCCGCCCGTGAGGACTGGCTGTTCCACGCCATCCAGAAAACCCTGACCGCCGTGGAGCAGGATCAGCTCGCCGGCAGCATCGGGTTGCTCAAGCGCATCGTCGACGCCTGATCGCGCCGTCGCATTCAAAGGAGAGCTCCATGGCCCTCACCATGCTCGATCCGAACACCGCACTTATTGTCGTCGATCTGCAGCAAGGCATCGTCGCGCTGCCGACGGTGCATCCGATCGGGGACGTCGTGAAGCAGACACGTGTGCTGCTCGACGCGTTTCGCGTCCGCGAATTGCCGGTCGTGCTCGTCAACGTGGCCGGCGGTGCGCCGGGCCGCACCGAGCAGCCGCGCCGATCGGTGCCGCTTGCCGAGGACTGGACCGATCTCATCCCCGAACTCGATCAGCAACCCCGCGATATCACCGTGACCAAGCACAGCTGGGGCGCGTTCGCCACGACCGATCTCCAACAGCAACTGAAGTCGCGCGGTGTCACGCAAGTCGTCATCGCCGGTGTTGCGACGGGAACCGGTGTCGAAGCCACTGCGCGCCAAGCCTATGAAGCGGGCTTCAACGTCACGCTCGCCGTCGATGCGATGACGGATATGCGCGCCGAAGCGCATGATTGCAGCATCGCCAACGTCTTCCCCCGTCTCGGTGAGACCGGCACCACGCAGGACGTCATCAACCTGCTCGACAAACGGAGTGCGTGAGATGCTTTGGCTTCATTATCTCGCCTGGTTCTTCGGCGGCGCTTTCCTCATCAATGTGATCCCGCACCTCGTGAGCGGCGTATCCGGCCGGCCGTTTCAAAGTCCGTTCGCGAAGCCGCCGGGCAAGGGACTGTCGTCCTCGACGGTCAATGTGATCTGGGGCTTCGTCAACCTAGTGATCGGCTATCTCCTCGTCGTCCGCGTCGGCGATTTCGATCTGCATTCCACGATCGATGTCACCGCTTTCGGTCTTGGCGCTCTGCTGATGGCAATCTTTACGGCGCGGCTGTTCGGGCGCCTTCACGGCGGCAACACACCGCTCGGTTCATGAGTATATCGGCCACCGGTACGTTCCGCTCGCTGCGCGGTTTCAACTATCGCGTCTGGGCAGGTGGTGCGCTGGTGTCGAATATCGGCTCGTGGATGCAGCGCACCACGCAGGACTGGGTGGTGCTCACGCAACTCACCGACAACAACGCCACCGCGGTTGGCATCGTGATGGCGCTGCAGTTCGGGCCGATGCTTCTGTTGTTGCCGTTCACAGGTTATGCCGCCGATCATCTGGATCGCCGCAAATTGCTGATCGCGACACAGGTGGCGATGGGAGTGCTGGCGCTTGGGCTGGGACTCCTTCTCCTCAGCGGTCACGTGCAGCTCTGGCATGTCTATGTGTTCGCGTTCCTGCTCGGCTGTGTTGCGGCCTTCGATTTTCCGGCACGGCAGACCTTCGTCTCCGAACTGGTCATCGAGGCCGATCTGTCGAATGCCGTCGCGCTCAACTCGACCTCGTTCAACGCGGCGCGGATGATCGGTCCGGCGGTTGCTGGCCTCCTGATTGCCCATGTCGGCTCCGGCTGGGTGTTCATTCTCAATGCGGCCTCGTTTATGGCGGTGCTTGGCTCCCTCATGCTGCTGCGCGCCGATGAGATGTATCCGGCGCAGCGTTCTGCAGGTGGCCGCGGCAGTCTGGTCGAAGGCTTTCGCTATGTCTGGAAACGGCCGGACCTGAAAGCCATCTTGCTGATGCTGTTCCTGATCGGCACCTTCGGTTTGAACTTTCCGATTTTCATCTCGACCATGTCGGTCACGGCATTTCATGCCGGCGCCGGTCAATATGGCGTCCTGACATCGGTCATGGCGATCGGGTCGGTGATCGGTTCGCTGCTGGCAGCGCGGCGCGACAGGCCGCGCATCAGTCTTCTGATCGTCGGGGCCGCTGTGTTCAGCGCGGGCTTCGCCCTCGCCGCCGCCATGCCGAATTACTGGTTGTTCGGTCTTACGCTGATCGTGATCGGTATGGCAGCTCAAACCGTGACCACCTCGACAAGCAGCCTGGTGCAGCTCTCGACCGAGCCGGCTATGCGCGGGCGCGTAATGGCGATCCTGCTGGCGATTGCACTCGGTGGTACGCCGATCGGCGCTCCCATCGTCGGTTGGGCCGCTGATCGATTCGGTCCGCGCTGGGCGCTCACCATCGGCGCGATCTCGGGAATGGCTGCGGCCTTGGTGGGCCTGCGTTATCTCCTGAAGCACCGCGATGGCCAACGCAGCGTCCGGCCCGGTGGATCCTGATTCGCCCCATGTGAGACGGTATCTCAGACCTGTGATGTGCTATGTCGCGCTGCGTCACAATGCCCGCACACGAAACTGCCAGAGATGCGGTGCGTATTTGCCAGACGTAGCAGTCCATATTCAAGGGAGAAGCCCCATGTCATCGATGTCCCGACGCCATCTCATGCTCGCTGCGACCGGCATCGCTGCCGCGGCAGTCGCGCCCCGTCTTGCTTTCGCCCAGGCGGCTGCGCCGGCCACCCCTACTGCCGGCAATGCGCCATTCATCCTGCCGCCGCTGACCTATCCGGTCACGGCGTTTGAACCGCATATCGATGCCAAGACGATGGAGATCCATCACGACAGGCATCACGCCGCCTACGTTGCCAACATGAACAATTTTGCCAAGGATACCCCGGTGATCGGCGAGAAGCCGCTGGTCGAGGTGCTCGGCAATCTCAACAGCGTGCCTGAAGCGATCCGCACCGGGGTGCGCAACAATCTCGGCGGCCATGCCAACCACACCATGTTCTGGCAGATCATGGGCCCGAATGGCGGCAAGCCGGAAGGCGATGTGCTCGCGGCGATCGATCGCGACCTCGGCGGCCTCGAGAAATTCCAGACCGATTTCAACGCCGCCGGCGGCCGTCAGTTCGGTTCTGGCTGGGTGTTCGTGATCGTCGACAAGGACGGCAAGCTGTCGATCGAGACGCGTCCGAATCAGGACAATCCGATCATGGACGGCAAGCGCGCGCTGATGGGCAACGACGTCTGGGAGCACGCTTATTATCTGACCTACCAGAACCGTCGCGCTGATTATCTCAAGGCGTGGTGGAATACGGTCAACTGGACCAAGGTCGGCGAGCGCTATGCGGCGGCAAAGGCCGGCACGCTGGCGGTGTGATGTTTTCCTTCTCCCCGCTTGCGGGGAGAGGGTGGCGCGGACGAAGTCCGCGACGGGTGAGGGGGAGCTAACGAGTGAAACACTGGCTCCCCCTCACCCGGATTACTCGCTACGCTCGCAATCCGACCTCTCCCCGCAAGCGGGGCGAGGTTAAGTAAGAGCCGCTTCTACTTCCTCAGATCGCCTTCGTCCGCCGTGCTCTCCGCGAGCGTAGCCGGCTCGATGCCGTAGCGCTTGATCAGCGGCATCTGCGCCACCGCGAAGACCATGGTCAGCGGGATGACGCCGAACGCCTTGAAGGCTACCCAGAAATCCGTGCTCTGGGTGCGCCAGATCGCTTCGTTCAGAAGCGCCATGGCGAAGAAGAACAGCGCCCAGCGCTTCGTCAGCGCACGCCAGCCTTCGTGTGTGAGATTGAACATCTGGTCGAACATGATGGCGATGAAGGATCGGCCGAACAACAGGCCGCCGCCGAGGATCGCTGCGAACAGGCCATAGATGATGGTCGGCTTGACCTTGATGAAGGTCTCGTCATGCAGCACTAGCGTCAGCGTGCCGAACACCAGCACGATGACGGCGGTGACAAGCGCCATAATCGGCACATGCCTGACCACGACATAGGACGCGATCATCGCCGCGACGATCGCCACCATGAAAGCGCCTGTCGCGACGAACAGGTTGAACTTCGCATTGGCGACGAAAAACACGATCAGCGGGCCGAGCTCGGTGGCGAGCTTGAATAGCGGGTGCGGCTGCTTCTTGTCGATCACGTCAGTCATATCAGCTTTCAATTCCTGCAATCGCCTGCGCGAAATCCCTGGCGGTGAATGGCGCGAGATCGTCGATGCCTTCGCCGACGCCGATGAAATGCACCGGCAGTTTGTACTTTTCCGACAGTGCCACGAGGATGCCGCCGCGCGCGGTGCCGTCGAGCTTGGTCATCACAAGGCCGGTGACGCCAGCCGTACGATGAAACGCTTCGACTTGCGACAGCGCGTTTTGTCCCACTGTGGCATCGAGGACCAGCAGCACCGCATGGGGCGCCGAGGCATCGACCTTCTTGATGACGCGCACGACCTTCTCGAGCTCGACCATGAGTTCGGTCTTGTTCTGCAGACGGCCGGCGGTGTCGATCAGCAGCACGTCGCGTTTGTCGTCGCGGGCCGCGGTGACGGCGGTGAAGGCGAGGCTCGCGGAATCTGAACCCTGCGCGCCGGCGATGACCGGCACCTTGTTGCGTTCGCCCCAGACCTTGAGCTGCTCGATGGCTGCCGCGCGAAACGTATCGCCGGCGGCGAGCATCACCTTGCGGCCTTCGGCGGAGAAGGTGGACGCCAGTTTGCCGATGGTGGTGGTCTTGCCGGAACCGTTGACGCCGACCACGAGGATCACGAACGGCTTGTGCGAAGTATCGATCACCAACGGCTTGGCGACCGCCGAGAGCACTTTCTCGACTTCGGTGGCCACGACGGTTTTGACCTCGTCGGCGGAGATCGCCTTGTCATAGCGGCCATGGCCGACGGCGGCGGAAATCCGCGCCGCCACTTCGGTACCCAGATCGGCGCGCAGCAGCACGTCCTCGATGTCCTCGAGCATGGCGCGGTCGAGCTTGCGCTTGGTCACGAGGTCGGCGACCGCGGTGCCAAGGGCGCTCGAGGTGCGCTTCAACCCGCCGGAGAGCCGTCGCCACCAGCTCAGTTTTGGCGTTTCGGGAGTGTCGCTCATGTCGGGGGTGTGTTAGCCGTTTCGCGCCATGATTCAAAGTATGACCAGCGAAAGTGACGAAGACGTAAGCTTGGAGGCCGAGCCCCGGCTGGAACCCCGCACCGATGCGGTGGAGCTGACCGAGGCCGAGATTCTGGCGCGGGTGCTGCACCGTGACGGCCTGATGCTGGTGATCGACAAGCCCGCCGGCCTGCCGGTGCATCGCGGCCCCAAGGGCGGCGCCAATCTGGAAACATCGTTCGAATTCCTGCGCTATGGCCTGCCGCGTGCACCGGTTCTGGCACATCGGCTGGATCGCGACACCTCGGGCTGCCTGGTGCTCGGCCGGCACCGCAAGGCGACTGCATCGCTGGGCCTGCTGTTCAAGCACAGCCGTATCCGCAAAACCTATTGGGCGGTGGTCGAGGGCGGGCCTGCCGAAGATTCGGGCGTGATCGACATGCCGCTCGGGCGGCTCAATGCCGACCGGGGCTGGTGGATGAAGCCGGATCCCGAGGGGCTCAAGGCCGTCTCGAATTTCACCGTGCTCGGCCGCGGCGGTGGCATGAGCTGGCTGGCGCTGGAGCCGGTGACGGGTCGCACGCATCAGCTCCGCGTGCACTCTGCGTCATCCGGATTTCCGATTGTCGGCGACAATATCTACGGCAACGGGCCACGCTTCGGCGAGCCGACACTGCATCTGCATGCCCGCGAGATCGTGATTCCGATTTCGCGCAACAAGGACCCGATTCGTGTCGTCGCACCGGCCCCGCCGCATCTGCATGAGCGGCTGAAGGAGTGCGGCTGGAACGGGGAGTAGGGCTTACGCGACCGAAGCGAACAGCTTCGGATCGAACGTACCTTCATATTCAAACGCGGCCGGCCCCGTCATCAGCACGTGGTCGTCGCTCTCGCGCCATTCGATGGTGAGTTCTCCGCCGGGCAGCGTCATATGCACCGTTCGGTTGGTCCTGCGCAGGCGGGCGGCGGCCACGGCGGTTGCGCAGGCAGCCGATCCACAGGCCTTGGTGAGGCCGGCGCCGCGCTCCCAGGTCCGCATCACGACGTGATCGCGATCGACGATATGCGCCAGCGTGATATTGGCGCGGTCCGGGAAGATCGGGTGGTTTTCCAGCAGCGGCCCGAACTTTTCGAGATCATAGGCCTGGATGTCGTCCACCCAGAAGATCGCATGAGGGTTGCCCATCGAGACGACTGATGGGGTGTGCAGGATGGGCGCGTCGATCGGGCCGATCTGCAGCTCAATGCCGCGGGTGTCACGAAACTCCTCCGCCAGCGGAATGTCCTGCCAGCCGAACTTCGGCGTGCCCATGTCCACCGTGTAAAGGTCAGGCGCGGGGCCTTGCCAGCAATTGATCAGGCCGGCCTTGGTCTCGAATGTGAGTGCCGTCTTGTCGCCGCCGGCAAACGTCTGCCGCGCCACGCAGCGCATGCCGTTGCCGCAGGCGCCGGCCTCGGAGCCGTCATTGTTGTAGATCGAGACGAAGGCGTCGGTGCCGGCAAGCCGGGGCTTCTGCAGCACCATCAACTGGTCATAGGGCACGCCTTCGGGGGTGGCCACGGCCCGGGCGTCGGCAGGCGTGATACCGGATGCCGTATCGCGCAGGTCGATCACGACGATCTCGTTGCCGATGCCGTTCATCTTGGCGAAGGAATGGTTGGCCAGTGCGCTCATGTCGTGTCCCGTTATCCTTGCCTTATATGGCGAGGCTGGCCCGATTGACCAGTGCGGCTATTCTGTGTCGGTTGTTTTGAATGGCCCTGCGCAATTTGGGGAGGGGACGAAAGCTGCGGCTGCGTGTTACCATGATGCCGTATCGCGCATGTTGCCGGACGCTGCGCTGCAGGATGTCACTGGAGACCCTTCGAATGACCCGTTCTCGCCTGTCCCGCCTCGCCACTGCGGCGCTGATCCCGGCAGCCGCGCTGACGCTGAACGCCGCGGCCTGGGCACAATCTCCGCCTGCCACGCCGCCAGCGGCAAGCTCCCCGGCCACCCCGCCCGCGCCGGCGACACCAGCTCCGGCGGCAACGGCTCCAGCCACACCCGCTCCCGCCACACCGGAGACGCCGGCCCCCGCCGCGCCGGCAACGCCGCCCGCAGCGGCGCAGGCCCCTGCAACGCCACCCGCGCCTCAGGTCCAGGTTGCCGATCCGTTCGGCGAGGAAATCACGCTGTCGCCGAAGCAGATGGTGACGTTCGTCGGCAAGGCCAATTGGGATTCGGCCTTCGATACGCTGATGGATGCGTTCAAGCAGATCACCACCGTGCTCGACAAACAGGGTGTCAAATCATCCGGCAACCCAATGATCGTCTATACGACCACCGATGACACTGGCTTCACCTTCCTCGCGGAAATCCCGGTCGATCAGGAGGTGAAGAACCTGCCGAAAGCGATGAAGATGGGCCTGTCGCCGGATGGTAAGGCGCTGAAGTTCGTCCATCGCGGCTCCTACGACAATATGGACAACACCTATGAGGCGATCACCAATCACCTCGACGACAAGAAGTTAGAGGCGAAAGATACGTTCATCGAGGAATACATGACCGATCCCTTGAAGACGGCGGAAGACAAGCTGGTCATCAATGTCTATGTGCCGCTCAAGTAGTCGAGCCGTAGCTCGGTCATAGCCTCTGGTCATAAAGAAGCCTTGGACGGTCGCGAGAGAATGGGCATGACAAATCATTTCGCTCTCGCTTCGCTGGCCATTGCGCTCATCGCCACTCCTGCGCTCGCGCAGGTCAATCCACCGCCGGTGATTTCCGTCTCCGGCGAAGGCACCGTCTCGGTGCCGCCGGATCTTGCTGTCGTCGATGGCGGTGTCACGACTGATGCCAAGACGGCACGCGAGGCCGCCGAGGCCAACAATGCCGCGATGGCCAAGGTGCTGGCGGCCCTGAAGAGTGCCGGCATTGCCGAGAAGGACATGCAGACGTCGCGGCTGTCGCTATTTCCGCAATATGCGCAGCAGACCCGTCCCAATCCCAATCCTGGCCCCAACGTCATCTCGGGCTATCGCGCCAGCAACCGCGTCACCATCCGCGTACGCGACGTGACCAAGGTGGCCGGCACGATCGACGCGCTGGTGTCGTCGGGTGCCAATGAGGTTGGCGGCATCAATTTCATGGTGACCAAGGCGTCGCAACTTCTCGACGATGCGCGCAGCGACGCGATCGCGGATGCGCGGCGCAAGGCGGAGATTTACGCCAAGGCTGCCGGCGTCAAGCTCGGCGCGCCGATCAGCATTTCCGAGGACTCCGGCAGCGCGCCAGCGCCAATGATGTTGCGCAAGATGGGCGCCGATGTGGCATCGGCTCCGGTGGCGCAAGGCGAGGAAGTGCTGCGCGTGAATGTCAGCGTGAGCTGGGAAATCAAGCCGGCGCAGTAACTACAAACTCGGTCATGGCCGGGCAAAGCGCGAAGCGCGGCTTCGCCAGATGTCCCGGCCATCCATGCCTTAGTCTTCAGTCTTCGCTAAAGACCTGGATGCCCGGCACATCTAGCGAAGCTCGCTTCGCGCTGGTCGGGCATGACGACTGAGAGTTCGTGCTCTCCTTAAATCTCCACCACCTGTCCCGGCTTAAGCGCCATAAACTTCTCACTGGGCAATTCCGCCGCGGTGCATGCGGCAGCCAATCCTTGCACCGGTCCGTCGATCGCTTCATCGGTGAGCTGGAATGTGCTGTGATGGCTGGCCAGCGCCTGCTGCGCGCCGCAATCGCCAAAGGCTTTCACGGCGTCTTCCGGATTCATGTGCTGGTCCTTCATGAACCAGCGTGGCTCATAGGCGCCGATCGGCAGGATCGCGAGCCTGATAGCACCATGGGCTTCGCGCACGCGGCGGAAGTGCAGGCCGTCGCCATAGCCGGAATCGCCGACGATGTAGATCTTGCCGGCTGGCGTCTCCAGCACGAAACTCGCCCAGAGCGACTTGTTGCGATCGAATAGGCCGCGCGCGGTCCAGTGTCGCGTCGGCACCAGCGTGACCGCGAGACCGTTGCCGAGCTCGACGCGATCTGTCCAGTCATAGGCCTCGGCTTTGATCGCGCTGTCGGCGCTCTTCATGGTGACGTCATTGCCGAGCGGCGTGATCACGCGCGGCGCAAATTTGGCCGATAGCTTCGACAGGGTTGGAAGATCCAGATGGTCATAGTGACCGTGTGATACCAGCACGACATCGATCTTGGGGAGCTTGTCGAACGCGATGCCGGGTGCGGTGTGGCGCTTCGGGCCGGCGAACGAGAATGGCGAGACGCGGTCGGACCACACCGGGTCGAACAGGATGTTGATTCCCGCGGTCTGGATCAGCCAGCTCGCGTGACCCACGTAACTAAAGCGAACGCCCGTACCCTCGACCTTGGCCGGCGGCGTATCGGCAAACTCGTTCTCGACCCAGTCGGGCCAGACCTCGCGCGTACGGCCGCCGCCGAATTGCCACCGCAGCACTTCGCCGAGCGACTTGGGCGGCACGCCGTCGGGATCGAAGAAGATCTTGCCGTCGAAGTGATCGGAGACGGGGCCGTCATAATTGGTCATGCGGGAAGCCCAGAAGGCCGACAGCCCAGCGGCTGCGGCGAGACCGCCCAGCGACGTCAGAAGGCGGCGGCGGGTGAGAATCATGGAGCTGGATCAAATCCGGTGGGACGACGGGCTGCGCCCAACGAGGCGCAGCCCGCATCAGATGGAATTTGTCAGTGGATTCCGCAACCCGCGCCGATCCTTTGTTCGCTCAGTAGCCGACGGTGAACCGCTTGCGCGCGTGCGCAGGCGTCTCGATCTCGTCGGCCATGGCGATGGCATAATCCTCAAAGGAAATGCTGCTGCCCTTGTCGTTGGCGAGCAGTTGATCGCCGCCAAGCCGGAATGTCCCGGTGCGCTCGCCCGGGATGAACAGGGCCGAGGGCGACAGGAAGGTCCAGTTGAGCTCCTTGTCGTGGCGCAGGATGTCGAGGAACAGGCCGCCCACCGCGGCCTCGGCCCGGTATTCCGCCGGAAATCCCGGGGTCTCGATCAGCTTCAGGCCGGGAGCGACTTCGAGGCTGCCGGTGCCGCCGACCACCAGATAGCGCGGAACGCCCGCCGCCTTCACAGCCGCGATCAGCTTGTGCGGGTCGCTGACGAGGAAATGGATCGCGCTGACGGCGACGTCGTGGCCCTTCAGGGCGGCAGTGAGACCGGCAACATCGTTGGCGTCGGCCTTCAGTGGCGTCACCCCGGCCAGAACAGGGGCTTTCTCCGGGTTGCGGGCGATGGCGGTGACGGTATGACCGCGGCGGGACAGTTCAGCGACAATTTGCGAGCCGGCGCGGCCGGTGGCGCCGATCAGGGCGATTTTCATTTGATATCTCCATGTGGTAACCAATAGAAACTTGCTATTCATTTCGGTAGTAGCTGTGAAGAAGGCACTTTTGCGTTAGCTGGTTACCCCGAGGAGACCGCCGCCATGCAGACCGATATCGAAAGCGCCGCCCAGCGCTGGAAAGCCGGCAACGTCTATGCGAGCAGCTGCCCAACTCGGCTGGTTCTGGACCGGATCGCCGATAAATGGGCGGTTCTGGTGCTGGGCCTGCTCACGGACGGCCCCGTTCGCTTCAACCAGCTGCGGCGGCAGATCGAGGGAATCTCGCAGAAAATGCTGTCGCAGACCCTGAAAAGCCTGGAGCGCGATGGCCTGGTGAGCCGCAAGGCGATCCCCACCGTGCCGGTCACGGTCGAATATGCGATCACTCCGCTCGGACGAACCCTGTCGGATACCGTCGATGCGCTGCGGGTCTGGGCTGAAAACCATATGGGCCAGGTGCTTGAGGCACAGCAGCACTATGATGCCGGCGGAACCCGGAGCGCGGCCGCCTGACCAGGCGATCGCCCTGCAAACCTTGACTTATCGGGCTCCAGCACTGTAAATCCCGCCACTTCTCGAAAAGTTCTCTTTTCGACCCGCCGACCGGTCCTAGAGACCGGAGGTCAACGCCCGACAGCGCGATGCGCCCTCGGGCGCAAAAGTGTTTGGTTATTTGCCATCATGGGGATGGCACGAGCGGAAGCGACAATCGATGTTCGACAGTCTGTCGGAACGGCTTGGCGGAATTCTCGATCGGCTCACCGGGCGCGGTGCGCTGTCGGAGGCTGATGTCGATGCCGCCATGCGCGAAGTCCGCCGGGCGCTGCTCGAGGCCGACGTCTCGCTCGACGTGGTCCGCAGCTTCATTGATCGTGTCCGTGAACAGGCCATCGGCGCCACCGTCGTCAAGTCGGTCACCCCCGGCCAGATGGTCGTCAAGATCGTCCATGACGAGCTGGTCGCCACGCTCGGCGCCGACGGTGAAGGCGGCATCGATCTGCAAGCCGTGCCACCCGTCGCCATCATGATGGTCGGTCTGCAGGGTTCCGGTAAAACCACCACCACCGCAAAGCTCGCCCGCCGTCTCACCCAGCGCGACAAGCGCAAGGTGCTGATGGCTTCGCTCGACGTCTATCGTCCGGCCGCCATGGAGCAGCTCGCGGTGCTCGGCCGCGATCTCGACATTCAGACGCTGCCGATCGTCGAAGGCCAGAAGCCTGCTGAGATCGCCAAGCGCGCGCTGTCCGCTGCGAAGCTCGGCGGCTACGACGTGGTGCTGCTCGACACCGCCGGCCGCACGACGCTCGACGAAGAGATGATGTCGGAAGCGATCGAGATCAAAGCGATCGCCAATCCGCACGAAGTGCTGCTGGTCGCGGACGCGCTGACCGGTCAAGACGCCGTCAATCTCGCACGCTCCTTCAACGAACGCGTCGGCCTCACCGGCATCGCGCTGACGCGTGTCGACGGCGATGGCCGCGGCGGTGCTGCACTCTCGATGCGTGCGGTCACCGGCAAGCCGATCAAACTGATCGGCACCGGTGAAAAGACCGATGCACTGGAAGACTTCCATCCGAGCCGCATCGCCGGCCGCATTCTCGGCATGGGCGACGTGGTCTCGCTGGTCGAGCGCGCCGCCGCGAATATCGACGCCGAGAAAGCTGCGCGCACCGCCGAGCGCATGCGCAAGGGTCAGTTCGATCTCACCGACATGCGTGAGCAACTGATCCAGATGACCAATATGGGCGGTCTCTCCGGCCTGATGGGCATGATGCCCGGCATCGCCAAGATGAAGAACCAGATCGCCTCCGCCGGTCTCGATGACCGCGTAGTGAAGCGCCAGATCGCCGTCATCGATTCGATGACGCGTCAGGAGCGCAAGAATCCCGACATCCTCAAGGCCAGCCGCAAGAAGCGTATCGCTGCTGGCGCCGGCCTCAAGGTCGAGGAAGTCAACAAGGTGCTGAAGATGCACCGGAACATGGCCGACATGATGAAGGCCATGGGCTCAGGCAAGCGCGGCCCGATGGCCGGCATCGCGCAGGCCATGGGCTTCGGCGGCGGTGGCATGCCGTCGCCCGAACAGATGAAGGCGATGGCCGAGAAGATGCCGGGCGGGCTGCCGCAGGGCATGCCGTCATTGCCGAAAGATTTCCCGGGCCTGTCGGGCCTGGGCAAACCGACGCTGCCGGGACTCGGCGGCTTTCCCGGTCTCGGGAAAAAGAAATAACGCGACCCATTCAACTCACATTCAAATCGAACACACTTAGGAGAATCCCATGTCCGTCGTTATCCGCCTCGCTCGTGCAGGCACCAAGAAGCGCCCCGTCTATCACGTCGTCGTCGCCGACTCGCGTTTTCCCCGCGATGGCCGCTTCATCGAGCGTCTCGGTTACTTCAATCCGCTGCTCGCCAAGGACAACGAGCTGCGCCTGAAGCTCGACCTCGACAAGACCAAGGCCTGGATCGCCAAGGGCGCACAGCCGTCGGATCGCGTTGCTCGTTTCCTCGATGCCGCTGGCGTTCAGAAGCGCGAAGCCCGCAACAATCCCGAGAAGGCCGTGCCGCGCAAGGAGCGCAAGGCCAACGCTGAAGCCGCCGCCAAGAAGTAAGGCGGAATGACCTCCGCGCAAATCTGCGTCGCGCGCATCGGCGCGCCGCATGGTGTGCGCGGTCAGGTCCGGCTGTGGACCTTCACCGAAGATCCATTCGCCGTGTGCGACTACGGTCCGCTTGCCACCAAGGACGGCAAGCGGAGTTTCGAGGTCGATGATGTGCGCGAGGCCAAGGGCCATCTGGTCGCGACGCTGAAAGGCGTCGCCACCCGCGAAGACGCCGAGCGTCTCAATGGCGTCGAGCTCTATGTGGCGCGCGACGCGCTGCCCGACACCGAAGACGATGAATATTACCATGCCGACCTGATCGGCCTCGCTGCGGTCAATGCCGCGGGCGATGCGATCGGCCGTGTCGTCGGTATCCATAATTTCGGCGCCGGCGATATCATTGAGATCGCGCCGCTAGAGGGCGCGACCCTGCTGTTGCCGTTCACCAATGCGGTGGTGCCGACCGTTGACCTCGCGGCTGGCCATGTCGTGATCGAATTGCCCGGTGAGATTATCGGCGACGACCCCACCGCGGCGTAAGGCTTACGCTTTCAACGCTTCTGCAATCGTTGTTGCAAACGGCGTCGTCTTCCGCCCGATCAGCTTACTCAGCGTATGGCTGTCATCGAACAGCGCGCCGTCGGCTGCCGCCGTGTTTGACGTCGCGATCAGATCCGCGAGTTCTTCCGGAAGGCCCGCATTGAGCATGATGGCCTCGAATTCGGCTTCCGGCAGACGAACGTATGGGACTGTTTTGTCGCTCTGCTTTCGGTCGAATATCGGCTGTCGCCGCTGGGACAATCGGCCCTCGGGCCGCTTGCCGGCCTGATCGACTGGGCTGAGCGCAGCTTCGCGGAGATCAAGGCCGCTCGCGCCGCCTTCGATGCCGGTGACACCAGCGAGCAGATGTCGGCGGCCTGACGCGGCGATCGCCAGGGTTTGACGCCTCGCGCCGGACGCGCGATGGAAGGCCATGACTTCCGATCCTTCATCCGCGCCATGGCGCGCCACGGTGCTGACGCTGTTTCCCGAGATGTTTCCGGGCCCGCTCGGCATCAGCCTTGCCGGTAAAGCGCTGGCTTCCGGCCTGTGGGCGCTGGAGGCACGGGATATCCGCGCCTCGGCCACAGACAAGCATCGCAGTGTCGATGATACGCCTGC
The DNA here is from genome assembly GCF_051811085.1 of Tardiphaga sp. 862_B3_N4_1. NCBI lineage: Bacteria > Pseudomonadati > Pseudomonadota > Alphaproteobacteria > Hyphomicrobiales > Nitrobacteraceae > Tardiphaga > Tardiphaga sp. 862_B3_N4_1. Next base: position 1,764,625 of record NZ_JBPWQB010000002.1, read on the forward strand.
CGGCGGCGGACCGGGCATGGTGCTGCGCGCCGATGTGCTGGCGGCGGCGATCGATGCGGTGGATACGCACGACCGTCCCAGGCTGGTCATGAGCCCGCGCGGTCGGCCATTGACCCAGGCGCGGGTGGCGGAGCTGGCGGCCGGGCCGGGGCCGCTGATCGTCTGCGGCCGCTTCGAGGGGATCGATCAGCGCGTCATCGACGCGCGAGGGCTCGAGGAAGTCTCGATCGGCGACTATGTGCTGTCCGGCGGCGAAATCGCCGCCATGACGCTGATTGACGCCTGCGTCCGGCTTCTGCCGGGGGTCATGGGTAAGTTAGCGTCTGGAACCGACGAGAGTTTCTCCGATGGGCTACTGGAATACCCGCAATATACCCGCCCGCAGACCTTCGAGGGCAGCCCCATCCCGGATGTCTTGATTTCGGGCGACCACGCCAAAGTTGCCAAATGGCGACTGGCCGAGGCGGAGGCGCTGACCGCGGCGCGGCGGCCCGATTTGTGGGCGGCTCGCCCGAAAGCCCCGGAATCGGGCAGAAAGCGAAAACCGCCAAAAATCACGACGGGCGAGTGACAGAGACGGGTGACAACGGCTTCGCTTTCCCGTATAGCAGCGCCAAATCCGTGCAATGGCAGGGTAAGAGTTTCGAGCGCAGCCCGCGCAACGTCTGGGCGCGCCGCCGATGGAGATTTTCGATGAACCTGATTCAGACGCTTGAAAAAGAGCAGTTCGACCGCCTTTCCGCCACCAAGTCGATCCCGGAATTCGGTCCCGGCGACACCCTCATCGTCAACGTGAAGGTTGTCGAAGGCGAGCGCTCCCGCGTGCAGGCCTATGAAGGCGTCTGCATCGGCCGCAACGGCGGCGGCATCAATGAGAGCTTCACCGTTCGCAAGATTTCATACGGCGAGGGTGTCGAGCGCGTGTTCCCGCTGCTCTCCCCGATGATCGACTCGATCAAGGTTGTGCGTCGCGGCAAGGTGCGTCGCGCCAAGCTGTATTACCTGCGCGATCTGCGCGGCAAGTCGGCCCGCATCGTCGAGAAGAAGACCGAGCGTCCGGCCAAGGTCGCTGCTACGGCTGCTGCCAAGTAATTTTCCGCACCATCGAATGTGCGAGACGAAAAGCGCGGCGCAAGCCGCGCTTTTTTGTTACGTGAAGACTGCATACCTCCGTCGCATTGGCGTCGTGATCGCTGAGTGCTATATGACTGGAATGTTTCTAGACCTGCACCAGCACGCTTTGCGCATCGTCATCGACGATCATAGTCGGCTGCCCGGTCGCTTCTTCGGTCGCTTCACCACGTCGATCGTGGGCGCGCTTAGAAGCGCGTGAGCAATCTCACGCGTTTCTTTTCCCGTTTCTCAGTTGCGCGCTTTGCGCCGTCGATGCGGCGAATCATTTAGCAGCACGCAACTGGCCCACGTTTTCTTTTGAGGCCTGATCTCATGACTGACTCTGCAAAGCCGACCACCCTGTACGACAAGATCTGGAACGACCATTTGGTCGAGGAAGCCGCTGACGGCACCTGCCTGCTCTATATCGATCGCCATCTGGTGCACGAAGTGACGAGCCCGCAGGCGTTCGAAGGCCTGCGTGCCGCCGGCCGCCGTGTGCATGCGCCAGAGAAGACGCTCGCCGTCGTCGATCACAACGTGCCGACCACCGATCGCACCAAGCCCAATCCCGATCCGGAAAGCACCGAGCAGATCGCGACTTTGGCCGAGAACGTGCGTGAATTCGGCATCGAATATTACAACGAGTTCGACAAGCGTCAGGGCATCGTTCACGTCATCGGCCCCGAGCAGGGCTTTACGCTGCCGGGAACGACGATCGTTTGCGGCGACAGCCACACCTCGACGCACGGCGCATTCGGCGCGCTGGCGCATGGCATTGGCACGTCGGAAGTCGAGCACGTGCTGGCGACGCAGACGCTGATCCAGAAGAAGGCGAAGAACATGCGCGCTACCGTCGACGGCAAATTGCCCGACGGCGTCACCGGCAAGGACATCATCCTGGCCATCATCGGCGAAATCGGTACCGCCGGCGGCACCGGCTATGTGCTGGAATATGCCGGCGAGGCGATCCGCGCTCTGTCGATGGAAGGCCGCATGACGGTCTGCAACATGTCCATCGAGGGCGGCGCCCGTGCCGGCCTGATCGCGCCCGACGAGAAGGCCTATGAATTCCTGAAAGGTCGTCCAATGTCGCCGAAAGGCGAGATGTGGGAACAGGCCGTGCGCTACTGGGAGACGCTACGCTCCGACGAAGGCGCGCATTTCGATCATGAGATTCGTCTCGATGCTGCGAAGCTGCCGCCCATCGTCACCTGGGGCACCTCGCCCGAGGACGTCATCTCGATCTCCGGCAAGGTGCCGAACCCCGCCGACATCGCCGATGAAGCCAAGCGCCTCTCCAAGGAGCGCGCGCTGGCCTATATGGGTTTGACCGCGGGCACCAAGATCACCGACATCAAGCTGGATCGTGTGTTCATCGGCTCCTGCACCAATGGCCGCATCGAGGATTTGCGCGCCGCGGCCAAGGTCGTCGACGGCAAGACCGTCAACGGCCATGTCTCGGCGATGATCGTGCCGGGCTCGGGTCTGGTGAAGGAACAAGCGGAAGCTGAAGGCCTCGACAAGATCTTCCTGAAGGCCGGCTTCGAATGGCGCGAGCCGGGCTGCTCCATGTGCTTGGCGATGAACCCCGACAAGCTGGCGCCGGAAGAACGCTGCGCCGCCACCTCGAACCGCAACTTCGAGGGTCGTCAGGGCCATAAGGGCCGCACCCATCTGGTGTCGCCGGCGATGGCGGCTGCGGCTGCGATCGCGGGGCACTTCGTCGATATCCGCGAGTGGCATTAATTTAGCTGCACGGGGCGACGCATCCTCGGTAAGATCGACGGCCTGCTGATGCAGGTCGTCTTTCTATGAGCTTCGCAATTTGTCACGCATGCCTCGCGCACCCGTCAAACCGATCGCACTGACCAACACGACGGCCCGCCGCATCTGGTTGCGCGCGCAGCGGCTCGATACGCGGGCGCCGTTCGGTGATGGCGCGGAGGCCGTGAAGGCCGCGGTCCAGCATCTCGGCTATGTGCAGATCGACACCATCAATGTGATCGAGCGCAGTCACCATCACATCCTGTTCTCACGGATCCCGAACTACAAACGCGCCGATCTCAGGCAGGCGCAGACGCACGACAAGAGCGTGTTCGAATACTGGACCCATGCGCTGGCCTATGTGCCGACCGACGACATCGGCTTCTTCGTGCCGGACATGAAATATTATCGCCGTGAGGGCCACAGCTGGTTCGCGTCGGTGACACCGGCGGACAAGCGCAAGGTCATGCGGCTGGCCAGGGCCGGCCCGTTGTCGATTCGCGATATCGATGACGATGTGCTGCGCGAGAAGGATCACGAATGGGCCAGCCGCAAGCCGTCAAAGCGGGCGCTGCAGCTGGCGTTTTATGAGGGGCATCTCACGATCTCCGAACGGCAGGGCATGCTGAAGACCTACGATCTTCTGCTGCGGCATTTCGGCTGGGAGACGCTGCCGAAAGCCGCGAGTGCTACGGAGAAATTCGCCTATCTGCTGAACCGCGCGCTGCGGTCGCAGGGCATCGTCAGTCTGGACTCGATCTGCCATCTGGATGCACCGAGCAAGGCCGGCATACGCAAGCTGATCGAGGCCCGTGTGCGCAAGGGCGAGCTGATGGCCGTTACGCTTGATGGCGCCGGCAAGCAGGAGCACTGGACGACGCCCGTCGCGCTCGAAGACGGGAGCGAAGGCAAGGTGGGGTTGGTGCATGTGCTGTCACCGTTCGATCCCCTGGTGATCCAGCGCAAGCGCACGAATTTGTTCTTCGGCCACGACCATCGCTTCGAGGCCTATGTGCCGAAGGAAAAACGCCAGCTCGGCTACTTCGCACTGCCGGTGCTGGTGGATGATCAGATCGTTGCAGCGGTTGATCTCAAGACCGATCGGCAGAAGCGCAAATTGCTGATGCAGCAATGGAGCTGGGTCGGTGATGGTGCGAAGTCGAAAATGCAGCGCAAGGAATGGAAGCGCCGTATCGAGGAAGAGCTCGGGCGGTTCGAGGCGTTTCAGTTGGGGGAGTGAGCGACTAACACTCAGTTGTCATGACCGGGGAAAGCCCGGCCATGACGGAGTGTGTGGAGAGTCGCTTCAGTCAACCCGACCCATCTCACCAATAAATGTTGAAGCGATGGTGATGCCGCCGGTAGTGCCAGTGGCGGTGATGCCAGGGGCGATAACGGCAGATCTTGCGTGGGCCGTAATAGGTCGAGACGATCCGGCAGAAACGGCGCGGTTGGTAGTAGCGTGGCTCGTAATAATAGCTCGGCGCATAGCCGTAATAATGCGGCCGGAAATGGCGGCGATAGCCGTAATGGCGCGCGCCGTAGTAGCGTGTCGGCGCATAATAGGGGCGCCGGGCGATCAATGGCGCCGCGTATCGATAGCCGCCGCCATGGAATGCGGGGCCACGCCGGAAACCGCCGCCGACAAAGGCCGGGCCCGGACGGAAACCGCCTCCGCCACGGAATGCCGGCGCTGCGGCCCGGAAGCCTCCGCCGCCACCTCCACCCCGAAACGCCGGCATGCCGCCGCCACGAAATCCGCCGCCGCCTCCGCCATGAAAGGCGTGACCGCCGCCGCCACCGCCGCGGAAACCTCCTCCGCCACCGCCGCCGCGTCCACCGCGATGCTGGACCGGCATGAGCAGCGCGTCGCTAGCCTGTTTGGCTGCGGGTGCCGCGCCGGGATTGATCAGCGAGACCGCCCGTGCCGATGGCGTCAGCGATATCACCATCGCTGCGGCGGCAGCCACGCCGAGCGAGCGCGTCATGAATTGTCTGATCGCAAAACCTCGATCGGGATTCAGGACAGGTTGTCGATTCTGAACATCTCTCATCGGAAACATCCTCCCTCGATCGGCGCATGGGACATCGATCGCGCAAACCTGACAGTGCAGGTCCGCGTTTGCGCGAACGGTGCGTTTGCGCATGGTCGTGTCATGTGAATTGTCGCGCCTTGACCGAAAATTAAGGATGTCGATCTGAACGCGTCATGAATGACGCAGGCGGAAGCCGCGCGGCGCGCACAAAAAAACAGGCGCCGCAAAGGGCGCCTGTCAATGTCGTCTAGAGATCCTGGAATTTACCAGCGGCCGAAGCTGAAGCCGACGCTGAGCGGGCCGCCGAAACCGATGCCCGGGCCATAACCATAGGCGCCATAGGGACGATAGCCGCCGTAATAGCCGTAGGGCCGGTAGCCGTATCCGCCGTAGTAGGCAGGGCGATAGGCATACGGGCGCCCGTAATAGGCCGGGCCGTAATAGGAACGGTACGGGCGATAGCCGTATCCGTAGCCATAGCGCGGGCCGTAATAGCCGCGATATCCGTAGTGCCGGTGGCCGAAGTGATGATGGCGGTGGTGAAAGTGACGATGGCGCCGCTGCGCGCTGAAGTCCGTCGCCTTGGCCTTGTTGTCTGCCGCAGCCTTTTGAGGCGTCTGTGCGTCAGCCATTGCGGGGGCGCTGGTCAATGCGCCACCGAGTGAAAGTGTTGCAGCCAGCATGGCTGCGCCTACCCAGTTCTTCATGATTTTTCCTTGCCTCGATCGCTTTCCATCGATCGTCTTTCGTCGCCTTCACCCCATAACGCATATAGCTGCAATGATTTCCCGCGACAGACCGACGCGGTCAACATCTCGTCAAGAAAACAGGCGCGCTTGCGCACGCCTGTTTGGACTTTAGAGAGAGTCTCAGTAGCGCCAGCCGTGACGACGCACGTGATGCGGCCGGTGCCAGCCGTGATGGCGGCGGATGTGATGCGGACGATGCCAACCGTGGTGACGCCGCATGCCGTGATGCCCGCGATAGCCGCGATTGTGGTGATGACGATACTGCACCTCAGTCGTCAGCTTCTCACCGCCTTGCACGGACGATGCGATGCCCGGGCTGTTCAGCGAGACTGCATTTGCCTGCTGCGTCGGCGCTGCGACGAACAGCAATCCTGCGATGGCGGCGAGGCCGAAAAATTTCTTCACGTTCACGTGTTCTCTCCTGAGTCTGCTGCGTTCATGTCGAGATGCAGCTTCACGAATGGATCATCGCCCATGTGCATGACGCTAGGGCGCAGGAGGTGAACGCGATGTGAATATGCTCGGTGCGATATGTCGCAGGGTTTTGTGACGCATCGCTGGAACGAAAGTCAGCGCATGCGAACGCCATCTCCGCAGTTGCAAAGCCTCGGCCTGACGTTATTCAAAATCAAAGTATGAAGTGTCTACTCAGCCGCGGCGCCAGTAGCAGTTCATGCGCGGCACGATCACGGTGCCGCTCGGGCGATATTCCTGCACCAGATTGGCGGTGCAATCGCGGACGGCATTCGGGCCGGGATTGTAGCTGGGATAGACACCGCGTTCGTCCGGGGTGCGATAGATACGAACGCGCGGGCGCGCACGGCGGGGCTGAACGCTGTCGTCGGATTGGGCGACCTGCGTGGCCGTCTGCGCCTGTGCGGTGTTCGCCATCGGCAAGCCGCCGAGCGCAACCGCCAATCCCAGTGCCGCCATCATGATCCGCATTGTCACGCCCCAAACTGCCATAAGCATGATCCCGAAAAGTGGATGCCGGTTTTCGCCGACAAACGGGTTCGTTTGTCGAGAGATCATGCCTCAAAAGAATGCCGCAAAGTCTCCGATTGACGCCCGCCCGTCAACCGCCGGGACGGCCCTGTGCCGGCGCATTGCCATGTCATGGGAATTGGCTAGACAGGGAAACATGTGGCACCAGGCAAAAGCTCCCGATCTCGCGGAAATGGAAGACATGGCCCATGCCATGCTCGCCCTCCTGCCGGAGGATTTCCGCAAGCTCTGCGCGGGCGTGATCATCCGGGTCGACGATTTCCCGACGGATGAGGTGCTGGAGGAGATGCAGGCCGAGACCGAATTCGACCTGCTCGGCCTGTTCCAGGGTGTCGGCCTGCCGTTCCAGAGCCAGGACAATACCGGGCAGTTGCCCAACATGATCTGGCTATATCGCCGGCCGATCCTGGATTACTGGGCCGAACACGACGAAACCCTCGGCCATATCGTCCGCCACGTGCTGATCCACGAGATCGGCCACCATTTCGGCCTCTCGGACGCCGATATGGAGGCCATCGAGGCCGGCGTCGCCGATTAGCCCTGCATAGATCACCCTTGGACGGGCCGCCCGATCGGGCTAAAACGCCCGCTCAATCCGAGGATACGTTCATGGACAAGTTCACCACGCTGGAAGGCGTCGCGGCGCCGCTGAAGATCATCAATGTCGATACCGACATGATCATCCCGAAGCAGTATCTGAAGACCATCAAGCGTACCGGTCTCGGCAAGGGCCTGTTCTCGGAAGCGCGCTACCTGGATGACGGCAGCGAGAACCCGGATTTCGTGCTCAACAAGCCGGCCTATCGCAACGCCAAGATCATGGTGGCCGGCGATAATTTCGGCTGCGGCTCGTCGCGCGAACACGCGCCCTGGGCGCTGCTGGATTTCGGCATCCGCTGCGTGATTTCGACCTCGTTCGGCGACATTTTCTACAACAATTGCTTCAAGAACGGCGTGCTGCCGATCCGCGTCTCGCAGAAGGATCTCGACGCGTTGTTCGACGATGCCGAGCGCGGCGCCAATGCGACGATCACCATCGACCTGCCGAACCAGGAAATCCGCGGCCCTGATGGCGGCACGGTGAAGTTCGAGATCGATCCGTTCCGCAAGCATTGCCTGCTCAACGGTCTCGACGATATCGGCCTGACGATGGAGAAGAAGGCCTCCATCGACAGCTACGAAGAGAAGCTCAAGACCGCACGCGCCTGGGCCTGATCTCACTTCGGAAGGTGACGCGTGATTCCTGACGTCGTCACCTTTTGGGAGGGCCCACTCGATGCGCTGCGCCGGCTGTGCCTGAGATCGCAGGTCGAGGCCGGCCACCGCGTCACGCTCTACAGTTTTGCACCGATCACCGATCTGCCGGATGGCGTGAGCAATGCCGATGCAGAAGCCGTGTTGCCGCGGGCTTTCGCCGAGCGGCTGCGCCCATCAGCTCCCGATGGCGCGTGGGTTGGCTGGACCCCACTGCAGTTCAGCGATTTCTTTCGCATCCGGCTGATGGCCGAAGGTCTCGGCCTCTGGCTCGACGCGGATGTGCTGTTGCTGAAGCCGATCGAGATCGATTCCGCAAAACCCTATTTCGCCTGGGAGAAGCGACGTCAGCTCGGCAATTCGGTGCTGTATCTGCCGCCCGACGATCCGATCGTCGCGGCGTTCGAGGCGCTGATCAGGCAGGACGAGTTGACGCCAGACTGGATGTCATTGCGCCATCGCCTCGCTTTCGCATGGCGCAAATGGCGCGACAGGTCGAAGCGCGCGAGCGACGTCCGCGTCGCGATCTTCGGCCCGGCATCGCTGACGGCGCTGGCGAAGCGCCATGGCGCGCAGCATCACGCGCTGCCGCGGAAGTCGTATTATGCGGTTCATGCCGAGCCGAAGCTGTTCTTCGAGCCGTCGAATTTCAAAGTGCTACTCGATGATCCCGGGATTCTAGGCTTCCACATCTCGCCCAAGGGGCGCGGCAAAGACGCGCCGATGCCGGGGAGTTTTTATGCATGGGCGACGGAGTGGGTTGGCGCTCGTTAGTATCAGCCTTTGAATCTACAAATTTCGCGCAACGGCCCGCGGTATCCCTCCCCCTTGCGGGGAGGGTCGGCCGAACCTGACGATGCGAAGCATCGTTCAGGTGGAGGCCGGGGTGGGGGTGCCACACGTGAGAGCATCGCCTGTGGCACCCCCACCCGTCGCGCTGCTCGCTGCGCTCGCAACGCGCCACCCTCCCCGCAAGGGGGAGGGTGAAGAAGCGCGTCGTTGCTGACCGGTACTAGCCCCCCATCGCCGCAATCGCGTCCGAGATCGCGATCGTGCGCTTGGCCATGTCCGCATGCAGCCGCTCGACCATCTTGCCGTCGAGCTGAATCGCGCCGCGCTTGGCGTTTTCCGGCTGTTCGAAGGCGGCGATGATGCGGCGGGCCTGGGCGACTTCGTCGTCCGGCGGCGTGAAGACCTTGTTGCAGGCCTCGATCTGGCTCGGATGGATCAGCGTCTTGCCGTCGAAGCCGATGTCGCGGCCCTGTTCGGCTTCGGCGATGAAACCCTCGGTATCGCTGAAATTGCTGTAGGGACCATCGAGAATTTCGAGACCATGCAACCGCGTCGCCAGCACGCAATGGGTAATCATCGGCAGCATCGCCGCGCGGCCGGGCATCATGCGGATGCGGGTCTCGCGGGCGATATCGTTGGGGCCGAACACGAATCCGGCCAGGCGATTTTCGGAATCGCGCGAGGCGGCCGCGAGTTCTTCCGCGTGCAGGATGGCGCGCGAGGTCTCGATCATGGCCCAGACCTTGATCGACATGTCGGCGCCAATGTCACTCAGGCGATCGGCAACGGCTGAGAGATCCTCGACGCTGGAAATCTTCGGCACCAGGATGCCATCGGGCTTGGCCTTGCCGGCCATGGTCACGTCGTCGATCCACCACGGCGAATCCAGTGCATTGATGCGGATGATGACCTCGCGCTTGCCGAAGCCGCCGGCATTGAGCGTCTGCGCGATGGCGTCGCGCGCGGTTCCCTTGGCGTCCGGCGCCACGGCGTCTTCGAGATCCAGGATGATGCCGTCAGCGGCCACGGTACGGGCCTTTTCCAGCGCGCGGGGGTTCGAGCCGGGCATGAACAAATGGCTGCGGCGCGGACGGATCATGGCGTCATTTCCCTGTGATTATGGCCTGTTCGTTATTCAGGCATTCGCGATAACATTTCAGCCCGCCGCCCGGAAGGCTTGTTCGCGCTGGCGTCCTATGGTTATCCGTGGGGACCGTATGTTTGAGCGTGATCTCTCGACAAACGAACCCGTTTGTCGGCGAAAACCGGTATCCACTTTTCGGGATCATGCTCCGAACGAGGCAGACCATGACATCATTTCCGAAGCAGCTCATTGCCGGCTACCAGACCTTTACGTCGGAGCGATTGCCGACCGAGCAGTCGCGCTTCCGCGAATTATCGGAAAAGGGCCAATCGCCGGAAGTCATGGTGATCGGCTGCTGCGACTCGCGTGTGTCGCCGGAGGTCATCTTCGATGCTTCGCCCGGCGAACTGTTCGTGGTGCGCAACATCGCCAACCTGGTGCCGGTCTATCAGCCCGATGGCGGCGCCCATGGCGTTTCGGCAGCGCTGGAATATGCGGTGCAGGTGTTGAAGGTGAAGCACATCGTCATCCTCGGTCACGCGCAATGCGGCGGCATCCGCGCTTTCGTCGACAATGCGGCGCCGCTGTCGCCGGGTGACTTCATCGGCCGCTGGATGTCGATGTTCATCAAGCCCGACGAGAAGGTCGAGATCCGCGAGCACGAGGCGTTCCAGGATTTCGTCACCCGTATCGAAAAGGCCGCCGTGTTCCGCAGTCTGGAAAACCTGATGACGTTCCCGTTCGTGAGCAGCAAGGTCGAGAGCGGCGAGCTGGAATTGCACGGCGCTTACTTCGGCGTCGCTGTCGGCTCGCTGTCCGTGCTCGATCAGGCCGCGAAAGAGTTTCGGCCGGTGGCGTAAAACAAAAAAGCCGGATGCTGAGCATCCGGCTTTTGATTGCTGGAGATCGAAGGTCCGCTTACGCGGCCTTCTTCTTCGCCGTGATCAGCTTGCGGTTGATCAGGCATTCCGCAATCTGCACGGCGTTGAGCGCCGCGCCCTTGCGCAGGTTGTCCGACACGCACCAAAGAACCAGACCGTTATCGACCGTCGAATCCGTACGGATGCGGCTGATATAGGTGGCGTCTTCGCCGGCGGCCTCATAGGGTGTGACGTAGCCACCCGGCTCACGCTTGTCGATCACGAGGCAGCCTGGCGCATTACGCAGGATGTCGCGGGCTTCATCTTCCGAGATCGGATTCTCGAATTCGATGTTGACCGCTTCCGAGTGGCCGACGAACACCGGCACGCGCACGCAGGTCGCGGACATTTTGATTTTGGGATCAAGAATCTTCTTGGTCTCCATCATCATCTTCCACTCTTCCTTGGTGTAGCCGTCCTCCATGAACACGTCGATCTGCGGGATCACGTTGAAGGCGATACGCTTCGGGAATTTGTTATTGACCAGCTCAGAGTTGGTGTAGACGGCCTTGGTCTGCGAGAACAACTCGTCCATCGCATCCTTGCCTGCACCCGACACCGACTGATAGGTCGAGACGACAACGCGCTTGATCGTCGCCTTGTCATGCAGCGGCTTCAGCGCCACCACGAGCTGCGCAGTCGAGCAGTTCGGGTTTGCGATGATATTCTTCTTGGTGAAGCCATCGACGGCCGAGGCGTTCACTTCCGGTACGATCAGCGGCACGTCGGGGTCCATGCGCCAGGTCGACGAGTTGTCGATCACGACGGCGCCGGCTGCGCCGATCTTCGGCGACCATTCCTTGGACACGGCTCCGCCGGCCGACATCAGGCAGATGTCGACATCGCTGAAGTCATAGGTCGCGAGGTCTTTGCATTTCAGGGTTCTATCGCCGAAGGAAACCTCAACGCCCATGCTGCGGCGCGACGCGAGCGCCACGACCTCGTCAGCGGGGAATTTACGTTCATCCAGAATGCTGAGCATTTCACGCCCGACATTGCCGGTCGCTCCGACCAGCGCGACTTTGTAACCCATCGTTCACTCTCCGAAGAAATATGCTTCACCCCCACATACCGTGGAAAGGGAAGAGCCGCGCTTCTATGCGAGAAACGTCGCAAAGACAACGTCCTAAGCGTGTTTGCGTGTGTTGATGCGTTCAATTTTGGTTTCGCACCACCCAAAGTCGGCAGGTGTCCATCCGGCCCTGCAGAGCTTTGCCGACGAGTGCGGTGCCATCGCCGTGCGTCTGCTCGCCTATATGGGGGTGCTGGCACTGGTTGTCATGGCCGCGGTTACGGTTTTCGACGGACTGGAATTCGACCTCAGCAGCGAACCAGCCGCCAAGGCTGGCTGGAGTGTCGCTAGCCGTTCCCATCCCGCTTTTGCTGTCAGCCAGTTTGATTCATTAGGTAAAACAGCCTCTTACGAGATTTTGAGACACCCCGAAGGCGGCCGCAAGGATGTCTTGCGCTGGGCGTCGCCCGGGGAGCCCCCGGTGGCCGAGTTGGAATTGTATCGTCCTGGTGCCGAGGCTGACCGGGCAGGCCCGCCGGCAGCGGATATCGCGGGCCGCATGGACCCCGGCGGCGTCCGCGACGTGGTGGGCGAGGGCATTATCGACAGCAAATTCGGGCCGGTCGCCCTGATGGGCTTTTCCGACCGGCTGAAGGACAGCAAGCGCTGCCTCGGCTTCATGAAGACGCTGGAGGTGGCCAATCTCAGGATTTCCGGCTGGTCGTGCCAGGGCGACGGCCTGCCGGCGCGGCGGGCGGCCATTGCCTGCACGCTAAACCGGCTGGTGCTGCTCACCGCCGGCAATGAACCCCGACTGCAGGAGGCCTTTGCTCAGGCAGATTTGAAGCGGGCCGGCTGCATCAGCGGCGCGGCGCTGTCAGCGGCCTCGGCCGATTGGGTCACGGGTGCCCAGAACCCGCTGCTGCGCGGCAGCTTGTGACCTCTTCGTGATGGGTTGGACCAAGACCTTGGATTACATGCAACATTCGGCCACACCGCGCATTATATCGACGACTGTGGCCGGATAGACCTTGTGGCCGGATACCCCGGCCAGCTAAATTGACCGCAAATCGGATTTGCCGACTCGGCTTTTGAATGCCGATCTTCTGACTGCAATGAGGACCTGATGACCTTGAAATTCCCCGCCGCGAAAACTCTCGCCATGTTGTTCGCGACGGTTGCCGTCATCGCGACCGCCGTTGCCGTCTCGCCGGCCGATGCCGCCACCAAGAAGAAGGTTCGTGTTTCTGACCGTGACGCTGTTTATGGCGCGCGCGGCCCGAACGTGTCCTATCAGCAGGGCCGCACCCGCGTTTACGTGACGCGTCGCTCCTGGCTCGATGCCGGCGTCGAAGTGCTCCCGGGTGACCGCAAGTTCACCGACTATGCCTATCCGCCCGGTTACTCTTTCGCCCGCGACAACAACAACCGTCCGCTGGATCGCCAGCCGCTCAACTCGCAGTGGGATCTCGGCGGCTATCCCGAGCGCTTCCCGCTCTACTGAGCGCGGCGACATATCGATACGAAAATGCCCGGCTCAGCCGGGCATTTTTTGTTTGGGGCTATAAAACGAAGTAGCGCATCAATCTGAAATTGCTTTCACGAGCGATATTTCTTAAAAGTAGAATTGGGGCGGGGGAAGACATGGATTGGAAGCAATTTATTGCTAGCGTTGTGGGCGCTTTGGCGTGGCCGACGGCTGCTATTGTCATAGTTTATGTATTCAAGGAGCAGCTCAGGCACATCCTTTCGCAGATCAAGAAATTTGGCGCCGCGGGCGTCAACGTTGAACTTGCGCAAGAGGTGCAATTGGCTGAGCGAGCAAGCGAAGCCGTAAAGTTTGAGCGCGGAGATGTTGCAGAGAACGCCGCAGATATTGATCCCTCTCTCGTTAATTTGGCCCAAAACTTCCCTGAAGCAGCTTTGTTGCAATCGTTTAAGGGGTTGGAAGGGACGCTGCTGCGAATACGGCAGAAACTACCTGATGACAAACCACATCGAAATCTAAACGAGGTACTCAAGGCGCTAGCCGACGAGAGCTATATTTCGGCAAACGTAATTACACTGTTCCAAAGTTTGCGGCAGGCACGGAATACTGCTGCGCACGCCAAGGAAGATGCAAAGATGACCCCTGGAGAGGCAATCCAATTAATTGGTCAAATCAGCCTTCTCAAGAATTTGCTGGAGAATGTATCTGATGGAATGCCGCAAATCGGCAACCGAATATAGATCTTAATCCTTTCAGCCACCCTTTCGACTGCTAAAAACCGTCCGCTGGACCGCCAACGTCTTAACTCGCAGAGGGATTTCGGCGGCGATCCCGAGTGCTTCCCCCTCTACCGAGTGCAGCGACGTCCGAATGCGAAAATGCCCGGCTCAGCCGGGCATTTTCTGTTCGCGGGGACGACAGATTGAGAGGCTTGAGCCTTCGCGCGCTTAAGCGTGCAGCGCCTGCAATTCCTTCAGCAGTGCTTCGCCCATGCCGGATGTGCTCACCACGGTTGACCCTTCCGACTTGATATCGGCCGTGCGCAGACCCTTTGCCAGCACCGCGGCGATGGCCTGGTCGACCTTGTCGGCCAACTCACCCATGTCCAGCGAGTAACGCAGCGCCATGCCGAACGAGGCGATCATCGCCAGCGGATTGGCCATGCCCTTGCCGGCAATGTCCGGCGCCGAACCATGCACCGGCTCATACATTGCCTTGCGCTTTTTGGTCTTGGCATCGACTTCGCCGAGCGAGGCCGAGGGCAGCATGCCGAGCGAACCGGTCAGCATCGCCGCGATATCCGAGAGCATGTCGCCGAACAGGTTGTCGGTAACGATGACGTCGAACTGCTTCGGCCACTTCACGAGGTTCATGCCGCCGGAATCGGCGAGCTGATGCTCGAGCGTGACGTCCTTGTATTCGCGGCCATGCACCTGGGTGACAACCTCGTTCCAGAGCACGCCCGACTTCATGACGTTACGCTTCTCCATCGACGTCACTTTGTTCTGACGCTTGCGGGCTAGATCGAAAGCGACGCGGGCGATGCGCTCGATTTCATAGGTGTCGTAAACCTGCGTATCGACGGCACGCTTCTGGCCGTTGCCGAGATCGGTGATGGTCTTCGGTTCGCCGAAATAGACGCCGCCTGTGAGCTCGCGCACGATCATGATGTCGAGGCCCTCGACGACCTCACGCTTCAGGCTCGATGATTCCGCCAGCGCGGGATAGCACACGGCTGGGCGCAGATTGGCGAACAGGCCGAGATCCTTGCGCAGGCGCAGCAAGCCGGCCTCGGGGCGATGCTCATAGGGCACGCTGTCCCACTTCGGGCCGCCGACGGCGCCGAAGATGATGGCGTCGGCCGCATCCGCCTTGGCCATTGTGGCATCGGTGATAGGGAGCTTGTCGGCATCATAGGCGGCGCCGCCAACCAGGCCGTTCTCGATCGTGAATTTGGCGATGCCCTGGGCATCGATCCAGTCGATCAGGCGCTTCACCTCGGCCATCACTTCAGGGCCGATGCCGTCGCCGGGGAGAAGCAGCAATTTGTGCGTTGCCATATTCAAGTGCCCTTGCAATCCGTTACTGATTGCCGCGAGTGCTAAGACGTCATTGCAGGAATGGCAAGACAGTGTTGCCGAAGGGATGATTGCGGGTGCCGTGAAACCTGCGACATTGCTGACGCAGCGGAGATCCCCGTGACGTCATCTGTGCCTTCCCCGGCGCGCCCTAACCCGGCGTGGCTGATAGTCGTCCTGTCGCTCGCGCCGGCCATCGGGCTCGGCATCGGCCGCTTTGCCTATTCGCTAGTGTTGCCCGATATGCGCGACAGCCTGCAATGGTCCTATTCGGCGGCCGGCTTCATGAATACCGTCAACGCCGCGGGCTATCTCGCCGGCGCTCTGGTTGCGGCCGGGCTCGGCAGGCGCTTCGGTCTAATCGCGGTGATTCAGGGCGGTACGCTTGCTTGCATCCTGTCGCTCATCGTTTGCGGCGTCACCGTGGATTTTACGCTGCTCAGCATCGCGCGGCTGGTCACCGGTTTTGGCGCGGCGGTTTCGTTCGTGGCCGGCGGCGCGCTCGCCGCCACCATCGGCCTCGCTTATCCCGAACGCTCGTCCTATCTGCTCAGTCTGTTTTATGCCGGGCCAGGTATGGGCATCCTCCTGTCCGGCCTGATCGCGCCATTCGTGCTGCAGGGCTTCGGTCCGGGCTCCTGGTGGATCGTGTGGCTGGTCCTTGGTCTCGTATCGGTCGTCATCGGCCTGCCTCTATTGCGTCCGCGCGTTGATGCGTCCGATGACACGTCAACGGACGACAAGGTGCCGCTCGCGATCCGCCCGATGTGGATTTACCTCATTGCCTATTTCATGTTTGGCGCCGGTTATA
Source organism: Tardiphaga sp. 862_B3_N4_1 (assembly GCF_051811085.1). NCBI lineage: Bacteria > Pseudomonadati > Pseudomonadota > Alphaproteobacteria > Hyphomicrobiales > Nitrobacteraceae > Tardiphaga > Tardiphaga sp. 862_B3_N4_1. Next base: position 1,780,735 of record NZ_JBPWQB010000002.1, read on the forward strand.
TCGCTTACATGACCTTCATGATTGCCTATGTGCGCGATGGCGGCGGCAGCGCTGTGGCCCAGAGTGCGTTCTGGTGTCTGATCGGCGTCAGCTCGTTCGCGTCGCCTTGGCTGTGGCGCGGCGTGCTCGCGCGTGGCCAGAGCGGCCGCGCCATGGCAATCATTCTCGGCACCAATGCGGTAGGCGCAGCGATGCCGCTGCTCGGGCATTCGCCTGTGGTGCTCGGCATCTCCGCCGCCATTTTCGGCGTTGCATTCTTCGCGGTGGTTGCGGCGACCACGGCCTTCGTGCGCTTCAACTATCCTCGCGCGGCATGGTCGAAGGCCATTGCAGCGGTGACGATCGTGTTCGGCATCGGCCAGACCTTGGGCCCGATCGCGGTGGGTGCTATCACGGATGCAACGGGTAGCCTCACCTCGGCGCTGGTGGTCTCGGCGGCAACGCTCGCGATTGGCGCTGCCATGTCGATGTTCCAGAAACCGATCAGCTCCCGCTGAAATCGTTATAGCCCTGGTCTTCCCAATAGCCGCCTTTGTAGTCGTTGGTGACTTCCATCGCGACGACGTATTTCGGATTCTTGAATCCGAGTTTGGTCGGTACGCGGATCTTCATCGGGAAACCATAGGCCCGCGGCAGAAGCTGGTTGTCGAATTTGAAGGTCATCTGCGTCTGCGCATGCATGGCCGTGGGCATATCGAGTGAGCTCGTATAGTCCTCGGCGCAGCGGAAATGGACCCACTTTGCATTGGTGTCCGCGCCGACCAGTTTCAGGAAGTCACGCAGCGGCGTACCCTGCCAGGAGCCGATGGCGCTCCAGCCTTCCACGCAGATATGGCGGGTGATCTGTGACACCTCGGGCAGTTTATGCAGTTCGTCCAGCGTCCATGACTTCTTGTCCTGGACGAGGCCGGAGACTTCGAGCTTCCACTCCTTGCCGTCCACATTCGGCGCGTCGTCCTCGGCATAGAAGGCATTGAACGGAAATGGACGCTTGATGTCTTTCTCGGAATAGGTTGGTGCCAGCGTGTTCGGATTGAAGATTCGGGCCTGCACCATGTCGTTGAACTTCGACATATGCGTCAGCAGGTTCTCGGCCGAGAGACTGTCGCTCACATCGCAGCCGGTGAGCAGCGTTAACGCGCCGAAGCTTGCACCCGACGCGATGAAACGGCGGCGCGACAGATCGGGCATCAGTTTGGTGGCATCCTTGACGAGGAGATTCTTGTCGACGCCGGGAATGATGAGGGAGCGGAGTTTCCTGATCATGGTCGTGTCCCTCAGCGTCCGATAATCATTGCACGCAGACTCTTCGGCACGATCAGGGCCAGAGCGACGTGGATGACGAGGAAGCCGACGATGGCCGCCATCATGAAGAAATGCACATAGCGGGCGGTGTCGTAGCCGCCGAACAGCGCAGTAAGATATTGCAACTGGACGGGCTTCCAGATTGCGAGGCCCGACAGGACGATCAGAATGCCGACCACGATAATCCCGGTATAGAGCAGCCTCTGCACCTGATTGTAGGTCGAGAGATCAGCGTGCGAGAGCTTGCCAGTCAGCGCAGCCTTGGTGTCGTCGAGCACACCTTTCGCCGAGATCGGCAGCAGCTTCTTGCGGAAGCGTCCGGTGACAATGCCAAGAGTGAGATAGACGAGGCCGTTGATCACCAGCAGCCACATCGCTGCGAGATGCCACATGATGCCGCCGCCGAGCCAGCCGCCGAGCGTGATCGACGATGAAAAGGTGAAATTGAACAGCGGCGAGGCGTTGTAGATCTGCCAGCCCGACATGATCATCAGCACGATCGCGACGGCATTGACCCAGTGCACGACGCGCACCCAGGCGGGCTGGATGACTTTGGTATTCGTAACCTTGGTTGCGGCGCGGTCGCCGGCGGCTGTGATGCTCGACATAGGCATATCCTGGGCTGAGCAGTGGTTCGATTGGTGCTCGGTCACGCGAGTTATTACCAGCTATACGGCATAACCGGTCGTTCGTTACGGCGGCTCCTGTAACAACCCCGGTCGGGCCGGCTCATATCGATCACAAAAAAGCGAGGCGGGTTGCCCCGGCTCGCTCCTTTTGCGCCCCTCGGTATCCTTGGGGGACGCGCGCATCCAGTGGGGACAAGTCAGGATGCGCGAACTTGTTGCGCAGAAGCCGGAGATCAGGCTTTCGGCATCAGGACAGTATCGATGACGTGAATCACGCCGTTCGACTGGTTGACGTCGGCGATGGTCACGGTCGAGGAACCGCCCTTGGCATCGACGATCATCACCTTGCCGCCCGAAGCCTTCACGGTCAGCTCTTCGCCTTCAACGGTCTTCAGCTTCTGGCCGTCCTTGAGGTCGGCGGCGTTCAGCTTGCCGGAGACCACATGGTAGGTCAGGATCTTGGTGAGGGTCGCCTTGCTCTCCGGCTTCACCAGCGTATCGACGGTACCGGCCGGCAGTTTGCCGAAGGCGGCGTTGGTCGGTGCGAACACCGTGAACGGGCCCTTGCTGGAGAGCGTATCGACCAGGCCGGCAGCCTTCACGGCGGCGACCAGCGTGGTGTGATCCTTCGAGTTGACGGCGTTCTCGACGATGTTCTTCGACGGATACATCGGCGCGCCGCCGACCATGACGGTTTTCTCGCCCGACATTTCGCTCTTCATCATCTTCTTGTCTTCGGCCTGTGCGGGGGCAAGCACGGCGCCAGTGATGGCGAGGGTGCTGAATGCGACGGCCGACAGAAGTGCAATGCGCTTGGACATGGATCGTCTCCCGAGTGATGTGAGTGACCAGCGATCTCGCTGGTGCGATGAACGGCATCAACCGCGGCAATCCCCTGGAGGCCAGATTGCGCCGTCGATGCCCGAGTTACGCGAGGCCTCGGGGGCCAGTTTCAGTCTATATTTTTTGGCGCCGTTGAAACTTTTGCGGGCGCATCTCGTTCGCGCGAGGCAATAACGAGTTCGATGCATCGCGTTTAATACAATCACGTGCGGAAACCGTGCCGGGATGACGCGCCCCAGGGGCCGATCCACCAGATATGGGGGCGATCCCCAGGGGGCATGCGTTGCCTAGATATGGCCATTCTTGCTAAGGAACGGGATTAATTGACGCGATCGTCAGGCAGCTGCACCGGTCGCTCCCGCACTCCTGCACCGCGTGACCTTGCCATGAACGCCAACCTGTTTTCTCGCCTGTTCGACAAACTCGACGATGCCTCGCGTCTCGCCATCGAGACGCCCGAGGGCAAGCACATCAGCTATGGCGACCTGATCGCGCTGGCGGGCCAGATGGCCAACGTGCTGGTGGCTCGCGGCGTCAAGCCGGGTGACCGTGTCGCGGCGCAGACCGAGAAGTCGGTGCCCGGTCTGGTGCTGTATCTGGCGACGGTGCGGGCCGGCGCGGTCTATCTGCCGCTCAACACCGCCTATACGCTGAACGAGCTCGATTACTTCATTACCGACGCCGAACCGTCGCTGGTGGTGTGCGATCCCTCCAAGGCGGAAGGCTTCGCCGCCATTGCGGCCAAGGTCGGTGCAAAGGTCGAGACGCTGGGCGCCGACGGCAAGGGTTCGCTGACCGATGCGGCAGCGAAAGAGAAGCCGGACTTCAGCACGGTCGAGCGCAAGAACGAGGATCTCGCCGCGATCCTCTATACCTCCGGCACCACCGGCCGCTCCAAGGGCGCGATGCTGAGCCACGACAATCTGGCGTCGAACTCGCTGAGCCTTGTTGAATACTGGCGTTTCACCAAGGACGATGTGCTGATCCACGCTCTGCCGATCTATCACACGCATGGTCTGTTCGTGGCGAGCAATGTGACGCTGTTTGCGCGCGCGTCGATGATCTTCCTGCCCAAGCTCGATCCGGAACTCATCATCAAGCTGATGGCCCGCGCCACCGTGCTGATGGGCGTGCCGACTTTCTACACGCGTATCCTGCAGTCGCCGAACCTGACGAAAGAGACTTGCAGCCACATGCGGCTGTTCATCTCCGGCTCCGCACCGCTGCTGGCCGATACGCATCGCGAATGGTTTGCGCGCACCGGCCACGCCGTGCTCGAGCGTTACGGTATGACCGAAACCAACATGAACACGTCGAACCCCTATGACGGCGAGCGCGTGCCTGGCGCTGTCGGCTTCCCGCTGCCCGGCGTGTCCGTACGCGTCACCGATCCGGAGACGGCCAAAGAACTCGCGCGCGACACCATCGGCATGATCGAGGTGAAAGGGCCGAATGTGTTCCAGGGCTATTGGCGGATGCCGGAGAAGACCAAGGCGGAGTTCCGCGACGACGGGTTCTTCATCACCGGCGACCTCGGCAAGATCGACGCCAAGGGCTATGTCCACATTCTCGGCCGCGGCAAGGATCTGGTGATCTCGGGCGGCTTCAATGTCTATCCGAAGGAAATCGAAAGCGAGATCGACGCCATGCCCGGCGTGATAGAAAGCGCCGTGATCGGCGTGCCGCATGCAGATTTCGGTGAGGGCGTCACCGCCGTGGTCGTGAGCGACAAGAAGACCGCGATCGACGAGGCCTCCGTGCTCAAGGCGCTGGATGGCCAGATCGCCAAGTTCAAGATGCCGAAGCGCGTGATCTTCGTCGACGATCTGCCGCGCAACACCATGGGCAAGGTGCAGAAGAACGTACTGCGCGATAGCTACAAGGATATCTACGCGAAGTAAGCCCCCGCACGGTCCCTCATGGTGAGGAGGCGCGCAGCGCCGTCTCGAACCATGAGATGCTGTGTGGCCATACCCTAGATCACATGCTCCGGCGCGAGTGCGCAGGCCGAATTCGGATCCATCTCGATCTGGATCGTCGCGTGCTCAATGCCGAAGTCACGCTTCAGGCGCGCGGCGACTTCCATCAGATAGGCATCACCAGGCGCGCCTGACGGGATCACCATGTGACAGGTCAGCGCCACTTCGGTGGTGCTCATGGGCCAGATATGCAGGTCGTGCACTTGCGCGACGCCGGGGCATTTCTCCAGATAGGTACGCACTGCAGCAGGATCGATGCCGCGCGGAACGGCGGCGAGCGACATCGCAGTGGAGTCGCGCAAGAGGCTCCAGGTGCCCCAGACGATCAGCACACAGATGACGAGGCTGGTCAGGGCGTCGATCCACAGCCAGCCGGTGAACATGATGACGATCGCGGCAATGACCACGCCAACCGAGACCGCAGCGTCGGCGACCATATGCAGATAGGCGCCGCGGATGTTGAGGTCGCTGTTGCGGCCCGAGGCAAACAGCCAGGCGGTCACGCCGTTGATGACGATGCCGATGGTCGCGACGATCATCACGGTGATCTCGGCTACCGGTTCGGGATTGAACAGTCTTAGCACGGCCTCCCAGGCGATGGCACCGACAGCAACCAGCAGGAACACGGCGTTGAAGAGCGCTGCGAGAATTGAGGACCCGCGCAAACCATAGGTGAAGCGCGGCGTCGGCGCGCGCTTCGACAGCACAGCTGCGGTCCATGCCGCGATCAGCCCGAGCACATCCGAGAGATTGTGCCCGGCATCGGCCACCAGCGCCATCGAGCCGCTGGCATAGCCATAGATCGCCTCGATGACGACGAAGACGGTATTGAGGCTGATGCCGACGGCAAAAGCCATGCCGAAATTAGCGGGCGCATGCACATGTCCGCCGGGACCGTGGGAATGACCGGCGTGATCGCCTTGCGCGTGGTCGTGGCCGGCATGGTCGTGTGTGTGACCGTGGTCGTCATGATCGTGATGTGAGTGCGCCATCGGTGTTCCGTCGTGTGGTCTGACGGCATCCATAGCAAGTTGTGATCCGGATACTATTACGGTTGTTGCTGCGCGTCGGCCGCCCCGATTTACGGGGTCATATTAGAGCGATGACAAACCGGCTACCGACGATGAATAGATAAATTCCAAACGCCATTTCCAGCGCGCGCTTCGACATCGCATGCGCCGCCTTCACGCCGAGCGGCGCCACCAGCAGGCTGGTCGGCATCACCAGCAGCGCGCCGATCAGCGAGACATAACCGATGGCGAACGGCAGCTGCAGCGCTGCGACATCGGGAAAGCGCGCAGCGGCCGGCCAGCCGGCATAGATGTAGCCGATGGCGCCGGGGATCGAGATCAGCACGGCGAGTGCTGAGGATGTCGCCACCGCCTGATGGATAGGCCGGCCATAAAAGGTCATCAGCAGGTTCGAGAACAATCCGCCGCCAATGCCCATCAGCGTGGAGAGAAGACCGACGAAGAAGCCGTAAATCTTCATCAGTGGGCCGTCGGGCAAGTCGTCGCCGAGCTTCCAGCCGTCGCGCGCGAGCAGCAGCCGTGCCGCCGCGGACCAGGCAACGGCAACAAAAACGATCTTGAACAGCCGCTCCGGCGCATAGCGGGCGGTGACACTGCCGATGATGACGCCGATCAGGATCGGCCACCACCACTTCCGCAGGATCTCCATATCTACGGCGCCGCGGGCCATATGGGCACGGAAGGACCGGATCGAGGTCGGGATGATAATCGCCAGCGAGGTGCCGATACAGAGCGGCATCCGTACTTCCAGAGGCACTCCGGCGATGCGGAAACACTCGTAAAATACGGGGACCAGGATGGCGCCTCCGCCTATCCCGAAGACACCTGCCAGGAAACCGGCCAGTGCGCCGACGGCAATAAGAAGCGCCGCCAGTTCGACAATCTCGGTTACATTGAGCCCAGCCATTCCCGCCCCGATTGCCATTTGCTATCGCATCATGAAGTTCTCATGAATCGCGCTTCACCAAGGCTGTCAGCAACAAGCCCGGCAACTGTCAATACCCGCAAATGCAAGGCTCATTTGAAGCTCTGAACGATTGTTCGGAGTATGTCATTTCGCGATTGCACTGGTTGTTTTGAGTTCGTAAATAGAATTGCTCTACGCGATCCCCAATCGGGCACCGTCTGCCCATTAACCTGTCAAAGTTGCTAAATGACCGCTCGGATCGAACGACCCCTTTCGCCGCATCTCCAAGTGTACCGCTGGACCCTGACGATGGCGCTGTCCATCGTGCATCGCGCTACCGGCGTCGCCCTGTATTTCGGCACCTTGCTTCTTGTCTGGTGGCTGATCGCCGCTGCGTCCGGCCCCGCGGCCTATGCACACGTGCAGGCCTTCACCGGCAGCATCATCGGTCGCCTGATCGCATTCGGCTACACGTGGGCGCTGATCCATCACGCCATGAGCGGCATCCGCCATCTGGTCTGGGATCTCGGTTACGGTTTCAAGCCATCCGAGCGTGAATGGCTCACCTGGGCCGCATTGATCGGCGGCATCGGCATCACCATCCTGCTCTGGATCATTGCCTACGCGATCGGAGGCGGACGATGAGCGGTTCCAACTCTCCGAAGTCGGTGCGCACGCCGCTCGGCCGCGTCCGTGGTCTCGGCTCCTCGCATTCGGGCACATCAGACTTCTGGCGTCAGCGCCTGACTGCAGTGGCCATGCTGCTTCTGCTGATCCCTGTGATCTTCATCGTGATGTCGGTTTTCAGAAGCAACCAGGCCGGCGTCGCGCAGGTCCTTGGTTCGCCGATCGTGGCTATCGTCATGCTGCTCTTCATCGTTGCCAGCATCTGGCACATGAAGATCGGCATGCAGGTCGTGATCGAAGACTATGTCCATGACGAGAAGATCAAGCTGATCTCGATCATTGGCAACAATTTCTTCTCTGCCGCTGTGGCGCTGGCATCGATCTACGCCATCCTTAAACTTTCATCCGGAGTGTAGCGCATGGCCGTCAACGGCACTGGCGCGAACGGCGTTGGCGGCCCCGCCACCAACGGCCACGCCTATCCCATCGAAGATCACACCTATGACGTCGTTGTCGTTGGCGCCGGCGGCGCCGGCCTGCGCGCGACCGTCGGCTGCGGCGAAGCTGGCCTGCGCACCGCCTGCATCACCAAGGTGTTTCCGACCCGCTCGCACACGGTTGCGGCGCAGGGCGGCATCTCCGCCTCGCTCGGCAACATGCACGAGGATAACTGGCGCTGGCACATGTACGACACCGTGAAGGGGTCGGACTGGCTCGGCGATCAGGACTCCATCGAATATATGGTGCGCAACGCGCCCGATGCCGTTTACGAGCTCGAACATTGGGGCGTGCCGTTCTCGCGCACCGAAGACGGCAAGATCTATCAGCGCCCATTCGGCGGCATGACCATGGATTACGGCAAGGGCCAGGCCCAGCGCACCTGCGCGGCCGCCGACCGTACCGGTCACGCCATGCTGCACACGATGTACGGCCAGGCCCTGCGTCACTCGGCCGAGTTCTTCATCGAATACTTCGCCATCGATCTGATCATGGACGATCAGAATGTCTGCCGCGGCGTCATTGCGCTCAAGCTCGACGACGGCACGCTGCATCGCTTCAAGGCGCAGACCGTCATTCTCGCCACCGGCGGCTACGGCCGCGCTTACGCCTCCTGCACTTCGGCGCATACCTGCACCGGTGACGGCGGCGGTATGGCGCTGCGGGCTGGTTTGCCGCTGCAGGACATGGAATTCGTTCAGTTCCATCCGACCGGCATTTACGGTTCGGGCTGTCTCGTTACCGAAGGCGCGCGCGGCGAAGGCGGTTATCTCGTCAATGCCGAAGGCGAGCGCTTCATGGAGCGTTACGCACCGTCGGCCAAGGATCTCGCTTCGCGCGACGTCGTTTCGCGCGCCATGACCATCGAAATCCGCGAAGGCCGCGGCGTCGGCAAGAAGAAGGATCACATCTTCCTTCATCTCGACCATCTCGATCCGAAGGTGCTGGCCGAACGTCTGCCGGGCATCTCCGACTCGGCGCGCATTTTCGCCGGTGTCGATGTCACCAAGGAGCCGATTCCGATCGTTCCGACGGTGCACTACAACATGGGCGGCATCCCGACCAACTATCACGGCGAAGTCGTCACCAAGAAGGACGGCGACGACAATGCGGTGGTGCAGGGTTTGATGGCTGTGGGCGAAGCCGCCTGCGTGTCGGTGCACGGCGCCAACCGTCTCGGCTCCAACTCGCTGATCGATCTCGTGGTGTTCGGCCGTGCGGCCGCGCTGCGCTGCGCTGAGAAGCTGACGCCGAATGCCAAGCAGCCCGACCTGCCGAAGGACTCGGCCGACCGCGCGCTTGGTCGTCTCGATCACTACCGCTATGCGAAGGGTGGCACTTCGACCGCGAAGATCCGCGAGAACATGCAGCATGTGATGCAGACCAACTGCGCCGTGTTCCGCACCGGCGAAGTGCTGAACGAAGGCAAGGAGTTGATCCACAAGGTGTATGGCGGTATCGGCGATATCGCCGTGTCTGACCGGTCGCTGGTGTGGAATTCGGATCTCATCGAGACCCTCGAATTCGACAACCTGATCACTCAGGCCATCGTCACCATGGACTCGGCTGCGAACCGCACCGAGAGCCGCGGCGCGCATGCGCGCGAGGACTTCTCGGATCGCGACGACAAGAACTGGATGAAGCACACGCTGGCGTGGATCGATGGGGGCGGCAAGACCACCATCGATTATCGCCCGGTGCACGACTACACGATGACCAACGACGTTCAGTACATCGTGCCCAAAGCGCGCGTGTACTAATGATGACAGCGAAGGCTTGAGAGAATGGCTGAGTTCGCACTTCCGAAGAATTCCAAGATCACCGGCGGCAAGGAATGGCCGAAGCCGGCCGGCGCCACGCAGACGCGCGAATTCCGCGTCTACCGCTGGAATCCGGATGACGGCAAGAACCCGTCGGTCGACACCTATCATATCGACACCAACGACTGCGGTCCGATGGTTCTCGATGGTCTGATCTGGATCAAGAACAACATCGATCCGACGCTGACCTTCCGGCGCTCTTGCCGCGAAGGCGTCTGCGGCTCCTGCGCCATGAACATCGATGGCCAGAACACGCTGGCCTGCACCCGCGCGATGGACGAAGTCGACGATGGCGCCATCAAGGTCAATCCGCTGCCGCATCAGCCCGTCGTGAAGGATCTGGTGCCGGATCTCACCAACTTCTACGCCCAGTATGCGTCGATCGAGCCGTGGCTGAAGACCACCACGCCGACCCCGCAGAAGGAATGGAAGCAGAGCCATTCGGACCGCGAGAAGCTCGACGGCCTCTACGAATGCATCCTGTGCGCCTGCTGCTCAACCTCGTGCCCGAGCTATTGGTGGAACAGCGACCGCTTCCTCGGTCCGGCTGCCCTCCTTCAGGCTACCCGCTGGGTCAAGGATTCGCGCGACGAAGCCACCGGCGAACGTCTCGACAATCTCGAGGATCCGTTCCGGCTCTATCGCTGCCACACCATCATGAACTGCGCCAAGGCGTGCCCGAAGGGCCTCAACCCCTCTGAAGCTATCGCCGAGCTGAAGATGAAGATGGTCGAGCGTCAGGTCTGACGTTTTAAGGATCCGGGTTTGCCGATTGTCTTTGGACAATAAAGTTCTTACTAAACAATAGAGTCCTTACGGCGCCATGACGAAAGTCGCGGCGCCGTAGCTCGTTCAGGGATAGAGCCAATTGTCGGCGCACAAATAGTCGTTTCTGCTCTTCGTCAGCCGCCCATCAAGGGCCGGTATTACGAACCGTAAGGGCCGCCTGCGGGTCGGGTAGCTTTTCCGAAACCGTATAAAATTGTTTGACCTTCTCATGATCCGTCAGGTTTGACGGCCGGTACCCGGCTCGTTGGCACGCACTGCGGCGGCTTGGACCGCTAAGGCGTGTTCGAATGCGTCGGTGTTACCCGGCGCGATGGTGAGTTCGACCCTGATCCCAATCATCGTATCGCCTCGCATCTACGGCCGACGGAAACCCGGCCCTATAACCGGGCCGGGTCCAGCGGCGGATTATGCCTTAGCCACGAACTCCTGCGTGGTGACGGCGTTGGCGTAAAATGGGGCGATCTCGGCGACGAAGTCGTCCTGCTGTTTGCGAGTATAGCCGGCTGACGCGTCGTAGATGACGTTGGTGTGGTAGCCGAGGTCGTGCGCGTTGCGCATCGAAGACTCGACGCACTGTCGCAGCGAGAAGCCGGCGAGGTAGATGTCGAAGATGCGGTTGTTGCGCAGGTAGCCGTCGAGCGTGGTTCCAACAAAAACGCTGCTGCCGCCGGCGCGCTCGCGAACGACATGCTCGCCCGCCGCCGGCTCGAAGCCGGGGAAGAAATCGGCCTGCTCGCCCAGGAACGCGCCATGGTCGCGCGTGATCTTGCGCAGGCCGTACTTGGCCTCGCCCAGCACCTTGAAGGTCGGCTCGAACTTCAGCGCTGCGTGGATCACGTGCAGGCCGCGACGGCGGGCCTCTTCGAGGATGATCTTCGAATTGGCGATAGCGGTGTCGACCTGCTCCCGGTCCTGAAACACCGGATAAATGCCGCCGGTCGGGGAGAGCCAGTCGTTGACATATTCGACCAGGATCAGCGCGCTCTTGGATGGGTCGGTCATGATATCACTCCTTGGAATTCTGGTTGTTAAGCCGCGATCATCGCGCCCTGCTGGCGCAGGTGATCGCGAAACAGGTCGGGATAGGTGTCGATCACGGCGTTCTGGACGCTGGATCGCTCGGCAAGTGCCGCGCGCCACGCCGTCACACGTGGCAGGCCAGCAAAGATCAGGTCCGCTACTTCCGGATCGGTGATCCCGAAATAGCCAAACAGCGGTGCGTAGACCGCATCGACCAGACCAAAGTCCGCCCCGGCGAAATAGGGGCCGTCGCCCAGTTCCGCCTCGATCTTGCTCAGCCGATCACGGAAGGCGGCCCGCTTCGCGTCGGCGGTCGCAATGTCCTTGGCGTGGAGGAACTGCCAGCCCTCCGTAAAGGTCTGGGTGGCGAATTCGATCCAGGCGCGATGCCGCGCACGCAGCAATGCATCGTCGGGGTACATCGCCGCGCCACCCTGCGTCTCGTTCAGATATTCGCAGATAACCACGCTTTCGAAGAGGATCGCATCCTCACCGTTCGGCTGGTGCACCTTCAGCACCGGCACCTTGCCGGTCGGCGACAGGGCCAGGAACCAGTCGGGCTTGGCTGATAGATCGACGTTGACCCGGTCGAACGCCACCCCCTTTTCGAGCAGGACGATCGCGGCACGCTGGACGAACGGGCACAGTGGGTGGCTGATGAGAGTAAGATCGGTGTCGGTCATGATGGTTTCTCCGATGGAGCCGGATGCAGCATCAGAGCGACTGACCACCCGAGACATCGAAGGTAGTGCCGTTGGCCCAGCCCATGTCATCGGACAGGATCGCTGCGACTGCGCCACCGATATCATCGGGTTGACCGGCGCGGCCGAGCGCGATCTTGCTCGCGACGAAGGCATTGGCCTGTTCGTCGTCGCGGACCCGGCCACCGCCGAAATCGGTGGCGATGGCGCCGGGCGCGATGGCGTTGACGCGGATCTGCCGCGCGCCGAGCTCGAGCGCCATGAACCGGGTCAGCGTCTGGAGCCCAGCTTTGGCCGCCGCATAAAGGCCGAAGCTGGCCATCGACGTGCGCGTGAAGCCCGTCGAGACGTTGAGGATGCGTCCGCCATCGGCGATGATCGGTAGCAATGCCTGCGTCAGGAACACCGGTCCGCGCAGGTGCATGTCGATCATCATATCGAACTGTTCCTCGCTTGCGTCAGCGACCTGCACGTGGACGACCGCACCGGCGTTGTTGACCAGATAGTCGAACCGGTCGCTGCCGAAGCGGCTCCGGAGCGTCTCGGCGAAGGATGCGGCGAAGGCCGGGAAGCTTGCTACCTTGGTGACGTCGAGCGCGAGCATCGCCGCTGTGCCGCCCAGCGCCTCGATCTCGCTTACCAGCGTCTGGGCTTCCGCGGCGCCCTGGCGATAGGTGCCGACGATGCCGACGCCGCGACGGGCGAGGTGCAGCGCCATGCTGCGACCGAGGCCGCGGCTGGCGCCGGTAATGAGTGCGATCTTCTGAGACATGGCTACATTCCTTGTGATTTGGATTTTCCGGACGGCGCGCCGCTTAGGCGTCACGTTCGCTGCCAGCCAGATAGGCGCTTGCTGTGTCCAAAGCCCCGCCTGATGCTCTCAATTACTTGCCTGATTGTCTCAGGCTCTTTGCGGACGTGAGGATTGATGTCATACTCCTTGGCATGACCGACAGCCTGAAGCCCCTTTGCGATCTCGCGCTCCGCCACGGGCGGACCGGAATGACCCTCACGCCCATCCCGCGCCTGGAAATCGGCGTCGGACAGGCGACCTCGGGCACGTCGCCATGTCTCTACCGTTCGATGATCTGCTTCATCCTGCAGGGATCGAAAGAGGTGGCCATCCACGACGAGTTGCTGCGCTATGACGCGTCTCAATATCTGGTCAGCGCACTCGATCTTCCCTTGAGCGGACAGATCCATGACGCTGACGACGGCAGTCCTTTTGTGGCGGTTTCGCTGGTCCTTGATCCGGCACTTCTCGCCGAGGTCGCATCGACGATGCCGGCGGTGCGCGACGCGGAATCGCCAGGCAGCGGCATCGCGATCAATCCGATGACGCCCCAGCTACGTGATACGCTGCTACGACTGCTGGCGTTGCTCGACACGCCGGCGGACATCCCGGCGCTCGCGCCGATGGCGGAGCGCGAATTGCTCTATCGTCTCCTGCAAGGCCCGCAGGGGCGACTGTTGCGCCACATCGCCCGCCCGGAAGGCGCGATCGGCGGCATCCGCCGCGCGGTTGAATGGATTCGCGACCGCGGCAACACGCGGCTGCGGATCGAGGCGCTATGCGAAGCCGCCGGCATGAGCCGCGCCAGCCTGCATCGCCACTTCGTCGCGCTGACTGGATTGAGCCCGATCCAGTATCAGAAGCAGATACGCCTTCAGGAAGCACGCCAGTTGCTGCTCGCCGGCGACCATAGTGCCTCCGACGTCGCCTATGCGGTCGGCTATGAAAGCGCCTCTCAGTTCAGCCGCGAGTATCTTCGGCAGTTCGGGGCTCCGCCCGTCCGCGACGTGCGCAAGCTCAGGCAGTCAATCGACAATCAAATGATCAATTAGACGGCTGTCAACTTCGATGCTGTTGACGCCAGGCTGTTCAAGGGATCCGGGGGGCATCGCCCAATGCGAGCCGTCGCGCTGGACTTCCCAAGTCACCATCCTCTCCGGAAAGCGTGAGGCGCAACGTCATGCCGATGGCACAGGACCCAATGATCGGGACGGACGAAGACGGCCGCCTACTAGGGCGTGTACTCATAAATCGAGGATCGTGAGCAAGCTCAACACATTTCGCTATCCGGCGGATTGCAGACTCAAACCTGACATCGCCTCAGGTCCCTTTGGTGCCAATAAGAGACATGCTCCCTTGGAGTTTCCGCGCAATTCGGTGTCTACTTGCAGGACATTTGGAGGACTGCATGTCGGCGCAGCAATATTCTCGTCGTAGGGCCGTTTCATCCCTGGTTGCTACACTCGCCTGTGCGATGGGCGGCCCCATCTTCGCAACCGCAGAACCAACATTCCCCGACGCGTCGCAAGACTGCACTGGTCCGATTTTCTCCACAACAGGTCCAAACGCCGAGCTTTACGGCGCAAAAGATGGCTATCCCCTTCCCGACATTGGGGAAGCGCGGAGGCAAGGCGGCCCTTGGGAGCCAAGACACCGTGTCGGTGCATTTACCCACATCGACCGAATCTATCCTACACGGCTCATCAAGCGATCTATGATGCCTTGGAAGTTCAAGTGCTCAAAGGCGGAAGTTTACTACAATTTTCAGGGAAGCAAGTTTTCTCCCCTCGACTACATGTCGCGCAATCCGGTTACTGGGCTGCTGATCGCCAAGGACGATCAGATTATCTTCGAGCGCTATCAGTACGCGCGAACTGATCAAGATCGGTTCGTGTCCCAGTCGATGGTCAAGTCAATAACCGGACTGTTGATCGGCATCGCTATCTCAGAGGGTGCGATTAAGTCGGTCGATGATACCCCTGAAATCTATGTGCCGGGCTTTGTAGGTACCGAGTACGGCAGGACACCAATCCGCGATCTGTTGCACATGTCTTCCGGCGTCGATTTCGGTGAAACGAGAGATGGAGGACGCGACCTTAATCGCCTGTGGAACGGCATGGGGATCGCGTTCCCGGAATGGAAGTTGGGCACTGTTAAGAGCATCGTGCAATTCAATCATCGTATCGCCCCATCGGGAACGAGATTTTACTACGCCAGCATCGAAGCCGACGTGCTCGGCATGGTGCTTCAAGGTGCTGTCAACAAGTCAGCCTCCGATTATCTGCGCGAGAAAGTGTGGGAGCCTATCGGCGCGGAAGCCGATGCTAATTGGTTGATAGACGCAGAAGGATTTGAACTAGGGCACTTTGGCTTCAATGCCGTTCTGCGCGATTACGCCCGGCTTGGGCGCTTGCTGGCGCATGGGATGGCAAGCAAATCGCTCCGGCGCAATGGATGATTGATGCAACAACAGTCCGAGCCTCGGATCGCTATTTGCTGCCGGGCGCGGCGACGAAAGGATTTGGCTACGGTTATCTCTTGTGGCTGTTTCCCGGCGAGAGGCGACAGTTCGCGTTGTTAGGATACAAGGGCCAGTATATTTGCGTTGATCCGCCCTCTAAGATTGTCATGGTGCACACTGCAATTGAGGACCCGGTACATCGAGCCGAGCCATGGGCCCTATGGTCGGCACTGGTCGATCAGCTAGGCTGACAATAGCTCGCGGCAGACCCGGCATCGACCGCTGTTGGTTATTCGCGTCGCTTTTGACATGTCTGCGGAATGTCCGCTATCCGACTCATTTCGGACCTTCAAGTCGGCGTTGCAAATACTAAGATAGGCATGATTCAAGCTCCCGAACCGGGGCCTCGAATCATGAGATATGAACTCACGGACTTTGAGTGGGCTGTCCTCAGACACCGATCAGGACACCGGTCTGCGCAAGCAGGCCGGTGTTCTTTTTTGCTCACGATTTAAGCATATTGCCTCCTCGAACCCGATCCCTCGGAGCCGCGGCGCTATTTCTCGTTGAAAAGGGGACTCGCCAAGGTTGGCACGGGCTGTGCTAGCCTGTGCCTGATAATTGATCAGGGGGAGTTTTTCATGTTTCGTCAGCTGGGTTTGAGCGTCATGGCGGGTGCAGCGCTGCTGGCGTCTGCGCTATCTGCGAGCGCCGACACCGATGTCAAATTCGCGCTCGACTGGAAATTCGAAGGTCCGTCCGCGCCGTATTTCGTTGCGCTCGACAAGGGCTACTACAAGGCCGAAGGCCTCAACGTGACCATCGACTCCGGTCCAGGCTCGGTCGCCGGCATCGCGCGGGTCGCGGCGGGCACCTATCCGATCGGCTTCTTCGACATCAATTCGCTGGCGCGCTTCCGCGACCAGAATCCGGACAAGGACGTCAAGGGCGTCCTCATGGTTTATGACAAGCCGCCCTTCTCGATTGTCAGCATCGCGAAGTCCGGCATCAATGGGCCGAAGGACCTCGAAGGCAAGATCCTCGGCGCACCGGCGCCGGACGGCGCCTTCGCGCAGTGGAAGGCCTTCGTCAAAGAAAACAAGATCGACGACAGCAAGGTGAAGATCGAGAATGTCGGCTTCCCGGTACGCGAGCCGATGCTCGCCGACGGCAAAGTCGATGCGATCACCGGCTTCTCGTTCTCGTCCTACTTCAACCTGATGTCCAAGGGCATCGCCGAGAAGGACATCAAGGTGATGCTGATGTCGGACTACGGCATCGTGCTTTATGGCAACGCCATCATGGTGAACCCCGAATTCGCAAAGGCCAATCCGAAACTCGTCGCTGGCTTCGTGCGCGCAACTGTCAAAGGCATCATCGACACCATCAAGGACCCCGACACGGCCATCAAGTCGGTGATGAAGCGTAACGAGACCGCCGACGAGAAGATCGAGCTCGCTCGCCTCAAGATGTCGTTGAAGGATAACTTCGTGACACCGTGGGTGAAGGCCAATGGCGTCGGCGGCATCGACGAGAAGCGCATGACGGACGCTATCGATCAGATCGCCGTGACCTACGAGTTCAAGAATCCGAAGCCGAAGGCGGGGGATCTGTTCACGTCGGAATATCTGCCCCCGGCCGACGCACGCAAGTTCTAAGCGTCACGACAGAAGGCCAGGTCGTCGCGCATGGAAGCGTTCGTAGATATCGACGGCGTCACGCTGAAATACCGTGGCGCCTCGGGTGACATTGTCGCGCTTCAGGATGCGACGCTCAAAGTCCAGCGCGGCGAATTCGCCGCGGTGGTCGGCCCCTCCGGCTGCGGCAAGTCCACCTTGATGCGGCTCGTCACGGGCCTGCACAAGCCAACGGCCGGCACTATCGCCGTCGACGGCAAACAGGTGACGGGACCGGTCAAGATGGCCGGCATGGCGTTTCAAAACGCCAATATGCTGCCGTGGCGCAAGGTGATCGACAATGTCCTGCTGCCGCTCGAAATCGTTGAGCCGCATCGCTCGCAGTTTCGTTCCAAGAAAGTGGAGTTCCGCGCCAAGGCCGAGCAGCTTCTGGCTACCGTCGGTCTCGCCGGCTTCGGCGACCGCTATCCCTGGGAATTGTCCGGCGGCATGCAGCAGCGCGTGTCGCTGTGCCGCTCGCTGATCCACGAGCCGGCGCTGCTGATGCTCGACGAGCCCTTCGCCGCCCTCGATGCGTTCACGCGTGAGGAACTGTGGTGCGTGCTGCGCGATCTCTGGCAACGGCTGGGCTTCACGGTGATTCTGGTGACGCACGACCTGCGCGAAGCGGCGTTCCTCGCCGATAATATCTACGTCATGAGTGCGCGCCCCGGTCACATCGTCCAGATCAAGCCGGTCCCGTTCGCCCGTCCGCGCGATCTGCAGGTCACGTATGAGAAGGAGTTCGGCGATATTGTGATGGAGCTGCGCATGAAGATCGCACAGGTGCGCCAGTCATGAACCCGCGGACTCTCGAAAAGCTTTCGCCCTGGCTCTTCACCATTGCCATCTTCCTGGTCTGGGAGCTGGCCTGCATCGTCTTCAAGGTCAACACGTCGGTGCTGCAGCCGCCATCGGCCGCCTTTGCGGCGATGTTCAAACTTTGGCGTGTGTTTCTCTATCATTCCTGGGTCACGCTCTGGGTGACCATGGTCGGATTTGCTCTGGCCGTCGGCTTCGGCATCATTCTCGGGCTCGTTGTCGGCTGGTCGCGGGCGATCTATCGCGGGCTCTATCCGGTGATGATCGGCTTCAATACGATCCCGAAGGTCGCCATCGTCCCGCTGTTGATCCTGTGGTTCGGCATCGGCGAAGTGCCGGCAATCGTCACCGCCTTCCTGATCTCGTTCTTCCCTATCGTGGTCAATATCGCCACGGGTCTGGCGACAACCGAGCCGGAACTCGAGGACGTGTTGCGGGCCCTCGGCGCTGGCAAGCTCGACATTATGCTCAAGGTCGGCATTCCGCGTGCGCTGCCATATTTCTTTGGCTCGCTGAAGATTGCTATCACCCTGGCATTCGTCGGCACTGTTGTGTCGGAGACGCTCGGCGCCAATGCCGGGCTCGGCTACCTGATCGCGCTGGAGGGCGCCAGCTTCCGTATGGCGAATGTCTACGCCGCCTTGCTGCTGCTCGCTTTTGAAGGCGTGCTCATGTACGCGGTCTTCGCGGGGATCGAGCAACATTTCACCAAATGGGCCTTCCGGTCGCAAATGAGCGCGGCCGGCTAACGCCACAGGACCTCCTCCGCCCACGGCGGGTTCCCGCCCGCGGAGCGGTTGGTGAGACACCGCCCTTGCGCTAGACTGCAGGGAGTCGGGCAGGTGCTGTGAAGACCGAACACCAAAATTCGTTGAGAACGCTGCAATGGATGATGGCTGCATCGCTGGCCCTTCCGCTTGCACTGTTTCTGTTCGCGGCGGCGACGTCGTGGGTGTCGACCCGCGAGATCGCCGACCGCGAGATCGAGCGCGCGCTCGATGTGGCGCACGAACACGCTTTAAAGGTGTTTGAGACGATCGACCGCAGCCTGTCCGAAATGAACGAGATCTTACGCGGTAAATCCGACGACGAGCTGCGTGCGCAATCGGACCGGATGGCGGGCCGGCTAAAGCAACTCACCGATGCGCTGCCGCAGTTGAAGTCGGTCTGGGTGTTCGACAATAAAGGCCGCGCGCTGGTCAACAGTCTGGATCTGACGCTGCCGGATCTCGATTTCTCTGATCGCGATTATTACAGGGTCCATATCGCAGGTGATGCCGGCACGTTCATCGGTCAATCATTGTTGCCGCGGCCGCCCTATCAGGGGGCGCCGTTCTTTGGTGTGAGCCGCAGGCGGGTCTCGGCCGATGGCAGCTTCACCGGCGTGGTGCAGGCCTCTGTCTTTCCGGAATATTTCGATCGTTTCTATGCGCGCATCGGCCACGATGCCGGGAGCTTCTTTGCGCTTGGTCTCACCGATGGTTCGATACTGGCACGTTATCCGCAGCTCGATCGTGAGGTGCGTCTCGATCCCAAGGGGCCCGTGGGCCGCACCCTGTCGGCCCATCCTGCTGGAGGACTGGTCACGCTTGTCTCGCCCGGCGACAATGTCGAGCGCCGTATCGGCTATCAGCAGCTCGCCGGCTATCCGGTCTATGTCGCGGCAGGTCTTGAGACGTCAGCGATCCGTGCGCGCTGGCTGCGCACCATCAGCTATCATCTGATCTTCGGCGTTCCTGCGACGGCATTGCTGTTCCTGTTGCTGGCATTCGCGATCCGTCGCACCCGCCGGCTCAATTTCGAAGCGATGAAACGGCGTGAGGCCGAAGAAGCGCTGAAACATGGCCAGCGACTCGAAGCACTCGGCCAGTTGACTGGCGGCGTCGCCCATGACTTCAACAATTTGCTGACCGTGATCCGCTCGTCAGTCGACTTGCTGCAACGGCCCGATCTCTCGCCGGATCGTCGTGCCCGCTACATTGCAGCGATCTCCGAAACAGTGAATCGCGCCGCCAAGCTGACAGCGCAATTGCTGGCCTTTGCGCGGCGCCAGACGCTGAAGCCTGAAGTATTCGACGTCGGCCAATGCGTGCGTTCGGTGAGCGAGATTATCGGCACGCTGACGGGGGCGCCCATCGAAATTATGACCCATGTGCCCGATGAGGCGTTGTTTGTGGATGCCGATATCGGCCAGTTCGAAACCGCGTTGATCAACATTGCGGTTAACGCGCGCGATGCCATGGCGGGCGAGGGGCGGCTGACGATCGCCGTCAGCGCGGCAGAGCAAGTCCCCGTTGCGCTTGCCCTGAGGTCTGACGGCTATGTGGCGATCTCAGTATCCGACACCGGCAGCGGTATTCCTGCCGATCAGTTCGAGCACATCTTCGAGCCATTCTATACGACCAAGGAAGTCGGGCAGGGCACAGGCCTCGGACTTTCGCAGGTGTTCGGCTTTGCCAAACAATCCGGCGGTGAGGTCGTGGTCGCCAGCGAAGTCGGCAAGGGCAGCACTTTCACGCTTTATCTGCCGCGCGTCTCCGGCGACAGCATCGCGCCGGCGCTGTCGGCGAGCGAAGCGCCCGTCGTCGATGGCCATGGCATGTCGGTGCTGGTGGTGGAAGACAATCGCGACGTCGGGACTTTTGCGACCGATGCGCTGAGCGAGCTTGGCTACACCACGGTGTTGCGGCCGAACGCTCAGGAAGCGCTCGTCGAACTCGCCCGTCATGCCACGCACTATGACGTCGTGTTCTCCGATGTCGTGATGCCTGGAATGACCGGCATCGAACTGGCGCAGGAGATTCGAAAACTCTATCCGGATCTGCCGGTGGTGCTGACCTCCGGCTACAGTCATGTGCTGGCGCAGAACGGTACCTTCGGGTTCGAGCTGCTGCATAAGCCCTATTCGATCGAGCAATTGTCGCGGGTGCTCACCAAGGCCGGCACTTGGCGCAAGGCTCAGCGCGAGACTGTCTGAGCCGCTGGGAACTCCAAGGAACCTTTTGATTTCCTTGGCGTTATCGCGCCATGAGCAAACATTCAGTTAACGAAGCCAAGCCTGCATCCGACGCGTCCGATCTGAAGGGGCCGATTGTCGGGGTCGTTGGCGAGGACGGCAAGCATATCGAGCCGCCGCCGCCTGAAGTCGTGGAGCCCGATCCGGACCTGACGCCGGAAGAGGCCGAGCAGGCACGCAAGGACTATCTGCTGACGCGATTCTGGATCAGCGCGCGTGGCTTCTGGGGCAAGTCGGGCGACAGACTAGCCTGGGTGTTCTCGGTCGGGCTGCTGCTGCTCATCGTCGCCAATGTGGCGTTTCAATACGGCATCAATGTCTGGAACCGCGCGATCTTCGACGCCATCGAGAAACGCGATGCGGCCAGCGTGTTTCATCTCACCGGCGTGTTCTTTCCGCTCGCCATCGGCAGCGTGCTCCTTGGCGTCGCGCAGGTCTATGGCCGCATGGGCATCCAGCGTCGCTGGCGCGCATGGCTGACCAATTCTGTGGTGTCGCGCTGGCTCACCAGCGGCCGCTATTATCAGCTCAATCTCGTCGGCGGCGATCACCAGAATCCCGAATATCGGATCGCCGAGGATCTGCGCATCGCGACCGACTCGCCTGTCGACTTCGTCTCCGGCGTCATCGCGGCATTTCTCTCCGCCACCACTTTCATCGTCGTGCTGTGGACGATCGGTGGTGCGCTGACGCTGACTGTAGGCGGCAGTCTCATCACCATTCCCGGCTTCCTCGTCATTGCCGCGATCATCTATGCGGCCATTGCGTCCGGCTCGATCATGGTGATCGGCCGCCGCTTCGTGCAGATTTCCGAGGACAAAAACCAGGCCGAGGCCGAGTATCGTTATGCGCTCACTCGCGTGCGCGAGAACGGCGAGAGCATCGCGCTGCTCGGCGGCGAGGAAGAAGAGCGCGACGGGATCGACAAGACCTTCGGCAACGTCCTCAGGCAATGGGCGCGTCTCGCCGGACAGCATATGCGTACCACGTTGGTGTCGCAGGGCTCGAGCCTGATCGCGCCCGTCGTACCGCTGTTGCTGTGCGCGCCGAAGTTTCTCGACGGCAGCATGTCGCTCGGTCAGGTGATGCAGGCGGCGTCGGCCTTCACCATCGTGCAAAGCGCATTCGGCTGGCTGGTCGACAACTATCCGCGCCTTGCTGACTGGAACGCCTGCGCGCGCCGCATCGCCTCGCTGATGATGTCGCTGGACGGCCTCGAACGCGCCGAGCTCGGTGACGGTATCGGCCGTATCAAGCGTGGCGAAACGACGGATGAGACGATGCTGAGCCTGCATGATCTCTCCGTGACGCTCGACGACGGCACTGCCGTCGTCGGCGATGCCGAAGTGAAGATCGAGTCTGGTGAACGTCTGCTTGTCGCGGGCGAGTCCGGCACCGGCAAAAGCACGCTGGTGCGCGCCATTGCGGGCCTGTGGCCATGGGGTGGCGGCAGCGTCAATTTCCATCCGGACCGGCGGCTCTTCATGCTGCCGCAGAAGCCCTATGTGCCGTCAGGCACCTTGCGCCGCGCAGCCGCCTATCCCGCGGCGTCGGAGGACTGGACCGTCGAGCAGATCGGCGACGCTCTCGACAAGGTCGGGCTCGGTCATCTCAAGGAGAAGATCGAGGAGGATGCGCCGTGGGACCAGACGCTGTCCGGCGGCGAGAAGCAGCGTCTCGCTTTCGCACGGCTGTTTTTGCACCGCCCTGATATCATTGTGCTGGACGAAGCGACCTCGGCGCTGGACGCGAAGAGCCAGGACAAGATGATGGAGCTGCTCACCAAGGAGCTGCCCAACGCCACGGTGGTATCTGTCGCGCATCGCGTCGAGCTTGAAGCCTTCCACAGCCGCAAGATCGTACTGGAGCGCCGCAAGGGCGGCGCCAAGCTGGTCAGCGACATCGATCTCATCCCGCGCAAGGGTAAGCGCCGTCTGCTCGGCCGCTTCCTGCGCCAGCGCAAGCCGGCCAGGAGCGCGGCGTGACACCAGGCGCTATGAGGCGCTTGCTGCGTGTTTCAACTTAGAAGAAGTTGATCTTCAGCGCCGGCGACAGGAAGATCGCGATATTGGCGAAGAGGCCGCCGGCATAGGCGGCTGAGCGCAGCGACGATTTATCCGCGATGTACAGCAGCGCGTGCGCAATCCGAAACGCAAGATAGAGAGCGGCCAGCACGCTTACGGTCGTCGCCGATGCGCCAAAATTCAACGCTGCAACGACCGAGACTGCGTAGAACGGGAAGCTCTCGAAGGCATTCTGGTGCGCAGCATAGGCGCGGCGTTTGGCACCTGAGAGGTTCTCGGCGCTGTCGCGCGGTGCGCTGTTATCGCGCGATCCCGCTTTGGCATAACCAATAATGATCAGCGGCAGCAGTGCAGCAATCAGAATGCTCCAATAGGCGAACGGCATCGAAATCCCCCAGGTCAAATAGTATGGCCAAACTGCGTCTTGATGGGCGGTTCCTGTTCCGCTGTCAAACCCGCCTTCATCCGGCCCGTTGTCGCGGAACATCGCATCGATCGCGCCGTTGTTAGTTCAGCCCCAAGGGAGACAGATGATGGCCAATGACAATACCCGTGATATCGAACGCGCCTGGGAATTGATGAAGAAGATCGGTTTCGCCATGCTGGTGACGCATGATGGCGACAAGCTGCGAGCGCGCCCGATGGCCGCCTATGTGGATCGCGATGCGGATGCGGTCTACTTCCTCAGCGATGCGCGCAGACACAAGGATGATGAGATCAAGCGCAATCCGAACGTGAATCTCTCTTTCGCGGATGCGGGCGATCAGAAGTATGTCTCGGTGAGCGGTACTGCTGCCGTCTCGAACGATCGCGCCAAGATCAAGGAGTTGTTCACCACCTCCGCAAAGGCGTGGTGGGACAGCGCGGAAGATCCGAATATTCGTGTGCTGAAGTTCACGCCTGACGATGCCGAGTTCTGGGACTCGCCGGGCACTGTGATCAGCTATGTCAAGATGGCCGCTGCGGCTGTGACTGGTACGCGTCCGGACATCGGCACCAACCGTAAGGTCGCAATCTAGATGCCTAAAGACGATTCACCCGGCATCAATCCCGTCGAGGATCCGCCGATCAAGCCCGGTCAACCCTCCGAACCGCCGCAGGAGAGCCCGCCGGGCAATCCGCGGCCCGAGGTACCGCCGCCGGTGCGCGATCCCGGTGAGCCGTCGCGACCCGAAGAGTTACCTGGAGATGTGCCTGATGAGATGCCGGTGCCAAATCCTGATATCAATCCGGGTCAGCAGCCGCCTGCAGTGATGTAGCGAACTACAGATCGATGGCCTGAACGCGCAATGAACAAAGCGCGTTTGGGCCATTGTCGTGTCGAAAATAAAAACGAATTTGCATTTGCCTGTCGCCACATTCCGGCCCAATGCATATCAGTTGATCAATATGCCGATTTGTTCGGCCGACAAAAATCAGTTTGTTGAAGATCCTTATCCGGGGGCCCAAGGTCTATCATGACAAAACTTCGTCTCGTATTACTGGCCACGACGACGCTCGGCGTTGCGCATATCGCAGCGACCGCTGCTTATGCGTCGAGTGTCGATGCGCCGATCGTGCTCGCGCAGGCCGCACCTGCTGCGCCTGAAGGTGAGCCCAAGGCTCCCCCGAAGGCACCACCCAAGGCTCCGCCAGCTGCTGCGCCTCCCGCCGCTGCGCCGCCGGCCGCACGCCCTGCGCCGCCGCCGCCGCCACCGGCTCCCCCTGCTGCGCGTCCCGCGCCTCCGGCACCTCCTGCTGCGCCGCCGCCTGCGGCTGCACCTCCGCGCCCGGTACCGCCGCCACCCCCACCACCTGCGGCCGCTCCGCCGCCGCGCCCAGCTCCGCCGCCGGCTCCCGTCGCGCCTCCGGCCCCGCGCGCCGCACCTCCAGCGCCCACCGCTGCGCCTGTAGCTCCGTCAGCGCCAACGCCGCCCGCTGCGCGTCCCGAACGTCGCGAGCCCGGCGAAGGACGTCCTGAGCGCCGTGAACCCGGTGCAACGCCGCCGGCCGGCGCACGTCCCACGCCTGCAACGCCACCAGCCGCGGCGCCGGCGACACCGCCTGCCGCGCGTCCGGCACCTGCTGCTGCGCCGACACCGGCTCCAACACCGGCGACGCCGCCAGCGGCTGCGACTCCCCCTGCGGCAACGCCTCCTGCAGCACCGGCGCCGTCGGCAGCTCCGGCTGCGCCGGGCACACCGCCTGCTGCGGGTGCGCCTCCGTCTGGTCGCCCCGGTGGCCCTGATGGCCGTGGTCCTGACGGACGAGGTTCGGATGGCCGCCGTGGTCCTCCTGGTGGTCCGGGCGCAGGCGCGCCCGGTGCACCCGGCACGCCGCCCAACGCTGCTGCGCCCGGTGTCGCGCCGAACGCTACGGCACCCGCCGCTGCGCCTCCCACGAGCACTGCTGCACCTCTCGTGGTCGCGCCCGGTGGCGGCAACATCAAGGTCGTGCAGCCGCCCGCCCCGACCGTGACGGCACCGATCCCTCAGGCGCCGCCGCCAGCAGTAGCGCTGACGCCGATCGCACCGGGCGCTGCCCCCCAAGGGCCGCGCAACATGGGCGATTTCCGCGGCCAGCGCAGCGAGCGCCAGGAAGGCGGCCGCACGATCATCACCGAGCCTGGACGCATCATCGTGCAGGATCCGAGCGGTCAATCGTTCATCCGCCACAACGAAGTCGATCGCTTCCGCTACGGCGCGCGTGACATCCGTACGGATCGGGTCGGCGGTGAGGATCGGACCATCGTGATCCGTCCCGACGGCTCGCAGATCATCACGGTGGTCGGCCGCGACGGCCAGCTGCTGCGACGTATCCGCAGGGATCGTGAGGGACGCGAGATCATCATCATCGATAACTCGTTCCGCGGTCCGCGTGGCCCCGGCGGTCCGGGTGGACTCGGCTTCTATGTCGATTTGCCGCCGCCGATGATCCGGATTCCGCAGAACCGTTACATCGTCGACTACGATCAGGCCTCGCCCGATCTGGTCTACGACACGCTGATCGCGCCTCCGGTGGATCGCATCGAGCGCCGCTATACGCTCGATGAAATCCGCTACAGCCCGATGGTGCGCCAGCGCATGCCGTCGATCGATCTGGACTCGATCAACTTTGAGCTAGGCTCGTGGGATATCCCGCCGGATCAGGCCTCGAAGCTGCAGGTGATCGCAGATGGTCTCAACCGGGCGATCTCGCGCAACCCACGAGCGGTGTTCCTCATCGAGGGTCACACCGATGCGGTCGGATCGGACGTCGACAATCTGTCGCTGTCGGATCGCCGTGCGCAGTCCGCGGCAGAATTGCTCACCCAGCAATTCCAGGTGCCGGCAGAAAACCTGACGTCGCAGGGTTATGGCGAGCAGTATCTGAAGATCCAGACCGACGGTCCGGAGCGCCAGAACCGCCGCGTCACGATTCGCAACATCACGCCGCTGTTGAACGGCGGTCAGGCCTCGCTGCCGCCACCGCCTCCAGGCACCGCGCCGCCGCGTCGCTGAGCGGTTTGATATGAAAGAAAATGGCCGGGAGTGATCCCGGCCATTTTTGTTTTGATAGTACGCTGCTGCCAATGGCTTCCATCCCTCAAGCGCAGCGTAGCTGCGCGTAGTTGGGAGGGTCGGCCGATAGGCCGGGGTGGGGTCTCTCCCACGGAAGGACGGAGTGTGTGGCAACACCCCACCCGTCACGATGCTCGCTGAACGCTCGCAGTCGTGCCACCCTCCCCCTAGCGTGGCTACGCCACGCTAGGGGGAGGGATAAGCGGAGCTCCGTTACTTCTTCACACCCAATCCCAACGCATCCGCCATCACGCGAAACACTTCCGTATTATCCATCGCGCCCTTCACGCGGTCGCTGCCGGGACCGGTGGCGGTGAGGATCACGTCCTCGCCGGAATGCACGCTGGCGCCCATCATTGCCGGCAGGTTGCCGAGCCGCAGCATGCTGCCGGGCGCATTCTTGTATTTCTCGTTGGCCTTGAAGGTACCGGGCTCGTCGCCCTTCTCGGTCGGATCGTTGGGGTTGTCGAGCTTCGGCCGCAGCGTCTCATAGTGGTCGGGCAGGCTGGCCGACATGATAGCGAGCCGCCGGCTGACATCGATGCGCGATGGATAGCCTTCGGCATCCGGCGCGGGGTAGTTCGGGAAGCCGGCCTTCTCATAGACGCCAAGCCGTTCGCGCAGGGGCAGGTTTGACTCCTTGCTCATGTCGTCATTGACGGTGCCGACGAGGCTGTTGGGATGGCTGTGGTCGGAGACGACGAGGATGAGCGTGTCGTCGCCGCGCTTGGCCGCCCAGTCGCGCGCCAGCTTCACGGCATTGTCGAGCATGATGACGTCATAGACGGCGCGGTCCATGTCGAGCAGATGGGCGTATTTGTCGATCAGGCCCGACTCGACCATCAGGAAGAAGCCGTTGTCGTTGCGCGACAGGATCTTGAGCGCGCCATGCACCTGCTCGGTCAAATCAGGCTGTTGCGGATATTTCTTCACGCCGCCGCCGCCGAGAAACTTGCGGTCCAGCACGCCGTCCATATTGCCGGGCGTGAAAAGTCCAAGCAGCTTGCGCGTCTCCGGCTTCTTGGCGAGGCCGTTCAGTTCGGGCGCCGTGGTCGCCACCGAATAACCGGCATCACGGAAGCGTGCGACATAGTCGACGTCATCCTTGCGCTTCGATGTCGCGGCCGCCTGCGGCAGGAAATTCGCTGCGCCGCCGCCCATCAATACGTCCGGTTTGGCCGCAAGGAACTGCGCGACGATCTCGTCATAGGCCGCGCGGCGGCGGGTATGCGCGATCATCGCGGCGGGCGTCGCGTCCTCGACCTCGGTATTGGTGACAATGCCGATCGCCAGATCGAGCTTGCGCTTCGCGAGGCTGGTGATGGTTTCGACCTGCGGATCGTCGAACACATTCGCGGTGCGATCCGCATAGACGCCCATCGCATTGGTTGCGGTCTTGTGGCCGGTGGCATAGGCGCTGGCCGAATTGGCGGAATCGGTGATGATGGAATCGGAGCCCGCCGTTGCCACCATCGCCATATGTGGCATGTCGTCCATCGCGAGCTTGCCGCGGCTCTTGCCTTCGGTGATGCCCTTCGAAAGAATTCTGGCGCCGACGCGGTGCGCCAGCGACATACCGTCGCCGATAAACAGGATCACATTCTTCGCCTTGCGCGGACCGGTATCGTAGACGTTCCACGTCACCGCGCGGCTGCGCACGCCGTCGCTGACTTCGATCTTGTAAGTCCCGGCTTTGTCGAGCGTCACGTCGCGCAGCAGCAAGGCGGACTGATCCTTGCCGTCTTCCTTCGCGATGTAGTCCGGGGATTTGCCGAACGCTGCGGTCTGATCGGCGCCGTTGATCGTCACCTTGATGTCGGCGGCCTGAACGAGTTCGGGAAACTCGACCTTGAAGTCGAATTTCGCGCCCGCGAGGATATCAGCGCGGTCGAGCGGATAGATCGTCTGCGCGCAGATTGGCGCGCTCATGAAAAAAGCCGCAAACGCGGCCAGCAACGACGTGTTTCTCATGGTGGACGTCCCGAGCGAGAGCCTGCGTGAGGCGATGTCCTTCCAATATAACGGCCGGATGACGTGACGACGACATCCGGCCGTTTGATCTTATAGTTCGAGCGTCTCCGCCGCGCCCTCAGCTCTTGTCGTTGTCGAGCTTCGGAATGTTTGAGCCTTCGCCAGCGCTCAGCAGGCCCGTCTTCGCATAGAGATCCAGCTTGGCGCGAGTATCGGTGATGTCGAGGTTGCGCATGGTGAGCTGGCCAATCCGGTCGGCTGGCGTAAACGGCGCATCCTCGACCTTCTCCATGCTCAGCCGCTCCGGCGCGTAGGTCAGGTTGGGGCTCTCGGTGTTCAGGATCGAGTAGTCATTGCCGCGGCGCAGTTCGAGCGTCACCTCGCCGGTGATCGCACGCGCGACCCAGCGCTGCGCCGTCTCGCGCAGCATCAAGGCCTGGGAATCGAACCAGCGTCCCTGATAAAGCAGCCGCCCGAGCCGCATGCCGCTGATGCGATACTGCTCGATGGTATCTTCGTTGTGGATGCCGGTGACAAGACGCTCATAGGCGATGTGCAGCAGCGCCATGCCCGGCGCTTCATAGATGCCGCGGCTCTTGGCCTCGATGATCCGGTTCTCGATCTGGTCACTCATGCCGAGGCCATGGCGGCCGCCGATGACATTGGCCTCGAGGAACAGCGCGACAGGATCGGTGAAGGTCTGGCCGTTCAGCGCAACGGGCTGGCCATCCACAAACCGCACCACGACCTTCTCAGCCTTGACGGCGCAGTCGTCGCGCCAGAACGGCACGCCCATGATCGGGTTGACGATCTTGATGCCGCTGTCGAGCTGTTCGAGATCCTTGGCCTCATGCGTGGCGCCGAGCAGATTGCTGTCCGTCGAATACGCCTTCTCGGCGCTCATCTTGTAAGCGAAGCCGTGGGCGGTCATGAAGGCCGACATTTCGGCGCGGCCGCCCAGTTCGTCGATGAACTGATCGTCGAGCCAGGGCTTGTAGATCTTCAGGTCCGGATTGGTCAGCAGTCCGTAGCGGTAGAACCGCTCGATATCGTTGCCCTTATAGGTCGAGCCGTCGCCCCAGATATTGACGCCGTCTTCCTTCATGGCCGAGACCAGCATCGTGCCGGTGACGGCGCGCCCGAGCGGCGTGGTGTTGAAATAGGCGATGCCGCCGGTCGAGACATGGAACGCGCCGGATTGAATCGCGGCAATGCCTTCGTGAACGAGTTGCGCGCGGCAATCGACGAGGCGCGCCTTCTCGGCGCCGAACTCCATCGCCTTGCGTGGAATCTCGTCGTAGTCAGCTTCGTCGGGCTGACCGAGATTGGCGGTGTAGGCGAAGACCTTGGCGCCCTTCTGCTTCATCCAGAGCAGCGCCGCTGACGTGTCGAGGCCGCCGGAGAAAGCGATGCCGACGTTTTTGCCCTTGGGCAGGCTCTTCAAGATCGTGGTCATGGAACGTCCAATCGGGGCAGTTTCTGCGGCCAGCGATAGCCCGGCCGGGCAAAGCACGTCAACGCGGCATCCGCTTGAGGCCGCTCAATCGTGGTGCTGCTCGGTGATCCGGTTGACGAAAGACGGCTTTGGCTGCCGCCCGATCATGCGCAGCCGCCAGCGATAGCCGGGCCAGGCGATCCTGGTCAGCCAGCGATCGACGTCCTCATCCGTCATCCGGGTCGAGGGCCAGCGGTAAATCCATCCGTGAATCAACCAGATAACCAGGAACGACACGAGGCCGGCGATGGTCACGTCGGTAAAGAAATGGCCGCCGAAAGCCATCCGCCAGCCCGAGGTGGCGATTCCGAAGACCGTCGCTGCCACATAGGCGTAGGGCCGCACCGAGGGCGGCGCGAGCGCGGCCGGAGCATAGGTCCAGAACGCCGTGGCGCCCTCGCCCGAGAAGAACGAGCAGTTGCGCCCGCATTGGCCGGTTGGATCCCACCACGCCTTGAACTCCCAGGGCCCGTTGAATTCCGTCACCATCACCGGCCGCGGCCGGCTCCAGAAGGTCTTGAAGGTGAAATTGGTCAGGACTCCGGCCGACATCAGCATGGTGAGGATCAGGAAGGCCATGGTGCGGCCCTTCACGAGCAGCGGCCGGTTGGGCCAGATCAGCTTCACGATCAGCGCGAGGATCGAGGGCGCGACAAAGGCCCATGCGATCCACATCGCCGCATCGCGGGCGAATTGCGCATAGGGCAGCGACGTCGTGGGGAAGCGTCTGGTCTCGGGATCGTAAAACAGTGCCGCGAGCTTGAGGTCGAGGTCGGGCCAGACTCCGAACATAATGGCAATGGCGGCAAACAGCCCAAGCGCGACGAGGAGTCCGGTCCGGTTCATGGCGGGCGGTTTAACCGAGGCAGGAGTTGAAGGAAAGGCAGTGCACTAGGGGCCGGCCGCGACATCGGGCTGCGGTGGTGCGCGCCGTGGCTGCCGCCAGGCGCCGGCATTGCGGCCCGCGATCACCCAGTAGATCAGTCCGGCAACGATACCCGCGCCGGTCATGACTTCGAGATGCCGACGTACAATGCCGTCGAAACTCATCGTGGCAGGGTCATAGGGGATCAGGCCGAGATAACAGGCGAGACCGACTGCCGCGCCGCCGAGTGCATAGACGATGACGCTGCGAATATAGAAAGCCTCGGTGATGAGGACGACGAGCATCGCCGGGATCAGCGCAAAGCCGCTGATGAAGATAAAGCCGAAGCCGAGCAGGATGTTGATCGTGTTCGGGTCGATGACGCCGGTATCGAGCGCGCTGAGTTCCGGAAACAGGATCGAGAACACCACGATGGCGCCGCCAATGAGACAGGCTGCGCAGAAGCCGAGAAAGATAACGAACAGGCGGCCGATCAGCGCCATCGTCAGTCCGTCATCGCCATCGCGCGCAAAGCCTGACGCTCACGCGCCGACAGTTTCTCGGTCTCCGACTTCAACTGGCCGCAGGCAGCGAGAATGTCGCGGCCGCGCGGCGTGCGCACCGGCGAGGAATAGCCGGCATTGAAGATATATTCGGAGAACTTCTCGATCTGGTCCCAGTCGGAACATTCGTAGCGCGTGCCGGGCCACGGATTGAACGGGATCAGATTGATCTTGGCATGGATGCCCTTGAGCATCTTGACCAGCAGCTTGGCGTCCTCGAGCGAGTCGTTGACGCCTTTCAGCATCACATATTCGAAAGTGATGCGCCGTGCGTTGGACGCGCCGGGATAATCGCGGCAGGCCTGCATCAGCTGTTCGAGGGGATATTTTTTGTTGAGCGGCACCAGCTCGTTGCGCAGCTCATCGCGTACTGCATGCAGCGAGATCGCCAGCATGACGCCGATCTCGTCGCCGGTGCGCTTGATGTTCGGCACCACGCCGGAGGTCGACAAAGTGATACGCCGTCGCGAAATGCCGATGCCTTCATTGTCCGACACGATCAGCAGCGCGTCGCGCACCGCATCGAAATTGTAGAGCGGCTCGCCCATGCCCATCATCACGATATTGGTGACGCGGCGGTTGCCGTCTGGCGTTTCCCTGTCGGCCCAGTCGTTGAGGCGGTCGCGGGCAACCATGATCTGGCCGACGATTTCGCCGGCCGTCAGGTTGCGGACCAGTCGCTGGGTACCGGTGTGGCAGAACGAGCAGTTCAGGGTGCAGCCGACCTGGGAGGAGACGCAGAGCGTGCCGCGGTCGGTTTCGGGGATATAGACGCACTCGACCTCATGGGCCTTCTCGCCGGCGGTACCTGAAGGCAGCCGCAGCAGCCATTTCCGGGTGCCGTCATTGGAGATCTGCTCGACCACGATCTCGGGCCGTGCCACCGTGAAATGCTTCTCGAGGTCTTCGCGCATGCCTTTGGAAATACTGGACATTTCGGCGAAGGTCTGGACGCCCCGGACATACATCCAGTGCCAGATCTGCTGCGTCCGCATCTTGCGCTGGGCCGGCGCCACGCCGATGGAACCGAGCTTTTCCGCGATTTCCGTGCGCGACAGGCCGATGAGGGACGGCTTGGCCAGCGGCACATAGGTCTCGGTGGCGATCTTCTCCAGCGGCATCTCGCCCGCGGGCAATGCGCGGGAAGCGTCGATGGCGGAGCTTGATACGGAAGCACTTGCCTCGGCTGAAACGGGGGTCATGGCGTTCGATCTATGATGTCGCGGGAAATCTGGCCTTAAACAGGCCGATCTCAAATAAGCTTTTCGCGCCCGAATGAAAAGGCGCGAAATGCGGCAATATTAACGGCGACAAGGATTTAGCCGGTGTTTGGCGGCAATTACCGCCGGCAATCCTGCGCCAGCCGGTCCAGCGCCTGGGCCAAGCCCTTCAGCGAAAACGTGTCGGTGGTCTCGGTGCCCTTGGCGGAGACGCCCTTCACGGTCACGTCGGCCGCCTTGCGCAGGGCTTCCACCATGCGCTCTTCTTCGGCGGCATTCTTGATCCAGAGCCCGTCGCCCTGCGTATACATCGCATAGCGCGCGCCGCCGACTTCCAGCGTGGACTCGGAGCCCGGCTTCAACTGATAGCCGATCATGATCGAGACTTCGTTGGTCACCTTCTCGGCCGGGCGGGTCGAGACGAAGGCGTAAGCGGGATCGCGCGGGCGGTTCGCCGGATTGGTCTTTGACGACGCCGGCTTGGCCAGCGCAAAGCAGACTTTCTTGCCGTTCGGTGTCGCGGTGTAGGCGCCCCACGAGCCGAACTGTCCGACCAGCGTGGGCTCGGCGCCACCCGCTGCAGCAGGCGCCGCGGCTGCTGGCTTTGCCGGTGTGGGCGCTGCCTTCGGTGCGGCGGCCTTGCCCTTCGATGCAGCGCTCTGCGCCTGCGCAAGATCGGAGATACCGACCATCGCTATACTCATCGACACAACTGTCAGGAATCGCCGCACGGACATCAAGTCTCGATCCTCTATCATTGTGACTGGAAGATGGCTCGCAACAAGACGGCTTTACCAAGACGATCTGGAATCGCTGACGTCACGATGTCTGCCATATCCGCAAATCGCTTTCTTGAAAAGGCAGACGCGACTCCCGCAAGGATAGCAGTCCTTGCCTTGCTGCGCGCTGACGGCGCAGGAGTCATCCTCAGTTTTCTGCTCAGTTTTTTGCACGCGCCGCACGCTGCGCTGCCCACTGCGCATCGCTCCACTGCAGCAGATCCTCTGCGCCAGATGCGCGCAGGTGTGCGCCCCCATCCTGCACCACCATCTCGCCATTGATATAGCCGGCCTGATCGGAAATCAGGAAGCTTGCGAGATTTGCGAGCTCGCTGTGTTCGCCGACGCGGCCGAGCGGGTTCTGCGCCGCAGGGCCGCTGTCGCGTCCCTCGGGCCGCAGCTGCCCGGTCGCACCCGTGGTGGGGAACGGGCCGGGCGCGATCGCGACGGTGCGGATGCCTCTGGGTCCCCACTCCACCGCGAGCGACTTCGTCATTGCAAGGATTCCAGATTTGGCCATCGCCGATGGCACCGTGAAGGCGCGCCCGGTGATCGTGGATGTCGAGAGGATGCTCAGCACGACGCCCTTGTGGTGTCCTGCGATCCAGCGCCGTCCGGCTTCAAGGGTGCAATACATGGCGCCGTGCAGCGTCGGTGCGAGGATCGCATCGGCGGCGCGGGCAGAGAGGTGCTCGCTCTGTGCGATGAAGGTGGCCGCGGCATTGTTGACGAGGACGTCGAGTGGCCCGTCGCGCCAGATTGTCTCCATCATCGCCTCGACCGCCGCTGCGTCACGAATGTCGCAGGTGAAGGTGCTGACCTTGGCGCTGAAGTCGGTACGCAGTTGTGCTGCAGTTTGTTCGAGCTGTTCAAGTCGGCGACCGCAGATGATGAGCTCGGCACCCAGCTCCGCAAAGCGGCGACTCATGGACGCACCGAGGCCGGAACCGCCGCCGGTGACCAGAATGCGCCTGTTGGCGAGCAGCGTTGTTTCGAACATGGGACGGTTCCTCGGTTGGCCGCGTGGCGGAATTACCTTTTCTCGAATCAGATTGTAGCGCGCCGTCAAATCCGGCATGACTCCCTTCAACTGTCTCAAGCCGAAGGTCAGATGATCAGATGAAAGCCATTCTCTGCTCGCAATTCTGCGAACCCGATGATCTCGTTCTCGCCGATATCGATGATCCCGTTGCCGGTGACGGTCAGGTCGTTATCGCCATCAAGGCGGCGGCGCTGAATTTCTTCGACATTCTGATGATCCAGGGCAAATACCAGATCAAGCCGCCGTTCCCGTTCTCGCCGGCTGCGGAAGTCGCTGGTGTGATCGAGAGCATCGGCAGCGGCGTGACCGGCTTCAAGGTTGGTGACCGTGTGGTTGCATCTGTGGGCCACAATGGCGCCCGTGAAAAGATCGCGGTGCCTGCGGCATCCGCCGTGAAGATTCCCGACAATCTCGATTTCGATCGCGCCGCCGGCGTGATCATCACTTACGGCACGGCGCTGCATGCGCTGGAAGACCGCGCCAGCCCGAAGCCCGGCGAGACGCTGGCCGTGCTCGGCGCCGCGGGCGGCACTGGGCTCGCGGCCTGCGAACTCGGCAAGCTCTTGGGTCTCAAGGTCATCGCCTGCGCATCGTCGGACGAGAAGCTGGAATTCGCCAAGAAGCACGGCGCGGATATTGGGCTGAACTACGCGACCGAAGATCTGAAGGAAGGTCTGAAGAAGCTGACGGACGGCAAGGGTGTCGACATCATCTTCGATCCGGTGGGCGGCAAATATGCCGAAGCCTCGCTGCGCGCTATCGCTTGGGAAGGCCGCTTCCTGGTGATCGGCTTCGCCGCCGGCGACATTCCGAAGATGCCGCTTAATCTCGCGCTGCTGAAAGGCTGCGACATCCGCGGCGTGTTCTGGGGCGCCTGGGTACGGCAGAATCCCGCGAAGAACCGCGCCAATCTGGAAAAGCTGGTGAAGTGGGCCGCCGAAGGGAAGATCTCATCCCATGTCGACAGGACTTTCCCGTTGGCCAAGACAGCCGATGCGTTGAAGGTACTGGCAGGCCGTCAGGCCATGGGCAAAGTGATCCTTCATCCATAAACTGAATGAGGCGGACGCGGATTACGCGTCCGTTTCACCCTTCGCCAATCCACGTGCGATCGCCGCTCTGGCAGCCGCGCGATGGTCTTCGTTGATGTGGCTCGCCACCATGCGCAAGGCGGTGGCCAGCACCGCGGCATCATCAGTGAATCCCAGAACGGGCAGCATGTCCGGCACGAAATCGAATGGCAGCACGAAATACGCGATGGCGCCGAGCAGCGCCGCCTGGACATGGCGCGGTGTCTGCCGGTCGAAGGCGCAGTAGTAAGCCGCCAGCAAGTCTTCGGCGAAAGGCAGCTTGACCGCCAGTCGCTTGAGCTTGTGCCAGAACTGCTTGCGTACGCTTTCGCGGTCTTTGGCCAGTTCATCGGCTGGCTCGAAGCCCACGCTGTGGTCGGTTGCCATCGGCAATGTCCTCACGGCTGCAGTTTGCAGCCTTTCCGGTAAATGGTGATCCGGCTCCGGCGTCGCAACATTCAGCAACGCTCAGGAGTGGCCGAGTTGCCCGGCGATGGTATTCATGGCCCTGGCCAGATCGACGTCGCGCTTGGTGACGCCATCGGCGTCGTGGGTGGACAGTACTACCTCCACTGTCTTGTAAACATTGCGCCATTCCGGATGGTGGTCGCTCTTCTCGGCGACCAGAGCGACCCGCGCCATGAAACCGAAGGCCTCGTTGAAATCCTTGAACGTAAAGGTCCGGGCGATGGCATCGCGCCCGGAAACCTCGCTCCAGCCCGAGAGCTCCTTGAGCGCCGCCTTGCGGGCCTCGGCCGAGAGTCGTTCCACCATGCCAACCTCCTGCTTCACTTGAACTTTACTCTAACGCCCGGTGACACAGTTGGGATCCATGCCACAATAAGGCAGCAAATGCCGCGCATGCAGGAAAGTAACCAAGCCCGTCGGTAACCATGCTGCCGGTGGAACGGCGCGTCGACCCGAAACTTTGCTACATTGTCGCTCGAACCCATTTGGCGCAGATGAATTTGAAGCGATTGTTTTCCAGATCCATGGCAGACGGTCCCGATGTTATCGGGCCGATAGGGCCGCCGTCACCGCGGTCGATCCGGCGCAAGATGACGCTGATCACGCTGGCCGGGACGTTGGCGATCGTCGCAGCCGTGGCAGGCGCTTACTACTTCGCCATGAAGCCGGTGCCGCTGCGGATCGCCGTCGGTCCGCCGAACAGCGACGACGTGAAGGTCGTGCAGGCGCTGGTGCAGTCGTTCTCGCGCGATCACTATACGGTTCGTTTGCGGCCGATCCTCACCGAAGGCGCCACGGCCAGCGCCAAGGCGCTTGCTGATGGCAAGGCCGATCTCGCGATCATCCGCGGCGATCTGGAAGTGCCGAAGAATGCGCGCGCGGTCGCCACGCTGCGCAAGAACGTCGCCGTGATCTGGGTGCCGCCGGCCGCCAAGGGCAAGAAGTCCGGCCCGAAGATCACCAAATTCTCGCAGCTCGCCGGCCGCCGCGTCGGTGTGATCGGCAAGACGCAGGCCAACGTCAACCTGCTCAACATTATCCTGCGGCAATACGGCGTCGATCCCGCCAAGGTTACCATCGTGCAGTTCTCGACCACCGAAGTGGCTGAGGCCGTGAAGGACCAGAAGGTCGATGCGTTCATCGCGGCAGGTCCGGTGAACAGCAAGATCACCAATGATGCGATCCAGGCTTCGAGCCGCGATGGCACGCCGACTTTCCTCGGGATCGATTCCGCAGAAGCCATCGCGCAGAATTTCCCGATGTATGAATCATCGGAAATTCCTGCCGGCGCATTCGGCGGCGCGCCGGCGCGGCCGGACGATGACGTCAAGACCATCAGCTTCTCGCATCACATCGTGGCACGGCAGAGCCTGTCGGATGTGACCATCGCCGCCTTCACGCGGCAGCTGTTTGCGATCCGTCAGCAGATCATCAACGACTTCCCGCTGGCGGCGAAGATCGAGACGCCTGATACCGACAAGGATGCAGTTATTCCCGTGCATCCCGGCGCGGCCGCCTATGTGGATGGCGAAGAAAAGACCTTCCTCGATCGCTACAGCGACTACATCTGGTGGAGCCTGATGGGGCTCTCGGCGATGGGCTCGATCGGCGCCTGGTTCGCGAGCTATCTGAAGAAGGATGAGCGCAACGTGAATGTGTCGGAGCGCGATCGTCTGCTCGACATGATTGCCGCCGCGCGCAAGAGCGAGTCCCTCGAAGAGCTCGATACGATGCAGGCGGAGGCCGACGATATTCTGCGTCATACGCTGAATTGCTACGAGCACGGCGCCATCGAGGAAGGCACGCTGACAGCCTTCAACATTGCGCTCGAGCAATTCCACAACGCCGTCGCCGATCGCAAGGCGCTGATCGGCATGATCCCGCCGGAGCCGATGAAGCCGCCGGAGCAATTGCGTCAGCCGCCGCGGCCGCTCGCGGTCTAGAGTCTTTCGTTTTGACGCGTTTTCTTCACGCGAACCGGGACCACTTCGCTCGAAAACGCTTTAGCGCTTGAGATAGCGCCAGCCGATCACGACGCCGCTCACCGAGACCATGGTGCCGAGAATCGACAGCAGCCACACCACGATGTCCCAGGCCGGGCGATACATCAGCAGCAACTGAAAATCGAAGCTGTGCAGCGCGTTGAATAGCCAGCGATAGGTGCGCCGGCTTGAGTCTATACGGCCGAGGATGTCGCCGGTGACCGGGCTGATGTGAAACCAGGTTTGCGCGTCGTCATCGAATTTGGCGCGCAACACCGGCAGCTCGCGGTCATTGTGATGCGCGTACCAATAAGCGTCGTATTCTCTGAGGCTTAGCCGGTTTTCGATCCGCGAATCTGGAAGCAGCTTTGTTGCGGCGTTCCAGAGGCGGTCTTGCGGCAGTATTGCGATTTCGCCGCTTGTCGGATTGATCGCCATCTTCGTGCCGTCGCGCTTCGCGACGATCATCAGCGGCATGCCGTCGATCCATACGAAGCGCGCTTCGACCGCGGGCTTATGAGCCGGTGCGCGAATGGCCGCAGCGATATTAGGCGCGTCGTGGCCGGCATAGCGCTGCAATACCTCACGTGGCGTATTGCGGTCGGCAAAAACGCGGCCGGGATCGAGCGATAGCCAGCCCGAGAACATCCAGGTCAGCACGAACAGCCCGGCGATCAGTCCGGTGACGTGATGCCACGCCATCCAGCCGCGATAGGGCGTGATGTTGCCGTTCGCATAGCGTCGCTTCAGGCGAACGCGCAGAATACCGATCCAGATTCCGGTAACGCCGACGATCAAACAGATGCCGGAGATCCAAAGCACCACGAGCCGCCACAGCGGGCCGTCCTTGCGCAACACGGTCGGATAGATCCAGTGCGGGATCGAGCCGAGCCAGTTCCAGACGCGCTCCGTGCGGTTGGTATCGAGTGCGATCTCGCCAGAGCGTGAGGAGACGTAGAGTTTTGTACCGGCGCCGTCGCCGAGTGTGATCAGATACAATGGGCGTAGCGGATCGTAGCGTGCGGTCACGCTCCACTGGTCGCGATCGACGATCTCTTCGAGCTGAGGCGACTTGCTGGCGGGATGGTGCCGCGCAACCGCGAGCGCCTGCTGTTCGTTGATCTCGGCGATGGCGCGGCCATCGGCGGCGGAGATCGCCTGCCGTTTGCCGTCCCAGCCAGTCAACCGATACACCGGCTCGTCGGCAACCATGTTCAATCGCAGTTCGCGCGGATAGCGCGTGGCACCGGCAGCCTTCATCGCCTCGTCGGGAGAGAGCGCCACTTTCTCCCAGACGATATCGGGCAATGCCGCCAGCCGCTCTTTATCGGAGAGGCCGGGAAACGCGACATACATCATCACCACGCCCGAGATGAACCACATCGCGAAGAAGAGACAGGTGACGATGCCGACCCAGCGGTGACCGATATACAGCCACCGCCGGAGTGTTCGTGTCAGTGTGCGTGGCACGCTCAGAACTTTACATTGACGGCGAGTTGAGCGGTGCGCGGTAGGCCGAGCAGCCACTGATTGGTGCCGCCCGATGTTGCATAGACCTCGTCGAGCAGATTGTAGACTCGGAACGACACCGTCGTATTGCGGTCGGCCTTCCACTGCACGCCGGCATTGACAACCTGATAGGCAGGACGCACGAGCGTGTTGGCGTTATCTGCATAGATGCGGCCGACGAATTGGACGCCCACATTTGCCGACCAGTCCGGTGCAAAGGCCCAGGTCGCCCAGATGTTGGAGACGTTCTGCGGCACATTGGCCGGCACGTTGCCGGCGTAGTTCACCGCAACGCCGCCAACTGACTGCACGAAGTCATCATATTTCGCGCGCAGGAAAGCGGTATTGGCATCGATGCGCCAGCCGTGGTCGAGGGCGAGGCCGACCGAAGCCTCGACGCCGCGCGACGACTGCTGGCCGACCTGGACGACCATTGACGGCAAGTTCGGATCGCGCGCCAACAGGTTGTTTTTGACGATCTGATAGCCGGCTAAGGTCCACTCGCCGCGGCCACCCCAGAACGATTGTTTGACGCCGATCTCGACCTGCTTACCTGTCGCTAGTTCGAAGTTCTTGTTTGTCGCCGCCAGCGAGACTAGTCCGCCAACCGGATCTACGGCTGTAGAATATTGGCCGTAGAAGGCCAGGTCCTTGATGGGCGTATAGACCGCTCCGGCGCGCCAGCTGGTCGCTGAGAAGGATTTCTCGAAACTGTTACCGGGGGTGACGTAGTCGGTGCGATTGATAGTCGGCTCGTCCTGCCGGATCCCAGCGATCAGAGCGAGTTGTTCCGTGATCGACAGACGGTTCTCGGCGAATAGGCCATACTGGTTGGTCGTGGTGCTGAAGCCTGGAACCGTCTGGGTCGTTGTCGCAGCGAAGGAGCCAGGGAAAAAATCGGTGAGCGACACCGACGACGTGCCGCCATAGGGCGAGTTGTTGGTGTGTTTGAAGTCGATCTGGTTGACGTCGAAGCCGGCGACGAATTCGTTAGTCATGCCAAAGATATGGCCGCGGAACGTCGCGTCGAAGCGGTCGCCGATCTGCTGCTGGTCGTGGAAGATCTCGATATAGTCGCTGCGATTGATGCGGCCCGTTGCGGCGCTGAAGTTGTAGGTCTCGACGTCTTTCCAGTGCCGCTGGCTGTTCAGGTAGTACAGGGTGTTGCGCAGCGTAATGCTGTCTGTCACCTGCCACTCGGTCTTTACCTGGTTCCAGCTGTCCTGATAGCGGATGCTGCTGTCGCCGACATTGTAGTTCCTGAAGCGCAGGGATTCATCGAGCTTGCCGTTGATCAGCGGTGTGCCGAAATAGCGCGACGGGCTGCGATCGCCGTAATCCGTGGAGATCGTCCAGGTGATGTCTTCGGTCTGCTTGATCTGGACGGCGGCATGCACTTCGACATTGGAGGTGTTGTCACGATCGACCCAGCCGTCCGACATGTTGCCGGTCGCGGTGATGCGATAGGCGACATCCTTGTTGATCGGTCCACCGCTATCCACTGCAATGCGCCGGGTCATGTTGCTGTCGAGCGAGATTTCGGCCTGATTGCGCGGCACCCAAAGCGGCAGTTTCGAGATGACGTTGATGGCGCCGCCGACGGCACCTTCGCCATACATCACCGATGCCGGGCCGCGTAGCACCTCAACGCGCTCAGCTGACCAGGTATCATAGGGGAAGGTCAGCGTGCCCGAGCCGACATAGAGCCGTGTGCCGTCATACAGAGTCATCACGGTGCCGTTGCCGGTGAAGCCGCGGGTGTTGAAGGCGATGCTGCCATTGCCCGGCGCCGGGCTTGCGGTGAAGCCGGTGGCGTTCTGTGTCACGGCGTCAATCAGATTCTGCTGGCCACGCTCGGCCATGGTCTCGGCAGAGATCACCTCGACGCTGGCCGGCGTCTGCAGGCGCGTCAGGCCAAGGCGGCTGCCCGTCGACGTCGTGCCGGTGAGGTTGAGTGTCGGTGCCGCGAAGACGGGGCCTGTCGGCGTGGCGACCGGCGCGCCGGTATTGGCGGCGACATTGCGCTGTTGCCGCGAGCGCGCAGCGCGCGATGCATTGCCGTTCGTGGCGCGGCGTGCCCGCTGAGGCGTCGCCGACGGCTGAACGACGACAGGATCGAGCGTCTGGCTCGACTGTGTGGTTTGCGACCAGCTTTCGCTCGGACACAACAAGCAGGAGAGAGCAACAGAATAAAGTAAGGGAGCATGTCGCTTCAACGCGACGGGAGAAACGGAGGTCATGAACAGGACTCGCGGTTACGTGGCACGTCACCGCAAACCAAGTCTCGCCGCCGCTTTCAAACAGGCAGTGTGACTTCCACCAGGACACCCCGCCCAATGTGCTCGCGTGTGACCACGACTGGCGGCAGGTCTCCTGGCTCGCGGGTCACTGCCTGTCGCCGCCTTCCCAGGTGAACACCCAGTGGCTCTTGGCGCAGGCTCGCCGCTTACAGTTGCGGGGGCAGCCGCGGAATCGGGGGATCCCCCTCACCGCATTCCCTTTTGATCCCCGAAGGGAACCGTCACGTTCACGTTAAGGTGAAATTTCCAAATGTGTCAATCAAGTTGCTAGTCACTCGCAACGTGCGCTGACAGGTGTTGATATTGCGCATCACCTGTCATCGCAGCGTCAAGCGATCTGCCTAGAGCCACTGGTGCCAGAGCCAGGATCAGGAGTTCGCCATGGCACTACGTTTATCCCGTCGTCGCTTCCTCGCGCACTCAGCCGCAGCAGGCGCAAGCTTCCTTGCGATGCCCTATCTCAGCCGCGCCGCCGATCGCCCGGTGGTGTCACATGGCATTCAGTCCGGCGATGTCGGGATCAACAGCGGCATGATCTGGTCGCGCGCGGATCGGCCGGCGCAGATGATGGTGGAAGTCGCCACCACCGAATCCTTCAGCAATGCGCGCATGTTGCCGCCGATGGCGGCGCTGCCCGAAACCGATTTCACGGCGAAGCTGCTGCTCGACAATCTGCCCGCGGGACAGGACATCTTCTATCGCGTCAAATTCCGCGATCTCTCGCATACCGACATCGTCGGCGAGCCGGTCATCGGTCGCTTCCGCACCGCGCCAGCGGATCGCCGCGATGTGTCTTTCGTTTGGGGCGGCGATGTCGCAGGCCAAGGCTGGGGCATCAACGCCGAGGATGGCGGCATGGTCACCTATGCCACCATGCGAAAGCACAACCCGGATTTCCTGATCCATTCCGGCGATACGATCTACGCCGATGGTCCGATCCTGCCTGAAACGAAACTGCCTGACGGCGCGATCTGGAAGAACACCATCACGGTGCCGGAGAAGGCGAAGGTCGCCGAAACGCTCGATGAATTCCGCGCCGCGCACAAATACAATCTACTCGACGACAATGTCCGCGCATTCAATGCGCAGGTGCCGATCTTCGGCCAGTGGGACGATCACGAGGTCACCAACAACTGGTCGCTCTCGAAGCAGTTGCCGTCGTCTTACAAGGAGCGCGACATCACGCTACTGGCTGCGCGCGGCGCGTGTGCCTTTCACGAGATGTATCCGATCTCGGTCAATCCGAAGGAGCCTGGCCGCGTCTATCGCACGCTCAATTACGGCCCGCATCTCGATGTCTTCATGCTGGACGAGCGCAGCTATCGCGGGCCCAACGGCCCGAATCTGCAGGAGAGCTATGGTCCGGATGCGTATTTCATCGGCCCGGAGCAGATGGCCTGGCTGAAGCGCGCCCTGATGGCGTCGAAGGCGACCTGGAAGGTCATCGCCTCCGACATGCCGATCGGCCTCGTCGTCTATGACAACGCTGCCGACAAAACCGGGTCTGAGGCCCTTGCGCAGGGCGACGGGCCAGTGCGGGGCCGCGAGCTGGAAATTGCCGATATTCTGCGCTTCATCAAATCGGCCGGTATCCGCAACACGGTCTGGCTGACCGCCGACGTGCATTACACGGCGGCGCATTACTACAATCCGGAAAAGGCGCAGTTTCAGGATTTCGAGCCGTTCTGGGAGTTCGTTTCGGGCCCGTTTCACGCCGGAACTTTCGGGCCGGCGGCGCTCGACAATACCTTCGGTCCCGAGGTCCGTTTCGTGAAGGCGCCGGGGCCCGATAAGCAGAATTTGCCCCCGTCGGCCGGCATGCAGTTCTTCGGTCACGTCAAAATCGACGGCCAAAGCGGCCAAATGACCGTTACCCTGCGGGATCGGGCCGATATGGCCCTTTGGGCCACGGTTCTGGACCCGAAATTGGGCTAACCATTTGGCAGATTCGCATTGTTTTTCGGCGATTTCCCCCTATATTGCGCCGCAACGCGTCCGAGTACCCGGCCCCTTCTGGCCGGGTTTGCTTTTGGAGGGATTGCCCCAGCGCGTTTTCAGACGAGGCAGTTATCGAACGCGCTCGAGCGCAAGGCATAAGCCTTTTGTTGTCGAGCATGTCTTGTTGAACCCGCTCAAGGGCACCCAGACCGTAACCAGAAGAAGACCTATGAACCTTCGCAACATTGCTATCATCGCCCACGTTGACCACGGCAAAACCACTCTCGTGGACAAGCTGCTGCAGCAGTCGGGCACGTATCGCGACAATCAGCGCGTCCAGGAACGCGCGATGGATTCGAACGACATCGAAAAAGAGCGCGGCATCACCATTCTCGCCAAGTGCACCTCGGTGCTGTGGGATGAAGTCCAAATCAACATCGTCGACACCCCGGGCCACGCTGACTTCGGCGGCGAAGTCGAACGCATCCTGTCGATGGTCGATGGCGTGATCGTGCTCGTCGACGCTGCTGAAGGCCCGATGCCGCAGACCAAGTTCGTGGTCGGCAAGGCGCTGAAGCTCGGCCTCAAGCCGATCGTCGCGATCAACAAGGTCGACCGTCAGGACGCCCGCATCACCGAAGTCGTCAACGAAGTGTTCGACCTGTTCGCAGCGCTCGACGCCACCGACGACCAGCTCGATTTCCCGATTCTGTACGGATCGGGCCGCAACGGCTGGATGGCCGACAGCCCGGACGCGTCGCATGATGTCGGCATGAAGCCGCTGTTCGATCTCGTCATCAAGCATGTCGCGCCGCCGGTGGTTGAAGAAGGTGCGTTCCGCATGCTCGGAACCATCCTGGAAGCCAACCCCTATCTCGGTCGCATCATCACCGGTCGCATCTCGGCTGGTTCGGTGAAGCCGAACCAGGCCGTCAAGGTGCTGTCGCGTGACGGCAAGGTCGTCGAAACCGGCCGTATCACCAAGATCCTGGCCTTCCGCGGCCTTGAGCGCCAGCCGGTGGAACTCGCCGAAGCTGGCGACATCGTTGCCATCGCC
This sequence comes from Tardiphaga sp. 862_B3_N4_1, assembly GCF_051811085.1. NCBI lineage: Bacteria > Pseudomonadati > Pseudomonadota > Alphaproteobacteria > Hyphomicrobiales > Nitrobacteraceae > Tardiphaga > Tardiphaga sp. 862_B3_N4_1. The sequence goes on from NZ_JBPWQB010000002.1 coordinate 1,825,474, forward strand.
GGCCTGCCGAAGGGCACTGTTGCCGATACCTTCTGCGATCCGTCGGTTGAAATTCCGATCCAGGCGCAGCCGATCGATCCGCCGACCGTGTCGATGTCCTTCATCGTCAACAACTCGCCGCTCGCCGGCACCGAAGGCGACAAGGTCACCAGCCGCCTGATCCGCGATCGCCTGTTGCGCGAAGCCGAAGGCAATGTCGCGCTCAAGGTCGTCGAATCCGCCGACCGTGACGCGATGGAAGTGTCGGGCCGCGGCGAATTGCAGCTCGCGATCCTGATCGAGAACATGCGCCGCGAAGGCTTCGAACTGTCGGTGTCGCGTCCGCGCGTGGTTCTCACCAAGGACGAGAACGGCAACACGCTGGAGCCGGTCGAGGAAGTCGTCATCGACGTGGATGAGGAATTCTCCGGCGTGGTCGTTCAGAAGATGAGCGAACGCAAGGCCGAGATGATCGAGATGCGTCCGTCGGGCGGCAACCGTCTGCGTCTGGTGTTCTACGCGCCGACCCGCGGCCTGATTGGCTATCAGGGCGAACTCATGACCGATACCAAGGGTACCGCGATCATGAACCGCCTGTTCCACGACTACCTGCCCTATAAGGGCGAGATCGCCGGCCGCCGTAATGGCGTGCTGATCTCCAACGACCAGGGCGAAGCGGTTGCCTACGCCATGTTCAAGCTGGAAGATCGCGGCCCGATGATGATCGAGCCCGGTTGGAAGGTCTACAAGGGCATGATCATCGGCGAGCACACCCGTGAGAACGATCTCGAACTCAACGTTCTCAAGGGCAAGCAGCTCTCCAACATCCGCACTACCTCGAAGGATGAAGCGGTGCGTTTGACGCCGCCGATCCGCATGACCCTTGAAAAGGCGCTGGCCTATATCGAGAGCGACGAGCTGGTCGAGATCACCCCGAAGTCGATCCGCCTGCGCAAGAAGCATCTCGATGCCAACGACCGCAAGCGCGCCGAAAAGACCAAGGAAGTGATCGCGTAAGCGCATTCTTTAGTGGATTACGAAATGCCCGGCGAGAGCCGGGCATTTTTGTTTGGTGCGATGCCTTCACTCCGCCCCTCGTGGTGAGGAGGCGCGCAGCGCCGTCTCGAACCATGAGTTGGTGTCGCGCCGACGCTTGTGGCCATCCTTCGAGACGCCGCTGCGCGGCTCCTCAGGATGAGGGCGGAGTCAATTTGCCGGCGCTCCCACCTGCTTCAACGGATCCGCCTTCGCAAACGCCTCCATCGCCTCGCAGGTGGCGACGATGCGATTGATGGTTGGAATACCTGCAATCTCGATCTTCAGCACCTTCATGGTTGCGGTGATGCTGAGCAGACAGATGTCGGCGATGGTCACCTCGTCGCCATGACAGAAGCGGCCGGTGGCGGGCTCGCTGGCGAGGCGCTTCTCCACGGCGACGAGGCCCGTGGTGAACCAGTGCACCAGCCAGGCGCGAACTGCGGCATCGTCAAAGCCGGCGGTGATGGCGAGATATTTCCGCACACGCGGCGTAATGAGCGGGTGGGTGTCGGCGGCCAGCATCGCGGCGATCGAACGCACCCGGGCGCGGCCGTGTGGATCGCTCGGCAGCAGCGGCGGGGTCGGATGGATCTCGTCGAGGAATTCCAGGATCGCCAGCGACTGCGTTAGCGGCAGGTGGCCGGGCTCGATCAGGGCCGGAATCGCGCCGAGCGGATTGATCTTGAGGAACGCGTCGCCGCGCTGCTCGCCCTTGTCGAGGTCGATCACGCGCTCGTGCGCTTCCAATCCCTTCAGGTTGAGCGCCACGCGGACGCGATAGGTCGCGGACGTCCGCCAGAAGCCGTAGAGTTCGAAATCGTGTGGGGCTGTCATGCATCTTCTCCGAGGGCAGCGGTGGCTTGAATAATTCAAGCAAGCCTTTATCCCGTTGTCACCCGTTTCCCATCCGCTGTGAATACCGACGCGATGACCAGACTGCCTTCCGAAGTAGATGTCGCCATCATCGGAGCCGGCGCTGCCGGCCTCGGCGCCGCGCGTATGCTGGAAGGTTCCGGGCTCTCCGTGATCGTGCTGGAAGCGCGCGACCGGATCGGCGGCCGCGCCCATACGATCATGGCGACCCCCGGCATTCCGTTCGATCTGGGCTGTGAATGGCTGCACTCCGCCGACAAGAATGACTTCGTCAGCATCGCGAAAGAGCTCGGCTTCGCCGTCGACCAGTCGCGCCCGCCGTGGCGCGATCAGGCCTATGATGCCGCCTTCTCGAAGGCGAAGCGCGATGAGTTCTTCGCCGCGATCGACGCGTTCTATGAGCGCGCCGAGGAGGCCGCGGAAAACGAGATCGATGCGCCTGCTGCGACTTGCCTCGAACCCGGCAATCCGTGGAATCCGATGATCGATGCGGTCTCGACCTATATCAACGGTTTCGAGCTCAAGGATGTGTCGCTGCACGACATGGATGCCTATGAGGACACGGACATCAACTGGCGCCTGCCCGATGGCTACGGCGCGCTGATCGCAGCCTATGGCGCGCCATGTTCGGTGGCGCTGAATACCGAAGTGACCCTCATCGATCATTCCGGTGCGCGTATCCGCATCGAGACGTCGCGCGGCACGCTCGGCGCGGCGAAAGTGATCGTCTGCGTGCCGACCAATCTCATCGCCAATGAAAATATCCGCTTCACGCCGCCGTTGCCCGGCAAGGTCGAGGCCGCCGCCGGCCTGCCGCTCGGCGCGGACAACAAGGTGATGCTGGCGCTCGCCGATGCGGAGAAGTGGCCGTCCGATATCGGGTTGCGCGGCGCCGCCATGCGCACCGGTGTCGGCAGCTTTCATCTGCGCCCGTCCGGCCGCCCCTGCATCGCCGGCTTCTTCGGGGGCAGTTTCGCACGCGAACTGGAAGACGCCGGTGAGGGCGCGCTCGCTGCGCAAAGCATCGACGAGATCGTGGCGCTGCTCGGCTCAGACATCCGCAGCAAGCTCACGCCGCTCGCGGAATCCCGCTGGGGACATGATCGCTTCGCGCAAGGCGCCTATTCGGCGGCGAAGCCCGGCCATGCCGATGCCCGCGCGGTCCTCGCGGCGCCGGTGGATGGCAGGCTGTTCTTTGCCGGCGAAGCGACATCGCCGAATTTCTTCTCGACGGCGCATGGGGCGCGGGAGAGTGGAGAGCGGGCGGCGAAGGAAGTGCTGGCCACAGGCAACCAGAGCAAAGCGTAGGCGCTCGCTTACTCCATCACCCTCGCCCTCATCGCCGCATCCGGCACGATACACGCCTCGGTCTTTCCGAAGATGCGATAGCGGTTCGTTGCGATCAGGCTGTAGACCGGATTGCGCAGCGCCTTCGGCACGGCGAACAGCACGCGCACCCATTGCCAGCCGGGCAGGGTCGACAGCACCGTCAGCGCCGCATCGGATCTGACATAAGCCACGCCGCCATGGATCACCGCATTGGTGTCGGGATCGGCGGGATCGATGCCGAAATGGCGGGCGAGGCGGCTGCCATAGTCGGACTGGATCGGGGTGAAGTGGAAGCGATGATCAGTGTCGCGTTTGGCGACGAACTGGATCCAGCGCGAGCAGAAGATACAGACGCCGTCATAGAGGATGACGTCGTCGTCGGGCCAGGGCTCGGTCACTGCGGTGTCCATTCCGGTTGCGCAGGTTTTCGCGTCATCGCTTCCTCGCCGTGATGGCCTTCAAAGCCTTGTCCAGCGCAGCACCATAGATGTCGTCACCGCCGTCGCTTTCCGCAAGCCAGTGGCCCTCGCTTCGAAAATTGGGCAGTTCGTAGGCATCGACCTTGTCGCCGCCCTTGCGGAATGCATCCGCCAGTTGGCGTGACAAGGCCGGCGAAAAATAGCTGTCATTGCGCGCGACGAGCCAGATCACAGGAACGTGCGCCGTCTTGCCGAAGGTTGCGGCAGCGGCGATCAGGCGCTGCGGCGCGCAGACGTCATTCGGCCGGTCATTGGCATGGCCGCCGCGTCCGGGGGCAAAGGCAATGATCGCTCTGACGCCTTGCGGATTGGCGCCGGCCATGGCGAGCGCGCCCCAGCCGCCCGCGGAATGGCCGACGACGATCGTGCCGTCGCTGCGAATGAAGGGTTGTTTGCGAATGTCAGTCATCGCTGCGGCGATACTATCCGCCGTGGCGCGGCCGGCGCCGAGATAGTCGGCATTGTCGCAGCCGCCCTGGTCTTCGAGATAACGCCCGCCGGTTAAGCCATGGCCGGGGCGCTCGGGCACCAGCACGGCGTAGCCACGCCCAACGAACCAGGAGGCCAGTGCGCGATATTCCGGTTGCGGCATCTGCGCGCGGCGCAGCGCATTCTGTGTGGTGGCATGCGCGATGACAGCGAGCGGGAACGGGCCATTGCCGGGTGGGCGGAATAGCACCGCGCGGGAACTGGTATTTGGATCGGGCGACGCTACCGTCCAGACCTGCCGGCGATGCGGCGCTTCTTCCGGGGCCTGCGCGCCTGATGTCTGGGCTGTGGCAGTAGCGGCGCTTCCGAGCAATGCAGCCAGCAGGCAAAGCGCTTGGACGTGTTTCATGAGCGCTCAGGGACTTTCGTGCGGACGCAATGCCTGTCGAACTCTACACGCCGCGAATCACATTGATGCAGTTGTGCACATCGATACGCGTGTGCAACTGCGACACGACTCGCGCGATACGTGCCAGCAGTGGAAAACATGGCGTTCGGCGCGCATTGGATGCAGCTCTGTCCTTTTTCGATACAACTCTTTCGGTAAACTGATGCTGAAAATCCACACGTTAACCGATAATTAACGATGGACCTTGAAGAGCGCCCGCCGACTTGCTTTGATCCCCTCCATGAGCACAACCCTGATCGAGGTTCGGCCGGCCAAAGCTGCGGATGCAGCCGCGGTGGCGTCCACCCATGACGAAGCCTGGCGCGCGGCCTATCAAGGTCTCATCCCGGGCCCCGAATTGGAAAAGCTGATCAACCGCCGCGGTCCCGGCTGGTGGGATTCCGCGATCCGCAAGGGCAGCCGCGTCAGCGTTTTGTGCTTCGGTGACAAGGTCGCTGGCTACGCCAATTACGGTCGCAACCGCGCCCGCAGCCTGCAGTTCGAAGGCGAGATCTACGAACTTTACCTGCGTCCGGAATTCCAGGGCCTCGGCTTCGGCCGCCGGCTGTTCGCCTCCGCCAAGCGCGACCTCGTGCAGAGCGGGCTGAAGAGCATGGTGATCTGGGCGCTGTCGGACAATGAGGGCGCCACGGAGTTCTACCGCGCTCTGGGTGGCCGCATGGTGGCCCGCTCCTCGGAGCGTTTCGGCGCAAAATCGCTCGATAAAGTGGCATTCGCCTGGACGAATTAAGCCATTAAGCCGGTTCATGATTTTCTGGTCCCGCAGGCGTTGAATCCGGGCTCCCGCTCGGCTACGCCTGTCGCAACCTGTCCTATGAAATCTGGAGTGTTTGATGCGTCTTGACGCAATCCCGCTCGGCGCCAAGGCGCCGCATGAAGTGAACGTCGTCATCGAGGTCCAGGTGGGCGGCGAGCCCATCAAATATGAGATGGACAAGGAATCCGGCGCCCTGTTCGTCGATCGCTTCCTCTACACCCCGATGCGTTACCCGGGCAATTACGGCTTCATCCCCCACACTCTGTCCGGCGACGGCGATCCCTGCGACGTGCTGATCGCCAACACCCGCGCCATCGTGCCGGGCGCCGTGATGAGCGTGCGTCCCGTCGGCGTGCTGTTGATGGAAGACGAAGGCGGCCTCGATGAGAAGATCATCGCCGTGCCGACCTCGAAGCTGACCCAGCGCTACGACAAGGTGAAGAACTACAGCGACCTGCCCGAAATCACGCTGCAGCAGATCCAGCACTTCTTCGAGCACTACAAGGATCTCGAGCCCGGCAAGTGGGTGAAGGTGGTGCGCTGGGGCGACGCCGCCGATGCGCAGCGCTTGATCCTCGAAGGGATCGAGCGCGCCAAATCTGCAAAAGAGTCGGCCGCCAAGACCAAGTAACAGAGACCGGCGTAGCAGAAGGGGACTTCCGATGCGCCGATGGATCAAACTGCTCCGAACGGCCGCGCTGATCGTCATCGCGGCCGTTTTGCTGCTCGCGGGCATCGTGCTCGTCAAGACATTCAGTGGAGGATCGCGGCAGCTTCAGGTGACCGCGGCGGCGAAAGCGCCGGTCAACGAGCAGGCGGCGGCAGAGCGACTTGCGGAAGCAATACGCTTCCCGACCATCTCCAATTTCCTCAATCCCGATCAGGCCGCCGAACCGCTGCGCGCGATGCAGGCGCATCTGGTGGCGAGCTTTCCGGCCTTCCATGCCGTGGCGAAGCGCGAACTCGTCGGCAACTACAGTCTGCTCTACACATGGGAAGGCAGCGATCCTGCCTTGAAGCCGATTGCGCTGCTGGCGCATCAGGATGTCGTGCCCGTCGCACCGGGCACCGAGAAAGACTGGCAGCAACCGCCGTTCAAGGGCGTCGTCGCCGATGGCTTCATCTGGGGCCGTGGCTCCTGGGACGACAAGGGTAATCTGTATTCAATCCTCGAGGCCGCCGAGGTGATGGCGAAGCAGGGTTTCCGCCCCAAGCGCACCATCTATTTCGCCTTCGGCCATGACGAGGAAGTCTCCGGCACCCGCGGCGCAAGGGCGATCGCGGCGCTGCTGACGTCGCGTGGCGTCAAGCTCGACTTCGTGCTCGATGAAGGCCTTTTGATCACCGAGGGCATTCTCAAGGGGCTCGACAAGCCGATGGCGCTGATCGGCGTCGCCGAGAAAGGCTATGCGACGCTGGTGCTGACCGCGCATGGCACGCCCGGTCACTCGTCGATGCCGCCGCGCGAGACTGCCATCGGCATGATGAGCGCGGCGCTGACGCAGCTCGAAAACAAGCGCCTGCCGATGCAGATCCGTGGCACCGTCGGCGAGATGTTCGACACCATCGCGCCGGAAATGAGCGGCTTCAACCGCGTGGTACTGTCCAATCTGTGGCTGTTCAAGCCGCTGTTGCTGCGCGAATTCGAGAAGAGCGGTCCGACCGAGGCAACGGTGCGCACGACCACGGCGCTGACGATCTTCAAGGCCGGCGAGCAGGACAATGTGCTGCCGGGCAATGCGGAGGCCACGGTGAATTTCCGGCTGTTGCCCGGCGATACGCAAGCTAGCGTCACCGAACACGTGCGCAGCGCGGTCAGCAACGACAGGATTTCCATCGCGCCGTTCCCCGGCAATACCGATCCGCCCCCGGTGACCGGGACCGCGAGTCCTTCTTATCGCGCGCTCAATCAGACCATTCGCGAGATTTTCCCGGATGCGCTGGTGGCACCGGGCCTGATGGTCGCGGCAACGGATTCGCGGCACTATACGAATGTGACGGACAACATCTTCCGCTTCTCGCCGGTGCGCGCGACGTCGGAAGACCTCAAGCGTTTTCACGGCACCAACGAACGGCTGAGCGTCGCGAATTACGCAGACATGATCCGGTTCTATCGACGGTTGATCGAGAATACGGCGAAGTAAGAGTTCTGCGTCGACCCCTCAGCCGTCATTGCGAGCGCAGCGAAGCAATCCAGAAAGCCAAGAACTGGATTGCTTCGTCGCAAGGCTCCTCGCAATGACGTGGATGGGCCGGAGCGAGCGCTTTAAACCGCGGGCGCCGCCAGCTTGTGGATCGCACATGCCGCGCGCAGCGTGTTCACCAGCAGGCAGGCGACTGTCATCTGACCTACGCCGCCGGGCACCGGCGTAATCGCGCCGGCGGTCTTCAGCGCTTCCTGATAGGCGACGTCGCCGACGAGGCGCGTCTTGCCCTCTGCGCCGGGCAGGCGATTGATGCCGACATCGATCACGGTCGCGCCGGGCTTGATCCAGTCGCCGCGCACCATTTCAGGGCGGCCGACAGCCGCATAGACCAGATCCGCCTGCGCGCAGAGCTTGGCGAGATCGCGCGACTTCGAATGCGCGATGGTCACGGTGGCGTTTTCGTTGAGCAGCAATTGCACCAAGGGACGGCCGACCAGATTGGAGCGCCCGATCACGATGGCATTCATGCCTTCGAGTGATTTGTGCACGCTCTTGGTCAGGATGATGCAGCCGAGCGGCGTGCAGGGGGACAGTGCGGGCATGCCGCTGGCGAGGCGTCCGGCATTGGTCGGGTGCAGGCCGTCGACGTCCTTGGCGGGATCGATGGCATTGACGACGGCGTCGGTATCGAGACCCTTGGGCAGGGGCAGCTGCACGAGAATGCCGTGGACGGTGGGATCGGCATTCAGCTTCTGCACCAGCGCGATCAGATCGGCCTGTGCGACATCAGCCGGCAGCTTGTGTTCGAAGGAGGCCATGCCGGCTTCCTGGGTCTGCTTGTGCTTGCTGCGCACATAGACCTCGCTGGCAGGATCGCTGCCGACCAGCACTACGGCGAGGCCAGGCGTCACGCCATGCTCGGCTTTGACGCGCGCGACTTCGGCGGCGACGCGGCCGCGCAATTCGGCGGCAATGATCTTTCCATCGATGATGCTGGCGGTCATGTGTCGGTCCTGTCGTCTGTATCGTCGGGCGTTGCTGCAGTGATCCTGCGCAGCATCGCGCCCAGTTTCGTCGGGTCGCCGTCGACCGCGATCTGCTTCACGCGCGACGTGGTGCCGGACAGCACGCGCACATCGCGCTTGGGCACGCCAAGCCGCTTGGCAAGCAGTTCGGTCACGGCGCGGTTGGCTTCGCCGCCCTCGGCGATGGCACGAACCCGCACCTTCACTACCGAACGGCCATTGGCCATGGTCTCGATCCCGTCGATATCGTCCCGGCCGCCCCGCGGCGTCACGCGAACGGCGATGCTGACACCGTCAGTCGCGTAGCGCCAGGGATCTGCCACGAACCCGGCGGCCGATCAGAAGACGCTGGGATAGATGTAGTAGGTGATCACCCGCTGCAGGAACATGATGATCAGGATCAGGATGATCGGCGAGATATCGAGGCCGCCGAGGCTCGGCAGCATCCTGCGGATCGGCGCCAGCACGGGCTCGGTGATCCGGAACAGGAATTCGGCGATCGCGGAGACGAACTGGTTGCGGGTGTTGACGACGTTGAAGGCGATCAGCCAGGACAGGATCGCCGAGGCGATCAGCAGCCAGACATAGAGATCGAGAATGATCAGCACGATATCGAGAACGGCGCGCATGGCGGGGATGGCTCGCGGGTTAGGTCGCGGATTCGACTGTCCGCTAAATATCGGTTCAGCCCCCCTCAAACAAGGGAAGTTCCGGGCGAAAAGTGCCGGAAAACCGCGCTTTTGCGACGTTCTTGACTTGCCGTTAACGGGGATTGTAAATGGCGCCGATTGCTGATCGGATCGCATGGGCGACCCGGTTCGTATCGGGGCCATAGCTCAGCTGGGAGAGCGCGTCGTTCGCAATGACGAGGTCGGCGGTTCGATCCCGCCTGGCTCCACCATCCTTCGCTTGCTTCGCAAGCTCCGGCTCGGCAAGCCACCCTCCCGACCATAAAAAGCGAAGCAAACGAAGGATGTCTCGCCGAAGCCCGCAGGGCGTAGGCGGACCGGATTCACACCCGTCTCAACTGCAACCTTGCCACCGCCCCCGCGATGAAGCCGCGCGGAAAAAGCCGCAGCAGCAGCGGCACGATCTTGATGCCGAGGCCGGGGAAAACTGTGCGCTTATTGGCCATCAGGCCCTGATAGCCCAGCAGGGCGACGTCAGCCGCCGAGACATTGAGGATCGCCGAGTCGAGGCCCGGCGTGAATCCGGCGCGCGCCTGGAATTCCGACGGCACCGGTCCGGGGCACAATGCGGTGACGCGCACACCCTTTGAGCCGAGCTCCTGGCGCAGCGCTTCGGTGAAGGACAGCACATAGGCCTTGCTGGCGTAGTACACGGCCATTCCGGGACCCGGCAAAAAACCCGCGATCGAGCTGAGATTGAGAATGCCGCCCTTGTTGCGGATCAGGCTCTCGGAAAAGCGCAGCGACAGATCCGTCAGTGCGCGCACATTGACCTCAAGCATGCCGAGTTGCCGATCGCGGTCCATGTCGATCGCGCGACCGAACATGCCGAAGCCGGCATTGTTCACGACGTACTCCACCTCGACATCGGCAGCAGCGAGGGCAGCCGCGATCTGGGCGCAGGCGTCGCGCTGTTCGAGATCGCAGGGAATGATGATGGGCGCAGCACCACCGGCAGCAGTGATTTCAGCTGCCAGTGCATTCAGACGCTCGGCACGGCGTGCAACCAGAGCGACGCGATGCTTGTTCGCGGCGAAGATGCGCGCGAACTCGGCGCCAATTCCGGCCGAGGCTCCGGTTATTAACGTCACGCGCTCAGTCACAATAAGGTACTCTTAAAATACGTGAGGACGATTTGCATGCATCTACAGGCGTAATAGGGATACCCGTGATGTGCAAGTCGGAATGACCACCGGAGTACCGTAGGACCTCCAGTTCCCGAGCGTGTAGCAGTGGCATGAATTATCGGGGACCGCGCATTAAACTTTGGTTATGCGTCGTGGTGCCGTCATTTGCCGGTCGGGGCTGCGCCTGCTCAGACAGTCGTATCCGTTGTGGCCGTACCGCCCGCCACGCGTCGTTTGAGCTCCATCCGGTCACGTGATGAAACTGCAAGCAAGTCGGCTGCGCGCCAGACCACATTTTCCTCGAACTCACTGACGCGGCCGTCAGCATAGACCAGCTGCCACATCATCTCGACGAGACGGACACGACCGGGCTCGTCGACCACGCGCATAATGACGCTCGTAAAGTGATAGAGATCGACGGCCTCGCCTTCGACGAGGGTGGCAGCCGAGATGAGCCTGTCAGCCGTGCCGGGATCGAGCTCGAAACGCGACTCGATCAGGCTGTGCAACTTGGCTCTCTCGATAGCTGAGGGCTCACCGTCCAGCGAGATGACGTGAAGCATCAGCGCCGTGGCGGCAAGACGGAAGCCGGTATCGTCGAATGCCTGATTTTCGTGCGCATCGGGAGACACCACGTCGGCAATGAATTGGCGCAGTTTTTCCAGCATTATTCCTTGAACCAGATGATCGAGCGGGCTGCCATGCGGCGAAAGCGCTCGTGCTTTGTGGCGCGAAAATGGAACGCATGCAATGCGGCCGGGTTCCCGAAGCACTGATGACAGTTAAGTAACAATTGAGACGATCGGAGGTTTTATGGGATCTCGTGTCACGGAATCTCATAGACCACGATCTTGTCGGCGATGCCGCGCAAGGCGGCGTGCTTCTGGATCGGCGTGATTTCGGCCTTCCGCAGAATAGCTTCCACGGCCAGCGCCGATATCACCGGGCTGGTGACATGGATCGCCTGCGAGGTTGATAGGCCCTGCACCCTGGCAGCGATATTGACGGTCTGGCCAAAGTAATCCTGCCGCTCGTTCAGCATCACAGCGAGGCAGGGTCCCTCATGGATACCGATTTTGACCACGAGGTCCTTGGTGCCGCGCTCCTCGTTCAGTCGCTCCATCGCGGCGCGCATGCGCAGACCCGCGGCCAGCGCCTGTTCGGGCCGCGTAAAGGTCGCCATGACGGCATCCCCGATGGTCTTCACGACGGCACCGGCTTCCGACGCAATGATCTCCAGCAGTGCGTGGAAATGCGCACGCACCAGATCAAAGGCTGCGAGATCGCCGACGCGCTCATACAAGGCGGTCGAGCCCTTGAGGTCGGTGAACAGGAAGGTCAGCGAGGTAATCTTCAGCCGCTGATCGATATTGAGGTTGTCGGCCTTGTAGACATCGCGAAAGGTCTGGTTGGTGAGTATCCGCTTGGCCGTGAGGAACGGCTTGCGCTTGCCGATCAGGTGATGGAGGCCCTCGGCCGCGACAAATACCGATGGCAGCACGCGCACCTCGGTCTGGTTCTCGAGGGACAATCGCAACGGTCCGGGTTGCAGCGTGATAGTGCCGGTCGGTGTATGCTGCCGGTTGTAGATCAGCGACAAATGCTGTCGTTCCTTGGTCGGCTCGCCCTGCACGTCAATGAACTGCGCGGCATGGGTTACCGGCTCGAACACGATGACGAATTCCGACGGCAGGTGCAGCGACATCACCGCTTTTTCATGCGCCGGCAATTCCATTGCGTCCAGTGTCACTTCATCGGTGAGTGACGCAAACGATTCCTGATTGAGATCGACGCCGGAGCTCCAGAACACCTGCTTGAAGTATTCCCAGAGCGGCAGCGTATTGGGGTCGTGTGCAGCGATGTGCCTGACGCGCGGTGCGACCGTGAACGCCACTTCGACCTGCTCGTCAACCGACGCTTCATAGCCGCAGGCGCAGAGCCCGCAATGGTAGTCGTCATGGCGCAGCGATTTCAGCGTGCTGTGGGCATCGAGGACGCCGCTGCAGCCCGGGCACAACACATTCCAGGTCAGGTCGAATAGGCCGAGGCGGGAGGCATGCAGGAAGCCGGAAATGACGCGCTCTTCGTTCAGGCCGCGGCGTGCCGCAAAATCCAGCACGTTGATACGATTGAGTTCGTGGTCCGCGCCGTCGCGGATCAGTTGTGCAATGGCATCGGCTACGGCCGGATCGGTCGCCTGGTTCAATGTCGCGAATAGTGCCTGAACATCACTCATGGCATCAGTTTAGGCCAAATAGTCGCTACGTCCAAGACAGGGCTTTGCCGCAGCGCTTCAACTTGTCGTTCCGCCCGCGTGCCATGAGCGCGCGGGGTAACGGGGAAGGCGTGAGGAGAGGGCGTGCTGAAATAACGTCAGCGCCGCTCAATGCGGAACATTGGCGAGCGATCCGGTTGTGTCGTCACCACGCCGATAGGCATGACGGGTGCTTTATCCGGTAGCTCGACGCGGATCGCGCCGATGATTTTCGCCAGCGCTAATGTGGCCTCGACAAGCGCGAAATGCGCGCCGATGCAGACCCGGGCACCGACGCCGAAAGGCAGATAGGCGAAGCGGTCCGGCGGTGTCGCGCCGGGCATGAAACGGGACGGCATGAAGGCGTTGGGCTCGTGCCACAATTTCTCGTGCCGATGCAGTAGCCAGGGCGCGATCAGGATCACGTCCTTGCTGGCGACGGACTGGCCAGCCAGACGATCAGGGCCCGCGGCGGCGCGTGCGATCAGGAAGGCGGGCGGATAGAGCCGCATGGTCTCATCGATCACCGCGCGGGTGAACTTCAGATGCTCGATGTCGAATGTGCCGCTCGCGCTGGCGGCACGGGCTTCGGCCGCGACCTGCTCCTGGGTCGCCGGATCGAGCGTCAGCATATACAGCGCCCAGAACAGCGCCGTTGCCGTCGTCTCATGTCCGGCGAGGATCATCGTCGCCACCTGATCGCCGAGCTGCCCATCGGTGAAGGATGCGCCGGTTTCCGGATCGCGCGCGGCCACCATCAGGTCGAACAGATCGCGCGGCGCGTCGTCGTTCTTGCCGGCGGCGCGACGTGCGGTCATCAGCTCGCCGACGAATCTCGTCCAGCGTCTGCGGAAGAAGGCGCGCGAGATATCCTGCGGCGTCGGCCAGCCCAGCGGCAGCAGCAGATCGAGGAAATGCGGCCGTGCCAGGTTCATGCCGTATTCCATCACGAAGTCGCGCAGCTTCGCGCCATGCTCGGCCATGCCGAAGGAGAACATGGTGCGGCCTGCGATCTCCAGCGTCATCCGCTGCATGATCGCGCGAAGATCCACCGGCTTGCCCTCGGCGCACTGTAAATCGGCGAGCGTATCGTCGACGGCCGAGATCATGTGCGGCACCAAAGTCGTCACCGCGCGCGGCGTGAAAGCCGGCGCCAGGGTGCGGCGCTGGTGTTTCCAGGTGCGGCCTTCGGCGAGCAGCAGGCCCTCGCCGAGCATCGGCCGCAGCACGCGGAATGCAGCGGGCGTGCGGGTATAGTTCTCATAATTGTCCACCAGAACATGGCGGATCGCATCGGGGTCGTTGAGGATGAAGCTGGCATGGCCGAAAAAACGGCCGTTGATGATGTCATCTTCATAGGCGCGCTGGCCCCAGGTCTCGATAGCGCTGCGGCGCATCGCCGACATACGCCCCAGCGCACCCATGTTCTCGGGCGCACGTGGCGGGCTCGGCGGCACCAGGGGCGCTCGCGCAGCGGAGAAATCGTAGACCTCGGCAATGCTCACGATGGGCCTCGCAATTGATCCAGGGACCGGAGCGTCTCGTCATTATAGCAGGCGTCCATCCGCGCGCCATGGAGGCGTCGATGGAAAGCGTGGCCGCAACGCACGCATCGACCAATATTGCGGTCCAGCGGGCGCATCCCTCGGAACGATACTCACGCATGCACATTAGGGAGGCAGTGGCTCCATATCGGACCGGCCTGAGGATTTAAAATGATCGATACCGTTGTCGTCCAACCCAATGTAAGCGTCGACGAACCGCAAACCTCCGGCGTATCGTGGGCTGCGGTTGCAGCCGGTGCCGTGGTTTCGCTCGCACTGACGCTCGTCCTGATTGCCGTTGGCACAGGTCTCGGTCTGTCTGTCGTGTCTCCGTGGGCAAGTGCCGGCGCCTCCGCGACCACGTTCAAGGTCACGACCGGTATCTACCTGATCGTCATCGCGATGATCTCGTCATCGCTCGGTGGTTATATTGCCGGCCGTCTGCGGTCGCGCTGGATCGGCGTGCATTCGGACGAAGTCTACTTTCGTGACACCGCGCATGGATTCCTGGCCTGGTCGTTCGCGACGGTTTTGGGAGCGATCCTGCTGGCATCTCCAGCAACCACTTTGCTGAGCGGAGCCGCGTCGGGTGTTGCTGCCGGTGCAACCGCTGCTGCAGCCCAGTCAGGTCCGAGCGATGGCTACCTGGATTCGCTGCTGCGTCCGACGACGCCGTCGGCCGATGGCACCAGCGCGGAAGCGCGTGGTGAACTGTCACGTGTGATGGCTGCCAGTTTCCGTGGTGGAGAGCTCAAGCCTGCCGACCGCAGCTACGTCAACAAGGTTGTCGCCAGCCGCACCGGTCTGAGCGAGGCAGATGCCGACAAGCGCGTCACTGAAGTCATCAACGATGCGAAGACCGCGGTGGATGCCGCACGCAAGGCCGCGATGCAGCTCGCATTCTGGCTCACGGCGTCGCTGCTGATCGGCGCCTTCTCCGCCAGCCTTGCCGCGACGGAAGGTGGCGGGCTTCGTGACGGGACCTGGAAGAAGCGTCGTTAACCCCAATCAAAGGAGACAACCATGCCCATTCTTCTGTGGCTACTCGGAATCCCGCTTCCCCTCATCATCCTGGTACTGTTGCTGCGATAACAGAATAACGAAGGAGCCCCGCACATGGCGGGGCTCTTTGCGATTTCGAACAATGCCTCATGCGATCTGACCGGAGACGCGCAGGGAAGTCAGCAAAGCGGTTATATAGAAAGCCAGACCGCTGAGGCGCGCGAGTTGGCGTGATCTATTCGGTGAATTCCGCCACCGTGATCCGGTTTTCCGACGCCGGCCAGGCGCGCGCCACGATCCGCTCCTGATTGAACAGCGCTGCCACCGGACGTCCGATGTCCGTGGCCGGAAGGCGGATAGTCGAGAGCGAATCCGTGGGCACGCCTGCTTTCACGTCGGTCGGCTCCTTGCCGTCGAGCAGCACGACATCGCGCGGTAATCCAAAATAGCCACGGACGCGCGACATCGACACCACTGCACCGGCATTGGCATCGGTGGGTCCCAGCGGCCGGCCGGCGCGTAGATGCACGACCTCGGACGAGCGGGGGAATGGCGAGCGATAGGAATGCGTGATCGGCGCTCCGGCCGATGTCAGCACGATCTCAACAGGCCAGGCCGGATCGACCCGAACCGGACCCCAGCGGCCATCGGCGGATGTGCGGGCCGAATGGAGCGCTGCCCCGATCCGCTCGCCAGTGTCCGGCGCCACGCGGTACACCTCGACCAGGGCATCCGCGACCGGCCGGTTGGTGGGCACGCCGCCGGGCGTGCCGGTGACGAGACCGCTGATTTTCACCTCAGCTTCCGGCGCGATATCGATCCGCACGGGCTCGCGGCCGACGATGAATTTGTAGATCTCGCGGAAGGCGCGAGGGTGAAAGCCCGTCTCGCGATGATCGATGGCGCCGAGGACGAGATTGGTGGCGCCGCGCAGCGCCGGACCATCGGCGGTGACGCCGGTGGCCACGCCCGGCTTGCCGAGCAGGCGACCGTCGGCCTGCGCATATTTGTCGATGCCATCGCTGCGGAGGGTGAGGAAGGCGGTACCTTCAGTCACCTCAGGGCCTTCGTCGGGATTGAGGCTCTTGAGGAACGGGCTGCGGCCATTGAATTCGCTGCCGGGACTATCGGTCCCGTCGAACACGCCGTGATTGGGGGTGCCGCATAGGACGGCGTGGCTGACATCGGCGCTGCCGCCATTCTTGATGTAATTGCGCACCGCATTGCCGCCGCGCGAATTGGCGACCAGCGCCACTTTCGCAGCACCAGTGCGCTTTTTCAGTTCCGCGATGGCTTCGCCGAGTTCGCGGCGCTGGTCTTCGGTGGAGGAGCGGCCCTGCTGCGCCACAGCATCGTCGGAACGCGCCAGCGGATCGGTGAAATTGAGCGCCATCAGCCGGTTGCGCGGGATGCCATTGGTTTCCATGCGCCAGATCTGCGTCATCCAGAGCGCCGCGTGGTCGCCATTGCCGTGGACGAACAGGATCGGGGGAATGTCGGAACCAGCCGCTGCGCCGGGGCCCGTCTGTGCTGCGGCTTCGAAACGGAGCGCATGGGCAGCCAGCGGCAGCATGGCTGCGCTCGTGAGGATGGTCCGTCGCGACAGCGCCATGGCTGGTCTCCCTCTATCTGCACACGTCCGGTGCTTGCCGCTGTGATAGCGGAGCAGGCACTGGACAGACAGCGCGTTTCGCAGGCATCAACTTGATGTGCCCGCGGGGAATCAGACCCGCATGGCCCTGCAGTCGCTATCTGCAGCAGACGACGGGACGATGATGGCCGAAGCAGCGAAACCAGTGGTTCTTCCCTCCGACGGCATTGCCGCCCCGCTGCGGTTTGCGGTGTTCCGGCGGATCTGGCTCGCCAGCCTGCTGTCCAATCTGGGCCTGATGATCCAGAGCGTGGGCGCTGCCTGGGCCATGACGCAGATGACCGCGTCGGCCGACAAGGTGGCGCTGGTGCAGACCGCCTTGATGCTGCCGATCATGCTGATCTCGATGCCGGCGGGCGCCGTGGCCGACATGTATGACCGCCGTGTCGTGTCGCTGGCTTCGCTGGTGCTGTCGCTGGTCGGCGCCTGCGTACTGACCATGCTGGACTGGACCGGTCACATCACGCCGAACATCCTGCTCGCCTTCTGCTTCATCATCGGCAGCGGCATGGCGCTGTTCGGACCGGCCTGGCAATCCTCGGTCGGCGAGCAGGTGCCGCCGGAGGTGCTGCCATCCGCCGTGGCACTGAACGGCATCAGTTACAATATCGCGCGCAGTTTCGGCCCGGCGATCGGCGGCATCGTGGTCGCCACCGCCGGTGCCGTCGCAGCCTTCGCGGCCAATGCGGTGCTCTACATCCCGTTGCTGGTGGTGCTGTTCCTGTGGCGTCGCAAGGTCGATGTTTCCAGGCTGCCGCGTGAGCGGCTGAGCCGGGCCATCGTGTCCGGCGTGCGTTACATTGCTAATTCGCCGTCGATCAAGATCGTGCTGACGCGCACGCTGATCACCGGCATCTGCGGTGGTTCGGTCTCGGCGCTGATGCCGCTGGTTGCGCGCGACCTGCTGCATGGCGGCGCGCAGACCTACGGAATCATGCTCGGAGCTTTCGGCATGGGTGCGGTGATCGGCGCAATGAATATTGGGCATGTTCGCAAGCATCTGAGCGGCGAAAGTTCGATCCGGGCCTGTGCGCTGATCATGGGCGTCGCGATTGCCGTCGTGGCGGTCAGCAGCGAGCCGGTCATCACGGCGGCGGCGCTGGTGGTGGCCGGCTCGGTCTGGATGCTGGCGGTCGCGCTGTTCAATATCGGCGTACAGCTCTCGGCGCCGCGCTGGGTCGCCGGACGTTCGCTCGCGGCATTTCAGGCTGCGATTGCCGGCGGCATCGCGATTGGTAGTTGGGGCTGGGGGCATCTCACAGACACGGTCGGCGTCGAAGCGGCATTGCTGGTGTCGGGCGGAGCGATGTTTCTTTCGCCGCTGTTTGGCCTGTTCCTACGGATGCCGCCGACCGGCGCGCGCGACGAGGATGCGGAGCGTCTTGAAGATCCGGAAGTGCAGCTGCAATTGACCGCGCGCAGTGGTCCGCTGGTGGTGGAGATCGAATATCGCGTGGATCAGGAAAGCGCGCGGGCGTTCCACGGCGTGATGCAGGACGTGCAGCTCTCGCGCCAGCGCAACGGCGCCTATGGGTGGTCCATCGCGCGCGATATCGCCGATCCCGAATTGTGGACCGAGCGCTACCACTGCCCGACCTGGCTCGATTTCCTGCGCCAGCGTAATCGTTCGACGCAATCCGAGCGCGCTTTGTATCAGCGCGCGGCGGACTATCATCTGGGGCCGGATCCGGTTCGCGTGCGTCGCATGCTGGAGCGGCCGTTCGGTTCGGTGCGCTGGAAGGATGATACGCCCGATCGCGCGGCGACCGAGGTGCTTCCTGTCGCGACGCCGGCCGGCAGCAGCGGTTAGAGCTTCTTATCTTGACGCGTTTTCCTGACGCGAACCGGTGCTCACTTCGCTCGAAAACGCTAGTCGCGCTATTGATTATTCTCGGCGAGAACTTTCGCGCAGGCCTTGCTGAGCTTCGAACGGTTTTCCTTGAGGCAGCTGAGCACGACCATGTCACCATCGTTCATCTTGGCGCGGCAGAAGCGCGAGACGTCGCGTGAGCAGGCCGACTGATTGGCTGATGTGTTACCGCCCTGCGCGAAAGCGGACGTTGCGATCAGCAGGAACGGGACGATCAAAAGTCGGGTCATGAAATGGGCCTCCCTAAAAATTGGCTATCTGATTCTATGGCGCGCAACGAAGTACGCGGGAATGGCGCAATGATGGCGAGCGTCCGGCGCCAAGTTTACGGATTGCGCGTTATGTCATTCAGGCGAGCGTCGCTGCTTAACTTCGTGATCCCGAAATCACGAGATCGTCGCGATGGATCATTTCGGCGCGGCCGCTGATCCCAAGAATAATCATCACGTCCGGAGATGAGCGGCCTTTGATCTTCTCAGCATTGTCTGCGTCATAAGCCACGAGGCCGCGGCCAATTTCGTGCGTGTCCGGTCCACGCACGATAACGGCGTCGCCGCGTGCGAAGTCACCTTCCACCTTGATGACGCCGGCAGGCAGAAGACTCTTGCCGGCACGGAGCGCGGCGACCGCACCTGCATCAATGGTCAGCGTGCCCTTCGGTTCCAGCGATCCCGCAATCCAGCGTTTGCGCGCAGTGACGGGATTTGCAGGAGTCAGGAACCAGGTACACAGGCCGCCATCGGCGATCTTCTGCAGTGGATGCTCGACCTTGCCGGACGCGATGATCATATGCGTGCCCGCGGTGGTCGCGATCTTGGCAGCTTCGATCTTGGTGTACATGCCGCCGCGCGACAATTCGCTCTCGGCAGCGCCCGCCATGCCTTCGATCTCGGCAGTGACGCTGTCGACGATGGGAATCAGCTTCGCATCGGGATTGGCGCCGGGTGGTGCGGTGTAGAGCCCGTCGATATCCGACAGCAGCACCAGCAGATCGGCGGATGCCATGGTCGCGACGCGCGCCGCGAGGCGATCATTGTCGCCATAGCGGATCTCGTTGGTCGCCACCGTGTCGTTCTCGTTGATGACCGGCACCGCGCGCCATTCCAGCAGTTTGCCGATGGTCGAGCGCGCATTGAGGTAACGACGACGTTCCTCGGTGTCCTGCAGCGTCACGAGAATCTGTCCGGCACCGATGCCGTGATGGCCCAGTACTTCCGACCAGATGCGCGCCAGCGCGATCTGCCCGACGGCAGCGGCGGCCTGGCTCTCTTCGAGCTTCAGCGGACCGCGTGGCAATTTGAGGCGGCTGCGGCCGAGCGCGATCGAGCCTGATGAGACCACGAGGACGTCGCGACCGTCCGCATGCAGCTTGGCGATATCGGCGGCCAACGCCGCAAGCCATTTGGCCCTGACTTCGCCGGCCGCGGAATCGATCAGCAGCGACGAGCCAACCTTGACGACGATACGGCGAAAGTTCTTCAGCTCGGGGCGCGACATGATGTGGGCTTTGGCAGGACGTGTGATGCTTGGACGGACGTGAGAGGCAGATCAGCTCGTCGCCGGCGCCCATGGCGCAGACTGCGCTGCGCTCTTGGCCTTGTCCGACACCGGCGCCTCGCCGATCACTGCAACGAGCGCACGCAATGCGTCCGGCACGCCTTCGCCCGTTGCGCCCGAGATCAGCAGCGGCGTCTGCTTCGCAGCGCGCTTCAACCGGTCCTTCTGCTTCTTCAACTCGTCCGGCTCGACCGCATCGATCTTGTTGAGCGCGACGATCTCGACCTTGTTGGCAAGATCGCCCTCATAGGCATCGAGTTCGGCGCGGACGGTTTTGTAGGCCTTGCCCGCATGTTCGCAGGTCGCATCGATCAGATGCAACAGCACGCGGCAACGCTCGACGTGGCCGAGGAAGCGATCGCCGAGGCCGGCGCCTTCATGCGCGCCCTCAATCAGGCCGGGAATGTCGGCCAGCACGAATTCGCGCGCATCGACATCAACGACGCCGAGCTGCGGATGCAGCGTCGTGAACGGATAGTCCGCGATCTTCGGCCGCGCAGCGCTGACCTTGGACAGGAAAGTGGACTTGCCGGCATTGGGCAATCCGACGAGGCCCGCATCCGCGATCAGTTTCAGCCGCAGCCAGATCCAGCGCTCTTCGCCGGGCTGGCCGGGATTGGCATTGCGCGGGGCGCGATTGGTCGATGACTTGAAATGCGCATTGCCGAAGCCGCCATTGCCGCCTTCGGCCAGCACATAGGTCTCGCCGAGCTTGGTGAAGTCGTGGATCAGCGTCTCGCGATCCTCATCGATGATCTGCGTGCCGACCGGAACTTTGAGCGTGATCGGCTTGCCATTGGCGCCATGGCGGTCCTTGCCCATACCATTGGTGCCGCGCGGCGCCTTGAAGTGCTGCTGGTAGCGATAGTCGATCAGCGTGTTGAGGCCGTCGACCACTTCGATGATGACATCGCCGCCGCGGCCGCCATTGCCGCCGGAGGGACCGCCGAACTCGATATACTTCTCGCGGCGAAAGGCCACGCAGCCGTTTCCGCCGTCGCCGGAGCGAATGTAAACCTTGGCTTCATCGAGGAATTTCATAGCGTATCCGTATCGCAGGGGGGTGGTCGCGGCAACCACTTCGTCGCCGGAGCATCGTGAAAAGCCCTTATTTGGGGGCCTTGCTGCGCATCAGGTGACGTCCTAAACGACTCATCTTGCCGTTAACCAAGCGTGCGCATTCCGCGACTTTCCTACAGGCTCATATAGGCATGTTTGCGACCATTTCGACCGCAGCCGACAATCGTGCCGCCCGGCTGGCCGGTATCGGCCTGATGCTCCTGGGCATCAGCATGTTCTCCTGCGGCGATGCGATCGGCAAATTCCTCGTCGGCACCTATTCGGTCGGGCAATTGATGCTGCTGCGGGCCTGCGCAGCGCTGGCGCTGCTGGCGCCGTCGATCTGGCGGCATCGTGCGGACTTCCTGCAGCTCGATCGGCCGGGTCTGCAGCTCATTCGCGTGGTGCTGTCGACACTGGAAGTCGCGGCGTTCTTCTGGGCGGCGGCCTATCTGCCGCTGGCGGATGTCATCACCTATTATTTGGCCTGTCCGATCTTCGTCACCGCGGGCTCCGCGATATTTCTCCGCGAATCTGTCGGCTGGCGGCGTTGGAGCGCGATCTTCGTCGGCTTCTGCGGTGTACTGATCGCGCTGCAGCCGTCGGCGCAGACGGTGACATGGCCGGCGCTGATCGCGCTCGGCGGCAGCCTGTCCTTCGCCGCGCTGATGCTCATCACCCGCTCGTTGCGTTCCGCGCCGGACGTCGTGCTCGCGACGACCCAGTTTATCGGCACGTTTACTTTCGGCGCGGTCTTCACGGCGTTCGGATGGGTGACGCCCGATCTGCGCGATCTCGGCCTGTTCTTTCTGGCGGGCGTTGTCTCGGTCTGCGCGCTGCTCTGCGTCAATCGCTCGTTGAAGCTGGCGCCGGCGAGCACTGTGGTGCCGTATCAGTATTCGATGATCATCTGGGCGGTGATCTTCGGCTATCTCGTGTTCGGCGAATTGCCGTCGTGGGCCACGCTGATCGGTGCAGCGGTCATCATCGCAGCAGGGCTCTATATCTTCCTGCGCGAGCAGCAGCTCGGAAAGATCGCCGACGAAGTACCGCCAGCGGTGTGATGCTTCTTTTCCCCCAGCGCAGCGAAGCTGCGCGCCGTGGGAGAGGGTGGATCGAACACGCGAAGCGGGTTCGAGACGCGAGAGGGAGAGCCATGGAACGAGAGCCTGTCCCCTCTCCCGCCTAGCGAAGCTTCGCTTCGCGCAGGGGAGAGGGGAAGTAAGAGTCGTTCACCGTCGCGTCGACGTTCCCCAGTTCTTCAGCGAACTCCACACGCCCCTTGTCAGCTTGAAGCAGTCGACCGGTGTTGACGAGCCGATCGCTTCGAAGCGGTGCAGTTGAACACCGCTCCACTGGAAGCCGCACTTCTCCAGGATGTTGCGCGACGACGGATTGGCGACGCGCGCACCGGAGATCAGGTGATCGATATCGAATTCGTCGAATGCGTAATCGATCGCGGCACGTGCGGCCTCGGTCGCAAAACCCTGGCCCCAGTGATCGACGCCGAGCCAGTAGCCGAGCTCGGGCGATTCGGCTTCGCGCCAGTCGATTCCGACCACGCCGATGGGACGACGATCGAGTTCGATCAGGAACACGCTGTCGCTTGCCGTGCCGCTCAGCGAATTGACGAAATCGACTGCGTGATCCTGCTGATACGGGAAGGGCAGGCGACGCGTCATCTCGGCGATGCGGCGATCATTGGCGAGAAGCGCGATGGCTTTTACGTCCGCGAGTGTCGGCTTGCGCAAGGCCAGCCGTTCGGTCTCGAGGACGCAGCCTCTGGTTTCTCTCAACGTCGGCGTCGGAATATCCTGCAACATCTCGGGCTCCTGTGTGCGCCCCGAAGCGACGCACCAAACGAAAAGGGGAGGCCGGTTTCCCGCCTCCCCTGGAGCCCAATTTTGGCGCTCCGCCGGTTCAACAGGACCCGGCGGACTCCAATGTGTCCACCGTTTATTCGGCCGCGGCTTCAGTAATCGGGAGTACCGATACGAAAGTGCGGCCGTTCGATTTGGCGCGAAACTCCACGTGGCCTTCGACTTTGGCGAACAGGGTATGGTCTGTGCCCATGCCGACATTAAGGCCGGGGTGCCAAGTCGTGCCGCGCTGACGCGCAATGATGTTGCCGGGAATCACGCGTTCGCCGCCGAACGCCTTCACGCCGAGGCGCTTGCCAGCCGAATCGCGGCCGTTGCGCGATGAACCGCCTGCTTTTTTATGAGCCATAGCCCGTCTCCGATCTCGATAAGTTCTAGATCAATTCCTTGAAGGAATTGTCTCACAGATTGTCAACTTTTCGCAGCGGCTTATTCCGCGGCGGGCTTTTTCTTCGCAGCCGGCTTCTTGGCTGCAGCAGGCTTGGCGGCGGCTGCCTTCGGAGCAGCGGCCTTCTTCGCCGGCGCCTTCTTGGCAGGAGCTTCGTCGCCATCAACCGGAGCGGCCACGACCGGCTTCTCACGCTTCGGGCGAGGTCCGATCGTCGGCGCCTTGCCGTCGGCCAGGATCTCGGTGATGCGGATCATCGTGAGTTCGTCACGGTAGCCACGCTTGCGCTTCGAATTCTTGCGGCGGCGCTTCTTGAAAGAGATGACCTTGGGGCCGCGCTTGTGGTCGAGCACTTCGGCCGCAACCGACGCACCAGCCACTAGGGGGAGGCCGAGCACAGGCGTATCACCGCCCAGCACGAGAACTTCACCAAGCTGCACGATCGTTCCGACATCGCCGGCGATCTTGCCAATCTCGAGCACATCATCCGGAACGACGCGGTATTGCCGGCCGCCGGTTTTGATGACTGCGAACATCGTTATATTCCTTCGTGTTCGATCCCATCCTCGGATCAGATCCGGGACGGCTTCTTGTTCAGTCGATAAGGGTTCACCGCGACTTCTAGGAAATCGCGAATTTCTGCGTTTTCTGGCCGACGTTGCGACCCCACGCAAAAACAATCGGCGCCAAGCAAAGCTTGCGCCGAAGCGTGCTTTATAGAGGGTGAAGGCGGAGAGTCAAGGAAAGACGGGCGAAAAGCGAGCCAAAAACAGAGTCTTGGCGAATGGTTCGGTGCCTGCGATCGAGCGTACCATTTAACCTGCCGCCCCGTTTTTCGGGCACCTGCCTTTAGTCGTCATGCCCGGGCAGCGCGAAGCGAGCTTCGCTAGATGACCCGGGCATCCATCTTCGGACGGAATGGCGGAAAGGTTGATGGCCGGGTCAGGTCCGGCCATGACTGAGTTTTGTTCTCCAAATCAGAGGCTTAGCCTCTCGGTCGCCCTCACGACGCCAGGCTGTGCATTTCCTTGATCAGGTCGGACTTGCCCTCAAAGCCGATGCCCGGGAGTTCCGGCATGGTGATGTGGCCATCAATCACCTTCACGCCATCCGGGAACCCGCCATAGGGCTGGAACAGGTCCGGATAGGACTCGTTGCCGCCGAGGCCGAGACCGGCCGCGATGTTCAGCGACATCTGGTGGCCGCCATGGGGGATGCAGCGGCGCCAGGACCAGCCGTAGCTCTTCAGCATTTCGAGCGTGCGGAGATATTCGACGAGGCCGTAAGACAGCGCGCAGTCGAATTGCAGCCAGTCGCGGTCCGAGCGCATGCCGCCATAGCGGATCAGGTTGCGCGCATCCTGCATCGAGAACAGGTTTTCGCCGGTGGCCATCGGGCCGGGATAATGCTCGGCGAGCTTTGCCTGCAGCTCGTAATCGAGCGGATCGCCGGCTTCCTCGTACCAGAACAGGTCGTATTCGCGCAGTGCCTTGGCGTAGGCGACGGCCGTGTCGAGATCGAAGCGGCCATTGGCGTCGACAGCGAGTTTAGCCCCTGCTGGAAGCAGTTTCAGCACATGCTCGATGCGCTTGCAGTCATCGGCCAGCGGCGCGCCGCCGATCTTCATCTTCACGACATTGTAGCCGCGATCGAGATAGCCCTTCATTTCCGAGGCGAGGCCTTCGAGACCCTTGCCGGGATAATAGTAACCGCCCGCGGCATAGACGAAGACCTTCGGGTCAGCGGTGGTGCCATAGCGTTCGGCGAGCAAACGGAACAGTGGCTTGCCCGCGATCTTGGCGACCGCATCCCACACCGCCATGTCGATGGTGCCGATCGCGACTGAGCGCTCGCCGTGGCCGCCCGGCTTCTCGTTGGTAAACATGGTGGCCCACACCTTGTGCGGGTCGATATTGTTGCCCGAGGCGTCGATCAGGCTGTCGGGCTTGGCTTCTAAAATGCGCGGCGCGAAGCGCTCGCGGATCAGGCCGCCCTGACCGTAGCGGCCGTTGGAGTTGAAGCCGTAGCCGATCACGGGTTTGCCGTCGCGGATCACGTCGGTGACCACGGCGACCAGGCTCAGGGTCATTTTACTGAAGTCGATGAAGGCGTTAGCGATGGGGGAGGCGATCGGAGCGGTGCGCTCCCGGATGTCGATGATGCGCATGAGGCGCTCCTGCGGCTGGGGTGAGACGGGCTTGCGGAGAGGCATACGCCTCTCTTAGCCATCTCTGAAATGGTCATTTTTCATCAGAGCAGTTCCGAGATAAGATGGCTGGTGCCATCCCGGACGTCCCATGCAAAGCTTCGATCCAATTTCACTCCGCCTGTTCATCGCTGTCTGCGAGGAGCGCAATATCGCCAATGCCGCAAAGCGCGAGGCCATCGTGCCCTCAGCGGTGAGCAAGCGTATCAGTCAGATGGAGCAAGAAGCTGGCGTCCAGTTGCTTGAGCGCGGCCGACGCGGTGTCACGGTGACGGCGGCCGGTGAAGCGCTGTGGCGTTACGCACGCGAGTCGCTGCAACTGCTCGACCGGATGCAGGCCGAACTCGGCGCTTTCGCCGATGGTGTGCAGGGCCATGTGCGGGTGTTCGCCTCGAAATCGGCGGTGGCCCAGGTGCTGCCGGAAGATATCAGCCTGTTCGCCAAGCGCTATCGCGACGTGCGCGTCAGTCTGGAAGAGCGCGAGATCTGGGAGGTCGTCCGCGGAGTCGAGGAAGGGCGCGCCGATATCGGCGTCTGCTGGGATGCGGTTGACCTGCGCGGCCTCAAGACGTTTCCCTATCACCGCGATCATCTCGCGGTGGTGGTGCACCCCGATCATCCGCTTGCGAAACGCACGTCAGTGTCGTTCGAGGATACGATCGACTTCGAGCATGTCGATATCGTCGCGCGGAGCATCATGCAAACCATGCAGCGAAGCGTCGCGGCTGCGGCCGGCAAGCAGATGCGCTACCGCATTCAGGTTTCCACCGTGGATGCCGCCTATCGCATTGTCGCGGCGCAACTGGCCGTCGCGATCATTCCGCAGGAAGAAGCGTCCACGATCCAGCAGACGCTGGGGCTGAAGGTCATCCCGCTCAGCAATGACTGGGCGAAGCGGCAATTCGTCGTCGCCGTGCGCGACAAGGGCCTGAGTCGGCCGGCGCAATTGCTGCTGGAAAGCCTGAAGGAAAGCGCGAGCGAATGAGCATTCGCCACAGTGCAGTGTCGTGCGTGATCTTGAAGATGAATCACGCAGTCGATCTCGCGGAGCTAGCCGACTTGCTCGGTCGTTGCGCCGGCTAGCGGCTCACGCGGGCATCGGCAACGGCACGCTGAAACAACGCTGTCATCGCGTCCGAGATGCCCTGGGTCGGGCTGACCTCAAAATAGAAGCCTGGCGAAGCGCAGCTCTGCATATTGCTGGCGATCTGGCTGTTGGGTGAAGGTCCGTAAGGACCAGCGTTGAATGGTGCGATCCAGCTATTGTACCAGGCATTGGTCGGAAGTGCGAGGTAGGTCGTGTAAAGCACGGCAATCTTGATGCCGCGATTCTTCAACGTGGTGCAAAGCGCTGGATTGATCGGCGACTGGCATCGTCCACCAGTCGTCGGTTTCAGGCAGTTGCCGGGATTGTATTCGTCAGCCACGCCATCGGATACGAAGAAGAGATATTTGAGCGGTGCACCGGCTGTACCGGCTCCGGGGGCGCTGATGGCGGTGTTGATCGCCGGGAATATAGCGCTGTAGCCGGTGTCCTGATCGTTGTTGTCGTTCTGGCCGTTCACCGTCATCAAGTCGATGTTTCCGGCCGCCGTCTTCGCACTTGAGAGGCCGGACGACAATGTGAACAGGGCTCTCAAACCGGACGTCGAGGCGGCCGCGCCGAAGTCGTAGATCGCCATGCGGAACTGGTTGGAATAGGTCTGCGTACTGGCCGCGGTATCCATCAACTTCTGGGTGGCCGTACGCAGCACGTCGATGCGCGTGATCACGCCAAGTGTCTTGGCGAGTTTGTAGTAGTTGTTGCTGTTGTTGAGGTCGTGGCAGGCAAAGGCGCAGCTGTCCGACGTATTCTTGACCATCAGAGCCACGTCGGCCGGTGTTGCGCCGACGCCCATGGATGGCGAATTGTCGAGCAGCAGATAGAAATCGATGTAATTCGGCATCGTCGCCGTCGCGACAGAACTGCCGGTAACGGTCATTTTGGAAAAGCCCATGACGGATGTGAGACTGGTCGACACATCCGCCGAGAATTGCATAGTGGCCGTCACGACGCCGTTGGCGCGATTGACGGTCGCTGTCGTGCTGGTCAGCGTGAAGCCGGTCCTGCCTGATGTGTTGCCCTTGAAAATATTGATTGCGTCGACGTCGCCCCCGGGGACGGGGCCGTCCGCTGCCATCGAACCTGCGGTAATGAATGCAGCAGACTTCTGCACGATGGAGCCGACGCTCGCAGTATCAAGGGCGGCTTGCAGTTGGGATCTGATCTGTAGTGCACGCGTATAATCGACCGCGGCGCCCACCATGGAAATAAGGGGGATGCATGTGATCGCGAATATGATCGCGACATTGCCGCGTCGGTCGCAGCGAAAACGATCAATTAGCCTGAGGAACGATAGCCCGAGGAATGACTTCAGCATGAATACGCACCCGTATGAATGCGGAGATAATTACCTGAGCTGATAAATTTACTGTTAGGTCGATCGCAGAAAGGTAGTGGCTTGGGTTGCTGCCCTGTTGGTTAGTTAAGGATGTTCTACCGGTTTCATTGAAACCGGCTCGCGGGACCGACGCAAAAGGGGAGCGGTACGATCATCCCGGCGGGGCGATGAAACAAACCGGCTCCCGGGGCATTGTCATGCGGTTCTAGTCTGGCAGGGGCAATATGGCTGAAGACACAATGACGACCGTAGGCATCGGCAATCACGGTGCCAAGCGGCTGCCGTCCGTTGATGTGGACACGTTCAACATCGAGCTGAAGGACGACAACGGCTTTCTCGGTGACCGCGCCAGCAAGGGCGCTTTTCAGCGCATACTGGATGATCTCAGAAAGCCATTGAAGAAAAACGGCGACGATCCGCTCGGCAAAAAGGCTGCCAACGAGATCAGTAAATCCAGCCTCGACGAAATCCTGCTTGGCGACGATGTGGCCGCGGCTGCACTCGTCCATGGTGCGATCGAAGAATTCGCGCGGGAGCTGGCTTATGTCACGCAGCGCTTCTTCAAGACGAAGGCCTGGGCAGATACGGAATGCATCGTGGTCGGCGGCGGTTTCCGCCAGAGTCGTGTCGGGGAACTTGTTATTGCGCGCACGGACATCATCCTCAAGGCCGAGGATCTCAAGGTTGCGTTGGTGCCGATCCGGTTTCATCCAGATGAAGCCGGCCTGATCGGTTGCCTGCATCTGGCGCCGTCATGGATTTTCGAAGGTTACGACAGCATTCTTGCGGTCGACATCGGCGGCTCCAACATCCGTTGCGGTGTGGTCGAAACCGCATGGAAGAAATCGAAGGATCTCTCCAAGGCCTCGGTGTGGAAATCCGATCTCTGGAGACATGCCGATGACGAGCCGACGCGTGAAGGCGCCGTCAAACGGCTGGTGAAGATGCTGAAGGATCTGATCTCCGCCGCCGACAACGAAGGCCTCAAGCTGGCGCCGTTCATCGGCATCTCGTGCCCGGGGGTGATCAACGAAGACGGCACCATCGCGAAGGGAGCGCAGAATCTTCCGGGTAATTGGGAAAGCAGCAAGTTCAACCTGCCGGCCTTGCTCGCCGAAGGCATTCCCACAATCGGGGATCACGATACTGCGGTGCTCATGCACAACGACGGCGTTGTCCAAGGCCTCAGTGAAGTCCCTTTTATGCAGGACTTCGAACGATGGGGCGTGCTGACGATCGGAACGGGGCTGGGCAATGCTCGCTTCACCAACCGCAAGAAAGAGAAGGACGACAAGAAAGCGAAGAAAGACAAGGATTGAGCAGGACCGTTGAGCGTCCCGTTGCCGCCTCGGCCAATGGCCGAGTGCATGCATCCGTCGGCGAATCATCCTGGCGCCGCCATGGCTCGTCATGCCGCGCGTCCAACCATAGCGTGCGTTGCCGCTGCGAATCTGCAACGAAAAGGCTGGCTTCCTAGTCTACGCGCTAGCTAGAGCCAGCTTTTGCGGCTCTGCGGGCAATTGGGTGCGGATTTTCCGCTCTGCCCGTCTTGTCTGGCCCGCCATCCTCGCCTAGAACTCCGCGCAACCACCCACGGGCGACCGTGGGTCTTGGCGCCTTGGAGAGGTGGCAGAGTGGTTGATTGTACCGCACTCGAAATGCGGCATGGGTGCAAGCCCATCGGGGGTTCGAATCCCCCCCTCTCCGCCAACCAGATAAAAATCGCAATGAAATCAATGGGTCATTGGAAGTAAGAGGCTTTTGCTTCCCGTTTGGTGCACACGGGTAGTACGCATGGCTCTATCTATGTCTTGTGCGCCTCGCAATGCCGTTATTGAGCGTCAAGCTTACGAAACATCACAAGGGCATCAACATATTCGCCAGTCGGAAGCCGAAAAGCCTCAGGCAGCCGCCCGACAATCGCGAAGCCGAGCGTGGTCCAGAGTTTCACCGCACGTATATTGTTGCTGACGACACAGTTGAATTGCATCGCGCGAAATCCGGAGCTTCTGGCATAGTCGAGCGAGTGTAGGCACATATTGCGCGCCACACCGCCGCCTTGCGCGCTCGCCAGCGTCATGTAGCCGCAATTGGCCACGTGGCTGCCACCACCGTCCTGGTTGGCGCGCACATAATAAGATCCCACGATCTGACCTTGGCGCACGGCAACGAAGGTTCGTTTATCCGGACCGTGCCAGTAGGACAAAGCATCGTCCTTCGTCATCAGGGGGTCCAGGGCGTAGGTCGTGCCTGCACGAATGGTCGGCTCGATGACCGACCAGATGTCTGCCCGGTCTGCCGGCTCAGCCGGGCGAATGATCAGGTCGTCGGAGTGCATGACCATAACAAGTGCCGCCTAAGCCAGACTGAATATACGCCGACCTTCGCCGGCATCTTGCCCGTGGGATTGACCGATTATTCTGCGGCGTTCCTCGGACGGGTTGGTATTGAAGGCGGCCTTGAACGCCTTGCTGAGATGCGAACCGTCGACGAAGCCGGTTTCGGCGGCGATTGCGGCCAGCGATAGGTCGGTCTTCAACATCCACCGTGCATGTTTCAGGCGCAGCCGCAGATATGTCGCCTGCGGCGACTGTCCAGTTTCCTCTTTGAAAAGGCGCTCCAGTTGCCGCGTGCTCAGACTGACCTTGCCGGCCAGTCGCGCGACAGACAGCGGCGCTGATAGGTTCTGCTCCATCATTAGCAGCGCGCGCGAAATCCGTCCGTCGGTCTCGGCAAATTCGGTCGGCGGCGCCGATTGAGCCGAAGATCCGGGTTTCATGCGATCGATCAACATGATGTGGAGCGCCTTCTGCGCGCTCGACAGGCCCATGCGTTGTTCCACGATATGGGCGGCGAGGTAGGCAACGCCCATGCCGCCCGAACAGGTGATGCGGTTGCCGTCGATGACGAAGAGCTGGTCGGCCACCGGGAGTGTCTCGCCGAATTCCTCCAGGAAATCGCGATAGTGGTACCAACTGATGCAGCACTTTTTCTGGTTGAGAAGGCCTAGACGCCACAGCACGAAACTGCCGGTGCAGACGCCGATCAGATCGACCTTGGTGTTCGCAGCCTCCAGCAGATAGCGCTTGATCTTGTCATCGATCTGCGGGCCCTGATGCAGCAGGCCACCCACGACGACGACATAATCGAGCTCGCGCGGATCGAGGAACCGGGAATTCGGATACATCAGCAGACCGCAACTCGAACGGATCGGCTCGTCGGTGTCGGCCATGATGTGCCACTGGCAGCGGATCGGCCGACTGTTGTCGCCTTCGTCGGCGGCGAGACGCAGCACGTCCACGAAGCTGGCCAACGCAGTCAGCGTGAAATTCTTGGTCAGAATGAAGCCAACGCGCAGCGGACGGACCTTTGGTTGCATCACCCCTGCCTTCGCATTCACCATATGGTCGAATGGCAATCCGGGTGATCGCCGCGAGACGATGCTCCAAAACGGACCCATGTCGCATCATTACATACCTCCAGCGCGCCGGGGCAGGCATTTGCGACGGACTGATCCTAAAAATACATTGCCGCGCGCGCAAGGGCGGCGAAGCGTCTCGCCTGGTGCGCGACGTTCGGGGCGTCGGCTGGGAACCGAGAAGCCCCAGATTGTTGCGGCCAGATCAGGTCGGCCGGTGCGGCGCAGGAGGGTCAGCCGGCGGACGGCGGCTCTTCTGGCGTCGCGAACTGCGCTTCGCGGCCGATCGCAGCAAGAAATGCGTCGAGTGCACCGACCGACAGCGATGTCGTGCGGCTGTTGATGACGGGGTGGCAATTGATGCGCTCCGCCGATCGTAAGCGCGCATCGATGACGGGAGTGACCGCCTGATTGGCATCGTTGTAGAGCGCCAGGATCGAGACCGATCCCGGTTCGATCCCAAGCAATTCCTTCAGGGCTTCCGCGCTTCCAAATGACAGCCCGCCCTTGGCGCCGATCGTCTTTGCCAGCGACTTCAGGTGAACGGTCGCGGCTTCGTCGGTGACGAACAGGAAGAACCGCTTCTTGCCGTCGCGGAGGAACAGGTTCTTGGTGTGAATGCCGGGAATGTCGCCGCGTAGCGCACGCGACTCTTCCACCGTATGCACGGGCGGGTGTTCGAACGTCTCCACCACGATCGACTTGTCTTTGAGATACTGAAGAATCTCGTCGCTGCGTTCGATGCTCATCCTGCGTGTCCTTGATCGTCGAGGGCGGGACTGCGTGCGCCCGGGGCATGCCGTCCTGTCTACATGGCAGCGATCCGTGTCGCATGGATACGTCGCGAATTCGAGACCCTGGCGAGCGAAGCCGGGCGGCTTGTCGCAAATCTACGTGTTTCGTGTCGGGGCTTTGCAAACCTGCGGCGTTCCGATGTCGCTCTGATCCAACATGATTGGCGGGCTGATGCTGGCAGCGAAGCGGCAGCGAGTTGTAGGCTCCATCCAATCACAACGTGGACAGCCATGCAGAAATTTTCAGCGCTTTCATTACTACGGGCAGGGCTGACCGGTCATGCCGGTTGGCAGCGACAGTGGCGTTCGCCTGAACCGAAACCGGGCTATGACGTCATCATCGTCGGTGGTGGTGGCCACGGACTTGCAACGGCCTACTACCTGGCCAGCCGCTACGGCGTCAAAAACGTTGCCGTTCTCGAAAAGGGCTGGATCGGCGGCGGCAATACCGGCCGGAACACCACGATCATTCGCTCGAACTATCTGTTCGACGAAAGCGCCGGGATCTACGAGCACGCCCTCAAACTGTGGGAAGGGCTATCGCAGGAACTGAACTACAATGTGATGTATTCACCACGCGGCGTCTTGATGCTGGCGCACAACATTCACGATGTGCAGAGCTTCAAGCGACACGTTCATGCCAACCGTCTCAACGGCATCGACAATGAATGGCTGTCGCCGGAGGAATGCAAAGAATTCTGTCCGCCGCTGAACGTCGGTGGGTCCATGCGCTATCCGATCCTCGGCGGCGCGCTGCAGCGCCGCGGTGGCACGGCGCGGCACGACGCTGTGGCCTGGGGCTATGCCCGCGCTGCCGACGCGCTCGGCGTGGATATCATCGAGAATTGCGAAGTCACTGGCATCCGCCGCGCGCCGACCGGCGAGGTGGTGGGCGTCGATACAACGCGCGGCAGCATCAATGCGAAGCGCATCGGCGTCGTCGCGGCCGGCAATACCAGCACGGTGATGAACATGGCCGGCGTGCGTCTGCCGCTGGAAAGCTTCCCGCTGCAGGCGCTGGTCAGCGAGCCGGTCAAGCCGATCTTCCCCTGCGTGGTGATGTCGAACACGATCCACGCCTATATCTCGCAGTCGGACAAAGGCGAGATGGTGATTGGGGCGGGAACGGACGTCTACACGTCCTATACGCAGCGTGGCGGCCTGCACATCGTCAATCATACGCTGGATGCGATCTGCGAACTGGTGCCGGCGTTCCGGCGCCTGCGCATGCTGCGCAACTGGGGCGGCATCGTCGACGTCACGCCGGATCGCTCGCCGATCGTGGCGAAGACGCCGGTATCCGGGCTGTACGTCAATTGCGGCTGGGGTACCGGCGGCTTCAAGGCGACGCCGGGATCGGGCGAGGTGTTCGCCAGTACGATCGCCAAGGATGAGCCGAACAAGATCAATGCGCCGTTCACCATCGAGCGATTCCGCGATGGTGCCGTGATCGACGAAGCGGCTGCGGCCGCCGTGGCGCATTGATAGCGGGGAAAACGAGATGCTCTTGATCAATTGCCCCTATTGCGGGCCGCGCCCGGAGGCCGAATTCGCCAATGGCGGGCAGGCGCATATCGCCCGCCCGGCCGACCCGATGAGCCTCACTGACGACGAGTGGGCCGCCTATCTCTATATGCGCGACAATACCAAGGGGCTGCATCACGAGCGTTGGCGGCACGCCAATGGCTGCGGCCGTTTCTTCAATGCCAGCCGCGACACGACCACGGACGTCATCAAGCGCACCTATCGCATGGGCGAGCGCCCCGAAGCCGAACATCAGGGTGCCAAGCCATGACGGGTACGTATCGCGTGCGGCGCGGTGACGTCGCTGAAAGCCGCAACGCAGTTCATTTCACGTTCGACGGAAAGTCGTATCAGGGTTTGACCGGCGACACGCTCGCCTCCGCGTTGATCGCCAATGGCGTGCATTTGGTCGGGCGTTCGTTCAAGTATCATCGGCCGCGCGGCTTCGTCTCGGCGGGCTCGGAAGAGCCGAATGCGCTGGTCGGTGTCGGCGCGACCCAGTCGCGCTATACACCGAACCTGCTCGCGACCCAGGTCGAGATCTATGACGGGCTGGTGGCCGAAAGCCAGAATCGCTGGCCGTCGCTCGAGACCGATGCCGGCTTCCTCAACGAATATTTCTCGGCCTTCCTGCCGGCGGGTTTCTACTACAAGACCTTCATGTGGCCGCGCACGGCCTGGAAGAAGCTCTATGAGCCGGTAATCCGGCGGATGGCGGGTCTCGGCAAAGCGCCAGCCGAGCCGGATGCCGATCGCTATACGCAGGTGTTTGCGCATTGCGACGTGCTGATCGTCGGCGCCGGACCTGCGGGTCTTGCCGCAGCGCTCGAAGCCAGCAACAGCGATGCCACCGTGATCCTGTGCGACGAGCAGGCAGAGATGGGCGGCTCGCTGCTGTCTGATCGTTCGGCATCGATCGACGGCATGCAGGCCGCCGACTGGGCGCGTGCGGCGCTCGATGAATTGCGCAAGCGCCCCAACGTGAAGCTGATGTCGCGTACGACGGCGTTCGGCTGGTACCCGCACAATTTTGTCGGTCTCAACGAGCGCGTCACCGACCACCTCAGCAATCCCGCGACGAACCAGCCGCGTGAGCGGCTCTGGCAGGTCAGGGCTAAGGAAGTCGTGCTGGCCGCCGGCGCGATCGAGCGGCCGCTCGTCTTCACCGACAATGACCGGCCGGGCATCATGCTGGCCGGTGCTGCCCGGACCTATGTGAATCGGTACGGCGTGGTGCCGGGCAAGCAGGTGGTCGTATTCACCGCCTGCGACAGCGCCTATCGCGCGGCGCTGGACCTCAAGGCAGCCGGTGCCAGGATCCAGGTGATCGTGGATCTGCGCAAGAGCGTGTCGGGCTATTGGGTCGACAAGGCACGCGCCGAAGGCATCAAGGTTCGCTCCGACAGCATCGTTCGCGGCACGTCGGGCTGGCTGCGGGTAAAGTCGGCGCAGATCTCCAACGCGCAAGGCGGCGATGCCGAGACGGTGGCTTGCGATCTTATCCTGATGTCCGGCGGGTTCACGCCGTCGGTGCATCTGTTCTCGCAGAGCCGCGGCAAGCTCAGCTACAGCGAAGAGCTGCGGGCCTATGTGCCTGGCGAGTCTGTCGAGCGTGAGCGGTCGGTCGGGGCGTGCAAGGGACTGTTCGCGCTCGAAAGCGCCATCGAAAGCGGTGCCAAGGGTGGTCGGGACGCTGCGGCCAAGGCCGGCTTCTCCCCGCGCGGCGAGCGCAGCTATACGGTCTCCACGCAGTCGGTGGGTGCCGATGCGTTCATCGGCTCCGTGATGGCCGATCATCAGGCGGAGAAACGCGCCTGGGTCGATTCCCAGAACGACGTGACGGCCAAGGATGTCCGGCTCGCGACCCGCGAAGGGTTTCGGTCGATCGAACACGTCAAGCGCTATACGACCACCGGCATGGCCACCGACCAGGGCAAGCTGTCCAACATGAACGCCCTCGGTGTCGTGTCGAAGCAGATCGATGTCGCGGTGCCGAAGGTCGGCCTGACCACGTTCCGGCCGCCTTATACGCCGACGACCTTCGGATCCTTTGCCGGCCAATCGCGTGGTGATCTGTTCGATCCCGTGCGCAAGACCAGCATCCATCCATGGGCCGAAGCCCAGGGCGCACGGTTCGAGGATGTCGGCGTCTGGAAGCGCGCCTGGTATTTCCCGCAGGTGGGCGAGGACATGAATGCCGCCGTCGCGCGCGAATGCAAGGCGACGCGCGAGTCGGTCGGCATCTTCGATGCCTCAACGCTTGGCAAGATTGAGATCGTCGGCAAGGACGCTGCCGAATTCATGAATCGCATGTACACCAATGCCTGGACCAAGCTCGAGCCCGGTCGGCTGCGCTATGGCGTGATGCTGCGCGAAGACGGCTTCATCATGGATGACGGCGTCGTCGGCCGCATGGCGACGGATCGTTTCCACGTTACCACGACGACCGGCGGTGCGGCCCGCGTGCTGTCCATGATGGAGGACTACCTCCAGACCGAATGGCCGGACCTCGAAGTGTGGCTCACCTCGACTACCGAGCAGTGGTCGGTCATTGCCTTGCAGGGACCGAATGCGCGCAAGGTGCTGGAGCCGCTGGTCGAGGGCATCGATTTGTCGGCCGATGCCATGCCGCATATGAGCGTCCGGGAAGGACGTATCTGCGGCGTGCCGACGCGGCTATTCCGGGTGTCGTTCACTGGCGAACTGGGCTTCGAGGTCAACGTCCCCGCCGGCTATGGCCGGGCGGTCTGGGAAGCGATTTTCGCGGCGGGCAAGCCTTACGGGATCACGCCCTACGGTACCGAGACCATGCACGTGCTGCGCGCGGAGAAGGGCTACATTATTGTCGGTCAGGAAACCGACGGCACGGTGACGCCCGATGACGCCGGCCTCGGCTGGGCTGTCGGCAAGGCGAAGCGGGATTTCGTCGGCAAGCGCTCGCTGTCGCGGCCGGCGCTGGTCAGGGAAGACCGCAAGCAACTGGTCGGGTTGCTGACGACGGATCCCAAGGTGGTTCTCGAAGAGGGCGCCCAGATCGTGCTTGATCCGACCCATCCGATCCCGGTGCCGATGATCGGACATGTCACCTCCGCCTACTGGAGCGCGACGCTGAACCGCTCGATCGCGCTGGCACTCGTTCGCGGCGGTCGCTCGCGGATGGGTGAGGAGCTCTCGATCCCGATGCCGGACGGCGTGATCAAAGCGAAAGTCGTCGACTCGATATTGTTCGATCCGAAGGGGGAACGTTTGAATGCTTAGTCCTGCGATCATGCGTTCGAACGCGTTGTCCCCAATGCAGTCATCCGGCACCACTGCTGCGTTCGCCACGACGCTCTCGATTCTTCCCGATGCGGCGAAGCTGGTGTTTCGCGGCAAGACCGAGGCGATCGAGGCTGCCGGGGCGCATTTTGGCGTCAAACCGAGCCTTGAGGCTTGCCGCTTCGCGGCGGTCGGCGGCCGGTCGGTCTATTGGTTGGGGCCGGACGAATGGCTGTTCCAGGCGGTGAACGAGGATCCGATCGAAGTCTTCGGCGGGATGTCGGTAGCGCTGCAGGCGCAGGCCTGCTCGCTGGTCGATGTCAGTCATCGTTCGGATGGCATCGCGGTTGCAGGTCCGACGGCGGCGCTGGTGCTGAACCATGGCTGTCCGCTGGATCTGTCCCTCAAGGCGTTCCCGGTCGGGATGTGCACGCGCACGGTGCTGGGCAAGACATCACTTCTGCTGTCACGTTCTGAAGAGCACGTGTTCCACGTGGATGTATGGCGTTCGTTTGCGCCCTATGTCTGGCAATTCCTCGACGAAGCGCGAAGCCTGTCCTAGCAGCCCGGCTGCGCCCTGGAGACCGCGCGATGATTGGAACGTTCGATCTCTTCAAGATAGGCATCGGGCCGTCGTCGTCGCATACGATGGGACCGATGAAGGCCGCGGCGCTGTTTGCCAGCCAGCTTGCGGAGCGTGGTCTGCTGAAGGATCTCGCGCGCGTGAAGGTCGAGCTGTTCGGCTCGCTGGCCTGGACCGGCCGCGGTCATGGCACCGACAAGGCGGTCGTTCTCGGGCTTGCCGGCAAGTTTCCGGAAACGATCGATCCAGAAGAAGCGGAGACGCTGGTCGATGGCGCCCGCGCGGCGGGCACGCTGCGGGTTGCCGAGCGGCGCAACATTCCGTTCGACTTCGCCAATGACATCATCTTCGACGGTGTGACCGAGCCGCCAAACCATCCGAATACGCTGGCGCTCTCCGCCTTCGATGCGGCCGGTCATGTCCTTCACGATGAACGCTGGTGCTCCGTCGGCGGCGGCTTTGTCGTTCCGGAAGCGCAGGTCGGCGTCGTCGGCATTGTCGAGGACGTTCCCGTCCCGCATCTTTTCAGGTCGGGCAGGCAGCTGCTTGAGATCGGTGCGAAAACCGGTCTGTCGATTGCGCAGATTGTCATGGCCAACGAGATGTCGTCGCTCCCGGCGGACGAGATCGAGCAACGGCTCGATCGCATCATCCAGGTGATGATGGACTGCATCGATCGCGGCATGACCAAAGAGGGGCAGCTGCCGGGCGGACTGAACGTCAAGCGCCGCGCGCCCTCACTGCATCGGCGCCTTGTCGCCGCTGCAAGTTCGAACAGCCGCACCCAGCATGAGGTGATGGATTGGGTCAGCCTGTATGCGATCGCGGTCAACGAGGAGAATGCGGCCGGCAGTAAGGTGGTGACGGCACCGACCAACGGCGCGGCGGGCATCATCCCGGCCACGCTTCGCTATTTCCGCGACCATTGCCGCGAGGCGTCACCGGAAAACATGCGCGTGTTCCTACTGACTGCCGCGGCTATCGGCGCGCTGTTTAAAATGAATGCGTCGATTTCCGGCGCGGAAGTCGGCTGCCAGGGCGAGGTCGGCTCGGCCTGCTCGATGGCAGCGGCGGGGCTGGCGGCGGTGCTCGGCGGCACCAATGAGCAGATCGAGAACGCGGCCGAGATCGGCATGGAGCATCACCTCGGCATGACCTGCGATCCGATCGGCGGGTTGGTGCAGGTGCCATGCATTGAGCGCAACGCCTTTGGTGCCGTGAAGGCGATCAATGCGGCCTCGCTCGCGTTGCAGGGCGACGGCACCCATGTGGTGCCGCTCGACAAGGTGATCGCGACGATGCGCGAGACCGGGCGCGACATGCAATCGAAATACAAGGAGACTTCACTGGGAGGTCTCGCTGTCAATCTGGCAGAATGTTGAGGGAAGACCATGACCCAAGCCGAACGCGAGGCATTCTTCACAGCCGATCTCGCCCAAGCAGATCCGACCATCTCGTCGTCGCTGGCCGGAGAACTCGGCAGGCAGCGTGACGAGATCGAACTGATCGCATCCGAGAACATCGTATCGCGTGCAGTGCTGCAGGCGCAGGGCTCGGTGCTGACCAACAAATATGCCGAAGGCTATCCCGGCCGGCGCTACTATGGCGGCTGTCGCTTCGCCGACGAAGTCGAGGAGGTGGCGATCGAGCGCGCCAAGACGCTGTTCGGCTGCGGCTATGCCAATGTGCAGCCGAATTCCGGGAGCCAGGCCAACCAAGCGGTGTTCATGGCGCTGATGAAGCCCGGCGACACCTTCATGGGCCTCGATCTTGCGGCGGGCGGTCATCTCACCCATGGCGCCAAACCGAACATGTCGGGCAAGTGGTTCAACGTCGTCAGCTATGGCGTTCGCCGCGACGACTGCATCATCGATATGGAGCAGCTCGAGAAACTGGCAGTGGAGCACAAGCCGAAGGTGATCGTCGCCGGCGGCTCGGCCTATTCGCGGTTCTGGGATTTTGCCGCGTTCCGCCGCATCGCGGATGCGGTCGGAGCCTATCTGTTCGTCGATATGGCGCATTTCGCTGGTCTCGTCGCCGGCGGCGCTCATCCGTCGCCGTTCCCGCATGCGCATGTGGTGACCTCGACCACCCACAAGACGCTACGCGGACCGCGCGGCGGACTGATCCTGACCAATGACGAGGACATCGCCAAGAAGATCAATTCGGCGATTTTTCCGGGACTGCAGGGCGGGCCGCTGATGCATGTCATCGCCGCCAAGGCCGTGTCGTTCGGCGAAGCGCTGCAACCCTCGTTCGGTCAATATGCGGCTGACGTCGTCGCCAATGCGCGCGCGTTGGCGGACACGCTCTCAAAGGCCGGCTATCCGATCGTCACCGGTGGCACCGACAATCACCTGATGCTGGTCGATGTCCGGCCAAAGAACCTGAACGGCAAGCTCGCCGAGGCGGCGCTTGGGCGGGCGAACATCACCTGCAACAAGAACGGTATCCCGTTCGATCCGGAGAAGCCGACCATCACGTCGGGCATCCGGCTCGGCTCGCCGGCCGCGACGTCGCGCGGTTTTGGCGTCGGTGAATTCGAAGAAGTCGGCAAGCTCATTGCCGCCGTCCTGGATGCGAATTCCAGCGCGCCGGACCAGGGAGCGCCGGAGGTCGAGGCAAAGGTACGTGGCCGCGTCGCCGAGCTGGTTGCGTCGTTCCCGATCTATCGGTCCTGATCAGGCCGCTTGATGGAGCGTGTCGGAGAGGGGCTGCTGGCGGACGGGATATTCATCCAAGGGCTGAATGTTCACGCGCGCCAGCGCCGTGCGTGTCACCGTCCACAAGCCGCAGGCGCCGATCACGGCGATCTTCGAAGGTGTCGGCAAAAGGCTGACGCGACACTGCGCCGACAGGCATCGTCGGATCGCGTGATGCGGGCGTCTGCGGATCCCGTTGCGCGGCAGTCACACCAACATGTTTTCAGCCCATGGCGATCGCAGCCGCGCGATCGATCCACCACCGAGACAAGCAAGATGGTGAAGAAGAACTGGATCTTGACCTTCTATTGCCAGGATCGCCCGCGCATCGTGTCGACCGTCACGACGGCGATTTCCGATGTCGATAGCAACATCCTGGAAAGCGCGCAATTCTGGGACAGGACGACCAACCGCCTGTTCATGCGTATTGCTTTCGAGACGCCGGATGTGATCAGTCGAAAGACACTGGAATCGGTGCTCAATCCGGTATTGTCTCGATTCGAGATGAACGCCGTTCTGGTCGATGCAGCGTCTCGTCCCCGGGTGATCATCATGGTCTCCAAGTCGGACCATTGTCTCGAGCAGCTGCTGTATCAGGTCAAAGTCGGCTGGCTGAAAGCCGAGGTCGTCGCGATCGTGTCAAACCACCGCGATTGCGAAGCGATCGCTGTGAAGGCAGGGATCCCGTACTATCACTGGCTCGTCAGCAACGAGACCAAGCCGGAGCAGGAGCGGCAACTCTACGAGCTGTATCTGAGAGAAGGCGCCGATCTGGTCATTCTTGCACGTTACATGCAGATACTGTCGGACGATCTGTCTAGCAAGCTCTATGGTCATGTCATCAACATCCACCATTCCTTCCTGCCGAGCTTCAAGGGCGCGCGGCCCTATCACCAAGCCCACGACAGGGGTGTCAAGATCATCGGCGCTACCGCGCATTACGCGACGCCGGATCTCGATGAGGGCCCGATCATCGAACAGGAGACCGAACGGGTGACGCACGCGTCGTCCTCGGACGATCTTGTCGCCGTTGGGCGCGACATCGAGTCGCGAGTTTTGGCGCGCGCGGTGCGGCTTCATCTCGAGCGTCGTGTCCTTTTGAATGGACGCAAGACGGTGGTGTTCTAGCGCCGGCAATGCGACGACGAATGCTCGTTTGAAAAGCATCGACAGGCCAAGATTTAATCTTCGCGATGAATTTTGCAGCGCAGCGAAATCATTGTGTTTGCTGCGCAAAATAGCCCCGACGAGCAGTCGGCGCGCCAACCAAGTACAGGCAGTCGATATTCGGTAGTTATGACGCAATTCTACAAGCAACAGCGCGCGTGCATCCTATCTGCCGTATTCCCGGACCACTAGCGTTGCAGGCTGGATCAACCTGGAAGGATCAGCGATGGGGACGATTAGCAAGCGTGGTTTGGCCGCATTGGCCGTTGCGAGTGTGTTGCCACTGGCCTTTGGTAGCTTCAGCGCGGCCTTCGCCAAGGACAAGGTGAAGATCGCCTTCGTGGGTCCGCTGACCGGCGCTATTTCGCCTCACGGTATTGGCGGACGCAACTCGGCCGAACTGGCCGTGAAGCTGATGAATGCCGAGCCCAACACCAAATATGAGTACGAGCTCGTCGTGCTTGACGACGAATGCAAGCCCAACGTGGGCGTGCAGGTCGTCACCAAGATCGCGTCCGATCGTTCGATCATTGCCGCGATCCCGCATTACTGTTCCGCCACCGCGATTGCCACCGTCGATATCTTCAATCGCTTCAAGATGCCGATGGTCGTGTGGGCGGCAGTGCTGCCCGAAATTACCTATGCCAAGAAATATCCCGAAGTGCACCGCGTCAGCGGCATCCTGATCGGCCAGAACCGCATCGGCGCGCAGTTCATGAAGGCACGCGGTTACAAGAAGTTCGTGTCCTTCGCCGACTCCACCGACTACGGCAAGTCGATGAACAAGTACTTCACCCAGTTCACGCTCGAGAACGGTAATGAAATCCTGGGCAGCTTCTCGGTCCCGCCGGATCAGCAGGATCTGTCGGCCGAGCTGACCAAGATCAAGGAGCTCAATCCGGAGGTCATCTATTTTGGTGGCCTGACACCGCTCGGCGCACGCCTCCGCACGCAGATGGCCAAGTTCGGCATCAACGCGCAGTTGGAGGGCAATTCCGGCATCATGGGCGATGCCTTCGTCAACGCCGCTGGTCCGGAGCTCGCCGAAGGCACGCTGACCTTCTTCGACAGCCCGCCGCTGTCCAAGATGCCGGGCGGCAAGATGTTCTCGGATGCCTACAAGGCTGCCGGCTATTCCGAACCGCCGGAAGCTTATGGACCGTTCGCCTATGTCGCCACCCGTCTGGTCATGGAGACCATCGAGAAGGTCGGGCCGGATCGCGCCAAGGTCACCACCGACCTTGGCGATGTGAAGGACCGTCCATCCATCGTCGGTCCGGTCACCTTCGACGACCATGGTCAGAACATCACGCCGCTGACCACGAGTTATGTCGTCCAGGACGGCAAGTGGGTGGTCTGGGAAGAAAGCGAATACGTGTCCGGCAAGCGCAAGCTCAAGAACCTGCCGTAAGCGCGGATCGTCGGGACATCCCATGGGTATGATCGGTCAACACCTGCTGAACGGCTTGATGCAAGGAACGATCTATGGCCTCGTCGCCATGGGGTTCACCATCTTCTTCGGCGTCATGAACGTGATCAAGTTCTCGCACGGGGACGTGCTCACGCTCGGCGCCTTCGGAGGCCTCGTCGCCGTCTGGGCGGCGAATGCGCTGGGACTGTCGGTGCCGCTGCAGTTCATTGTCGCGCTGTGCGTGGCAATGGCACTGACCGCGGTGGTCGGCGCCGGCATCTCGCATTTCCTCATCATGCCGCTGCGCAATGCGCCGCCGCTTAATATGCTGCTGATGACGATGATGGTCGGTACGGCCATCCGTGAAGCCATCCGGCTGTTCTTTCCGAACGGCACCAATCCGCAGCGCTTTCCGGAACTGCTGCCGGCCGGTGGTTTCAATATCGGTCCGTCGTTCTTTCGCACCGACGCGATTATTCTGATCATTGCCGGCGCCGCCTCGATCGGCGCCGTTTACTGGATTATCAACCACTCCAAATTCGGCCTCGCGATGCGGGCGGTGGCCGAAGATACCGAAACGGCACGTGTGATGGGGATCAATTTCGGTCGCATCATCCCGCTGACCTTTGCATTGGGCTCCATCACCGCAGGCTTCGCCGGCATGATCTATGCGCTGTATTACAGCGAGATCAATTACAGCATGGGCCTGCTGTTGGCCGTAATCGGCTTCACGGCTGCGATCGTGGGCGGTCTCGGCAATATCTGGGGCGCGATCATCGGCGGCTATCTGTTCGCAGGGCTGCAGACTTTCGTCGTTGCCGCGATGCCGTCGATGAGCGACTACAAGAACGTGTTCGCTTTCGTGCTGATCATCGTCCTCATCACCTGGCGACCGACCGGGCTTCTCGCCGAACGCGGGAGCGAGCGGGTATGACGCCGACCTCTCGGACGCTTGTACGGGTGCCGGTGTGGCCGCTGTTTGTTGCTGTGGCCTTCGCTGCAGTGGCGCTCACGGCGCTGGTCCTGATCGAAAACCAGAAATTGCTGGGCGT
Organism: Tardiphaga sp. 862_B3_N4_1; assembly: GCF_051811085.1. Lineage (NCBI taxonomy): Bacteria > Pseudomonadati > Pseudomonadota > Alphaproteobacteria > Hyphomicrobiales > Nitrobacteraceae > Tardiphaga > Tardiphaga sp. 862_B3_N4_1. The sequence goes on from NZ_JBPWQB010000002.1 coordinate 1,869,576, forward strand.
CGCATTGGCGATCACGGCTGCGGTCTGCTTCTGCGCCGCTCGGTTCGGAGGCGTCGCCGCGACGGAAGTCGCCGCTTCGGAAAATCCCTGGCTGCTGCGTGGCCTGATAACGGTGGCCTCGCTCGCTGTCATCTTCGTGCTGCGCGACGACAATTTCGGCCTGCTGATGCTGGCAACGGTGCTGATCTACGCGACGATCTGCCTCGGCCTCACTGTGCAGATGGGCTATGCTGGCCTGACCAACTTTGCAGCCGCAGCTTTCGCCGGCACCGGCGGATATACCGCAGCGATGCTGGGACAGCAGGGCGGTCTACCCGATGCGCTGGTTTTGGTCTGCGGCGGCTTGGTCGCGGTCTTCATCGGCTCGCTGCTCATCCTCCCGGTGCTGCGCACCCGCGGACATTACGGCGCACTGACGACCATGGCGTTCGGCGTGATGTTCAACGTCTTTCTCGATGCGAATGACTTCTTTGGCGGTCCGCAGGGCCTGAAGCTTCCCGGCATCAATCTGTTCGGCTGGGACTTCACCAATGACATCCACATCTTCGGCCTCGTGCTGTCGTCCTATGTGAACTATGTGATCCTGACCGGTATTCTGACGGCGCTGGCGATGATCTTTGTCGGACTGCTGGACCGCTCATGGGTCGGTGTCTGGTTCGATGTGGTGCGCCTCGATGAGACCGCAGCATCCGTTTTCGGACTAAAGATAGCTTACTGGAAAGTGCTGGCATTCACGATAGGCAACTTCCTGGCCGGCCTGATGGGGGCGGTCTATGCGAAAATGACGGGGTTCATCGCGCCGGCGAATTTCACATTCGGCGACTCGCTGGTGATGGTGTCCATCGTGATCCTGGGCGGCATCGGCAATCGTTGGGGCGTTCTGCCAGCGGCGTTGATCGTCGTCCTGCTGCCCGAGAAGCTTCAATTCATCCAGGAATACCGGCTCATCTTCTACGCCGTCCTGGTCATCGCGATTCTGACCATGCGTCCGGACGGCCTCGTGGCGCGCCGGGTCCGGAAACTGCATACAGAGGCAAGCGCATGACGAGCTTGTCTAACGACGTGCTGCTCGAGAGCCGCGGCTTGACGGTCCGTTTCGGCGGCCTGTTCGCACTTAATGAGCTGAACATCGACGTCCGCAATGGCGAAGTGCTCGGACTGATCGGGCCGAACGGCTCCGGTAAGACCACGTTCCTCAATGTGATCAGCGGCGTCTATTCCGCAAGTGCAGGCAAGATCTTGCTGGGTGACATCGACATCACCCGCGAGAAGGCTCACAACATCTCGTCTTATGGCCTGTCGCGCACGTTCCAACGATCGCGCCTATGCCTGTCGCTGTCGGTGTTCGACAATATTGCGCTGGGTGCGCAGCGAACGCTGAACAATGGCCTTTGGCACAATATCGTGCAGCGGAAATCATTCGCCGCGGAAGCGCAGAAAATCGCGGATGAAGCCCGCGAGCTGCTGCATGTCTTCAATCCCGCGCTGCCGGACAAGCTGTTCGATCCGGCGATCTCGCTCGGCATGATCGATCGGCGCAGGGTTGAGATCTGCCGCGCATTGATAGGCAAGCCAAAGCTTGTGCTGCTCGATGAACCGTCTGCCGGCATGACCCATGACGAGACGGATCAGGTGGTGGATGAAATCCTCGGCATCCGCAAATCGCTTGGCGGGCTCACGATCATCATTGTTGAGCACGAGATGGGCTTGATCGAACGCGTCACCGATCGCTGTGTCGTGCTGAACTACGGCAAGAAGATCTGCGAAGGCAAATTCCGTGATGTCGCGGCTGATCCTGTGGTCCGCGAAGCCTATCTGGGGCAAGCATGAGCGGTCATCTCACAGTCGAGAACATCTTCACCGCCTATGATCGGGCCGACGTGCTGTCCGGCATTTCCATCGACGTGCAGCCGGGCAAGATCACCTGTATCCTCGGTTCCAATGGTGCCGGCAAGTCGACGCTGATCCGCTCAATCCTGCGACTGACGCCGCCGCGCGCCGGCTCGATCGCTTTCGAAGGCAAGACGCTCGATCAGATGGCGACCCACGAGATCGTCGGTCTCGGGATTGCCTGCATTCCCGAAGGGCGCCGGATCTTCGCGAAGATGACGGTCGAAGAGAATCTTCGGGTTGGCGCCTATCTCGTCAATGCGGAGAAGACGGTCAAAGCGCGCCTTGGCAAGGTGTATGAGGTGTTCCCGCGCCTGAAAGAGCGCGCCAAGCAGCTTGCCGGCACCATGTCCGGCGGCGAACAGGCGATGGTGTCGATCGGCCGCGGAATGATGACGGATCCCAAGCTTCTGATCATCGACGAGCCATCGCTGGGCCTGTCTCCGCTATTCGTGCAGGAGAACTTCAACATCGTGCGCCGGTTGAACGAAACCGGTGTGACGGTCCTCCTGGTCGAGCAGAACGTCAACCAGACCCTCGCCATCGCCCACTACGGCTATGTGCTGTCGCAAGGCAAGATCATCGTCCAGGGCGACTCCGAGATGCTGGCAAAGAACGAGGAAGTCCAAAGCGCCTACTTCGGTGGGGCGCACTGATCAGAAAGAACGTCGCGCTAGCTGATATGGCTGCCGCATCATAACGAAAAGTCAGACTATCATCTGAAAGGAAACGTCATGTCCTCAACCATCCATGAAAGCGCCATCGTCGTCGATGGATTGATCATCTCGGATTTCGGGCGCCCGGTCTTCGAGGACATGCGCAAGGGCGGATTGACAGCCGCCAACTGCACCTGCTGCGTCTGGGAAGGCTTCGAAGCCACCATGCGCAATGTGGTCAAGTGGAAGCGCTGGTTCGCAGACAACGACGACATCCTCAAGCAAGTTTACACCACCGCTGACATCCTGAAGGCCAAAGAGGAAGGCAAGACCGGCATCATCCTGGGTTGGCAGAACGTCACCGGTATCGAGGATCAGATCGGCTATCTCGGCCTGTTCAAGGAGCTCGGCGTCGGCATCATCCAGATGGCCTATAACACGCAGAACCTGGTCGGCACCGGCTGCTACGAGTCCAAGGACGGTGGCCTGTCCGACTTCGGCCGCGAGGTTGTCGCCGAGATGAACCGTCTCGGCATCCTCTGCGACCTGTCGCATGTCGGATCGAAGACCAGCGAAGACGTCATCCTCGCCTCCAAGCAGCCGGTTGCCTATTCGCACTGCCTGCCAGCCGGTTTGAAGGAGCATCCGCGCAACAAGTCCGACGAGCAGCTGCGCTTCATCGTCGATCACGGCGGCTTTGTGGGCGTCACCATGTTCCCGCCTTTCCTGAAGCGCGGTCCGGCATCGACTGTGGACGATTATGTCGAGGCAATAGAATACGTCATCGATATCTGCGGCGAAAACAGCGTCGGTATCGGCACCGACTTCACGCAGGGCTATGGCCAGGAATTCTTCGACTGGATCACCCATGACAAGGGATATGGCCGCCGCCTCACCAATTTCGGCGACGTCATCAATCCCGAAGGCATCAAGACCATAGGCGAATGGCCGAACCTTACCGCCGCCATGGAAAAGCGCGGCTGGAAAGCCTCACGCATCGAGGCCGTCATTGGCAAGAATTGGGTCAATCTCCTGAAGACCGTCTGGGGGGCCTGAGATGGGGAAGCCGCAGGTTGACATCAATGTCGATGACCAGACCGGGCGCTGGTCGGTCGATGCGACCAATATGATCTTGGTGCCGCAGCATTTCTATATGAACAACCACTTCGCCATCGAGGCGGCGGTGGGAGCTGCGGAGCTGGAGCGCATTCTGCGGCCGGCCGGCCATCGCTCGGCCTATTACTGGTGCGAGAAGGAAGCCGAATTCCACGGCATGTCCGGCGTCGATGTGTTCCGTCACTATATGCGCCGCATCACGCAGCGCGGATGGGGCCAATTTGATGTGCTCGACGTGTCGCCGGAAGCAGGGACGGCGACAGTGCGCTTGCGAAATTCGGCAATGGTTGATGGCGAGCGCCGCAACAGTGGCCGCAAGGTGTGTTACATGTTTGCGTCTTGGCTCGAAGGCTCGCTCGAATATGTTGCCGCAAGTGCCGGTCGTGAGGTCAGGTTGCGGGCGCAGGAGGTCTACTGCGAGGCTGAAGGCGCTCACGATCATTGTCTGTTCAAGGTCGAGCCGGCTTAATTTACGCTGGGGACCTCTAACGATAGGACGCGCCTAGACAGGTTTCCGAATAAAGATGTGGTCGGCCGTGCCACTTCGCTTCAGCTTGGCGCCGAGTGACGGATCGACCAACTGAATGGCAGAAGCAATCTTGCCCTCTGTCTCATCCTCTGACGTGTATTCCAGCGCATGTAAATCGTGCCTGGCGCGTCGGCGCTTGAGCGTGCTGAAGCAGTTCGGCCGCAGACGTTCCGATACGTCGGTCATCAGTGTCCACGCATAGTCCTCGATCTGGAGAACGGACCTGACTTCGTCGTCCCAGCCGCAGAGCACAATCTCCATCTGCGAAAATCCGCCATCGTCGGCGGCAAACGCTGCTGCTGCTGCTTCCACCGACTCGGCGACGTCCGTCGTGCTGCCTGCAAGGATGTCCCTGATCACGACTGTGATTAGCCCGCGGCCGCCGGCGACGCCTTTCATGACGAGGTGAGCTTCCGGAGCCTGATGGCGTTCGAACCTGCGCCCCAACTGCATTTGTTCAGCGAATTTTTCCAATGGATGATCATCATTGTTACAGGCATGAGCGAGGATCGTGCTGTCGATGCGCGGCTTCACATCATCTTTTCGCCAGTAGGTGTCCGGCAGCCAGGCGGTTTCGATTTCCCGCTGCGCATTTGTGAGCGCCCATGCCTGATCCAGCAGGAAGGACTCCGGCAGATTGGGGTGGCTGCAGGTGAGGCGCCGCCAGATGTCGAGCAGCGCTTCGGCGCGCTCGGTCTGATGGAAGAACAGCGCGCCAGTATTCATTACCCCATTCGGGCGACGGTTGACTGCGAAGTCACAGCCCAGCGCCTGCGGGAGCAGTGGAAGATTGGCGAGCCGCGCCTGAGCGTCGATCCAGAACACCGGGCGGCATGCCTGGCTCCACTGCTCGATGATGAAATCGACTTTCGACGTGCCTTGCCAGGCCTTGCTGCAGTTCGGTGATATCTGCGTTACGACGTGATCGAGGCCCAACCGCTTCAGATCTGCAGTAAGGCCGGCATCCTCGCCCTGAATGTCTGAACTCTCGAATGACGAAATGAAAAGCGTATCCTGCTTTCGATATAATCCGGTCGGCACCGTGAGCGGCTTGACGCCGCCCCACCACACCTGATGCGGCGCGTCCGCGCCCTCGGCGCCGAGTGACCCGTGTGCGTGTAATTTCGACTTCAGGCCGTCGAAGGCTGGGCTCTCGCCAACGAGCAAAATGACGATTGCATTCTCGTGCAGGGATTCGATCAGCGCCTGAACGCGCACAGCGTGCGTCGCTTCGAACACAATGACCGCAGCGCCAGGCTGAGATACGGCACTAACGCCATCCCAGTCGACAATGCCATGGCACCGGCTCGTTACCTGACGCAAGCGTGCAAGTTGAAGCGCGCCCAGTCGCGGCGGGCGCGCATGCTGCCGGAGGATATCGTCCAAGCTGTCGTTCATCGCCGCCTGTCTCGTTCGTTTGAATGCTTTGACTGATACGAACGAGTCGACGTCGTCAGGCGGATATCTCTGCGATGCGTAGCGCAATATGCTTCTATATGTTTCAGGTCGGTGCGATTTGTTTCTACTGTGTGTATCTTCATTGCGCGTGCGCATTGAATGCACGCGGTCAATGTTCTGAAACAAAAAAGATCGCGATGCGCCGCAGATGAGCGCCGCATGCAAGCGTTTTTTCTTTTTCCGACGACGCAGTCCGCTATTTTCAAATTGCGATTCGGCAAGAATTTCCCAGTGAAGGTGTGACGTTGCCCACTGCCGGATCCATCGCTGCAAAGTTGCCGGCATCGGTCTTCGATTGCTGAGTGATGTCGTATCGCTGCAGGTGTTGTCGTTGTGTGCGTAAGAATTCTTTGCATCACTCGCCGCAGTCGATGCGATTTCTCGAGATGCTTTGATGAGTCGTTCCCATCAGGCCCGACGTGGCCGCAACAGCCAGTGTAGAAATTTCTGCCTAGTTCCAGGCAGCTTTTTCCCATCAAGTGTTTGTAAAATAAGCAAAATTCATCGCCTGATCGTCGCGCGTCACCCGTTCAAGAGTGAGAGGTCGACCAGAACGGCCGTTTGTCGGCGGAGAAATGGGAGAAGGGCATGACGTACGCGCTCCAGATTGCAGACGCTGTCGAAACAATGCCGGTGCAGCTTGAAGCTGCGGAGGATTCTCTGATGCTCGACGCGTGCGAGCCAGCGGGCGATAGTGACGAAGAGCTGCTGGACAGATTAGCCGCAAATGACGAGATGGCATTCAGATGTCTTGTCGAGCGTCATATCGATCGTGCGTTTGGCGTTGCGCTTCGGCTTCTGGGCAGTCGCGCCGATGCCGAGGATGTGGTGCAGGACACGATGCTGAAGGTCTGGACGCATCGCGGGCAATGGGAGCAGGGCCGCGCAAAATTCTCGACGTGGCTCTACCGGGTTGTCACCAATCGCTGCATCGACCTGCATCGTCGGCCGCGCACCGACAATGTCGATGCCGTGCCGGAGCCAGCCGACGTCAAGCCCGATGCGTTCAGCACGATGCAGCGTGATGAAGTGGCGAAATTGCTGGAGACGGCGATGCAGCGTCTGCCTGAGCAGCAACGTGTCGCGGTGATCCTGTCCTACCATGAAAACATGAGCAACGGCGACATCGCCGAAGTCATGAACACGACTGTGTCCGCGGTCGAGTCGCTGCTCAAGCGCGGGCGGCAGCAGCTGCGCGAAATTCTGCGCCGCCATGAGCCAGACATCCTGCACTCGTTAAGCGATTGCTAACTATAAATTATCAGCCCCGAAATAAACGGCGCCTGAATTGTGAGGGCCATTCCGTTTAGCGAATGGACGGGGGCTGGCCTGCGTCCAGAGGTCCCCGATCGGTCCGCATCCGCGGCCACATTCAAGGAGCAATTTAATGCCCGTTATTTCAACCAACACCGCGGCCAATTCTGCAGTCCGTTACCTGAATATCAACTCGTCGCAGATGTCGAGCTCACTCTCAAAGCTGTCGAGCGGCTCGAAGATCACCCAGGCATCCGACGACGCCGCCGGTCTCGCGATTTCGACGCGCATTTCATCCGACGTCACCACGCTGCAGCAGGCCGCAACCAACGCCTCACAGGCGACCTCGATCCTGCAGACAGCGGATGGCGGCGCCTCGAACATCAGCGACATTCTCTCGCGTATGAAGTCGCTGGCATCGCAGTCCTCCTCGGCGACGGTGACCGACAGTAGTCGCGCCTATCTCAATTCGGAATTTACCGCATTGAGCGATCAGATTGACAGTATCGCGACCGGCACGCGCTATAGCGGGCAGAGCCTGCTGGATGGTACCAGCGCATTCGCCGCGGGCGCTTCCGTTCTGGTTGGCTCGACGTCGGCCGATACGATCACCGTGAAACTCGACGATCTCACCTCTGCCACGTTGGGTGTCGATACGCTCGATGTCAGCACGCAGGCCGGCGCCACTGCAGCCATCGACGCGCTCGACACTGCCATCGATACGGTCTCCGCCGCCCGCGCGACGATCGGTGCGCAGGAATCGCGCTTCAATTTCAGCGCCAGCTCGATCTCGACGCAGTCCCAGAACCTGCAGGCCGCTAATTCCGCGATCACCGACGTCGACATCGCAGCCGAGCAGGCCAAGCTGTCGTCTTCGCAGGTCAAGGTACAGGCTGCGGTCGCCGCAGAATCGTCGGCGAACCAGATGCCGCAATATCTGCTGAAGCTGCTCGGCTAAGCCGCAGCAATCGCGAGCCGGCGGCAACGCCGGCTCGCACTCTCGTGCAGGAAAGTAAGGTGGCATGGCGACGGTGACGAGTTCGACTTCCGCGGCAGCAACCGCGGCCTTGGCGACGACCACCTCCGGCACGAAGACGACGACCAGCGTCGATTGGGACGCCTTGATCGAGGCGCAGGTTGCCACCAAGACGGCAGCCGCGACCACGATCCAGACCAGTATCACCGCGAATGAGGCCAAGATCTCGGCCTATCAGCAGTTGCAGACGCTGCTTACGACGCTGACGACCGACACGACCTCGCTCTCCAAGTCGATCGTCAATTCACTGTCGTCGAGTGCTTATGGAGCGCGATCGGCGACCATTACATCCACTGGCGACGTCAGCGCCAGTTCTGCCGTCTCGATGGCCATCAGCAACGGCGCGGCGACCGGCGATCACACGCTCACGGTGACCCAGATCGCCACAGCCCACAAGGTGATCGGCACCGCAGTTGCAGACAAGAGTGCCGATCTCGGTCTGGCCGGCACTTTCTCGATCGGCCTGGAAGGCGGCACAAGTGCCGATATCTCGGCCACCAGCGGGATGACGCTGGAGGATCTCGTCGATACGATCAACGCACAGACGTCCACGACGAACGTCCAGGCCTCGATCATCCAGATCTCGAGCAATCAGTACGAGATGATCCTGTCTGCAACCAAGGACAATGCGGATATCATCACCAGTGTCATGTCGGGTGACGATGTGCTCACGACCCTGGGCGTGACAGATAGTTCCGGCGCGTTCACCGACGTGCTGCAGGAATCGCAACCCGCAATTTTCAGCGTCGACGGCATTACGCTGACGCGCGACACCAATAACATCACCGACGTACTGAGCGGCGTCTCCTTTGGTCTGCTGCAAAGCACGCCATCGGGATCGACAGTCAAGATCAGCATCGATGTCGATACAAGTTCGATCCAGACTGCATTGCAGCAATTCGTCACGTCCTACAACGCTGTGCGCGACTACGTAACCACGCAGCAGACGCTGTCGTCGAGTGGAACCGCAGACACGAGTGCGGTGCTGTTTGGCGACGGCACCATGCGTAGCGTCACGACGCAGATGGAGCAGGTCCTGAACTCCATCGTGGGCGATCTGTCGATGAGCGATCTCGGCCTGTCGTTCTCGGACACGAACGATCTTGTGCTCGATACGAGCACGCTCGCCACAACCCTGGCCGACAATATTGACGGTGTCATCGCGCTCCTCGCCACCAAGACCACGAGTTCGTCGGCGGCGCTCGCGGTTGTCAATACAAGTTCATCGCCGCCATCGTCCTTTGTGATGGATATTGCGGTCGATAGCTCCGGTGCATTGTCGGTCTCGGTGGGGGGAGACAGTTCGCTGTTTACCGTGTCTGGCCGAACGATCATCGGAAAGGCCGGCACGATCTATTCCGGCATGGCCTTCAGCTACAGCAGTACGTCATCGGCATCGGTGACCATCACGTCGACCATCGGGATTGCGGCGCAGATCAACGCGATCGCGAGTGCCTCATCGAACAAGACCAGCGGTTCACTGCAGGATCTGATTACCAATTTGCAATCCCAGGACGACCGGATGCAGCAGCAGATCGATGACATCAACGAGCGCGCCGCGATCTATCGTACAATGCTGACCACCCAATACGCCAAATATCAGTCGGCGATCTCGTCGGCCAATTCCACCTTGGATTATCTGTCCGCCCTTCTCAACGCGTCGAGTGATTAGTCATGCATCATCAAGCGAATTTTCAGGCCGCCCAGGCCTATCGACAGGCGGCGGTCGCGGTGCCGCCGTTGCGGGCGGTGGTCATGATGATCGATGGGGCGATTACGGCATTGCAGAAATCGGTGACGGCGTCCGAGGAGAAGAAATTCGAGGAGAGCCACGATCTGATGATCCGGGCGACTGCCATCCTGCGCGGGCTGAGCCATAACCTGAATTTCGATCGCGGAGGCGAGGTCGCGGAGGGCCTGCACACCACTTATCATACGCTGATCATGGCCTGCCTGCGGTCGTTCGGGCAGCCGAACGCGGCGCAGTGCTATGGCCGGATCATTGCGAGCCTGACCGAGCTTCGTGACGCCTGGATTGTCGTCGCCCGGAGTGCCGCGAAGCCCGCCTGATCAGATCGACACCGGCGGGCACGGTGAATTCATTGCACCTGCAGAGTTTAGGATCGTTCGATGTCTTTTTGTGGTTGAAAAGTCGGGGCAGCATTGCCTCGCGGCCCGGTCTGCCTTAGGACGCTGGCGTGCCAGTCCGAGCGAGGGCTGACATGCAGCGTACGATCAGGTGCGTGCCGGGCGAGTTTCCAGAATGGACATTCCCGAGTTTGAAGACCTGTTGGGTCGGCACGGTGAAGACGTGTCAACCTGGCCAGATAACCGGCGGGACGCCGCGCTCGCACTGCTGCGGACGTCGGAACAGGCGCGTGCGGCGATGGCCGAGGCGCAATTGCTGCGCCGTGCCCTGCCGTCGGGCGTCGTGCGCGCGCCGGATGGCCTGGTAGACCGGATCATGCAGAAGGCCCGGCAATCCGATGTGGTTCCCGCGAAGCCGGCAAGCAAGCCTGACAGCAAGTAGCTGACGCTTCCGTTACGGTCGCTCTAATCCCGCCAGTGCCGCGGACAATCCCGTGCGCGACTGCCTCCCGTTTCGGCCTTCTACAAAACCTCCCTCGGCCGTCCCAGCGGGCAATTTTTGCCGCGCCTGAGCGCCAATAGCTCGCGCCAAAAAATTTCAGAAAACCCCCGCGGCACAGCGCTTTCTTGTAACGGGGCGCGATGGCTCGCGGGCAGGAGCGGCCTGCAAAGAATCTTTGCCTGAACGGCCGAGACCACCCGTTTCAATAAGGAACGGACTTCACGAGCACTCTTCTCACTGACGCAATTCCGCAGCGCTGCGCGCGCGGATATCGCCGGAGCGCGCCATGACTGTAGCTGCAACGACGTCAACCACGACCACGACAGCCTCGACGGCGTCGTCTTCGTCGGTGACCTCTGCCATTACGTCGCAGCAATTTCTGAACCTGCTGGTGACCGAGTTGCAGAACCAGAATCCGCTCGACCCAACCAATTCGACCGACTTCATCAATCAGCTCACGTCCTACGCCAATTTCGATCAGCAGCAGACGCTGAACAGCAATATGGGCACGCTGGTGTCGTCGCTCAACAGCCTGCTCACACTGAATTCGTCGAACTATATCGGCCAGACTGTTACCGCGAAAACCGACACCGGCACGCTGAAAGATGGCCAGATCTCGTTTGGCTATTCGCTCGAGTCCGCCACCTCCGATGTCACGCTGAGCGTCAAGGATTCATCCGGCAACACGGTGTGGACCGGCAGTGGAACGACGACCTCGGGCACCAACAGCTTCACCTGGGACGGCACGGCGACGGACGGCACCCAGCTGACCGACGGCGGCCAGTACACGCTCAACGTCTCGGCCACCGATAGCACTGGTCAGTCTGTCTACGGCTACACGACCGTCACCGGAAAGGTGACCTCGATCAACAACTCGTCCGGCACCCCGATGCTCAATATCGGGAGCACGTCCGTGAGCACCAGCAACGTCATCGGCGTCACTTCCTGAGTTTACTTTGGAGTACTGATTATGAGTCTATCCGGCGCGCTGTCTTCAGCCATCTCCGCTCTTAACGCCCAGAGCTCGGCTCTGGCGATGATTTCCGACAATATCGCAAACTCATCGACGGTCGGCTACAAGACAAACTCGGCATCGTTCGAGTCGCTGGTGACGGGTTCGTCCAGCGCATCGGCCTATTCGTCCGGCGGCGTGACGACGCTCTCGAAGTCCAATATCACGACGCAGGGCCTGCTGACGACAACATCGACCTCTACCAATATCGCGATCCAGGGCAACGGCTTCTTTCCGGTAACGACGTCGCTGACCGGCGGCTCGACGCTCTACACGCGCAACGGCGGGTTTACGACGGATTCCGACGGCTATCTCGTCAATAACGGTGCCTATCTTCTGGGTTGGCGCACCGATGCGGCCGGCAATGTGATTGGCAGCGCCAGCAGCGGAAATCTCACGACAATCGATACGAGTGTGGCGCAGACCAGCGGCAGCGCGACGGCGACCACCACCTTCTCGGCCAATTTGCCGGCGGACGCCGCGGTCGGCGATACGTTCACCACGTCGATGTCGGTCTACGATTCGCTGGGAACGTCGAGCTCGATCCAGGTCACCTGGGCTAAGACTGCGGACAATACCTGGAGTGCGAGCTTCGGCCAGCCGACATTGTCGTCGGATTCGACGACGACAACCGCGGCAACCCCGACCAGCACCGTGTCGGTTTCTTTCAATACCGACGGTTCGCTGGCCAGCACCAATCCCAGTCCGGCAACGCTGGCGATCACTGGTTGGACCACAGGGGCGGCGGACAGCAACATTACGCTCAACCTCGGCACCGTAGGCGGCACCGATGGGCTGACGCAATATGCCTCCGGCCTATCTACTCCTGCTGTGAACATCACCCGCATCGAGTCCGACGGTCTCGCATTCGGTAAACTGAGCAACATCTCGGTTGGCGAAAACGGCATCGTCAATGCCACCTACTCGAACGGTCAGACCATTGCGATCTACAAGATCCCGGTGGCGACATTTGCCGCTGCCGATCAGTTGGAAGCCCAGAGCAACGGGCTGTATTCGGCAACGGCAGAATCGGGAACGGCTGCGTTGCAGGAATCCGGCACCAACGGCGCCGGCACCATTTTTGGCAGTGAGCTGGAATCCAGCACCACCGATACCAACGAGCAGTTCAGCAGCATGATCTCCGCGCAGCAGGCCTATTCGGCCGCGTCGCAGGTGATCACCGCCGTCAACAAGATGTTCGATACCCTGATCTCGAGCATGAGATGACCGCGATGGTGGCCGAGGCAGACGATGACGCGCTAATGCGGCGACTTGACCGGTTGCTGGCCGCCGCGCAGCGGATCGATCGTGGCGATCGGCGCATGATCCTGGCGCTGCAAGGCGATCTCAGGACGCTGCGTACCACTTTGCAGCAGCGCCGTGACGCGTTGGCGCAGAAACTCAACATCGCCGGCGCGCGTAGCAAAGCGGCGACGGCATATTCCCGGATAGCCTCGCTCGGGCGGCACGCCACGGCAGCCGCGCCCCATCCATCGATCACGGAGTGACCATATGATGACCCGAAGCCCGCCGCTGCAGCCCGCGAGCGCCGATGACGGATCCCGCCTCGAGGATCTGGTCGAGCTGATCGAACGCCTGATCGACGTCGTCGCCGAAGAGAATATCGCTCTGGCGATGGGGCTGCCGGCCTCGCAGTCGCAGTACACGGCGATCAAGTTGGAGCTTTCGGAGCTGTTCGAGGCCTGGGTCAAGGAAGTAGGTCGCAAGAACATGTTGCTTGGCACTTCCGATCGCCAGTTGCAGGGGCGGGTACTCACCCGGCTCGAACAGCTCAGCGTCGCGATGGACGAGAATGTTACCCGCCTGCGCGCCGCGATCGAGGCCAGCCAGCGCCGCATCGACGCCGTGATGGCCGCGATTCGGGAGCAGATATCCGACAGCGCGCCCTACGGCGCCAATGGTCGCATCAGTGCGCAGTCGGCATCCTACGCACGCAACGTGCGAATCTAAACCAAGCCATAATATGAGGTCGCCATCGTGTCGCTGGAGATAGCCCGCAGCATCGCCGTCAGTAGCCTGATGGCCAGTCAGGTCCAGATCAGCGTCGCCTCGTCGAATATTTCGAATGCTGACACCACCGGCTACACGGTCAAGACCGCCAATCAGGTCGCGACCACCAGTGGCGGCGCCGGGACCGGCGTGTCGATCACCGGGATCACCAGCAGCGTCGACAAATTGCTGTTCAAGTCCCTGATCTCCGCAACCTCGGAAGTCGGCGCAGCCAACACCAACAACGACTATCTCAACCGGCTGCAGGCACTGTATGGCAGCACGACCAGTGCAGAAGACACCGGAACTTCGATCGCGAACACGCTGGCATCGCTGGAATCCGCCATATCGTCGCTCGCCGGCACGACCAGCAGTGCCTCGCTGCAAGCCAATGTGGTGAGTACGCTTGATAGCCTCGCATCGCAACTGCGCGAGACGTCCTCGGGAATTCAGCAACTGCGCGGCACTGCCGATGCCGCGATTTCCTCCGATGTCGATCAGGTCAATGCCAGCCTGCAGGCCATCGCCAGTTTGAACGCCCAGATCAAACAGGCGGCGGCCGCTGGCCAATCGACGGGCGATCTCGAGGATCAGCGCAATGTCGCGCTGCAGACCGTCGCGTCGAAGATGAATGTCAGCTATTTCATTTCATCGACGGGGGATATGCAGGTTTATACGGCGTCAGGCCAGACGCTCGTGGACAACAGTGCGCATCTGCTTAGCTTCACGGCGGCATCATCCGTGACGGCCAATGCCAGCTACTCGGCCGGTTCGTCCAGCGGGCTCAGCGGCATTTCCGTCAACGGCGTCGATGTCACTACGCAGATCACATCTGGCGAAATCGGCTCTTTGCTCAGCCTGCGCGATAGCGTCTTGCCCGCAGCGCAGTCGCAGCTCGACCAGCTTGCCAATACGCTGGCAGACACCCTGAATGCCGCAAGCAATCAGGGCACGTCGTTGCCGCCGCCAACAACGCTGACCGGCACCACGACGGTCACGGCGGCGACTGCGCTGGATGCGACCGGTACGGTCCGCATTGCTGTTGCCGACCAGTCGGGAAGTCTGGTGGCCTATGCCGATCTCGATCTGTCGACCTATGCGACGGTGGGCGACCTGGTCTCGGCCATCAACGGCATTTCCGGCCTCAGCGCATCGATCAATGCCAGCGGGAAGGTGGTGATCGCCAGTTCCAGCAGCAGCAACGGGGTCGCCATCAATGAGATGACGAGCGCCGTCGGCAGCAGCGGAATCGGCCTGTCCGACTATCTCGGCCTCAATGACCTCGTGACCGGAACCGGGGCATCCAACATCGCCGTGCGCAGCGACATCCTGGCCAATTCAGGTTTGTTCGCCGTCTCGATCCTCGATGCATCGGCAACGCTGACGACGGGCACCAAGGTAATCACCGCCGGCGTGACCGACGTGGTCGATGCGATCTACGCGGCACTCACGGATTCCCGTACCTTTGGCGCGTCAGGTGGGCTCGGGTCATCGACCGGTTCGTTTGCGGACTACGCGGCCACGGTCATCGCCAATGTCGCGTCGAAGGCAACGCTCGCGGCCACGACCTATACATCAAAGTCGACGGCACAATCGTCATTTGCCAATGCGCTGGCGTCGCAGTCGGGCGTCAATCTCGACGAAGAAACCGCAAAGATCAGCACATTGCAGAATCAGTATACGGCCGCGTCGCAGCTCATGCAGGTCATCAACGAGATGTTCTCATCGCTGCTGACCGCCGTGCAGAGCGCGAGCTGACGGGAGCCGACTTGATGCAGATGCGCGTTGCCACCTTTGCGATCAACGACCAGATGATCGCGTCTGCTTTGCGCACGCAAAGCACCATGGCCAATCAGCAGATCCAGGAGGCTTCGGGGCTGATCTCGTCGGATTTTGGCGGGTTGGGGTCATCGGCGCAGCAGGTGCTCAATCTTCAGGTCTCAGTCACCCGGGCGCAGTCCTATATCGATGCCGCCACACAGACCAACAGCAAGATCCAGGTGATGTACTCGGCCGTCAATTCGGTGTCCGATCTGGTGACACAGTTCCGCACTCTGCTGACGGGTGCATCGAGCGCTTCGAGCACGGATGCGGCCAGCGTCACGGAGAGCGCCAAGAACATGCTGGAGCAGATGGCGTCACTACTCAACACGCAATATAATGGCGGCTATCTGTTCGGCGGTTCTGCCACCAAAACCGCGCCGGTGGATATATCGAGTGCGACCTATGCCGCGGCATCGTCGCCGTCCACCGCAGACACGAGCTATTATCAGGGCGACAGTCAGCTCGGCGCTGTACGCGTCTCGGACAACCAGACGGTCTCTTACGGCGTCACGGCGGACAATACCGCTTTCGAGCAGATCATGCGGGCCATGAATCTGGTAGCGAGCAATTCGCCGCTTTCGACCGACACGCTCAATGAGGCGCTCGATCTGGCGGTCGATTCCATCGACAAGCTTGGTGTGGTGCAGACGCGGATATCCAACGCATCGGCCTCAATCGAGCGGGCCAGTGCCTACCAGACCGAGTATCAATCCTATGCCAAGACGCTCGGCAGCGATCTCACCAGTGTCGACGTTGCAGCGGTCACCGCCAAACTGTCGACCTATCAGGCCCAGCTTACGGCATCCTATGCCGCGATTGCCAAGGTTCAGAGCCTGAACCTGGCGAGCTATCTGCGATGATTTGGACGCGAGCGCGACCCTAAATGCGTCTTTCTAAGTTATCCTGTCCCAGCGCGTCGAGTTGGCCCGAAATCTTCTGATGAAGACCGATATGCCGTTGGCCGATGTTGCACAGGCTTGTGGCTTTGCCGATCAAAGCCACTTCACCCGCATCTTTTCCGCTGCGACCGGATTGCCGCGGGGCTTGGCGCCGCGCGACTGGCAATGCAGGTTCCTCAGCGATTTGCTGAAGAAGGCCCACCGATGTCGGGCAGGGTGGTGAAGCCACGCATCAGGGTCCTTTCGGCCTCCGCGATGGCGGCGAGGTGGATGTCGCCGACGAGGCTTGTGCGCCAATCAGTGCCCGTATCAGCGGGAAGTGGTGCACGGGTCAGCAGCGACTGCAGACGCTCAATCACAATGAACCGACAGAGCCCGATCCTCAAGAAAGCCCCCACGTTCGTTGTGCGATATGGCAAGCGCCGCAAGCACTGTCCGGTTGTTGATTTCAAGCTTCTGATAGATGTGATGGAGATGTTGCTTGATGGTGCCGTCAGCAATATTCAGCCGCCGCCCAATTTCCTTGTTCGACAACCCTTCAGAGACCAGGCGCATGATCTGACGCTCGCGCTCTGTCAGCACCGCCAGAACACTCTCCGTGATCGCGATACTCTTCTGTTCGGAAGGTATAACGTGATTGACCGCGGGAAGCGGCAATAGCCTTTGGCCAGTCGCGATCTCACGCAGGGACTGCATCAGGGTTTCGAGCGGCATGTCCTTCAGGATGACACCGTAGGCGCCAGCAGCGGCCGATAAAGCCAGTTGGCGATCTTCAACGACAGCGGTGAAAAAGACGATCCGCGTTGAAAGCCCCTCGGAGTTGGCGATGGCAACGATTTCCAGCCCGGTTAGGCCCGGCATTTCGATGTCTATAATGGCGATGTCCGGCGTTAAATTTCGAATCGCTTCGATACAGCTCGGGCCAGTGCTGCAGCACGCGACAATCTTGAAGCCGTTTTGCGCTTCAAGCACGCTCGTCAAACCTTGCAGAACCACAGGATGGCGGTCTGCGATCACGACACTGGTGCAACGCATGGGCGGTCCTCAGCCTAGCCCCCCAAAACTTAAACTCCACGCGACCCCGGATATTCCCTTCTTAGCCTAATTTTCTGGAGGCTCAAATTCGTTACGCTACATCGCAACGCAACAAAGAAAACACGTAACAACTTTGGGTGGACGTATCTGAAATTGTCACTCAAGGATAGACGTCCCGTATGACGAAGCACGCACTCCCTCTGCGAAGTTTGCGGTGAATCCCCCGTTTACTATTATGAACGACATCCCTCAGTACCGGCCCATCGCCTATAACTAAAGGTATATAGGGAGATCGAGAATTCGCATCTAACATTCATAAAATCGTCGCAAACGAGAAGGGAGGCGTCTTCAATTCGACGACGAAATGCTTCTAAAAAGACAGAGTTTCTTGCCGACTGAAAATATTCCAATGCCAAAATTTCTGCCGAAGAAGCGGGGCTTAACCGCCGACAGATCACCAAGAATGAGCTGAATTTCAAGCGCTCAGTTTTTTTTAAATCAGTTGCGTATGGTTGGGAGGGTCGCGATGCGGAGGCAACAATCTTTTTTTACAATTCTCGTTGGGAAAAATACTTTACTCAGAGAAGGTCTTGCCAGGATTTTACGCTCAGCAAATTTTCGTATCCTAGCCTCAGTATCAAGCGTGGATGATTTGCTCCCGGGTCAACCGCAAGCACACCAGCCTCTGCTTCTTATTGCTCACACCGGCGATGATTTTGACGCCGCGATTGAACAAATCGAACTTTTCAGGGACTACCATCCGGGCGGGCGCATTGCGATCGTGGCCGATCATTATCGAATGGACGAACTGGCTTCTGCGTTTCGGGCAGGTGCCAACGGCTACTTTGTCAACGTTATGACCTGCGATGTATTCATAAAGTCCATCGAACTGATAATGATGGGTGAAACGATCTTTCCTCCAGCATTTCTATCATCTGTTCTTGCTCCCGAAGGCAGTCACCCAGGCGAGACGGGGTCGCGTGACCAAAACAAGACGCAGGCGATTCTTATCGCTACAGAAGATATGACCACGCCGCAGCTTTCTCCGCGGGAAAAATCAATTTTGCACTGCCTGATTGAAGGCGCCTCCAACAAAAGCATCGCGCGGACGATCCATATCGCCGAAGCAACTGTAAAAGTCCACGTCAAGGCGATCCTTCGCAAGCTCCGTGTCCAGAATCGGACACAGGCAGCGATTTGGGGGATGAACAACGGATCACTGGCAGAACCGGCAAACAGCAACTCTCCGCCTTTAGCTGGCGATTCGAATGGTCGGCTTTCAAATCCCGTTGCGATGATCTCCGAGATCAAGAAAAACGAGACGCCAGTGCCACTGGGTGTGATCAACCACGAGCCAAATCATATTGAGGTCTCGCGCATCGACGGTCTGATCCGTAAGGGCATCAACGGAAAGATCTGTGGCGCGGCACGAGTCGGCAAATAGTCAGCGATTGTTGGCGTAGGCGAGCAAGTCGCGCCGACCGGTGGTCGTCGGAGCGTGGCGCTCGCGCCGGTGAACGATCGAACATGGATACGTGAGGCGCTGACGATCGCGCGTGTTCTTGCGACGCGCTTCAATAAATCACTCCACCGATCTTGGGCAACGGTTAGTGCGATGTCGCTCGCGCGCGTGAGGGATGCCGGGCGTCAGTTTCTAACAGGCTTTCTGAAAAGCCGGCTCGTTGCGCTGTTGTCGTCATTCCAAGCGTAGCGATGTCAATCGGGCCTCGCGATATCGTGCGCCAGCGATGCAGCCGAAGTCCGGTTCGGTCTGTCTCGTCCCATCATGCACCACTGCGAGCTGCAGCTTTGCCGCTGCAATACAGTGCTCGCGTGCAATCCAACTATCATTCCGACATCTCATGCAAACGCACGAAGACGCGCGGATAGTCAGCGTCTAGTTTTCTCGTCAATGGCATTCCGGTTTGGCCATCAGCACCAGGCCGGGCTGTCGCGTTGATATGATGAACGATTGCGCGCTTCAGTAACACAGGAGGATAATATGAAGGCTGTCATTCAATGCGGCGGAAAGGGAATGCGCTTGCGTCCGCATACATCCATCTTGCCGAAACCGCTTATGCCGATCGGATCGCGGCCCGTCCTCGAGCTCCTGCTCAAATGGCTCAGGCGAAATGGCATCAGAGAAGTCTTCATCACGACTGGATATCTGGGCCACCTTATTCGCAGTGTTTGCGGCGACGGCAATCAGTGGAACATGCAGATCGTTTACACGCAGGAAGTGGAACCGCTTGGAACGATGGGCCCGCTGTCGCTTTTGCGAGAACAACTCGACACGCCGTTTCTGGTCCTCAACGGCGACGTGCTCACGGACCTGAATCTCAGTCAGTTCGTGAGCTGTCATCGCCGACACCAAGGTCCCCTCACCATCGCCACCGCCACACGTCCTACCAAGATGGACTTTGGCGTGATCGACGAGACGGGCGGTTGCGTCACCGGATTCCGTGAGAAGCCCGAACTGTCGCATCTGGTGAGTATGGGCATCTACTGCATGGATCCCTCGGTGCTGGACCGCATTCCGTCAGGTGTTCCATTCGGCTTCGACGATCTGATGGCCCAGATGCTGGAAGAGGAAATACCCGTGAACGTATTCAAGCACAACGGCATGTGGCTCGACATCGGGCGGGTGGACGACTTCCTCAAGGCTCAGGATATTGCATGGGACGAGCAGTCGCCCCCGGCATTCGTGGCAACCGTCGCGGCCTGACGAAGACGCTGCATGTCACGGCTGCTGCTCGTGCAATCTCAAACGTATCGTCGAATCCGGGATTGGAGATGAACACATGTTATTGGTATCAGAGCCAGTCCTGGGTCCGGACGAGCAAACAGCCCTAGCCTCTGTCATCGAGAGCGGCTGGGTTACGATGGGAGACCGGGTCCGGGAATTCGAACAAGCGTTTGCTCATCTTCATGAGGCCGAGGATTCAATCGCCGTCGGCTCGTGCACGGCAGCCCTCCACCTCATCCTGCACGCGCTCGGCATTGGGCCGGGCGACGAAGTTCTCGTTCCATCGCTGACCTTCGTCGCCACGGCCAATAGCGTTCTCTATGTGGGAGCGCGCCCCGTTTTCGTCGATATCGATTCGGCCGAGATTCCGTTGATGTCGCTGGATGATGCTGAAGCCAAATGCACATCGAGAACAAAAGCGATTATTCTCGTCCATTTCGCCGGTTACCTCGCGCATCGCGACACTTGGCAGTCTTTCGCTCGTCGCAAGGGCCTGCTCCTGATCGAGGATGCAGCTCATGCGCCCGGACTGCCCGCAGTTGGGACCTATGGCGAGGCGGCAGCATTCAGCTTTTACGGCAACAAGAACATGACGACCGCCGAGGGCGGCGCCATTATCGCCCGCAGCCGCGCTTTGAGGGAAACCATCAAGCGAGCACGGTCCCATGGCATGACAAGCAGCACGCGACAGCGCCTCACCAGTCGTCGTCCCGACTACGACGTTACGATCCTCGGATTCAACTATCGTATGGACGATTTGCGCGCTGCCGTTGGCCTTGCCCAACTCAAGAAACTTCCGGAATGGAATGACACCAGGCGACGCCTGTCACTGTGCTATCGTCAGTTGATGGCGGAGCATTGCCCAGCGGTGATGATACCCTTCGCGAATCCTTGGCCATCGGCGCACCATCTGATGCCGGTCGTCCTGCCGACGGCAACCGATCGGCAGCCTGTGATCGATCGGCTACGCAAGCGCGGCATACAGACTACGATTCACTATCCCGCCGTCCACCACCTGACATTCTACAGAGAACTCTATCCCGATACATTCTTGCCGCGCACCGAGGAGTTTGCCCAACGGGAGCTCACGCTGCCGCTGCACCCCCGGATGAACCCGGCCGACGTGGAACAGGTAGTGAATTCTCTTGCCGCCGCACTTGGCACGGAGTTTCCATTAGGGGCAATCGCGTAGCCATGCGCGGGGCAGCGAACCAGCTCCTGGCGTCAACTCCTGTTACGCAGGTGGGCTTGCGGCGCGCCCTTGATATTCTGTTTGCCGGTGCTGCGACAGCCTCTCTCGCTCCTCTCTTCCTGATCGTAGCACTTGCTATCTGGATCGAAGGCGGAAGGCCGATTTTGTTCTCGCAACTTCGTCTCGGGCAAAATGGACGACCATTCCGTATGTACAAATTTCGCAAGTTCAGGCCGGATTGCGACCGGTATGGATGTCCGCTCACAATGGAGGGAGACGGCCGCCTGACTAGGATTGGCCGCATCCTTGCCGCGAGCAAGCTGGACGAGTTACCGCAACTCTGGAACGTTTTGCGTGGCGACATGGCGCTCGTGGGACCGCGGCCTGAATCGCTTGCATTCTTCGACTGCTTTCACGGTGGGTTCGAGAAGCTTCTCGACCACAAGCCCGGTCTTGTTGGTCCGTGCCAGGTCATGTTTCGACATGAAAGCAAGCTCTATCCCGCTGACGTTGCGGCTGTGGATTTCTATCGACAAGTTCTGTTCCCGACCAAAGCGAAAATCGATCTCGCTTATTTCCCGCGCCGAACACTGGCTTCTGATCTCGGCTGGATTGTTCGTGCGGCCTGGGCAATCGCGGTGGGATCGTGGACCGAATACACGCGGAAGAATCAATCGAAAGAATCTAAACAACAAACCGGACATTGACGGCCATGAATTACCTTGGTGCCAGAATTCTCGTCACGGGAGCCGACGGTTTCATTGGCTCGCACCTGACCGAAGCGCTTGTTTCGGCAGGGGCCAACGTTACCGCTCTTGCCCAGTACAATTCCTTCGATAGCCATGGTTGGCTGGATGACCTTCCGGATTCGACCCGAAAGAAAGTCAACCTGGTTCGCGGCGACATCCGCGATGCGGCTTTCGTCGGTCGTCTCGTACCCGGCCACGAAATCGTCTTTCATCTCGCGGCACTGATCGCGATCCCCTATTCCTACGTCGCTGCGCAATCCTATGTCGAAACAAACGTGCTCGGCACCTTGAATGTGCTCGAGGCCGCGCGGCAGTGCGGCACCGAGCGGGTCATTCACACGTCGACCAGCGAGGTCTACGGCACAGCCATAACAATGCCGATCGATGAAACTCATCCGCTGCAGGGACAATCGCCGTATTCCGCTTCCAAAATAGCCGCGGACATGATGGCAGGGGCTTTTGCGAAATCGTTCGGCGTACCAGTCGTCATCCTCAGGCCATTCAATACGTTTGGGCCACGACAGAGCGAAAGGGCGATCATCGCTGCCATCATACGGCAAGCGCTAGATCCTTCCTGCCCCGCGATCATGATCGGAGATGCAACAACCGTACGTGACCTTACATTCGTTGCAGATACCGCGGCCGCGTTCATGGCTGCCGGACTGGCCGAGGGCATCGAATACGGCCAGCCATATAACGCAGGTAGTCAGCGGGCGATCATGATCCGCGACCTGATTGATGTCATCGTCGATCTTACTTCCAGCGAAAAGCCTGTGCTTCAGGATGAGAAGCGTCTGCGACCGACAAATTCGGAAGTGCGCGCGTTGCTCGCTGACTGCACCCGCTTCGTCCATGCAACGGGATGGTCACCGCGGGTCACGCTGCGGGAAGGGTTGGAGCGGACAGTTGACTGGTGGCGTCATCGCCTATCGGGAAAGCAAGTCCGGCGGCAAAGGGATTTCATCACATGATGGCCCGGCTAAGTTATGCCCGAGCTCTCCTGTGCTGTGGCGCCCTTGTCTTGCTCGCTTCCTCAAGACCCGCCTCAACGGAATCGCTCGGAAACGCCCAATTCCTCCCGGCGCCGGCCATGGATTTGCCTGGCTATCTCGCGCCAGTCGTCGATGCGTCCCTAGGTACGACCTTGGTTCGTGTGACCACGCCTGAAAGTCCGATGGGAAACGGCATGGTTTGCAAGCGTTCCTATTGCACCCATCGCTATTCGAGTGCGCAGGCGTGGAACGCCGACCAGAGCCTGCTTTTGATTGTCAACGGATGCAATGGACTGTGCTTTCTTGATGGGCACACCTATGCTCCACTGTTCCGGCGACAGCGCGGGGGTGAATGCGAATGGCATCCGCAAGATCCAGAGCTCATGATTTGTGTCGCCGGGCGCCGCATTTCGCGATGGTCGCCGCGAAGCAACGCCGAAGATGTAATTCTTGAGACGGAAGTATATCGGGAGCTTCAATTCGGCCCGTACAAAGGCAATCCCTCATGGGACGGCAACCGTATCGTGGTGCGCGCCATCGGCCAGCAGGGCACGCTTGTCGCATTTGCGATGGATCTTTCGGATCGCCGGAAATTTCCTGATATTGAGCTGGCGCGAATTCCCGGCAAAAACAGCTATTGCGGAATCTCGCCGCTGGGCAAGTACATATTCTGCCAGCAGTCTCTCATTGACTTCACAGATCAAGCATTTGTCTTCAGCATTGAGGGTGATCTCCTGCAGAGCTGGACAGAGCATCACCGGCCCGGCCACGGCGACATGACCGTCGATGCCGGCGGTGATGAAGTTTATGTCGGCATCAGTAAGTCGGCGCCCGACAAGTATCAGGTCATCAAACGGAGACTCCAAGACGGACAGGTCACGGCGCTCGCTCCCTATGGAGAAGCTCAGCATGCATCGATGCGAGCGATACGCCGTCCCGGCTGGGTCTTCATGAGTTATGCCGGCGCCGCGCTCGCTCCCGCCGGCGGCAAGAAAGTGGCACCGTTCGCTCAGGAAGTTATCGCACTTAAAATCGATGGCAGTGGCGAATTTCGACGTATCGCGCATACGCGCAATGCTCCGTATGACTATTGGAGCGAAACGCATGGCTCACCTTCTCCTGATGGATCGCAAGTCATCTGGTCGAGCAACTGGGGGCAACGAGGCGGGCCGGTATTTGATTTTGTTTCCCGCATCGACTGGGCTGATCGAGACAGCGGAAACGACTTAGCGCAAGGAGATCGTCATGAAGGGCAACAGGCGCAGTAAGACTTTCGGCTATGTCTCCATCGGCTTCTGGGCAGGAATCGTTGTCTTGGCGGGCAGCGACGCTTGCCTCGGAGCTCAATACAGCCTCGCGCCGGGCGATACTGTCGAGGTGTCGGTCGGTGGAGCGCCTGAACAGCGCAATAGAGCTCAGATCCAGATTGACGGCACCATTGCTCTTCCCGGGGTCGGTACGGTGCCGGTTGCAGGTCTGACCCCGTCGGAACTTCAGACCCGCATGGAGACGCTGCTGCAGTCCAGGATTCTGCGTCAGCGCTCACCGGATGGGCGCGAGCAGGCGCTCGTCATCAAGCCTGGGGACGTGATCACGAGCGTCGTGGAATATCGACCGATCTACGTCACAGGCGACGTTCTCACGCCCGGACAGCTGGTGTATCGCGCGTCCATGACTGTACGCCAAGCCGTTGCAGTCGCCGGTGGCTTTAGCCTGTTGCGTTCTCGCGGTCAGGTCGGTGCTATCGATCCGGCGGATCTGTTGCGCGATTACCAATCTTTGTCGACCGAGTACATCAAAGAGTATATCCACGTGATCCGCACCAATGCGGAACTCCAGGGCAATGACAGCTTCGATCAGAAGATACCCAGCGAAGTATCTTTGCCGGTCTCCGTCATCGAGTCGATCATGCAATCCGAGTCGGCGTCGCTAAAGACCGCGCAAATCGACTATCGTAAGGAACGAAGCTTTCTAGAGGATGCAGTCAAACAATCGGAGGCTCAGCTCGTAACCCTCAGGAAGCAGCAGGACGGTGAGGAAAAGGGTGTTCAGGCCGATGAGGATGAGCTGGATCGGGTAGCCAAGTTGTTTGGCGCAGGATCATTGCCAAGCCCCCGTGTTACGGAAAGCCGACGCGCTCTTCTGTTGTCGTCGACAAGGCGTCTTCAGACGATGGTCGAAGTCATGCGGCTGCAACGTCAGCGCGACGACTTCGTGCGCCAGATCGAGCGGGTCGCCAATCTGCGAACCATCAATCTGTTGCGCGAGTTGAAGGATTCAACCGTTCGCATGGCGGACTTGCGGGTTAAATTGCAGGCGTTGAGTCAAAAATTGCAGCCTGTCGGCGGTGCGGGAGCACTACCTGTCGGAACCAGCGATCTCCGAGCAGAGGTAACGATCGCACGAAAGGTCGGCCAGCAGTGGAACAGGATCGTCGCATCAGTTGATTTCGATGTAGAGCCGGGAGATGTGGTCGAAGTTGCGCTGCGCCCTTCGGGAGTAGCCAGCGCATCTAACTGAGCCATTGGCACAAGCGGGGGTACCCACAAAGGATACCGCGCTTACGACCTCTGGCCGGACGCCTGCACAAAACTGCGCGCTGAGGCGCGCATCGCTTTTTCAGCCGACATTTCCTCCATGTCATTCAGACCGCTAGAGGCCCCACGAATAGTAGACTGCCTCAGCCAAATGTGCAGTCGGATTACCCCAACTTGAACATTTACATGGCTCATCGAAATTGGAATGCTTTCCCTCCGATCAATCCTTGTCATTCGATTGAAGTAGTAGGCGAAGGGAATGACGACATGTTGAATTTGAACCAGAGTGCCACATTGCCCGGCGCAATTGCATCGCTTCATCCCTGCAGGGAATCCATCTTCAACATTTCGAATCGTGCTCCCGCTATCCGGCCAGACGCTGACCCAGGCAAGAAGCCCGACCTTGGCGAGCAACGTGACGTCCTACACGCGGTTTTGGCGCGTATTGGCTGCGGGCAAGTTCTGCTCAAGCGTGGCTGTGTGCTTGACGTGAGTGCAATCGGACGTGCGATATTGGAACGCGAATGCAACC
Source organism: Tardiphaga sp. 862_B3_N4_1 (assembly GCF_051811085.1). Lineage (NCBI taxonomy): Bacteria > Pseudomonadati > Pseudomonadota > Alphaproteobacteria > Hyphomicrobiales > Nitrobacteraceae > Tardiphaga > Tardiphaga sp. 862_B3_N4_1. The sequence continues at coordinate 1,895,633 of NZ_JBPWQB010000002.1, forward strand.
TCACCACCAGCCCTGAAACGCTCTACAGCGCCGTCAAGCAGCTGGTGAACCGCGCGGGAGCCCAAATTCCCGTTGGCTCGACATCATGGCTCGCGACTTCCTTCAAGGAGGGCGTCACCAGCCTTGTAAGCCAGATGGCCAATGTTTGGACGGATGAAACCAGCACCATCATTCTGCTCGATCTCGACGCTCATCCGGAGCCGACGCCCCAAGCGCTCCGGTGTTTGTTCGGCTTCACAGCCGCGGAAACCCAGCTTGCAGTCGAATTGGCGCGCGGCCATAATTTGCTTGATATTGCTCGCGCCCGACGGCTGAGCCGGACGACGATCCGCTCACATCTGGCCTCCCTGTTCGTCAAGACACAGACACGGCGGCAGGCGGAGCTGGTTGCATTACTCGGGCGTGTCGCCGTCCTGCCTTCTCCCGGTAATTGAGTCTGACGATAGGCACCCAGGCGAGCCTCCTTGTTCATCCGGGCACAAACACAGCGGCAAGTGAAACGGGTCGCCGACAGGCCTGCTTTGCTCCGACGTTTGAACTGATTCTGGATCTGACGACACGACGCTTCAGCTTGCGTGCATGATGCCAAACGCGCTTCGGAGTAATCCTCTTGGTGTCGATGTCTCAATTCTTCAGGATCGCCGAATACTTCCGACGCGGCCGTCATTCGAACGAATGAAGACACTTTGTGATCGCCTCGTAAGCTCACATCGTCCGCTCATACGCGAGGACATCGAAATTCATCTGTAGCCGATTCTCCGGATCGACTGGGCTGCATTCCGATTGCGACCGAAAGGATTAGCATGACGTTGCATGTGCTTTGTGTGGGAGGCGAGGATCATGCCCTACGGATCCCATTTCTGGCAGCTTTGCGCAGTCGTGGCTTTCGGGTGAGCGCTGCCGGTACTGGCGCCGCACTCCCGTTCTCAAATAGCGGCATCGAGTATCATCGCTATGACTTCAATAGATTCGGTGCACGGGTTGCTGACCGCCTAGCTGTCGGCCAGCTCTCACAGCTTGTGCGTGGCATTCGACCGGACGTTGTTCAAACGTTCGATACCAAACCAAATCTGCTTGCTCCTCTTGCGGTGAGAGGCGCAGTCCCCATTGTGCGCACCATCAACGGAATGGGTTGGGTATTCTCCTCGGCACAGCTGAAAGCTCTTGCATTCAGGCCAGCTTACCTAGCGCTGCAGCGGTTGGCCGCCTGCTGGACCTCGGCAACGGTATTTCAAAACAAGGAGGATGGCGACTTTTTCCGCCGCTATCGTCTGCTTGGCAGCAGCCCCGCTGTACTGATCGGAAGTTCGGGAATCGATGTCGATGCTTTCGACACAGCGCGGGCTCAGGCGCCGTCCACCGCACAACTTCGTACAGAACTCGGACTCGGTGACGACGAAGTCGTCATGACTGTGAGCCGACTGACCGTACAAAAGGGCATACCCACGCTTCTGGATGCGGCGGCGATTGTCCGCGAAGCGCGGCACCGCGTTCGTTTCTTGCTTGTCGGTCCAAGGGAGAGCGAAGGTCCTTTTGCCGTGGATCAGGCTTTGATTGATCGATACGCACCACACGTAATCGCTCTCGGTGCGCGATCCGACGTTCCTGCGCTTCTCGGAATCGCGAATGTCTTTGCCTTCCCGACGGAGTATCGGGAAGGAATCCCCCGTGTTCTGCTGGAAGCAGGATTGGCGGGTGTGCCTATTGTCGCCACGCGTATGCCAGGCTGCGGCGATGTTGTGGTGGAGAACTGCAATGGCCATTTGGTGCCGCCCCGGGACCCGCGTGCGCTCGCCGCAGCCATTCTCGATCTTCTCCAGGATCCTGCCCGCGCAAAGAGCATGGGACAGCGCTCGATCGCGCTCGTGCGCCGTGAGTTCGACCTGAACGTCGTGGCTGACCGCTACGCCGATCTTTACAGGAAGCTGATTTTCACCGGGAGGCGAAGCGAAGATCCGGCTGCTTTGTCTCGCGACGCCCATGAAGATCGAAGGGTTAGCCAGCACAGCGGGAAATCATCATGATCGCCAATGCGCTTCTTTCTTTTGGCATCGTGCTTACGACAGCTTCACAGCTGCGCCTTCCCGGAATTCCGCTGGGTGTTGGCGAGGTCTGTCTTGTCCTGTGGCTAGCCTTCGTCTCATTGCGAGTCATCGTTACCGGCCAGATTTACAACGCGACAGCTTTGCTCCGAATCGGTGCGTTTTGGGCCTGTCTTGCACTCGCCCTGAGCATAGGGACATGCGTGGCCTATCTGAGCGAGGAGCTGGACCTTCCTACGATGTTGCACGACACCTTCGCGTATCTGTTGGTGGCAGCTTTGACCTGCCTCATCGTCGCAACGATGGAAGCCAACGCTGCCCTACGTCAAACCCAATGGTTCCTGCTCGCTTTCTGGAACATCGCACTGGTCCTTCAGATCGCTGCGGGCTGGTCCATCATCAGCCTGCCGTCGGTCGATCCATGGTATTGGGATCGATTTCGAGGCTGGGCGGAGAATCCCAATCAGATCGCTCTCTATTGCGCCGTTTTGACGCCGCTGTCTCTCAGCCTTGCCCTATCGGCCAAAGGGTTTGGCCGCATCGCGGCATCATTCAGTTGCCTGCTAACCTTCGCCGTCGGGCGCCTGACCAAAAGCGATACATTTCTTGTTGCGATGGTGATTGCCACCGCGATCTTTTCTTTGCTGCGTTTGCGCAGTTGGCTGACCTCGCCACAGCACAGACTAAATTTCCGGTCGGTGGTCGCGGTTCTGGTCATCGCCGCCGCCGTCCCTCTGGCGCTCGCATTAGCACCGTATGCCGTTGCGACCGCCGATGAGTTTGAAGGTCTGGCAATCAGTCTGGCCAAGGACCGTGGCGGCGAGGCAACGAAGCGCACCGCGTCCCTGCGACTGCAACTCTGGGAAGATGCACTCCGTCGAGGGCTGGAAACCGGATCGCTCGGGCTGGGGCCAGGCCCGCATCTCGAGAAGCCGAACGTCGCCAATAACAAGGCGCTTCCAACTCCTTTCGAAGCCCATAGCACACTGCTGGATATATTTACGCAAGGTGGCCTGCTCGCTGTGATTGCCGTTTGCGGCCTCTTCGCAGGCACGTTCATGCTCATGTTCCGCGCGAAGCTCGATGCCCTGGCAGCATTGTTCGCTGCGCTGGCCATTTTCAGCATCAGCCATTTCATCTTGCGTCATCCCATCGTGTGGTTCGCGTTTGCTCTCAGCCTGATCCTTGGATCGGCGCGCCCGCCGTCGCCGCACACGCGTATCGGAAGCTAGATCATGTGTGGAATCGCCGGAATTCTTCAGATGCCAAAAGCTTCCCGATCCGCCGATCTGGATGCGATCGGCCGAATGACGAATCGTTTGCACCATCGCGGACCCGATGCCCACGGTTCATGGTGCGATCGTGACGCCGGGATTGCATTCGGGCATCGCCGGCTCTCCATCGTTGACCTCACCGACGCGGGGCGACAACCGATGCTTTCCGAGAGCGGCCGATTCGTCATCACATTCAATGGTGAGATCTACAATCATCCGTCGTTGCGACAGGAGCTTCAACGCCTCGGCCAGAACTTCATCGGCAGCAGCGATACCGAGGTCTTGCTCGCGATGATCGAGAGATGGGGATTCGAGGCTGCCCTGGCGCGCTGCAACGGCATGTTCGCAATCGGCCTCTGGGATCGGCAGACCCGTACGCTCCATCTGGCCCGCGATCGAATGGGAAAGAAGCCCCTATACGTCGCCAGAACGAGAAATGCCGTTGTCTTTGCTTCAGAGTTGAAGGCGATCGACGCGTTCCCCGATTTCGTTGCGGAGGTCAATCCGCGCGGGGTCGCTGAATTTCTCGCTCGCGGCTGGCTACCGGATGAACATTGTATATGGAAAGACGTCTTCAAACTTCCGCCCGGCAACATTCTATCTTTCGGCGCCGATGAACTTCTGGCATCTCGGGATGCTGCAGCGCTTCGGGCAAAGGCGCGCACTTGGTGGTCGCTGACCGACATCGCAAAGCACGGCCGAAGAAACCCCGTTTCCGCGGACGATGGCGAGCTCGTGTCGCATCTTGATGGCCTGCTTCGCGAGGCTGTCGGTGAGCGCATGGTTGCCGACGTGCCAATCGGGCTGTTCCTGTCCGGTGGCATCGACAGTTCAACTGTCGTCGCCCTGATGCAATCCCAATCCGCCCGGCCCGTCCGCACGTTCACTATCGGTTTCGGCGAGCCCGCCTTCGACGAAGCGGCCAGTGCCGCGGCTGTGGCTCGTCACCTCGGCACGGACCACACGGAGCTACGTCTCACTCCCTCGGAGGCCATGGATGTCATTCCCGAACTGCCCCGTATTTGGGACGAGCCGTTCGCCGACGAATCGCAGATTCCGACGCTGCTGCTATCTCGCCTCGCCCGCCGGGATGTAACTGTTGTCCTCTCCGGTGACGGCGGAGACGAATGTTTTGCTGGATATTCCAGGCATCTTTTGACCGCCCGTCTGGCTCCCCTTCTTAACTCCAATCGAGCACTTCGGCGAACGGCGGCAATGGGTGTGTCATTGCTCGCCCGCGGTTTGCGGGAAGACATCGCTGACGCGTTGCCTCTTCCAGGCCGCCTGCGACGGATGATCGGAAGCGACCGGATTAACCGCCTTGCGCAACTGTTTGCAGGCAATGACGCCGACGACATGTACCGGAAAGTTATGCGGCTTTCCGAGCTGCAATTGACCCCGGAGCAGGTAACCGATTCGGCTAAGGTGCCGCCGCTGAACGATCTTCTATCCGACTTCATTGTACGGGACATGATCGGTTATCTCCCCGGCGACATTCTGGTGAAGCTCGATCGCGCCAGCATGGCGACAGGCCTGGAAGCGCGCTGTCCAATTCTCGACCATCGCGTCGTGGAATTCTCCTGGCGGCTGCCGAACACGGCCAAGGTGCGCGACGGACAGGGCAAGTGGATCTTGCGGCAGGTTCTCAGCCGTTACTTGCCGCGCCACTTGATAGATCGACCCAAGCAGGGCTTCGACGTGCCTGTCGGCGCCTGGTTGAAAGGCCCCCTGCGCTCATGGGCTGCAGACCTGCTCTCCGAATCACGCCTTAACCGCCAGAATTTGCTGGACGTACAACGAGTCCAGAGCTGCTGGCAGGATCATCTGAGTGGCAATCGCGATCACTCGCGAATGCTATGGGCCGTCCTGATGTTGCAATCATGGCTAGGAATGATGGTTGAACAGAGTACGTGCCGATCGACAGATACCCTCGAGCCCGCACAGTAGAGGAGCGAGCTATGGAAGCGTTAGTAGGAAGACGTATTCGATCCCTGCAGGCTCTTTCGCCGGATATGGCAGAGGACGAACTTGGGCGGCGCCTGACGGAACAATCCCTGGCTTCAAATGACGGTCTCCAGTCTTTGAATCGCGTGCTGGATAGCGTGCGGAAGTACAGGCGGCTTGTCGTCAGGATGATTGTCGTCGGCGCCTTGCTAGCTGGAGTAGCCGGCCTTCTTATGTCTCCTTCTTATCTGGCGACGGCACAACTTGCTGTTGACGTCCGACAGTCCGGCGCAGTCGATGCCTTGAATGCCGGTGGCGCATCCGCAGCACCTACACCGGCCGCCGAGGAATCCACCATCGACACACATGTCACGGTGCTGCTTTCCGACGCCTATCTGCGGAGACTCCTTCCAACGCTCCGCGCTCTCGAAGATGCGAGGCACGGTGCTGAAACGGGGTCACGAACGTGGATGCAAAGCTTGCGCACGCTCTTTGGTCGTACATGGTCAGCAACCAAGGAGCTGCTACTTGGCAAGAACCACGAGCCCGATGACGGGTCGGCTCTCGCTGCTCTAAAGCGCAGCTTGAAGGTTGGTCAGGAGCGGCGCTCCAGAATCATCGCCGTTACTTCTATGGCCGCCAATCCGCAACGAGCGGCGGAAATCGCCAATACGGTGGCACAATCGTATGTCGACGAGGTCGCGCGTCAGAAGCAAAGCGATGTGGAGTATGCTTTGAGCTCCCTTGCGACACAATCATCCAAAGTTCAGCGTGACCTTGCAAAGGCGGAGGAGGAACTAAAAGCCTCCCGTCTTGGCCTGCCCTCTCCCTCACGGGACGCCGCGCTGGAGTGGCAGGTCACCACGCTGGCGCAACAGTTTGAAACGCTTCTGCGGCGGCGGCAGGAGCTCACCGCAAAAGGTCTGACCGCGCAATCAGACGTCAGTATTCTCGCCACGGCCACACCGCCAGAACGACCGACCTCATTACACCCGCTACTTATGATTCCTCCTGCGGCAATTATCTTCGCTCTGCTGGCTTGTGTTCTCGCAGTCGTATTGAATCACTTCGATCGGACCCTGCACACGGAAGCCGACGCCGCTGAAGCTCTGCGTATTCCATGCGCCGGACTGATACCTTCGATTCCACTGGAGCCAGGCAAGCAGCCGCATTATGTTTTGGAGGAGCCTGCGAGCCACTATGCCAGAGCAATCCGCTCCATTCTGGTATCCATACTGGCCTCCGACCCGGCAACCCCACGATCGCAGCGTGTTGTCCTCGTCAGCTCCAGCATCGGTGGGGAAGGCAAGACCACACTTGCATGGAGCCTTGGTCTTTACGCTGCCCGGCTCGGGTGGCGCACTCTACTCCTTGACTTTGGCCAATTCACTCGTCGACCGAGTGGCGAGAGCGCCAACTTACTCAGTGTACTGGCGTATGGCCGTCCACTTGCAGACGCGATCGAACATATCCATGAGTCCGGAATTGACTACCTGCCCGCCACATCGTTTGGGGGACATCGGCTTCGGATTCTCGCCGACCCCAAGATTCCTTCGTTGCTCCGACAGCTGAGCGACACCTATGATTTCGTGATCATCGACGGACCTTCGCTGCTGGAAGCCCCGGAAGCAAGACTTCTGGCGAGTTGGGCTGACCACGTTTTGCTCGCCATTCACTCTGGAAGCACCGATCGTGAGGCGGCGCAGACTGCGCTGCATCAACTTGTTCGGACAGAACATCTCAACCCTGCCCAGAACACGAGATTCTCGTCGGTCTTAACTCGTGTCGAGCCGCTACAGCAGGACCAGTTCGGTGAGCGCGCACAGCAGCTGGTCAAGAGGACTTGGGGCGCACTCTGCCGGCGGTCGAAGAGAGCAATCACGTGGCGAACGTGGCGCGGAGACGCAATCGAGCTGAAACGCTCCGGATCACCCAAACTGAACCCCCGCAATTGGTTGAGAAGCGATTGAGGGCAGCATGATTATCGAGACCTTCGGTCCACCAGGCGCTGGCAAAACAACCTTTAGTCGGGCACTCGCTCAACGCCTGCGTGACCGCGGGTATGAGGTCGACCTCGTACTTACGTTGCCGCATCTATCCAATCATCTTCTGAACTTTGGTGGATTTCTTCCAGCGCTGCAGCGCGTCACTCTCGCGATCTTCGCCACCATCGCAATCTTGTGCCGTCCTATCGCAAATGCCCGAGGGTTGCGTCTAGCGAAAGAGTTGCTCCGACTAATGCCACCCAATAATCCCGTTTGGAGGATCAGGCTTAGCCAATACGTCGTCCGATTCTCCTGCGTGTGGAGAGATTCGCACAAGTCAGATCGCATCGTCTTGTTCGACCAGGGCTTTGTGCAGATCGTTTGCACCTTGGCCCTGTTTAGCCGAGCAGACGAGAAGACGATCGCTCGTGCAATCGGCATGAGGACACAATCCGATCTGCTGATCCGGTTTGATGCTCCGAAGGAGCTGTTGGAAAAGCGCCTCCATGAGCGAGTACACCAAAAAACCTACATGGAGAAATGGTTCGAGCCTGACGTAGCGACCTTTCTCAAGGCAAAGCCGATTACTGACTACGTTGGCTCATTACTCGCGGCCGAGCATCAACGGGTGATCTGCATCAACTCGCTTGATCCCGGCCTGATGTCCAGGGCTCTCGACCGTATCGAAGAAGAGGTCTCGAGTAAGTTCAGGCCCAACGGAGCGGTCAGCTCGTCACCCGACCCAGGGGAGGAAAGTTTTGAACCTTATGCCGAGAAGTTCACGCCACCCCTGCCGACGCCCGAGACAATCGGAGCTTTCACAGCTCCGGCTCAACCCGAGCTCGCTCGGCGCATGGCCAGCGCAAGTCTGTGGGCGTTCGTTATCTATGTTGGCGGCGCCGGGCTGACGTGCGTGGCTCAACTTGTCATTGCCCGTACGATAGGAGCGACGAGTTACGGTATCTATTCATACGTCTTGGCCTGGACGACCCTTCTCTCTTACATCGCGGGACTCGGGTTCAACACGGTTCTGCTACGATATGTGCCGGCCTATAGCGCGACCGGAAAGTGGCCATTGGCGCGCGGGGTCATTCAATTTGCATTCGGACGATCATTGTTGGTTGGGATGTTGATTGCGATCTGCGGAGTCGCCACCGCACTATTCCTGTCGGAGACGCTTCATCGGGAGCTGACTATCAGTCTGGCGGTTGGCATGGCGACCGTCCCATTGGTCGCGCTTTACGTTCTCGGTTCCGCTACGGTACGCGCGCTGGGTGGCGTCATTTCGGCAATTGCGCCCGAACGCTTCGTTCGGGATGGCCTTATGGTCGCGCTGCTTCTGCTTGCCGTGGCACTCAACGTCACGCCAATCGATGCGACAACGGTTTTGATCGCTTTGATGGCAAGCTCTGCCGTCACAGCGGCCATCGTCGGACTGAGCATGCGGAAGCTTTGGCCGCCACAACTACGCTCGGCGGTGCCGGCTTATGCACCTCGCGACTGGTGGCATCTCGCCTGTCCTGTCATGATCCTGATTGGAGTTGAGGTTCTCATGAGCCGCGCCGGCGTGATTATCCTCGGCTGGACCGGCGATGCCCACGAGGCCGGCATCTTTGCACTGGGGTTGAATTTAGCTCTTTTTCTTGTTCTCCCCCGGATGGCAGTAGGGACTTTCTTTTCACCAAACGTCTCGAAGCTTCACGCGCATCGGAATGAGGCAGCGCTTCAGAGTCTGTTTGCCCGAGCGACTGTTCTGTCGCTGGCGGGGACAGTCGTGCTGGCACTTCCACTTTTGTTGCTGACGGTACCGTTACTCCGCTTCTTTGGCGAGGAATTCGTTGCGACAGCTCCGGTCGCCCAAATTCTCGTCGTTGGACAGATCTTTGCCGCTGCCACTGGTCCCCAGCAAAATCTTCTGACCATGACAGGGCACGAGCGGGCAGCAGCCGCAATCACGGCGATCGGAGCCGTCATGAACGTCGTCGCTTGTGCGATCGGCATTGCTTTCTTTGGCGTGATGGGTGCCGCCGTTGCGACGGCCGTGACGAATGTAGCCTGGAACATGGCAATGGCGATCTACATCTACAAACGCGTGAACATGACGGCCGGCCTGCTCTTTGCCTTTGTAGAGTTTCGTCGGCCCGCCGCCGCTGAATAGCGCGGTAATTGGATAGAGGCCGGAAAATTGGTGCAGCCCTATCATTCACTCGAAGGACGTCAATAGCCGACGTGTGGCCTACGATCTCCATCCCGCAACGGTGAGTACCGTCATGCAACTTCAGAGATTTCCCGATGGATCCTTGGCGAAACGCGCGAAAACGTTCGCTGGCGGGCGCGCACTTTCCGGAGATTCAAGCGAGCCTGCACAAGCCCTCTGGATGAAACCTCCCGAATTGCCCCTCGACCTGGGCGGGCCTGTCGATCGCCCGTTCAATCGTATGGGCGTCGAATTTGCCGGCGTGCCCGCGATCACGCATCTGGATGCGGTGGCAAAGAGATTTCCGAACAACGTAGCCATCAGCGATGACACCCGCCAAATCACATATTCGGATTTTCTGATCAGAGTTTTGACGCTGGCCCAGGCGATTGCAGCGGTGGCTCCCGAGGGGCGGGCCGTCGGCCTGTTGTTGCGCCACTCGATCTGGCATCCGATCGCCATGCTTGCATGTATGGCCGCAGGGCGCCCCCTGGTGCCGCTCAATCCGCGCGATCCGGACCAGCGACTTGCCCACATCGTTGCAAATGCACAGATTTCTGTACTGATCGGCCAGGGGGACAGTAGCTCAACCAAATGGATCGACGAAGACGGCCTGCGTTGGATCGATATTACGCACGCGAACGAACTTTTCGATGACGCCCCATCGCTTGAGCCGATCTCGGTGGATGCACCTGCCCTTGTGCTCTACACCTCGGGTAGTACCGGACAGCCAAAGGGTGTTGTGAATAGCCAGCGCAGCTTGCTCCAGCGCGTCCAGCAATATGCGGATGCATGCCACATAGACGCCACTGACGTCTTCATGCCTCTGAGCGGCCCTACGACCATTGCGGGCACCAGAGAGATGCTCACGGCCTTGCTGACCGGCGCAAGATTGCATATGGCGGATGTCGAGGCCCTTGGCCTTCGCGGCGTGTTGCGTCAGATCCGATCGGAGCAGATAACGATCACCTACATCGTTCCCGCTCTTCTGCGGGCAGTGATTACCGCGAGCGAAACCGGTGATTTCGAGTCGCTCCGGGTTGTCCGTATCGGCGGCGAGAAGGTGCTGTGGACGGATGTCGCGCTCGTCCGAAAGGTCGTGAAGCCCTCCTGCTTCATTCAGATCAGCTATTCGTCGACCGAAACCACCGGCACGCAGTGGTTTCTTCCCGACGACTGCAAGGAAAGTGATTTCAGCATACCCCCGGTTGGCTATTTGCTTCCCGGAATGTCGTTTGCCGTCGTCGACGACAACGGAGTGCCTGTGCCCACCGGCGAGGTCGGAGAGCTGATCATCAAGAGCATGCATGTGCTGCTTGGTTACTGGGAGAACGGTCAGGTGCTCCCTGCATTACCGGATCCAGATGACGACCGTTGCCGCATCTTCCCGACAGGCGACCTTGTTACTGTCGATGCGCACGGATTGATGCAGATGCTGGGACGAAAGGGGCGTCAGCTCAAAATCAATGGACGGCGTGTCGAACCGGCTGAACTCGAGGTCGTCGTACGCAGAATTCCCTATGTGAGCGACGCCGTCGCCATCGTCACCGATTCAAGCGAGCTGGTTATTTTTGCATCGCGAGGTGTCGAGGCCAAAGCAACATTCACGACTGATGTTCGGGACGTCATCAGGCAGACGCTTCCGACCGCATTGCATCCCACCAGATTGCATGAAATCGCAGAGCTTCCGCGGCTCGCCGGCGGAAAGATAGACGTCGCGAAACTCAAGGTGCTGGATACCGAGAGCCGAAGAGGTCCAGCCTCACCTCAGCCCCCAGGGGCGGGTGAAGTGAAGCAAGCCGAAAAAATAGTGGCGCAGGTATGGACGCGGATCCTAGGTACGACCGACGTTGCCAGCCGCTGGGACGAGGCAGGTGGCGATTCCCTCAAGCTTCTGCGATGCGTGATGGAGCTGGAAGAGCTGGTCGGCCAAGAGCTCAACATGGAAGCTTTCACGGTGGACATGAGCGCAGCCGATATGATTCAGATCGTCGCTGCAGGTGGCCGATCGCAGCGGCAACAAGCCGCCGGGGAATTCCTGCCTCATCTGGTGATGTTGCCAGGCTCGATAGGTTACGGTCCGAGTCTGGCGGCGTTCGGGGCGCAGCTGAGCAAGACGGCTCATGTGATCCCGATCCGCTACCCGGATCTGACGTCTGCCCTGACCGGATGCGGCTCGGTCGACCACATGGCGACGTTGGCTCTGGAACAGATTAACGCCGTTCATCCTCGCGGCGACATACGTCTGATCGGCTATTCGCTGGGTGGCGGCGTCGCATTTGAAGTGGCAGCCCGGCTGATTGCGGAAGGCCGGTCGGTGAAATTTTTGGGCATTCTGGATACGAATATCGGCCCCCGCAGGAGTGACTATCGGGAGACCCTGTCACGTACGCTGCAACGAGTTAGATCACACCGGGTTACGATGTACCGAATGCTGTGTCGCGCTATCGCAAAATGTGTTGCTCGACTCCACTGGGAGGTGAAGTTCTGTCGAATTCTCGATGCGAGGATCTGGACGCGTTTGGCCGGCACCCGCTTCATGCTCAAGTTGGAGCTTGAGGAGATTCTCCGGATGCAGGAATTCGGCCGCTGGGTGGCGAGTGCCAAATCTCGCTTGCCAATTACCGGAACGCTATTCCTTTGCAACCGGCGAGGGTCACCAGCACACCTCGGATGGGACTCTCTGTTTGCAAAACTGGAGGTAATTCCGATTGCTGGCGGCCATCTCGATCTCGTGATCGACCCGCATTTGACCGTCAACCGACCGGTCATCGAACGAGCGATCACGTCGTCCTGTTCCTGATCTTCGACCAACAGATCCAACAGATTGGAACGAGGCGATGCTGATCGCAAAGGCCCCTTTGGATCAAGGTCGCAAGTAGCTCCAGCCTCGCTCTTGCAGCTCCATGATCCGTACCACTCCGGATTTGGTGACCTTGGCCAGCGGGATGAGAGGAATATCTTTCGCCTCAGCTTTTGCCATGTTCTCGCGGGTGTTCCCGCATGCTGAAAAGGTCAGCTGTGGCATGGTTTCGCTCATGGATTTGATGCGCGCTTTGACGGGAGAAGTGTCATCTCGCAGCATATGCAGTCCGGGTCCAAAAACGACCACTTCGATCCCCACCTTTTGACCGATCTCGCTGTAGTGCTGAGCTACATTGCTGACATTATTGAGAGCGAGATTGATTGTCGCGGGGTCATTGACGTCAACCTGTACAACGAGCCGATGGGGCTGCATTCGGATGGCGGCAGTGGTCACCTTGGCGTTGGCGTTCATTTTGGCAGAAGTCTTGGCAGACGTATTGATTTCTACAGCGCCGCTGGTTTGGGTGCTCAGCATCAAGATACTCCCAACGGCGGCCATGCTGGCGAAGACGACGAGTGATCTGTTCATGTTGTTTCCTTGAGTGTGCTGGGAGTGCGGGCTCAAGTGTGCGCGATAGCGTAATCGCGCGCGAACAGGCGGGTCAAGAATGGTTCAGACAATGCAGGCGTGATCTACTTAATTGCCGCGATTGGTGCGCCTACCTCGTTGTGACTACTTCCATTGCTACATCGACAAACGGCCGATGAAGGCTGTGTCATCAAAATGGACACACATAAAAGCTCAGTTGAGTTGTCACGATGTGGTCACAGGCAGTTGAGGTAGCATCGCATTGGCTACCGCGATCCAAAGCTGTTGAGGGCTCCCGCGCAACAAGCAGAACCGCTGCGCGTGCCTCGTCTGCAGTAGGAGCTTGCATTCTGTGGGTCCTCATTGGGGCTGCGGAGGATGGGCTATGCGGTGAAAGCCAATTCCGCGCGCAGGCCTCCGAATCTTCTCAAACACGGGAGCGGAACAGGGCTGAAGCCCTTGCACCTGTGCTTGTCGCGCCCCCCCGAGCAGAACTCAATGCGGCCCAGTCGACGGCTGAAGCGACCAGCACCACGCTAAGACAGGCGCTTGATCAAGAGCGAGCTAGGGCAGACGCCCTTGCGGGTGAACTTGCGACCCTCCGGGCGGAACTCGAGACGGCGCGGGTGGCAGGCAAGGAATCTGCCCAGGCCATCGAGGTAGGGATCAGGCAAACGCAAGCGCTCGAACACGAGCGAGACAAAACAATCGACCTTATGCGTGAGCTTGCCTTCCTTCGGACCGAACTCGACGCGGCGCGGATCGTAATTTCGAAAGCTGTGCAAGCCACCGAGGCAGAGATCGAGCAAGAGCAGGCGCTCGAACAGCAGGAGCGGTGGAAGGCAGACGCGCCCGCCCATGACCATGCTTCCCTTCGGGCGGAACTCGATACGGTGCGGATCGCAGCTTCGGACGCCGCAAAAGCCACCGCGGCAGAGATCGAGCAAAAGCAGGCGCTCGAACAGCAGCTCAAACAGCAGCAAGACGGGACGGAAGCCCTCAAGCGTGAATTGATCTCTCTCCGGACCGAACTCGACGCGGCGCGTGCCGCGACGCCGGAGGCTGCGCGGATCGTCGAGGCTGCGAAGGTCGAACAAGAGCGCGCATCTGCAAAGGAGCGCAGCCGGACCGAGGCAGTCGCCCGCGAGCTCTCCTCGGCGCGTCAGCAGATCGAGGAGCATGCCAGCCGTCTCGCGGCGGCACACGCTGAGGTGCTTCGGGCGACGGAGGCCAGCAACACCACGGCAGCAGAGCAGAAGCGAGCTCTTGCCAGCGAGCGCGAGCGTGCTGACGCACTTGTACAGGAGCTTGCTCTTGTTAAGAACCAACTGGAGGCTCGAAACCAGCAGCTTGCTGCCGTGAGTGCTTCTCAGACTCTCGCTTCGCGCCAACCCGCCCCTACTGGCCGGAACGAAGACGCGGCGGAGCCCCGTGCGAAGACGACCGAGGGAAAGAGCGCCTTGCCGCAGTGGGCTTCCACTCAGGCCGTCGCTTCATATGCGGAACGATCGTCCGTGTTGGAAACGCCACCGCAAGCACGGTCGACCGCTCGCGAAGCCGTACCAAGTGTGGAGTCGAAAGTCCCCGTGGCATCAGAGGCAACCGTGCTGGCGAGTGTCGCTCCCTATTCTGTGGCGGACGAACAGAGACTGCTTGTTCGGGCGAACGCATTGCTCCGGCAAGCTGACATCAGCGGAGCGCGCCCATTGCTTGAACACGCTCTTGGACATGGTAGCGCGCGAGCCGCCTTTATGCTCGCGGAGACCTACGACGCCCGCGTGCTGAAATCGTGGAGCGCACGTGGGGTCCTCGGTGATTCCAGAAAGGCACTCGAACTGTATGAAAAGGCACAGGCGGGCGGCATTGAGGATGCGAAGGCGAGGATTGAGTCGCTGAAATAGCAGCCAGCTCGTGACGCGTAGATGGTCATTCCGAGAATGGAGACTCGCATGTCGCTCATCAAGTTCTCATTTGCTATGGCATTAGCGGCGTTCGGGCTGCAACTGGCTGCCAATGCCCAATCTCTCCCGACGCGCGAGACGCAGGCTATGGCGGCGGTGAAAAGGACCGAAACGGCCGCGAAAGAGCGCATCAATGCATGGACTGTCGGCCTCGCCGGCGGGCTCATTGAAGGGGCTCCGCTTCGTCTCGCGGCAGAGATTGCTCGCGTCGTAAACGAGGAGGATAAGCTTCACGTCCTCCCGATCGTGACGCGCGGAGCAACGGAAAACGTCAATTCGCTGCTGTATCTTAGAGGCGTTGATGCGGCGATCATCAACACGGATGCTCTTGAGGAATATAAAGCTCAAGTTCCGTCTATCGAACGGCGCATCGTTTACGTTCTGAACCTCTTTCCGTCCGAACTGCACATATTCGTCCGCCCGGAGATCCGGTCGCTCGAAGAGCTCAAGGGAAAAAAGGTCAATTTCAATACGCAAGGTACGGCAGCCGCCTATTCCGGTCCGCTGATCTTCAGTCGGCTGGGACTAAACGTGGAAAAAATGTTCATTCCGCACCAGGTCGCATTGGAGCAAATGAAGCGCGGAGAAATCGCGGCCGTTGTGTTTGTGACGTCAAAGCCCGTCGACGCCTTTCTGAAGGGACGCTGGGATCCCGGATTTAAGTTCCTCCCCGTCGAATACGGCGCCAAATTTGAGGACTACTATCTTCCATCGTCTATCGATGCGGCGGACTATCCGAGTCTGGTGCCGAAAGGTGAGCGGATAGCGACGATTGCAGTCCCCACCATTCTTGCGGCCTATAACTGGCCACAACAGTCTGACCGATACCGGCGCGTGGCGCGCCTTGTCGATCACCTGTTTGGTCGCTTCGACCGGTTGCAGTCCTCTGGTTTCGATCCGAAATGGAAAGAGGTCAATCTGCGGGCCAGCGTGCCGAGCCTCGGCCGGTTTAAGCCGGCGCAGGAATGGCTTGATCTTCCGCAAGCCGTAACAGCGGGACGGTCCCCATGAAGGACACGGGTACTCTCGGTCTGGCTGTGCTCTTGGTTATGAGCCAGACTGTGTGTGCTCAAACCGGTGGCGCCATAGATCGCCTGAAGACCTGCTCACAGTTTGAAGGCATGGAGCGCTTGAAGTGCGTCGATGAGCTGTTGGGGGAGATGACCGAAACCCACGCTACCACGCCGTCTCCAAGTCCGAACTGGATCATCAGCGAGACCACCTCTCCGGTGGATTATCAGCCGCAGATTGAGGCGCTGATGACAGCGCGCACAGCATCGCAAAATGCTGCCTCCGCGTTCGCCATCCATTGTCGCGCCCATCGCACGGAGTTGATAATTTCCACAACGGGATCCTGGAAGCCGGTCCCGGATGGCGAGGTGAAGGTCGCGCACCGGATCAACGAAGAGCCAGTTGTTGAACAGCGCTGGCGGGCGTTAGAAACGGGGAAAGGTCTTGCCTTTCCAGGCGACGTTGTTCGCTTGCTCCGCTCAATGCCGGATGGTGGCCAGCTTCTCGTTAAAGTCCACGTTGGGAAAGGTCCACCATATGAAAGTACGTTTCAATTGGTCGGCTTGAATGCCGTCCGACGCAAGATGGCGACGGCATGCAACTGGCCCGCGCCCTGACCGACGCGCGTACGAGTGCAGGACAACGCGACCAGTTCCCTCACCTCCGTTGCGAAGATACCAGCCCGACATATCTGTCGCCTCGCCGCATGCGCAGCTGCCTTCGCACCCGCTCGTTCATCCAACGCTCCAACATCTGCAATGTCTAGGCGTTGCGGCAACGATGGTTGTGCTGAACCAAGCCGCCGGCGATGCCTCGGCAAGTCGCGACGCCGGTTGGCCGCCTTAGTCCTCCCGCATGCCACGCCGTATCGCATCGGTCATCGGTTGCATGAGATAGGCAAGAACGGTGCGTTCACCAGTCGCGATCAGGACGTCGGCCATCATGCCGGGTTTGAGCTTCTCGCGAATTTTGTCGGGAAATTTCGTCACTTGCACTGAAACTTTGACTTCGTAGTAAGGCTGGTGCGTGGCTTCGTCGCGAAGCGCATCGGCTGCCACCGAAAGAACTTCGCCGATGGCGATCGGCGTCGAGCGAGCCTTGAACGAGGGAAGCCGCACTTCTGTGGGCATGCCGATTTGTACGTGATTGACGTCGAGAGAGGATATTTTCGCGGCAACCACGAGGACGTCGTTGTCCGGCACGATCTCCATCAAGACGTCGCCCGGCTTGATCACCGCGCCGACCGTGTGGACTTTCAGATTGACGATACGTCCGGAGCGAGATGCGCGAACGTCCATCCGACCGAGAACGTCTGCGGCCATGCGCAGCTTCTCGCGCGCGTCAGCGAGCTGAGCGCGGGTGTCGGCAAGCTTACCGGTGGCTTCCTCCAGAACTTTCTGCCCGACCTGATTGATCTGTAACCGTGCTTCGTCGATGATCCGTCCGAAGCGCGCGATGTCGGCGTCGTATGAACCAATTCGGCCCTCAAGGTCGGATTTGGAACGCTCCAGAGTCGCAATCCGCGCGAACGGAACGATCCCCTGGTCGGCGAGCGGCTTGAGCTTGGTATATTCCTGCGCCATGCTGTCGAACTGTGCGCGTGCAGCCTTGCTTTGCGCAGCGTTTCCCTGGATCTGGCGCTGCGCCTGTCCGATCTTTTCTTCAAGGATCGAAACCTCGATCTTTCGCGCGACGCGGCGTTCCTCGAACCGCCGCTTCTGGTCGCCCATGGCACGCTGCGCAGAGGGATCGGAGGCCTTCTGCGTCAGTTCGGATGGAAACGTGATCGTATCGGCCCCATCGGCTTCCGCAAGCAGACGCGCCTCTTCCGCGATTGCCGAATACACGGCCGAACGCGCCATCTCCTCCCGCGCCCGGTCCTGTGTTGGATCGAGTCGCAACAGCACCTGTCCCTGTTCGACATGCGCGTCGCCCCTCACCATCAGGCTTTGGACGATGCCACCTTCCAGGTGCTGAACGGACTTACGGTCGCTCTCGACGACGATCGAGCCTGCAGCCACGACGGCACCATCGATGGAGGCCAGGCCAGCCCAACCACCAAACACTACGAAGGTCAGGAACACGATACCAAAGCCGCGTCTCGCCGGAGTGCGCCAATCGCCCGATGGATCGCCATTTGCGTTCCCGGCGTCTCGATTCGGGAAT
This sequence comes from Tardiphaga sp. 862_B3_N4_1, assembly GCF_051811085.1. NCBI lineage: Bacteria > Pseudomonadati > Pseudomonadota > Alphaproteobacteria > Hyphomicrobiales > Nitrobacteraceae > Tardiphaga > Tardiphaga sp. 862_B3_N4_1. The sequence goes on from NZ_JBPWQB010000002.1 coordinate 1,913,607, forward strand.
ATCGACAGCCATACCTTTGATAGCCAGATCAGCAACTGCGCCTTGATCTCCACAAATCGTTGCAAGACATCAGGCCTGCGAAACGCGTGGCCACCATCGCTCAAACGTCTGAGGAGTCGCGCCAGTTCGTCCTGAGCAGCAATCTCTGCTCGCAATTTGGGAATCTTCATCATTGCCTCGTGACATGGACAGGCCGAACCGAACTTGGGAACGGCGCGTGGCGCGAGGCCCCATCAACTCGGTGGCTTTCTGTTGCGATCCGCGGTTCGCGGCGCATGGGCGCAACGGTCTCACCAAGAAGCAAGGGAAGAAGCTCTTCGCGCGTACCCGCGCGCCCGATGCGTCCGTCATGCATGAAAACAATCTTGTCGACCAATGAAAGGAGATTTGGTCTGTGATTGATGATCACGATCGTTACACGCTGTTGACGGAGCATTTGGATGGCATCAGCCAGAGCACGATCGCCGTCACCGTCCAGATTGGCGTTCGGTTCATCGAGCACGACAAAGACGGGCCTGCCAAAAAGTGCGCGGGCCAACCCGATGCGTTGTCGCTGGCCGCCGGAAAGACCCGCCCCGTTTTCCCCGATGACAGTGTCGTAGCCCTGCGGCAGCCGCTGGATCATGGCATGCGCCGAAGCCAGCTGCGCCGCCTCGACAACCTGTTCATCCAACGCGCCGTCACGAAAGCGAGCGATGTTGTCGCGGACGGTCCCGGCGAATAATTCAACATCCTGCGGCAAGTAACCGAAACTTTGTCCAAGGAAACTGGCCTCGAAATGCCGGATGTCATTTCCATCGACGCGTACGCAACCGTGTGCGGCTGGCCAGGCTCCAACCAGCGCGCGCGCTAGGGAAGATTTGCCGGAACCGGACGCACCGACGATCGCAACAACTTCGCCAGGTGACAGCCGGAAACTGACATCGGAAATCGCCGCCAGCTGCGATCCCGGTACCATAACGGTCAAAGCCTCGACGGAGATGTTGCCGACCGGGGGCGGCAATCGCGTCGGTTGTCTTTCCGTCGCCCGCGTCCGCAGAGCCTCGTCGAGGCGGGAAAAAGACGTCCGCGCCGACACGAACGCTCTCCATTGCGCGACAGCCGCCTCTACCGGTGCGAGCGCGCGCCCCATGATCAAGGAGGCAGCGAAGAGAACGCCTCCCGAGATCTCCTGATGAATTGCCAGGTAAGCCCCGACGCCCATAATCGCCACCTGAATCGCCATCCGCAGAAATTTCGAGATTGCGAGCAGCGTTCCGCCGCGTTCTCCGGCCTTGGCGCTTTCAACGAGCGCCTGTCCATGCGTGGCGCCCCAGGCGGCGCGTATGGCAGGCCCCATTCCGAGACCACGGATCGCTTCCGCGTTACGAAGCGAGGACGTCAATCGGTCCAGAGCGTGGAGATTCTTGAACGAAGCCGCCATCAGCGGCGCTTTGGTGGCGCGCTCATTGAGAAAGGCGAGCGCAAGGATGACCAGCGCGCCTGTCAGAGCAACCATGCCGATCGATGGATGAAGCAGAAAACACATGCCGAGAAAAATCGGAGTCCAGGGTGCGTCCATCAGAGACGTGATCACGCCGCCGGATAGAACGTCGCGCAATGTGTCGACGTCGCGCAACAGCTGAACATGATGCGAGCTTCCTGTGCGCACTGCCTGTGCGAGAGCCGTTTCGAAAGCTTCTCCTGACAGCAAATGGTCGAAGCGAATTCCGGTTTGCACGAGAACACGGCTACGAAAGTGCTCGAGTGCTGCGTAACTGATGAAAAGCGCGAGCGCGATCAGCGAAAGCAGCAACAGCGTCATCGCGTTTCGGCTCGTCAGCACGCGATCGTAGATCTGCATCGTATAAAGCGGCGAAACGAACACCAAGAGATTTATGAAGATAGACAGCCCGCCAGCGGCAAGCAGGCCTGGACGTATCTGGCGGAAAGCGTCCGCAAGCGCGGGCGGTCTTGCTGAAGTATACATGTGTGCATCCAGGCCGCCCGGATCGGACGGCGCTAACGTTAGAGAAGCCATATGCGAAGAAGCGAGCGCGAATTGGCTCGTACGCAACACATCCCGCACTGCGCGAGACGGCATTCCTCTCGCGACCATACTGGCCGCGATGATCCCCAAATGGGGGGCCATGAAGGCCCCCCAAGTCGCTTTCATATGCGCGGATCACCGCGCATATGTCGTTCTTTGTCGCAGACTCAGTTCTGCGGGTTTACCAGTGCCACGAATGGTGATCCACGTGATGGTTGTTGTGGAGGCTGGCGAGGTCCAGATGCGGCGCCAGAGTTGCGTCGGTGACGTCGCTCGAAGCCGTATCCGTTGCAGCCGTCGCTGCTGCGGTTGCAGCGGGCGAAGCGGATGCGTGCTGATGATGACCACCCCAGGAAGATTTGTTCCCATCCGTGAGATGAGAGAAGTCCAGCCTGTGATGGTGGTTGTGCCCGGAGTTGCCGACGTCGGTGGCCGGAGCCGTCGTCGTCGGCTCGGTGGTCGTAGGCGCAGTCGAGGTGTCGACAACGCTGCTGGAAGCGGTATCCGCTGCAACGCTCACGGACGCGGTTGCCGCGGATCCGTGGTGATGGTGTCCACCTCCGGATGAGGTGCTTCCATCGGTCAGCTGGGAGAAGTCCAGCTTGTGATGGTGGTTATGCCCGGAGTGGCCGGCGTTGGTGGTCGGCGCCGTCGTCGTTGGCTCGGTGGTCGTGGGCGCAGTCGAGGTGTCGACCGACGCTGTGTCGGTAACGCTGCTGGAAGCGGTATCCGTTGCAGTGCTCACGGACGCGTTTGCCGCGGATCCGTGGTGATGGTGTCCACCTCCGGAACCGGACGATGTGCTTCCATCTGTCGACTGGGAGGAGTCAGCCTTGTGATGGTGGTTGTGCCCGGAGCCGCTGGTATCGGTGGTCGGCGCCGTCGTCGTTGGCTGAGAGGCCGTGGGCGTCGTCGAAGAATCGCTCGAAGACGTCGTATCCGTCGAGGTGCCGCTATGCGACGTATCGACCGGCGTCGTCGGGTTGCTGCTCGACGTGTCAACCGGAGTCGTGCTTCCAGTCGACGTCGAATCCGTCGTCGTGCTCGTATTGTGCTGCAGGAATACGTTCTGGAGCGCTTGCGAGTTTTCCAGCGCCACGTCTCCGTTCTGCGATCCCCAGGCGTAGGCGTAGTCGAAAGCCGGATTGGGAACGACAGATGCCCAATGGTCGAGCATTTGCTGTTCCTGCGCGGCGGTCGGCATCACATAGTGACCACCCTGATCGGTGACCCAGTTACCGCCGCCGAATGTCTGAAATACCGGGACGATGCTGGCCTCCGGAATTCCAGCGGCTTTGGCGGCAGCGACAGCCTTGTCAATCATGCTGTAGTCGACTGTCGAGCTATCCGACCGCACCGGATACGGATCGATTCCGAAGAGGTCGATATGGGTGTTCTCCGGGGTGTACGTATTCGCGAAGCTGGGATTATCCGAAGATCCCATGTTCATCATGGTGATGAACGTCTTCGCACCCGGAACGTTGGCGTGAATCCAATCGGACTCAGCCTTCAGGTTTGCAGCGGTCACGAGGGTATTCCACTGCCCCGTGGGATCTGGCTCGTCCTTAAGGAAGAAACCGTAGACGTTGGGATTACCGATGTAAGGTTTCACAGCGTCGATGAAGCTCTGGGTGACGCCGTCACCCTGATCGAGCCAGACGAGGCCCTTCACGCCTGCCGGCAAAGCGTTCACTTGCTCCACCGACGAAACGTCGGCAAGATTGAAGCCTGCTTGAGCTGGGGTGAAGTTACCTTGTGCGTCGATGTTGTCGCCTGATGCGTAGTGTAATGTTGCCAATACCGTTCCCCTGTATTGTAGTACGTTGACGAGGCCCCCAAGAATCTTCGTAAAAGTAAATGCAGGTATGTAACTACAGTTCTGCGTTAGCTTTGATCGAAGCGCCCATGGATTAACGTTTGTTTACGTTTGAGGCGGGAGTTTGTCGCAGCACCGGACGAAACAGTGAGTTTATTGTGCTAAAACTTGGAGGCTGGTATCAGAGAAGTGTTAGCACGGTGCGTAACGATTCAATCTGTTCGCAGCGGTACTTTTCGATAGTCCCGATGCGGTGAAGGAACTACACAAGCGCGCATAAGTATCGCTGAGAGAAATGATACTCGGTGACGCGCGTTTCGCTTTCCTCTGCTGCAGTTGCACTCGTGACGACGACAGCAAGCTTCTCTCCGACCTCGGGTGCCCATTTCGGACGTTGCACTTCGGAAAGCCCGTAATGTCGGTGTGGCGCGATCTCACTCTTTCGACGCAAAATGCGTGCGCCGGTGCCGGGTCACATCAATGCCGCGGCAGAACCTGGCTCCGTAGCTGCACTTCATGCGCTCGAGCAGCTTGATCAATCTGCCGGCGTGGCTGTGCTACAAATGTCATGATGCCGATTGTACAAGCTCAGGCATCAGCTGTTTTGAGCCATCAAGAAACACCCTCACTGCGTCGTTGACGATGTCGTCCAGTCGCTCCGGTGTCGGCGTGTCGTAGACGAAACGCCGGATGGCCATATAGAAGATGCGGCCGTGCAAACCCCAGAACATTTCGACTTCGCGCTCCGACAGCGGGACCTGATCGCTTGAAGGCAGCTTCAACTCGTGACGAAGTTCGCAACAGGCGGGCTCGATGATTTGTTCGCGGACGATCTGAAGATACCGTTTGGTGATGTCGAACGATTTCATCCCGGAGAAGACGAAGATTCTCACCCAGTTGTATTCGAAGACCTGCTCGACATATTCGAGATAGAAGCGCGACAGCCGGGCCTGCAGCGACAGCGTGCGATCCTGGATCAGGCCGGCCCAGGACGGCGACCAGCGGCTGAGATAGATCTCTTCATAGACGCGTTCGATCAGCGCCTCTTTGCTCGGGAAGTGGCGATAGATTGCCGAATGGGTGATGCCCATGCGTTTCGCCAGTTCGCGCGTCTGCCCGCCGAAGCCGTGTTCCGCGAAAAATTTCACGGCTTCATCGACGATGAACCGCTCGCGCTCCGCCGCGCGCATGTTGCGACGCGGTGGCCTTTCGACTGATTTGATGGGCTTTTTTGCCATTTTTTCTTCGCGTTGCGGGAGTTCTGAATAGCTCAATTCGAAAAAGAGACCAAATGGTCATTTTAAGTTGACCCGGGGAAATCGACGTGTTCTAGATTTCCGACCAAATGGTCACAACTGGACGTCCGCGAGACGTTTAGGGAGAAGACGTTGAAGGCGAGGGCGTTCAACTATGTGAGGGCTTCCACGGTGGTGGAGGCTTTGAAAGCGTTCGAGGAAGCCGGCGACGATGCGAGTTACATCGCAGGTGGCCAGAGCCTCGTGCCGGCGCTTGCCTTGCGGTTGCAGGCGCCGCAATTGCTGATCGACATCGCGCATATCTCGACGCTTCGTGGTGTCGACCTGCAGGGTGACTGGTTGCGCATCGGCGCGCTCACCCGCCATCACGAAGTGCTGACCGATCCGTTGATCCGCCGGCACGCGCCGCTCTACAGCGAAGCCGCGCCGCATGTGGCGCATCCGGCTATACGAAACAAAGGCACCCTCGGCGGCAGTATCTCTCATGCCGATCCTGCGTCGGAATTCCCGGCGATGACGTTGGCGCTGGGCGCCGAGCTCGAAATTGCTAGCCGCGACGGCGTACGCCGCGTGCCGGCCGACGATTTCTTCCTCGATCTGTTTCAGACAGCGATCGAACCGGGCGAGCTTCTTGTCGCGATTCATGTGCCGGTGGTTCAGCCCAATCATCGCTGGGCCTTTCATGAGCTTGCGCGTCGGCGTGGCGACTTTGCGTTGGTCGGCTGCGGTGTTCTCGCCGAATTCGTCGATGACGTCGTCAAACAGGTGCGTATTGCGTTCTTCTCCGTCGGCAGCACGCCGCTGCGCGCCCGGCAGGCCGAGGACAGTCTGGTCGGCAAGAGGCTGGATCAGGCCGCGATCGCTGCGGCGCAGGCCGTCGTTGGCGACGATCTCGATCCGCCTGAAGACGAGCACGCGCCGCCTGCCATGAAGCGCCATCTTGCGCGCGTTCTTCTCGGTCGACTGCTGGGCGAGATCGGGAGGCAGGGCGCATGAGCGATCTCGTCAATGTCACCATGACGGTGAATGGCGCTGAGGTGTCGCGCAGCATCGCGCCGCGCATCACGCTAGCGGATTTCCTGCGCCAGACGCTGGAACTGACCGGCACCCATACCGGCTGCGAGATGGGCGTTTGCGGCGCCTGTCTGGTTATTCTGGATGGCCGCGTCGTACATTCTTGTCTGACCTTCGCGGTGCAGGCGAGCGGGGCGGCCATCGAGACGGTAGAAGGTCTCAATGATCGGGCGGTGATTGCGGACATCCAGGAGGCGTTCCATCAGCGTAACGCCCTGCAATGTGGCTTCTGTACGCCCGGCATGTTGATGACAGCCCACGCCCTGTTGTCGCAGCCAGGTGTGCCGTCGCGTGAGGACATTCGCGACGCACTGTCGGGCAATTACTGTCGTTGCACCGGTTATGAGGCAATCGTCGATGCGATCGAGAAGGTCGCGCGCGATCGTCATGCGGGCGCGAATGCTTCGGCTCCCGAGGAGGTTGGCGCATGAGCGTGCTGACTCCACTCGATCGTCCGAATTCCTATATCGGCCGCTCGGTGCCGCGCCCGAACGCCAAGCGGCTGCTCGCCGGCCGCGGCCGTTACGTCACCGATATCACTCTGCCGCGCATGCTGCATGTCGCCTATGTGCGCAGTCCTTATGCGCACGCCCGCATCGTCTCGATTGATGCGACGACGGCGCGCGAGATGCCCGGCGTGCGACTGGTGGCTACCGGCGAGGATCTCGCAAAACTGTGCGCGCCATGGATCGGCACCATGGATCACTTCAAGGGCATGAAGTCACCGCCGCAGCTGCCGTTGCCGATCGACAAGGTCGTATGGTCCGGCCAGGCGGTTGTCGCGGTCGTGGCCGATGCGCGCGCACTGGCTGAAGATGCAGCGGAGGCGGTGTATATCGAGTTCGATGAACTGCCCGCCGTTGTCGATATCGACGCTGCGCGCGCACCGGATGCGCCGGTGATTTCACCGGAACTCGGCAGCAATCTCTGTTTCCATGGCAAGATCGATACCGGTGGTGTCGAGGATGTCTTCGCCGGCGCCGCGCATGTGGTGGAGGAGGAGTTTCACTTCGGCCGCCACACGGCGGTCACCATGGAGCCGCGCGCGATCATCGCTGATTACGATGCCAGCGAGGGGCAATTGACGGTGCATCATGCGACGCAGACGCCGTATCAGTTCCAGGACATCTATGCCCGCCACTACGGCCTCCCTGAATCCCGCGTCCGCGTGATCGCACCGGATATCGGCGGTTCGTTCGGCATGAAGCTGCACATGTATCACGAGGACATGGCGGTGGTCGGGCTCAGCATGATGCTGGGCCGCCCAGTCAAATATGTCGCCGACCGTATTGAATCCTTTGTGTCGGACATCCATGCGCGCGATCACCGCGTCCGCGCGCGCATGGCGGCGGATATCGACGGTAATATCCTGGCGATGGATGTGGAGGATGTCACCGGCATCGGCGCGTTCTCGGCCTATCCGCGCACCAGTGTGGTCGAAGGCAATCAGGTCTATCGCCTGATGGGCGCGCCTTACACGTTCAGGAATTACCGGGCTGATCTCCAAGTGGTATTCCAGAACAAGGTGCAGATGAGCCAGTACCGCGCCGTCGGTCATCCGGTGGCCTGCACCGTCACCGAGCGTCTGGTGGACATGATCGCCGACAAGACCGCGCAGGATGTGTTCGACATCCGCAGCCGCAACTTGATCCCCGACGATGCCTATCCCTGCACGTCGCCGACCGGCTATCAGTTCGAAGCACTGTCGCATCATGCCTGTCTCGCCAAGCTGAAGGAGATGATGAATTACGACCGGCTGCGCGCCGAGCAGGTGGAACTGCGGACCAAAGGCATTCATCGCGGCATCGGCATTGCCACCTTTGTGGAAATCACCAATCCCGGTCCGGCCTTCTATGGCGTCGGCGGTGCGCGCATCTCGTCGCAGGATGGCGCCATCATCAAGATCACGCCGTCGGGGGATGTCCATTGCTCGATTTCAGTGACCGAACTCGGGCAGGGCACCGAGACCATCATCGGGCAGATCGTCGCCGAACATCTCGGTGTCGATAGCAATCGCATCAAGGTGATGACAGGTGATACGGACACTACCCCACATGGCGGCGCGACCTACGCCTGTCGCGGCGCCGGCATTGGCGGCGAGACGGCGCTGCAAGCGACGAAAAAGCTAAAAGCCAATGTTCTCGCGGTGGCTGCGGCGATCCTGCAGGACGAACCGGAGAAGCTCGATATTCATAGTGGCTGGATCGTAGATGTCGCGACCGCCCAGCAGCGTATCGAACTCTCCGAGATCGCGCGCATCGCTTACTTCCGTTCCGATACACTGCCGCCCGGCACCCAAGCGCAGCTGTCCGTCGCGCACCACTATGCGCCGCAGGGCTATCCCTTCGCCTTCACCAATGGCGTTCAGGCCTGCCATCTCGAACTCGATGTCGAGACAGGTCTGGTCAAGATACTCAAGCTATGGGTCGTCGAAGATTGCGGCCGGGTCATCAATCCGCTGCTGGTCGACGAGCAGATCCGCGGCGGCGTCGTGCAGGGCCTTGGCGCGGCGTTCTTCGAGGAATGCGTCTACGGAGACAACGGCCAGCTCACCAATGGCTCGCTCGCCGACTATCTCGTGCCGATGGCGGTGGAGATGCCGGACATCGAAATCGGACATGTCGAGACGCCGACGCTGGATACCCAGCTCGGCGCCAAGGGTGTCGGCGAGGCCGGCACGGCTGCGGCATCGGCAGCAGCACTTAATGCGATGAATGATGCGATGAAGCCATTCGGAGGCACGCTCGCGCAGGTGCCAATGACACCTGCACGAATACTCAAGGCGCTTGGACACATCTGACTCATAAAAGAAATCAAACGGAGGACATCATGACGAAGGACATTCGAGACACCAAACGCACTCATATTTCGCGCCGCCACGTGCTGGCCGCGCTCGGCACCGGCGCGAGCGTCGTCGCCATGCCGTGGATCGCACGCGCTGCCGATGACACGATCCGCATCGGCTTTCCGACACCGCTGACCGGCCCGTTCGCGGCGGAAGCCAAGGATCAGGTCAAGAGCGCAGAGCTCGCCGTCAAGCAGTTCAACGACAAGGGCGGCGTTAACGGTCGCAAGATCGAGCTGCTGGTGCGCGATGACAAGCTCAATGGCGGCGAGGCGGCAACGCGCACGCTTGAGCTCATCGAAAAAGACAAGGTCCATGCGATCGTCGGATCGCTGTCCAGCGCGGTGCAGCTCGCGGTCAATGAAGTGACGCGTGCCCGCGGCGTGCTCTATGTCTCCATCAGCCAGTCCGACACCATCAATGAGGTCAAGGACTTCAGCAAATACACCTTCCATGAAGCTCTCAACCCAACCATGACCGCAGGTGCCGTGGCGCGCCATGCGTTCAAGAAGGGCACCAAGGTCGCGCATCTCGTGGCCGACTATGCCTATGGCCATGAAATGCTGCGCGGCTTCAAGCGTGCGCAGGCCGCAATCGGCGCCGAGACCGTTGGCGAGATCATGCACCCGTTCGGTGCTGCGGATTACTCGACTTTCATGCCGCGTCTGCGCTCGATGCGTCCGGATATCCTGTGCATCAGCAATTTCGGCCGCGACCAGGCCAATTCGATCAAGCAGGCGGTGGATTTCGGCCTCAAGCAGCAGGCCAAGATCGTCGTGCCAGTGTTGCTGCATAACCAGCGGCTGGCGGTGAGCCCGGAAGTGTTCGAAGGTGTCGTTGGCGGTTCAAATTACTATTGGGGCCTTGAGAGCCAGTTGCCGAGCGCAAAGGCGTTCAACGACGCCTATCGCGCGGCCAATGGCGGCGCGATCCCGACCGACTACGGCGCCTATGGCTATACCGGCGTCTCGTCGCTGCTGCAGGCGATGCAGGTGGCTGGCGGTACCGACACCGACAAGGTGATCGCGGCGCTGGAAGGCCTGAAATACGATGTCGCCAAGGGCCCGCAATATTATCGCAAATGTGATCACCAGTCGGTCCAGTCGGTCCTCGTGCTCGAGTCCAAAAAGAAGGCCGATATGAAGGGCGACAGCGATCTGTTCAGCATCGTGGCCAATGAGCCGGCTTCGGAAAACGTGCTGCGCAGCTGCACTGAACTCGGCTTCCCGGCCTAACGAAAGCATTCGTCGTCCATGGATACAGAACTCATTCTGATGCAACTCTTCTCCGGAGTTGCCCTCGGTGCGATCCTCGTGATCACCGCGCTCGGCTTGTCGATCATTTTCGGCATGCTCGGTGTGGTGAACTTCGCGCATGGCGCGCTGTTCATGGTCGGCGCCTATGCCGGGCTATGGGTCGCCTCATTGACCGGCAGTTTCTGGTGGGGGCTGCTCGTTGCCCCCATCATGATCGGCGTGTTCGGGATGGCAATCGAATATGTCCTGATACGTCCGCTTTACGGCCGTTCGATCGACGATCCGCTTCTGCTCACCTTCGGTCTCAGCTACGTGCTGGTGGAAGGCGTGCGGATCGTATTCGGCAGTGACGGCATTCCATTCCCGACGCCGTCATCACTGACCGGGGTGGTCGATCTCGGCGTCGGTTTCTTTCCGATCTACCGCATCTTCGTCGTCGGCGTCGTCTTCCTGGTCGTGGTGCTGCTGTGGATGGGGCTGGAGAAGACCAAATTCGGCCTGATCGTGCGCGCCGGCGCGCGCGATCCGACCATGATGAAGGTGCTCGGCGTCGATATCAGCAAGGTCTGGTTGCTGGTGTTCGGGCTCGGTGTCGGTCTCGCCTCGCTCGGCGGCGTGCTGTCCGGGCCGATGCGGTCAGTTAATCCGGAAATGGGCGCCTTGGTGCTGGCCGAAGCCTTCGTCGTGACTGTCATCGGCGGCCTCGGCTCGCTGGTCGGCTCGATCATCGCGGGTCTTCTGGTCGGCGTCGTGATCAGCATGACCGCGCTGTTCGCACCGGAAATGGCGACCATCGTGATGTTCGCATTGATGGCCATCGTTCTTCTGATCCGGCCGCAGGGCCTGTTCGGCAAACTCGCGTAACGGAGCGGACCATGACATCACCGGCGCTCGCCGTTTCTCCTTCCGCCAGTGCGCGAAAGCCTGCGCGCTTCAAATCGCTCGTGACCAAATATCGCGTCCCGCTGTCGATCCTCGCGCTATGCCTGCTGCCGTGGCTGCTGCCGTCCAAGGCGCTGGCGGTGAACGTCCTGATCTACGGCACGGTCGCCGTCGGCTATAATCTGCTATTCGGCTATACCGGTTTGCTGTCGTTCGGCCACGCGGCCTTTGTCGGCACCGGGGCGTACATCACCGGCATCGCCATCGGCCAGTTCGGTGTGCCCTGGTATCTCGCGGTGCTGATGGGTGTTATTGGCGGTGCGCTGCTGGCCTTCGTCATGGGCGCGCTGTCCACGCGCACGCGCGGCATCTACTTCTCGATGGTGACGCTCGCGCTCGCGCAGCTGGTCTATTACGTGGCGCTCCAGACACCGTCCTGGACAGGTGGTGAGAACGGACTGCGCGGTTTCACTGTCAACAAGATCAATCTGTTCGGATTCGAGATCAATTTTCTCGACCCGGTCAACAAATACTACGTGCTGATGGTATTCGCAGCGCTAGCGCTGTGGCTCGTCTCGCGCATTCTCAACTCGCCATTCGGCGCAGCTATCGAGGCGATCCGCGAGAACGAACGTCGTGCGCGGACCTGCGGCTACAATGTCGAGCGCACCAAGCTGTTGTCATTTACCCTGTCAGGCACGATCTGCGCCCTTGGCGGCACTATGTCGGCGCTGCATCTGGCCTTCGTGCCACTGGATTCGCTGCACTACCTGTCCTCCGGGATGATCGTGATGATGACGCTGCTCGGCGGCGCCAGCAGCTTCTTCGGGCCGTTCATCGGCGCGCTGGTGTTCCTAGTGATGGAAGACGTGTTCTCGCTGTGGACGTCGCACTGGCAGATCATCGTCGGATCCATCTTCGTGCTGTTCGTGCTGTTCCTGCCCAAGGGCATCTGGGGCACATTTCTCACAAGGGTCATGCGATGAACGCGCCGCTTCTCGCCGTCAACGATATCGGAGTGAGGTTCGGCGGCTTCGTCGCGCTGCAAGGCGTGACGACGGAGTTCCGGCCGGGTCGCGTCACCTCTATCATTGGCCCTAATGGCGCCGGCAAGAGTACGTTCTTCAATGTGCTGTCCGGCGTGCTTACCCCCTCCAGCGGATCGATCCGCTTCAAGGGGGACGATCTCAAGGGCACGAAGCAGCACGAATTCGTGCATCGCGGCATCGCGCGCTCCTATCAGATCACCAACATCTTTCCCGATCTGAGCGTCCACGAGAACGTTCGTGTCGCCGCGCAGGCCAGTCGCTCGCGCTACAATATCTGGACCAACCGGAACAAGTTCACAGAGCTTGATGCCAAAGCCGATGCGGCGCTGGAGGCTGTCGGTCTGGTCACCAAGCGCGACGAGACCGCCAAGTTTCTAGCCCATGGCCAGCAGCGTGCGTTGGAGATTGCCATCGCGCTGATCTCCAATCCGGAAGTGCTGTTGCTGGACGAGCCGACCGCCGGCATGGGTCCGGAAGAGACCAAGGAAATGGTGGCGCTGCTGGAGAAGCTGGCGGCGGAACGCACCATCCTCCTGGTTGAACACAAGATGAAGATGATCCTCGGCCTCAGCGACCGGATTCTGGTGCTGCACCATGGCCGGCTGATCGCTGATGGCACGCCGCACGACATTCAGACGGACCCCGAGGTTCGTCGCGTCTATCTGGGACAGAACGATGGCTATGCTTGAAACCAAAGACCTGAACGCCTGGTACGGCGCCAGCCATACGCTGCATGGGGTCTCGATCTCGGTGGCGCAGGGCGAAGTCGTCGCGCTGGTCGGCCGTAACGGCGCCGGCAAGACCACCACGATCCGTTCGGTCATGGGGTTGATGTCGAAAACCACGGGCGGCATGACATTCGACGGTAACGACCTGACGTCGATGCCCGCCCATGATCGTTTCAGGCTCGGCCTTGCCTATGTGCCCGAAGAGCGCCGGATCATTCCGGGACTCACGGTGCGCGAAAATCTCCAGCTTGGTCTCGTTGCCAACCGCGGGAAGATCGACGAGCGCGAAGCCATCGAGGAAATCGCAGAGAGCTTCCCGCGCCTCAAGGAGCGCCTCGATCAGGAAGGCGTCACCATGTCCGGCGGCGAGCAGCAAATGCTCGCCATCGCCCGCGCCACCATCGCCAAACCCAAGATGATCCTGCTGGACGAGCCCTCGGAAGGCATCATGCCGGTGCTGGTCGAAGAGATGGGCGTTCTGTTCCGCAAGCTGCGCGATCAGGGCGTCACGCTGCTGCTGGTCGAGCAAAATGTGGAATGGGCGCTGCGCCTTGCTGATCGCGCGATCATCATGGACCAGGGCGAGGTCGTTTACGAGAGCAGCTCGGCGGCATTGCTTGCCGACAAGGAAATCCAGGAACGTTATTGCGCGGTCTGACGCGCATGCTTGCAGACAGGTCACTCCCATGCAGATGAAAGACAGCCAAACCCTTCCGGCCTCGCGCGACAAGGTTTGGGCCGCGCTCAACGATCCCGCTGTGCTGAAGCAGTGTATTCCCGGCTGTCAGGTGCTGGATATGACGTCACCGACCGAGATGACGGCAACGGTCGTGATCAAGGTGGGCCCGGTGAAAGCGACCTTCGGGGGCAAGGTGACGCTGAGTGATCTCGACCCGCCAAACGGCTACAGGATCATGGGTGAAGGCTCCGGCGGTGTCGCCGGTTTCGCCAAAGGCGGCGCAGCAATCAGGCTCGATGCGGTGAGCGACAGTGAAACGATCCTGTACTATGAGGTCGATTCCCAGATCGGCGGCAAGCTGGCGCAGCTCGGTGGGCGCTTGATCGACTCCACAGCCAAGAAGCTGGCGGGTGAGTTCTTCACCAAATTCGGCGCGGTCGTTTCCGCAATCTGAGCGCAGCGGCTGTGACCTATTGCACGATGAACTGGTTGCGCGCCTCGCGCACCTTGGCGACGATATAGCGGCGCACTTCGCGGACCCGGCTCGTATCATGCGTGTCAGGATGTGACACCAGCCAGTAGCTTCGCGTAAAGCGACTGGCCGGCAGAATGCGCTTCAACTCGGGATAAAGCTGCGCCGCGTAGTCGTGCAGGATGCCGACGCCGTGGCCCGCACGAACTGCTTCAAGCTGGCCGACCACGCTGCCGCATTCGAAGCGGCGGGTGATCAGTTCGCTGAAGGTCGATGCATAGTCCAGCGCGCGGCTGTAGATGATATCGTAGATGTAAGTGATCAGCAGGTGGTCGGCGAGATCGCCGGGCTCGCGGATCGGCGTCGACCGAGCCAGATAGTCCTCAGACGCGTAGACGCTGAGCGTGTAGTCGGTGAGCTTGGTGCAGATCAGCTTGCCTTCGTCGGGCCGCTCCAGCGTCACCACGATATCGGCCTCGCGCTTGGCAAGCGAAAAGGTGCGCGGCAGCGCCACGAGCTGGACGATGAGATCCGGATTGGCTGCGGCAAAGCCGCCAAGCTTGTCAGCCAGAAAATAATTGCCGAGCCCGTCCGGCGCGCCGATCCGTACCGTGCCGGCCACCTTGTCGGCGGCCGATGTGAGCTGCGATCCGACCTTGAGCAGTTCGGATTCGGCGCGCTCTGCCGCTGCGAGAAGGGCAACCCCTGATGGTGTCAGCGACGAGCCCGTTGTCTGCCGGTTCAGCAGCTTTGTCTTCAGGTCTTTTTCGAGGGCGGTGAGCTGGCGCGCCACTGTTGCATGGTTGAGTTTCAGCCGCTTGGCGGCACCCAGAATCTGGCCGGTACGGGCGACTTCCAGAAAAATCCGAACTTTGTCCCAATCCATCGTTGGACTCTATTTGCTGCACATCGAAGCCGCAATACTTCGCGTTGTCCGGGCCGGGGAAGCGGCGCAAGACCGCCGGAGCATCAAAGGAGAGTTCGATGGCTTCGGAAATCAAGCACTATATCGGCGGACAGGAGGTGGCAGGTCGCAGCGGCCGGACGTCGCCGGTTTTCAACCCTGCGACGGGAGAGCAGACCGCTCAGGTGGGCCTCGCCAGCACGTCCGAAGTGGGTGCCGCGGTTGCTGCCGCACTCGCGGCAGCAGAGAGCTGGGCCGATACGCCGTCGCTGCGTCGTGCCCGTATTCTCAATAAATTCCTGCGCATCTGTGAAGATCGCATCGACGATCTCGCGGCTGTGATCACCTCCGAACACGGCAAGACCCTGTCGGACGCCAAGGGCGAAATCCAGCGCGGCCTCGAAGTGGTCGAATTCGCGGTGGGTGCTCCGCAGCTGCTGAAGGGCGAAGTCAGCGAGAATGTCGGCACGCGCGTCGACAGCTACGGCGTACGTCAGGCGCTTGGTGTCGTGGCCGGCATCACGCCGTTCAACTTCCCGGTCATGGTGCCGATGTGGATGTTCCCGGTGGCGCTGGCCTGCGGCAACACCTTCGTGCTGAAGCCCTCGGAGCGTGATCCGTCGGCATCGCTTCTGATTGCTGAATGGCTGGCCGAAGCCGGTCTGCCAGCCGGCGTGTTCAACGTCGTACATGGCGACAAGGAAGCCGTCGATGCGCTGCTGCATCATCCTGATGTTGCAGCGATCAGCTTCGTCGGATCGACCCCGATCGCGCGCTACATCTATTCGACCGCGACGAGCACCGGCAAGCGTTGCCAGGCACTCGGCGGCGCCAAGAACCACATGGTGGTGATGCCGGATGCCGACATCGACCAGGCCGTCGATGCGTTGATGGGTGCCGCTTATGGCTCAGCTGGCGAGCGCTGCATGGCGATTTCGGTCGCGGTGCCGGTCGGCGAGAAGATGGCGGATGCCTTGATCTCCAAGCTGGAGCCAAAGATTCGTGCGCTCAAGGTCGGATCTGGCTTCAATGCTGAATCTGAAATGGGCCCGCTGGTGACCCAGCAGCATCTCGACAAGGTGCGCGGCTATGTGGATTCCGGCGTCGAACAGGGCGCCAAGCTGGTCGTCGATGGTCGGGACTTCCGGTCCAACGAAGGCGGCTACTTCATCGGCGGTTCGCTGTTTGATCACGTGACGCCGGACATGAAGATCTACAAGGAAGAGATCTTCGGGCCGGTGCTCGCGGTGGTGCGTACGCCGGACTATGCGACGGCAGCGCGCATGATCAACGACAACGAATACGGCAACGGCACGGCCATCTTCACGCAAAACGGCGACGTCGCGCGTGAATTCGCTCATCGCATCCGCGTCGGCATGGTCGGCATCAATGTGCCGATCCCGGTGCCCGTGGCGTTCCATTCCTTCGGTGGATGGAAGGCCTCGCTGTTCGGCGATCACTCGATGCACGGACCGGAAGGCGTTCGCTTCTATACCCGCCTCAAGACCGTCACCAGCCGCTGGCCAACGAGCATTGCGCAAGGTCCGGAATTCGTGATGCCGACAATGAAGTAAGGTCGGAGCGTGGGGCGCGCGACTAACGCGTGCTCCACGAGCCTGCCGGTCTATTCCGCGCCCTTAGGCCGCGGCCGTCACACGCCAGATCACGTCGCCCACATCGTCGGCCACCAGCAACGCGCCATCCGGGGTGAGTGTGACGCCGACGGGGCGTCCATAGGACACCTTCTCGTCCGGTGCGAGGAAGCCCGACAGGATATCCCGCGGCGGTCCGGACGGCTTGCCGTTCACGAACGGGATGAAGACGACCTTGTAGCCGCTGAGCGTGCTGCGATTCCACGACCCGTGCTGGCCGATAACCATGCCGTCCGGAAATCCCGGCAGCGTGCCGGCGGGCAGCCAGCAGAGGCCGAGCGAGGCGGTATGGCCGCCCAATGCATAGTCGGGCGTGATCGCGGTGGCGACCAGCGCTGGATCCTGCGGCACGCGGTCGTCGACTGTCTTGCCCCAGTAGCAATAGGGCCAGCCGTAGAAGCCGCCGTCACGCACCGAGGTCAGGTAATCCGGCGGCGTCTCGTCGCCGAGGCCGTCGCGCTCATTGACCACGGTCCATAGCGCGCCGGTCGTCGGCTCCCAAGCGAGGCCGACGGGGTTGCGCAAGCCGGCGCCGAAGATGCGGCTCTTGCCCGTCGCAATATCGAGCTCATAGACAGCGGCGCGGCCTTCTTCGACCTCCATGCCGCCTTCGGCGATGTTGCTCAGCGAACCGACGCCGATATACAGCTTGCTGCCATCGGGGCTCGGCAGGATGCTCCGCGTCCAGTGGCCGCCCGACTTGAAATTGGTGAGTTTCTTGCCCGGCGCGGTGATGCTGTCAGCGCCCGCCACATAAGGGAAGGCCACCACGCCATCGACATTGCCGACATAGAACGTGTCGTTCAGCAGCGCCATGCCAAACGGCTGGTTCAGTCCCTCCATGAAGGTCTGGCTGGTCTCGGCGACGCCATCGCCATCCCGGTCGCGCAGCAGCGTGATGCGGTTGGCGCTGACGCCGAGCGCCGCGGCCCGCCGCATCGTGGCCTGCATCGCATAGCCGAACATGTTACGGACGGGACCGGCAACCTGCGTCGCCTCGGCGATCAGAACGTCGCCATTGGGCAGCACGTTGATCCAGCGCGGATGTTTCAGGCCGGAGGCAAAGGCATTGACCTTGAGCCCGGGCGCGACAACTGGCTTCTGTCCCGCGGCCCAGCCCTGAGCGGTCGGCATCTTCAGCGTGGGGATGGCGCCTTGCGGCTTGGCCTCTGGCACAACGGGCGCGCTGCCCCAGGCGGGCGCGTGTGTATTGCCCTGCAGGCGGCGCCACTGCAGCGCCGCGCCGCCGATGACCGCAACGACGCGCGCAAAAACTCCAGACAAACTCATGTCATTCCCCCATGTAAGTGCGCGCACACTATCCGACACCTACGCGGGTTAAAACCGCCGCGTGACGGCGTGCAGGGCATGCGAGCCCGTCATTCATGGGGGATCGGCGCCATGACGACCGGGGCGGTGCGGGCGGCTATGGCGCCGCGATGGCCTGGTTGATGCAGGCGGCTAGTTCGTCGACTTCGAACGGCTTGTTGAGGACGCAGGGCGTGCTGCCCAGTCGCGCGCGCACTTTCTCTTCGGAATTGGCCGTGATGAAAATGACCGGCGTCTGGTTCTTGTCCGAGCGCATGCGCTCATAGAGGTCGATGCCGGTGAGGCCCGGCATTTCGACGTCGGTCACTACGCATGACGTAGCGAGCACCGACGGCGATGTCAGAAACGCTTCGGCGGATTCGAAGCTGAGGACGATAAAGCCCAGCGATCGCAGCAGGCTTTCAAGCGCGCGGCGAACCGACGAGGAATCGTCGATGATGGCAATGGCATGTTCAGAGTTCAACGCAATCTCCACACGGCGGCTTTGACAGCGACCCCAGTGTTGAGCCGTTTCGCCCAGAATATTGTCAAATAACGCCGTGCAGCGAAATCATACTGAGGTTTATCGGGAGGTACCGGGAGCTGGTTTCATGCCGATTGCCTCGGCCATGCGCACCAGGGAGGCGAAGGATTTTGCGTCCATCTTCTTCATCATCTTGCCGCGATGGATCTTAACCGTAATTTCGCTGAGGTTCAGCTTTGCGGCGATCTGCTTGTTCAGCAACCCCGCGGTGGCAAATTCCATCACCTCGCGTTCCCGCGCACTCAAAGTGCCGAAACGCTCCTTGATATCGGCCAGTCCATCGCGCTCTTGCCGCGCCTTGCGGTCGCGCTCCACGGCGCCCGCGACGGCATCGAGCATTTCCTGATCGCGAAACGGCTTGGCGAGAAAATCGACGGCTCCGGCCTTCATGGCGCGCACCGTCATCGGCACATCGGCATGGCCGGTCATGAAGACGATGGGCGTATTGCCGCCGAGATCGGCCAGGCGCTTCTGGAAATCAAGGCCGCTGACGATCGGCAGCCGAATATCGAGGACAAGGCAGCTGGCCCTGGTGAGAATGTCGCTCTCGAGAAGCTCGACCGCCGAGGAGGCGAAGCTGACTTCATATCCGACCGAGCGCAGCAGACTGCCAACCGCAGTGCGGATGGCGGCTTCGTCGTCCACGACGACGACCAAAGGTGCTTCTGCGTCGTTAGGCAAGGTTGCCGGATCCTTCTGCGGTGGCCGTCGGTATCACGAAATGGAAGGTGGTTCCACCACTCTCGTTTCGTTCCGCCCAGATGCGTCCGTGATGCCACTCGATGATGGATCGGGAGATCGAGAGGCCGATGCCCATTCCCTCGGCCTTTGTCGTGAAGAACGGCGCGAACAGGCGTTGCATATGGTCGTCCGGGATACCTGATCCTGAATCGCGCACCGAGACGAGAATTCCCCGCGTCGCATCGAGTGCCGACCACACCCTCAGCTCCTTCGTCGCACTCGCCTTCATGGCGTGGACGGCGTTGTTGACGAGATTCATCAGCACCTGCTGAAGCTGCACCTCGTCGCCCACGATGGTGGGCAGATCGGGTGTCAGGTCGAGGACTGCTGAAATCTGGTGCTGTGCCAGATCGCGCTGAACCATCGCCAGTACCTGCGTGACGATAGCGTTGACGTCGACCTGGCCGCGCGCCAACTCGCCCTTCACGGCGAGCGACCTCAGCCGGTGAATGATGTCGCCGGCCCTGCGGCCCTCCTGCACGACTTCCTTGAGGCAGGCCGTGGTCTCGCCGAGATCGGGCCGCTCCCGCGACAGCCAGCGCAAGGCGGCCTCCGCATTGGTCACCACGGCGGCAAGCGGCTGGTTGACCTCATGGCCGATCGATGCCGTCAGGGCCCCCAATGTCGCGATGCGCGAGACGCGGGTGAGTTCTGCGATGCTCTGCTGGAGCGCTTGCTCGGCTGCGATCTTGGCGGTGACATCGAGCGAATTGATCAGGACGGAGCGAGACCGATCGGTGGGGAAGGTTGCCGTGACGATGGTCGTGCGCAACTCGCCGTTGACGGCACGGATGGCCGCTTCAATCGTGAATGAGCTTTCTCCCGCAAGAAATGCGAGCAGGATTTCGCGAAAGGCGACCAAAGTCTCCGGCTCAAGTGCCGCATCCCAGGACTGCCGAACGTTCTTCTGGTCGAGATCGCCGATCAATTGCTTCGCGGCGTCATTTGCGTCGAGGGTCCGGACGAGAAACAGGCAATGTTTGAGGAAGCCCTCATTGGCGATGAGATAGTCGCGCAATCGGGGAATGCCTTGTTGCAGGATCGGCGCGCAGGCATTGGCCGCTTCCGTGAAGTCCTGCTCCCAGATGGCAACACTCGTGCCCTGAAAGATGTTGCGATAGCGCTCTTCGCTCCGCCGAAGCCTTGCGTCCGACATCCTGATCTGGACGCAGAGCACGGCGGCGATGGCAATGGCGAGCGCGCTGACGGCGCCGCGCAGCATTGCTCCCTCATTGGGGTCGTTCGCGTGGCCGATCAGATAGCCGAGGATTGTCAGGCCGATGCAGCCCAGAGCGATCAGGATGATGCCCGTGACATTGGTGAAACGGAGCGCCATCAGCAGCACGACGATATAAAGCGCCGCGACGGCGATCTCGAACGTGCTGAAGGCGTCGAACGCGAAAATACCCGCAGCAAGGATAGCTGTCGCAATGGCCATGGGCAGCTGTGAGGGGCGGTGCACCCGATCAGAATTGGTCATTTGAGCCGCAAAATAGGAAGCAGGGCGTGCGTCCTGCAGGGAATGGTGAAGTCGTCCGAAGTCTGTGGCGTCTCGCCCGAAATAAACCTTGGTATAGGGCGGGATTACCTTCGTTTCTTGAATCTCTATTCTCGTAGAATGGTTAGCGCGGCCGGAATCTCTCATCCTTGGATCGTCGAAGTCATCGCGATGTCGATGGCATTCACCACCCAAAGGAGACCGATATGCTGCTCGATTCACAGTCCCAGAATTCTGACTCGTTTGCCGGTGTATTGTCTGACGCAAGTTCTACGACGGTCGCCCAGCTCCTGCTAGATGCACGGCAGGCGATTGGATCGGATGTCGGTGCGGCTCTTCGCTGCATCAGGCAGGCTGCATCGCTGCTCGAGGCGCCCTCCCAACCGTCGCCCGTCAGCCCCGCGAGGGGCGGCCTCGCACGCTGGCAGGCGGAGCGGATCAAGCGCCACATTGATTCAAATCTGGATGAGGCGATCCAAGTATCGGATCTCGCGAGTCTCGCTCGCCTGAGTTGCGGTTACTTCTCAAATGCGTTCAAGACCACCTTTGGCCAGTCTCCCCATGCCTATATCGTCTCCCGCCGTCTGACGCGTGCGATGGAGCTGATGACATCCACCAGCAAGTCACTCTGCGAGATCGCCATCGATTGTGGCTTCTCCGATCAGGCCCATATGTGCCGCCAGTTTCGCCGCGCGACCGGGGCCAGCCCCAACGTCTGGCGCCGCGACAACATGATGATGTCCGCACTCGCAACACAGCAGTGATGCTCCTCGGGGAGTATCCAGAAGCGGGCCACGGACGCTTGCATGATCGCCCCGCCTTTGACGAATAGTTCGCATCAATGCTCCACCCCAAAATATCTCGCTATCTCAACCACTATGAAAGGATCGCTCAAATGTCTGCGCGCAACACGATGATGAAATCGGCCCGGCGGTGGCTCTTAGTGCCCGCATCCGTGGCTTTCGTGATGTTGACCTCCATGGCGGAGAGCTCGGCGGCGTCCGACAAGGCCTATCGCTGGATCGGAGATCCCCGGCTCTCCACCGACATCAGCGCAGCCCGCCGTGTACAGCAGCGACGTGTCCATGCTCCCGCCCGCGTGACGGTTCCTTCCGTTGCTCCGCCGGTGCGGCCGATGGATTCCTATGCGAGTGCGCCGACAAGCTATGGCTACGGCATCGGCGACAACTCCCGAAACCAGACGTGGTGAAGCGAGGCGCCCAGCCAGGCCCGGTCGATCCTCGAAGCATGGTGGTCCGTGCACCCCGGGTTGCAGAAATGCCCGGTGGTCCCGCGGCCCTGAATGGATAGGTTCCTCCTCGAACATGGTTCAGCGACATTTCGGGGCCTTCCGACGAGCCTGAGACATGGCTGCATCGATGCAAGAGGAAGAATGACGATGTCGTCACAGGTTAAAGTCGCTGCGGTCCATGCTGCGCCGGTATTTCTCGATCGCGCGGCCACCACGGCGAAGGCGATTTCGATCATTCGCGAGGCTGCGGCCGCGGGTGCGCAGCTGATAGCATTTCCTGAAACTTATATCCCGGCGTTTCCGGTCTGGGCGGCACTATGGGCGCCAATCGAGAATCACGATCTGTTCGTGACGATGGCCGAACAGTCGGTCTCGATTACAGGTCCGGAAATGGCCGCCTTGCGCAACGAGGCGCGGGCGCTTGGCGTGACGGTTTCGATGGGCATCAGCGAAAGCTCGCCGGTCAGCGTCGGCCTGATCTGGAACAGCAATGTCCTGATCGGGCCCGACGGCAGTATTCTCAATCATCACCGCAAGCTGGTGCCGACGTTCTATGAGAAGCTGGTCTGGGCTGCCGGCGATGGCGCGGGCCTCCGTGTCGCCGATACGCCCGTGGGTCGTGTCGGCAATCTCATCTGTGGCGAGAACACCAATCCGCTGGCCCGCTATACACTGATGGCGCAGGCCGAGCAGATTCACATTTCGAGCTGGCCGCCGATGTGGCCGACGCGCCGCCCGAGCAGCGGCGGCAATTTCAACAATGTCGCAGCCAATCGCATTCGCGCCAGCGCGCATTCGTTCGAGGCCAAGGCCTTCGGCATCGTCACCGCCGGCTATATGGACAAGGCGATGCGCGACTTCCTGATAGCGCGGGATCCCGACGTGGTCGATGTGATCGATCGCACGCAGCGGGCCGCCAGCTTCTTCGTCGACCCGACCGGCGAAGTGCTCGGCGACATGCTGCAGGACGAGGAGGGCATCGCCTATGCCGAATTCGACCTGCGGCGCTGCATCGAGCCGAAGCAGTTCCACGACGTGGTCGGCTATTACAATCGTTTCGACGTGTTCGATCTGACCATCAATCGCAAGCGCCTCGTACCGGCAACCTTCGTCGACAAGATCGACGACGAAGGGGTCGCGTTTGAGCCGGCCGAACGCGCGGTTTAGCGCTTCGACTGGTTCAGAACCGCATGCGGCATCATCACATGGATGCCCTTGTCGAGATTGACCAGCTGGGTGACGCGGACATCGGCCGCAAGACTGCAGAGCATATAGGCATCGTCGGGCGTCAGCGTTGTGCGTGCGACGATCATGCTAACCATCCGGCGGAGCGCGATACGCGCGGCTTCGTCGAGATCGGGATCGAAGGCCATCGAGATGAGGTGATCCTTCGTCTCGGCATAAGGTGCCTCCAACTGCGTATTCTTGACGAGATCGATCTTGAATGTGCCGGTGAGGCCGGTCTCGACGGCGGTCACACAGACTTCGCCATCACCCTGCACGGCGTGACCGTCACCGCAGGAGAACAGGCCACCCTCGGCCCAGACAGGAAGATAGAGAACGCAGCCTGCGCCGAGCTCCCTGTTGTCGATATTGCCGCCAAAATGCGAGGGCATGGTCGTGCTGACCCGGCCAACCGCAGGTTTCGGCGCGGTACCCATCACACCGAAGAACGGTTGCGCCTTTAGCGTGATGCCCCATGGGGTCTTTACCGCGCCGCTGGCACGATCAAGTCCGATATGGACGCGGCGGAAATAGTCGAAGTCGTCGGGCAGCGTGCCCATGCCGGGCTTGAAGAGCGTGTAGCCCCAGTCATCCGCGAGCTGGACATCAAGGATCTCGACACGCAATGCGTCACCCGGTTGGGCGCCGCGCACGGCGATAGGCCCGGTGAGGATATGCGGCCCGAGTTCTGGCGTGACGGCATCCAGGATGGCGACAAGTTCGGGGCGGATGGTCATGCCCGCTTCTGTCGGGAGGTTCTCGCGCGTGCCGCTGACGCTTGTGATCGTGACCGTCTCGCCGGGATCGATGGCGGCGATCGGCTTCAGCGTGGCGTCGAAATAACCCCAATGAACGGTCGTCGGGCTCGGAAGCAGTGTCTGCGTCATGGAATGTCCTGTGTTCAGCCGCCGGCGGCAAAACTGTCGCTGCGCACGGCCCAGCCGGTGACGCGCGCCTCGATCAGCGAGAACACAATATACAAGCCGACGCCCAATGCAGCCAGAATGAACAGGCCGGCGAACACCAGCGGCACATCGAAGCTGGACGACGCGATCATCATCAGATTGCCGATGCCGCGATTGGAGGCCACGGTCTCCGAAATCACCGTGCCGACGAAAGCCAGCGTCGCAGCCACCTTCAGGGAGGCGAAGAAGTACGGCATGGTGCGCGGCAGGCCCACATTCCACAGAATTTCCAGCTTGGTCGCGCGCAGCGTCTTCATGACGTCCTGCAATTCGGGCTCTGTCGCCGCAAGGCCGGTGGCGACGTTCACGACGATCGGGAAGATGCACATGATCATCGCGGTGAGGATCGCCGGCACGGTGCCCGCGCCGAACCACAGTACGAAGATCGGCACCACCGCGACTTTCGGGATCGACGAGAATCCCACCAGCATCGGATAGGCGACGTCATAGGCCAGCTTCGACGAGCCGATCAGCATGCCCAAGAGAATGCCGATCGCGATGCCGAAGCCGAACCCAACCATGGTTGTGTACAGCGTCTGCAGCGCATGCGGCCAGATCGCGGGGAAGCGCGTCCAGAGCGTCGCAAGCACCTGGCTCGGCCGCGGCAGCACGATGTCCGAGACATGGAACATCAGGCACAACAATTCCCACAGTACGAAGAAGCCGATGATGCAGGCGGTGGACATGACCTGGCGGCGGACGCGTTCGCTCATGACACGATCTCCTGAACGGCGCGAGCCGCGACGATGCGCTGGCGCAGGCGCTGGGTCAGCGTGACGAAATCCGGCTCGAACGACACGTCGATGGTGCGCGGCCGCGCGAACGGCACCGCGCTGTCATCGACGATGCGGCCGGGCCGCGCCTGCATCACGCAGATGCGCGACGCCAGATAGGCGGCTTCCTTGAGGTCGTGGGTGACCAGCAGCACCGTCGGCCGCTTTTCGATCCAGAGATTTTGCATGATCTCCCACAATTCCTCGCGGGTGAACTGATCGAGCGCGCCGAACGGCTCGTCCAGCAGCAGCAGCGTGGGATCATGGATCAGCGCGCGGCACAGCGAGGCACGCTGCTGCATGCCGCCGGAGAGCTGCCAGGGAAACTTGTCGCCGAAGCCGCCGAGGCCGACCTGCGTCAGAGAGGCCTCGACGCGGTCGCGATATTCGTTCTTGCGCTTGGCGCTGAAGCTTTCCTTGAACGGCGGCACGATCTTCAGTGGCAGCATGACATTGTCGCGGATATTCAGCCACGGCAGCAGCGTGGGGTTCTGGAACGCCATGCCGATCCGTGCCGCGCCCGCGCCGATTTCGCGGCCGGCAACGAACACGTTGCCCTGGGTCGCATTCAGCGTGCCGGCCACCAGTTTCAGAATCGTCGACTTGCCGCAGCCGGACGGACCGACCAGGGCGACGAATTCGCCCTTGTCTATGCGTAGCGACGTCTCGGCCAGCGCGGTCACGGCGTTCTTCGCCGTGCCGAAGGTGACGAGCACCTTTTCGAGCTCGATCACATTGTCCACAGCGCGGGGCTTTGGGTGGGCGAGCGGTGCGTTCATCGGGTCAGGCTTTCTGCACGGAGGTGATCGCGGCCATGGTCGAGTCGGTGTTGGCCGGCATCGCCGGCGGCATCTGCTGGATCGCATGCACCGATTGCCCGGTGCCGCGGGCTTCCTCTTGCAAGATCCGGTCCTTCATCACGAAGCGGCCGCGCACGATGGTATGGATCGGCAGTGCCGAGGCCTTGCGGCCATGCCACGGCGAAATCTTCGCGCGCGACTGGATCATCGCGTCGTCGACGGTCCATTCGCGCTTGAGGTCGACGATGGCGATATCGGCATCGGACCCCACCGTCAGCGTACCCTTGCGTGGATACAGGCCCCAGATTTTGGCGGGGCTCTCGGCGCTCCAGCGCACGTAGTCGTTGATGGTGGCGCGGCCCTTGTTGATCTCGGTCAGCATCAGCGGCATCTGGGTCTCGACGCCGGGAAAGCCGCAGTCGACCGTCCAGATGTCCCGCCGGGTCTTCTCGTCCGGTGCATGTGGCGCATGGTCGGTGGCGATCATGTCGATCGTGCCATCCATCAGCGCGTTCCACAGCGGCTGCTGGTTGGGCTTCTCGCGCACCGGCGGATTGACGCGCACGACGCCGCCGAATTTTTCGTAATCGGTCTCCGACAGCAGCAGATACTGCGGGCAGGTCTCGCCGGTAATGTCGACGCCCCGCGCCTTGGCTTCGGCCAGCGGCTGCAATTCGGCAGCGGAGGAAATGTGCAGCACGTGGATGCGCGCACCGGTCCATTCGGCGAGGATCGCCGCGCGAGCGACGGCCTCGACGGCGACGACGGCGGGCCGTGCTGCCAGATGCGCGATCGGCTCGATGCGTCCGCTGGCACGCAGCCGCGCTTCGCGGCGCTCCATGATGGAATTGGTCTCGGCATGCAGCGAGATGCGCTTGCCGGTCGGGGCCACCACTTCGAAGGCTTCGAGCATCGCGCCGGTGGTCGGCGAGGGGATGCGGCCGAAAGTGTTGCCCATATAGAGCTTGAAGCCGATCACGCCGCCATCGATCAGCGCGTCGACATGTTCGATGCTGTCTTCGCCCAGCACCGCATAGAGCCCGTAGTCGACATAGGCTTTTGAGGAGGCGATCCTGTGCTTGTCGGCCAGTGCTTCCGCATTGTTGATGGTGGGCAGCGTGTTGGGCATGTCGAACACGGTGGTGACACCGCCAAAGGCCGCCGCGGCAGTGCCGCTGGCAAAGTCTTCCTTCTGCGGATAGCCGGGATCGCGGAAATGCACGTGCACGTCGATGGCGCCGGGCAGAATATGAAGGCCCGTGGCGTCGAGTATCTGCGTCGCCGGCGGCATCGCCTCCGGCGCGCCGATAGCGTGGATCACGCCGTCTTTGATGGCGATGCTGGCTTTGTAGCTTGCATCGGGCGATACGATGGTGCCGCCATTGATGACCAGATCGACCTTGTCGCTCATGTTAGCCCCCTCGCTCACAGCATGGCCCAACCGCCATCGACCGGCAGGTCGACGCCGGTAATCTGGCGCGAGACGTCGCTGGCCAGAAACAGACAGGCATTGGCGACGTCGGCATCGACGGTGACGCGGCGCAGCGCGTAGTCCATGGCGTGACGCTCGGCGGCTTCCTGTTCGGTGATGCCGAGCTTCAGCGCCATGTCGCGGCAGACCTTGTCGCGAAAGCGCGGGCCATCGACCATGCCAGGCGCCACGCAATTGACGTTGATGTTGTGCGGGCCGACCTCGAGCGCGAAGCTCTTGGTGATGCCGCGCAGACCCCATTTCGAGGCCGAGTAGGCCATCCGGCCGGCGCGGCCGCGCATGCCGAAGGTGCCGCCAACATTGACGATCTTGCCGTAGCGCTGATCGATCATGGTCGGCAACGCCGCGCGCATGGAGTGGAAGCAACCGTTCATGTTGAGCGTGACGATCTCGTCGAACTCCTCCGGCGTGGTCTGCACCCCCGTTTTGCCGATCGGGCCGGAGCCGCCGGCGACATTGACAAGAATGTCGATGCGCCCGCCGAACGCCGCCTTGGTTTTCTCCGCCGCGGCCTCGCATTGCTCGGACTTCGTGAGATCGCAGGGAATGACGATCACCTCGCCGCCCTTGGCTTTCACCTCGGCGGCAACCGGCTCAATCGCCGAGGTATCGCGGCCCAGCAGCGCCAGTTTGCAGCCTTGTTCGGCAAAGGCGAGGGTGATGGAGGCGCCCATACCCTTGGCGGGGCCGGTGATCATGGCGACGCGGTTTTCGAGGGAGAGTTTCATGGTGTTATCTTTCTTGGGTCGTTTGCTCTGGCCCCTCCACGTCATTGCAAGGAGCGAAGGCGACGCGGCAATCCAGAAGCCACGAGCGGAAGAAGACTGGATTGTTTCGCCCAACGAATTGGCTTCGCCAATTCGCCAGGGCTCGCAATGACGGTTGAGAGGCGATGATGCTGAGGGGCCGGTTCGTCGTTACATCGCGGCCTTGATGGCCGTTGGGCGATCGGCCAGCGGCGGCATGAAGCTGCGGTCGAATACGTCGCCGACCTTCGGCGTGCGTGGCAGCTCCTTGGCGCTGACGAGGATATCGATCGCCTTGCTCATGCGTGCGTCGTTGATGTCGCCATGGCCGATCTTTGAAATTTCCGGCGAAGTCATTTCGTCGGACAGCGTGGCTTCCAGGCGCGCGCGTTCGATCTCCGGCTTGATCAGCGGTTCGCGCTTCTGCACGGCCTCGATGGCGGCTTTCGGATCGGCCATGGCATCCTTGACGCCACGGTTGAGCGCCTTGAGGAAGCCTTTCACGGCGTCGGGGTTTTCCTTGGCAAACTTGCGCGAGACGATGATGGCGTTGGAATACAGATCCATGCCGTAGTCGCCGAACTTGATGAAGCGAATCTCTTTTTTAGGATCGATGCCGATCAGCCTGGCGCTGAAGCGGATGGTGGTGATGTAGCCGAACACGCCGTCGACCTGATCCTTCATCAGCATCTGTTCGCGCAGGTTCGGCTGCATGTTGGTAACCTCGACCTTGGTGCAGTCGATCTTGGTCGCCGCGCAGAGCGCCGGGAATAGCTTCAGCGCGCCGTCATTGGCCGCACCGCCCAGCTTTCGTCCGACGAAATCAGCGGGGGTCTTGATTGGGCTGTCGGCTTTCACGGCCACGGTGAAAGGCGGGCGGTTGTACATCTGGTAGACGCCGATCGGCGCTTCGTCCGGCTTCCTGGCGGCAAGTTCGATCAGCGCATTGATGTCGCCGAACCCCATGTCATAGGCCCCGTTGGCAACCTGCGGCACCGCCGCACCAGAGCCGTTACCCTGGTCGAAACTGACATCGAGGCCTTCCGCTTTGAAGTAGCCGCGATCCTGCGCCAGGAAGAACATGCCTTGCGGACCTTCATACTTCCAGTTCAGGACCATCTTGATCCTGGTGTCGGCCTGCGCGGCGACAAACGATCCGGCCGTCACGATCAGTGTCAGGGCAAGCGTCTGCAATCCACGAAATGCATGGCGTCCGGTCATCGGTGTGTTCCTGTTGAGAAGAGTGACACGATCGGCCGGTGGGGTGTTTCTGCCTGCGGCCGCCCTCAGGAGCAAAGTTAAACCCATCCGAGTGAACTTATCTGCTGCTATCTTTTTGCTTAAGCGGTGCAAAAAAGGCCTCACTTGGAGCTGTCCAGATAACGCGTTGTTCGGGCCGGCGCTTGCAGAACCGTGAGGCGGAGGTGCGTCAGCAGCATCCGCAAAAGCTTGCGGCAATCACGCCGTCGAGCGCAGCGAGGGCCCCAGCCAGGTTCTGGCCAGAGGGCATGCCGGCGCGCATCTGCGCCAGAATCTCCTGCCGCGCGGCCGTGAAGTCGATCCCGGTGACATGCCCATCGCGCACGATCGTGTGGCCTGCGACGATCACCTCCCGGATATGGCGCGCGGTTGCCCGCGAGAACAGCAGATTGATCGGGTCGAGATCGCTGCGCAGCGCGTCGTCGTTGAGGGCGTTCCAGTCCAGCAGCAGCATGTCCGCATCGGCGCAGTCCCGCAGGCCGCCGTCGCTGGCGATATTGGTGACGGCGAAACGGCCGTTGCTTACGCTCTCATGCAGCGCCCGGTGGCGGGTCACGACTTGATCGAAACCGCTGCCGGCATGGAGCAGATGTGACAATCGGAGCTCGCGCAGTGCATCGTTGTCGTCGTCGAATGCTTTGCCGTCGATGCCGAGGGCGATCCGGCATCCGGCGGTCCACATCCGGGTCATGGGAGCCAGACCCGAATGCAGATGCAGGTTGGAGCTGGTATTGACCGAAATGACGACGCCCCGTTCGGCCAGGAGTTCGAGTTCATCGGGCCGGGCCCAGACGCAATGTGCCAGCGTCAGCCGCGGGGACAGCAGACCGATCTCGTCCAGCATGCGGACTACGCCGCCAGGATAATTGGCGTCGCACCACTGGCGTTGATACTTGGTCTCGAGCAGATGCATGTGGACACGGCGGCCGGTGCGTGCCGAGGCGTCGGCGGTCACCTGCAACAGCGCGTCGCTGCACCACTGCACGCCATTGGGACCATATTGCACATCGAATGTCGGGCCATCGGCGGCGGAGACAATCTCGTCCACTAGCGTCATGTAATCGCGCGGTGACAGCGGCGGACGCGTGAAGCGCTGCGCGATCTCCGCCCGAACGTCCGGCGGCAGCGCTGCTAGCACAGGTTCCGAGGGACCGTAGACCAAAGGATTGCGATCTCTCATTGCCACGGCGAGGCCGGTGCGCACGCCGACATCGCGTGCCGCGCGCGATACCTCGGCCAGTTCGGTCGGCAGATCAGTGAAGCCCTGCACGCGGGTGTAATGGTTCATGACGATACCGGCACCGCCCAGCGCGCTGCTGGCGAACGCGACGCAGGCCGCTACATAGGGATCGACCGCAGGAAACAATGCAAGATAGTGGATCCAGGACTCCAGCGGCTTGGCGTCGGCGCCGATGGAGCTGGTGCGGACCGCGCGGCCGTGGTCGTGGGCATTGACCAAAGCGGGCAGCGCCATGATCGGCTCTGCTGCTTCAGTTGTCCGCGCGATCGACTGGATCTTGCCGTCGTGCAGCGCGATCACCTGCGCGCCGGGCATCGGCCCGTCCGGGCCAAGCACATGAGCGCAGGTGATGCGACGCGGCGCGCCGGTGGAGCGAGCCGTTGTCATTACGGCGCGATGGTCGGGGGCATCCGGTCGGGCTTGGCCGGCAGGAACGTATCGTTGAACACGTCGTCGGGCTTCGGTGTTCGCGGCAGTTCGAACGAGGTGACGATGGTGGAGATCGCTGAAGTCAGGCGCTTCTGATCGAGCTCGCCGAGGCCCAGATCCCCGACCTCTGGCGTGTTGATGAAGTTGTTGTAAACGTAGGTCAGGCGCCGCTTCTCGATATCCTTCTTGATCAGCGGTTCCTCGGTGGCGAGCAGGTCGATGGCGGCGTCCGGTGCCTGGACGGTTTCCTTGATCGAGCGGTTAATGGCGCGCAGCAGACCTTTCACCGCCTCCGGATGTTCCTTCAGCAGCTTCTGCGACACCATTACGCCGTTGGAATAGAGGTCGAGGCCGGCGTCAGAATAAAAATTCCAGCGGAAGTCCTTGTCGGGATCGACCTTGAGCGACACCAGGTTGAGATAGCTGGTGGCCGCGAACACCGCGATTGAATCCACTTGGCCCTGCAGCAGCATTTGTTCCTGCAAGGCCGGCGAAACCTGCAAAATGCTGATCTTGCTGTAATCGATGCCGTTCTGCTTGGCGAGCAGCGGCAGTAATTTCAGCGACGCACTGCCGGAAGGCGAGGCAAGCTTGGATCCCTCGAGATTCTTGAGAGTTTTGATCGGTCCATCCGCCTTGCTGAGCAGCGCGAACGGCGTCTTGTTATAGATCATGTAGACCATCACCGGTGCATCGTCCGGCTTGGTGGCGGCGTTCTGAATGATGGCGTTGATATCGCCGAAGCCGGCATCATAAGCGCCCGACATGATCCGCGTAACGGTCGCCGCCGAGCCTTCGCCCTGATCGATCGTCACGTCGAGATTTTCATCTTTGAAGTACCCTTTGGCCTTCGCCCAGTAGTACCACGCATGCAGACCCTGGATTTTCCAGTCGAGGGTAAACTTGATCTTGGTTGGCCCGGCAGCCTGGGCAAGAGTGAAGGTTCCTGCGGCTACGCCCAAGGCTAATACGAGCGTCAGTAATCCACGAAGTGCCCGGCGTTCGGTCATCGATGCTTTCCTGTTGCGAAACGTGACATGATTGGTCGGTGGGCGACGTCGCTCTCGCGACTATCTTCCTGTGTGAATCAGGATAGGCCTATTCGAGTGGTCACATCTGCTGCTATCTTTTCCAGTGACCGGTGTGAAAAAGGCATCACTTGAGAAGCGAGGGGCAATGAGGCATCTGAGGTTGCTGACCCATGTGGTCGAAGTGGCCCGCACCGGCTCGATCCGCCGCGCCGCGGAACTGCTCAACTTGACGCCTTCCGCGATGAACCGGCGCATTCAGGACCTCGAAGCCGAAATCGGCACGCCTTTGTTCGAGCGCCGGCCGCGGGGCGTGAAGCTGACCACCGCCGGCGAGATGTTCGTGCGCTACGCGCGCAGCCAGATTGCCGATGCCGAGCGGATGAGATCGCAGGTCGAGGATCTCAGAGGTCTGCGGCGCGGTCCGATCCAGATCGCCTGCAGCCAGGCGCTGGCGCTGGATTTTCTGGCGCTGCGCGTCGCTGCGTTCCAGAAGAAGCATCCGAAAGTGGTGTTCGACCTCAAGGTGATGGATCACGAGCGCGCGCTGGCCGCGCTGGCGGCTTACGACGTCGATCTCGCTCTGGTGCATCGTCCGGCGATGTGGCCGTCACTGCGCGTCATCGCCAGCCTTCCCCAGCGTCTTGTGGTGATCACCCGCTCGGATCATCCGCTGGCAGCCAAGAAGATGCTGCGCCTCTCCGATTGTGTCGATTATCCCGCAGCCCTGCCAGATCGGACTTTGAGCGGCCGCCAGATTCTCGATGAGGTCACGACCCGGCGCGATCTGCGCCTCAACATGCTCGCGGAATCAAACTCCTTCGAGATGCTGCGCGGGCTGGTGTTCCGCTGCAACATGATCTCGTTCCAGATCGAGATCGGAGCCCCCACCGGGAACCTCGGCATGGGGCTGGTCGGCCGCCCGATCGATACCCGCGATGTGCCCACCGCCGATCTAGTGCTGTGCCAGCTGCGCGGTCGCACACTACCGGTAGCCGCGGCGACTTTCGCGGAAATCCTGATGAAGAGCCTGAGCGAGATGCGGGCAGGCACTTAGCTCTTTTGCGGTGCAAAATATCCTTCCTTGGGCGGGCCGGATGCCTTATTGGCAGGCCTCAATCCCTGTCTCGTGAGCCCGTAGTTCCCATGATCCGCCTCGACAATATCAGCAAGCAGAACGGTCATCAGATCGTCTTCATCGAAGCCGCCGGCGCGCTGCTGAAGGGTGAGAAGATCGGTCTGGTTGGGCCCAACGGTTCCGGCAAGACGACCCTGTTCCGCATGGTCACCGGCCGCGAACTGCCCGACGAGGGGCAAGTGGTGGTCGAGCGCGGCGTCACCATCGGCTATTTCAGCCAGGATGTCGGCGAAATGGCGGGCCATAGCGCCGTTGCCGAGGTGATGGAGGGCGCCGGCCCCGTCAGCGTGGTCGCGACCGAACTGAAGGAACTGGAAACGGCCATGGCCGATCCGGACCAGGCCGACAATATGGACACAATCATCGAGCGCTACGGTGAGGTCCAGGCCCGCTTCGAGGAACTCGACGGTTATGCGCTGGAAGGCCGCGCCCGCGAAGTACTCGCCGGTCTCTCATTCACGCAGGAAATGATGGACGGCGATGTCGGCAAACTGTCTGGCGGCTGGAAGATGCGCGTCGCGCTGGCACGCATTCTGTTGATGCGCCCCGACGTGATGCTGCTCGACGAACCCTCGAACCATCTCGACCTCGAAAGCCTGATCTGGCTCGAAGGGTTCCTGAAGGGCTACGAGGGCGCGCTACTCATGACCTCGCATGACCGCGAATTCATGAACCGCATCGTCACCAAGATCATGGAGATCGATGCGGGCTCGCTGACGTCCTATTCCGGCGATTACGAATTCTACGAAGCGCAGCGCGCCATGAGCGAGAAGCAGCAGCAGGCGCAATTCGAGCGCCAGCAGGCGATGCTGGCCAAGGAAATCAAGTTCATCGAACGCTTCAAGGCCCGCGCCTCGCATGCCGCGCAGGTGCAGAGCCGCGTCAAGAAGCTCGACAAGATCGAGCGCGTCGAGCCGCCGAAGCGCCGCGAGGTCGTGTCATTCGACTTCCTGCCGGCGCCGCGTTCGGGCGAAGACGTCGTCAGCCTGAAGAACATCCACAAGGCCTATGGCAGCCGTACCATCTATGAAGGGCTGGACTTCTCGGTGCGTCGTAAAGAACGCTGGGCGGTGATGGGTATCAACGGCGCCGGCAAGTCGACACTGTTGAAGCTCGTGACCGGCGCGGCCGAGCCGGACAACGGCAACGTCACCATCGGCGGCAGCGTCAAGCTCGGTTACTTCGCGCAGCACGCGATGGATCTGCTGGATGGCGAGCGCACGATCTTCCAGAATCTCGAAGACTCATTCCCGCAGGCCGGGCAGGGTACGCTGCGTGCGCTCGCCGGCTGCTTCGGCTTCTCCGGTGACGATGTCGAGAAGCGCTGCCGCGTGTTGTCAGGCGGCGAGAAGGCGCGTCTGGTGATGGCCAAGATGCTGTTCGATCCGCCGAATTTCCTGGTGCTCGACGAGCCGACCAACCATCTGGACATGGCCACCAAGGAAATGCTGATCAAGGCGCTCGGCGATTACGAAGGCACCATGCTGTTCGTGTCGCATGACCGCCACTTCCTCGCGGCGCTGTCGAACCGCGTGCTCGAACTGACCCCGGACGGCATCCAGCAATATGGCGGCGGCTATACTGAATATGTCGAACGTACCGGCCAGGAAGCGCCGGGTTTGCATCCGAATTAAGCGCGCCTGTTTCCTACGCCCCGCCCGGCGAAGCGAAGCTTCGCTAGGCGGGAGAGGTTAAGCAAGTTCAGCCCGTCAGCGCGGACACCGAGACGCCGCGCTTCACCACGCTGCGCATCGCGAAGCTTGAATGCAGCCGCGCCACGCCGGGCATCCGCGAGAGGTGCTGCTTGTGGATGCGCTCATAGTCTTCCATGTCGCGCGCCTGCACATGGACGAGATAGTCGTCATTGCCCGACATCAGGTAGCACGACACGACATCCGGGCATTTGGCGATCTCGCGCTCGAAGGCGGACAGCGCATCCTCGCTCTGCTTGTCGAGCGTGATGTGGACGTGGACCGTCATCATGTAGCCGAGCTCGGATGCGTCGATCTCGGCGGCATAGCCTTTGATCACGCCCTTCTTTTCCAGGGCCGTGAGACGCCGGGTACAGGCGGTGGGTGACAGGCCGACTTTCTCTGCCAGTGCCATCTGGCTGATCCGGGCATCCCGGACAACCTCGCGAAGGATCTTCCGGTCGGTCGAATCGAGGTCGCTTGCCATGGTTCTCGCCAAAGTTTTGCAGGATTTCTCTACAGGGACGTAAATTTACGCCGATAATCACCGTTTATGACCGTAGCAGCGGCCGGAATCGCCGTAAAGCGCCATGCGGAAGGTGAGATACTGCCGTTGCGATCATTCGTAGCGGGGGATGTGATGCTGGCACCTTGGACAGGCGGAACGGGCACGCGGCATGCGAGCGCGGTGCTGACCATCGATCTCGAAGCCATCTCACGCAATTACCGGCTATTGGCCGAGCGGGTCGGCCCCGGCGTCACCTGCGCCGGCGTAGTGAAGGCCGACGCCTATGGCCTCGGCGCTGATCGTGTCGCGCCGGCACTCTATCGGGCCGGCTGCCGCACCTTCTTCGTGGCGCATCTCGACGAAGGGCTGGATCTCCAGACCCATCTGGCCCGCGACGTTACGATCTACGTGCTCAACGGTCTGCCCTCGGGCAGCGAGCGTGACTGCGCGGAAGCCGGCATCATTCCGGTGCTCAATTCGCGCGAACAGCTTGAGGCCTGGTCGGATCAGGCGCGGCAACGCGGCCGGATTCTGCCCGCGGTCGTTCAGGTCGATAGCGGCATGTCGCGACTGGGCATGTCGCCGCGTGAGGTCGCCGAACTCTCGGGCAAGGACACCTCAGTTCTCGATATCCAGATGGTGATGAGCCATCTCGCTTGTGCCGACATGCCGGAGCATCCGGCCAATGCGCACCAGCTCGCCGCGTTTCAGGCGCTCGCGAAACGCTTCCCTGCTGCGCGACAATCTCTGGCCAATTCGTCCGGCATTTTCCTTGGGCGCAACTATCATCATGACCTCGTCCGCCCCGGCGCCGCGCTCTACGGGCTCAATCCCCATCCCGCGCAAAGCAA
This sequence comes from Tardiphaga sp. 862_B3_N4_1, assembly GCF_051811085.1. Taxonomy (NCBI): domain Bacteria; kingdom Pseudomonadati; phylum Pseudomonadota; class Alphaproteobacteria; order Hyphomicrobiales; family Nitrobacteraceae; genus Tardiphaga; species Tardiphaga sp. 862_B3_N4_1. The sequence continues at coordinate 1,949,737 of NZ_JBPWQB010000002.1, forward strand.
TCCGATGCTGCCAGTGGTTCGGCTCACCGCGCAGGTGCTCCAGATGCGCGAGGTCGCAGCCGATGCCCATGTCGGCTATGGCTGGACTTTCCGGGCGACGAAGCCGACGCGGTTGGCGACATTGGCCATTGGTTACGCCGACGGATTGCAGCGCGCCTTCGGCAATGGCGGCGCTGTCTATTTCCGCGGGCGGAGGCTGGCGGTTGCCGGGCGCGTCTCGATGGACTCGCTGACCGTCGATCTCGGCGATCTGCCGCCCGGCATGTTGGCACGGGGCTCGCAAGTGGAGATCATCGGTGGGCATCAGTCGCTCGATGCGCTGGCCGCAACCGCGGGCACGATTGGCTACGAAATGCTGACCTCGCTGGGTCAGCGCTATGAGAGAATTTACTCGGATGAGATCGATGTGCGGTGGACCGCCCGGTCTGGAGGCACGGTGCGATGAAGGTTCTGGTTCTTGGCGCGGGCGTGATCGGTGTCACCACGTCCTATTATCTGGCCAAGGCAGGCCACGAGGTGACGGTGATCGACCGTCAGCCCGGCGCCGCACTGGAGACCTCGTTCGGTAATGCCGGCGAAGTCTCGCCCGGCTACGCCTCGCCCTGGGCCGGCCCCGGTGTGCCGAAGAAGGCGCTCGGCTGGATCATGGACAAATACGGTCCGCTGGTGGTGCGGCCACAGGCCGATCCGCATCAGTGGCGCTGGATGTTGCGGATGCTGCGCAACTGCACGAGCGCGCGCTATGCGCTGAACAAGTCGCGTATGGTGGGAATCGCCGAATACAGCCGCGATTGCCTGCGTGCGCTGCGCGCGGAGACCGGCATCACCTATGACGATCGCAGCCAGGGCACGCTGCAACTGTTCCGCAAGCAGTCGCAGCTCGATGCGACCGGCGGCGATATCGACGTACTCAAGCAATATGCCGTGCCCTATGAGGTGCTCGATCGTGCCGGCTGCGTGAAGTATGAACCGGGCCTCGCCGGCGTGCAGGATCTGTTCGTCGGCGGTTTGCGTCTGCCCGAGGACGAGACCGGTGACTGCCATCTGTTCACGCAGCGGCTGGAAAAGATCGCGGCCGGGCTCGGCGTGAAATTCGTTTATGAGACCACGATCAAGTCGGTGGATGTCGCCGGCGGCCGCGTCGCACAGGTCACGACCGACAAGGGCGTCTTCACCGCAGATAGTTACGTGATGGCGCTTGGCAGCTTCTCGCCGCTGCTATTGCGACCGCTCGGTATCGATGCGCCGGTCTATCCGGTAAAGGGTTATTCGCTCACTGTGCCGATCACCGATGAGAGCGTTGCGCCGCAGTCGACGATCATGGACGAAAGCTACAAAGTGGCCATCACGCGCCTTGGTGACCGCATCCGCGTCGGCGGTACCGCCGAAGTCGGTAATTATCACCCGGTGCCGACTGCGCCGCGCAGGATGCCGCTCGACAAGTCGGTGACCGACCTGTTTCCGACCGCCGGCGATCTCTCACGCTCGACCTTCTGGAGCGGCCTGCGCCCGATGACACCGGATGGTCCGCCCATCGTCGGCCCGACGCATCTGGGTAATCTGCATCTCAATACGGGCCATGGCACGCTCGGCTGGACCATGGCTTGCGGCACCGCCCGCGTGCTGTCCGACCAGATCTCCGGCAAGGCACCGGAGCTGGACGTGAAGGATCTGGCGATCAGCCGTTATAACTGAAGCAACGCTCTTTCTTAACCTCTCCCCGCATTGCGGGGAGAGGTCGCCGCGTCTTCGCGGCGGGTGAGGGGCCGTTTCGGACGAAGCCTCCATCACGGGTCTCTCGGTTCACATGTCTTCGACCCGAGAGACCACTCCTTTTGCATCGTATGTGCCTCGCCCCTCACCCCAACCCTCTCCCCGCGCAGAGCGGGGAGAGGGAGCTTACCTAGCGCAGTCTCCCACTTTCGCATTGCGACGATTCTAGCCGCATGCGTGCCATGCTTCCGGCCGCGCCCATTTACATCCCCGTCATTTCCGTTTTCAGTTGCTGAAAACAGTCGGGGGAAACATGAGCGGTCAAACTGCGTCGACGCATCGCGCGTCGGCTGATGCCATTGAGGCTGATTACATCATCGTCGGTGCCGGCTCCGCCGGTTGTGTGCTCGCCAATCGCCTGTCGGCCTCCGGCAAATGTTCGGTGCTGCTGCTGGAAGCCGGCCCGAAGGATCGGAATATCTGGATTCACGTTCCGCTCGGTTACGGCAAGCTCTTCAAGGAGAAGTCCGTCAACTGGATGTATCAGACCGAGCCCGAACCGGGCCTCGATGGACGCTCCGTGTTTCAGCCGCGCGGAAAAGTGCTCGGTGGCTCCAGCTCCATCAACGGCCTGCTCTATGTACGCGGTCAGCACGAGGATTACGATCGCTGGCGCCAGCTCGGCAATACCGGCTGGGGTTATGACGATGTGCTGCCCTATTTCAAGAAGGCGGAAAATCAGACGCGTGGGCCGAGCGAGTATCACGGCGTCGGTGGCCCGCTGCCGGTGTCGGATTCGCGCTGCCCCGATCCGTTGTCGGAGGCCTTCATCGCCGCTGCTGCCGAGACCGGCATTCCGGTGAACAACGACTTCAACGGTGCCACGCAGGAAGGCGCTGGCTGGTTCCAGACCACGACAAAGGGTGGCCGCCGCGCCTCGACCGCGCGGGCCTATCTGCGCCCGGCATTGAAGCAGGGCAATGTCCGCGTCGAGACCGAAGCGCTGGCACAGCGCATCCTGTTTGAAGGCAAGCGTGCCATCGGCATCGAGTTCAAGCAGCACGGCGTGGTGCGTAAGGCGCGCGCCCGCAAGGAAGTGCTGGTGTCGAGTGGCGCCTATAATTCACCGCAGCTGCTGCAGCTCTCCGGCGTCGGTCCCGCCGATCTGCTCAAGGAGCACGGCATCGAGGTCCTTCTCGATGCCCCCGGCGTCGGCAGTGATCTGCAGGATCACATGCAGGTCCGCATGGTGATGGAGTGTCCGCAGAAGATCACGCTCAATGACTTCGTCAATCATCCCGTGCGCAGGGCGATGATGGGGCTGCAATACGCGGCGTTCCGCACCGGCCCGCTGACCTATGCTGCCGGCACCACAGGAGCTTTCTTCAAGACCGATCCGCGCATGGCATCGCCAGATATCCAGATCCACTTCCTGCCGTTCTCCACCGACAAGATGGGCGAGAAACTGCATCCGTTTTCCGGCTTCTCCGCCTCGGTCTGTCAGCTGCGCCCGGAAAGTCGCGGCTCGCTGCGCATCAAGAGTGCGGATCCTTCGGTGCCGCCGGCGATCCGCATCAATTATCTCGCGACCGAAACGGATCGTACGGCGAATGTCGAAGGGCTCAAGATCCTGCGCAAGATGCTGAACGCGCCGGCGATGAAGCCCTTCGTGACCAAGGAAGTCGAGCCCGGCCCGGGCACGGTGACCGATGAGCAATGGCTCGCTTACTGCCGCCAGCGCGGCAGCACGGTCTATCATCCGACCTCGACCTGTCGCATGGGCAATGATACGAAAGCGGTGGTCGATCAGCGCCTGCGCGTGCGTGGGTTGGAAGGTCTACGCGTGATCGATGCATCCATCATGCCGGACCTGATGTCGGGCAACACCAACGCGCCGGTGATCATGATTGCCGAAAAGGCGTCGGATATGATCCTGGAGGATGCGCGGTAGCTCCAGTTGCGAGCTCCAGCGCTACAGTTCGTCGGACATCCGATAGGCGGCTGTCTGGCCGCGGAACTGGCCGGGCGTCATGTTGGTCGCCCGGCGGAAGGCGCGGGTAAAATTGGCTTGAGATGAAAAGCCCGCGGTATAGGCGACATCGACGATTGGTCGATACAGATCCGCCAGCATTTGTTTCGCCAGTGTCAGCCGCCGTTCGCTGACGAACTGATGCGGTGTGAGACCGGTTCGGACCTTGAACACCCGCGCGAAATGCGCCGGGCTGAGACAGGCCGTGCGGGCCATATCGGCGACCGCGAATTCGCGCGAGATGTTGGCGTCAACGAATTCGATTACCCGCGCCAGCCGCCGTTGATCCAATGGCTTGTCGGATGACGGTGGCGGCTTCAGCGGAAGCGCGTTCGCCGCATATTTGTGAACGAGATGTGCGGACAATGCACTGCTGAGTGTTTCAATCAGCAGTCGGCCGGCGGAGGTCTCGGTATTCAGCTCCTGCAGGATCAGCTCGGCGACCTGTTCGATGAATGGATCATGATCGACGCTCTCATAGCGCAAGGTCATACGTGATGGATCGATTTCCAGATCCTGCAGAAGCGTGTCCTCAAAGGGCTGGCCGGGAAGATAGATGTGCAGGCAGTCCGCGACCGGTTCGGAGACGTTGATATATTCTTCGCGAATGCCGGCGGGGCAGAGCCAGATGGTGCCGCGATGGCCCGACGTTCGTTGCCGCATACCGCCGCCCTGACGCTCTACGACCGAGTTGCCGCGCAGGAACATGGCAATCTCGGTATCTCGTGGCAGCACCGAGGGTAAATCGCCGGCCCGATGGCTCCAGCGCTCCGCGAGCAGATGGGGCCAATTCCGGTCCTGAGACCCATCGATGAGATGTCCGGTGACATACTTTTCCGCGCCGTGGCCTGCAATCGTCATAGCCAACCCCCACTCGCTGAAATGATCGCCGCTTAACATTCAATTCCTGTGCCATGGGCGCGGGGCGGAACCCGCCGCGTGGTCAGCAGGATTTGCAAACAGAACAGCAGGCTCGGAAAAGCCAACAGTCCGTCAGCTCAGCATGCTCGGCATCGACCCAGATCGGTAGCCAGCGGAGGCCAGCTTGACCCAGATAACCGTAATTGGTGCATGCCCCCATGATTGCCCCGACACCTGCTCCATGATCACGACGGTCGAAGATGGCCGCGCCGTGTCCGTGCGGGGCAATCCGGATCACCCGTTCACGCAAGGTCGGCTCTGCGTGAAGGTCAACGATTATCAGGAGCGCGTCTATAGCGACCAGCGCATTCTCTATCCGATGCGGCGCTCGGGGCCGAAGGGCAGTGGCCAGTTTACGCGCATCTCATGGGACGACGCGCTGTCCGAGATCGCCGGCAAATGGAAGACGATCATCGCCGAGGACGGCGCCAAGGCGATCCTGCCGTGCAGCTATCTTGGCACCCAGGGCATCATCAACGGCCTCAATGTCGGCGATCCCCTGTTCAACAAGCTCGGCGCCACGGTGGCCGAACGTACGTTCTGCGATTCCGGCGCCTGTACTGCCTATCTGATGACGATAGGCCATACGCCGGGTACCGATCCGGAGAGCTTCGTCCATTCCAAGTACATTATCCTCTGGGCCTGCAACACGCTCAGCACCAACTCGCATCACTGGCCTTACATCAAGCAGGCGATGAAGAACGGTGCCAAGCTTGTGGTCATCGATCCCGTACGGACGCGGACCGCGCAGCAGGCGGACTGGCACATCGCTATAAGGCCGGGGACAGACGCGGCGCTGGCGCTGGGCCTCATCCACGTCATCACCACCGAGGGGCTGATCGATCGCGATTACGTCGACAACTATTCGATCGGCTATGACGAGCTGGCCGAACGTGCCGCGATTTACACGCCCGACTACGTGTCTGGAATCACCGGGATCGCGGTGGACGACATCCGCACGCTGGCGCGTGAATATGCCACCACGCCGCCCGCGGTAATCCGCATCGGCGTCGCCGTCGAGCGACATGCCGGCGGAGGCCAGACCGTGCGCGCGATCTCATGTCTGCCCGCGCTGATCGGTGCCTGGCGTCACGTCGGCGGCGGTCTGCTGCAGCTGCCGATCTGGGCGTTTCCGGTGAAATGGGACGTGCTGATGCGCCCGGACCTACAGGGAGAGGATCTGCGCATCGTGAATCTGTGGCAACTCGGCCCGGTGCTCACCGGCGAGCTTGGTTTCGATCCACCGATCAAGTCGCTGTTCGTCTACAATGCCAATCCGATGGCCATGGTCACAGAGCAGGGCAAGATCGAGGCTGGCCTGGCGCGTGAGAATCTGTTTACCGTCGTCAGCGAACACTTCATGACCGACACCGCGCGCTTTGCCGATATCGTGTTGCCGGCGACGACGCAGCTCGAACAGAAGGATCTAATGTTCTCGTGGGGGCATCTTTATTTGTCCTACAACAACCAGGCGATCGAACCCCTTGGCGAAGCCGTATCGAACACCGAGCTGTTTCGCAGGCTCGCCGCCGCCATGGGCATCGACGATCCGTCGTTCTTCCGCAGCGATGACGAGATGATTGCGGATTCGATGGACTGGACCAGTCCCGTGCTGGAAAACATCACCATCGAGCAATTGAAGCAAACCGGCTATGCGCGCTTGAAAGTCGAGCGATCCGATACTTACGCGCCACATCGCGAAGGCAACTTTTTCACGCCGTCAGGCAAATGCGAATTCAAATCCTCGATCGCCGCCGGCGGCAATTTCGTCGTGCCGTTGTTCCGGCAGGGCTATGGTGGCCAACAGTCCGGCGAGCCGGTCGATCCGTTGCCGTCCTATATTCCACCACGAGAATCGCCGCAGACCAATCCTGAACTGGCGAAGAGATATCCGCTCAGCCTGATCTCGCCGAAGAGCCACGCATTCTTGAATTCCAATTTCGGCAATATGCCGAAGCAGCTCCATCATGCCGGCGAGCAGGCCGTACTACTGCATCCCGACGATGCTGCAGTACGTGGCATCGAAGCGGGCGCGCCGATCCGTGTCTATAACGATCGCGGCTCGTTCGAGGCGCTCGTCACCATCTCGGCGGATGTGAAGCCCGGCGTGGTGGTGGCACCGAGCGGCTATTGGCAACGCTCGACCCGCAAGAGTGCAACGGTGCATGCGCTGACTTCGCCGGCGATGGCCGATCTCGGACGTGCGCCGACCTTCTCCGACATCCTGGTGCAGGTATCGACGGCGTAAGAAGGCGGGCTATCCCGCCTTCTTCACCCACACCTTGTTGTCGTGAAACGCCGCGCCGCCATAGGGCGCGACGGCTTCGCCGCCGGTCAGCATATTGATGCCATGACCGCCGATATGCGCCTTGTTGGGGTGCACCGATTCCGCAATCAGCACGCCGCGCCGCAGGCCCTCGAAGATACGCGCGGTCAGGGTCGTCTCGCCGCGCGTGTTGCCGAGTGTCACGGCATCGCCATCGGCAATGCCGAGCCTCGCCGCGTCGACGGGGTGCATCATCACACTGGGTGCACCCTCGCGGGCCTGCGATGATGGCGTCTCGTTGAACGAGGTGTTGAGGAAGCTGCGCGACGGGCTCGTGGCCAGACGAAACGGATGCGCCTCATCGACCTGTTCGATCACCGCCCAGTGGTCGGGGAACGACGGCATCTCGTCCCACGCCCCCATCAGCCCGGCATTGGGCATCGGCACTGTCGACCAGTCCGCCTTGAAGTGGAACTTGCCGTCGGCATGGGCGAAACCGTCGAGATAATGCGAGGTGCGGAAATCCGGCTGGATGTCGCGCCATTTGTCGGCCTCCAGCCCTTCGATGCCACCGCGACCGCTGACTTGCAGCGTCTCGTCGATGATGTCGCGCGGATGCATGTCGAAAGCGCGGTGTTTCGCGCCGAGGCGGGTGGCGATGCCCTGCAGAACGTCGTGGTTCGAGCGGCATTCTTCCGGTGCGTCGATCAGCTTGGCACCGACCGAGATGTGCTGGTTGCCGCCGGCGTAATAGAGATCGTCGTGCTCCATGAACATGGTCGCCGGCAGCACGATATCGGCCATCATGGCGGTCTCGGTCATGAACTGCTCATGCACCGCGACGAACAGGTCTTCGCGGGCAAAGCCCTGCCGTACCAAGGCCTGTTCCGGCGCCACCGTCATCGGATTGGTGTTCTGGATCAGCATCGCCTTCACTGGCGGGCCGTTGTGCAAGGCTTCCGCGTCACCGGTCAGAATGCGGCCGATCTTCGACTGATCAAGACGCCGAACGCTCTCGTCGAGCACGTCGAGGCCCTCGATCAGCGTCTTGTCGAATTTCCAGATTGCGGCATTGTTGAAGAAAGCGCCGCCACCTTCATATTGCCAGGCGCCGGTAACGGTGGGCACGCACAGCGCTGCATGCATCTGCGCGGCTCCGTTGCGGCTGCGGGTGAAGCCGTAGCCGAGGCGGAAATAGCTGCGCTTGGTCTCGCCGACCAGGCGCGCGAAGGCTTCGATTTCCGCAGCGGGTACGCCGCAAATGTCTGACGCCCATTCCGGCGTTCGCGAAGCAAGATGCGCCTCGAACTCCGGCGAGGCATCGGTGTATTTGGCGAGATAGTCGCGATCAGCTAGGCCGTCGCGGAACAGCACATGCATGACGCCGGCGGCGAAGGCGCCGTCTGTACCTGGCCGCAGCAGGATCTTGATATCGGCCTGCTTCATGGTGTCGTTGTCGTAGATGTCGACAACCGCCAGCTTGGTGCCGCGTTCTTTCCGCGCGCGCGAGACGTGGGTCATCACATTGACCTGCGTCGAGACGGGGTTGGTACCCCAGATCACGATCAGGTCCGACTTCGCCATCTCGCGCGGATCGACGCCGGCGACCTTGCCGGTGCCGGCGGCAAAGCCGGCCCAGGCAATGGTTGCGCAGATCGTCGAGTAAAAGCGCGAATATTTCTTCACATTGGCGAGGCGGTTGATGCCGTCGCGCATCACCAGGCCCATGGTGCCGGCATAGTAATAGGGAAACACCGACTCCGCGCCAAAGTCGCGCTCGGCCTCGTTGAACCTCAAAGCGATCTCGTCGAGCGCCTCGTCCCAGCTGATGCGGGTGAAATGGCCGGAGCCCTTCGGGCCGGTGCGGCGCATCGGATACATCAGCCGTTCGGGATGATGGATGCGCTCGGCATAGCGCGCGACCTTCGCGCAGACCACGCCGGCGGTATAGCTTTGCTCCTTGGAGCCGCGGACCCGGCCGATGGTGTTCCCGCCGATCACCTCGATGTCGAGGGCGCAGGCGGAGGGGCAATCATGCGGGCAGGTGGAGTGCTTGATGTCGATCTTGGCTTGAACGTTCATGCAGCCAAGCTAGCCAAAAGTTTACTGGAGGAAAAGCCGCGGTTTTACGCATCCCGCCCGACAACCGGGCAGGCTTCCAGTCCGTAGTCCTCTCGGCTATTTGCCCAAGGCGTCGCGTTGGGCGATCAGCCGGTCCAGCTCCTCATTCTGCTGAGCCAGCCGATCCGCGGTGCGCTCCTCGTTGCTCTCGCCGGAAGCCGCGGTGGCCTGCTCGATCAACTGCCGGATATTGTCGCGAAGGATGGCGATGCGATCGTCGAGCTCGGCGGCTGATAGGGTGGAATCCATGGGGCGATACTCCTGACCCGCTACGGGCCCATACACAGCCTATAGCGCGCCAGAAGTGCTTTCTATTGAATAATCCGCAGACTAGCCTGCGCCAAGCACCGGGTAGTCGGTGTAGCCAGCCACATCGCCGCCGTAAAACGTCGCCCGGTTATAAGGCGTAAAGGGCGCCTTGCGCTTGATACGCTCCGGCAGATCCGGATTGGCGATGAACGGGCGGCCGAAGGCGATAATATCGACATTGCCGGAAGCGACGGCCTCCTCGGCGGAGGTGCCGTCGAAGCCGCCGGCCGTGACCAGCACGCCGCTCCACATCGGCCGGAACAGCTCATAGGCTTTAGGCACATTGTTATGAAACACTTCCGCGCGGCCGACGCCGCTGGTGCGCGGCTCGACGAAATGGAGGTAGGCGAGGCCGAGCTTGTCGAGCTCACGGACCACATAGCTGTAGAGCGGCATCGGATTGGTTTCGCCGGAGTCATTCGAGACACCATAAGGCGACAGGCGGACGGCGACACGATCCGTGCTCCAGGCGTCGATGACGGCATTGGTCACTTCGAGCAGCAGGCGAGCGCGGTTCTCGATTGAGCCACCATATTGGTCGGTACGCTGATTGCTGCGGGTCTGCAGAAATTGTTCGAGCAGATAGCCGTTGGCGCCGTGCACCTCGACGCCGTCGAAGCCGGCTTCCCTGGCGTTGCGCGTGGCCTGCCGGTAGGCGTCGATGATGCCGGGAATCTCGCTGGTCTCCAGGGCGCGGGGTGTTTCGTAAGATACCGTCTCGCCTGAAGCCGTCCGCGTGGTAGCGTCGATCGCAATGGCTGACGGTGCCACCGGAAGCCCACCGCCGGGCTGGAATGAGGAATGTGAGGCACGGCCCACATGCCAGAGCTGCAGGAAGATGATGCCGCCTTTGGCATGCACGGCGTCAGTGACCTGACGCCAGCCGGCGATCTGCTCCTTCGTATAGATGCCCGGTGTGTTCGGGTTGCCCTGGCCTTCCTGCATCACCTGCGAGGCCTCGGCGATGATCAGTCCGCCTTCGGTCGCACGCTGCGCGTAATATTCGGCGTTGAGGGTCCAGGCCGCGAGCGTTGTCTTCTCGGCCCGCATGCGCGTCAGCGGCGCCATCGCAACCCGGTGGCTGAGTTGATACGGGCCAACTTGCAGCGGCTGGAACAGGGAAGAAGAGGTCATCGGCGCTCCATTCAAAATATCAATCGGGCGATAGCCTTGGTGAACAGGTGTCGCGGCATTCGTATCGTTCAATACAGCGCAGGGGTCGGTCAATCAAAGTTGATGGCATCTATTCGCTGTATTACAGCCTTTAATGCTACGAGGCGGAATTAGGTTGGGCCATATGGGCCCTGACGACGAAGGACGGATCGCGATGGCGAAGAAGCAGGTTCAGGGCGTCGAAAACTACAAAGGTGCCGCCGCAGGTTGGGGCGCGTTGAAAGCAGTGGCCGACGCTGTGCGCGGACAGTTGGCGGTGGTCAACGAAACGCATGGCCTCCTGACGATGAACCAGCCGCACGGCTTCGATTGCCCGGGCTGCGCCTGGCCTGATCCAAAGCATACATCGTCCTTCGAATTCTGCGAGAACGGTGCCAAGGCGGTGTCGTGGGAAGCAACGGCCAAGCGCACGACGCCGGAATTCTTTGCGGCCCATACGGTGAGTGAACTCTGGGACTGGCATGATCACGACCTCGAAAATGAGGGACGCCTCACCCATCCGATGGCCTATGACCGGGCCAGCGACAAGTATCTTCCGATCTCATGGGAAGATGCGATGGCGCGGATCGGTGCCGGCTTGCGCGCTTTGCCCGATCCGAACATGGCCGAATTCTACACGTCGGGCCGTTGCTCTAACGAAGCAGCGTTCATGTATCAGTTGTTCGTGCGCGAGTTCGGCACCAACAATTTCCCCGATTGCTCGAACATGTGCCACGAGGCCACCAGCGTGGGCCTTCCGGAATCCATTGGCGTCGGCAAGGGCACGGTGACGCTCGAGGATTTCGATCATGCGGATGCGGTGTTCTGTATCGGGCACAATCCCGGCACCAATCATCCGCGCATGCTGACGACCTTGCGCGAATGCTCCAAGCGCGGTGCTGCCATCGTTTCAATCAATCCGCTGCGCGAGCGCGGGCTGGAACGATTCACATCCCCGCAGCATCCAGCGGAAATGCTGACGTTGAGCTCTACGCAGATCTCGTCGACCTATTACCAGGTCAAGGTCGGCGGCGACATTGCCGTGCTGAAGGGCATAATGAAGACCGTCGTGGCGCTCGACGCCGCGAGCCTTGCCGAAGGCGGCCCCGGCGTGCTTGACCGCGCCTTCATCGCCGAACATACCAACGGCATCGAGGCGCTGCTCGCCGATCTCGACGCGACCTCATGGGAGGCCATCGAGAAATCGTCTGGCCTGCCGCGCGCCGATATCGAAAACCTCGGCAACATCTACGCCGCGGCCAAGAGCGTCATCATCAATTACGGCATGGGCATCACCCAGCATCGCCACGGCACCGGCAACGTGCAGCAGATCGCCAATCTCCTGATGCTGCGCGGAAATATCGGCCGTCCCGGCGCCGGGATCTCGCCGCTGCGCGGGCACTCCAACGTACAGGGCGATCGCACCGTGGGGATCACCGAAGTACCCAACGCTGCGCTGCTCGACGGCATCGAACGCACCTTCAACTTCAAGCCGCCGACTGCGCATGGTCATGACGCCGTCGCGTCGGTGAAGGCGATCCGCGATGGACGTTCGAAGGCGTTGATCTGTCTTGGCGGCAATCTCGCGGTCGCGATGTCCGATCCCGAGGAGACCTATCCGGCGATGCGCAGCCTCGATCTCATGGTGCATATCGCCACCAAGCTCAATCGCTCGCATCTTCTGATCGCGAAGGAGTCGATCATCCTGCCATGCCTTGGCCGCACCGAGATCGACGTGCAGGCGACGGGTCCGCAACTGGTGACGGTGGAAGATTCGATGTCGATGGTGCACGCCTCGCGCGGCGGCTTGAAGCCGGCGTCCGAGCATCTGAAGTCCGAGACTGCGATCGTTGCCGATATGGCCATCGCGACTTTGCCGAATACCAAGGTGAAGTGGCTGGACTACGTCGCCGACTACAGCAAGGTCCGCGACGCCATCGAGTCGGTCTTTCCGGCCTTCGAGGACTACAATGCGCGGATCAAGAAGCCGGGTGGCTTCCGGCTGCGCAACGCCGCCTCGGAACGGGAATGGCTGACGCCGAGCAAGAAGGCGCAGTTCCTGGTCTTCTCCGGCCTCTATGAGGACGGCCCCGCCGAGACCGCGTTGACGCTGACCACACTGCGCAGCCACGACCAGTACAACACCACGATCTACGGTATGAACGATCGCTATCGCGGCATCACCGGGCGGCGCGATGTGGTGTTCGTCAACGAGCAGGACCTCGCCCGCCGCGGGCTCAGCCACGGTGATCTGATCGACATCGTGCTGGACCGTCCAGACAGCGCACCGCGCGCACTGCGTCGGGTGACGGCGGTGGCTTACAACATCCCGCAAGGATCGGTAGCGGCCTATTATCCCGAGGCCAATGTGCTCGTGTCGCTCGACCAGCACGATTTGAAGTCGGGAACGCCGGCTTACAAATCGATCCCGATCCGCATCGAGGCATCTGCAGCTTAAGCTGCACCGCAGCATTGAGAGAGCATGACCGCCACGGCTTTCGTGGCGGTTGATGCGCGCCGTGTTTCCGCGTAGGCGAGCGCCATGACCAGTGCCGCCGACTCTTCTGCCTTCAAGCCCGTTGCCATCGATCCGCCCGTGAGCGTAGCGCTCGTGGCCGCGATGCTCATTCTGACCTGCGGGCATGTACTGTCCAACATGCTGCGCACCACGCCTGCGGTCGCGATCGATGTGATGTCGACCGATCTCGGCGTCACGCCGCAGACGCTGGCCGCGCTGACTTCCGCCTATCATTTTTTCTTCGCGCTCCTGCAGATTCCGGTCGGCGTCGCGCTGGATCGCTACAGCATCCGTACGGTGTCGCTCGTACTGTTCGCCGGTACGGTTTGCGGCGCGGCGATTGCGGCGCTGTCGACCGGGCCGCTCTCGTTCTTCGTGTCGCAGGCAACGATCGGCATGGCGACGTCGGGCATGCTGATGTGCCCGATGACACTCGCGGCCAAGCGGCTGACACCAGCGCAGTTCGGTCTGTGGTCCGGCATCATTCTGTCATTCGGCAATGCGGGGCTGCTGTTGTCGGCCAGTCCGCTTGCTTACGTCGTCGAGCGCTGGGGATGGCGCGCCGGATTCTGGATTGCCGCCGCAGCGGCGATTGTCGTGGCGATGCTGATCGCGGTCATGGTGCCGGCATCGCGTCCCGAAGGCCAGCCGCGCGCGCTTCTGGGCGAGATGGTTTCGGTTCTGCAACTCGGTGTGTCACGTGCTGTGCGCGGTATCGTGATCCTTGCTTTCGTGTCACTTGCGGTTCAGCTTGTGTTGCGTGGCCTTTGGGCCGGCCCTTGGCTGATGAATATCAAGGGACTGTCGCGGATTGAGGCCGGCAATGTGCTGGCGTTGTTTACGGTGGCGCTGGTGATCGGACCGGCGCTGTCGGGCCTGCTCGATCGCAAGCTGGGTCATCGCCGCATGCTGCTGTTTGCGGTCCATTTGTGCGCCGCCGCGTTGCTACTCGTGATGGCGCTCGGTGCACCGGGCTATCCGTTGGCCACGCTTTTCGGCCTGCCAGTGATGCCCGTGGCAGTCGATACCGGCCTGCTTGTGGTCGTCGGCCTTCTCGTCGCGATGCAGCCGCTCGTCTATGCGATGATCCGCCAGGTCGTCGCTGCCGAGAATATTGGCAAAGCGCTCTCTGCAGCAAACCTGTCATTCTTCCTCGGCACCGCCGTGATGCAATCGGCTACCAGTCCGATTGCCGCCGCCTGGGGATTGCCCGCAGTTTTAATCTCAATGGCGGTATTCCTGACCCTATGCACCCTCGTCTTCTTCGTGTTGACGCGTCCCGCAGCGCAGCGCGGGGCTGCATAACAGGTTCATGATGATTGCGACGGCAAGTTGCTGGAATTGCCGTGAGTCCTGTGGTCTGATGCGCAGAGTGACGCGATCAAGACGTCGCGCGCGGTCTCGCATTGCGGGGCGCCTCACACAGGGAGGACGTGACTTGCCGTTTTTCGTCAGGGGAACCGATACGTCAGGGACTGTTTCACTCCGCCGCGACAACGCGGCCGGAGCTGTCAAGAAGGCCAGGGAGCTGCTCGATGACGGCAGCTGGGATGTTGAGATCACCGGTCCGGATGGACTTCCGCATCCGATTGCCGAATTCGAGGCGATGTATTCCATCGGCGCGACGACTGCGGTGCATGCGACATAGCTGACAGGCAAGGGATGCAGTGACGGCGACCGATCTTGTTCTGCATCACTATCCGCGTTCGCCGTTTGCCGAGAAAGTGCGCGTCGCCTTCGGATTGAAGGGCCTGCATTGGCAGTCAGTGATCCAGCCGCGGATCGCGCCGAAGCCAGAGCTCGTGGCGCTCACCGGAGGCTATCGCCGCGTTCCGGTGCTGCAGGTCGGGGCCGACATCTATTGCGATACGCGCCGCATTCTTGCGGAGCTTGAGCGGCGTTTTCCCGAGACGACGCTTTATCCGACGGGCACGCGCGGTCAGGCCGATATCATCGCGGCCTGGGCCGATCGCGCGCTCTTTGCCAATGCTCTTGGACTGGTCTTCGGCCTGAACGGCGATCGTTTTCCGCCAGAGCTCCATGCCGATCGCGCGAGTTTCACGTCAGGCAAGTTCGATGGCTGGGACAGCGTGAAGATGCGTGAGCAGATTCCTGCGCTCCGCAACCGGTTTCGCATTCATCTAGCCTGGCTCAGCGATTGGCTTGCGCATGGCGACGCATTCCTGCTCGGCAACGCGCCATCACTTGCTGACATCGCCGTCTACCATCCGCTCTGGTACGCGCGCCGCAATCTCGGTGAGAGCGAAGGTCTTGCCGAGCATCCGCGCGTTCTCGCGTGGATGGACCGGGTTGCCGCGCTGGGGCACGGAATGGTTGAGGAGCTGTCGCCCGAGCAGGCGCTGGACATAGCGCGGCTCTGTCAGCCTATGGCGACATCTGCTTCTCCTCATAACGATATTGCAGATGATCAAGGTCTGCCGTTTAAGGAAGGCGTAATGGTATCGGTCATGCCGACCGATTGGGGTTTCGATCCCGTCATCGGTGCGTTTGTTTCTGCGGGTCATGACAGCATCGCTTTGCGGCGTGAGGATCCCGATCTCGGCGCGACGGTTGTACACTTCCCGCGTGCAGGCTTTGCGATTGCGCGACTGTGAAAGCCCCGTCACGGATGCATGGCCCTCATTCGCGATTTCCATGCGCCGCAATTTGACGCAGCTGCGCAAACGCGGCTAAGTCCGAAAAACGCTGCCCGACTGCGATATGCAGACTCCCAATCTGTAACGCAGTGTTCGACACTCCAGCGCCCAGTAACAGAACAAGAAAGCGCGCCGCTTCAGCGTCGTTGCGCATCGGAGGATATGACATGACCATGACCCGCCGCACATTTGGACTTGGTGCCTCTGCCGTTCTGGCGGGGCCGATCGCCGCGCCGTTCATTCGCAGCGCAGGCGCTGCCGAGCCGGCGATCCGCATCGGCATGGTCAATTCGATGAGCGGCGGTCTTGCGGCTTACGCGCAGGAAGGCCAGCCGGCTTTCGAATACATCATCAAGAAGATCAATGCCGAAGGCGGCATCAAGAGCAAGGGCGGCGCCAGGATCGAGCTGGTGCTGGCGGACGATACCAGCCAGCCGGCGCGGACCGCTGCCGAAGCGCGGCGCCTGATCACCGAGGAAAAGGTGCAGCTTCTGACCGGCACCATTCTCAGCGCACAGATGCTGGCGCTGACGCCGGTGGTCGACGAAGCCAAGATTCCGACGCTGTCGGTCTGGGCTGGTGGGTCGCAGTCGAACTATATGTTCACGCTGGGTTATCCCTATGATCGCGGCTATGCGCAGACCATGCATGACTTCGTCATCTCATTGCGCGATGATTTCAAGTTTCCGATCAAGACTGCCGTCATGGCCTATTCGAATTACGAGGCCGGCCAGCAGTCGAACAAATTCCTGGTCGAGAAGCTGAAGGCCAGCGGCATCCAGATCATCGGCGAAGCCGCGCTCGATATTCGTGCGCAGGACCAGACGGCGGCCATGGTTCGTATCCGCTCGCTCAAGCCGGACGTCGTTGTCGGCCTCGTGACGCCGCGCGACGGCATCCTGCTGCATCAGGCGCGTTACAATCTGAACTATCACGGCAGCATCTTCTGCGGTGGCACCGGCGGCTACTCGGATCTGTCGCTCTGGAAGGATCTCGGCCCCGAGATCGGCAAGGCCGTGCTGACGAAGAACCTGTTCGGCATGACCGGCTTCAGCGCGGGCGCCAAGATCGAGTCGATGCAGAAGATCGTCTCGGAATTGCGCGATGTCGCCAAGCTCGAAAAAATCGGCCAGGGCGCGGTGCAATACGCCCAGGCGGCGCGCGTGCTGCAGCAGGTGCTCGAGAATGCCAAGTCGCTGCAGAGCGATGCATTGCTCGAGGCGCTGAAGAACGTCAACATTCCGGCAGGCGATCCGAACCTCTACATTGCCAAGCCGAAGGGCCTCCAATTCGCGGAAGACCGTCTGCTCAAGGATGGCTCTGCGATGTTCATCCAATGGACTCCCGAGCAGGATCAGCAGGTCGTATTCCCGAAGGAATTCGCCCAGGTGCCGCCGCGGCCGAAGTCCTGATCGGTCCTGCACTGAGGCTCGGCGCAACATAAAGAGTGGACGGCTGTGGCATTTCTGGAAGTCTCCAACATCACCAGGCGGTTCGGCGGGCTGGTCGCGCTCAACGCGGTGAGCTTCGACGTCGAGAAAGGCGAAATTCTCGGCATCATTGGCCCGAACGGTGCCGGCAAGACCACTTTGTTCGGTGTGATCTCCGGCTTCATTCCGCCGACTGCGGGCGACGTCGTTTATGACGGTGAAAGCATTATCGGGGTGTCGCCGGATCGGCTGGTGCGCCGTGGATTGATGCGCTCGTTCCAGATCGTCCAGTCCTTTGCCGACATGACGGCGCTCGACGTCGTCACGACCGCAGCGTTGACGCGCCGGCCGATGCGCGAGGCCATCGACTATGCGGCGCAGGCGCTGCTGCGTGTCGGCCTTGGCGGCAAGGAGCACAAGACGCCGGCGACACTGTCGCTGCAGGACAAGAAGCTGCTGGAACTGGCGAAGTGCATCGCTACCGATCCGCGCTGCATTCTGCTCGACGAGGTGATGGCCGGCTTGACCATGGCCGAGACCGCCGCGCCGATCGCGATCATCGAGGAGCTCAACAAGCAGGGTGTCACCATCGTGATGGTGGAGCATGTGATGCCGGTCATCATGCGGCTGGCGCAGCGTATGGTGGTTATCAATTTCGGCGAGAAGATCGCGCAGGGCACGCCCGACGAGATCCTTCGGGATCAGCGCGTCGTGGATGCCTATTTCGGAGATCATCTCGATGCTTGAGATCGATAATCTGGTTGCAGGCTACGGTGGTGTGCCGGTGCTGCGCGACATCAACGCCAAGATCGCTGCGGGCGAGATCGTCGGTCTGCTCGGCGCCAACAATGCCGGCAAGACCACGCTGATCAATGCGCTGTCCGGCATGGTCAAGCCGATATCCGGCCGGATTCTGTTTCTGGGCGAGGACATCAGCAAATTGACGCCGCAGGCGCGTGTCGAGCTCGGCATCGTGCAGGTGCCGGAAGGCCGTCTGGTGTTTCCGGAAATGAGCATCCGCGAAAACCTTCTGCTTGGCGGCATCAATGCGCACGCGCGCAAGCATCGTCCGCAACAGATGGAAAAAGTCATCGGGTTGTTTCCGCGGCTCGGCGAGCGGCTGACGCAGAGTGCCGGGTCACTGTCAGGCGGTGAGCAGCAGATGCTGGCGATCGGCCGCGGGCTGATGGCGGAAGCCAAGCTCCTGATGCTCGATGAGCCCTCGCTCGGTCTGTCGCCGCTGTTCGTGCAGTATATTTTCGAGATCATCGACAAGTTGCATGCCGATGGGCTGACCATCCTGCTGGTGGAGCAGAATCTGAATTTGACGTTGCGCCACGCCAAGCGCTGCTACGTGCTGGAGCGCGGGCAGGTGGCGGTCGAGGGCGATGCGGAGACCGTGAAAAACGATCCGCGCACCCGCAGCGCCTATCTTGGTCTGTGATCGGAGAGTGATGTGACCGAACTTTATCAGGCTCTCGCCCAAGGCCTTCTGATCGGCGCCACCTATGGCTTGCTGGCGCTGGGCATGGGGCTTGTCTACGGCGTGTCGGGCGTCGTCAATTTCTCGCATGGCGATTTCATCTCGCTCGGCATGTTCATGTGCCTCGCGCTGTACTCCGCCTTCGCCATGGACCCCTATGTGTCGATCATCATCACGGTGCCGCTGATGACCGCCATTGGCGCACTGGTCTACATCTTCCTGATACGGCCGATGGTCGGACATCAGTTCCTGATGGTGGTGCAGCTTACGCTCGGTCTGAGCCTGGTGCTGCAGAACGGCATCCTGATGGTGTTCGGCGGCGAGCCGGCACGTACGCCCTCCTTCGTCGAATCCAAGCTGATCATTCTCGGTGACGTGGTGCTACGGGTGCCGCATATCGTGGCTTTCGTCGTCTCCTTCGCGCTGGCGATCGGCCTTTACATCATGCTGCGCTCGACCGATTTCGGCCGCTCGATCCGTGCCGTGCACCAGAATGCCCATGCCGCGGCCCTGATGGGCATCAATGTCGGCCGCGTCCAGGTGCTCACTTTCGCGCTCGGCATCGGCATTCTCGCATTGGCTGCCGCACTGCTGCTGCCGGGCACTCCGATCCAGCCGACCCAGGGTCTGCGCTACACCGTGATCACGCTGCTGGTCGTTGTGCTCGGTGGCATGACCAATTTCGTCGGCATCATGCTCGGCGGCCTGATCATCGGCATCGCCGAAGCTTTCGGCACGATCTATCTCGACGGCCCGATCGGCTTGCTGCTGCCATATATCATCTTCGTGGCGATCATGCTGTTTCTCCCGAAGGGCCTGACCTGGAGCTCGGCACGATGAGAGACGAATTCTACAAGACGCTCGCATCGCCGATCTGGTGGGGCGCGCTGGTCATCGCCGCCATCATGCCGTTCGTGCTGTCGAGCTATTACGTCCACATTCTCACGCTGGCGCTGGTCTATGTGGCACTGGCTTCGTCGTGGAACATCGTCGGCGGCATGGCCGGGCAGATCTCGCTGGCGCACAGCCTGTTTATCGGCATCGGATCGATGTTCTCGGCCGCGCTGTTGCTCAAGCTCGGCATCAATATGTGGCTGGGTCTCGTGATCTCGGCGGTGATCTCCGGAATCCTGGGCGCCGTGATTGCCTGGATCGATTTCCGCTTTCAGCTCGGCCATCTCTCTTTCGTGCTAATCACGCTGGCTTTCGCGGAAATGGGCAGCATCGTTGTCGAGGGCTGGGACTTCCTCGGCGGCGCGTCCGGGCTGCTGCTGCCGAAGGACACGGGTAATTTCCTGGCGTTCCAGTTTGGCGGCGGTCACGGTGCGTTCTGGATGATGCTGGGGCTGGCGGCGATCTGCGTGCTGGTCAATGTTGCGATCCTCAATTCGCCGCTTGGCTATTATCTGCGCACCATCCGCGACAACGAAAAGGCGGCACAGGCGATTGGCGTCAACATCCTGCGCTACAAGATCACCGCGATGGTGATCTCGGCGATGCTCGCCTCCGTCGTTGGTACCGCCTATGTGCGCTATCTCACTTTTGCCGATCCCTATCTGCTGATCTCGCCCGTCATCACCATCGAGATCGTGCTGTTTGCAACCGTCGGCGGGCTCGGCCGCGCCTATGGCCCCGCGCTTGGCGCATTGCTGCTGGTGCCACTTGGTGAAATCCTGCGCGGCAAGCTCGGCAGCACGCTGCCCGGCCTGCATTATTTCATCTACGGCATCGTGGTGATCTCGGTGATTTTGGTGACGCCGCGCGGGCTGTTGCCGCTGTTTGAACGACTCTGGGCGCGTTGGCGCGGCCCTGCGGTTGCCGGCAAGCCCTAAGCGGCTCGGGAGCTGGCGGCGCTGGAACTTCGGTCATCCGTTGGCTGATGCCGTTTCCAACGCTAGTCTCTCGCCGCGGTGGAGCATTGGCTCTGCCGGTTGGGAGCTGAAATCATGCGCTTCGACGCTATCATCATCGGCGCTGGGCAGGCCGGACCTTCACTCGCGGGTCGGCTCACATCCGCAGGCATGTCGGTCGCGATCGTCGAACGTCATCTGTTTGGTGGCACCTGCGTCAATACCGGCTGCAAACCGACCAAGACGCTGGTCGCCTCCGCCTATGCTGCGCATCTTGCGCGCCGCGGCAGCGACTATGGCGTGATGATTGACGCGCCCGTGCGGATCGATATGGCTCGCGTGAAGGCGAGGGCAGACGAGGTGATCCGCGACTCGCGCAATGGCGTCGAAAGCTGGTTGCGCGGCATGGACAAATGCACGGTCATCAACGGCCATGCGCGCTTCGAATCTGCGGATACGATCCGCGTCGGCGATGAGTTGCTGACGGCTCGGCGGATCTTCCTGAATGTCGGTGGGCGGGCCGTCGTGCCGGATATGCCGGGGATCAACGACGTCACCTATCTGACCAATACAGGCATCCTGCAGTTCGACCGGGTACCGAAACATCTGGTGGTCATCGGCGGCAGTTATATTGGGCTCGAATTTGCGCAGATGTATCGCCGCTTCGGCGCCGAAGTGACGGTGGTTGAGAAAGGCGCGCATCTGGTCTCGCGCGAGGATGTGGAGATTTCAGAGGCGATCCGCGATATCCTGCTCGCCGAGGGCATCCATATCCGAACCAATGCCGAATGCATCACCTTCAAGCCACATCCCGATGGCGTGACTGTCGGTGTCGACTGCACCGAAGGCGCGCCGGAGATCATCGGCAGTGATGTTTTGCTCGCCGTCGGGCGACGGCCGAATACCGACGATCTCGGTCTCGACAAGGCTGGCGTCGCTGTGGACGCGCGGGGCTATATCAAGGTCGATGACGGTCTCGCTACCAATGTGCCGGGCATTTTTGCGATGGGCGATTGCAACGGTCGCGGCGCCTTTACGCATACGGCTTACAACGATTTCGAGATCATCGCCGCCAATCTGCTCGATGGCGCAAGCCGCCGCGTCAGCGATCGGCTTCCCGGCTATGCGCTGTTCATCGATCCGCCGCTTGGCCGCGTCGGCATGACGCTGACTCAGGCAAAGGCCACAGGAAAGAAATTGCTGATCGGCAACCGGCCGATGACCCATGTGGGCCGTGCCGTCGAGAAGGGCGAGACCGCGGGCATGATGCAGGTTGTGGTCGATGCTGAAACGAAGAAGATTTTGGGAGCCGCCATCCTCGGTACCGGAGGCGACGAGGCGATCCATGGCATCCTCGACATCATGAATGCCGGCGCCGACTATACCCAGTTGCAATGGGCGGTGCCGATCCATCCGACAGTGTCGGAACTGATCCCGACACTGCTCAACGAGATGAAGTGACCGCTCAGGCGGTCTGGAACTTGAGCACGGCCATCAGCGTCAACAACGTGGTTGCGCAGGATGCAGACACAATCGCCATATTGATCAGATTACGGGCTGCCATTGTCACGACTGCAGAAGCGGGGTGAGCCACATCGGGCGCAGCATTTTTCTTGCGCGGAGCCGGTTTCTTCTTTGCTGCCATGATGATCCCCAAAGAGAGGGGTCAGACCGTTGACCGGCCTGACCCTGACGCCTTCCCTGCCGAGGTGTGTCCCTCGATCATGACGCGACCATCGCATGAATGACCGGTGAACTGCTTAACGCGAGTGGTAAATCGAATCTGACCGGATTCGATGGTTTATGAATTTCCTCGTTCTAGATTGTTCGCCCGCCATCGACCGGCAGGATCACGCCGGTGAGGAACTCGGATTCCTCGCCTGCCAGATACACGCAGGCATTGGCGATATCCGAGGGGCGCGACATGCGGCCGAGCGGGATCGTCCCGATGAATTTGGCGCGGTTCTCCGGTGTATCCGGCACGCCCATGAAGGATTCCAGTAGCGCGGTTTCGCCGATCACCGGCGCGATGCAATTGACGCGGATGCCATCGGGCGCCAGTTCCACGGCCATCGATTTCGACATCAGGTTCACCGCGCCTTTGGTGGCGTTGTACCAGGTCAGGCCCGGACGCGGCCGGACGCCGGCTGTCGAGCCGATATTGATGATGCGACCGCTCTTCTGCTTCTTCATCACCGGCACACAGGCATTGGTCATCAGGAAGATCGATTTCACATTGATGTCGAACGCCTTGTCGAATTCTTCTTCGGTCACTTCGAGCAAGGGCTTGTTGCGAAAGGTCCAACCGGCATTGTTGACGACGACGTCGAGCTTGCCGAATTTTTCGACCGCGAGCTTCACCGAGGCATCAACATCCGCCTTGCTGGTGACGCTGCCGCCGAGGGCGATTGCGCTGTCGCCGATCTCGGCCGCAACCTTCTTCGCGCCATCGGCATTCAGATCGAGGATGACGACCTTGGCGCCTTCGCGCGCGTAAGATCGTGCGATCTCGGCGCCGAAACCCGATGCGCCGCCGGTGACGATGGTGGATAGGCCTTGAAGTCGCATGTTGTTTTCTCCCGGATTTTGCGCCTTGGCTGGCGCTTGACGATCAAGGTTAGAGCCGATGGTGGCGGCTGTGAAGGCGCTACGGCGAATGGCTGCTAAAGGAAGCGTGGCTTTTACAGGAAGCGTCTTGCGTTGACTTCTTCGAGATCGAGGCCTTCCTCGATGGCGTGCAGCACGCTGTCGTGGATTTCACCCTCACGGTGCATCTTCAGAAGCTCTGCACGGCCGGCTTCGATGGCGGCCAGCACGGTCGTGTAATGGTCGATGCGGTGCGGCGATAGTGCCTCGGCCTCTTCGGCATAGCGCGCTGCGGCGCCCTTGCGATAGGTATATTGCTCGAACAGGCGCGGATGGCGATGTGTGCCGTCATCATTGCGTGACGCCTTCTCGATAGCTGAAAATTGCGCGGCCGCAACGCGCGCGCGCGCCTGCGCCTCGCTGAGTTTGGAGTGATGCGGTGTGCGGACATTGTCAGTTTTGATGAGACGGCGCACGATCGGTGCCAGCGTCGAGCCCTGGACAAGGACCGTCACCAGGATGACTGCGAAGGTGATCGCCAGGATGACGTCACGGCCGGGAAATTCCTCCGGCAATGATAATGCGGCAGCGAGGCTCACCACGCCGCGCAAACCGGCCCAGCTCATGATGAACGGCACCGTCCATGGCGGAGCGGGGTCGCGGGCGCGCAGCTTCGGCATCAGCATGCGCGGCAGATAGGTGCCCGGAAACATCCAGGCGAAGCGCGCGAGGATCACTGCTGCGATGACAGCAGCCGTCACCGGCAACAGCGCCACCACGGCGTCATAGCCGCCGAGGCGATACAGCACGCCGCGCAGCGACAGCCCGATCAGGATAAACACCAGAGATTCCAGCACGAACACGACGACGCTCCACGCTGCGGTGGCCCGGGTGCGCGTCGCAGCGCCGAAGAACTCGTGCTGCTTCCATCCGAGGATCATGCCGCAGGCGACGGTGGACAGCACGCCGGAGACGTGGAGCTTTTCCGCGGCGATATAGGAGATCCAGGCGACCAGGAAGGTCCATGCAATCGCAAGGTCGATTTCCTTGATGCGCTTGATCACCAGGATGGCGGCGAAGGCGAAGACGATGCCAACAAGCAGGCCGCCGATCGCGACCGAGAAGAAACTCACGGTGGCCGCAGTGGCGCTGAACGAGCCGGTCAGCGCTGCCGCGATGGCGAAGCGCAGCAGCACCAGGCCCGATGCGTCGTTGACGAGGCTTTCGCCCTCCAGCAGCACGATGATGCGCGGCGGAAGCGGCACGCTCTGCAGCACGGCCTTGGCCGCCACCGAATCCGGCGGCGAGACGATGGCGCCGAGCGCAAAACAGGCAGCCCAGGGCAGCGACGGCATCACCAGATGCGCAACCACGCCGACCACGAGGGTGGTGAAGAAGACAGCGCCGACGGCGAGCTGCAGGATGATGCGAAGATCGGCGCGGAAATCCCGCCAGGAGGTGAACCAGGCGCTCGACATCAGCAGCGGCGGCAGAAACAGCACGAGCACCAGCTCGGGGTCGATTTCGACATCCGGGGTGCCCGGGATCAGTGCGAAGCCGATGCCGCCGAGGATCAGTGCAGCCGCGCGCGGGAGCTGAAAACGCCGCGCGATCATGTCGAGCAAAACGATGACAGCCATCAGCAGCAGGATAATTTCGAAGCGGGAAACGGCGGTCATGAGGGCCTGTCGAGATGCGAGAAAAACGGTCGGACGTCGATTCGGGCCAATGCCGTGATCTGATGTCTGTCATCTATCTTGCAAATGTCGCACGGGCTGTACAGCGGGCCAGTGATTTTGCAGCAGGCCAGCACGAAAAAGGGCGACCCGACGGGCCGCCCTTCGATGCCTTAATTATGCGCTTCAGACTACTCTGCGCTGCTGACCAGTCGCAGCGACACCCTATGCTCCATCATGCTGCGATAGGTGGCCACATAATCGAGAGCCATGCGCCGGGCGGTGAAGCGGGTTTCGAACTGCTTGCGGATCGCTGTACGGTCCATGCCGGCGAGACGACCCACCGCGGCAACTGCACTGGTCTCGTCCTCGACGATGAAGCCGGTGAGGGCCTCGTCGATGATCTCCGGCACCGAGCCGCGATTATAGGCGATGACCGGCGTGCCGCAGGCCATGGATTCGATCATCACCAGGCCAAACGGCTCCGGCCAGTCGATCGGCAGCAACAGACCATAGGCGCCGCTGAGGAATTCCGGCTTCTCGCGGTCGCTGATCTCGCCGATATATTCGACCAGCGGATTATCCATCAGTGGGCGAACGACCTGCTCGTAATAGTCCTCATCCGCGCGGTCGATCTTGGCCGCGATTTTCAGCGGGATGCCGGCGCGGATGGCGATCTTGATCGCGCGGTCGACGCCCTTCTCGGGCGCAATACGCCCGAGCACGGCGAGGTAGCTCGGCGTGATCGGTTGCGGCGTCAGCAGCTTCTCGGGAAGGCCGTGATAGATCGTACGCACGAAATTCGCCTGCGGTACCGGGCGCCGCTGCGCGTTCGAAATCGAAACAACGGGAATCTTGGAGAAAGTCGTGAAGGTCGGCTGATGTTCCGGCAGATCCAGACGGCCGTGCAGCGTCGTGAGAAATGGTGTGGGTTGGCGGGAGAATAGCGAGAACGGATAGTAATCGAGATGGAAATGCAGAACGTCGAATTCGTCGTCGTCACATTTCTGTCTTACGCGTTCAAGCATCTCCATATGGAGTGCGTTGGGATCGCGGACAGAGCCGTCGAGCCGCAGCGCCTTCGGCCATCCGGCGTCGAGCTTGCCTGACGTTTGAGAGTCGCCGCTGGCGAACAGCGTAACATCATGCCCCTGCGCCACCAGCTCTTCGGTCAACCAGTGGACGACGCGTTCCGTGCCTCCATAGAGCTTCGGCGGAACGGCTTCTGTCAGCGGAGCAACTTGCGCGATGCGCATTTTACATATCTCCCATGTTGGAAGTGATGAACAACTTCAGCGACGACGTGTCGGTACCGGTATGCCTGAAGCTGGAACGTTCTCGCATCTGCGAGGTTCCTATGTGATCTGCGTAGTTCGTCCACACTGTGGTCTTGCTGATGCCATCACGTTCAACCACGGTTTCCGGAGTGTTAATGCTGCCCGAATGTTGCGCCGAGATGGCGAGAGCGTGGGAAATTCGGGATGGCATCATCTCCATCAGCGGGCGGGGACGCTGTCCGTCGAGATTCTTGTTCTTATTCAACGGGTTTTGACAATCACATGGACAGTCTTTCCGGATATGCGTATCGCCCTTTCGCTTTCGTGATGCGCTACATCAGGATGCGTTCTGCATCGCATCTGATCATCCTGATATCCGTGCTTGCAGCCGTCGCCTGTTCGGTGGGCACGCAGTACGGAATTAAATTTTTAGTCGATGGCCTCTCATCGGGGCCTTCGGGAGCCGGTAATACCGTCTGGATCGCATTTGGCGTTCTGATCTCGCTGATCACGGCAGACATGTTCCTGTGGCGCGTGGCCAGCTGGACCGCGAGCTACACATTCGTTGGTGTCACCGGCGATCTCAGGCGCGATATCTTTCGCCATCTGACCGGACACGCACCGAGCTACTTCTCGGATCGGCTGCCCGGCATGCTGACCAGCCGTATCACGGCAACATCCAACGCGGTCTTCACGGTCGAAAACATGTTTGTCTGGAACGTCTTGCCGCCCTGCGTCGCGACATTCGCGGCTATCCTGCTGATTGGAACCGTCAGCCTGCCGATGGCGGCGGGACTGACGGTCGTGGCGGGCGCGGTCGTCGTGATGATGTTCAAGATGGCCGCGGCCGGCAAGAAACTGCATGACGACTTCGCCAGCAAGGCGGCCGCCGTCGATGGCGAAATGGTCGATGTCATCAACAATATGCCGCTGGTCCGCGCATTTTGCGGATTGAGCTTTGAGCATGATCGTTTCGATGAAACGGTCGATCGCGAGCTGAACGCCCGTGGTCGCAGCCTGCGCTATCTCGAGCGTCTGCGCCTGACGCATGCGGCCATCACGGTCGCGCTGACGATCGGGCTGCTCGCCTGGGCGATCATGCTGTGGCAGCGAGGCGGCGCCAGCACCGGCGACGTCGTTCTGATCTGTACGCTCGGTCTCTCGATCCTGCATGCGACGCGAGATCTTGCGGTAGCGCTCGTAGATGTCACGCAACATGTTGCGCGCCTGTCCGAGGCGCTGTCCACATTGCTGGTACCGCATGAGCTCAGCGACCATCCCGAAGCCGAGCCGCTGGTGAAGTCAGGTGCAGCGATCGCCTTCAACAATATCTCGTTCCGTTATCCCGGCGGTCTGCAGGTGTTCGACAAGTTCACGTTGCGACTCAATGCCGGCCAGCGCGTTGGCCTTGTCGGCCAGTCCGGCGGCGGCAAGTCGAGCCTGTTTGTATTGCTGCAGCGCTTCTATGACGTGCAGGATGGTAGCATCACCATCGATGGCCAGGATATTTCACGCGTGACCCAGCACAGCCTGCGTCACGCAATCTCCGTGGTACCGCAGGACATCTCATTGTTCCATCGCTCCATCATGGAGAACATCCGGTATGGACGTCCTGAGGCGACGGATGACGAGGTACTGCGTGCCGCTATTTCGGCGCGTTGCGACTTTGTTGAGACGCTGCCGGAAGGTCTTCACACCATGGTCGGGGACCGCGGCGTCAAACTGTCCGGCGGGCAACGTCAACGCATCGCCATTGCACGCGCCTTCCTGAAGGACGCGCCCATTCTGCTGCTGGATGAGGCAACGGCGGCCCTCGACAGTGAATCGGAAGAGGCGATCCGTGAGGCGCTGGCGCGTCTGATGCGTGGTCGCACGGTAATCGCGATCGCGCATCGCCTCGCGACGCTGCGCAATTTCGATCGCGTGGTCATGCTGCAGAGCGGCAAGATCATTGAGGACGGCAAACCTGATCATCTGATGCAGGGCGAGGGGCCGTATCGGGAACTCGTCACACAGGAAATGAGCCGTCTCGCGCAGCACGCAGCCTGACGACTCAGTTATCCTCTCCAGGCGCTGCGTTTATCTTCGTGCCTGTCTTCACCTTACAACCGGCCGAGGTCATCCATGCCCATCGAAGCCGCCGCGACCAAGTTGAACGCTATCGCCGATCAAAAGGCGGTCGAGTCGCCGTTCTACATTCCGATGACGGGTCCTGCTTCGCGCCCGCGACGTGCGCTCAAGCACGACGATACGTTTGTGGTGCTCGACAGTCATGGTGACATTGGCGCGTCCGCGGGCGGGCCGGATGGCCTGTTCAATGCCGATACGCGTTATCTCGCGCGGCTGGAGCTGGCGCTGAACGACGTGCAGCCGTTGTTGCTCGGTTCGAATCTGCGCGATGACAACTCGTCGCTGACCGTCGATCTGACCAATCCGGATATCTATCGCAACGGCCGCCTCGTGCTGCAGAAAGATATGCTGCACATCGTGCGCACGTTCTTCCTGTGGCGTGGTGCGGCTTATCAGCGGATCGGTCTGCAAAATCACGGCGAACACCGTGCGAGTTTCGATCTGACGCTGTCATTCGACAATGACTTTGCCGATCTGTTCGAGGTGCGTGGCGAAAAGCGCAAGCATCGCGGCATCGCCACCAGTCGCCTGGTCGGGCCCAGTGACGTTGCGCTGGAATATACCGGCCTCGACGGTAAGCCGCTCAGCACGATGGTGCATTTCGATCCGCGCCCGACGCGGCTGGCGGCCAATACCGCGACCTACCACTTCGAGCTGAAGCCGCAGCAAACGACGTCACTGTTCGTTGCTGTCAGTTGCAACGCCGAGGTCGGCCACAAGCCTGTACCGTTCTTTCGTGGCTTGCTCGCGCATCGCCGCGAGATGCGCAATTTCAGCAAGGGTGCGGCGACGGTCGAGACCTCGAACGATATTTTCAACGAGGTGCTCTGCCAGGCGATGGCCGATCTCAGTATCCTGATGACGAATACGCCGCAGGGCCGTTACCCTTACGCCGGTATTCCCTGGTATTCGACGACATTCGGTCGCGATGGCCTGATCACGGCGCTGCAACTGTTGTGGATCGATCCGCGCGTGGCGCGCGGCGTGCTGAAACGGCTTGCGGCATTTCAGGCGAAGTCGGTCGATCCGCTTGCGGATGCCGAGCCCGGCAAGATTCTGCACGAAATGCGCGGCGGCGAGATGGCTGCGCTCCGCGAAGTCCCGTTCGCGCAATATTACGGCAGCGTCGACTCCACGCCGCTCTTTGTGATGCTCGCAGGGATGTATGTCGAGCGCACCGGCGATGATGAAACCCTGCACGAGCTGTGGCCGGCCGTTGAGGCCGCCCTCGGATGGATCGATGGTCCCGGCGACCCCGACAAGGATGGCTTCGTCGAATATCAGCGCGCCACCGAACAGGGACTGCAGAACCAGGGCTGGAAAGATTCGTATGACGCCATCTTTCATGCCGATGGAAAGCTCGCTGAGGGCAATATCGCACTGGCGGAGGTGCAAGGCTATGTCTTCGCCGCCAAGCATCTGGCGTCGCGTCTCGCATTGCGCACAGGCCTGCCCGACAGGGCCCGGCAGCTCGAGGCCGAAGCGGAGCAACTTGCTGCGCGGTTCGAGGAAGCATTCTGGTGCGAGGAACTCGGCACCTATGCGCTTGCGCTCGACGGCAAGAAGATGCCTTGCGCGGTTCGTGCCTCCAATGCGGGACAGTTGCTGTTTACAGGCATCGTCCGTGAAGACCGTGCGCGCATGGTCGCTGCCGACCTAATGCGTCCGCATTTCTTCACCGGCTGGGGCATTCGCACCATTGCGCGCGGCGAGGCGCGCTACAATCCCATGTCCTATCATGACGGCTCGATCTGGCCGCACGACAATGCGCTGATCACACTCGGTCTGGCGCGCTATGGCCTGAAGCATTCGGTCGAGGCCGTCTTCAAGGGCCTGTTCGACACCGCGGCCTATATGGACTTGCGACGATTGCCGGAATTGTTCTGCGGCTTCCAGCGCGAAAAACGCCGCGGCCCGACCTTGTATCCGGTGGCCTGCGCGCCGCAGGCCTGGGCTAGCGCTACGCCGTATACCCTGCTCGAGGCAGCACTAGGAATCGAATTCGATGTTGCGCGCGGGGAAATTCGTTTCCGCAATCCGCGGCTGCCCGCTTTCCTGCAATACGTCATTTTGCGTGATCTTCGGCTCGGCGAATCCAGCGTCGATCTCTGCCTGCGCAAACACGAGAACGATGTGTCGCTGGAAGTGCTGCGAACCCGCGGTCAGATCCAGGTATCGATCGTATTGACGCATTGACGCGTCGCCTGGCGCTGGGGTCGTGCCCATCAGCGAAACGCGTGAGTGAGGGAGTTTCCATGCCTGCAATTCGTATCGTTGCCGGATTGGCTGTCGCGTTGGCGTTGAACGCCGTGGCCGTGTGCCAGGCGGCGGATGCGCCTGTGCCTCCGCCCGCGACGTCAGAGAAATCCACCCCTGAAGCGCAGCCGTCCGTGCCGTCGCCCGCACCGGATGCGGCTGCGGTGCAGCCGGCAGCGCCACCGGTCGCGTCCACGCCTCCTGCGCCTGTCGCCAAGCCGCCATCGGTTACGGTGATCGACGCTTTCGATGCCAAGGGCATTCTCGGCCGCGACGTGCGCAGTCCCGGAAGCGAGAATATGGGACGCATTGCCGACGTGATCGTCGATCGCGCGGGCCAGGTGCGCGGCGCGGTCATCGACTTCGGCGGTTTCCTCGGGGTCGGCTCGCGCAAGATCGTGGTCGATTGGGGTGCGCTGCATTTCTGGAACGTGGCCGACAAGACCGCCAGCATCACGCTCGATCTTACACGCGAGCAGGTGCGTGCTGCGCCGGAATACAAGGACGACCAGCCCATCGTCGTGCTCGGCGCGTCCGGCACACTGACGCCGCTGAGGTTTCCGCCTCTTACCATGCAGGAGCGCTAATTGGCGGTTCACGCGACCACACGCGCAGCTGATCTCTCCCGCCGCGATGATGTCGCGGCGGCGGTGCCTGAGGTCGCCTGCGCGCCGGGGATTGCGCCGGAGTCCGAGCCGGGCCCGCAGGAGCCGCAGCGGAGTCCTGAGCCATCGAAGCAGAGCCTGCGCGGGCTCGACTGGTTCATCTTCTTTCTCGCCGACGTGCAGACAGGATTCGGCCCGTTCGTTGCGGTCTATCTCACCACGCAGAAATGGACACAGGTCGAGATCGGCTTCGTGCTGTCGATCGGGGGCATCGTCGCGCTGCTCGGCCAAATTCCGGGTGGCGCGATCATCGATGCGGCGCGCTCGACGCGGCTGGTCGCCGGTGCCGCGGTCGCGACCATCGGCGGCTGTGCGCTAGCTTACGCGGCGCTGCCGGTGTTTCCCGTCATTGTCGCGGCAGCGACGTTGCATGCGATGGCGAGCTGCGTGCTCGGCCCTGCGATCGCCGCTATCAGCCTGGGGCTGGTCGGGCCGCTGCGGATCGGCGAACGGCTGGGGCGCAATGCGCGCTTCGCCTCGCTCGGCAATGGCGTCGCTGCCGCCGTCATGGGCACTTGCGGCTATCTGCTGTCCAGCCGGTCGGTGTTCATCGTCACCTTCCTGCTGGCGCTGCCGGTGCTCTATGCGCTGTCCCGGATTCGACCTCAGGAGATCAACCCTGCGCAGGCCCATGGTGCCAGCACCAAAGAGGCCGAGAGCAAAAAGCCGATCCGTTTTCGCGATCTGGTGCGGCAGAAGCCGCTGTTGATTTTTGCCTGCGCTGTGCTGCTGCTGCAGCTTGCCAATGCCGCGATGCTGCCTTTGATGGCGGGCGTCGTCACGACGCGCTCGGCCGACTGGGCACCGGCGCTGATCGCCTTCTGCATCGTGGTCCCGCAGGCCATCGTCGCGGCGACCTCACCGACGGTCGGCCGAAAGGCGCAGCAATGGGGCCGTCGGCCGCTGCTGCTGATCGCTTTCGCCGCGCTCGTGATCCGCGGATTGCTATTCGCCGTGGTCACCGATCCGTTTGCACTGGTCGCCGTGCAGGTCTTCGACGGCGTCACTGCTGCCGTGTTCAGCGTGATGATCCCGCTGATCGTCGCCGACATCGCCTTTGGCAGCGGTCGCTTCAGTCTCGCGCAAGGCATTGTCGGCACCGCCACCGGCATCGGCGCGTCACTCAGCACGGTGACCGCCGGCTTCGTCGCCGACAAGCTCGGCGCGCCGGTTGCCTTTGTCGGTCTGGCCTGCGTCGCCGGGCTTGGTCTGTTGCTGATCTGGCTGGTGATGCCGGAAACTCGCCGCGACCACGGCGAGGTTGAGAACGGACCTTAGGGCGCGACGCTCTCACCGAGGAAGTTGACCGCGGCCGTGACACCGCCCTTGCCGTGCGGAATGCCGAGCGCCTGCAATCCCATCTCGATCACGCCGAGCGTTCCGAGAATCATGGGCGCGTTGACATGGCCCATATGGGCGATGCGGAATGCTTTTCCGTG
Source organism: Tardiphaga sp. 862_B3_N4_1 (assembly GCF_051811085.1). Classification (NCBI taxonomy): domain Bacteria; kingdom Pseudomonadati; phylum Pseudomonadota; class Alphaproteobacteria; order Hyphomicrobiales; family Nitrobacteraceae; genus Tardiphaga; species Tardiphaga sp. 862_B3_N4_1. Next base: position 1,982,215 of record NZ_JBPWQB010000002.1, read on the forward strand.
CAGGTCGCCGATGCCGACGCCGAGAATGACGCCGCATTTGTCGCGGCAGTAATCGAGCAGCGGCGTCGGGTTGTCCATCCGCACCGTCGTGACCGTGTTGCCGCGTTCTTTCGGCTCGATGATATTGAAGCTCAGCACGCCGCCATCGGCCCATACGGCAACGGCGCGGCGCACGGCTTCCGCCAGCAATCGATGACGCTGGAACACGTTAACCAGCGTCTCGTCGAAAAGCATGTCGATGGCCTGACGCTGCGCGAACATCAGGTGCACCGGCGCGGTGCCCGAATGTTTTCGGTAGTGCTCGTCGCCGTCGCGCTCGGTCCAGTCCCAATAGGGTGTGCGCAGATTGGCAGTCTTGTGGATTTCGCGCGCACGATCATTCGCCGCGACGTAGCCGAGGCCGGGCGGTGTCATCAGGCCTTTCTGCGAGCCGGACATGGCGACATCGATGCCCCATGCATCCATCTCGAACGGCATGCAGCCGAGCGATGCGACGGTGTCGACCATGAACAATGCGGGATGGCCGGCGGCCTTGATGGCCTTGCCGATGGCTTCAATGTCGTTGAACGCGCCTGACGCCGTGTCGATCTGCACTGCAAGCACAGCCTTGATCTCATGCTTGGTGTCTTGTCGCAACGTCGCTTCAACCTCGGCAGGACGAATGGCGCGATTCCAGTCGCCCTTCAGGCTCTGCACGTCGACGCCCATGGCGCGCGCCGCGTGGCCCCAGCCGACCGCGAAACGCCCGCTTTCCAGCACCAGGATCTTGTCGCCGCGCGACAGCACATTGGTGAGCGTCGCTTCCCAGGCACCATGCCCGTTGGCGATATACATATAGGTGTTGCCCTTGGTGGCGAACAACGTGCCGATATCGCGCAGCAGCCCGAATGTGAGCTGCACCATTTCCTTGGAGTAGATATCCAGCGGCGGACGATGCATCGCCCGCAATACTTCGTCTGGCATCGTGGTGGGGCCGGGGATGGCGAGAAATTCACGACCTGCACGAACGACCATTTTCAATCCTTGTTGGTATTTTTGGCCATGGTGCCATGGCGCAGCGCGAAATCAAAGCGCGTGTGAGGTGGTTTGAATTTCACCGCTTAGTGAGTCAGCGCATCACGCCCGATCACATTCGCGATGGCCTGGAAGATCTGGTCCTTGATCTCGGTCGCCGCCGGGCTCGGGATCGTCTCGGGAGGGCCGTCGTGTTTGGCGCAGGCCACCACGAGCCGCAGGATCCAGACTTCGCCATCGGTGTAGTACAGGTCACCGCCGCCATTGTGGCCGGCGACGGTTGGCCCGATTCCTGTGACCTGATATTTGGCCTCGACCATGCCGGCCTTTTCGAGGTCGCCTGCGAGTACCGCGCGCTCCGCGTCGATATCGGCAGCGATATGATGCGTGATCGCGCCGGTGTATTTGCTGATCCCGACGCTGCGATCGAAAGTCGCATCGCCGAGCCAGACCGGGCGATCTTCCTGCCCCTTGTCGAGTACCTTCCAGAGCCGGATGTGGTGGCGATGATCAGCGCTGTTGCCGACCGGCTTCTCGAAAGCGAGATCCTCGCGACGGCCGAGGTAAACCAGCGGGCTCACCGGTGCTTCGCGATAGGGGCGGTCGAGCAAGACGCTGCCGACAATCTCGAGGGACGAGCGTAAAGTTACGGGATCGGCGGGATACCATCCGGCAGCATGCATCGCGCACAGCACGTCCTTCTTGTCGCCGATCAGGCCGACATTGATGGGATCGCCCGGGATGCCCTGCGCGGTCATGGTCGTCATCGGCAATCCGGCAAGGCTCTTCTGGTGCTCGTAATGGGTCCATAGTTCGGGGAGCAACAGATAGGCGATGCCGCCATAGATGATCAAAGCGAGCAGCGTCAGTCGCGCCGCCCGGAATGTCCGGCTGCGGCGTTGTTTTTGCGCAATGACATCCGTCTGCAGGTCAGCCACGGTTCCGCTCGATCGAATCTGAGCGGGGAACCTGCCACGTCAGCGCCACGATGTCATCGTCGGGTCTCGCGGCAGCCGGCGGCTTCGGCCTCTTCTTTAGAGCAAAACCAGCGTGTTCCCTTGCTGATCCGCATGCTGATCTTGGCATACCAGCGGCTTTCGGGCGTGTGATAGATGCAGACGCCGGCCCGGTTGACGTTGCCCTTGATCCGGCAGGTTGGCGACGGCGCCACGTGGCCGGATGCCGAGGCCAGCAGGATCGGCAAGGCATCCTCCGGAGGCTTGATCGAGCCAAGAATGGTGGTTTTCTTGTTGCGTACGCGCCAGTCCCAGGGCGCAAAGAACGCGCCGGCCCAAAGTCCGGCCTTGGCCTCACGTGCGGCTTTCTCGTCGGCATCATAGGCATGCGAGAAGCGCACATAGGAGAGCGCCCAGCCGCTCTTCACCATCCATTGGCTGATGTCCTCGCCGTCAACCTCACATTTGGCAACCGAGCGACCGAAGCGATCGGTCCGTAGCACGTGGCAGGTCCAGCTCTTGTCGCCGACATGTTCAACAAGCGCTTCATGTGCCGCGACGCCGCAGGTCCAGCGCTCGCCGGCGGCATTCAGGCACAACTGATCGAGGCCGGGCGAGTCCATGCCGGCGAGCCGGATGCGGGTCGCGCCAATGGTCATCTGGTCGCCGTCGCGGATCTTCGGCACGCCGGTCAGGTCGGCGGCCTGTGCCAGTGCGGGAATGCAAAGCATCGCGATAAAAAGAGAGAAGGTGCGGAACATGCGCATCGAACCGTTTGATTGCAAAATCATGACGACAATCCGGAGACAGTGCGGGCATTTCGCCGCCCATGCCAGCGCGGTCGCTCCTTCATACCTTCAACTTCGCGCGATGAACTATGCGGCATGGCCGTTCATCATTCTCCGCCGCGCCAGCGCGAGACCCATCAGCACGAAGGCTGAGGTCACTTCGGGACCGCCGACGAGAATCCGTGTTGGCGTTTTCATCTTGTTCCATTCATAGGCCTTGAACGGACCCTTGCGGCCGCCTTCGCCTGTTGCCGTGATGATGCAGCGCAGCGCAGGTGCGAAATGCGCGAGCTCGCCGCCGAGATGTCCAAGCGCGATCAGTGCGAGTGCCGCATCGAAAGTATTCATCTCGCGCGCAATCAATTCGTCCTGCACATAAGCGAGCACACGCAGGCGAATGAAGTCGAACGTGCCGTCGGTATCGATGGCCTGTTGTGTTGCGGCTGGTAGCTCACGGAAAGCCGCATAGCAGCGGCCGAAATAGGCGATGTAGAGTTCTGGCAGATAATAGATGTGCGATTTTGGATCAGCGAAGGCGCCGGATGCCACGAGGCGGCGCTGGAAGCCGATGATCCGCTGCATCGTTTCCAGACGTGTCGGTGTCTCCATGACTTTCCAGCGAACCAGATTTCGGAATGACACTTCGAGCACGTCGAGATTGAGCGTCGGATCGAGGTCGTTGCCATAGGGCCGCTCGCCCGCGAGATTGTCGATCCAGGTGACGATGGCGCCGTCATAGTCGATGTGATCGTTGATCGGCACGGTGACCATCGGCTCGTTGCTGCCGTTGCCGACCTGATAACCGGCATAGAAGTCGAGCAGGGGTTGATCGAGGATCGGATCGGTGGAGCCGGCCTGTGTGGCGGCGGAGAACGAGCAGGCGGTGGTGTCGCAGTCCGGCACATAGATGCCGAAGCCGAGATCCTGCTTGATCTGCGCGAACAGCCGGCTGAAGCGCGGATGCGGCGGCGGCGCCAGCGCGGTGATGACGTTCACGCGCGTCCCGTCATGCGAGCGGACTTCCTCGCGGCTGGTGACCAGGCAGAATTCAACCATCGCATCGATGGCGCGGTGCGAGGATGTCGTCTGGTCCGGCGACGGCAGTCCGGTTTCGCCGAAGCTGAGCAGCGCCTCGGTGAAGAACGCGTCGTAATAGGCAGAGCGATGCCGGATCTGCACCGGCTCCCACATGGGTTCGGCAATTCCGGTCCATGGCGGATTGATGAGTTTTCCGGCCGGCGAGCGGGCGATGAAGATACGCGCGAGAGTGAACAGCAGCGTCGAGTTCTTGTAGCCGCGCGAATTCAGGCCCGTCAGAGCCATCAGGAAATCGCGGCCATGCATGTCGGGATCGCCGATCAGGTTGAATGCCGCGTAGGTGGGGATGAAGCCGTTGCGGTCGAACGAGCGCAGCAGATGCGCGCCGCAGGCCTTGATGACATTGTCGATCTCGCCCAGCGACGGTGCCTGCGCTGATGCCGTCACCGGCTTCGGCTCTGGATGGCTCAATGTGACCGTGTCGAGCAGCTCGGCGATGGGCTGGCCGATGGCTTCCCAATCGGGGCTCGCGTCGTCGCGCGCCGCTCTCAGGGCCTGCTGTATGGCTTTGAACCGGGCAGGGTCGCGCAACTCGGGCAGGCCGGCGCGACAGAGCAATGGACGGAGCGCAGGATTGCCGAGCGCAGTTTTGTAGAACTTGACGATATGGGCGTCGCTGCCGGTGTGCTTGTGAAATAGGGGATCGCAGAGGTCGTAAAGCGACGGGCCGACCTTGCTCGCTGTCAGCGCGCGGTATGCGGCGCCGGCAAAATAAGTCACACCCATGAGGTTTCTTTCAGTGCCGCCCCCTGCGCACGCCTCGAAAACCGCCCGCCGCTGCTGCGGCGCAATCGCTTCCCGACACCTGCAAGCCTTTGAAAAATTGCACGAATCGGTCTGAATTACAATTGCGTGAAGCGCAAGCCCGTTCAAGACCTTAGCCTGGTCAGTCAGTAACCCTGTCTTAAATCCCGGCCTTTACCGGTTGCCCGGGTGGGCTCGACGGGTTAACAACCAGTTTGCTGCGATGCCGCAAATTGAGCGCATTTAATACTCATTGGTTTGGCATCCCTTCAAACCTATTTCGACGTTCGCGCGACCCACGGTTGCGCCTGAACGATGAGCAGGAATGACGTTATGAACGTACGGCAGTTTCGCGTATCCCGTCGCTCGATCACTGTGGCCGCAGCTTTTGTCGGCTTGGTGTCGCTGGTGCTTGGCGCCAATGCCGCGCTGAACAAGCGCTCGCTGGAAGCCGCACAGGCCGAGACGGTGACCGGGACGATCAATCCCGTGACGAAGGCGTCGCGCATCGCGCTGGTGATCGGCAACGGTCATTACCCCGACGCCGGCGCGCCGCTGAGCCAGCCGATCAATGATGCGCGTGCCATGACGAGCGCACTCCGCCGCGACGGTTTCGACGTCGATGTGGTGGAAGACGCGACCCGCGATGACATGACCCGCGCTGTCGAGCGCCTGAAGGCCAAGATCAAGCCTGAAACCGTCGTGATGCTGTATTTCGGTGGCTATGGCGTCCAAGTTGGCCGCCAGAGCTACATGATCCCGGTCGATGCTGCGATCTGGAAAGAGCGTGACATCCGCCGCGATGGCATGAGCGTCGAGTCTGTTCTCGATATCATGAAGGAGCAGGGTGCCCAGGCCAAACTGGTCGTGCTGGATGCGTCCCGCCGCAATCCCTATGAGCGTCGCTTCCGCGGTTACTCCCGTGGTCTCGCGCCGATCGATGTTCCTGAGAATGCGCTGATCCTGACCTCGGCGACGCCGGGCAAAGTTGCCGACGATGTGGATGGTCAGAACAGCCTGCTCGCAACCGAATTGCTGAAGAACATGAAGGCCAAGCCGGCGAGTGCCGAGTCCGTCTTCACCAACACCCGCGTTGCGGTTACCCGCGCGACCGCCGGTGAGCAGGTTCCTGCCGTGTCGTCGTCGCTGGTTGAGGACATCCTGCTCGGCGATAGCGCAACGGCCAAAGCCGGCAGCTAAGCTTTCCCATCGCGTTTACTTGTTAGCGTCTGCGCTGGCCATCACCGGACGAACCGGGTCGCCTTCGCGCAACAAGGCGCCCGCCCGCGCGACGATCACATCGCCATCGCTCAAACCTTCGCGTACCTCCACGCGCCCGCCTGACATGAGCCCGATCTCGACGCGCCGCGTCTCGATACGCTGCCGCCGCACCACCTGCACGACGGTGCCGCCGGCACTATAGAGAACAGCGGTCAGTGGCACTGCAACGCCGCAGCTTTCGCCAGTCTTGATGATGGCACGCGCGTAGGAATTGCTCATCAGCCGCCGGGCCGAGGTGATCGAGACCACGACCTGGCCGAGCTGACTGTTGGGCTCCACGGTGGAGGCGACGCGTTTCACTTTACCGTCCAGCTCTCCAGCGCCGATCACCTTGACCTTGACCGGCTGATCGACTTTCAGCTTCGGCAGGTCGCGCGTCGGTACCTGGCCGATGAATTCGAATTCGCTCCGCGCGATGATGCTGAAAAGAGCCTCGCCCTTGGCCGATGCGAGTGATCCGACCACGGCGGACGAGGCGCTGACCAATCCTGCGACCGTGGCCTGAACTTGAAGTGATCCGCCTTCCGGTGGCGTCAGGCGTGCGAGAATCTGGCCCGCGGTGACGTTCTCGCCGGCATCGACCATGACCTCTGCGACTTTGAGGCCCGGACGATCGGGACGGATCGAGACTTCCTCGCGCGGGATCAGGATGCCGGAGACTTCGACCGTGGCGGAGAAGCAGGACTTTGCGGCGGTCAGCACGGTCACTGCTGCACCCTTCGGGGCATCAGCAGGATCGTCGGCGGCCAGAGCCGGCTGTGTGAACACGCATAGCGACAACGCGACCAGCAGTCTGGCCCATGTGGTGGTTCGCTTGGAAGATGCGACGGACGGGGTCATTGCATGTGCCTATTTGTGCGGGACGGCGGGTGGTTGACCGTTTTGCGGATCTTCCTCGCCGCTCGACGCCAGCAGCTTGCGCCCAAAGCGCCATGCCAATTGTCCGACATCGTCCATCATCATGAACATCGCCGGCACGAACAGCAGCGACAGCGCCGTCGAGAAGATCAGCCCGCCAATGATAGCAAGCGCCATCGGCGAGCGGAATTCGCCGCCGGCGCCGAAGGCCAGTGCAGACGGCATCATGCCAGCTACCATGGCAACGGTGGTCATCACGATTGGCCGCGCGCGCTTCATGCCGGCATCGATGATCGCGACCTCTCGCGGCTTGCCCTCGCGAATGGCTTCCACTGCAAATTCCACCAGCATGATGGCGTTCTTGGTGACGATGCCCATCAGCATCAGGATGCCGATCCAGACAGGCGTCGTGAGTTGCTTTCCGGTCAACAGCAGCGCCAGGATCGCGCCGCCGATGGATAGGGGCAGTGAGAACAGGATGGTGATCGGCTGCAGGAAAGTGCCGAACAGCAGCACCAGTACGGCATAGACCATCATCAGGCCTGCCGAGATCGCGGTGGCGAAACCATCCGCGAGTTCGTTCAGGCTTTCGGCGTCGCCCGACTGCTTGACGCTCACATTCTTCGGCAGGCTCTTCATGACCGGCAGTTCGTAGATCTTCTTCAGGGCATCGCCGAGTGCGGCGGTGCCCACGAGATCCGCGGCCACGGTGGCCTGACGTTCTCTGTCGTAGCGGTTGATGCTGGTCGGTCCCTGGTCGAGCTTGATGTCGGCAACGACGGATAGCGGCACGCCGCCGCGGCCGCCGCCAAGCGGTACCCGCAACTGTTCGAGGATCTGGAAGTCGGCGCGTGCCGTGTCTTCGAGCTGCACGCGGATCGGCACCAGGCGGTCGCCGGCATCGAATTTCGCCAGAGCGGGACCAACGTCGCCGATGGTGGCGACGCGGATGGTCTCCGACAGACTCTCGGTGGAGACGCCGAGCCGCGCCGCCAGATCGGCGCGCGGCTGCACGCGCAGCTCAGGACGATCCAGCGAAGTTTCCGAGATCACGTTGGAGATCAGCGGAATGCGCTTCATCTGCGTCGCCAGTTCGCTGGCGACATTGGCGACGATATTGCTGTCGGTGCCGGTCACCACCAGCGAGATGGCGCGCAGCCCGTTTTCGTCGAGGAACCAGTAGCGAATATCCGGAACGCTTTCGAGTTCCTTGCTGATATCGAGTTCGAGCAGGCGCTGTGTATGTGCGCTGTCGCGTTCGCTCTTTGGGGTGTAGTTGATGATCAGAGCTGCGCGCCGCACTTCATAGGTGCCGGGCGGAACGTGACCGCCATCGACGAACACGCTCTTCACCTCAGGTCGCTTGCGGAGCCGTGCGACGATGTCTTCTGTGACTTTCTCGGTGTAAGCGAGCTGCGATCCCGGTGGCAATTCCATCGCCATGAGCGAGCGCGCCGTGTCCTGGGCCGGCAGGAAGCCCTGCGGCAGCAGCTGGATGCTCCAGATCGACAGTGCGAAGACGGCGAGACCGAACAGAACCGTCACGTAGTAGCGTTTCACCGACAGGGTCACGAGCTTGTTGTAAGCCTGCAGGATGCGCCCGGGCGGCGGGTCGTTGTGCTTGTGATCTTTCAGGAAGTACGCGGCCAGCACAGGCGTGACGAAGCGTGCCGCCAATAGTGAGAAGAATACCTGTACCGACACGGTGATGCCGAACTGCTTGAAGAATTGTCCGGCGATGCCGGACATGAAGCTGGCCGGGACAAAGATCGCGATAATGGTGAGGCTGATGGCGATCACGGCGAGACCGATTTCGTCGGCCGCTTCCAGCGCGGCGCGATAGGGCGACTTGCCCATCCGCATATGCCGCACGATGTTCTCGATCTCGACGATGGCGTCATCGACGAGAATGCCCGTCGAGAGCGTGATGGCGAGGAAGCTCACGAGGTTGAGCGAGAAGCCGAGCAGGTCCATCGCCCAGAAGGCGGGGAAGATCGATAGCGGCAGCGAGATCGCGGCAATGACCGTGGCGCGCAGATCGCGCAGGAAGAAGAACACCACAATGACGGCAAGCGCCGCGCCCTCGAACAGTGTCGAGATCGCGGCTTCGTAATTTCCCTTAGTGAAGTCCACCGACGTATCGATCAGTTTCAGGTCGACGTCGGGATAGGACGCCTTCAGCGCATCGATGCGTTTCTGCACGGCCGCAGCGACAACCACGTCACTGGCGCCCTTGGAGCGCTTGATGCCCAGCGCCACCACAGGTTCGCCGTTGAAGCGCGCAAAGGTGCGGCGGTCGGCGATGGTATCGGTGACCGTCCCGAGATCTTCGAGCCGCACCTCGCCGCCGGACGGCAGGCTGATCATGGTGCCGGCGAGTTCATTCAGCGTCTTCGCGCCCGCCAGCGTCCGGATCGCCTGATCGTTCTTGCCGATTTCGGCGCGGCCGCCGGCGAGGTCCACATTGGTGCCGCGCAGGCGCCTGGACACATCGACGGCAGTAAGGCCTGCGGCCTGCAACCGATCGGGATCGAGCGACACCAGAATCTCACGCTCGACGCCGCCGATGCGCTCGACCTGCGCGACGTTGCGCACGCCCTGCAACGCGCGCTTGACCACGTCATCGACGAACCACGACAGTTGCTCCGGCGTCTTGCCCGGTGAGATCGCCGCATAGGTCACGATCGGCAGGCCGATGACGTCGACGCGCTGGATCAGCGGTTCGTTGACATTCTGGGGGAGGTTGGCGCGCACGCGCGTCACGGCGTCCTTGACGTCGTTCAGCGCGCGGTCGGTATTGGTTTCCAGCGCGAATTGCACCGTCGTGACCGACAGGCCGTCAGTGATCGACGACGAGATGTGCCGGACACCTTCGACGCCGGAGACGCCGTCCTCGATGGTCTTGGTGACCTGCGCTTCAAGTTCCGCGGGTGCCGCGCCGAATTGCGAGACGGCGACCGAGATCACCGGAATGTCTGCACTCGGTAGCCGCGTGATCGCCAGCTTGGTGAAGCTGATCCAGCCGAGTACCAGAAGAATGATCGAGAAGACGATGGACGGAAGCGGATGGCGGATCGACCATGCCGAGATATTCATTGCCATTAACGCACCCGCGATCGATCGAGGTCATCGGCGAATATGGTCTGGACCTTGTCGCCGTCATGAAGTGATGTGCCGGCATCGGCGACGACGATGTCGCCCACCTCGACGCCTTCAAGAATTTCCGTCGACGTATCGGACACCAGCCCGACTTTTACCCGTCGGGTCTCGATGGTGTTGCCCTTCACGAGCTGCACCATGAAGTGTTCGATCGCCGAGCGCGGGATCGCGACGCCGCAGCTGCGCTTGGCGTCGATGCTGGCGCGGGCGAAGACACCGACCTTGAGCGACGGGTTGCTGGCCAGCGACAGCCGGACATGGCCCAGCTGCGTCACGCGGTCGATCTGTGGCGACACCAGCCGCACCTTGCCGAAGATATCGGGTTGATCGTCGCGGCTGATCCGCGCCGTGACGCCGGGGTTGAGCTTGAGGATGTGGATGCTCGGCACTTCTGCATCGAGCTCGAGCTCGTTGTTGATGGCGATCCTGAACATCGGCCCGGCCTGCGGCGAGGCCGGTGCGCCGACGATGGTGTTCACGGAGGTAATCAGACCTGCCGCGGGGGCGCGCAGCGTCACAGGATTCGGGCGTGCATTGCCTGCTGTCGGCGGCGGTATCAGCCGGGCCAGTTCCTGATTCTCGGTGACGCTGTCGCCTTCGCGGACCAGCACTTCGGAGACCTTTGAACCTTCGGTCTCGACGCCGACAACGGCCTCGCGGCGCGGAACCACGAATCCAGTGACCCGCACGAGATCGGAGAAGCAGGCATTGGTGGCTTTGGCGACGATCACCATGGCGCCATTCGGCGAGGCGGAGCCGGCGGGTGCGGGTTCAGCGGCGAAGCCGATAGAGGTGGTTGCGACCATGGTGGCCGCCAGCGACAGACATGCGAGAGAGGGGGAGAAGCAGGCAAAAGCCTTCATTGCGAGATCGATCCACTTGGTATTACGGAGCACCAGGGGCATTCGATCGGTGCGGCGGCAGGTCGGGGCAATCTATACAGGATATCCGCGATCACCACAGCAAACAGCGTCCCGCGTGGCGCGGAACGCTGTGGTGCGGCAATCCGCAGCAAGCTCAGAGGTGCCACCGAGCTCTATTGGGATGCGGTGGTCTTGTTCGCCATATTCACCACCTGAACGCGTCGGTTGGACGGGTCAGTTGGCGCAACGCCGGCCTTCGGCTTGCCCTTGCCATAGCCGACGGTGACGAGGTCGGCGCCGGCGATGCCGTATTTGTCCGTCAGATAGCGCTTGATGGCGTCGGCGCGGCGCTCGGACAGGTCCTGGTTGTATTCTTCGCCGCCGACGGCGTCGGTATGGCCGGCGACCACGAAGGTCGCGCCTTTGAGATCTTCGCTGCTCAGGGCCTTGCCGAGGGCCTGCACCGAGGACAGCGACTTCTTGCTGATATTCGCCGAGTTGTAGTCGAAGGTAATTTCCAGATCGATCGCCGGCTTGGTCTGGGCGACGGCGGCGATCTGCTCGCGCTCGCCGATCGACAGCGACCGCGTGCTGCGATTGCGAAGGGAGTCGACGAACTTGCCTTCGGCGGCATTGACGGCCGGCTCGGCCGGCGGCGTCATCGACAGACCGCGGGTCAGCGGCTTCTTTGGTGCCAGCGCGCGCAGGATCTGGTCGGAGGTCACTTCCTCAGCCGCTGCGGCGATGCCTGCGGTCAGCGACAAGGCGACGCTGATCATGGCGATCGTGCGAAGTGCCTTGAAGCCGGGGCGTGCGGATGTGTTCGGCATGGGTGCATCCTTCATTTAGTCGCGCGAAACGCGCTTGAATCAAATCCAGCAAAATCTGGTGCCGGATCGCTTCAGGATGGCTTCCGGCTTGCCATCAATAGTGTCCGCTCGCGCGCCGCAGGTTCAAACCGGGCTTGCGACTTTCTTACGATTTTCTTGCGATTTTCCCGCGAAATTCCGGTGACCTCTGGGGATCACCGGATGCCGTGCTATTGCACGCCGTTCTATCGAACGCCGTAGCCGGCAAATTCCTTGACGATGTCCGGGTCCATGGCCTTGGCATTGGTGATGTCGAGATCGCCTTCCGCCGTCTGGCCAAGGCGATGTTTGGCGAGGCCGCGGCCATAGAGCGATGAGGTCAGCTGCGGATTGATCTTCAGCGCAGCGTCGAAATCCGCAATCGCGTTCTTGCTCTGGCCGTTCTTGAGGTTGACCAGGCCGCGGCTGTCCAGCGCATCGACAAAATTCGGGCGCAGGCGCAGGGCTTCATTGCAGTCCTTGAGCGCGGCGGCGAGGTCACCGGTCACGGTGCGTGCCCAGCAACGATTGTTGTAGGCCTCGACATCCTTGGGATTCAGTTTGATCGTGGCGTCGAAATCCTTGATCGCAGCGGAATAGGCGCCCTTGCTGGCATAGACTTGGCCGCGGCGATACAGCGCGCCGGCGTCCTCCGGATTGTCGGTCAGCTTGACGTTCAGCGATTTGACGGTCGGATCCTCCGCCAGCGCCAGCAGGATCTTGTTTTCGTCGCGAGGAACTTCGGCGGCGACGGCAGGGGCAGGAGTCGGTGCCGCGGTCGGCGCAGGCGCTGCTGCTGGAGCCGCCGGCGTGGGTGCAGCGGGCACAGGTGCTGCAGGTGCGGCGACGACTTCCGGCTTGGCCACAGGAGAGGGGCGCGGTGTCGCAGCCGGCGCCGGATCGGCCGGTTTGGCTTCTGCCACAGCGGCCGAGGCCGGGCGCGTTCCCGCTATGAAAGAGAAGTCTTCTGCCAGCGACGACGAAATCCACGGCACCTGCTCGCTGCGCGACGCGCGGGTGACGTTGACGCGGGTCCGGTTCAGCGTCTGCTCGGCAGTGAGATCTGGAACCCGGATTTCCTTCAGCAATTCGCTGACAAACAACCCGTGATCGCCGCCGCCATCGCTGACCACCGAGCTCAGCGCCGCCGAATACATCACAAGCGTGCCGCTCGGTGCGATCACCGGAGCGAGCCCGGCGGAGAAGCTGCGGAACCGGCGTTCGAACGGATTGCGGCGGGATGCGTCCAAAAGCGCAATCTTGACGCCGGCGCCGCGGCCGTTGATCTCGCCCAGCACGGTCTCGAGGCTGAAGCCGTCGCGGCGCACGTCGGGCTCGGTCCAGATCTGGGCATCGACCGGGATCATGTAACTCTGGCGCGCGGACTGGATGCCGAAGCCGCTGAAGAACACCAGGGCGACCGAGCCCGGCTTCACCTTGCCGTAGAATTTGTCGAGCGCCCGGCGCATGCCGTCGCCGCCGAGATTTTCCCCGGTATCGACCTCAAATCCATCACGCTTCAATTCGGCGGCGACGTCGCGGGCGTCGTTGATGGGCTCCTTGAGTGGAGCCTCGGCGTCCGGATATTTCGCATTGCCGATCACCAGTGCGATCCGGTGGGTCCGATCTTCTGCGGCGGAGGCCTGCCAGATGGGCGTGGCAGCAAACGTCAGGAGAGCGATCAGAGCAATGCGCATTTTCATAATGAAACCGGTCCAGACTTGAGGGCGCTGTCCAAGCTGTGGCTTGCGCCGCAGCGACACTAATCCACGCCATTCCCATTATCAAACCGGCGTGATCGCGGCTGTCAACGTGCAGTGCGGGCGGCAGCTATCGCGTCAATTCACCACGCGTCCGGCGTTGTCGCTGCAGTCCCGGTTCCCGGTCATTCCGGTGGTTGGAACGGTTTGACCTTTCCCGGCAGCAATGGCTTGTTGCGCATAACAACGATCGGGAATGGGACGGGACGAATGAGCGTGACTTACGAAATCTATGCGATCCGCTACGCCACGATGACGCCGCGGACGCCGCAGATGAATTATCTCGCACCCGATCCCCATGAGACCGCGGCGGCCGATCTCGATTATTTCATCTGGCTGATCCGCGGCGGCGGCCGCGACATTCTTGTCGATACCGGCTTCAACGAGGTCGCCGCGAAAGAACGCAGCCGCAAGCTCACGATCAATCCGATCGATGCGCTGGCCGATTTCGGCGTTCGCGCGGCGGACATCCGCGACGTCATTGTCACGCATCTGCATTACGATCATGCCGGCAATCTCGATCGTCTCCCCAATGCCAGGTTCCATCTGCAGGACCGCGAGATGAGCTACGCGACGGGCCGCTGCATGTGCAACGGGCTGCTGCGGCATCCGTTCTCGGCGGAAGACGTCACGCTGATGGTGCGACACGTGTTCAATGAGCGCGTCACGTTCCACAATGGCGATGGCGAGGTTGCGCCGGGCGTCACACTGCACCGCGTTGGCGGCCATTCCGACGGTCTGCAGATCGTACGCGTGCAAACCGCGCGCGGCCCGGTGGTGTTGGCCTCGGACGCCTCGCATTACTACGGCAACATGCAGCGCCGCAGCCCGTTTCCGATCGTCTACAATATCGGCGACATGTGCGACGGCTGGACCACCTGCGAGCGCCTTGCGGGCCATCCCGACCGCATCATTCCCGGCCATGATCCGCTGGTGCGCGAGCTCTATCCGCGCGTCGAGGGCAGCAAGGCCGATGCCTATGCGCTGCACGAGATGCCATCGCGCTCCTTTGTGAAAGACTAATCTCTCAATAGGCGCCGGCCTTTTGCCCATGCCGCGTCTGCACGAGGTCGAGGCTACGCTCGATCTTGCCGAGTGCGGCGGCGAAGTCCTTGCGCTCCTGCGCCGTCAGGCATGACAGGATGTCGCGCTCTTTGCTTAGCAGGCGCGGGATCAGCTCTTCATAGAGCGCGGTGCCTTTTGCGGAGAGACGCAATTCGAAGGCGCGGCGGTCGTCTTCGTTTTCAACCCGTTCGATGAGTTCGCGGTCCAGCAGGGCCGTCACCGCCCGGCTGATGGTGGATTTGTGGGTGCGCGTGCATTGCGAAATGAACTGCGCGCTGCAGGCGTCGTCGCGAAAGCCCAGCGTGGCGATGACGCGCCATTCCGGAATGTCGAGCCCGTAGCGCACCTGATATTCGTCCGAGAGCGCGGCGCTGACCTCCGCGGCCAGCCGGTTGAGCCGGAACGGAACGAACTGAAACAGGTCGAATTTTGCCACGGAGCCACCAATTCTGCTGTTGACGCCGCCACGGGTCCGGCGTTTAGATGGTTGCAAATGAGACTATCTTAGAGGGAGTGCGATCCGTTGGCCAGACCAGCGTTGATCCGAAAATACATCCGGTTGCAGGGCAGGGGCTGAGCCATGGCGCAACATGTCCGCCAGTTTGCCTATCGCCGCCATGCCGATCAGGCGCGGTCAGCTGCCGCTGCGGCGCATCATCCTGTGGTGATTGTTGGTGCTGGCCCTGTCGGCCTGTCGCTGGCCATCGATCTGGCGCAGCGCGGCCAGCGCGTGGTGCTGCTCGACGACGCCGATCGCATCGGCGACGGCTCGCGCGCCATCTGTTTCTCCAAACGCTCGCTCGAATATTGGGACCGTCTCGGTGTCGCCCATCGCATGATCGACAAGGGCGTGGTGTGGAAGGTCGGCAAGATCTTTCTCGGACCGGACATGCTCTACCAGTTCGATCTGCTGCCCGAGACCGGCCACAAGATGCCGGCCTTCATCAACCTGCAGCAATATTACGCCGAGTCCTTTCTGGTCGATCGCGTGCATCAATTGCCGGAGATCGATCTGCGCTGGCGCAACAGGGTCATCGCGCTGGCGCAGCACAACGATCACGCGGAACTCACCATCGAGACGCCCGATGGGCCTTACACGCTGCGCGCCGACTATGTCGTTGCCTGCGATGGGGCTCGCTCCGGGCTGCGCGGCATGGTCGGCGCGGACTTTTCCGGCGAGGTGTTCGAGGATCAGTTCCTGATCGCCGACGTCAAGATGACCGCGGAATTCCCGACCGAGCGCTGGTTCTGGTTCGATCCGCCATTCCATTCCGGCCAATCCGCACTGCTGCATCGTCAGCCCGACGATGTCTGGCGTATCGATCTGCAGCTCGGGCCGGATGCAGACCCCGCCGAGGAGCGGCGGCCGGAGAAGGTGCGTCCGCGCATCGCGCG
Source organism: Tardiphaga sp. 862_B3_N4_1 (assembly GCF_051811085.1). Lineage (NCBI taxonomy): Bacteria > Pseudomonadati > Pseudomonadota > Alphaproteobacteria > Hyphomicrobiales > Nitrobacteraceae > Tardiphaga > Tardiphaga sp. 862_B3_N4_1. The sequence continues at coordinate 1,998,044 of NZ_JBPWQB010000002.1, forward strand.
CATGCTCGGCCACGATGATTTCGATTTCGAGTGGATCTCGGTCTACAAGTTCCAGTGCCGTCGCATGCAGCGCTTCCTGCATGAGCGCGTGATCTTCGCCGGCGATGCCGCGCATCAGGTGTCGCCCTTCGGCGCGCGGGGCGCCAATTCCGGCCTCGAAGATGCCGAGAACATCGCCTGGAAGCTCGCACTGGTGCTGGCCGGCAATGCGCCGGCGTCGCTGCTGGCAAGCTATGACGCCGAGCGGGGCCCGGCCGCGGACGAGAATATCCGTGCCTCGACCCATGCGACGGATTTCATCGCCCCGCATTCGAAGCAGGAGCAGCGCATGCGGCAGGCAATACTGTCGCTCGCCAGGGAGGCTGATTTCGCCAAGCGGATGATCAATGGCGGCCGGCTGTCCGTGCCGTCGGTCTATCAGACGCCGCTGTCGACCGCCGATAGCGATGACTGGTCGGTCGGTCCGCGACTGGGCGCGCATATGCCGGACGCACCGCTCGTCAGCGATGATGGCGCGCATGTGTTTCTCTCGGAATGTTTCGCCGGAGCCGGCCGCGGTTTCACCGTATTGCAGTCGGACGGTCAGGCGATCGAACTGCCCGAGGGCGTGGCGCGTCTGGTCGTCGGCGACGATGCGGCGCTGCGCGACGAGACCGGGCTGTTCAAGGCACGCTACGGCGCCGATCCGGGTGCCGCCTATCTGCTGCGGCCCGATGGTTATGTCGCGGCGCGTTTCCGGCATCCAACGCCGCAGGCGATCAAGGCCGCGGTCGCGCGTGCCAGCGGGAGGCCGTCATGACGGCACTGTCGACGGCGTCCAACTTCGCCAGTCCGGACGACGCCTATCGTGCGATTGTCGAGGCGCATCGCGGATTGAGTGATGAACAAAGCGCAGCGCTCGATACGGCGCTGGTGCTGATCCTCGCCAATCATATCGGCGATGCCGCCGTGCTCGGTGACGCGATTGCGCTGGCGAAGCGACGGTTGCCTGTCGCCATACGAACTGACTGACGTAAAGATCAAAGGAATAGATAGATGACCAAGGGTTTCGCATCCACGACCGACATGACCGAGAAGAAGGTCACCTTCTCGGAGATCGGCACCGATCTCTATGCCTTTACGGCTGAAGGCGATCCGAACTCGGCGGTCATCGTCGGCGATGACGGTTGCATCGTGTTCGACGCGCAGGCGACGCCGGCGATGGCCAACAAGGTGATCGAGCGGGTGCGGACGGTCACCGACAAGCCGATCAAATATGTCGTGCTGTCGCATTATCATGCGGTGCGTGTGCTCGGCGCGTCCGCCTACAAGGCGCAGGGCGTGGTCGCGTCGCAGGAAACCTATCGGCTGGTGGAGGAGCGCGGCCAGCAGGACTGGGATTCCGAATTCGGCCGTTTCCCGCGTCTGTTCCAGGATGCCGAGAGCATTCCCGGCCTGACCTGGCCGACGCTCACTTTCGAGGGCGAGATGTCGATCTTCCTCGGCAAGCGCGAGGTGCGCCTGATGCAGCTCGGCGCCGGCCATACGTCGGGCGATATCGTCGCCTGGGTGCCGGATGCCGAGGTGATGTTCTCCGGCGATCTCATCGAATATCATTCGGCCTGCTACTGCGGCGATGCGCTGCTGCGCGAATGGCCGTCGACGCTGAACGAGATTCGTGCGTTCAACCCGAAGGCGATTGCGCCGGGCCGCGGCGATGCACTGAAAGGGCTGGAGACGACCCGCGAGGCGATCGCGATGACGCGTGACTTCGTGATGTCGCTCTATGGCGCGGCGGAGCTGTCAGTCGCCAAGGGGCGCAGCCTGAAGGAGACCATGGCGGCGACCCGCGACGTCATGGACAAGAAGTTTTCGAGCTTTGCGATCTACGAACACTGCCTGCCGTTCAATGTATCCCGCGCCTTCGATGAAGCTTCGGGAATCGACGACCCCGTGATCTGGACCGACAAGCGCGACCGCGAAATGTGGGCCGCGCTGCAAGGGTAATGTAGTAGATTCGTCATTGCGAGCGAAGCGAAGCAATCCAGAAGGTCACAAAGGAAGACTGGATTGCTTCGTCGCAAGCGCTCCTCGCAATGACGGTAGGAAAAGGAGGATGAGATGAACATCACCACCAATCCCGATCTGATCAGCCGCAACACCGTCAATGTCACGCCGGGCTACATGTCCGGCTTTGGCAATTCATTCGAGACCGAAGCGCTGCCGGGCGCGTTGCCCATTGGCCGCAACTCGCCGCAGCGTGCGGCCTATGGGCTCTATGCCGAACAGCTCTCCGGTTCGCCCTTCACCGCGCCACGCGGCACCAATGAGCGGTCCTGGCTCTATCGCATCCGCCCATCGGTGAAACATTCGGGCCGCTTCGAGAAGGCAGATAGCAAGCTGTGGCGCAGCGCGCCGTGCCACGAGAACGATCTGCCGATCGCGCAATTGCGCTGGGATCCGGCGCCGATCCCGAAGGAGGATATGACCTTCCTGCAGGGCGTGCAGACCATGACCACGGCCGGCGACGCCGGCACCCAGGCCGGCATGGCAGCGCATGTCTATCTGATCACCAAATCCATGGTAGATCAGCACTTCTACAATGCCGACGGCGAGATGATGTTCGTGCTGCAGCAGGGTAACTTGTTGTTCGTCACCGAATTCGGCCGCATCGATGCCGAGCCAGGCGAGATCGTGGTGATCCCACGCGGCGTCAAGTTTCGCGTCGAACTCACGGGTGGCGCTGCGCGCGGCTATCTCTGCGAGAATTATGGCGGCGCCTTCACGCTGCCGGAGCGCGGGCCCATCGGCGCCAATTGTCTTGCCAATGCGCGCGACTTCCTCACGCCGGTGGCCGCCTATGAGGACAAGGACACGCCGACCGAACTCTATGTGAAATGGGGCGGCACGCTATTCAAGACGGTGCTGCCGCATTCGCCCATCGATGTCGTCGCCTGGCACGGCAACTACGCGCCGTATAAATACGACTTGCGGACTTTCTCGCCGGTGGGCGCCATCGGCTTCGATCATCCGGATCCGTCGATCTTCACGGTGCTGACCTCGCCATCGGAAACCGCAGGCACCGCGAATATCGACTTCGTGATCTTTCCGGAGCGCTGGGCGGTGGCGGAAAACACGTTCCGGCCGCCGTGGTATCACATGAACATCATGTCGGAATTCATGGGCCTCATTTACGGCGTCTATGACGCCAAGCCGCAGGGCTTCACGCCGGGCGGCATCAGCCTGCACAACATGATGCTGCCGCACGGGCCGGACCGCGAGGCTTTTGATCACGCCAGCAATGGCGAGTTGAAGCCCGTGAAGCTCACCGGCACCATGGCCTTCATGTTCGAGACCCGCTACCCGCAGCGCGTTACGGAACACGCGGCCACGACGGCAACGTTGCAGAGCGACTACGCCGATTGCTGGAAGGGCCTGGAGAAGCGCTTCGATCCGAATAAGCGATAAGTGCTCACGTTATCGCTCCCAGGGCGGCACGTCCTTGATGCGCGCGACATGCGTTGCGATGTCTTCAGGGCTCTTTGAGAGATGTACGCGCTTGTCGGATGCCGGGCGCTTGGCGACCGACAGGCCGGACCGCCATTCGGTGGCGGGGCGGATCGGTCGCGGCGTAAAACCCCCGCCGCAATTTGGGCAGACATTGAAGAGTTTGCTCTCCACGCAGTCCGCGCAGAACGTGCATTCAAAGGTGCAGATCATGGCATCGCGTGCCGCGGGCGGCAGGTCCTTGTCGCAATATTCGCAGTTTGGCCGCAGCGCCAGCGCCATGGTTCACTCCCCAATCTGTTCGTTGCGTCGATCTTGGCAGAACATCGGTGGTTCGGGAACTGCCAGAAGACGTGACGTCGGGAGGCGGGTGCTACGACGCTGCATCCGTGCGCGGGATGTTGAGCCGCCGCGCCCAGGCGATGCCGGGATTGCGTGAGAACAGCCAGGCGAGCGCGTAGAAGCCGATGGCCAGCAGGTACAGAAACGCAAAGCCGAAATACATTGAGTTGTATTCCATCAAACCGCCGAACAGCGCGCCCATCAGGTTATAGGCCAGTGCGGTCGAGATATTAACGCTGGTCCGGGCGATCAGACTCGAGAAGATGATGCCCGAGAAGAACAGCGGGATCGTCAGCAGCACGCCGCTGAGTGCGAGGTTGGCCCATGGCGAGGCAAAGGCAATCAGCGTGTGGTTGCGCGCATAGAAGTAGCCAACGAGCAGGCTGACGATCAGGCCGCAATAAGCGAAGCCAGTGCGCTGGAATGCGTTCCGTTGCACGATGAGATTGGCCAGAAACGCCATCACCAGCACCATGATGATGGTGGCGGCGATCACGAACCAGGTCCCGCCAAGATGCAGACCCAGCTCGGTGATGGCCTTGGTCTCCACCAGCATGAAGCCGGCGCCGAGAAAGAAAAATGGCAGATAGCCGCGCTCGATTGGGTCATTGAGGCCGATGGTCTTGCGCACGAACATCGTGCTCAGCAACATGACCATGCCGAGCGCGATCATGTAGCTGGTCGGATAGGTCCGGCTGACCATGTAGAAGAACGGCCAGTCATCGGTCGGGATGCTGGCTTCTGGATAGGGCTGCGCATAGCGCTGCGACACGTCCGTGAAGCCGATGGCCGCGAAGGCCTCCATGTTCGGCAGCACGGCATCGCGACCTTTCTGCACGACGAAGGCCGTCGTCGTGCTCGAATCGTAACGCACGCGAATGGCCAGCGGCTTGCCGGCGCCCGGCAGACCCTGCAGGATATGCGACAGCTTGAAGCCGAGCGACTCGTTCGGCAGCGCGAAAGCAATGGACATCACGCCGTCAGGCTTGAGCAGGCGGAAGGCCTCGTCGATGCCCTCGCGGGTATAGACATAGGAATCGACGCGCAGGTTCGATGCATGGCTGAGCGCCGTGTGGGAATCGAGCACGCCATAAATGATCAGGTCGTATTTTTGCTGCGCCGTGCGGAAGAAGTTGCGCGCGTCGTTGATATGTACGGTCACTCGCGGATCGTCATAGGGGTGTTCCGGATGATTGCTGCGGCCGAGATGGATGATGGCGGGATCGATCTCGATGGCGTCCACATGGGACGCGCCCATGCGCAGCGCCGCCGCAACGTCGTTGCCGCTGCCGGCGCCGACGATGGCCACCCGCTCGGGCTTTGTCTTGAAGTTGAACGGAAACTCGTAATAGGTCCGCACATAGCGGTCTTCGGCGCTCTCGATGCTGCGGTGGCTCTCCGCGAGGTTGAACACCTTCTGATAATACGAGCCGCCCGACAGGATATTCATCAATCCGTCGGATTTCGCCATGCGTTCGAGCAGCTGATAGGGCGAGTAGATCCGTTGGGTCTCCGGCTGCACCGGCCAGGCTAGCACCGTGAGCAGCACGCAGAAGCTCGCAATGCCGATCGACGAGCGGACATCCCGCGACAGTACGAAGACAAGCAGGATGCCGCCGGCCGCGGTGAACCAGATCACCGGAGGCAGCCAGAACAGGCTCATGACGAACAGCACCAGCACGCCGAGGATGCTGCCGACGAGATTGAGGCCGTAGGCCTTCAGGGCGTCGGTCGCGTGCAGCAGCTTGCCGCAGAGCTGGCCGACCGGATAGCAGATGCAGGCGCACAACACGAAGCTCATCGCCAGCAGCAAATAGACGGGAATGCTCTGGGCAAACAGCGACAGCCAGTCGAGGCGATCCATATCGATATTGATCGAGGTCTGTTCATGCATCGGCAGGCCGGTGAAGAAACCGTTACCGGCTCCGATATCGTAGCGCAGCAGCGTGATGACGCTGACGAACAGCGCCAGCATCGGCAGCACCAGCGCCGGTGCGCAGGGTTGTTTCTCGGACACGGCATAGCCGGCGCCAAGGCCTAGAAAGCACGCCAGCAGTGTGAAATTCTTGAAGAACGAAAACACCGGGAAGACCGACGCCAGCCAGCGGATCATCACCAGTTCGAGCAGCAGGCTCACCATGGTGACGAGCACGATCAGCCGTACCTTCCCCTTGGTGCTCATGCTCGTATAGCCGGCTTCGAAATCGGTGCCGAGCAGCGTGATCTGGCGGCCGAGCGGCTTTGCGATCACGGGCGGAGAAATGATGATGGCCAGCGCCGCTGCGCCGAGCAACACGCGAACCAGTGTCAGCAGACCATCGGTTACGGTGATGCCATCGCTCTCGAACAGCAGGCGCACTGCCAGCAGGGCATAGGCGAAGACGAGGGTGCCAAGGCAGATGCAGAAGAAGCGAACGAGCCGGTGATTGGCATTCTCGGTCGTGCCTGCGTCGCGTCCACCCATCTCTGCTCTTTCCTGCAATGCTTTGGCAGTATCGAGTGTCCAATCAATTCGGATCGGAACCAGACGGGTGTTGTAGGCGCTTCGAGTTAAGAACTGATCAATCGGGGGTTGCAAATTCCGCTGTGTCGCAGGCCTCTGGCGCTCAGGCGAGGGCTGATTTCAGCGGCAGTTTCGATGTTTCCTTCAACCGATCGAGCACGATCGACGAGCGCACATGCGCCACGCTCTGATGCGGCATCAGCACATTGTTGACGAGATCGGACAATCCCTTGAGGTCGCGCAGGACAGCCTTGAGGACATAGTCGGCGTCGCCGGTCAGTGAGTAGGCTTCCTGCACCTCGTCGACCCGCTGCACCAGCGTGCGGAACTTTTTGGCATTGTCCGGCGAGTGGGTGGCCAGTTGCACCTGGATGAAGGCGATCACGTTGAAGCCGAGTGCGTCCGATGACAGGTCGGCGTGATAGCCGGAGATCACCTTCTCCTCTTCGAGCCGCATCCGCCGCCGTGAGCATTGCGAGGCCGATAGGCCGACGGCATCGGCGAGCTGCTGGTTGGTCAGCCGGCCGTCATCCTGCAAGGCAGCCAGCATCTTGAGATCGAAGGCGTCTACCGGGATCATGCGTCAAAAGCCTCTCTCATGCGTGAACTGTGCATGAATGTCGCATATTCCATCCGAATTTGCATGCACCTTGCGTCGCAAACGACCGACACTCCAGGCAAGCGATAATGCAAATCAGCTTAGGGAGATCACCATGGGTCCGTTTCCGCACGACGCGCCGGCTGCCATCATCTCGGCACATAATCCGATGGGCACCGACGGCTTTGAATTCGTCGAATACGCGCATCCGAGGCCCGAAGAACTCCACGCCCTGTTCAGGCTGATGGGCTACGTGCCAGTCGCGAAGCACAAGACCAGGAAGATCACGGTCTATCGTCAGGGCGACATCAACTATCTCGTCAACGAAGAGCCCGGCACCCACGGCTTCAATTTCGTCGCCGCGCACGGCCCGTGCGCGCCGTCGATGGCGTTCCGAGTCGTCGATGCGCAGGCGGCCTATGACCGCGCGATCTTGCTCGGTGCCGAGCCGGCGGATGTGATCGCAACGCAGAAGACGGTCGACGTGCCGGCCATCAAGGGCATCGGCGGCAGCCTATTGTACTTCGTCGATCGCTATGGCGCCAAGGGCTCGGCCTATGACCATGAATTCACATGGCTCGGCGCCAAGAACCCGCGCCCCGAAGGCGCCGGCCTGTTCTATCTCGACCACCTCACCCACAACGTCCATCGCGGTCGGATGGATGTCTGGACTGGCTTCTACGAGAAGCTGTTCAATTTTCGCCAGATACGCTTCTTCGACATCGAGGGACGCGCCTCGGGCCTGTTCTCGCGCGCGCTGACGAGCCCTGACGGCAAGATCCGGATTCCGATCAACGAGGATGCCGGCGATGCCGGCCAGATCGAGGAATATCTCAACACCTATCACGGCGAGGGCATCCAGCACATCGCCTGCGGTGTGACGGATATCTACACGACCATCGAGAAGCTGCGCGCCGATGGCCTGCCCTTCATGCCGGCGCCGCCTGTGACCTATTTCGAGAAGATCGATGCGCGGCTGCCGAAGCATGGCGAGGACGTGCCGCGCCTGCAGAAGAACGGCATCCTGATCGACGGCGAGGGCGTGGTCGAAGGCGGCGAGACCAAGGTGCTGCTGCAGATCTTCTCGGCCAATGCGATCGGACCCATTTTCTTCGAATTCATCCAGCGCAAGGGCGATGACGGATTCGGCGAGGGCAACTTCAAGGCGCTGTTCGAGTCGATCGAAGAAGATCAGATCAGGCGCGGCGTGTTGCACGTCGGCAATAAGACGGCGGCGTAATCTTCTCCCTCCCCCAAGCAGCGCAGCTGCGCAGTGGGGAGGGTGGATCGACCGCGAAGCGGTCGAGACGGGTGGGGTGTTCCCCCACAAACCGACGTCACGTGGGGCTCCCCCACCCGACCGGCCTTCGGCCGGCCACCCTCCCCACGCAAGCGCGGGGGAGGGATAAGAACAGGCGCTACGCGCCCTGCCACTCCTTCACCGCATCCCCCAGCTCCACCTTCACTGCCGGCCGTGCTGCCGACGGCGTGCGCGAGAACCGCGGTGCGGGTGCCGGCTGTGTCGCGCCCTCGTGCTGGATGAAGACTTCGCGCGCCACCATATGCGGATGCTTCGTGGCTTCCGACATGGTCAGTACCGGCGCGAAACACACGTCGGTGCCTTCCATGATTTTTGACCACTCATCGCGGCTCTTGGTCTTGAACACCGCGGTGAGCTTGTCCTTCACCGCGGCCCAATTCTTCGAGTCCATGTGATTGTCGTAGCAAGCCTCCGACAGCCCGGCGAGTTCGCGCAGCTCGGCATAGAATTGCGGCTCGATGGAGCCGATCGAGATGAAGTTGCCGCAGCTGCATTCGTAGACGCCGTAGAAATGCGCGCCGCCATCGAGCATGTTGCTCTCGCGACTTTCCTTCCAGCGGCCGGCAGCCGTCATGTCGAAGAACATGGTGATCAAGGATGCTGCGCCGTCGCACATGGCCGCGTCCACCACCTGCCCCTGGCCGGAGCGGCTGGCTTCCAGCATGGCGGCGAGCATGCCCATCACGAGATACATTGAGCCGCCGCCGAAATCGCCCACCAGATTCAATGGTGGCACGGGCTTGTCGGCGCCGCCGATCGCAGCGAGGGCCCCGGTGATCGAGATGTAATTGATGTCATGGCCGGCGGCCTGCGCCAGCGGGCCATGCTGGCCCCAGCCGGTCATGCGGCCATAGACCAGTCTCTTGTTGCGGCCGAGGACGACATCCGGCCCGAGGCCGAGGCGTTCCATCACGCCGGGGCGATAGCCTTCCACCAGCGCATCGGCGCTATCCAGCAGCGACAGCACCTGCGTAATGGCGGCCTTGTCCTTGAGATCGACCTCGATGACCTTGCGGCCGCGTGACGCGGCGCCCTTCGGCATCTGCTTCGGGCGCACCAGCGTGATCACCTCGGCGCCCATATCGGCGAGCAGCATGCAGGCGAACGGACCGGGGCCGATGCCCGCGAATTCGACGACGCGTGTGCCCTTGAGCGGGCCGGTGGCCTTGGTCTGTGGTCGCGACGACGCGAGGGTGGTGTCCTGCACTTGTGTTTCCCATGCTTGATCTTGGCCGTCGATGGGACGGACCGATTTGCCGGAAACTGTCTATGCTGGTGGTGACAAGGGCAAGAAGCTTTTGGCCGCAATCCTGCATGCGGCCATGCTGCGGCACTGCACAAAAATGCGCGCGATTTCTCGCGGGCATTTTGCTGTTCAGTAGATTTTGCCGTTTGATGGAATGTCAGCCCGCCGCTTCCACCGCGCGCTGTGCCATCACCTTGATGAGATTGGCGCGATATTCCGCCGAGCCGTGGATGTCACCCATCAACCCATCGGCTGAGATCTTCACGCCATCCAGCGCTCCCGCCGACCAGTTGGCTTTCAGTGCAGCCTCGATCGCCGGCACGCGCATAACGCCGCTCTGCGATGCGCCGGTGGCAGCGACACGAACTTCGCCGGATTTAGTCTGGGCGACGAAAACGGCGGTCAACGCGAAGCGTGACGCCGGGTGGCGCATCTTGGCGTAGCCGGCCTTGGCCGGAATGGGGAACGACACGGATGTGATGATCTCGTCCTCTTCCAGCGCCGTCGAGAACAGGCCCTGGAAGAAATCGTCGCCTTTGATCTCGCGTTTGTTGGTCTTGATGGTGGCATTCAGCGCCAGCACGGCGGCGGGATAATCGGCGGCGGGATCGTTATTGGCAATCGAGCCGCCGATGGTGCCGCGATAGCGCACGGCGGGATCACCGAGCACCGACGTCAGATGCACGATGGCGGGAATCGCCTTCTTGGCCGCGGGGCTCTGCGTGATGTCGTAATAGGTCGTCGCCGCTTTGATGATCAGCGCGTCGGATGTTGCCTCGATGCCAATCAAGTCCTTGATCTTGGCGAGGTCGATGACATCCGAGGGTGCTGCAAGACGCTGCTTCATCACGGGGATCAGCGTGTGGCCGCCGGCGAGATATTTGGCCTCCGGATGTTTGGCGAACAGGGCCGCGGCTTCATCGATGCTGGCGGGGCGGTGATAAGTGGTCTCATACATCGTATTGCTTCCTTATCTTTTGGTCGTGTTTTCTTGACGCGAACCGGCTTCCACTTCGCTTGAAAACACTCCGCTTATTCCGCTGCCTGCTGCAATTGCAGCGCTTCCCAGACACGGCCGGGCGTTGCCGGCATCTCGATCTTGTTGTGGCCCAGCGCGTCCGTAATGGCGTTGATCACAGCGGGTGACGAGCCGATCGCGCCAGCCTCGCCGCAGCCTTTCACGCCTAGCGGATTGCCCGGACAGAGCGTCGTGGTGTGCGAGACCCGGAACGACGGCACGTCGTCGGCGCGGGGCATGGCGTAATCCATGAACGACGCCGTCACCGGCTGGCCGTTGTCGTCATAGATAGCGCTTTCGAGCATCGCCTGGCCGATGCCCTGGGCGAGGCCGCCATGGACCTGGCCCTCAACGATCATCGGATTGATCAGCCGGCCGAAGTCATCCACGGCCACGAAGTCGACAATGTCGGTCTTGCCGGTCCCGGGATCGATCTCGACCTCGCAGATATAGGCCCCGGCCGGGAAGGTGAAGTTGGTGGGGTCGTAGAACGCGCCTTCCTTCAGGCCGGGCTCCATGCCATCCGGCAGGTTGTGTGCGGTATAGGCCGCGAGTGCGACCATCGGAAGCGCGATCGCCTTGTCGGTGCCGGCCACCTTGAACTCGCCATTCTCGATGACGATGTCGCCTTCGGAGGCTTCGAGCAGATGCGCGGCGATCTTCTTCGCCTTGGCTTCCACTTTCTCCATCGCCTTGAAGATCGCGGACATGCCGACCGCCGCCGAGCGCGAGCCATAGGTGCCCATGCCGAACTGCACTTTATCAGTGTCGCCATGGACGATCTGGACCTGATCGACGGAGATGCCAAGCCTGTCAGCAACGAGTTGCGCGAAGGTCGTCTCGTGGCCCTGGCCGTGGCTGTGCGATCCCGTCAGCACTTCGATGGTGCCGACCGGATTGACGCGAACTTCCGCGGATTCCCAGAGGCCGACGCCGGCGCCGAGCGAGCCGACCGCCTTGGACGGCGCGATACCGCAGGCCTCAATGTAGCAGGAGAAGCCGAGGCCGCGCAGTTTGCCGGCGGCTTTCGCCTTGGCCTTCCGCGCCGGGAAGCCGGCATAATCGATCGCCTTCAGCGCTGCGTCGAGCGAGGCGCCGAAGTCGCCGATGTCATAGGCCATGATGACAGGCGTCTGATGCGGAAACTGGGTCACAAAGTTGAGGCGGCGCAGTTCGGCTGGATCGACCTTCAACTGCCGCGCCGATGTCTCCACCAGCCGCTCCACCAGATAGCTCGCTTCCGGGCGTCCGGCGCCGCGATAGGCGTCGACCGGTGTGGTGTTGGTATAGACGCCCATCACTTCGGCATAGATGGTCGGGATATTGTACTGGCCCGACAGCAGCGTGGCGTAGAGATAGGTCGGCACCGAGGACGAGAACAGCGACATATACGCGCCGAAATTGGCGTGGGTCTTCACTCGCAGGCCCAGGATCTTGTTGTTGGCATCGAATGCCATCTCGGCATGGGACATGTGATCGCGGCCATGCGCGTCGGTGAGGAAGGCTTCCGTGCGGTCGCCGGTCCATTTCACCGGGCGGCGCACTTTCTTCGACGCCCACAGCGCGACCATTTCCTCGGGATAGATGAAGATCTTCGATCCGAAGCCGCCGCCGACATCGGGGGCGATCACGCGCAGCTTGTGCTCCTGCGCAACATTGTAGAACGCCGACAGGACGAGCCGCGCCACATGTGGATTCTGCGATGTCGTATGGAGCGTGAAGTGCTCTTCTGCGTCGTCATATTCCGCGACGGCTGCGCGCGGCTCCATCGCGTTCGGCACCAGCCGGTTATTGGTCAGGTCCAGCGAGACCACATTGGCTGCCTTGCTGAAGGCGTCATTGGTCTGCTTCTCGTCGCCGATCGCCCAGTCATAGACCACATTGCCCGGCGCTTCCGGATGCAGTTGCGGTGCGCCTGAGGCGAGCGCTGCGGTCATGCTGCTGACGGCAGGAAGTTCTTCATAAGTCACGACCACGGCCTCAGCCGCATCCTTCGCCTGGTTCTTGGTCTCGGCGATCACAACCGCCACGGCCTGTCCGACAAAGCGCACGGTGTCCGGGGCCATTGCCGGCCATGCGCCCATCTTCATGGGTGTGCCGTCCTTGGAGGACACCGCCCAGCCGCAGATCAGATTGCCGATCTTGTCGTCCACCAATTGCTGTGCTGTCAGCACATCGACCACGCCCGGCATATCCTTTGCCGCGGAAGCGTCGATGCCTTTGACCTTGGCATGGGCATGCGGGCTGCGGATGAAATGCGCGTGGGTGAGGCCGACGATCTTGACGTCGTCGACATAGCGGCCGCGGCCGGTGATGAAACGCTTGTCTTCCTTGCGCGCAACGCGTGCGCCGATGCCTTCAACGCCCATCTCATGGGTCTCCCTGCCGGAGTTTTTGATTGTCCGCGCTTTCCATCGAAAGGCGCGGTTGGCTCAGCTCAGATCAATGCGCCGCGGCTCATTCAGCCGCTTGCGCAACCTTCATGCGTCCGGCGGCGTCGAGCACCGATTTGACGATGTTGTGGTAGCCGGTGCAGCGGCAGATATTGCCTTCGAGCTCGTGGCGCACTGTCTCTTCATCGAGATCGCCCGCGTGGCGATTCACGATGTCGATCGCCGACATGATCATGCCCGGCGTGCAGTAGCCGCATTGCAGGCCGTGATTGTCGCGGAACGCCGCCTGCATCGGATGCAGCTGGTCGCCCTTGGCAATGCCTTCAATGGTGGTGACATTGGCGCCGTCGATCTGACCGACCAGCGTGGTGCAGGATTTCACGGCCTTGCCGTCGATATGGACGATGCAGGCGCCGCACTGGCTGGTATCGCAGCCCACATGGGTCCCGGTCAGGTTGAGATTTTCGCGGAGCAGGTGGACGAGAAGGGTTCTGTCTTCGACCGTGGCAGAGACAGATTTGCCATTGACCGTCAGTTTCACTGTGGACACGCAGACCTCCCGGTATTTTTTAATTATTCCAATTAGAAGCGCGGTCCGGAAAGTTTGCAACTGGGAATTTGGTGGAGTGGTTCTTCCCCTCTCCCCCAGCGCGGCGAAGCCGCGCGCCGCGGGAGAGGGTGGATCGACCGCGCAAGCGGTCGAGACGGGAGAGGGTGCCAGGAGCACTGTGCGTTGCTGTTACCCCTCTCCCGCCTTCGCTTCGCTCAGGCACCCTCTCCCGCAAGGGGAGAGGGGAAGTAAGCAACGCGCGTATCCCTCCTGCAAATTTGTGCCTTCATATCCGCAGGCCGCAATGCTCTAGTCGCGGCGCAATAAATGCCGCAAGCGATTGCGGACAATAACAATTCCGCGACGAGGAGTTTTCGGGAGTGATCGACAAGCGCGTAGCCAGCGCGGCCGAGGCCGTGGCTGGGGTGAAGGACGGGGCAGTCGTCCTGGTGGCCGGGTTCGGTACTGTCGGCATTGCCGATGATCTGCTGGAGGCGCTGCACGAGCAGGGTGCGACCAATCTCACCATCGTCCACAACAATGCCGGCAATGGCGATACTGGTTTGGCCCGGCTGATCAATTCCGGCCGCGTAGCCAAGGTGATCTGTTCTTATCCGCGCTCCGGCGACTACAGCGCTTTCCTGAATGCCTATCGTGCCAAGACGCTGGAACTCGAACTGGTGCCGCAGGGCATCATCAGCGAGCGCATGCATGCCCATGCCGCGGGGCTCGGCGGCTTCTTCTCGCCGGTCACGGCGCATACGAAACTTGCCGAGGGCAAGGAGACCCGCGAGATCGACGGCGTGCTGTATGTGTTCGAGAAGCCGCTGAAGGGCGACATTGCACTGCTGCGCGCCAAGAAGGCGGATCGCTGGGGCAACCTCGTCTATGACCAGTCGGCGCGCAACTTCAATCCGATCATGGCTATGGCTGCCGATCTCAGCGTCGTGCAGGTCAATGAAATGGTCGAACTCGGCAGTCTCGATCCGGAAGCGGTGGTGACGCCGAGCATTTTCATCGATCGTGTGGTGGTAGTGGGAGCAAAGGCATGACGTCGTCTGACAAGACCGCAACATACAAGCCGCTCAATCGCGACCAGATGGCCTGGCGCGCCGCGCAGGACCTGCAGGAAGGCGCCTATGTCAATCTCGGCATCGGCATGCCGACGCGAGCGGCGAGCTATGTGCCCGATGGGCGCGAGGTGATCTTCCACAGCGAGAACGGCATTCTCGGTCTCGGTCCGAAGCCGGAGCCGGGCACGGAAGACGAGAACCTGATCGATGCCGGCAAGAACTACACGACGCTGATCAAAGGTGGGGTGTTCATGCATCACGCCGACGCGTTCCTGATGATCCGCGGCAAGCATCTCGATGTCAGCCTGCTCGGCGCCTTTGAAGTCTCGGAAGCCGGCGATCTCGCCAACTGGACCACGGAAGATCCGTCTTTTCCGCCCGGTGTCGGCGGCGCGATGGATCTTGCGGTCGGCGCCAAGGAAATCCGCGTCATCATGGATCATACCGACAAGGCCGGTAAGCCGCGTATCCTCAAGAAGTGCCGGCTGCCGCTCACGGCACCGGGCTGCGTCAAGCGCATCTACACCAATCTGGCGGTCATTGACGTCACGGAGCAGGGCCTGTTCGTGCGCGAGATGGTCGAGGGCATGACTCTGGAGCAGTTGCAGGCGCTCACCGAGCCCAAGCTGCAGCTCGCCAACAACTGGCAGTCGCTCACCCCGCCCGCGATGGCGGCGTAGTTGGCTCGTCATTCCGGGACAGGACGGACCGCGTAGCGGGCCGGCATGGGCCCGGAATCTTGAGCTGCTTTGCACAACATGTCGAGATTCCGGGTTCGGTCCCGCCGCCTACAGCGTCGGCCCGCCCCGGAATGACAGTCCCGTTCGCCTGCCGCGCAACCTCCAGAAGTTCCGGTATCCGTTTACTCGTCCTTAGCCAATGTGCCGTAGGTTTGGGCATCGGCTTTGCGCGCGCTTGCGCGCGATGACCGGGATGTTGGGAGTGATGAACGGGGGCCCCACGTGGCAACGACGACGCTTGTCCGGAAGAAGCCGGCTTCTTTTAAGTTTCCTGCCCTCAGGTTCCGCGCCAAGGTGACGCTGGGCTTTGCGGCCGTGCTCGCCATATCCGCGCTCAGCATGGTGCTCGCTTATGTCGGCTTCGAACGCATCTCGGCCGGCGTGGTGTCGTATCGCACCAGCGTTGCGGAGTCCGGTCTGGCCCGCAATATCGACCGCGAACTGACCTCCTATCAGGCGCTGACGCGCTATTACGTCCTCACCAGCAATGAAGCGGACGCCAAGGCAGCGAAGGCTGCGGAAACAAGTCTGAAGGACGCCATCGACCAGTCGATGAAAGTGACCAAGGACTCCGCGCGGCTCGACAAGATCACCAAACTGTCCCGCGAATTCATTACGTTCACCAAGGTGTTCGCCGACATCCTCACCGTCAAGGGACAGAACGACGCCATCGCCTCGACCCAGTTGTCGCGCACCAGCCTGATGCTGCGTAACAAGATCGATGATCTCGGCGACACCGCGACCATGGCCGGCCTTGCTTCCGTGCAGGATCAGGTCAAGGAAATCACCACCCAGTTCATCACCGCGACCTCGCTCGTGAACACCTATATCGGCAAGGCCGAGGACAAGACCTCGAATGCCGCAACAGCCCGCATCAAGTTCCTGCAGAACTCGTTTGCGACGATCTATGCCAATGACGACAAGATCAACAACAAGGTGAAGGAGATCACCGCGGAGACGAAGCTCTACGCTGATGCTTTCGTCAAGTTCGTTGAGAACACCAAGAAGGTCGACGGTCTCGTTCAGGAAATGTCGGAGACGGCGGGAGCGATCACCAAGCTGTCGACGGCGATGAAGGGGGATCTGCTGTCCGATCAGCAGCGTCTCGAAACCGAATCCGACACCACGATCCACGACACCGAGCGCCAGGTGATGGTGCTGGGCGTTGGCGGCTTCATCGTCGGTGCCATCCTTGCGCTGCTGCTGGGCCGTAGCATTGCCGGTCCGATGATTGCGATGTGCGCAGCGATGCGCAAGCTCGCAGCCGGCGACTTCGAAGTGGTGCTGCCGGGTCTTGGCCGCCGCGACGAACTCGGCGACATGGCGTCCGCCGTGGAAGAGTTCAAGGTACAGGCCATCGCGAAGGCCGAGCGGGATGCCGCGACGCAGGAAGAGCAAAGCCGCGAGGCCGGTGCGGCGCGCCGTGCCGAACTCATCCGCTTTGCCGACGATTTCGAGGCCGCTGTGGGCGCGATCGTCTCGAACGTGTCGGCATCGGCAGGGCAGCTGGAAACCGCAGCGGGCACGCTGACGCGCACCGCCGAGACCACCGAGGGATTGTCGAGCCGCGTCGCCGGCGCATCGGATCAGGCCTCTTCGAATATGCAGTCGGTCGCGACCGCAACCGAGGAGCTCTCGCTGTCGGTCAATGAAATCGGCCGCCAGGTCCAGACCTCCAGCAAGATCGCGGACAGCGCAGTCGTGCAGGCACAGCAGACCGATGCCCGCATCGGCGAATTGTCGCGCGCCGCACAGCGCATCGGCGACGTCGTCGATCTCATCACGGCGATTGCCGAACAGACCAACCTTCTGGCGCTCAATGCGACCATCGAGGCTGCGCGGGCCGGCGATGCCGGCCGCGGCTTCGCGGTTGTGGCGTCCGAAGTGAAGTCGCTGGCCAGCCAGACCGCAAAGGCGACCGAGGAAATCTCGACCCAGATTGCCGGCATGCAGAGCGCGACGCAGGAGTCGGTGTCGGCGATCAAGCAGATCGGCAACACCATCGGCGAGATTTCCGGCATTGCCTCGGAGATCGCCAGCGCCGTCGAACAGCAGGGCGCTGCCACGCGCGAAATCGCACAGAACGTTCAGCGCGTTGCCCACGGCACCCAGCAGGTCGCCGGCGACATCGTCGACGTCAACCGCGGCGCGACCGAAACCGGCGCTGCATCGGCTCAGGTGCTGAATTCGGCGCAGACCCTGTCGAGCGAGAGTGCGCGGCTACGTGCCGAGCTCGATCGGTTCATGGGGAATATCCGCGCGGCGTAAGTTTCGCGTCGCTGCCCGCAACTATAACTCCGTCATGCCCGGGCTTGTCCCGGGCATCCACGTCTTTGCCGCAAAGCAAGACGTAGATGGCCGGGACAAGCCCGGCCATGACGGCGTATTATTTTGCGTCTGCCATATACGCCCGCCATCCGCCAAACGACGAGATGTCCCGCGCGCCTTCCGTCGCCTTGGCTTCCACGAGGAAGCCCTTGACGCTCGATCCGTCGGACAGCGTCAGCGTGCCGATCGACATCGGCTGCGGAAGCGACGCAACGAATTTGCCGAAAGCCTCTGCCGACAGCGCCCAGACTTCGACGGCGATTTCCGTACCCGAGCCGGCGGCGACGCGCAGCAGGCCGGGCTTCGCCGGCGTCGTACCGTTGAGCGCATAGAACTTGTAGTCCGGCGCCGTCGTCGTGGCTTTCAGCAGGCGACCGTTCAGCGCCATCAATTCGCCGTTCAGCGCCATGCCGGAGAGATGCGCGCCGACCACCGCGATCGCGATCTCGCCTTCGGCCAACTCAGTGGACAGCGGCGCGAGCGCTGGCTGCGGCAGGGCCCTGGCGCCGACCGGCAATTTGGTGTCGGCATGAAACACGCGTCCGATGCTGGCCAGCAAGGCATCGTCGCCGCCCGGCGCCAGCAAAGTGATGCCGAACGGGATGCCGTCGGCACGCATGGCGGCGGGGATGGCGAGGCCGCAGAGGTCGAGCAGGTTGACGAAGTTGGTGTAGGTGCCGAGCCGCGAATTGAGCTCGATGGGATTGGCGAGCACCTGCGCCGTCGTATAGGCGGTCGGCGCCGTCGGCAGCACCAGCGCGTCGATAGCCGAGAAAGCCTGTTCGGCGACACGCTTCAGCTCCTGCAGCTTGTACAAAGCCGCAAACGTATCGGTCGCGCTCTGGCGTGCACCGGCGATGGTGATCTCGCGCGTCACCGGATGAATTGCATCCGGCGCAGACGCCAGCAGGTCGCGGATCACCAGCAGGCGTTCGGCGACCCATGGTCCGTCGTAAAGCAGCCGCGCGGTCTCATAGAACGGCTCGAGGTCGAACTCGACCAGCGTCGCGCCGAGCGAGGTCCAGCGCTTCAGCGCGTCCGCATAGGCTTTCTCCGAGGCCTTGTCGCCGAAGAAGATCAACTGCCCGTTGCGCGGCACGCCGAGCTTGAGGCCTTTCGGAAAGTCCGTGACCGAACCCGGCACCCGCTTGCGCGAATAGGGATCATGCGCGTCGTAGCCGCCCATCACATCGAGCGCGGCAACAGCATCGTCCACCGTCAGCGTGAAGATCGAGACGCAATCCAGCGTCCGGCAGGCCGGCACCACGCCGGCGGTCGGTATCAGGCCAAGGCTCGGCTTGAGGCCCACGATATTGTTGAGCATGGCGGGCACGCGGCCGGAGCCGGCGGTGTCGGTGCCGAGTGTCAGCGGCACGAGGCCCGCCGACACGGCAACGGCAGAGCCGGAGCTCGATCCGCCGGGTACGAGATCGTCGCGGATCGCATTCTTGGGAATGCCATAGGGTGAGCGCACGCCGACCAGACCTGTGGCGAACTGGTCAAGATTGGTCTTGCCGATGATGATCGCACCCGCTGCGCGCAGGCGCGCCACGGCGCTGGCATCGCGCGTTGCGTTATAGGCGAAAGCGGGACAGGCGGCGGTGGTCGGCAGACCGGCGACGTCGATATTGTCCTTCACGCCGACCGGCACGCCATAGAGCGGTAGCGTCGCGGGATCTTTATTGCTCAGCGCCTCGGCTTCGGCGATCGCCTCGGCCTCAACGCGGAGCGTGATGAAGATGGCCGTATCGCCGCGGTCGCGGATGCGCTGATAGCTGCGGGCGACTGTCTGTGCGGGCGTGACGGTGCCGGCGCGATGCGCGGCGACGATGGCGGCGATCGTTTCGGGAACGGACTCACTCACGATGCGAACCTGCTGCGGATGGCACGGGTGTGCCACCCGCAGGTTGAGACGATGTTATTCAGCAGGCACGGCAAGTGGCGGCTCCGATTGCGGGACAGAAGATAGGCTGGTTGCGCCGAACTTGTCCGCGGCAAAGAGCCCGGCTGCAACAAGAGCATAAGCGAGAGCGACGCCGGGCGTCACCCCCAATCCGCCGCCGATCCCGATCGCTTCGCCGTGCATGAAGCCGAAATAGGTCAGGACCGCACCGGCCAGAGCGAAAGCCGAAGCGTTGAGGAATTTGCGTTCGATGACGAAGACCGCGATGGCGCCGAGCACCAGGCCGACCAGGATCGAGCCGCCGCCCATGACTTCGAGGCCGTGGAACAGCACGCCGTTCTGCCCCATCTTGGCGATGAATTCGGGCGAGTGGATCGCGCCGAAATTCATCCCGGCGGCGCCGAGTGCGCCCGACAGCAGCACCGTGGCCCAGGCCGCAAGATGCGGCGTGAGTGCAAGCGCTATAGCCGGCGCGTGCTCGCGCGGCGTGGTCTCGAAGGCCTGCGCACAGATCAGCATGCCGATATAGAGGAGGATCGGCGAGATCGCGACCACCGGGATAACGGCCAGCATCAGCGAGATGACACCGAACCAGGACAGCACGATCACCATCAGGCCGGTCGCAGCCGAATAGCCGATCCGGCCGCCCATCGCCTTCCAGCCGGGATGGCCGATATAGACCGCGTTGATGAAGGGGTTGCCCATCAGGCAGCCGATCAGCGAGACGACGCCGTCTGCGGTCAGCACGCGGGTGGTCGGATATTCGTCGCCGGCGGCTTCCGCGCTCTCGACATTGTCCATCGCTTCGACCAGATCGTAGATGCCATAGGGAATGGCGGTGACCAGGATGATGCCGAGGAACTGGAATCCCGAGAAGACGTGATCGAAGGCCGGGATCGGCACCGAGAAGCCGAAATTGGTGAAGGCCGCCTTGACGCCGGCGACGCTCACGCCGCCGATGCCGACTCCAAAGAGATTGGAGCCCCAGGCGATCACCATGCCGACGCCGATCGCGACGAGGCCGGCCGGAATTCCCTTGGGATACTTATAGCCGCCGAACCAGCTCAGCATGATGATGGCAAAACATGTGAGGCCGATCACCGGCGTCATGAACATTTCCAGCGCCGGACGCATCGCGATGAAAGCAATGGAGACGCCAGCCAGCGTGCCCAAGAGCGCGGCGCGCGGTGTCACCTTGCGGATCCACGGCGCGATGAAGCCGCCGATCATCAGGATGAAGCTCTGGAAGAACACCCAGACGAGGCCGGCTTCCCAGCCCTTGATGGGATCGCCGGTGGTGATCGAGATCGGCAGCATGATCACGAAGGTGACGATGAACATATGCGGGACGCTGATGCCCGAAGGCAGCGCGCAGACATCGCTACGGCCGGTCTTCTGCGCCAGTTTGTAGGCGAGCCAGGCGTAGTACATCGTCGACAGGCACATCATCAGGCCCATGGCCGGCAGGATGCGTCCGAACACGATGTTGTCAGGCATCTTCAGCACGAAGCGCAGCAGGCCCGTCAGCACCAGCATGTTGACGAGAATATTGGTACCGAAGCCGAAAAACGCATTCCAGTCGCCCGGCGTCCATAGAGCGGGCTTGAAGTCGGATTTGCCGGCAGAATCTTTAGAAAACGTCCCCGCGGTCGTGCTCATCGTGATGCTCCTGCTGCAAGTTTGTTGGAAGTCTCCGGTGCATTTTCAGAATCAGAAAGTGTCATTGCTTCAAGGATTGCGGCGGATGAGGCGACCCAGCCGAAGATGCCGCCCTGGGCCTTGATCATCTTCAGGCCCATCTCGTGGAATTCAGGAAAGTAGGACGCGCAGCCGTCAGAAATGACGATGCAGCGATAGCCGCGGTCATTGGCTTCGCGCACGGTGGTGTTGACGCAGACCTCCGTGGTGACACCGCAGACCAGCAGCGTGTCGATGTCGCGCGCCTTGAGATCGGCGCCGAGCGTCGTGGCGTAGAATGCGCCCTTGCCGGGCTTGTCGATGACGATCTCGCCCTCGACAGGATAGAGTGCGGGAATGATGTCGTGACCGGCCTCGCCGCGAATGAGGATGCGTCCCATCGGACCGGGATCGCCGATCCGCAGTGACGGCGCGCCGCGTTCGATCTTGGCGGGCGGCGCGTCGGAGAGATCGGGCAGGTGCCCCTCACGGGTGTGCACCACCATCATCCCGGTTTCGCGGGCGGCTTTCAGGACCGCAGCGATCGGGGCGACGGCGCTGGCGAGTTGCGACACGTCATTACCCAGCGTCTCGCCGAAGCCGCCGGGCTCCATGAAGTCGCGCTGCATGTCGATGATGACGAGCGCTGTCGTGCCCCAGTCGACCGCGATCGGGCCGGGTTCTGCAAGGACCGTCGTTGTATGCAGTGAGTCCGCCATTGCCGTGTACTCCCCGAGGCATGGATGTCTCAGAGGTTAACAAAGCAAGCAGCGTGCCATTGTGTACAACTGCGACGGTTGAATGGTTCCGGAGATTATATTTATATAAATCAGATGGTTATTTCAGAATAGCTTTGCGGCCTAAATGTCGTTCGCAGGCCGGGCGCTGGTTAATTGCTTAGTTTATAGCCGAGGCTGATAGATCGGCAGCGATCGCACGTCATTGCAGCCCGAGGGCCGCAATGACGTGGCGTGCGTGACCTCAATCCCAGCCGTCGCCTTTGATGCCTGGATTCGCATAGACGATGCCACCGTCCACCGCGATGGTGGCGCCGACGACGTAATCGCCGGCGCGCGAGGCGAGATAGATCGCGGCGCCCGCCATGTCCTCGTCGGTGCCGATCCGGCCAGCGGGGACGCGGGTCGCCACTTCATCGGCATTGTCGCGTGCAGCCTTGTTCATGTCCGACTGGAACGGGCCCGGCGCGATGGCCGTGACGACGACGTGATCCTGGATCAGTTTGACCGCCATCCGCCGCGTCAGGTGGATCAGGCCGGATTTGCTCGCCGCATAGGAATAGGTCTCCATCGGATTGACGAAGATGCCGTCGATGGACGCGATATTGATGACCTTGGCGGGCTTGTCCGCGCTGGCTGCTGCACGCAGCGGCCCGGCCAGTGCCTTGGTCAGAAAGAACGGCGTCTTGACGTTCAGCGTCATCACCTTGTCCCAGCCGCTCTCCGGAAATTCATCGAAGTCCGCGCCCCAGGCGGCGCCCGCATTGTTGACGAGAATGTCGAGCTTGGGTTCGCGCTTCTTGATTTCGGCAGCCAGCATCTCGATTCCGGCCATGGTCGAGATGTCGATCGGCAGTGCGATGCATTCACCGGCATACTGCGCTGAGAGTTCTTTCGCGGTGGCTTCGCACGGCCCGGCCTTGCGCGCGGTGATGTAGACCTTCGCCGCGCCCTGGCTGAGAAATCCAGCCGCGATCATCTTGCCGATGCCGCGCGAGCCGCCGGTGACGAGTGCAATGCGGCCATCGAGCGAAAACAGATTGGTGAACATGACGCCTCCCGTTTGTTTTGTCGTTGGGCCGATTGTGTGCGGCGGCGGGCAAGGGGAGTCAACAAGGCGAGTCAACAAGCGCTGCTGCAGTTGACCCAGATCAAGGCCGGAACCGGCGGCCGGCGTAGGCTTCTCGCGTTGGTTCGTCCAGCAAACGGACCTCAACCCAATGGGAGAGTGTCATGAGAGCTCATCAAATTATGACCCGCAAGCTCGTCACCGTGTCGCCGGACGCGTCGATCAGCGAAGCTGCGCGGCTGATGATCGATTATCACGTTAGCGGATTGCCTGTGGTGGATGCGGCCGGCAAGCTGGTTGGCATTGTGACCGAGCGGGACTTCCTGCGTCGGCACGAGGTCGGCACGCAGCGCAGGCGTCCGCGCTGGCTCGAATTCGTGCGTGGCCCCAGCCTGCAGGCCATCGATTATGTCCGCGAAGCCGGCCGCAAGGTGCACGAGATCATGACCCGCGAGGTCCGCACGGTAACGGAGGAGACCGGTCTGGCCGATATCGTCGACGTGATGGAGAAGTATCACATCAAGCGCGTGCCGGTGGTGCAGGGCGACAAGCTCGTGGGTATCGTCAGCCGGCAGAATTTCGTCGAAGCCATCGCCGATCTCATGCACGATGTCTCCGATGTCGGGTCGAGTGATGCGTTGATCCGCCGCCGCATCGTCGCTGTGCTCAGGCATAACGAATGGACACCATTCGGCCTCGACGTCCGGGTGAAGGATGGCGTCGTGGACATCGACGGCTTCATCACGGACGAGAATGTCCGTCGGGCGATTGTCGTGGCTGCTGAAAATGTAGCTGGCGTAACCCGCGTCAACGAGCATCTGTGCTGGGTCGATCCGATGTCGGGCGTGTATTTTCCGCCGGATGCCGATCTGCCGCTAAAGCCGGTCTGATCCGGCGCGGGACGCAAGACTCCAGCAAGGCTGCAGTTCGCCTGCAGCGGGCCAGACTATCCGACGTCGCCGCGCTGGAAGCCGTTCCACATCGCGGTGGCCGCGCCGGAGGTCAGCACCGGCAGATAGCGGGTGTCCTGATAGTTGCCGTTCAGCGAGACCCGCGGCAGCGCTGTGAGCTGCGAGAAGTTGTCCGAGGCGATCACGCCGGGGCGCGTCGTCACGGCTGTCTCGAAGCCGGCGCTTTTCGCCAGTGCGAATTCCCGTGAGCCCGCGGCGCAGCGGTCGCCATAGGGATAGGCAAGATGCACGGCCGGGCGCTGCAGAACGTTTTCGATATCGGTGCGGCTGGCTGACAGCTCATGCACGACCATCGCTTCGCTCTGTTTGGCGAGATTGCAGTGGCTTACGGTATGCGCGCCGATTGTCACCAGTGGATCGGCGGCGAAAGGTTTGAGTTCGTCCCACGACATGCACAGTTCGCGGCTGACCGCGTCTTCGTCGATGCCATGCGCGGCGCAGAGCGCGCTGACCTCGCGGCGGATATCCGCTTCTTCCGGCAATCCGCGCAGCCAGCCATGCAGGCGGTCGAACGCCATGTCCTTGCCGGCGAGAGTCGATGTGTCCAGGCGCACCATCTGTCCGTCGATCGGGGCCTCGATCGCATCGGCTCTGGTAACGACACGCTCCAGCGCCACCCACCATAGCCGACCTGTGCCGGAGGCGAAGTCGCTGGTGACATAGACCGTGAAGGGCGCGTCGAAATCCCGCATCGCGGGCAATGCATGGTCGCGGTTGTCGCGATAGCCGTCGTCGCAGGTGAAACAGGCGAAGCGGCGCGAGAAATCCCGTTCCGTCAACCGCCGCTGCACTTCATCGGGCGTCACGATATCGACGTCGGTCGCGCGCAGATAAGCGAGGGTGGCGCGCAGGAAATCGGGTGTGATCTCGAGGTGACGGTTGGGCTGGAACGAACCGGCATGCGCAGGGCGCACATGGTGCAGCATGAAAATGGTGCCCACGCCGCCGAAGATCGGTCGCAACACGCGGTGGGCGCCACTGAAATACAGCGCATCCAGGCCGGCACGAATAATCGTGTTGCGAATCTGCTTCATCGTATGACCGAGCAATTGATGCTACCCACGGAAATGATCAGAAACGATTGAACAAAGCGTTATTCGAATACCCGCGGCGACGCCAGAGGTTTGCCTTGATTTCAATTTGACAGTCCCGCAAGGGTTTGTTTTCTCTCTGTTTCCAGACCCGCAGGACGTCGAATGCACGGATTTTACAGGTGGAGTGCCAAATGGTGGCCCGGGCTCATCCCGCTTGCCATCCTTTGGGTGGTTGCTGCCTGGGTTAGCACGATTCCGCTTGAAACGGATTTAACGGCGCGCAGCACTGCGGCGCTGAAAAACACGATCCTCGACAAGAGCCAGATCACGGTTGCCGGCCGTGACGTAGCGTTTTCTGCCGAAGCGTTTTCGGAAGATGGTCGCCGCAGCGCGGTCTCGTCGGTCGAGGCCACGCCTGGCGTTCGCCTGGTCAATGACGAAACCCGTCTCGTCGCGGAAGCCAAGCCGTTCGTCTGGGTCGCGGAGCGCGACAATGTCCGCGTCACGCTGTGGGGGACCGCGCCATTGCCGGCCAGCAAGGCGCGCATCGTGGAAGCGGCCCGCGCCGCACTCAGCGGAACCGAGGTCTCCGACCGCATGGGTCTGAAGCGCGGCGCGCCGCCGCGGTTTGATGCCGCAGCTGTGCTGTTGCTCGATCAGGTTGCCAAGCTGAAGGAAGGCAAGGCGGTGATTTCGGATACCAATATCAGCCTCTCCGGCATGGCGCGCGATCTCGGTGGCCGCGAAGCCATTGCGGCGGCGCTGAAGAATCTGCCGGAAGGCTTCACGGTCGCAGCCAATGACGTCAAGGCGCCGCCCTATGTGTTCCAGGCCAACAAGGACCCGGTGACGAATACGCTGACGCTGAGCGGCTATGTCCCGGACAACACCATTCACGCCGCGCTTGCGTCGGCTGCCGGACGCAAGTTCGGCAATGAGAAGGTCGTCGACAACCTCAAGGCCAGCATCGGCGCGCCCGGTGGTTTTGCCGCCGCGGTGACGACGGCACTGGGTGCGCTGTCGCGGCTGTCGACGGGGACCCTGGTGGTGTCCGACCGCGAGGTGAAGCTGTCAGGGGACGCACTCTACGAAGTCGCCGCCGACCAGATACGCGCAAGCCTGGCGCGCGAACTCCCGCAGGGGTGGCAGGCCAAAGCCGAAGTCTCGGTGAAGCCCGCAGCGGCACCGGTCGATGCCAGCGTGTGCCAGCAGCTCTTCGCGCAGAATCTGACCAAGGGTCGCATCCGGTTCGAGCCCTCCAGCGCCAGCATCAATGTGGATTCCGCCGGCTTGCTCGATCGCCTCGTGGAAATCGCCATGCGCTGCCCCAATGTCCGGGTCGAGATCGCCGGTCACACCGACGGCGATGGCGACGCAGCGTTCAATCAGTCGCTGTCGGAAAAGCGCGCGCTCGCCGTCGAAGAATATCTCGTGAAGGCAGGCCTGCCGGCGGACCGTTTCTCGACCATCGGCTACGGCAGCACCCAACCCATCGCCACCAACGATACCGACGAAGGCAAGCTGCAGAATCGCCGGATCGAATTCGTCGTGAGGCAAGCGCCATGACCTATCTTGCGATGTTTCACTGGGGCTGGCTGCTCGGGGCGTTCCTGATCGGCTTCTGCATGGGCTGGATCGCCGTGGTCTATCGCGGGCGTTCGGTGTCGCGGGTCTGGATCCAGCGCCTGTCGGTGATCGCCGCGGTCATCGTCGGCATCGCGATTGCCAAAGTCGTGCCCGGCCGCTTTGGCTACTGGCTCGATCTCGGCCTCGCATTGTTCGGCTTCTATCTCGTCGGCTGCGCCATCGGATCATGGCTGCGCGACATCGTGGTGGTCAGGCAGCAGGCCCGCGCGACCTGAGGTCTGTGGTGCATGCCGCTGCCGTCTTTTTTATCAACGTCTCGCCGCCAAATCGGCGGCATGAGGTCACGAAAGCCTCATTGTCACGTGAGACGCGTCAGGACGTTGGCATTTTGCCGCAGCGAATGCGCCCGAGAGGCTGGTGGTTTGTTAGGGCTGACCTAATATACTGATGTGGCTTGTTTTTATTCACAGCCGGCGAATTCCACTTTGCCGCAAAACGCGCTACGACGGTTGTGCCGGAGACAACTGATGTGGCGGTTCCGCCGAGGCTAGTCTGACTTCCTGGTCCAGATCTCTCTGGTCAGGGGATCGCATTCGAGGTTGAGATGCTGGAAGCAATACGCAGGGCGATCTCGTTTCTGCGCGAGAAGCAAATCCTGCACAAGCTCGGTGTCTTGATCAGCGTCGCGGTGATCGGCATCGCCTGCTACATGCTGTATCACAAGCTGCGCAACATCGACGCTGCCGCCGTTTTCCGGGCGATGACGGAGACCGAGCCGCGGCTGATCATGCTGTCGGCGCTGTCGGTTGCCGCCGGCTATTTCACGTTGACATTCTACGACTGGTTTGCGGTGCGCACGATCGGTCGCCGCGACGTGCCGTACCGGATCAACGCGCTGGCGGCCTTCACCAGCTATTCGATCGGCCACAATGTCGGCGCCAGCGTCTTCACCGGCGGCGCGGTGCGCTATCGCATCTATTCGGCCTGGGATCTCAGCGCCGTCGATGTCGCCAAGATCGTCTTTCTCGCCGGCCTGACCTTCTGGCTCGGCAATCTCGCGGTGCTCGGCATGGGCATCGCCTATCACCCGGAGGCGGCCAGCGCGATCAACCAGGTGCCGCCATGGATGAACCGCATCCTGGCCTATATCATCCTCGCCGGCCTCGTCGGCTATGTGGTCTGGGTCTGGATGAAGCCGCGCAGCGTCGGCCGCGGCCCATGGTCGGTGGTACTGCCGGGCGGCCCGCTCACCTTGCTGCAGATTACCATCGGCATCATCGATCTCGGCTTCTGTGCGTTGGCGATGTACATGCTGGTGCCCGCCGAGCCTGACGTCGGTTTCGTCGTGGTGGCGGTGGTGTTCGTCTCGGCCACCTTGCTGGGTTTCGCCAGCCATTCGCCCGGCGGTCTTGGCGTGTTCGACGCCGCCATGCTGGTCGGCCTCGAAATGATGGATCAGGAAAAGCTGCTGGCTGGCATGCTGTTGTTCAGGGTGCTTTATTACCTCGCGCCGTTCTTTATATCAGTCATGTTACTGACGCTTCGCGAGCTTATTATCGGTTCGCGATCGAAGAAGCTGCAGGCGGTCGCGGCGGACGCCAAGCCCGGCGTCGGCCACCCGCTCAAGGAACATGGCCGCTCCGGCGCCTGACATACGTTCGCATTCGCAGCAGGAAGAGATCCGGTTCAGATGGCCATTGAAGCTTCTCCATCGACCATGTTTTCGCCGTGGCCGGACCGGCTGCGGCATTCGGCGATCATCCTGCTGGCCGCCGGCCTGGCGCTGGCCGCACTGGTGTTTTTCGGCGAGCTGTCGCCTGTTCGCGCGGGCATCGTGTTCGTCTGTATCGCCGGCGCGGCGCTGGTGCCGTGGCGGCTGCATGATGTGGTGACGGCGCGCGACGAGGCGCTGGCCGCCAATCCTGTCGAGGCACCCGCGGTGCGCGCCATCATTGCCGGCATTCCCGATCCCGCCGTGCTGCTCGACCGTGCCGGCCGCGTCATCCATCTCAATCCCGCAGCGGCGCAGCTCGCGCCGGCACTCCGCAAGAACGAACTCGCTCAATTCGCGCTGCGCTCGCCGGAGATCATCACCGCCTTGCGCGAGTCCATCGCCACCACCGAGCCGCGCCGTGCGACTTATCTCGATCATGTTCCGGTCGATCGCTGGATGGAACTGATGATCACACCGGTGCCGGTTCCGACCGCCTTTGGCGGCACCGACACCTGTATGCTGATGACGTTCCACGACCAGACGCCGCTGCGCCGTGTCGAGGAAATGCGTGCCGACTTCGTCGCCAATGCCAGCCACGAGCTGCGCACGCCGCTGGCGGCGCTGTCCGGCTTCATTGACACGTTGCAGGGACCGGCCAAGGACGACGCCAAGGCGCGCGAGCGCTTTCTCGGCATCATGCATGCGCAGGCGACCCGCATGGCGCGGCTGATCGACGATCTGCTGTCGCTGTCGCGCGTCGAACTCTCGGCGCATGTGCGGCCGGATACGCTGGTCGATATTCTCCCCATCATCCGCCAAGTCGGCGACGGGCTGGAGCCGCTGGCCAACGAGCGCAACGTCAGGATCGAAATGGCGCTGCCGGAGACGCCGGTGTCCATCGCTGGCGATCGCGAGGAATTGCTTCGGCTGTTTGAGAACCTGATCGAGAACGCGCTGAAATACGGCGCATCCGGTGGCAAGGTGGACGTATCGTTGACCACGGAGTCGACCTCGGAGGGTGTGCCGGAAATCCGCGTCGCCGTGCGGGACTATGGCCCGGGCATCGCCCCCGAGCATCTGCCGCGCCTGACCGAGCGTTTCTACCGGGTCGATGTCGGCGACAGCCGCGCACAGGGCGGTACGGGCCTCGGCCTCTCGCTGGTGAAGCACATCCTGAACCGGCATCGCGGCCGGCTGCTGATCGAAAGCGTGCCGAAGAATGGCGCGACTTTTACCGCCGCCTTTCCGCAGGTGAAGACGCCGCCGGCCCCTCCTACCTCCGCCGCGTCCTGACGCCTTAAACTCCCTTCGTTCTCCTGCGCCCGTCGGGGCCGCCCTCGGGCGGTCGGGCAGCGATGCGCTTCGCTCAGACAGTCAAAAAACCGTGGTGCGGCATTGCGTCCGATCACCCTCAATATCGTGCCCGCCCCTGTCATACGCGCGCATGCGCGCGAAGCCGGATTCCGTCTGCTGAAACATATTGTTAACCCCTGTGACGGCGGATTTTGATGGCCTGGCATGACCCTCATGGCAGGGCATTTTCGCTGTCATTTGCACGGTAAAATTATCCGCGGAGGCAGAAAAACAAAGCATTTACAGATGCTTGGTGCCGTCATCCAAGTGTCACTGAACTATCATAAAAGCACAATCGACCACCCCTAAACGGGCGGCGTGAGCACAACTGGCGCATCCGGCGCGGTCGCTCACGAGATTGGAGACATCCCATGAAATTCCTCAAAGCGATCGTCGCTGCCGGCCTTGTTGCCGCCTCGACCTCGGCATTTGCCGCCGACATCACGGGTGCCGGCGCAACCTTCCCGTTCCCGGTCTATTCGAAGTGGGCCGACGCCTACAAGAAAGAGACCGGCAATGGTTTGAACTACCAGTCGATTGGTTCGGGCGCCGGCATCAAGCAGATCCAGGCCAAGACCGTGACCTTCGGCGCCACCGACGCGCCGCTCAAGGCTGAGCAGCTCGAGAAGGACGGCCTGGTTCAGTGGCCGATGGTGATGGGCGCGATCGTTCCCGTCGTGAATCTCGAAGGCATTGCCTCGGGCGAGCTGGTTCTCTCCGGCGAAGTGCTCGGCGACATCTATCTCGGCAAGGTTACCAAGTGGGACGACGCTGCCATCGCCAAGCTGAACCCGAAGCTGAAGCTGCCGTCGGCTGCCATCACTGTCGTTCGTCGTTCGGACGGTTCGGGCACCACCTTCAACTTCACCGACTATCTGTCCAAGGCCTCGGCTGACTGGAAGACCAAGGTCGGCACCGGTACCGCCGTCGAGTGGCCAGTTGGCGTTGGCGCCAAGGGCAACGAAGGCGTCGCTGGCAACGTCGGCCAGACCAAGAATGCCATCGGTTATGTTGAATATGCTTACGCCAAGCAGAACAAGCTGACCTATACCGGCATGGTCAACAAGGCTGGCAAGACCGTCCAGCCGACCGTCGCCGCTTTCCAGGCTGCTGCGTCGAATGCCGATTGGGCCAAGGCTCCTGGCTACTACGTCATCCTCACCGACCAGCCGGGCGAAACCTCGTGGCCGATCACTGCCGCGACCTTCATCCTGATGCACAAGACCCCGACCGACAAGGCGGCCTCGGCTGAAGCGATCAAGTTCTTCAAGTGGTCGTTCGAGAAGGGCGCCAAGATGGCTGAAGAGCTCGACTACATTCCGATGCCGGAACCCGTCGTCAAGCTGATCGAAAAGACCTGGTCGGCTGACATCAAGAGCTGATCTGGTGTGTGGGCGGAGGAGAGGGGCATCTCTCCTCCGTTTGCTGCAGGGCTGAATTTCTTTCTTCTTCTCTTCTTCTCTTCTGACTTCGCGCCCTGACAAGCCCCTCCAGGGCAATGCGTTTTGGGGTATTGTAACAATTACAGGGGACTGGCGTGGCAGACATGGCCGTACAGAGCTCTTCGATGGACGCTGCCGGACCTTATGATCGTGCGAAGGCTTTGAATGCCTTCAAGACCGGCGACCAGGCGTTTTATTGGATCACCCGCATCTCGGCGCTGTCCGTTTTGTTTATCCTCGGCGGCATCATTCTGTCGCTCATCGTTGGTGCGTGGCCGGCGCTCCGCGAATTCGGCTTCTCGTTCCTGACGACGCAGCGCTGGGCACCGTCGGCTGATCCGCCGGTGCTGGGAGCGCTCGGCCCGATCTACGGCACGCTGATCACCTCGGTGATCGCGATGGCTATCGCCATTCCGGTCGGCATCGGCATCGCGATCTTCCTCACCGAACTGTGCCCGAACTGGCTACGCCGCCCGATCGGCATGGCGGTCGAGCTTCTCGCCGGTATTCCCTCGATCATCTACGGCATGTGGGGCTTCTTCGTGCTCGGCCCGTTCCTGGCCAACCACGTGCAGCCGTTCATGATCAGCGCCTTCGAAGGCGTCCCGGTCCTCGGCGTGATTTTCGCCGGCCCGCCGTCCTATCTCTCGCTGTTCAACGCGTCGCTGATCCTCGCCATCATGGTGCTGCCCTTCATTACCTCGATCTCGGTCGACGTGTTCAAGACGGTGCCGCCGGTGCTCAAGGAAGCCGCTTACGGCGTCGGCTGCACCACCTGGGAGGTCGTCCGCAACGTCGTCATCCCCTATACCCGCGTTGGTGTGATCGGTGGCGTCATGCTGGCGCTCGGCCGTGCGCTCGGTGAAACGATGGCGGTGACCTTCATCATCGGCAACTCGTTCCGCATCACAGGCTCGATCTTCGGCCCGGGCACCACGATCTCGGCGGCGATCGCCAGCGAGTTCGCGGAGAGCGACGGTCTGCATCAATCGGGTCTGATCCTGCTCGGTCTCCTGCTGTTCGTGCTGACATTCTTCGTGCTCTCGGCAGCGCGTCTGATGCTGCTGCGTCTGGAAAAGAAGGCGGGCAACTAACATGAACCCGATTTACGCATCCCGCCGTCGCCACGATACGATCATCCGCCTGCTTTGCGTCGGTGCCGCTCTCTTTGGCGTCACCTGGCTCGCGCTGATCCTGTTCACGCTGTTCTACAACGGTATCGCCGGCATCAGCCTGCAGATATTCACGCAGAACACGCCGCCGCCGGGCTCCATGGAAGGCGGCCTGCTCAATGCCATCGTCGGTTCGGTCATCATGACCGTCATCGGCGTCGGCATCGGCGCGCCGCTCGGCCTGTTTGCCGGCACCTATCTCGCGGAATACGGCAAGCACGACAAACTCACCTCGGTGATCCGCTTCATCAACGACGTGTTGCTGTCGGCCCCGTCCATCATCATCGGCCTGTTCGTTTATGGCGCGGTGGTGATTCCGATGGGTGGCTTCTCGGCTCTCGCCGGCTCGCTCGCGCTCGCCGTGATCGTGATCCCGGTCGTCGTCCGCACCACCGAGGACATGCTCGGCCTGGTGCCCAATCCGTTGCGTGAAGCGGCCTCGGCGCTCGGCCTGCCGCGCTCCCTGGTCATCAAGCGGATCGCCTATCGTGCAGCCCGTTCCGGTCTCATCACCGGCGTGCTGCTGGCGACCGCACGTGTCGCCGGCGAAACGGCGCCGCTGCTGTTCACCGCGCTGAGCAACCAGTTCTTCAGCCTCGATCTCACCAAGACGATGGCCAACCTGCCGGTGACCATCAACAACTTCGTGCAGAGCCCCTACGAGTACTGGAAGCAGCTCGCCTGGAGCGGTGCCCTGATCATCACCTTGACCGTACTTGCCCTTAACATTGGCGCGCGCATTCTCGGCGCCGAGAGGACAGCAAAATGAGTGAGCTTTCTGTGTCGTCTGGCGTTCCTTCCGTCTCGATGCCGCCGCCGTCGGCCCTGCAGGGCGAGACCCGTCCCAAGGTCACCGTGCGCGACCTGAACTTCTACTATGGCGAACACCACGCTCTGAAGAAGATCAACCTGACGCTGATGGCGAACCGCGTGACTGCGTTTATCGGCCCGTCGGGCTGCGGCAAGTCCACGCTGCTGCGCATCTTCAACCGCATGTATGACCTGTATCCCGGCCAGCGCGCCGAAGGTCAGCTCATGCTCGACAACCAGAACGTTCTGGATCCGAAGCTGGATCTCAACCTGCTGCGCGCCCGCGTCGGCATGGTGTTCCAGAAGCCGACCCCGTTCCCGATGACGATCTATGAAAACATCGCCTTCGGTATCCGCCTCTATGAAAAGATCTCCAAGTCGGAGATGGACGTGCGCGTCGAGAAAGCGCTGCGCGGCGGTGCGCTGTGGAACGAAGTCAAGGACAAGCTCAACGCCTCGGGCCTCAGCCTGTCGGGCGGTCAGCAGCAGCGCCTGTGCATCGCGCGCACCATCGCGGTGCGGCCGGAAGTGATCCTGTTCGACGAGCCGTGCTCGGCGCTGGATCCGATCTCGACCGCGAAGATCGAGGAGCTGATCGACGAGTTGAAGGATCAGTACACGATCGCGATCGTGACCCATAACATGCAGCAAGCCGCCCGCGTCTCCGACAGCACGGCCTTCATGTATCTCGGCGAGCTGATCGAGTTCGATCAGACCAACAAGATCTTCACATCACCGACCGATCGCCGCACCCAGGATTACATCACCGGCCGCTTCGGCTGACGCGACATATTCGCGGGAGGATTTAGATATGGCTTTTGAACACACCACCAAGGCTTTCGATGACGATCTGCAGGAGCTGACCCGTCTCGTCGCCGAGATGGGTGGCCTTGCGGAACGGCAGATTGTCGAATCCGTCGACGCGCTGATCCGCCGGGATGTCGCGCTCGGTGCGCGCGTCGTCGCCACCGACGCCGAGATCGACCAGTTGCAGCGCACGATCGAAGAGCGCGCCGTGCTGACCATCGCCAAGCGCCAGCCGATGGCTGTCGATTTGCGCGAGATCGTCGGCGCGCTGCGTGTCGCCACCGATCTGGAACGTATCGGCGATCTCTCCAAGAACATCGGCAAGCGCGTCAATGCACTCGACAGCGACTTCCATCCGCTGAAGCTGATCCGCGGCCTCGAACACATGACCGACCTCGTGACCACCC
This sequence comes from Tardiphaga sp. 862_B3_N4_1, assembly GCF_051811085.1. NCBI lineage: Bacteria > Pseudomonadati > Pseudomonadota > Alphaproteobacteria > Hyphomicrobiales > Nitrobacteraceae > Tardiphaga > Tardiphaga sp. 862_B3_N4_1. The sequence goes on from NZ_JBPWQB010000002.1 coordinate 2,032,325, forward strand.
AGGTCAAGGCCGTGCTCGACGCCTATGCCGCACACGATCTGCCGGCCGCGATGACGGTGTGGAAGGGCGACGAGGAAATCGACGCGATCTGCACCTCGCTGTTCCGCGAGCTCCTTACCTATATGATGGAAGATCCGCGCAACATCTCGTTCTGTATCCACCTGATGTTCTGCGCCAAGAACATCGAGCGGATCGGCGACCATGCCACCAATATTGCGGAAACCGTGTTCTACATGATCGAGGGTCAGCAGATCCTCGACAAGCGCCCGAAGGGCGACATGACCACATTCGCGAATACGCCGACTGTCTGAAGCATGGCCCTGAAAAGTGGAAGCCAGTCTTCCGCAAGGATCATGATTTAAAGACTTGTCGGACGTCACTGAGGATATTGATCAAGATGGCTGTGAATGCACGCATTCTGGTTGTGGAAGATGAAGAGGCACTAACGACGCTGCTTCGCTACAACCTCGACGCCGAAGGCTATGACGTTGAAACTGTCGCGCGCGGCGACGATGCCGACACCCGCTTGAAGGAGCGGGTGCCGGATCTCGTGGTGCTCGACTGGATGCTGCCGGGTCTGTCCGGTATCGAACTGTGCCGCCGCCTGCGCGCACGGCCCGAAACCAAGGCATTGCCGATCATCATGCTGACGGCGCGCGGCGAAGAGAGCGAGCGCGTTCGCGGTCTCGCCACCGGCGCCGACGACTATATCGTCAAGCCGTTCTCGGTGCCGGAGCTCCTCGCCCGCGTGAAGGGCCTGCTCCGTCGTGCCGCTCCCGAGCGTCTCGCCACCGTCCTGGCGTTTGGCGACATCGAACTCGACCGTGACAAGCGCCGCGTCGTGCGCTCGAGCCGTCCGATCGATCTCGGTCCGACCGAATATCGCCTGCTGGAGTTCTTCCTGGAACATCCGGGCCGCGTGTTCAGCCGCGAGCAGTTGCTCGACAGCGTCTGGGGCCGCGACATCTATATCGACGAGCGCACCGTCGACGTGCATATCGGCCGTCTGCGCAAGCTGCTCAATCCCGCCGGCGAGCCCGATCCGATCCGCACCGTGCGCGGCGCCGGCTACGCGCTGGATGACCGGTTCGACAAGGCGGCGGAGTAATACTCCGCTATCGACAGTTATTCTCGTCATGGCCGGGCTTGTCCCGGCCATCCACGTCTTTGTGTTCGGCCAAGACGTGGATACCCGGCATTCGCCGGGTATGACGGCGGAGAGGTCTCCGCTCACAATTCCCCCAAAACAAAAAAATGCCCGGCTCATCACCGGGCATTTTCATTTGGTTTAGATGCTTTCCAGCTCAGCGCGTCGGCTTTGGCACCGCGCGGCGGCGGTCGCTGGCCGGCTGATAGGCGATGCGCGAGTGATGCGCGCAATAGGGGGCGCCGGCCAGGGCCTTGCCGCCGCAGAAGTAGAAGTCCGCGCTCGACGGATCGCCGATCGGCCAATGGCAGGTGGCTTCGTTGAGTTCGACCAGCGACAGGCGCTGGCTGATCGGCACGATGTTGTCATAGGCGATCGGGTCGGGCTCGGCCTCGATCTCGTAATTATGGGCCAGCGCGGTATTGCCGCGTGCCATCGGGCGGGCGACGCGTACCATCTGCTGCGCCGGGCGCGCCTTGCGCTGCCGCGGAGCTGCCGAGGAGGGGCTCTTGGCACGGCCGGACAGGCCAAGGCGGTGAACCTTGCCGATCACGGCGTTGCGGGTCACGTTACCGAGTTCCGCAGCGATCTGGCTGGCGGAAAGGCCGCCTTCCCAGAGTTTCTTCAACTGTTCGACGCGATCGTCGGTCCATGTCATTACCGTCATCGCCGTTTTCCCTTCGTGAGCGCCGGCCTGACCGGGCAGCGCTGCGAGTTGAGACTTCAAAAATCCCTGCGGTCAGAATCCTTTAGCGCTCACCGGGCGCGAATTTCGCGTCCGGCTGTTACGCCGCACTGGATGTGTCAAAAGGATCTACCGCCGCACGAGATGTCGTATCCGACGAGGCAAAAGCTACAATATGCCGTGACTCGCGCGCAAGAGTCGGGCATGCCGCGTCCACATGCTTCTGCAAGTAAAGCTGCAAAATCGGCTTTTTCTGCGACTCCGTGTGACTCGAAAGCCGCAGTGCGCGGTTGACAGTCTTCACAGCACACATAGAATAATGCCCACGTGCCGCCCGAGAAGGGCGGCACGTTTCGTTTCTAGGGTCCGTTGTTCGATTTCGCACAGTTGTCATCGACGCGGCCGCAGTCTTTTCGATCGGATCGGTTATGACCAGCAACGCAACGTCTTCGCCCCTCTCTCAGGCTCACTTGCTGCCTGTTTTCGCGCGTGCGGATGTCGCTTTCGAGCGCGGTGAAGGCGCGTGGCTGATTGGAACCGATGGCGAGCGCTATCTCGATTTCACCAGCGGCGTTGCCGTGAACGCACTTGGCCATGCGCACCCACATATGGTCGCCGCGTTGCAGGAGCAGGCCACCAAGCTCTGGCACATGTCGAACCTGTTCAAGAGCCCGGACGGCGAGCGCCTCGCCGCGCGGCTGTGCGAACAAAGCTTTGCCGACTTCGTGTTCTTCGCCAATTCGGGTGCGGAAGCGATGGAATGCGCGATCAAGGTGACCCGCCACTATCATTTCTCCAAGGGCCATCCCGAGCGCACCCGCATCATCACCTTTGAAGGCGCGTTCCATGGCCGGACCCTCGGCACGCTCGCCGCGACCGGCGCTGCGAAATATCTCGAAGGCTACGGCACGCCGCTCGATGGCTTCGATCAGTTGCCGCTCGGCGATATCGAAGCCGTGAAGAAGGCGATCGGTCCGAACACAGCCGGCATTCTCATCGAGCCGCTGCAGGGTGAGGGCGGCGTGCGTGCGCCGAGCAACGCGTTCTTCGGCGCGCTGCGCGAACTTTGCGACAAGAACGGCATCCTTTTGATATTCGACGAAGTGCAGACCGGTATGGGCCGCACCGGCGAACTGTTTGCCTATCAGCGCATCGGCGTGACGCCGGATGTCATGTCGCTGGCCAAGGCGCTCGGCGGCGGGTTCCCGATCGGCGCGTGCCTCGTCACGGCGGAAGCGGCCGAAGGCATGGCGCCCGGCTCCCACGGCTCGACCTTTGGCGGCAATCCGCTGGCGGTGGCCGCGGCGAATTCCGTGCTCGATATCATGCTGAAGCCCGGCTTCTTCGACCATGTGAAGAAGATGTCGCTGTTGCTGAAACAGAAACTCGCGGGTGTGGTCGATGGCCATCCAGATGTGCTCAGCGAAGTGCGCGGCGAAGGTCTTCTCATCGGCCTCAAGGCTGTCGTGCCGGCCGGTGATCTCGTTGCAGCACTGCGTGAGGCCAAGCTGTTGACGGTTGGCGCCGGCGATAATGTCGTGCGCTTCCTGCCGCCGCTGATCGTCAGCGAGTCCGAGATCGAGCAGGCCGTGCAACGGCTGGAACAGGCTTGCGTGGCCCTCGGCTCATCCGGCAAAGCATCTGCAAAGACGCAGGGAGCCGCGTGATGAGCACGTCACCGCGGCACTTCCTCGATCTCACGGCCGTGCCGGCCAGCGAGTTGCGCAATATCATGAACGCGGCTGCCGCCATGAAGGCGAAGCTGAAGGGGCGGGATTGCACGAATGCCGAGCCCGATCGTCCGCTCAAGAACAAGACGCTGGCGATGATCTTCGAAAAGCCCTCGACGCGCACCCGCGTGTCGTTCGAGGTCGGCATGCGCCAGCTCGGCGGCGAAGTCGTGATGCTCACCGGCGCCGAAATGCAGCTCGGCCGCGGCGAGACCATTGCCGACACCGCGCGCGTGCTGTCGCGCTTCGTCGACATCATCATGATCCGCATCCTCAATCATGACTCGCTGATGGAGCTCGCGGAGAATGCGACGGTGCCGGTCATCAATGGCCTGACGCGCTTCTCCCATCCCTGCCAGGTGATGGCGGATGTCATGACCTATGAGGAACATCGCGGCCCGATCAAGGGACGCACCGTGGCGTGGACCGGCGACGACAACAATGTGCTGATGTCCTGGGCTCATGCGGCCGAGCGCTTCCAGTTCAAGCTTAATATCGCGACGCCGCCGCAGCTGTCGCCGAAGAAGCCGTTCAAGGACTGGGTCAAGGCGGCAAACGCGCCGATCACTTTCAGCGACGATCCCGATGCGATGGTGAAGGGCGTCGATTGCGTCGTCACCGACACCTGGGTGTCGATGGGCGACAAGGACGGCGAGACGCGCCACAACCTGCTCAAGCCCTATCAGGTCAATGCGCGCCTGATGTCGCTGGCCAAGCCCGATGCGCTGTTCATGCATTGCCTGCCGGCGCATCGCGGCGAGGAGGTCACCGACGAGGTCATCGACGGTCCGCAGTCGGTGGTGTTCGACGAGGCCGAAAACCGTCTGCATGCACAGAAGGGCATTCTGGCCTGGTGCCTCAACGCGGTGGCGTGAGGCGCGATCAGCGATCGAGTTCTGTCGCGGCCAGCTCGGCCACCTGAAAGTCGATGCTCGCCGGATCGTCGTCGCCGAGGAACCATGCGGCCGAGAGGCCGGTCCATGCCAGGACCCATTGCAGCAAGCGATGGCGATCGAGTTTGGCCGCGTCGCTGACGACTTCGACACGCCGCTGGAAACGGCCTGGCAAGGTCGAGACCGGGCGCGTGGGATCCGAGAGATCCGGGTTGGTGAAAATGTTGGCGAAGTCGAAGCCGCGCTCGCCGATGATATGCTTCGGATCGATGGCAAGCCAACCACGCTCCCCGAAGTCCAGCACATTGTCATGGTGGAGGTCGCCGTGCAGCACGGTCACCTCGCGCGGGTCGTCCAGCAAAGCGTTGGCCGTTTCGGAACAGCGACGTAACAGGCCGCCATGGGTCGCTGCGGCCGGCGCGAGTTCGCGGAACCAATGCTGCAGCGGTACCAGCGGAGGCGGCGATTTTTGCCTTGGCCGGTGCAACCGCGCCGCCACGGCGCACAGGATGCGCGAGGCTTCGTCGTCCTGTCCACCACGCGTCATGTCGGAGAGCGAGGCCGGGCCTTGCGCGCGTTCCATCAGCAATGCGTCGTCATGGCGGGCCAGAACCCGTGCGGCGCCGTCGCCGTCCCACCATTCCAGTACCGCGCTGCCGGCGCGTTCGTCCTCGCCCTTGGCCAGTTTCAGCATCGCCGGCTGGCCCCGATGCAGGACTGGCAGCAAATATCCAGCGTGGGAGGTAATGGGCGTGCCGTCCGGGACGAGGTGCCATCGCCTAAGGTAGGTTTCAAACATCGTTCGCTTATACTTGGTAGATATTTCATCCGAGCGGGGGCAAATCGTCGCCGGATGCCTTGTATTCGTTCGGACATTTGCCCCTTTGCGGGGTTTCGATTTCAGCTCCTCGCCCTTACATAGAGCGCCATGACCCCATCAAATCCAAATCTCCAGCCCGACGCCCCCATCCGCGCGCCGTCCTCCGTTCCGGTTGATGACGCGGTGCTGCCCTTCGAGGTGGCGCCGCTCGACCTGCGCGGGCGGCTGACGCGACTTGGCCCGGCACTCGATGAACTGCTCGCCAAACATGATTATCCCGCGCCGGTGGCCAAGCTGCTCGGCGAGGCCATCGTGCTGACCACACTGCTCGGATCGTCGCTGAAATTCGACGGCCGCTTCATCCTGCAGACCCAGACCGATGGTCCGGTGTCGCTGATGATCGTCGACTTCCGCGCGCCGGATAAAATGCGCGCCTATGCGCGGTTCGATGCCGAGCGCCTTTTGCCCGGTCTCGGCACCGCGGCGCTGCTCGGCAAGGGCCATCTGGCGATGACCGTCGACCAGGGGGCGGATATGAGCCGCTATCAGGGGCTCGTCGCGTTGAACGGCGGCACGCTTGAAGATGCCGCGCATGAATACTTCCTGCGCTCCGAACAGATTCCGACCAAGGTGCGCCTCGCCGTCGGCGAAGAATGGCGCAGCGGCGAGGAAGGCGGCCCGACACATCGCTGGCGCGCCGGCGGCATGCTGCTGCAGTTCCTGCCGAAGGCGCCGGAGCGCGTGCAGCGCGACCTCCATGCCGGCGATGCGCCGGAGGGCGCGGAGGTGGATGCTGTGCCGGAAGATGACGCCTGGGTCGAGGGCCAGTCGCTGATTGGCACCGTCGAGGATGTCGAGCTGATCGATCCGGATCTGTCCGGCGAGCGGCTGCTATATCGCCTGTTTCACGAGCGCGGCGTCCGCGTCTTCGCGTCATCGCCGCTGCGCGCGGAGTGTTCCTGTTCGCGCGATGCCGTGTCCGGCATGCTGAAGAGCTTCGAGCCGCAGGACCGCGCCGACATGGTCAAGGACGACAAGGTCGTCGTGACCTGCGAGTTCTGTTCGTCGGTGTACGAGTTCACACCGCAGGAAGCGGGCGTGGAATAGGTTTTTCCCACCGTCATTCCGGGGCGTGCGTCGCCGGCGCAGCCGGCAGAGCGCGAACCCGGAATGACGGTGTGGGGCCGCAAGACAGCACCCAAACATTTTTTCCTATCCTCCGTTGACAACATCCCCATCAGGTTTATATTCCCCTCGTCCTGCCCCACCGAGAGGGGCGATCGCGATCGTCACGTTCGCGGGGTGGGATGCGGTGGACGCCGGAGATGCGGCGTCACGCGGTTCATGGGGAACGTCTGTCTTCGGGCAGGACGGATCTGCGCCAGCACTGCCACTGGCAGGGAGACGGCCGACCTTCGGATGGAATGACCCTCTGAACAGTGTGACGGACGACCAAGTCAAAACGCGTTCGGCCTAGTCGCTTGAGGCTCCCTTCCCATCGCCTTGGGACTTTAATTCGCGATCGGAGCGTTCGTCGAGGCAAAGTGCAAGCAACCGAAAAACACCGCATGCGGAACGCTGGGCAATCGCTCGGCGCCTCCGAAAGTCCTGATGCACTCTAGATTGCGGAAGACCGCATCGCATCAGGCCCAAGGGTGCAACGGGCACCCGGCGTTCCGCACGCCCTCTCACAGGGGGCAGGGAATGCAAAAGACGACGGCGCCCCCGCGCCGCAAACAATGGGGGCGATGACGCATGTCTGAAGAACAGTGGCTGTTTGACATTCGAAGAAGCTGAGACGCGCAGGCGGTCGCGATATCCCTCCCTCAAGCGGCGAAGCCGCGCAGTGGGGAGGATCGGCCGATAGGCCGGGGTGGGGTATCTCCGCACACTCCGAGCTTGTTGCGCCACCCCCACCCGACCGGCCTTTGGCCGGCCACCCATGGCGGACGAACCGTCCGCCAGACCCCACGCAAGCGCGGGGGAGGGAAAAGAACGAGCCTCAGCCGCTAATTCAGCACGCGCTTTCCGTCCGGTCCGTCCAGCGAAAACAGCGGCACGTCGATCTCGAACGGCTCGCCGGTATCGGTCACCATCTGATAGGTGCCTTCCATGAAGCCGGACGTTGTCGGCAGCGGCACGCGCGATGTGTATTCGAAACGTTCGCCGGGGCCGAGCACGGGCTGCTCGCCGACGACGCCTTCGCCGCGCACTTCCTGCATGCGGCCGGATGCATCGGTGATGATCCAGTGCCGGGTCTTCAACTGCACGGTCTCTTTGCCGGCATTGGTGATGACGACCGTATAGGACCAGAAGAACTGTCGCTTCTCCTGCGACGAGCTTTCAGGCATGAAATTCGGTTCGACGGTGACTTCGATCTGTCGTGTGATGGCGCGGTACATGGCGGTGTCATCGTTCAAAATGCGTCGCAAGCATAGCGAAAAACACGTTACCGGCCAAATCCAGGGAAAATCGGCGTGGAGTGCTGCGCGGAACGGCGGCAACCCATCGCGGTTTCAACATAGTTACCCCATAATCGATCCCTGATTTGGCTATGACGTGACGGATCGCCCCATGCAGATGGCCTGCGTGGTGTGGGGCGGTCGATTTTCATCATGCGACGATTTCCGTTGAGCGGTGCTGAATGACCTCTGTTGCCGACCCGATTGCCGGCCATCCCCACGCAGATGCGTCCTCCCACGTGTCCGCGTCGCGCGCCTCGACGCGTGCCGATGCCGTGTCGTTTCCCGTCGCAGGCACCGAACGCGAATTGCGCCTCGATCTGTTTCGCGGGCTGGCGCTGTGGCTGATCTTCATCGATCACCTGCCGCCGAATATCCTGACCTGGCTGACGATCCGTAATTACGGTTTCAGCGACGCCACCGAGATCTTCATCTTCATCTCCGGCTATACCGCCGCTTTCGTCTATGGCCGCGCGATGCAGGAGCAGGGCACGCTGGTTGCCAGCGCGCGCATCTTCAAGCGGGTCTGGCAGATCTATGTCGCCCACGTCTTCCTGTTCACGATCTTCCTCGCGGAAATCTCCTATGTTGCGACGCGGTTCGAGAACCCGCTTTATTCCGAGGAAATGGGGATTCTCGATTTTCTCAAACAGCCTGACGTGACCATCGTTCAGGCGCTGTTGCTGAAATTTCGCCCGGTGAACATGGACGTGTTGCCGCTCTATATCGTCCTCATGCTGTTCCTGCCGCCGATCCTCTGGCTGATGCGCCGCCGCGCCGATCTCACGCTGGCGCTGTCGGTCGGTCTTTATGCGCTGACCTGGGAATTCGACCTGCATCTGACGGCCTATCCGAATGGCGTCTGGGCCTTCAATCCGTTCGCCTGGCAATTGCTGTTCGTGTTCGGTGCCTGGTGCGCGCTGGGCGGCGCCGTCAGGATGTCGCGGATACTGTCATCCAACATCACGCTCTGGCTCTGCGTGGCCTATCTTCTGGCGGCGTTCTGGGTGACGCTGACCTGGTACATTCCGCAGATCCACCATCTGCTGCCGAAGGTCATCGAGCAGTGGATGTATCCCATCAACAAGACCGATCTCGACGTGCTGCGCTTCGCCCACTTCCTGGCGCTGGCGGCGCTCACAGTCCGTTTCCTGCCCAAGGAGTGGCCGGGGCTGAAATCGGTCTGGCTGCGGCCGATGGTGCTGTGCGGCCAGCACTCGCTCGAAATCTTCTGTATCGGGGTGTTCCTGGCCTTTGCCGGCCATTTCGTGCTGGCTGAGGTCGCCGGCGGAGCCGGCATGCATGCCTTGATCAGCTTCCTCGGCATAGTTGTTATGTCAACCGCCGCCTGGGTGTTTTCGTGGTACAAGGGCGTCACTGTCAAAGGCGGATCCCGCGCCAAACGATCCGACGCGGATCTCGCAGGAGGGGAAGCATGAAGGCCGTTCTGCGGCTCACGATGCTGGCTGGCCTGCTGGTGGCGGCTCCTGTCCGGGCCGAACCGCCCGCGCATACCTGTGAGGTTCCCGCCTACCTCCTGACCTCCGAAAGCACCCTGCCCAAGGTCGAGGCGGCGGCAAAACCGGGCGGAAAGCTCGATATTCTGGTCATTGGCAGCCGATCCTCGGTGATCGGGGTCTCCGACCATTCCGCGGCCTATCCGAACCGCCTGCAGGCCTATCTGAAGGAGAAGCTACCGGGCGTCGAGGTGAACGTGGCACTGGAGCTGCAGGTCAAGAAGACCGCCGAGGAAATGGCCCCGACCCTGGAACAGCTGGTGACGGACAAGAAGCCGAACCTGGTGATCTGGCAGACCGGAACCGTGGATGCCATGAAGCAGGCCGACGCCGACGACTTCCGGAACGCCCTGGATGAGGGCGTTGCCGCCATGCAAAAGGCCGGAACTGACGTCATTTTAATGAATCTGCAGTACAGTCCGCGCACGGAGACGATGATTTCCGGCTCCGCCTACCTAGATAATATGCGTGTGGTGGCGCAGCAGCACGACGTCCCGCTGTTCGACCGTTTCGCCATCATGCGGCACTGGAATGAGAGCGGTGATTTTGACCTGTTCAGCGCGTCGCCCGGCATGGAGCTGGCGAAGCGGGTGCATGATTGTCTTGGCCGGGCGCTTTCGACCTTTGTCGTCGATGCGGCCAAGATCAAAGCAGCGGATTTGAGGATTCAGCGTTAATGAGTTTCGTCGGCCATCTGTCTCGCTTTGCTGTCGTCGCTGCCTTTGCTGCCTCTACGACTCTCGCACTCCCGATCTCATCGTCCATCGCGCACGCCGAAGCGGCGCAGGCCGCCCCGGCCGACGGCAAGGGCGCCGACCAGGGCGTTGCGGCGAATGATCCCGCGGACGCCGCGAAGAGGGGCGTCGCTGCGAAAGCCATCGACAGGGTCAAGGAAGTCGCCAAGACCGCGACCGATATCTTGAGCCGCGTCCCCTGCCGCACACCGAAAGGCGGCATGAAGGCGATGGGCGCGCTGCCGCATGTGGCCAGCAAACTCGTTGCCGGCAAGCCCGTGGTCATCGTTGCGTTCGGCTCGTCCTCCACCGAAGGCTACGGTTCGACAGCGCCGGAATTCACCTATCCGAACCGCCTTGCCGCGCAGCTGCATCGTGCTTACCCGTCGGCCAATATCACCGTGCTCAACCGCGGCAAGGGCGGCGAAGATGCGCCGGAAATGATGGCGCGGCTGCAGAGCGAAGTGATCAATTCGAAGCCTGATCTCGTGATCTGGCAAGTCGGCACCAATGCGGTGCTGCGCAATCTCGATCCCGGCGAAACCAGCAAGATGGTGGAAGACGGCGTGGCCCGCATTCAGGCTGCAGGCGCCGATCTGGTGCTGGTGGATCCGCAATATTCGCCGCTGGTGAATACGCGGCCGGAAGGTACCAGCAAGATGGTCTCGCTGCTGCACAAGGTGGCCGAACTGCGCAAGGTCGGCATCTTCCCGCGCTTCGAAGTGATGAAGGAATGGCACGAAGGCCAGCAGATGTCGTTCGACAGCTTCGTCATTGCCGACGGCCTGCATATGAATGACTGGGGCTATGCCTGCTTCGCGCAGTTGCTCGGCGACAACATCATCAAGTCGGTCGGCCAGGTGAAGCTCGGCATCAACGAGCCGCAGATTCAGCAGGCGCAGAAGCCGCTGTAAGTTCGAAGAGGGGCGAATGCCTCTCAGCCGTCATTGCGAGCCCGCGAAATTCGCCTTCGGCGATTTTCGCGGAGCGAAGCAATCCAGTCTTGCTTGAAAGAAAGTCTGGATTGCTTCGTCGCAAGTGCTCCTCGCAATGACGATGGAGAGATTGGCTACGCCTTCGCCAGTGCCGCTTCGAGATCCTCGATCAGATCGTCACGATGCTCGAGGCCGGCCGAGAAGCGGATGAAGCCTTCCGTGATCCCGAGTTCAAGCCGTGCTTCGAGCGGCAGACGCTGATGCGTCGTCGTCGCTGGATGCGTGACGAGGCTCTTTGCATCGCCGAGATTGTTCGAGATACGAGCCACTTTCAGCTCGTTGAGGACGCGGAATGCAGCTGCCTTGCCGCCCTTCACCTCGAAGCCGATCAGCGTCGATCCCGCACGCATCTGCTTCTTCACCGTTGCCGCCTGCGGATGATCCTCGCGGCCCGGATAGATCAGCCGCGAAATCTTCGGATGCTGCGCCAGCACGTCTGCGATGGCAGCCGCGGTCTGCGTCTGCCGTTCGACACGGATCGCCAGCGTCTCCAGTCCCTTCACCAGCGTCCACGCATTGAACGGCGAGATCGAGGGCCCGGTCTGGCGCAGATAGTTGTGAATATGCTCGTCGATGAAGTCCTTCGACGACAGGATGATGCCGCCGAGACAGCGTCCCTGACCGTCGATGTGCTTGGTTGCCGAATACACGACAACATCCGCACCGAGCGCCAGCGGGCTCTGCCAGAGCGGCGTCGCGAACACGTTATCGACGATCAGCCGCGCACCGCCGGCATGGGCGATGTCAGCGATGGCTGATATGTCGAGCACGTCGAGCGTCGGATTGGTCGGACTTTCCAGGAACAGCGACTTGGTGTTCGGGCGCATCGCCTTCTGCCACTGGTCGAGGTCGAGTCCATCGACAAGCGTGAATTCGATGCCGTAGCGCGGCAGCAGCTCTTCGATGACGTAGCGACAGGAGCCGAACAGCGCCTTGGAGGCGACGACGTGATCGCCCATGCGCAGCGGCGCGAGAATGGCGGTGGTCACGGCGGCCATGCCGGTGGCCGTCGAGCGTGCAGCCTCCGCACCTTCGAGGTCGATCATGCGGCTCTCGAACATCGACGTATTCGGATTCGAAAAGCGCGAATAGATGAAACCGGGATCTTCGCCCTTGAACCGCGCCTCGCAGGCTTCTGCGGTCTCGTAGATGAAGCCCTGCGTGAGGAAGAGGGCTTCGGACGTCTCGTTGAATTGCGAGCGCAGCGCGCCGGAATGAACGAGCCGGGTTTCGGGGCGATAGGACTTCGTAGACATGTGACCTCCAACGTACCCGCGTAACACGGGCACAAAAAAACCGGCCTGGACGGACGTCCTCAGGCCGGGATCGCATGCTGGAAGGACATGTGTCCCCGGCCTGTTTAGCGACTTATTTTACGTGGCTGCAAGCCGGCCGGCTCAAATCACCACGGGATAACGATGTGCATATTCCCGCTTGCCCTTTTCGTCAAGGCGGGGCTGAGATAACCGATAAAGTCGCTATTTTTCAGTGTATTCTCGCTGAAGGACGACCGAAGGACGAGACCTGTGCCGTTTACGCTTGCCCCCGATGCCGATGGAATTCTGCCCGACCGCATGATTGCTGCGATGGCCGATGCCGGCCTGATCCTGCCGGAATATCCCTTCGTCGAGAGCCAGATTCAGCCCGCCAGCCTGGATCTGCGGCTTGGCTCCATCGCCTATCGCGTGCGCGCCAGCTTCCTGCCGGGGCCGAATTCGACGGTCGCCGAACGCATCGACGAGTTGAAGCTGCACGAGATCGACCTGTCGGACGGTGCGGTGCTCGAAACCAACTGCGTCTACATCGTGCCGTTGATCGAGAGCCTGGCGCTGCCGCCGAACATCTTCGCGGCCGCCAATCCGAAGAGCTCCACGGGGCGCCTCGACGTGTTCACGCGGGTGATCGCTGATGGCACCAGGCGGTTCGATGTGATCGGTGCGGGCTATCACGGGCCGCTTTATGCCGAGATCAGCCCGAAGACATTCCCGGTATTGCTGCGCGAAGGCTCGCGCCTGTCGCAGGTCCGTTTCCGTGTCGGCGATGCCGTGCTCGATACGGAAGCGCTGGAAGAGCTTCACGCGCAAGAGCCGCTGGTCGACAGCGACACGGCCGATCTCAACAATGGCCTCGCGCTCTCGGTTGATCTCTCCGGCGAAAACGCCTCCGGCTTCGTCGGCTACCGTGCCAAGCGTCATACCGGCGTGGTCGATATCGATCGTCGCGGTGGCTACAGCGTCAATGAATTCTGGGAGCCGATCTCGGCGCGCAAGGACGGTACGCTGATCCTCGATCCTGGCGAGTTCTATATCCTCGCCTCCAAGGAAGCGGTGCAGGTGCCGCCGGACTATGCCGCCGAGATGGTGCCGTTCGATCCGCTGGTCGGCGAATTCCGCGTCCACTATGCTGGCTTCTTCGATCCCGGCTTCGGCCATGACGGCGCCGGCGGCAAGGGCTCGCGCGCGGTGCTGGAAGTGCGCTCGCGCGAAGTGCCGTTCATTCTCGAACACGGCCAGATCGTCGGCCGTCTCGTCTATGAGCGTATGCTGGATCGTCCAGATGCCCTCTACGGCCAGCGTATCGGTTCGAATTATCAGGGCCAGAGCCTGAAGCTCTCGAAGCACTTCAAAGTCTGATCGCTCACCGCTCCGCGCAAGCAAGAAAAAAGGCCCGCATCGCTGCGGGCCTAAGTTTTTTCTGGAGACGAAGTAGACGATAGATCGTCAGGCTTACTGAACGAAGCCTGCGCCGAAGTTACCCAGATTGAAGCGATAGTTCAGGCCGGCCTTGATCGTGTGCTCGTCGTTCTTGAAACCACCAACGGCGAGGGTCGGCGTGATGAAGTTGACGTTGCCGAAGTCGTAATACTGGTATTCGACCTTGCCCGACCAGTTCTGGGTGAACAGATATTCGAGACCGCCGCCAACCGTGTAGCCATCGCGGCCGCCGTCGCCGGCAAAGCCGTTGGTGAAGCGCGAGTCAGCCCAGGCGTAACCGCCCTTCACGTAGAGCAGTGCTGGACCCCAGGTGTAACCAACACGACCGGTGACCGAACCGAGGCCGCGATTGTCGAAGTTGCTGCTGGTGGAGAGGAAGCTGTAATTGGCTTCGAGACCGAACACCCAGTTCGGGGCGAACTGGTAGTCGTAACCACCCTGCACACCGCCCATGAACGTGCCGTCATTGCTGCCGCCGAGCAGGTTGTTGTCGTTGCCCGGGAACGCGCCGCCGATGTGACCGCCGATGTAGAAACCGGTCCAGTTGTAGATCGGAGTAGCCGGAGCATAGGCCGGAGCCTTGGTGTAAGGGCGCGCAGCCAGGTCAGCAGCGGACGCCGGAGCGGCCAAAGCGACGAGGGCCAGAGCAGCGGTAGACAGTAGAAGCTTCTTCATCAGGTGTTCCTTCTCAATCCCGACGGGGGATGACGAAAGGCAACCTAGACTATTGCGCAGTGATTGCTGTCACACGCGTGCAACAGCGCCTCAAACGAAAAAGGCAGCTTTGGCGACCGTGTCGCGCTTAAGACACAGCATTGCCCAAATTGATTGAGGAACTTTTCACGATGTGTGATTTCGCTTCAATCACGTTCGGATTGAGGCGCTGCAACACGACAACCGCTGATCAGCCGCGGTAACGCAACGCTTCAACCAGCGCCGCGAATGCGGATGTCGGTTGTCGGCGGCTCGGATAATAAAGGTGATAACCCGAGAACGGTTGGCACCAATCGTCCAGCACTTGAACAAGCCGGCCTGAGGCAATGTGATCGCGCACGCGATCCTCCGGCAAATAGGCCAGCCCCAGTCCGTTCAGCACCGCCTTGTGGCGCAGCGACATGTTGTTGAACACGATCTGACCATCGACACGCACTTTCAAGGCGCGCCCGCGCTTCTCGAACTCCCACGCATAGAGGCCGCCCATGGTCGGCAGGCGGATGTTGATGCAGTCATGCGCGGTGAGGTCTTGCGGGCGTTTCGGCAGCGGTCGTTTGGCGAAATAGGACGGTGCGCCGACCACGACCATGCGAAAGTCCGGTCCGATGCGGACGGCGATCATGTCTTTTGCGACCTGTTCGCCCAGGCGAACACCGGCGTCGTAGCGTTCCGCGACGATGTCGATGAGGCCGTAATCGACGATGAGTTCGGCCTTGATGTCGGGATAGCGCGGCAGCAGCTTTGCGAGGGCGGGCCAGATGATCGTCTCGGCGGAATGCTCACCGGTGGTGATGCGGATGGTGCCGGCCGGCTTCTCGCGCAGCTCCGTGACAGCCGCGAGTTCGGCGTCGATCTCTTCCAGCTTGGGGCCGATCGTCCGGATCAGGCGTTCGCCAGCCTCGGTCGGCGCGACGCTGCGGGTCGTTCGGGTCAGGAGGCGCAGTCCGAGCCGTTCTTCGAGACCGCGGATGGTGTGACTGAGCGCGGATTGCGAGACGCCGAGCTTGGCGGCTGCACGCGTGAAGCTCGCCTCCTTCGCGACGGCGAAGAAAGCGAGGAGGTCGTCGATTGTCTGGCGGGCCATTCATGAATCCGGCTGATAAGTGCGTGCAGATTATATCATCTAGTCTCATGGGCGCACGATCTCCAAATGTCGCATGTCGGCGGCAAAATCCCACCGGTGCGGGAGCCGCTCATTCGCCGGATGGCACAGGAGATCTGACATGAAGACACGCAAACTCGGACGCAGCGGACTGGAGGTCTCGGCCATCGGTCTCGGCTGTATGGGCATGAGCTTCGGTTACGGGCCTCCGGCCGACACAACAGAAATGACCGCGCTGATCCGCGCGGCGGTCGAACGCGGCGTCACGTTCTTCGATACCGCCGAAGTCTATGGCCCGTTCACCAATGAAGAACTCGTCGGCGCGGCGCTCGCGCCGCTCCGCGATCAGGTCGTTATCGCCACCAAATTCGGCTTCAGGCTCGATCCCGCCACCGGTCAGCAGGTCGGTCTCGACAGCCGCCCCGCACATATTCGTGAGGTCGCCGAAGCATCGCTCACGCGCTTGAAGATCGATGCCATCGATCTGTTCTACCAGCATCGCGTCGATCCCGACGTGCCGATCGAGGATGTCGCCGGTGCGGTGAAGGACCTGATCCGCGAGGGCAAGGTCAAGCATTTCGGCCTGTCCGAACCGGGCGTGACGACAATTCGCCGCGCTCATGCCGTGCAGCCGATTACTGCGATCCAGAGCGAGTATTCGCTGTGGACGCGCAGTCCCGAAAAGGAAGTGCTGCCGACGCTCGAAGAACTCGGGATTGGCTTCGTGCCCTACAGCCCGCTCGGCAAGGGCTTCCTCACGGGCGCCATGAACGAGAGCACGACGCTCGACAGCGGAGACTTCCGCAATATCCTCCCGCGCTTCACGCCCGAAGCGCGCAAGGCCAATCAGGCTCTTGTCGATCTGCTTGGCGAGATCGCCGGACGGAAGCAGGCGACGCCAGCGCAGATCGCATTGGCATGGCTGCTGGCCCAGAAGCCGTGGATCGTGCCGATCCCGGGCACGACGAAACTGCGCAGGCTCGAGGAAAATCTCGGCGCGGCAGGCGTCGAGCTGACAGCCGACGATCTGCGGGACATCGATAGCGCTGCCGCAAAGATCACCGTGCAGGGCAACCGATATCCGGACAGGTTGGAAGCGATGACCGGCCGCTAGTCCGCAGGTCATTCGCTGCCTAGACCTCGCGTTGTTCCCACAGCGCCGTGAGGCCTTCGCGATAGGTCGGAAATGCGAGCTTCACGCCGAGCTCGCGTTTCAGCCGCGCATTCGAGATGCGGTTGTTGCTGGCATAGAAGCTACGCGCCATCGGGCTCATCTCGGCGTCATCGAAATTCTGCTCGGGCGGCGGCGCGATGCCCATCAGCGAAGCGGCGAATGTCACGACGTCCTGCGGTGGCGCGGGCTCGTCGTCGCACAGATTCCAGATGCCGGTCTGCGGATGTTCGAATGCAGCCGCGATGGCCGTCGCGATGTCATCCGCATGAATGCGGTTGAACACCTGGCCCGGCTTGACGATGCGATGGGCCTTGCCGGCTTTGAGATTTTCCAGCGCATTGCGGCCGGGGCCGTAGATGCCGGCGATGCGCAGGATCGTCGTGCGATCGCCGGCCAGAGCGCGCCAGCCCGCTTCGGCATCGATACGTGCCTTGCGCCGGCCCTCGCCGTGAACCGGGGCAGTTTCGTCGATCCAGGCGCCCTGATGATCGCCGTAAACCCCGACGCTGGAGAGATAGACAATGCGCTGGATGCCGCTGGCCGCGATCACAGAGCCGAAAGTCTGCAGCACGGGATCGCCATCTGCGCCGGGCGGGACCGAGACGAGCAGCGTATCGGCGCTCGCTAGGCGATCACCGATGCCGGGATCGGTGACATCCGGGTTGAAGACCAGCGTCTCGATATCCCGAGCAGCCGACTTGCTGGCTGTGCGGACGGTGCCGGCAATCCCGGTGAACTGACCGCCATGCTGCGCGATGAAGCGGTTTGCGCTGTAGCCGAGCCCGAAGATGAAAAGACGCACGTTCAACCCATTTCTGCATGAATCGGGCGGATCGGCCCATTTCAAGATCATCATTCGGGGTGCAAAGCGTGTCGGTCAAGTGCGCGACACCGTCATCTTTTGTGCTACTGCTCTGCTGCGAGACCGGCGCGAATGCCGGCAGATTTGGGAAGGACAAAGCGATGGCCACCACGCTGGCAGCAGACGCATATGCGCCGCGCTACATCAAACTGAATGCGCGCGACAATGTCGCCATCATCGTCAATGATTTCGGCCTTCCCGCGGGCACCCTGATGACCGGCGGCCTGGAGCTGCGTAACTTCGTGCCGCAGGGCCACAAGGTGGCGCTCTCCGATATCGCAAAGGATGCGCCGATCATCCGCTACGGCGAGATCATCGGCTATGCACTGGATATGATTTCGGCCGGCGAATGGGTCGAGGAGGCGCGCATCCATATGCCTGATGCGCCGGATCTCGACAGCCTTGAGATTGCCAATGCGGTTCCGGAACCGCAGCCGCCTCTGAACGACTACACATTCGAAGGGTTTCGCAATCGCGACGGCTCCGTCGGGGTGAAGAACATTCTTGCCATCAGCACGTCGGTGCAATGCGTCGCCGGCACGCTGGAATTTGCGCTCAAGAAGATCAAGGCCGAGCTGCTGCCGCGCTATCCGAATGTCGATGACGTCGTCGCTGTCACCCACGGCTATGGCTGCGGTGTCGCGATCAATGCGCCGGATGCCTATATCCCGATCCGCACGCTGCAGAACATCGCGCGCAATCCCAATTTTGGCGGCGAGGTGATGGTGGTTGGCCTCGGCTGCGAGAAGCTCGCACCGGAGCGTTTGCTGCCGAAGGAGGATCCCGGCAGCATGATGCGCCTTCAGGATGAGAGCAATCAGAGCTTTGGCGACATGGTGGATACGATCATCACCATGGCTGAAGCGCGCTTGAAAATCCTGAACCAGCGCAAGCGCGAGACCTGTCCGGCTTCCGACCTCGTAATCGGCCTGCAATGCGGCGGCAGCGACGCGTTTTCCGGCGTCACCGCCAATCCGGCGCTCGGCTTCGCCAGTGATCTGCTGGTGCGCGCCGGCGCAACGGTGATGTTCTCCGAAGTCACCGAAGTCCGTGACGCCATCGAATTGTTGACACGCCGTGCCGTCAACGAGGATGTCGGCCGCGCCCTGATACGTGAGATGGACTGGTACGACTCCTATCTGGCACGCGGCGGCGCCGATCGCAGCGCCAATACGACGCCCGGCAACAAGAAGGGCGGCCTCGCCAATATCGTCGAAAAGTCATTGGGCTCGATCGTCAAGTCCGGTTCGAGCGCGATCAGCGGCGTCATTGGTCCGGGCGAACGCGCGACGACGAAGGGACTGCTGTTTGCAGCAACGCCGGCGAGCGATTTCGTCTGCGGCACGCTGCAACTCGCCGCTGGCATGCAGATACAGATCTTCACCACGGGACGTGGCACGCCCTATGGGCTGGCGCAGGCGCCGGTCATCAAAGTCTCGACGCGCACCGAACTGGCGAAACGCTGGTCGGACCTCATCGATTTCGACGCCGGCCGCATTGCGTCAGGCGAGATGACCATCGAGGAAGCCGGCTGGGAGCTGTTCCAGCTGATCCTCGACGTCGCCAGCGGCCGCAAGCAGGTCTGGGCCGACAAATGGGGCCTGCACAACGATCTGGTACTGTTCAACCCCGCGCCGGTGACGTGAAGAATTTCAAGTGGGATAGGCGTAGTAATAAAAACTCGTCATGCCCGGCCTCGTGCCGGGCATCCACGTCTCGGCCATAAACTCTGGAAAATGTGGATGGCCGGGACATCAAGTGAAGCCCTCGCTTCGCGCTGCCCGGCCATGACGGAGCTTCGTCAGGTCTCTGGTATCACTTCAACGCTGCCGCCTTCGCGCCCGATGACGTCACGCGCCAGATCGTATTGCCGACATCGTCGGCTACCAGCAATGCGCCCTTGCTGTCGATGCGCACGCCCACCGGGCGTCCCTGCGCTTCACCGCTGTCACTGAGGAAGCCGGTGAGCACGTCCTGCGGCTTGCCCGAGGGCTTGCCGTCGGTGAAGGGCACGAAGATCACCTTGTAGCCGCTTTGCGGGCGTCGATTCCACGAGCCGTGCTGGCCGATGAAAGCGCCGTTCTTCATGCTGGCGGGGAAGAGATCGCCGGTGTTGAAGGTCAGGCCGAGCGACGCGGTATGCGCGCCGAGCGCGTAGTCCGGCGCGATGGCTTTGGCCACCATATCAGGGCGCGGCGGCTGCACGCGGACGTCCACGTGTTGGCCGTAATAGCTGTAGGGCCAACCATAGAAACCGCCATCCCTCACCGAGGTCATATAGTCCGGCACGAGGTCGCTGCCGATCTCGTCGCGCTCGTTGACGGTGACCCAGAGCGCGCCGCTCTGCGGCTGCCACGACGGGCCGTTGGGGTTGCGCAGACCGGATGCGAAGACGCGTGAGGCGCCGGTCGCGCGGTCGATCTCGATCACCGCGGCGCGGTCCTTCTCGGCGTCCATGCCGTTCTCACCGACATTGCTGTTGGAGCCGACGGTTGCATAGAGTTTCGTGCCGTCGGGGCTCGCTGTGAGATCCTTGGTCCAGTGGTGATTGATCGGGCCGCCGGGCAGGTCAGCGACCTTCACGGCTGGCGTCGTGATCCTGGTATCATTGGTCCTGTAGGGAAACTTCACCACAGCATCGGCATTGGCGACAAAGAATTCATCGCCCACCAGCACCATGCCGAAGGGTGAGTTGAGCCCTTCGAGAAACGCTGTCCTGGTCTCGGCGACACCGTCGCCATCCGCGTCGCGCAACAGCGAAATACGATTTGCCGTCGGCGTACCCGCGCCGGCATGGCTCATCACCAGTTTCATTACCCAGCCCTTGATGCCCTTGCCGTCTTCCGGCTTCGGCGGCGCATTGCTTTCTGCCACCAGCACGTCGCCGTTGGGCAACACATAGACTGTGCGTGGATGATCGAGCCCGCGCACAAAAGCGTTGACCGTCATGCCGTCCGCAGCCTTCGGCTTGGCACCCTCTGGCCAGCCGACCGCCTTCGAGACATTGACCGTCGGGATCAGCGACTTGTTGGGCTCGACAAGCTTCGGCGACGGTCCGAAATCCTCGCCTGACGCGATGGTGGATTGTTCGTTGCATCCGGCCAGTGGCAGCGCCAGAGCGACGAGGCAGGCCGAAAGCAGGAATTTCTGGCGCATGGAATGTCCTTGTGGCTGAGAACATAAAATGCGCGCGATGCAGGAACGTTCGACCTCCCTGCATGAATTTCATGTGAAGCCGGGGTGATGCGCGGCTATGGTCCTTCCCAATAATCAGGAAGAAACGATGACCGGACCGACAAATACGAGCGACGAAGGCACATGGACGCGCTGGCGCAGCGTTGCCGATCTCTATCACGCCTATTTCACCGGCCTGATCCTGACCACGGTCACGCGCCGCGGCACGGCAGACGCCGCCGAGTTCATGTTTCGGATCTTCCGCCGGCAGCAGCAGGAGCGCTTTCTGCCGGGACTCGTGAAGCTCGGTCTGTCCGGCCTGCCACCCGCGGTCGCTGCGGCCCAGTATCACTATCTCTCGAACTGGATCGGCGGCGTGTCGGTCGAGTACATGGTTGAGAGCGACCGCAAGGCCTGGATTCGCTATCCGCCGCCGCGCTGGATCTGGCGCGGCACCGCGATCTGCGGCGTGCCCGGTGAAGTCTCCCGCGCGATGCTGCGCGGCTGGCACGCCAACAATGGCGTTTCGCTCGGCAATCCCCGCATGGGTTTCGTCTGTACCAAGCAGAGCGTCGATGGCCAGGATGGGCTCGAAGGCTATTACTGCGAATACGACCATGATTTGGATATCGATCAGCGTCTGGTGTTCGCGCGCCATCTGGAAGCGCCGCTGTTCGATCCCGCCAAGGCACCCGCGTTGCCGGTGGATAGCTGGCCAAAAGCCCGGCTGGAGAAGGCCTATCGCAACTACGCCATGGAATATGTACGGACCGCAGCGCCTGTGGCGGTTCAACTATTCGGCCCGGTCGATGCCGGCTATTTGCTGCATCTCACCGGCAAGCTGATCGGCATGCAGTATTTCGACGAGGTCTCTGCCGGCTTCGGCTTGCAGCGCGGCGACGCCAGGGCCTTTGCGGAATTCCTCGGCGTTCTGTTCGCAGCGCAGGACGACGTCGTGGAGATCAGCAAGTCTGAGGGCCAGTTCGAGATCCGGCAGCAGAGCTGGAAACTGATGGATGGCGTCGCCGACAACAATGCCGCCTGCGCGAGGGCCTTGCAGGGGTTGGTCGAGGGCCTCGCCGCCGGATGCGGTCGCAATATACCCATCGCGATGACGCCGGCACGAGGTGGTGCGCTGCCGTTCATCTGGTCGATCGGCTAGCGCCTCGACCCCTTGATACTGCAGTGCAAATCGAGCATCCCCCATGCGTGCGTCGCGCATGGCATTGTCCGTGATCGGTGCTAGGAACGGGGCAGGCAAGACCGGAAGCTCAGGGAGAATGCATGTCCGACGCTGTCGTCGCCGAACCCCGATTGGTCGATGCCGACAAGCAGCCGCTTCCGAGCCTGAAGGCGCCGGCCAAAAACGCCCTGCTGGATCATCCCATTCTGCCGACCATCCTGCGGCTGGCCTGGCCCAATGTCGTTGCGCTGACGGCAGGCGCCGTCGTCGTTATTTTCGAGACCACCTATGTCGGCCGGCTCGGCACCGAAGCATTGGCGGCGATGGCGCTGGTGTTTCCCTTCGTGATGCTGACCATGACCATGTCCGGCGGCGCCATGGGCGGTGGCGTGTCCTCGGCCATCGCACGCGCGCTCGGCGCCGGCGACCGCGCGCGCGCCGATACGCTGGCGGGCCACGCGCTGCTGATCGCCATCTGCTTCGGCCTCACCTTCACGGTCGGCATGCTGACCTTCGGCTCCTTGCTGCTGCAACTGCTTGGTGGCCGCGGCAATGTGCTGAGCCAGGCGCAGGGCTACATCACCGTCTTCTTCGCTGGTGGCGTGATCCCGTGGCTGCTGAATACCTTCGCGGCGATCCTGCGCGGCACCGGCAACATGAAGATGCCCTCCGCCATGCAGATGGCGGGGGCCGCCTTGCAGGTGGTTCTCGGTGGCGTGCTGGGCCTCGGCTTCGGTCCGATCCCGCAATTCGGCATGCCCGGCGTCGCGGCGGGCACGCTGATTGCGTTCACGATCGGCACAGGCGTCATGGGCTGGTATGTCTTTTCCGGTCGTGCGCGAGTCCGGCCTCAGATCAAGGGCTTCCGCATTCAGCGCGGGATGTTCTTCGATATTCTGAAAGTGGGTGCCATCGCCTGTTTCAATCCGCTACAGGGCGTTCTGACTCTCCTGATTTTCACCCATATGCTGGCGCAATACGGCACCGCGGTGCTGGCCGGCTACGGCATCGGTGCGCGGCTCGAATTCATGCTGAGCACGCTGGCTTTCGCGGTGGGTATCGCCTCGGTGCCGATTGTCGGCATGGCAATCGGCGCTGGCCGCATCGCGCGTGCGCGCCGCGTGACCTGGACTGGCAGCGTGATCGCCTTCGGTGTTGTCGGTCTGCTCGGCACACTGATCGCGATCTTCCCCGATGCCTGGGTCAATATGTTCACCAATGATGCCGGTGTGCGTGCGGCAAGCCGGACCTATCTGGCCACCTGTGCGCCAATGTATGCCTTTCTGGGGCTGTCCACGGTGGCCTATTTTGCCTCGCAGGGCGCCGCCAAGGTACTCGGCCCGGTGCTAGCGCAAACCGCGCGGCTGGTCTTCGTCAGCGTTGGAGGCTGGTGGCTGCTGTCGATCGATGCCTCGGCCACAAGCTTTTTCTGGCTCGCGGCGGCGTCCATGGTGCTGCTCGGCGTGCTGTCGGCGCTCAGCGTACTGCTGACGTCGTGGGGACCGAAGGCTGGCCCCGTGCCCGAGATTCGGCCGGAGCTCGTCTGAGCAGTTTCTAGCCGACGCGCGTCGCAGTAAATTCCACATCGCGCCGCCACGTCGCGCCGTCGTCATGCGAGGTCTCGCCGCGCCATAGAAACGAGCGCGGCGTGATCTGCGAGAAGCTCCAGCGGATCGGGCGTCCGTCATTGTCGCGGCCGAGTTGGATGATGTCGTCGCCCTGCTTGCGGCCGGTCATGGTGAGGAAATTCTGCATCACCGGATCGGTCCACTGTATCTGCCACGCATCGATGCGCGGATCGTAGATCCGCAGCGTGCTTCCATACGAGTAGGCATTCGCTGCGGCGTCGCCGTCGCGCAACTGGCCGCGCGGCGGCACGATCCAGACATCCTGGATGGCGCGGCCTTCCAGCACCCAGCCGAAATGCCATTCACCCTTGCGCCGTCGCTCTTTGCCGTCCGGCATATACCTGACCACATCGAGATCCCAGGCGCCGATCAGCCAGCCATAGAGATCCATCTGGCCGATGCGATCCGGGGCAGCACCGTCCGCTGCGAGCGCATCGAGAAACGATGCAGTCATCGCGCCACTTTCCCGAATTGGGTCTGCATCGCTGCAAG
Organism: Tardiphaga sp. 862_B3_N4_1; assembly: GCF_051811085.1. Lineage (NCBI taxonomy): Bacteria > Pseudomonadati > Pseudomonadota > Alphaproteobacteria > Hyphomicrobiales > Nitrobacteraceae > Tardiphaga > Tardiphaga sp. 862_B3_N4_1. The sequence goes on from NZ_JBPWQB010000002.1 coordinate 2,056,351, forward strand.
GCCCAGATCCATCTGGCTGCTCATATAAGGCGCGATTTCATTCGGCAGCACGTCGGCCGTCCAGACAAACCGGCAGCGGGCGGGTCCATCGGCAAACACCTGCGCTGACGCGCTGTGCTGGCTGATACGTTCGCTGACGATGGCATAGACGAGGCGCTGCCGGTCGTGGTCGCAGGTGACCAGTATTTCGCGTGCGACGGACCCATTGGCGAACGTCACGATACGCGCGTCGCCGTCCAGCTTTGTGTCAGTGACGAAGCCCGGCACCAGCCTTGTGTGCAGCGCGCCGAAGTCGGCCAGTGCGGACCAGACATCGTCTGCCGATGCGCCGAGGAAAATCTCTTTGTGAATCGATGCCATGCTGTGCCTCCCGGTTGATCAGGACGGCAAGTTACTCAGTGCACGGCCAGCCGTTCTTGGAAAATCTTGCGGTCGCCGCGGGAAGCCTGTCGAAATGCGCGGGGCGAGACGCCGGCAGCGCGATGGAAGCTGCGCACGAAATTCGAGAGATCGCCGAATCCGACATCGAAGGCGATGTCGGTGATGGCGCGGTCTTTCTCGACCAACAGGTTTGCGGCCCGCCGCAGCCGCGCGCGCACCAGATACTGGTGCGGTGTCACGCCGAGCACATTCCTGAACAGGCGCAGGAAATGAAACGGACTCAATCCGGCCTGACGGGCGGCCGCATCGAGATCGATCTCCTCGCTGGCATGGGCGTCGATCCACAGCGCGGCCTCGACCGCGCGCCGGCGATCCCGTGCATTGCCGTTCACACGCCTGCGCGGCTCGCCCGAGACGACGTCGACAAAACGCGCCGCAAAAGCATGACCGATCTCATCGAGCCCGAGATCGCTGTGCGCTTCTGCGCTGGCCTGCGCGAGCTCGCCCAGCACCATCAATTCGGCGCGTGGCGCGATGGCGCCCTGCTGCCAGATGTCCCTGGCGTCGCCGACGGTGTCGATCAGCTCAGGCGCGAAGGAGAATGAAAGGCACTCGTCGCCAGAGCCATGATGCTCGTGATGGCAGGTATATTCGTCGCCGGGGTGCCCGATCAGCAGCGCGCCGGCGATGAGTTCGTGCGATTGCCCGCGGCAGCGACAGCCGAAACTGCCCTTGCGAACATAGGAGAGCGAATGGCCGGCGTGCTGTTCGGAAAATGGCTGGTCGTCCGGCCCCGCCGTACAGCGATAGTCCGTGACGGTGATCGCGTTGCTCTGGAACAGTGTTGTTGCCTGCATAGGCTGAATTTAGCCCTGTGGGCGCGGTGGGGCAACCGACAGCAGGGCGTCGAACAGGGTGGTCGTCCGGCCCGCCAGCGCGCCCTCGATCGAGAGCAGCCGCGACTTGGTGATGATGCCGCCATTGCCGGCAAAGCCGCTGGTCTGGCCCGCAACGGCCAGTGCACGGTGGCATGGCACGAGGATCGCAAACGGATTGCGCGCGATGGCTTGCCCGACCGAATAGACCGCACCGCTGGCGCCGAGCTTTGCTGCGATCTCCGCATGGGTGCGGGTTTCGCCACGCGGGATCATCCGGATCGCCTCATAGACGCGGCAATTGAACAGCGGCAGGCCATGCATGTCGACGGGGATATCGCCGAGGTCGACGGCTTGGCCGCGCAGCAGCGCAACGATGCCCTCGATGGCGTAGTCGACATCGGCCGGCGGCCGGAATTCGCGCGCATCGGGAAATTGCTGCAGCAGGCGGCGCCGGGTCTCGATCTCGCGCGCTTCCGGCAACTGCACGCCAACAATGCCGGCGTCGCCCCATGCGATACCGCATCGGCCCACCGACGTGTCGAAGGTTGTGTATCCGTGCCCAGCCATCCCGAAGGGATGTTAGCAGGCGAATTGAAGCCGTCATCTGGAATCTTTGAGCGGTGACCTTTCGGAGGGCGCGGCCGGGTGTGCGGCGCAAGGAACTGTAACCAGCTGCCATCAATCCGCTTGGCGGATCGGCCGGTCTCGGCTAGATCAGATGGCGCGACGATGCGGGCGTAGTTCAATGGTAGAACGGCAGCTTCCCAAGCTGCATACGAGGGTTCGATTCCCTCCGTCCGCTCCAGCCCCCTCATTCATTCCAGATGATCGATGCCGCATGGCGATTGAACGGTTTGGCATTTCCGCCGTTCTTCAAAGGCGCCCGTTGCTGTTCGCACAACACAAGGTTCTTGCATGACGTTTCCCCTCTCAGCTGCAACCGCCGGCAATGTCCCCGGCGTTGTCGCCTCCAGCGTCTATGCCAATGGCCGCCGTGTTGCGGATATCCCCGTCGAGGAGGCGGGCGTCTGGGCGCAGAAGCCGGGCCATGTCGTCTGGATCGGACTGTTTGAACCGTCCCTTGAACTGCTCGAGAAACTACGTGCGCAATTCGATCTGCATCCGCTCGCCATCGAGGACGCGCTGAAGTCGCATCAGCATCCCAAGGTGGAGCAATATGGCGAAGCGCTCTTCATCGTCGCGCGAACGGCGCAACTGGTCGATCGGACTGTTGCTTTCGGCGAGACGCATATCTTCTTGGGTAAAGGCTACGTCGTGTCCGTGCGCCATGGCGCCTCGACGTCCTATGCGTCTGTCCGCGAGCGGTGCGAGGCTTGCCCGACCAACCTGACGCACGGCGAAGACTACATCCTCTACGCAATTCTCGATTTCATCGTCGACAACTATCGCCCTGTCATCGAATCCATCCTGTCCGAGATCGATGAACTCGAGGATGGCGTTCTGCACCGCATGCTGACGCGGGCCGAATTCGAGCGGCTCTACAAGCTGCGCCGCGAGCTGCTGCGGCTGCGTCGCGCGGTCGGGCCGCTGGTCGATGTCTGTCACCGACTCGAACATATCGATATTCTGTTCATCGACGATGACATGAAACCTCTGTTCCGCGATGTGCTGGATCACGTCAAACGCGCGGAAGAAGATATCGACTCGCTGCGGGAAGTGCTGGCTTTTGCCTTTGAGGCCAGCTTGATGTCAGGGCAGTCGCAGCAGACCGAGATTACCCGCAGGCTTGCGGCCTGGGCCGCGATCCTGGCGGTGCCGACGGCGATTGCCGGAATCTACGGCATGAATTTCGAACACATGCCGGAGCTGAAATGGGCTTACGGCTACTACGTCGTGCTGGGCGGCATCGCCGCGATCTGCGGTTACCTGTACACCCGCTTCAAGCGCAACGGATGGCTGTGATCGACGAAGCGATCACCCCACCGCCTTCGCCGCCGATCGTCCCGCCGTCCGACCCGTGAACAGACAGCCGCCGAGAAACGTGCCTTCCAGTGAGCGATAGCCGTGCATGCCGCCGCCGCCGAAGCCGGCGGCTTCGCCGACCGCGTAGAGGCCGGGCATGATCTGACCGTTGCTGCCGAATACGCGCGAGTCCAGATCGGTCTCGAAACCGCCCAGCGTCTTGCGCGTCAGGATGTTGAGCCGCACGGCGATCAGCGGGCCCTGTGCGGGATCGAGAATGCGATGTGGCTTCGCCGTACGGATCAGGCGGTCGCCGATATATTTGCGCGCATTGTGGATGTTCATTACCTGCGCATCCTTGACGTAAGGATTGGTCATGGTGCGGTCACGCGCCTCGATCTGCGTCCGGATCTCGTCGTGCTTCAGCAGATTGTCGCCGGTAAGCGCATTCATGGCGCTGACGAGATCATCGAGATTGTCGCGCACCACGAAGTCGATGCCGTGATCCTTGAAGGCTTCGACAGGCGCCGGCGCACTCTTGTTGGTGGCGCGGCGCGCGGTCATCAGCCAGCTCTTGCCGGTGAGATCGGGATTCTGCTCGGAGCCCGAGAGCGCAAACTCTTTCTTGATGATCGCCTGCGTCAGCACGAACCATGAATAATCATAGCCGGTGGACTGGATGTATTGCAGTTGGCCGAGCGTGTCGGAGCCGGGAAACAGCGGCGCCGGCAGCCGCTTGCCGGTGGCGTCGAACCACATCGACGACGGGCCGGGCAGAATGCGTATGCCGTGTTTCGGCCAGATCGGATTCCAGTTCTCGATGCCCTCGACATAATGCCACATGCGGTCGCGATTGATCAGCCGCGCACCCGCTGTTTCCGTGATGCCCATCATGCGACCGTCGACATGGGCGGGCACGCCGGAGATCATGCGCTTCGGCGGTTCGCCGAGACGCTTTGGCCAGTTCTGGCGCACCAGATCATGATTTCCGCCGATGCCGCCGGAGGCGACGATCACGGCTTGCGCACGCAGCGAGAAGTCGCCGATCACGTTGCGCGAACTGCTTTCGCCGCGCTCGGTGTTGGATGGTTCGAGAATCGCGCCGCTCACGCCGTCGACAGTTCCGTTGGTGACGCTGAGCGCATCGACGCGATGGCGGAACCTGAAGCTCAGCAGGCCCTTCTTCTGTGCCTCGCGCGCACGCTGCTCGAACGGTTCGACGATGCCCGGTCCGGTGCCCCAGGTGACATGAAAGCGCGGAACCGAATTGCCGTGGCCCATCGCGTCATAGCCGCCGCGCTCGGCCCAGCCGACCACGGGAAACACGCGGTGGCCCATGGCGCGCAGCCAGTCGCGTTTCTCGCCGGCGGCGAAAGCGACATAGGCTTCGGCCCAGCGCCGTGGCCAGAGGTCTTCATCGCGATCGAAGCCGGCCGTGCCCTGCCAGTCCTGCATCGCCAGGTCATAGGAGTCTTTGATGCCGAGGCGTCGTTGTTCCGGCGAGTCGACGAAGAACAAACCGCCGAACGACCAGAACGCCTGGCCGCCGAGATTCTGCTCGCCTTCCTGATCGACCACGACAACGCGCTTGCCGGCATCGGCAATTTCCGTAGCCGCGACAAGGCCCGCGAGTCCGCCGCCGACGACGATGACATCCGCATCAACGGCCATACTGTTTCCCCCATTTTGTTAATGGAGATTGAAGTCGGCGCGGGAACTTTGGTCAACGGAAATTGCGCGCGAAGGGCGGCGCTGTTTCAGATTGATACCGCGACGGAACGAGGTGCATCCCGCGCGCAACACTCGATTTGAATCGCATTGGAAGCGTCATGCTCGTCTGGACAAAGCCACGATCTGGCAACACGCTGACGATGCCCTGCATCACCAGGGCGCTCAGATTCGGGATCGACAGGTTTTGGGGCTGGACATGAAGTTCGTTACGGGTTTGCTGGCGGCGGTCTTGCTGTTCGCGGGCGTCGGGGCAAGTCACGCGGTGGTTCGGATCGCGGATGATCGTGGCGGACGGATCGGAACCTATGTCGACAGATATCAGGGATTGCGCACTTCCGGCGAAACCGTGATCATCGATGGCCTGTGCGCCTCGGCCTGCACGATCGTGCTCGGCGCGGTTCCGCGTGACCGGATCTGCGTCACCTCCAATGCCAATCTCGGCTTTCATGCGGCCTGGGACATGGGCGCCAATGGTCGCGCGGTGACCAACCCGGAAGCCACCCAGATGTTGTATTCGATGTATCCGACGCAGATCCGGCGCTGGATCTCCAAACGCGGCGGACTGAAGACGCAGATGATCTTCCTGCGCGGCCGCCAGCTGATGGGCATGTACAAGCCCTGTTACATGGATGCCCACGCCTCCAGCGCGCGCTAGAGCGTTTTCGAGCGAAGTGGATGCCGGTTCGCGTCAAGAAAACGCGTCAGAACAAAAAGCTAAAGGCCGATCTGGTTTTTATTCCATCAGCATGACGTGATGCCCTGCGGCGCCGGGAGCGCTTGCCCGCGCCGTCATCTCAGCCTATCTGGAACCTGGATGGCGGGCTCTTGAATGATCTCGGGCCTTGGCCGTTCTGAGATCGTCTGATGGTGCAGCCTTTATTGACGCCTAAGAGCCCGATGCCCGCGTCCGAGCCGCCGTCACGGCTTGCGTCGGTCATTGTCGCATCGGCCGCTGCGTTCGCAGCGCTCCTTCTGGTGGGTGCAATCGGGCTGTGGGCACATTACGGCACGGCCGTATTTTTCGAGATGATCAAGACCGGCATCGCCGCCTGCATGTGATCGGCTGCCAAAGGGCAATTCAGGGAACATTCCATGACTGATCGAACCACCCGGCCGCTGGTCATTATTGCTGCCTTCGCCGGCAGCCTCGCGGCGGGATTGCTGGTCGTGCTGTGGCTGACGGGCGGTTTCCGCAATGTCGCCGCACCGGCCTCGATCGGCGGTCCGTTCCAGCTCACCGATCAGTCCGGCCAGACCGTCACCGAGCAGAGCCTGAAGGGCAAGCCGACGCTGGTCTTCTTCGGCTTCACCCATTGCCCGGACATCTGCCCGACCTCGCTGTTCGAAATGTCGGAAGTGCTGCGCGCGATGGGCAAGGACGCCGATCGTATCAATACCTATTTCGTCTCGGTCGATCCCGAGCGCGATACGGCACCGATCATGAAGGAATATCTGTCGAGCTTCGATCCGCATCTGAAGGGTTTGACCGGTACGCCTGATGCGGTGGCGAAGGTGATTTCCGGCTACCGCGTCTATGCCAAGAAGGTGCCGACCAAGGACGGTGACTATACGATGGATCACACCGCGCTGATCTATCTGATGGACCGCGACGGCAATTTCGTCGCGCCGTTCAACCTCAAGCGCAAGCCGGAAGAAGCGGCCACGGATCTCAAGCGCTATCTCTGAGGTCGCCTGCGGTTCGCTGCCATCGTGCCGGTCCGATGTACGAGACCGTGCTCGGTCTTTTCCCAGTGATGGCGCCGGGTCCAGAATTGCCACAGCGCGCGCCAGGTCGCGATCGAGAGACATCCCCAATAAATCGGCGTCAGGGCCAGGATCCAGCCGTCGCGCAGACGGCCGCGGCGCATCAGGCCGGTGAGGCCCAGGATGCAGGTCGCGATGAAGCCGCAGGCGATGGCCAGCACGTGCAGTGACGACAGCCGGTCGCCAAGCAGCAGGGTGCTATCGGCAAGCAGCAGGCAGGCGATAAGTTTGACGACCAGCACCGTAAAAGCCAGCGACGTCAGGATATTGCCGCCGAAGACGATGTTGAGTGCGAGGAATCCCCGCGCACCGGCTTCGTTCCACAGTTTTCGGGGATCGCGCATATGCACGGCCCAGGTCTGCATCCAGCCCTTCATCCAGCGTGAGCGTTGTCGCAGCCACGCGCCGAACGCGATCGGTGCTTCCTCAAGCGTGACCGATGGAATGGTGACCGAGCGATAGCCCAGCCGCGCCAGGCGGATCCCGAGGTCGGCATCTTCCGTGACGTTATAGGCGTCCCAGCCGCCGATGCGGCGCAAGGTGTCCGTGCGGAAATGATTGGAGGTGCCGCCAAGCGGCAGTGGCATGCCCAATGCGACCAGCCCGGGCAGGAAGACCGCGAACAGCCCGGCATATTCGACTGCCGCCATGCGCGACAGCAGGCTGTGCGTCAGATTGTCGAAATGCAGCCCAGCCTGAACGCAGGCGACGTCGTCGTTGTGCTGGCGAAACATGCCGAGCGCGGCGCGCAATTGGCCGGGGTCGGGATCGTCTTCGGCATCGAACACGGTCAGAAAGCTGCCGCGCACGAAGGGAAGTGCAACATTCAGCGCCTTCGGCTTGGTTTTCGGACCCGTCGCCTGTGCGATCAGGACTTGAACCTGCGGCCCCGGCCGGGCTCTGGCAACGGCGGCGCGGGTCCGCAGATCGTCGGGCTCGAGCACCAGAATGATGTCGAGTTTTTCGGAGGGATAGTCGAGCCTTTGCAGGGATCGCAACAGACCCGGAACGGACGTTTCCTCGCGATAGAGCGCGACGACCACTGAGTAGATCGGCAGTTGATCGTCGCGCAGCGGCGGAAACCGTTGCTCCGGCTGCGGCGGAACCAGCACGCAAGTCAGCCTGAGAAGCGAAAAGGCGAGAAACCAGATCGCCGCCAGGCCGCCGATCAGATCCATCGCCAGCGTCGGATACAGAAGCGCGAGAACCGCGCATACCAGCAGCAGAATCGCTGGCTGCAATCCTCTGCGCCAACCGATGATCGACTTGGCCGACATGGCAGGTCGCGTCTGCAGCAGGCCTTCGGCGGCGATATCCGAAAGCGCGTCGCCGGTTTGCTCGGTCAGATATTGATGCAGGTGACGCCGCGTGGTCAGCCGAATGCGCGCGATAAGTGATGGATATGTGGCGGAGAAGCGCGTCAGGCGTCGTGCTGTAAAGGCACGCGGCGTGACGATCCAGTTGAGTGTGTCACCCTCCTGAACGGGTAGGATGCCGAACTCTGCGATCTCCGGAAGATCGGCATCCGCCAGGGGGCAGTGAGCGCGCCCGACTGTCGAGAGATCGTCGAAGTCGATGCTGAGGTGGCGGGCCAGATGCGCGACATACTTTTCCTCGCTGATGACGCCCCATTGGATCAGGACCTGATCGGCGCCCAGATTGAGCTCGCGGCTCCGGCGCTCCGCGGCGTGCAGCAGCGGGACCGGGAGTATGCCGCGCAGGCAGTCGAGTTCGCTGGCTGGTTCCGCGCGCCGGTCCGACCCGTCTCGCTCCGGCATGGGGAAGGAGGTCATCCTGCCGATCGGCAGAGGAGGAGAGCGTAGCGCGGCCGGCTGGCGCGAAACGCGCGGCCGATGACCCCGGGAAGATTGCTGCACCCCCATGCAACGCCCTCACACCACAAACGCTACTCGCGTCTTACGCCGGATGGTCTATAAGACCGCGATCCGGAAGCACCCTATGCAACCACAGATGGTTAATTCCCGCAACCAAATACCGCTAATGAAGTGTCGCGCAACTGCGCTGACCCTTGGCGCTTTGCTGGCCGCATGGATGTCGCTGTTTTCGGCCGCACCGGCTTTGGCGCAGACGTCGGCTCCGGCTGTGAGCCAGCCCGGTCCGCAGGCCGTGCCGGGCTTCTGGGATCCGCGTCGCCGTCCGGACCGGCCGGACCTGTCGCGCATCACCGTGATCCGCTTCCTGACCGAGACCGACTACCCGCCGTTCAACTTCACCGGCCCCGACGGCAATCCGGCGGGCTTCAACGTCGATCTCGCACGTCTTCTCTGCGAGGAGATCAAGGTCACCTGCACGGTGCAGATGCGCCGCTTCGAGACGTTGCTCGATGCCATTTCCAGCAACCGGGGCGACGCGATCATCGCCTCCATGGCGGTGACCCCGCAGATTCGCGCCCGCGTCGATTTCACCGATCCCTATTACCGTGCGCCGGCGCGCTTCGTGGCCCGCAAGAATGCGGTGATGCCGGAGATCCGCCCGGAATATCTCGAAGGCAAGAAGGTCGGCGTGATCGCGGGCTCGACCCATGAGGCCTATCTGAAGGCGATGTTCACCGATGCGGTGCTGGTGCCTTTTCCAAGCGACGATGCGCTACGCCAGGCGCTGAAACGCAGCGAGGTCGATTTCATCTTCGGCGATGCGATCTCGTTCGCCTTCTGGATCAATGGCAGCGATTCCGCCGATTGTTGCGCCTTCAGCGGCGGGCCCTTCATCGAAAGCCGCTTTTTCGGTGAGGGCATCGGCATCGCCGTCCGCAAAGGCAACGACACGCTGCGCCAGGCGCTGAACTGGGCCCTGTTCCGGGTCTGGGAGAAAGGCCGCTACACCGATTTGTGGCTGCGTTATTTCTCGGTCAGCCCGTTCTGAATTTTCTCATCCCGCGGTTTGGCATTTCGGTGCGGAGCCGCTAGGTTCCGCGGCCCGGAGGCCCAAAACACGATGTCCACGCTAGACCCCACCATGAGCCCGAGCGAGCTGCGCACGCTCGCCGAGACTTCCAACGCCTGGCCGTTCGAGCAGGCGAAGGCGCTGGTGGCGCGTCTGAAGAAAACGCCGAAAGACGAAGTGCTGTTCGAGACCGGCTACGGTCCGTCGGGCCTGCCGCATATCGGCACTTTCGGCGAGGTCGCGCGCACGACCATGGTGCGCCATGCCTTTCGCGTACTCACCGAGGACAAGATCAAGACCCGGCTGATTGCCTTCTCCGACGACATGGACGGTCTGCGCAAGGTGCCGGACAATGTGCCGAACAAGGACATGCTGGCATCGCATCTCGGCAAGCCGCTGACGCGGGTGCCGGATCCGTTCTCGAACGAATATCCCTCCTTCGGCGCGGCCAACAATGCACGGCTGCGCGTCTTCCTGGATCAGTTCGGCTTCGACTACGAATTCGCTTCGTCGACCGACTACTACACATCCGGCCGGTTCGACGCGACGCTGCTGAAGATGCTCGCAGTCTATGACAAGGTCATGGACATCATCCTGCCGACCCTGGGCCCGGATCGCCGTGCGACCTATTCACCGTTCCTGCCGATCAGCAAGGTGACGGGCGTCGTGTTGCAGGTGCCGATGATCCGGCGCGACGTGGCTGCCGGCACCGTCACCTATGTCGATCCTGACACCAACGAAGAAGTCACGACGCCGGTCACCGGCGGCAATGTGAAGTGCCAGTGGAAGGCCGACTGGGCGATGCGCTGGGCGGCGCTCGGCATCGACTATGAAATGGCCGGCAAGGATCTCATCGATTCCGTAAAGCTGTCGGGCAAGATCTGCGCGGCGCTTGGCGGCACGCCGCCGGAAGGCTTCAACTATGAGCTCTTCCTCGACGACAAGGGCGGCAAGATCTCCAAGTCGAAGGGCAACGGCCTGACCATCGACGAATGGCTGCGCTACGCGTCGCCGGAGTCATTGTCGCTGTTCATGTATCGCGAACCGAAGGCGGCCAAGCGGCTGTTCTTCGACGTGATTCCGCGCAATGTCGACGAGTACCAGCAGTTCGTCGAAGGCTATGCGAAGCAGGATCCCAAGCAGCGGCTGTCCAATCCGGCTTGGCACATTCACGCTGGCGCCCCGCCGGTGGCGGATATGCCGGTCACGTTCCAACTCCTGCTGACGCTGGTGTCGTCGTCGAACGCCGAGAATGCCGAAACCCTGTGGGGCTTCATCCGGCGTTATCGGCCGGGCGTCTCCGCGGCGACGCATCCGCGGCTCGACGCGATGGTCGGCTATGCCATCAACTACTATCGGGACTTCGTGGCGCCGACCAAGACGTTCCGCGAGCCCACTGATGTCGAGCGCGTGGCGCTGCAGGATCTGCGCGATGCGCTCTCGCAACTGCCGGCGGAGGCCACGCCGGAAGACATCCAGAACGCGGTCTATGAGATCGGCCGCCGCGAGCCGTTCCTTGATCACAAGAAGCTTGCCAAGGATGGCCGGCCCGGCGTCTCGCTCGACTGGTTCAACATGCTGTACCAAGTGCTGCTCGGCCAGGAGAAGGGCCCGCGCTTCGGGTCCTTCGTCGCGGTCTATGGCGTGCAGAATGCGATCAACATGATCGACGGCGCGCTGGCGCGCTCGGCCTGAGGGTCACGCCCTGCGAAACGTCAAAGGCGCGCTTCCTGACGGAGCGCGCCTTTTTCTTGATGCCTACTTCGACGCTGCCGCCGGCGTGACAGGCTCCGGCATTGCCGACGAGTGGTGATGCGCGATCAGCCATTTCTTGTCGCGGTAGACATAAACATAGCTGTAGCGGGCCTTGACGATTTGCGTATCGCTGGGGGACTTGCCGGACAGCGTGAAGGTGTAGGTGCCGACGTCGGATGCCATATTGCAGCCGATCTTGATGGTGCGCGTGTCGATCTTGCCTTGCGGGTGCTTCTTCAGAAAATCCACGAAGTAGCTCTGGATCGACGCGCTGTCGGTGCGCGGCGTGTTCGACACCGTCGGCAGCAGCACCGCGTCCGAGGCGTAATTGGCGGTGACCTTGGCGGGGTCGAGCGTTGCGAGCGAGGCATTCCAGCGGTCGAATAGCGCTTCGATCTGCTTTGTCGTGACGACCGCGCAGGTCATGGGCTTCGCATGTGCGAGAGAACCTGCGCTAACGAGGGCCAGCGCGATCGCGCCGGCAACGATTGTTCTGGTTTTCATGGCGCCACCGAAGGTTGCGAGTTTCGGATAGGGAACTCGCATAGATCATTCGGTGGCCGGACGCCAGTCCAGAGTGTGTTCGGTTACTGGCTCGCCCAGACGATGCGCGCGATCCAGGCGATGTCGGCGGCCGGAAAGCTGCGATCGACATGGTTCGGATTGAGCGACTGCAGTTCGATGATCTTCGTGGTTCGGCGCTTCAATTCCTTCGCCATCACCTCGCCGTCCTTGGTCTTGACCACGACGCGGTCGCCCTTGCGGATCTGCGCTTCCGGCGAGACGACGATGATGTCGCCGTCGCGATAAGCGGGCTTCATCGAGTCGCCGGAGATCTTCAGCGCATAAGCGTGCTCGTCATTCACCGACGGCAGGCCCACTTCGTCCCAGCCCTTGCTGCCGGCGGGAAAACCCGCGTCGTCGAAGTAACCGCCATGGCCGGCCTGTGCGAAGCCGAGCAGCGGCACCGACTGCACGATGCGCTTGGTGCCTTCGATCAGCGTGACGAAGCTGTCGATGGTCACGCCGGTTGCGGTCAGCGCCTTCGAGACCGACTCCGTCGACGGCCAGCGTTCGCGGCCGTCATTGGTGATGCGCTTGGACTTGTTGAAGGTCGTGGCGTCGAGCCCCGCTTTCTTCGCAAGGCCGGAGGGTGACATGCCGTTGCGCTCTGCGAGGCGGTCGAGGGCGTTCCAGATCTGGGCGTGCGAGAGCATCATCGGTTTCGGTCCCTTGGCCCGGATTTCTGCGGGGCGGTGAATCGTGGCGAAATCTAGGAATTATTGCCGTGAATGCACGGATTTCGCAACAGGCATTTGAAAAAAATGTGCAGCCTTGAAGTGGAGGGGGGGCGCCGATACGGTCGACTGTCGGCTCCAGCCATCGAATCCCGCGACTGGGCGTCCACACCACATCGAAAACAGCTGATTCAACCAAATTGGAAGTCTGGGCGGTTGCGCACCATCTATAAAATCTGTCCGGCCTCGAGCTGGCGCGAGGCCGAGCGCCAGGGCATCTATCGCGGCAGCGCCGACGATGCCCGGGACGGCTTCATCCACTTCTCGACCGTGGCACAGCTCGCCGAGACGCTCCGGAAGTACTATTTCGGCCAGACCGGCCTGTTTCTGGTCGCTGTGGACGCAGACGCACTCGGTGACGACCTGCGCGGGGAGTCATCCCGCGGTGGCGATCTGTTCCCGCATCTCTACGGCGAACTCGATCTCGGCGCCGTCACGGCCGTCCTGGATCTGCGTGCGCGCTCCGACGGCAACCACGACATTCCGGAGCTCAAATCGTGATCCGCGCTTTCGATGCCTTTTCCCTGCCGATGCTGCGCATGCTCGACGCCGAAGACGCGCACGGCCTCGCGATCCGTGGGTTGCGCATGCTGCCTTACGCCCGCCCGCGGCCGGATGATCCAAAACTCGCGGTCCGTGCATTTGGTCTGAACTTCCCCAATCCGGTGGGGATCGCCGCCGGCTTCGACAAGAATGCCGAGGTGCCGGACGCGCTGCTCCGTCTCGGCTTCGGCTTCGCCGAGATCGGCTCGGTGACGCCGAAGCCGCAATCCGGCAACCCACGCCCGCGCATCTTTCGGCTGGAGCGTGACGAGGCGGTCATCAACCGGCTCGGATTCAACAATGATGGTGCGGAGGTCGTGCTGCGTCGGCTGGCTGCACGTGCGCAGAATGGCGGTATCGTCGGCGTCAATGTCGGTGCCAACAAGGATTCGCCCGATCGCACGCAGGATTATGTGCGGCTGATCGAGACCTTTGCGCCGGTGGCGAGCTATTTCACCGTCAACGTGTCATCGCCGAACACGCCGGGCCTGCGCAATCTGCAGCAGGCCGCCGAACTCGACGATCTGCTGGCGCGGGTGATCGATGCGCGTGAGCGCGTTCGCAAGAATGCGGGAGATTCTCCGGTGTTGCTGAAGATCGCGCCCGATCTCAGCCTCGCCGACCTCGACGATGTCGTCCATGTCGCGCGCTCGCGCGGCGTCGATGGCATGATCGTCGCGAACACCACGATCGGCCGTCCCTCGACCTTGCGCGAACAGGTACGCTCGAAAGAGCAGGGCGGATTGTCCGGGCGGCCCTTGTTCAGGCTGTCTACCCGCATGGTGGCGGAGACCTTCGTGCGTGTCGAAGGTGCATTTCCGCTGATCGGCGCCGGCGGCATCGACAGCGGCGGTGCGGCGCTCACCAAGATTCGCGCGGGTGCGAGCCTGATCCAGCTCTATTCGGCGCTGGTCTATAAAGGCGTCGGCCTTGTCGACAGCATCAAGGCTGACCTGTCCTCGACGCTGCTGCGCACCGGCCGTGATTCACTGTCGGAAATCGTCGGCGCCGATGCGGCGACGATCACAGCGGAAGACTGGCCGGCGTAAGCCAGGCCTGCTGCGGAAACGACTGTCGCAGCAGGGCTGGATGACGCAGCGCTTGCAAAGCGCCGCGCGACAGCATGAACACCAGAAACGCGAGCCATAGTCCGGTATTGCCAAGGCTGGCCAGTGCGAACCATGCGGCGATGTAAATCGCTAACGCCAGCAGCATCAGGTTGCGCATGTCGCGCGCCCACGATGCGCCGATATAGATGCCGTCATAGGCGTAAGCGAGGACGCCACAGGCGGGCGCCATCGCTGCCAGCAGCATGTAATTCCGCGCAGCGAGCCGAACTTCGGGGCTGGTGGTGATGAAATCGATCAGCGCGCCGCCGAACAGCACGAATAGCAACGTGACAGCGATGCCGAATGCCGTGCTCCAGATCAGGACGAGCTTTACGGCCCGGGAAAACTGCTTGCGGTCGCGAGCGCCGGTGCCCTGACCGCAGAGTTGCTCGGCGGCGGTGGCGATGCCGTCGAGGAAGAACGAGCCGATCATGACGAAGTTGTTGAGCACTGCATTGGCAGCCAGGGTCAGGTCGCCTGCACGGGCGCCCTGCGCCGTGAAGAAGAGAAATGCAGCAATCAGTGCTGCCGTACGGATCATGATGTCGCGATTGACTGCGAACAACCGTAGTAGCCGGATGCGGTCGAACAGGACCGCGCGCGGCACATCGATGCGACCGCCAAGGATTTTCCATACGGCGATGAGGCCGGCGAGGAAGCCCGCGGTTTCCGCGATCACCGTGGCCAGTGCTGCGCCGCTGACGCCAAAGTCGAATTGCAGGACCAGCAGGGAGGTGAGTGCCATGTTGGCGAGATTGATGCCGACCTGCAGTGCCAGAGCGATCCCGGTGCGCGCCTGGCCGACCAGCCAGCCGAGAATGACATAGTTGCCGAGCATCAGCGGCGCGGACCAGAGTCGGATGAAGAAATACTGGCGTGCGGCGGATGTGACGGCGTCGCTGCCGCCCATGATGCTGAACACCAGCGCCGCCAGCGGTGTCCGCAAGATAATCAGCGTCAGCCCGATCGCCGCTCCGAGCATCAACGCGCGCAGCAGGATAGCGCGCACCTCGATCCGGTCACCGGCGCCAAGCGCCTGTGCGGTGAAGGCAACCGTCGCCATGCGCAGAAATCCGAACAGCCAGAAAATGCAGTCGAATGCCACGGAGGCCAAAGCCACACCGCCGAGCAGGTGCGGGTCGCCAAGCCTGCCGATTGCCGCGGTCGAGACGATGCCGATCAGAGGCGTCGTCAGATTGGCCAGCATGGCCGGGCCGGCAATGGCAAAGACGCGCCTGTTGGTGACGGACAATCCCGACGACATCAATGCAGCCTGAAGCGGATGATGCGCGTCTCAGCGGCCGCGGGGGGCGCTGAACAGCCGCATGATCAGCCAGATCGGCACGACGATCACGGCGCCGAGCAGGAAGTAGCGCCAGAGGCCATTGATGGCATCGAAGCCGAGGTCATAGACCCACTGGAACAGGCGGCGGATGCTGGTGACGATGTTCCACGGATCGAAGCCGATGGCGGCGAGAACGACGCCGACCAGGATCGACAGCAGGATCAGCCGGCCGAGTACCGCCAGCGGTGAACCGCCGAGGAAGCGCGCCAGGCCGTCATTGTTGGCCGGCAAGTCCCGGGTCTCATTTGGCTGCATCATGGTCTCCTGCGCGCAAATCGCGCGCTGATCATAGGTGGTCCCACGCAAATGGGGAACCCGGCCCGTTCGTCAAGTATGGACCGTCAAGGCGTCGCAGGCTCGGGCGGCGCAATTGTGGTCTCCGCCTGCAGCATGCGCTCCAGCGTCTCCAGCCGGTCGGCCTCACGTGGCGGCTTGTCCCAGCGCAGCCGGCTGATGCGGGGAAACCGCATTGCGACCCCCGACTTGTGCCGGGGCGAGCGCGCCAGCCCTTCAAAGGCAACTTCCAGCACCAGCCCCTTGTCAGGTTCGTGGGTGACGTGGCGGACCGGGCCGAACTTCTCGGTGGTATTGCGGCGAACGAAGCGGTCGATTTGCAGCAGTTCCTCGTCGGTCAAGCCGAAATAGGCCTTGCCGACCGGCACCAGCTGGTCGCCGCTCTCGCCGGCGGTCCAGACGCCGAAGGTGTAGTCCGAATAATAGGACGAGCGCTTGCCGTGGCCGCGTTGCGCATACATCAGCACCGCGTCGATGATGTGCGGATCGCGCTTCCACTTCCACCACTGGCCTTTCGGTCGGCCCGGGAGATAGGCAGAATCGCGCCGCTTCAGCATCACGCCTTCGACGGCATCGGCATCTTCGCCGGCTCCGGCACTGACAGGATCGGCACGCGCGGCGGTGAGGGCATCCCATGTTGCGAACGGGATCTGGTCGGACAGATCGATCCTGTCGTCGTCGAGCTCCGCGATGAATCTTTCCAGTTTGGTTCGTCGCTGTTCGAATGGCAGTTCGCGCAAATCCGTCTCGCCATCGCCAAGCAGGTCATAGGCGCGCAGATGAATGGGATATTCCTTCATCAGCTTCGGCGTCACGCTTTTCCGGTTCAGCCGTTGTTGCAGCACGTTGAACGACTGCACGCGCCCCTCGCGCAGGACCAGCAACTCGCCATCGATCGCGCCGGGCAGCCGCAGCGATGGCGTCAGGTCCGGGAAGCTTCCGGTGATGTCCTCGCCGGTTCGCGAATAGAGCCGCGTGACGATCCTGTCGTCATCGCCTTTGCCGCTGACCGCCTGAATCCGGATGCCATCCCATTTCCACTCCGCGACGAAATCGGACGCGTCGAGATTGGCGAAGTCGGACTCCTCGATGGCATGTGCCAGCATCACCGGGCGGAACGGCGCCGGATCGCGATTGACCGGCTTCTCCGCGCGACCTTCGAGCCAGGCGAACAATTCGCCATAGGGCGACGCAAGGCCGGGCCAGATCAGCTCGACGTCATGCGGGTCCTTGTCGCCGAGCGCCGCGGCGGCGGTCTTGGCCAGCCGCGCCGAAACGCCAATCCGCATCGCGCCGGTGACGAGCTTCAGCAGAGCCCAGCGCCCGGTCTCGTCGAGCTCATCGAGCCAGCGGGTGAGTTGTGCGGGGAGTTCCGCTTTGCCGAGCGTGCGGAGTGTGGTGACGACTTCGGTGAGTGTCGGCGGTGGCGGGTTGTTGTGCGCGATGTCCTGGGCCTTCGGCCACATCAGCGCAACCGTCTCAGAGAGATCGCCGACATAATCGTATGAAAGCTCAAACAGCACCGGGTCGGTGCGCGATGCGATCAGATCGCGGATCAATCCTGCCTTCGCATGTTTGAACGACAGCGCGCCGGTCAGCGCTGCTAGCGCATAGCCGCGGTCGGGATCGGGCACTTCGCGGAAATAGCCCGTGATCAGCCGCAGCTTGTTGTTGCGGCCGGGTTCATAGGCCAGGCGATCGAGCAGTTCGGCGAAGCGGTTCATGCCTCGACGCTTTCGCCGGGCGGAAGTGTCTCTTCCTCCTCCTCGTCGCCATAGCCGATCAGCGCAAGAGGCCGCGCAGTCAGGCCTTGGCTCTGGCACCAATGCACCAGCGCGTCTTCCTGGCCATGCGTGACCCAGATTTCGCCGGCGCCGGTCGCGCCGATTGTTGCGATCAAGCCGTCCCAATCGGCGTGATCCGAAATGACCAGCGGCAGTTCGACGCCGCGTTGCCGCGCACGGGCGCGCACGCGCATCCAGCCGGACGCGAAGGCGGTGACTGGATCGGGAAAGCGCCGCGTCCACACGTCCGATGTGGCCGACGGCGGCGCCAGCGTGATGGTGCCGGCGAGATCGGCTTTCCTGACGCCTTTCACCGGGCGTAATTCGCCGAGATCGATGCCGCGGCTCTGATAGTAGTGCGTGATCTTCTCCATTGCGCCATGCAGATAGATCGGCGCGTCGTAACCGGCTTGACGGATTAGCTTGATGACCCGCTGTGCCTTTCCCAGCGAATAGGCGCCGACCAGATGCGCGCGCTTCGGAAACAGCGCGACCGAGGCCAGCAGCTTCTTTACTTCGTCGGCAGCATCGCCATGACGAAACACCGGCAGACCGAACGTGGCTTCGGTGATGAACACGTCGCAGGGCACCACCTCGAACGGCGTGCAGGTCGGATCATGGGCGTCCTTGTAGTCGCCGGACGCGACGATGCAGATATCCTTGCAGGTCACTGCCATCTGCGCGGAGCCGAGTACATGGCCGGCGGGATGGCAGGAGACCGTGACCTCGCCGAGCTTGATCGTCTCGCCATAAGCAATGGCCTGCGTGCTGCCGGCGAAATTGTCGCCATAGCGCAGCCGCATCATGTCGAGGGTCTCTTGCGTGGCCAGCACTGCGCCATGACCGGGGCGGGCATGGTCGGAATGGCCGTGGGTGATAACGGCGCGCTCGACCGGTCTGACCGGGTCGATATGGAAGCCGCCCGGTTTGCAGCAAAGGCCGGCGGGAACCGGGATAAGGATGTCTTGCGGACGCATCTCGGTTATATAGGTCCGCCTTGGGTTGGTTCGAGTCATCCTGCGAACGCCCCGCCCTCCGATCGGTTCCCACCATGCCCGCGCGCTTGTTCATGTCATCCGGCGATATGAACGCCGACCGGCGTTTCGACTATGCGCGCGACCTGCAGGTACAGGGCGATCTGGTGGCGGCGGCCGATCTGTTTGAGCAGGCCACTGATCTGGCGCCGGGCTTTGCCACCGCATGGTTCGTGCTCGGGGAGATTCGGGAGCAGCTGGGTGACACCGCCGGCGCCATCGCCGCGTTTCGCCGCGCGCAGGCCAGCGATCCCGGTGATCGCAACGGTGCCGGTCTGCGGTTGATGCGGCTCGGCGCTGACGATCTCTCGGCCATGCCGGCGACCTATGTGACGGCGCTGTTCGATCAATACGCGCCCAAGTTCGACGCCGCTCTGGTCGATACGCTCGGTTATCGCGGACCAGCGGTCCTGTTGGGCGCCGTGCGTGCCGCATGCGCTGCGACGGATAGGGCGATGCTCTTCCCTCGCGCCATCGATCTCGGTTGCGGCACCGGGCTGGCGGCCGGCGCTTTTGCCGCCTGCACCCGTGCCATCATCGGCATCGACCTGTCGCCGCGCATGATCGAGCGCGCTCATGCCACCGGGCTTTACGCCGAGCTTGAAGTGGCCGAGATCGTCGAGGGTCTGTGCCGCCGGTCAGATAGCAGTGTCGAGCTGGTCATCGCAGCCGACGTGTTGATCTATCTGCACGACCTTGCGCCGGTTTTGCGAGAAGCTACGCGCGTGCTCCTTCCAGACGGGCTGCTCGCCTTCACGGCCGAGACCCATGACGGCGACGGTGTCGCTCTTGGCGCGGGCTTGCGTTATGCGCAGAGCGAAGATCATCTGCGCGGCCTGATCGCAGCTGCCGGCCTGGCGCTCATTCATCTTGAACACGTTTCGTCTCGCACGGAACGCGGCGTTGCCGCGCCAGGACTGGTGGCCGTCGCGATCAAACGTCGGCTTTAACGCCGTCGGGGTCAGCTAGGGCAAGTTTGCTGGCGCAATCCAGAAACGAAGCGAAAAGACGGTCGCTTCGTTGCAAGGGCTCCTTGCAATGACGGCCGGGCAATAACGTCTGTGAGCGCCAAGCGTCCTACCAATAAAAACCCCGGCCGCGAGGCCGGGGTTTTGCGTTTCAGCGATGTCACCAGGATCAGTACTTCGCAACGACCGGGCTGTTGAAGTGATAGTTCAGCCCGGTGCGGAAGATGTGTTCGGAGACGTTGGTCGTGATGGTCGTGGTGTTGATCAGGTTCGAGGTCGAACCAAGGTCGACATAGAGATATTCCGTCTTCGAGGTCCAGCTCGGGCCGAACAGGCCGAGCAGGGTGAACGGCGTCTCGATACCGGCGCCCGCGGTCCAGCCGCTCCGGGTGGTCGAAGCATTGAGCTGCACGACGCCGTCTTCGCTGGCCTTGGTCTTCACGCCGCCATAGGCGTAACCGCCGGTGGCATAGAACAGCGTCGAACCGACCGAGTAGCCGAGACGGCCGCGTACGGTGCCAAACCAGGGCAGCTTGGCGTCGAACGGGACGTCGCCCAGGCCAATGGCCGTCTTGTTGTCGCGCTGGCTGGAGGCCTGGATGTCGGTTTCCAGACCGTAGACCCAGTTCACCATCTGCCAGTTGTAACCCAGCTGTACGCCGCCATTGATGCCATCGGGAGCGAGGTTGAAAGCATCGTAGGAAGGTAAGTCACCAAGGCCGTCACCGGCTTTGGAGACCGAGGTGCGGTCGCGTCCGATGCCCGAGCCGACATTGCCGCCGAGATACCAGCCGGTCCAGTTCGCTGCGGGCGCTGGCACATAGGTGCTGTTGTTGCCGCCAATGCGATAGTTCAGGCCGACGCGAAACAGATTCTCGCGCAGTTCAGTGGTGGTGGTCTGCGGAAACGTGCCGAGCACCATCACCTGATCGGTCTTGTTGCCGAGGTTGAGATAGAGGTACTCGATCTTGCCGGTCCAGTTGCCGCCGAGAGATGCCTCGACGCCGCTGCCAACGGTCCAGCCGCCCTGGACGCGGCTCGTAGCCAGGGCAGGAAAGCCCAGGGAGGTGGTGGTGGTGGTGACGTTGCCATAGGCATAGCCGCCGGTCACATAGCTGAGCACCGGACCCGTTGCCAGACCGACGCGGCCGCGCACCGTGCCGAACCAGTCGATTTTCTGGCTGTAGGTGTCCTGCGGCGCCAGCGGAAAGGCGCCGTTGTTCAGCAACGGATAGCTGTCCTTCAACTCGCCGCCCTGGATGTCGGCTTCGACGCCGTAGACCAGCGGGCCGAACATGGAGCCGGTCTGCCAGTTGTAGCCGATCTGGCCGCCGCCGAATCCGCCGGCGGGCTGCAGATAGGTCGAGGTGGCTGAGCCGGGAGTGACGGGGTCGTTGTTTTGCAGCCGATCCCGGCCGACGCCGTAGCCCGCGTTCACGCCCATGTAGAAGCCGGTCCAGTCATAAACCGCTGTTACCGGCACCTTGTAGTAGGGGGCCTTCGCGGCCATGTCGGCGGCTTGCGCACCGGCGGTCAGTGCGAGCAGTGCCGCGGCGGTGAGGCGAAGGGTTTTCATGATGGGATCCAGTTCAGGTTTCTGGCCGAACTATGAAGGGGTAACAGAATGCTGTCTGCAGCCGTGCGACCAAGAAATTGCGGTATTTGGATATTGGGTTCCTTGTGGTTAATTTTCTCGGAACAGCGTTGTTCATGACGCAAACAAAAACCCCGGCCGCGAGGCCGGGGTTTTCGATTTTAGAGGATGTCGCTGAGATCAGTACTTCGCAACAACCGGGCTGTTGAAGTGATAGTTCAGGCCGGTGCGGAAGATGTGCTCGGTAACCTTGCTCTCGCTGACGACGCCAGGAAGGATCGTGGTCGAAGCCGAGCCGAGGTCGACATAGAGATATTCGGTCTTCGAGGTCCAGTTCGGTCCGAACAGGCCGAGCAGCTTGAACGGGGTCTCGATGCCGGCGCCGGCGGTCCAGCCACTCTTGGTGGTCGAAGCGTTGGCAACTTCGACGCCCAGTGCGTTGATCTTGGTCTTCACGCCGCCGTAGGCGTAACCGCCGGTGGCGTAGAACAGGGTCGAACCGACCGAGTAGCCGAGGCGGCCACGAACCGTGCCGAACCAAGGCAGCTTCTGATCGTAGCTGACGAGGCCGAGGGCGACGGCGGTCTTGTTGTCACGCTGGCTGGAAGCCTGGATGTCGGCTTCGAGACCATAAACCCAGTTCGATGCCTGCCAGTTGTAACCGATCTGGGCACCGCCGTTGATGCCGTCCGGAGCAAGGTTGAACTGCTCGGGAACCGGGGTGAGGCCGGTAAGCGTGGTGCGATCGCGACCGGTGCCGGAACCAATGTTGCCGCCGAGATACCAGCCGGTCCAGTTCGCCGCAGCGACCGGGGTGTACACGCTGTTGCCGCCGATGCGGTAGTTCAGACCGACGCGGAACAGGTTTTCACGCAGTTCGGTGTTGGTGAGCTGGGTGGGGGTAGCGAACGCATCAGAGCGGTTGCCGAGGTTCAGGTAGAGATATTCGATCTTGCCGGTCCAGTTGCCGCCGAGCGCTGCTTCCACGCCGCTGCCGATGGTCCAGCCGGTCGCCATGCGGCTGTCCGAGAACGCCGTCACGGCGCCTTCGGTGATCGTGGTCTTGACGTTGCCGTAAGCGAAACCGCCGGTGAAGTAGCTCAGGACCGGACCGGTTGCGAGACCGACGCGGCCACGAACGGTGCCGAACCAATCCGACTTCTGACCGTAGACGGTCTGCAGCGGGCCAACCACATTGGCGCCACCGCCGGTGAGGCCCGAACCCTGGATGTCGGCTTCGAGGCCGTAAACGATCGGGCCGAGCAGCGAGTCGCCCTGCCAGTTATAGCCGATCTGGCCGCCGCCGAAGCCGCCCTGCGGCGTGAGATACAGCGAGTCGCCGGTGTAGCTGTGGGTGACGCGGTCGCGGCCGATGCCGACGCCGGCGTTCACGCCGATGTAGAAGCCGGTCCAGTTATAGACCGAGACGAGGGGCGCCTTGTAATAAGGGGCCTTGACGGCCAGATCGGCAGCCTGCGCGCTCACAGCGGTTCCGAGCAGCGCGGCGCTCGCAAGAAGAATACGTTTCATGGTCGACCCCAATTCAGATTTGAACCGTTAGAATAGGGGAGTCGGGTCATATTGGCTGTATCCGGACGGCCACACTGTCCGACATTGCAACCGCTGCGGCGCCGGCCGAAAAAAGCCGGTTAAATAAACGTTTAGATGCTCTTGGCGCATTGCGTATTTCGTCACGTTTGGGGGCGCTGAGACCTGTCGATAGCCAACCCACGGAAAACATGAGGCAACCTGTGAGGGATTGCCAAGCCTGTCGCGCCCGCAGAGGATAAGGGCAAGCCCGTACAGCCGCGATCAACGCCGCGACGGGTCACAAAAACACGCCCGCACAAGCGGGTCTCAGGGAGAAAACACCAGATGTCTTCGCGCCACAGGTCCGTCTTCAGGACCGCGACACTCGCTACAGTTGTCTCCGTACTGGCCCATTCGGCCTTTGCGGCGGACAAGAAATACGACCCCGGTGCCAGCGATACCGAGATCAAGCTCGGTCAGACCATCCCCTATAGCGGCGCCGGTTCCCTGTATGGCGTGATCGGCCGGACACAGGCCGCCTATTTCCAGATGCTGAATGAAAAGGGCGGCATCAACGGCCGCAAGATCAATTTCATGTCGCTGGACGATGCCTACAGCGCGCCGAAGGCCGTCGAGGCCACCCGCCGGCTCGCGGAGCAGGACGAGGTGCTGGCGCTGTTCGGCTCGCTGGGCACTGCGCCGCAGTCGGCGGTGCAGAAGTTTCTCAACAGCAAGAAGATCCCGCAGCTGTTGCTCAACACCGGCGCCTCGCGCTGGAATAACCCGAAAGAGTTCAAGTGGACCACGCCGGGCCTGCCGATCTATTCGACCGAGGGCCGGATTATCGCGCGCTACCTGATGCAGGCCAAGCCGAACGCCAAGGTCGCGATCCTTTACCAGAACGACGAGTTCGGAAAGGACTTCATGAATTCTTTCAAGGAGATTCTGGCCGAAGCGGGCGGCTCCGCGAAGGTGATCGCCGAGGCGTCTTATGACCTCACCGATCCGACCATCGATTCCCAACTGATCAATCTGGCGAAATCGGGCGCCGACACTTTCTTCAACATCTCCACCGGCAAGGCGACGTCGCAGTCGATCCGCAAGGTCGCGGAGCTCGGCTGGAAGCCGCTGCATCTCTTGGTATCGACCTCGAGCGGCCGCTCCATCATCAACGCCGCCGGCGCCGAGAATGCCAAGGGCATCGTGGCGATGACCTACACCAAGGAAGTCGGCAGCGAGAAGTGGAAGGACGATCCGGACGTCATCGCCTTCCAGGAGCTGCGCAAGAAGTATCTGCCGAACGTCGATCCCGATAACACCATCGCATTCCAGGGCTACTCGCAGGGCGTGACCATGGCGGAGATCCTGCGCCGCTGCGGCGACGATCTCACCCGCGAGAATGTGCTCAAGCACGCCACCAATCTGGAAGGCTACCGCGCACCGGTGTTCCTGCCGGGTATCACCTATGGCTTCACGCCGACCGACTACACCACCATCAAGGCGCTCTATGTGGGCACATTCAACGGCACCGACTGGGATCTGTCGGACAAGCCGGTGAGCCAGTAAGCGCGTATCTTAAAATAACGACCATCCCCGGCGGATAGGCCGGGGATGGAGACGACCAATCGGACTCGCAAAGAGCCGTATCAAAAATCATCAGGGAGAAAACGCCATGAACAAGGGACTGTTTGCGTCTGCGGCGCGGGTCGCCGTCGTCGTGTTGCCACTGACTGTGACGGCCGCTATCGCCGCCGACAAGAAATACGATCCAGGCGCCAGCGACACTGAAATCAAGATCGGACAAACCATTCCGCATAGCGGACCCGGTTCGCTCTATGGCGTGCTGGGCCGTGTCGGTGAAGCCTATTTTCAGAGCTTGAACGAGAAAGGCGGCATCAACGGCCGCAAGATCAAGTTTCTGACGATGGACGATTCCTACAGCGCACCGAAGGCGGTCGAGGCCACGCGCCGTCTTGTTGAGCAGGAAGAAGTCCTAGCTCTGTACGGCTCGCTCGGCACAGCGCCGCAGACGGCCGTGCACAAATATCTCAATTCCAAGGGCGTACCGCAGCTGCTGCTCAACACCGGCGCATCGAAGTGGAACGATCCGAAGAACAACAAATGGACAATGGCCGGCCTGCCGCTCTATCCGACCGAGGCGCGTATTCTCGCCAAATATGCCGTCAGCATGAATCCGAATGCGAAAGTCGGAATCCTCTATCAGAACGATGATTTCGGCCGGGATTTCCTGGGGCCGTTCAAGGATGAACTCGCGAAAGCCGGCGGCACCGCGAAGGTGATCGCCGAGGTGACCTACGATCTCACCGATCCCACGATCGACTCGCAGCTGATCAATCTCGCCAAATCCGGCGCCGATGTCTTCTATAACATCACCACCGGCAAGGCGACGTCGCAATCGATTCGCAAGGTGGTCGAGCTCGGCTGGAAGCCGCTGCAGTTGTTGTCCGCGGGCTCCACCGGCCGATCGATCCTGGAGGCGGCAGGGTTGGAGAATGCCAAGGGCATCGTCTCGATTGCCTATGGCAAGGATATTGGTTCGCCGCTCTATGCCAAGGATCCCGACATCGTGGCGTTCGAAGCTTTGCGCGCGAAATATCTGCCCACGGTCTCTGCCGATAATTCGATCGCCTTCTTCGGCTATGGTCAGGCCGTGTCCATGGCAGAGATTTTGCGCCGCTGCGGCGACGAGCTCACCCACGAGAACGTGCTGAAACAGGCTATCGGCCTAAACGGCTTCCGCGCTCCGCAAATGTTGCCGGGGGTGAGCTACAGCTATACCAATGACGCCTATGTTCCGATGGCGACGCTGTACACCCAGCGGTTCGACGGCAAGGACTGGATCATCTCCGACAAGTCGGTGACGCAATAAGACCACAGGTCTCTCCATGTCATTGCGAGCCCCGGCGAAAATTGCGCAGCCAATTTCGTTTGGGCGGAGCAATCCAGTCCTCTCTTGCTGTTTTCTGGATTGCTTCGTCGCAAGGGCTTAGGGGAAAGTTGCACGGCAACTTTCCTTGACCTCGCAATGACGGCTGAGAGTGCCTAGTTCTAACGCGTGCCGCCCCGTAAATCCGTCGCCAAACCCGACCTGTTGCCCGATCACTTCCTGCGCTGGTTCGCCATGCGCGGCTGGTCGCCGCGCGAACATCAATTGGCGCTGCTGCAGAAGGCGCGCGACGATCGCTCGGCGCTGCTGATCGCGCCGACCGGCGCAGGCAAGACGCTGGCCGGCTTCCTGCCGACGCTGGTGGAACTGTCTAACATCTCCCCGCTTGCGGGGAGAGGTCGGCTTGAGAGCGCAGCGAACAAGTCGGGTGAGGGGGAGCGCATAATTGAAACTCCCGAGTTCGCCGAAGCTCCCCCTCACCCGTCGCGGACTGCGTCCGCGCCACCCTCTCCCCGCAAGCGGGGCGAGGGGAAAAACGCCCTTGTCTCCACCGGCCGCGGCGTTCAGCGCACCGGTGGCCTGCACACGCTCTACATTTCCCCGCTCAAAGCTCTCGCCGTCGACATCGCGCGCAACCTGGAAACACCGATCGCGGAGATGATGCTGCCGATCAAGGTCGAGACCCGCACCGGCGACACGCCGGTGTCGCGCCGCGCGCGGCAGCGGCGTTATCCGCCGGACATCCTGCTGACCACGCCGGAACAGCTGGCCTTGCTGTTGTCGTCCGACGACGCGCCGTTTCTGTTCTCGTCACTCAAGCGCGTCGTGCTCGACGAGTTGCATGCGCTGGTGACGTCGAAGCGCGGGGATCTACTGTCGCTCGGCCTTGCGCGCCTCTGGAAGCTCGCGCCCGACATGCGCGCCATCGGCTTGTCGGCAACGGTTGCCGAGCCTGAATCACTGGCACGCTTTCTGGTGCCGCAGCCTGTTGGTGAAAGCGTCTCGGCCGATATCGTCGTCGCCGGCGGCGCGGCCGAGCCGGTGGTCGAGATGCTCGACACCAGGGAACGTCTGCCCTGGGCCGGCCACTCCGCGCGCCATGCGCTTGGCGAAATCTACGATCTCATCAAGGCCAACAAGACGACGCTGGTCTTCGTCAACACCCGTAGTCAGGCCGAGATGCTGTTCCAGGATCTCTGGCGCATGAATGACGACGGTCTCGCCATCGCGCTCCATCATGGCTCTCTTGACGTCGCGCAGCGCCGCAAGGTCGAGGACGCGATGTCGGCCGGGAAACTACGCGGTGTGGTCTGTACCTCGTCGCTCGATCTCGGCGTCGACTGGGGCGATGTCGATCTCGTCATCAATGTCGGCGCCCCCAAGGGGGCATCGCGGCTGATGCAGCGCATTGGCCGCGCCAATCACCGCATCGACGAAGCTTCGCGCGCCGTGTTGGTTCCGGCCAATCGTTTTGAGGTGCTGGAATGTCGCGTCGCCATCGATGCCGTTGCCGAAAATGCACAGGATACTCCGCCGTTGCGGACTGGCTCGCTCGACGTGCTGGCGCAGCACGTGCTCGGCTGCGCCTGCGGCGCACCGTTTCGCGCGGACGATCTCTATGACGAAGTGCGCTCGGCGGCGCCCTATGCCGAACTGTCGCGTGTCGACTTCGACGATACCGTGGAGTTCGTGGCGTCCGGCGGCTATGCGCTGAAAATCTATGAGCGTTTCGCCCGTATCAAGCAGGACGCCTCGGGCAAATGGCGCGTCACCAATCCCAAGGTGCGCCAGATGTATCGCATGAATGTCGGCACCATCGTCGAGGACACGATGCTGAAGGTGCGGCTGGTGCGCGGAGGCAGCGGAAAAGCCAAAAAGGGTGTCACTGGTGCGCTGGCGCGCGGGGGACGCATGCTCGGTCAGATCGAGGAATATTTCATCGAAGGCCTCGTGGTCGGCGACACCTTCGTCTTCGGCGGAGAAGTCGTCCGCTATGAATCCCTGGTCGAGGATCAGGTCGATGTCTCGCGCGCCCATGACAAGGACGCGAAAGTGCCGTCCTATATGGGCGGCAAGTTTCCGCTCTCGACCTACCTCGCGGAACGCGTGCGCAAACTGCTGGACGATGAGCGCGCCTGGAAAGGCCTGCCCGACCAGGTGCGCGAATGGTTGTTGCTGCAGGCCCATGTCTCGCATGTGCCTGGTACGCGCGAACTGATGGTTGAGACCTTTCCGCGCGCCGACAAGCATTATCTCGTCTGCTATCCGTTCGAAGGCCGCCTCGCGCATCAAACATTGGGCATGCTGTTGACGCGCCGTCTTGAACGCGCCCGCGCGCGGCCGCTGGGTTTTGTCGCCAACGAATATGCGCTGGCCATATGGGGCCTCGGCGACACGTCGCACATGATCAGGCAGGACAGGCTTGATCTCGCCGCTTTGTTCGATCCCGACATGCTCGGCGACGATCTCGAAGCCTGGCTCGCGGAATCGGCGCTGATGAAGCGGACGTTCCGCACCTGCGCGGTGATCTCGGGGCTGATCCATACGCGTTTCACCGGCGAGGAGAAATCGCGCCGTCAGGTGCTGTTCTCCACCGACCTGATCTACGACGTTTTGCGCAAGCATCAACCCGATCACGTGCTGTTGCGCGCCGCGCGGGCCGATGCTGCGACGGGATTGCTGGACATTCGGCGATTGAGCGACATGCTGACGCGCATCCAGGGCCGTATCATTCACCGGGAACTCGATCGCGTGTCGCCGCTGGCGGTGCCGGTGATGCTGGAAATCGGCCGTGAAGCGGTATACGGCGAAGCGTCGGACGAGCTCCTGGCGGAAGCCGCCGAGGAACTCGTGAAAGAGGCCTCTGGACAGTAGGATGGGTAGAGCGAAGCGAAACCCATGCTGCAGTTCCGCGCTATTGATGGGTTTCGCAACTGCTCTACCCATCCTACAAAAGAACCATGCACGCCGATTCGATCATCACCGCCGATATGAGCACCGTCAGCATCGCCGGCGTCACGTTGGCTGCGGACCTGTCGGGCGCCTTGTATTGGGAAGAGCAGAAACTTCTCGTAGTGTCCGACCTGCATCTCGAAAAGGGCTCGAGCTATGCCAATCGCGGGGTGCTGCTGCCGCCCTACGATACGATCGCAACACTCGGTCGCCTCGGTGCGGTGATCGCGCGTCACGATCCGCGCATTGTGATTGCGCTCGGCGACAGTTTCCACGACCTTGACGCCCATGAGCGGTTGTCCCCGGCCAATCGCGAGGTGCTGTCCGCATTGCAGATGCGCCGTGACTGGATCTGGATATCAGGCAATCACGATCCCGCATTGCCGCCGGATCTCGGCGGCACCGTCGCGGAAGAAGTCGCCATCGGCCCGATCACCTTTCGTCATGAGCCGACCGGTGCTGCAGGCGAGATTGCCGGTCATTTGCATCCGAAGGCGCGCGTCAGCACGCGCGGTCGCGCGGTCGAACGGCGTTGCTTTGCGAGCGACGGCGCCCGCGCGGTGATGCCGGCCTTCGGCGCCTATGCCGGCGGGCTCAACATCCGCGATGCGGCATTCGCGCGGATCTTCCAGACCCTTGGCTTTGTTGCCCATGTGCTCGGCGACCGGCGTATGCACGCCATTGCTGCCTCGCGCTGCTGCTAGAGCAACATTTCATACATCGTCGTTCTACCCGTCCAGGAGAAGGCGAACCTGCGGGATTTCCAGGATGGCAGTCTCCTTTGCGGGCTGGCTGTTGACGAGATGGTCGATAAGATCCTCAGTCGTCGAGCTTCGGGTCAGCATCAGGCAGGTCGCATTGTCGGCGCGCGTTGCGTGCCAAACGCCGGCGCGCATGCAGATTCCGACGCCGGGAGACAAACGATAAGCTCGGAGGGTCGACAGGTCCGGCGTCTGGTTTGCGTCACTCAAGCAAAGGATTTGAACGATCTCTTTCGTGAGAGGCACGACCGCCTGCTGGGTCATGTGATGGACTTCGAGCTTTGAGACAAGCGGATTGTTGTCACGATACTCGACCCACAAGACCTCGGTGTTGCCTCCCGTGCCGGGATCAAAGAAGTGTTCGTGCCAGAAATCGCTCGCCGGGCTTCGAAAACCGACCGCGTCTTTTTTGAGTGGATCGGTTTTGCCGAGCACCCACCCGAAGGGCTCGAACGATGTGGGACTCAGAGCCTCGACAGTAACAGCGTTGGATGTCGGCATGGAGGGCTCCTGAGGCTCCCGTCCGAAGCATGGCTTCATGGCCCTGCAAACCGACGAGTATTAAAAGAAAGAGCGGCCTTACGCCGCCTTCGCCTGCACGCTATCGCAGAACGCGGCGAGGTGGTCGGCAAGCCGCAGCGTTGCCGGGCTCGCGTCGGGCGCGGCCATCAGCGTCACTTCAGTCTGGTCGATCGGCGCGAAGCCTTCCTTCGCTGTCAGAATGCGATGATCGGCCTGGATAGCCATGTCGGACAGGATGCTGAGGCCAAGTCCGGCGGCGACCGCGGCCTGGATGCCGGCGAGGCCGGAGCTCGTATAGGCCATATGCCAGCTGCGGCCTGCCGCCTCGATGGCATGGATCGCGCGGGTCCGGTAAAGGCAGCCGGCGGGAAAGCCGATCAACGGGACCGACCGGATGGCGGGGTCGATCGGATGCGCCTTGCTCGTGACCCAATGGATCCGCTCGGGCCACACCGCAATGCCACCTTTCTCACCGGCGGCGCGCTTGAACAGTGCCAGGTCGAGTTCGCCGCGTTCGAGATCGCGGCGCAAATACGTGCTTTGGTCGGCGCGCACGTCGAGCCGCAAGCCGGGCCGCGACCGCGAAAAATTCGCCAGCAATTCGGTCAGGCGATAGGCCGCGAAATCCTCGGGGATGCCGAGCCTGACAGCGCCTTCATTGGTCGGGCGCGCCAGTACGTCGCGAGCTTCCTCCGCCAGCGCCAGCAGTCGTCGCGCATAGGACAGCAGCCGCTCGCCGGCTTCGGTCGGGGTCACGTCCTTGCCGGCGCGGTTCAGCAGCGGCTGGCCGATATCCTCTTCCAGTCGCTTGATTTGCTGGCTGACGGTGGATTGGGTGCGGTGAACGCGCTCGCCGGCGCGGGTAAAGCCGCGGGCATCGACCACCGAGACGAAGCTGCGCAGGAGTTCGAGATCCAGCATCGGCTGTCCATTCGTTTTTCAACTGACAACAAGTATATCATTTAATTTCCAAATGAGAAGGCGGGCGCATAGACCGGTGGCAAAGGAGATTTCCGATGTCCCTCGCGCCGTCAGTCGCGGTTCCTCGTGCCGCCTTCAATCCGCTGCCGATCTATATCGGCATCTTCTGTCTGCTTTGGAGTTTCTCCTTCGTCGCAGGGAAGATCGCCGTCACCGATTGCCCGCCGCTCATTTTGCTCGCCGCGCGGTTCTCGCTCGCTGGTGTTCTGATCCTTGGCATTTCCGCCCTGCGCCGCGGTGCCTGGTCGCTGTCCTGGCGCGATGTTGCGGCTTACGCCGTCATCGGTCTGGCCAATAACGCGCTGTATCTCGGCCTCGGCTATACCGGCCTGCAAACCATCTCCGCCGGTCTCGGTGGCCTGGTCGTCAGCGCAAACCCGGTGTTTACGGCTGTGTTCGCAGCACTGTTGCTGAAGGAGCCGCTCACCGGACGCAAGGTCGCCGGGCTCTTGCTCGGCATCGCCGGCGTCGCCTCGATCGTCTGGCACCGCATATCGGTGGGCACCGACAGCGCGCAGGGCATCGTATTCACGCTGGCGTCGCTCGCGTCCATCGTGACCGGGACGATCCTGTTCAAGCTGCTGGCTCCGAAGGGCAGCCTGTGGCTCGGCAACGGCGTGCAGAATCTTGTGGCCGGCGTGGTGCTGATCCCGGTGGCGCTCACGTTTTCCGATATTGGCGCGATCGTGCCGAGTGCGCGATTGATCGCTTCGTTTGCATTCCTGACATTGGGCGGTTCTATCCTCGGTTATCTACTGTGGTTTCATCTCCTGAAGACCTGCGGCGCCACTGCTGCCAGCGCCTATCACTTCCTGATGCCGCCCCTCGGCATGCTGTTCGCCTGGATGGTGCTCGGCGAGCATGTCGAAAGTCGTGATCTCCTGGGGATCGTCCCGGTCGCCCTCGGTATCTATCTCGTCACCAGACCGGCCGCTTTACCAGTACCCTTGCGACAGGAGTAATTCATGTCCCTCACTATCACCCTGATCGGCGGCCCCACCGCGCTGATCGAAATCGACGGCTTCCGGTTGCTCACCGATCCGACCTTCGATCATCCGGGCGCCTACAAGCTGCCGCATGTCACGCTGGAGAAACTCGTCGGCCCCGCGATCTCCGCTGCGCAAGTCGGCGCGGTTGATGCGGTGTTGCTCAGTCACGATCAGCACTCCGACAATCTTGATAATTCCGGGCGCGATTTCCTGCGCCACGCGCCGCGCGTGCTGACAACCATTGCGGGCGCCAGGCGCCTCGGTGGGGATGTTGAAGGTCTCGCGCCATGGGACAGCACTGAGCTTACAGGCAAGGATGGTCAGTCGCTGACGATCACCGCGACCCCGGCGCGTCATGGCCCGGCCGGCATCGAGCCGCTGTCGGGCGATGTCATCGGATTCGTGCTGAGCTCGAACGCGCCAGGGAGCAGGCCGATCTACATTACAGGCGACACGGTCTGGTTCGATGGTGTCGCCGAGGTCGCGCGGCGTTTTCCGGCCGGCGTAGTGCTGCCCTTCGCCGGCGCGGCGCAAACCCGCGGGCCATTCCACCTCACCATGGACACCAACGACACGATCGAGACGGCGCGCGCATTTCCCGATGCGACGATTGTGCCGGTGCACACCGACGGATGGGCGCATTTCAAACAGAGCGCCGGCGATCTGCGCGCATCCTTCGATACGCTCGGCTTCGGTGCCCGTCTGCGTATCCTCGAACCGGGTGTGCGAACCTTGATCTAGCCCATTGCCAGTCCCTGCTTCGGAACGTTAGCTGCGACGGCACGTTGCCGAGCGGTGAGATGGCAGAGATCAGATGTCGGACCAGTCCAGCGAGAAGCCTGATGATCAGAAGGAAGAAGCTACTGGTCCGAAAGGCTTTCTGAAACGGCTTGGTCCTGGTCTGATCACCGGCGCTTCCGACGACGATCCTTCCGGCATCGGCACCTATAGCCAGGCCGGGGCGCAGCTCGGCTACGGCATCGGCTGGACCATGCTGCTGACCTTTCCGCTGATGGTCGCAATCCAGGAAATTTCCGGACGCGTCGGCAGCGTGACCGGTCGTGGCATTTCCGGAAATGTCTGCCGGCACTATCCGGCATCGCTGCTGCATCTCATCGTGTCGCTGCTGTTCATCGCCAACACGATCAACATCGCGGCCGATCTCGGCGCCATGGCCGATGCCACCAAGCTGCTCGTTGGCGGTCACGGCATCATTTATGTCGTTCTGTTCGGCGCGCTCTCGGTGGGCGCGCAGATTTTCTTCGACTACAAGCGCTACGTCTCGGTGCTGAAGTGGCTGACGCTCTGCCTATTCTCCTATGTCGCCGCGCTTGCGGTCGTGAAGGTCGACTGGAGCGCGGCTCTCACAGGCATCCTGCTGCCGCAAATCACCTGGAGCGGCTCGTATCTCACCACCATAGTCGCCATTCTCGGGACGACGATTTCGCCATATCTGTTCTTCTGGCAGGCCTCGCAGGAGGCGGAGGACGAACGTATCGATCCCGCCAAAGCTCCGTTGATCGAGAGGCCGATTGGTGCCGCGATGGAGTTTTCGCGCATTCGGGCCGACACGATCGTCGGCATGGCATTTTCGAACCTGATCGCGCTGTCGATCATCATCACGGCTGCGGCCACGCTCAATGCCTCCGGCAAGACGGATATCGAGACCTCGGCGCAGGCGGCTGAAGCCTTGCGTCCGATCGCCGGAGTATTCGCAGAGTGGATATTTGCGCTGGGCATCGTCGGCACGGGTCTGCTGGCGATCCCGGTGCTCGCAGGCTCAACTGCTTATGCTGTCGGCGAAGGTCAGCGCTGGCTGGTCGGACTCGATCGCAAGCCGCGCGAGGCCGTGGCGTTCTACTCGGTTCTGGCACTGTCCGCGGCGATCGGGATCGCGCTGAATTTCACCTCGATCAACCCGATCTCGGCGCTGTACTGGAGCGCGGTCATCAACGGCGTGCTCGCCGTGCCGGTGATGGTGCTGCTGATGGTGATGTCGCGCCGCAAGGATGTGATGGGCGATTTTGTGATCAAGGGGCCGTTGCACTGGCTCGGTTGGCTGTCGACTGCAGCAATGGCCGTCAGCGTGGTGGCGATGGTCGCCGGAATCTTTCTTTAATCCCGCCTGAACACGATCGACGCGGCCCAGCCGGACATCAGCGCCATCGCGGCGGTGAGCAGCCCGTAGATGAAACCGTGATTGCGCGCGGCATTGGCGACGAACTGCTCGAAGCCGACCTTGACGATATCGAACGCCGTCTCCGCTTTCGAGATCAGCGCACCGTCGGCGAACAATTTGATCTCGACATCATAGGTTCCGATGGGGACTTCGGCGGGCAGCGGAATGCTGGTTCGGAACAGCGTCGGTGTCAGGAATGTCACCGCTGAGGTCTCCTCGCGATACAGTCCGTGTTCCTTGCGCAGTCGCACAAAGGCGCTCCGGAACGGGTCTGTGGCCACGACGTCCGCATAGTCGGTGCCGACGCGCTGGGTCAGCAGGACGTTATTGATTCCGAGCTGCTGGCGGCGCTGTACGTCGGCAGGCGCTATGGCGTCCATAGGACGGTTGGAAAACACGGCGAGATAGGACGGCACCTGCAGGAATTGGCGCGAATCCGTGTTGATCCAGATGCCGAAGCGGCGCTCCTTGCGCCGGGTCATGAGGTCGGTGCGCGGTCCGTTGACGGTGACGACGAGATTGTAGTTGTTGCGGCCGGGCGGTGTCTTGTCGTCTTTCTCGACAGCGCCGAACAGCACCAGTTCCTCGCCGGCATAATTCGGCGTCACGGTCACGCGATGGTTCGACACCGAAACGATCAGTTGCTCGGCGCGGGCCGGGGCGAGCATTCCGATGCCGAGTGCGGCGATGATCGGGAGCGCGCGTATCATGGAGCGACGCCTCCGGTATCGCGGATCGTGAACAGATCCGCGGGGCGAACGACCAGTTCCACCGCGAAGCGGACGCCGACCGCCAGGATCAGCAGGCCCAGCAGCAGGCGCAAATGCTCGCCGCGAATCTTCTGCCCGGCGCGGGCGCCGAATTGTGCGCCGGTGACGCCGCCGACCATCAGGATGAGGGCCAGCACCGCATCGACCAGATGATTGGTGATGGCGTGCAGCAATGTCGCGATCACCATGGTGACCAGCGTCAGCACCATGGATGTGCCGATGACCGTCGAAGTCGGAATGCGCAGCCAGTAGATCAGGATCGGGATCAGGATAAAGCTGCCGCCGATGCCCATCACGGCGCCGATGAAGCCGATCAGGAGACCGACGGCGATCACCGGGATCACGGAGAGATAGATCTTGGAGCGCTTGAACCGCATCTTGAGCGGCAGGCCGTGAACCCAGCTATGGCTGCCGGACCGGCGCAAGTTCACGGGATCACCGCGCCGGATGCGCAGCAGCGCGCGCAGGCCCTCCCAGAACATCAAGCTGCCGACGGCGGTGAGCAGGATCACATAGGACAGCGAGATGGTGAGGTCGAGCTGGCCGAGATTGCGCAGCTGCGTGAAGGCCCACACCCCGAGCGCCGTGCCGACCACGCCGCCGGTCAGAAGCACACTCGCAAGCGCGGGATCGATGGCGCGGCGTCGCCAGTAGGACAGCGCGCCGGAGAAAGACGAGGCTGCAATGTGGCTTGCAACTGACGCGACCGACACCGCGGGGGCGATGCCGACGAAAATCAGCAGCGGTGTCATCAGGAAGCCGCCGCCGATCCCGAACATGCCGGAGACGAAGCCGACTGCAGCGCCCATCGCCAGGATGAGCAACACATTGATCGGAATGTCGGCGATCGGGAGATACAGTTGCACGCGCGTTCGCTTCGGAATTCTGGCCCTGAGTTGGGCCGAAACCGCTCACGGCGTGGTTCTGGAGGCGGCGCGGATTGCGAGCCGCGTCCCCGTCTTAGACGATATCGTCCGTTGATGGGATTAAAGAATTCGGTAAAGGCGCGGTTTTCCGCCTCCACCGATGATGCACCTTTCAAGGTGGTAAATTTTGTTGGGCCAGGCGCAGGCCGGCGGTGTCACGACTTCCTGCCCGGATCGGTGACGAGGTTCATGGCGGCGGCCTCGCTGGTGCCGAGCCAGCGGATTTTCTCGGTGGCTGACATGGCTTCCACGACCGACGAGGCCACGCCCATCTTGGTCATGTAGCTGAGCACATAGCCCATGGTGCGCTGCGCGGACGCAACAGGATCTGCCCCCGGCTTGGGCGACACGAAGCGGTGAACGCCCAGCTTTGAGCCCTCGACACCGATGCGGGCCTTGCCGCCGGCATAGGTCATCACGCAGGCGCTGGCGCAATAGGATGGTTTGATCCGGCCGGCCGAATCCACCGTGCCCACCGCCGTAGTCAGCCCGCGCGCGCGGATGATCTCGCCCATGATGATGGCCTGGCCGACATTTCCGCCCGGAGACGACAGCAGCACGGTATCGCCGGGCGCGAGTTTGGCGTCATCGAGCTTTTCGCGAAACCAGCTCGCAGTGGCCGGGCCGATCTCGCCCGTGATCGCCAGCGCTGGACGACCGCGGCCCGAATTGTCCGGATCGAGATTGGCGACCTCCGAAGACGCCATGCTCGGCGAGACATAGAGGTCTTTCCAATAGGCCCAGGCCTCCGGTTTGGAGAGCTCCTGATAGGCCTGCGCGCCGATGCCGCCGAATATCACGACCGCGAATGCGACCGAGGGCCAGTTGAACCATTTGCTGCGCGGTGCCTCGGGCGGCGGGGGCTGCGATGGGGCAGGCGGCTCGGCGGGACGTGCGGCCCAGGGGTTGACCGTAGGGATCCCTGATGGGCGTTCCGCGTCCCCCGGTGTGTCGTCATTCCGAAAAGACAAATCAATTTCCTCGTCGTTCAGTCCGGCTCGGCGCGCACTTCACCGCGGCAAGTCTGCTGAAGGTTTGTTGAGGAAATAAGACCGCCGGTTCGATCCGGCGATCCAGAAATCTGGCCTAGCGCGCAGCCCGCTTGCCCATCGATGCTTTCGCCCCGGCCTGTGCCGGCGTGGCATCCCAACCGCCCGCGGGAGTGGCCACGTTAATGGCGTCTTCGGGCTGGCCTTCCGGCGCGAAAGTCTGGACCGCCAGCCTGGCGGCGGCCAGCGACTGGGGATCGAGGCGCTTGGCGATGTCATCGCGCTTGCGGCCGGCATCGACGTCGCCCTGGGCTCCGGCGAGGCTGAACCACTTGAAGCTCTCGGCAAGGTTCTGTTCGACGCCGATGCCGCGGGCATAGAGAATGCCGAGATTGAACTGGCTGTCGGCCACGCCGCGATCGGCAGCCTTGCGGAACCAGTACGATGCGCTCTTGTAGTTGGCACCCTTGGCGCCGCCATCGGCATCGAGCACGGCGAGATTGTGCATCGCCTTGGCGTTACCACGGTCGGCGGCGAGCACGTAATAGCGGCGGGCGACGTCGAGATCCTTCTTCGCGCCGAGGCCCTTCTCGAACAGCGCGCCCAGGCGGAACATGGCCGGCACGACATTGGCCTGTGCCGCGCGGTCATACCACTTGGCGGCTTCGTCGTAGTTCTGCGCTACGCCCTTGCCCTCGGCATAGCGGACGCCGATTTCGAACGCGGCAGAGGCGTCGCCCTTGAGCGCCGCGTTGCGCAACGCGGTGCTGCCGATAGTCTCGGGCAGGCGCTCGCCGGCGGGGATCGAGGCCGTGGTGATCTTCTGACCGCTCGACGGCAGCACTGGCCCGGTGGCGCTGGCCTGCGGCGCGGCAATGCTGCCGGTCACGTCGGGTGACACATAAGGCACGGGCGCGGCCTGTGGCACTGGCTGCGGCGCAGGCTCGACGGCGGCGGGCGGCGGGGCGATCAGCGACTGCTTGCCGATCGGGGTTGGCGATGTCATCGACGGCGTGGCCGGCGCGGGTGCAGCAGGCTTGCTCTGGATTTCGGCCGGCTCGGGCGCGTTCAGCTGCAGCGGCGGTGCCGAGTGAATATTCTCGGCCACTGGCGCCGGCGAGCCGCTGTCCAGCAGCGTCATCGCCATCTTGAACGAGCCGAGCACGATCACGACCACGCTGGCGCCGACCAGCAGCGAGCGGATCTTCGAGCCGATCGTGGAGGATGACTTTTCGCTATCCGCGAGCTGCGGCCCGGGTCTGGTGGCCTTCGATTTGTCGGTCCTGGATTTGTCAGACCTGGACTTGTCGTTGCCGGTTGCGGCGGCAGCCTGTGCGGCGCGGCGCGCGGCAGCAATGAAACTGGACGCGGTGGCCTGTTCGGGGGCATCGACGGCGATTTCGCTGATCGCGTCTTCCGACGCAGCGATGCGTTCGGATGGCGATGCGCCGCGGCCTTGCGGACGCGTGCCGGGTTCGAGCGGATGATCCGGCGGCAGCGCCGGGTCAACCATCGGGCGCGGCGACGGACGCTCGGCAGCGGGTGCAGACTGCGCGACAGGTTTTGCCGCGGGCGGTGGATCGAGAATATCGCTGATCGCCTTCGGCATCGGGAAGGCCGATGCCGGTTCGTGAGAGATCGCGGTTGCTGCGAAGTCGCGCGGCGCGGCGTCGAAATGAACCTGCGGCGGACGCACCGCGACCTGCGACGGCGCAGCCTGTGGCTTCACCGGATTGGGCATCTGCGGACGCGTCGGAGCCGGCACCGAAACGGCTGGTGCACTCGCCGGGCGCGAGGTCGGAGCGGGTGTTGCAACAGGCGCGGATTGCTTGGCAGGCGCGGCGCCGACCGCGCGCAGATCGCCCTCGATCCTTGCGAGGCGATCGACCACATGGCCGAGCGTGGAGTGAACGACTTCCAGCGAATCCTGCGTGTGGCGGTCGGTTTCCGACTGGCTGAAGCGCATGTCGGACAGTTCGCGCTTGATCGTGTCCACCAGGCCGGGATCGACCGATGGCGCCTTGCTGCGGGGATTGTCCAGCGCGGCGAACATCGACTGCTGGCGTTCGAGATGGCGCAGGATGTCCTGCAGCCCGTCCTCGACGCGGCCGAGATTGTTGCCGCGCGTATCGGTGATGTTCTCCATCCGCTCGAGCAGATAGGAGACGCGCTGTTCGAGATGCGCGAAGGCCGACGACGAGTCATTGCCGACCGGCATATGGTCGAGACGCTCGGACAGCGTCCGCAATGCGGTTTCCAGATGATCCGAGCTGGCCATGACAGCCGGGCGCTCGCGATTTTCCAGCGCTGCCGTCAGCGTCATGATGCGCACCTCAAGCGCGGCAAAGGAATCGCTGTTGTCGGCGCGTGCGAGCTGATCGACCTTCGACGACAGCGTCTGCAGGTCGTCGCTGAGACGGCCGAGCGCTTCGTTGGAGGCGACGTTGGAAACGATGGCGCGCAGCGCAGCGATCGCGCCCTGCAGCTGTTCCATGGTGCCGGGATCGTTGCTCGAGCGCACGATCAAGTCGATCTTGCCGCCGAGATTGCGGATCGCCTCGTCGAAGCCGGCGAGCTGTTCGGCCGGGGTCAGCGTGGTCAGCGTCTTGTGGATGTCGGCCAGTGCGCGTTCGAGATTGGCCAGCACGTCGCCGTCGATACCGCTGTGGCGGTTGTCGTCGATGCGGCGGCCGAGTTCACGGATCTCGTTCTCGATCGACTCGATGGCGCGGCGCGGCATCGCTTCGGTGATGACGTTGCGGATGTCGGCAAGCTCGCTGCGGAAGGCCGCGATCGACTGCTCGATATTATTGTCCGGGCGCTGCAGCGCATCGATCTTGGTCGTGATCTGGAATAGCTGGCGTTCCAGGCCAGACATATCCGGCATGAAACTCTGCGGTGGCGCGGCGGGCTGCGCATAAGGAGGCTGCACGAAGGACGGCGCAATCGGCGGGGCGTTGCGCGGGGCCATGCGCGGCGTGCCGTCGAGTTCGCCCTGGCGGGCGGCGATCTCGGCGATGGCGAAATCCAGCGAGAACGGATCGATCGGCGGTGAGGCGCTATAGACCTGATTGGCAGCGCGCTCGACCATATCGATGCGCGGCTGCTGCGGCGGCATCTGAGGCTGCCGATGGACCGGCTCGCTGATCTGCGACAGGCGCGCATCGAGCCGCGAGATCGCGTCATTGAGCTGGCGCGCGACGCCGGGCTCGCTGTTGCGCTGTGCAGGCTTTGAGAAGAGTTCGATCTGCCGGGCAATGGCGTCGAGCCGCTCGTGGATTTCGACGACATCGGCAGCGTCGCGCTGCGGCAGCGCCGCACGCGGGGTGAGGAGGCGTTCCTGGTCACGCGGGCGTGCGTTGGGCGAGTTGTAGCGCGGGGGAGCTTCGCCGATGGTCGAGTTCAGCCAGTCGCCGAGCGACATGCCGGCACGGCGCGCCGCAGCTTCGGCCCGCTCGCGAACCGATGGCTCAATCCCGTCAACACTCCACGATACGCGCGAATTCATGCTTTGGTCCGGTTCCGAGCTTGACGCCCACCAGCGCCTGCAGCCTCCCCCGCGCGTCCCATTGTGAAGACAATCGTAACGTGCGCGGGTCGTCTGCCTCTGATCCGGACTTTTCAGGGTTAGGGTAAATAACGGGTTAAGGATCGGGCTCGGCCAGCCTTAAAAGTTAACTCGCTGATACACTTGCGCCGATTTGCAGGTAGGATCGGATGTCTCTGGCTTTGGCGTCAGCGCGTAAACAGCGCACTCAAATCGTCGACATCCAGTTCGGTGATGGCGCTGTGGCGCGGATCCATCACCGCGGACTGGCCGATATAGGCCCAATAGAGAAACTCGGCGCGGGGCAGTGCCCGCTGGCTTTCCACCCCGGCCTCAATCAACCATTTCGCCATATAGCCGACCCGCCTCGCATCCACCGAGGCGACCATTTTGGCGACGTCTGTGTCGGTCGAGGCCATGGCGCGGATGGCACGGTCCAGGCTGCGATCTTCGTTGAAAGCGAGCTTCATCAGGTGGGTCAGACGTGCGGCGCCAGCGACCGAGGCGTCGATCCCCTCGATCACCTGATCGGTCGTCCGCTCCTGCCAGCGCTGCAGAAGCTGTAGTCGAAATTCAGATATGTCTTTGAAATGCCAATAGAAACTTCCGCGTGACACATTCAGCCCAGTGGCCAGTGCGCCGACCTTCAGCGCGTCGGCGCCTTGCCGCGCGAGGATCCTCAGCCCGTGGTCGAGCCAGGCCGAGCGCGTCAGGCGGTCTTTGGTCAGTTGGTCATCCATTCCCCGACCATACA
This sequence comes from Tardiphaga sp. 862_B3_N4_1, assembly GCF_051811085.1. Taxonomy (NCBI): domain Bacteria; kingdom Pseudomonadati; phylum Pseudomonadota; class Alphaproteobacteria; order Hyphomicrobiales; family Nitrobacteraceae; genus Tardiphaga; species Tardiphaga sp. 862_B3_N4_1. The sequence goes on from NZ_JBPWQB010000002.1 coordinate 2,097,464, forward strand.
CATGTGTATTGACGAAATCCACGCTCTGGCGTTAACGTCCATGCAGAAGTGTATGGAGTGGCGCTGGCCGAACAGTGCCCGATGCGGGAGGGAGAGCCGATGAGCGTGAGCGGCCTCGATAGATGGTACAGCTTCATGCGGTCTCATGATCGGGCGATGCTGTGGGACCTGCTGCATTCGGACGCCGTGTTCGAAAGCCCGGTCGTGCATGCGCCGCAGCGGGGCCGTGAGATCGTGTTCAAGTATCTGACGACTGCAGAGAAAGTGCTGGGTGGCGCTGGCTTCGCTTACAAAGGCGAATGGCGCAGCGACAACGGCGCGGTGCTCGAATTCGAGAACGAGATCGAAGGCATCAAAATCAATGGCGTCGACATGATCACCTTCGCCGATGATGGGCGCATTACCCACTTCAAGGTGATGGTCAGGCCGCTTAAGGCCATCAACCTGTTGCACCGGTTGATGGGCGAGGAATTGGCGCGGCAATGAGCCGCCAGCTGCCTGCTTCATCTCCGATAACAATCGCGTAAATCTGACACGGCGGCGCCGTATCATCCGATCAATCGAATTCAAACCGAGAGAATTCCATGCCCAGCTACAAAGCCCCGCTCGAAGACGTCGGCTTCCTGCTCAACGACGTGTTTCAGTTCGATCGCTACAACAATCTGCCCGGCTTTGCTGACGCGTCCGCCGATGTGCGCGAAGCGATTCTGGGCGAAGCCGCCAAGCTCAGCGAAGAAGTGCTGCAGCCGCTGAATCGTGTCGGCGATCTCGAAGGCTGCAAGCGCAACGACGACGGCAGCGTGACGACGCCGAAAGGCTTCAAGGAAGCCTATAAGCAGGTCGCCGAGGGCGGCTGGCTCGGCCTCTCGGCTCCCGCTGAATTCGGCGGTCAGGGTCTGCCGGTGACGCTGTCGCAGACCGTCGCTGAATTCCAGATCTCCGCCAATATGGCGTTCTCGATGTATGGCGGCCTTACCATGGGCGCGACCGCAGCACTCATCGTGCACGGCAAGCCCGAGCAGAAGTCGATGTTCCTGCCGAAGATGGTCGCCGGCGAATGGACCGGCACCATGAACCTCACCGAGCCGCATTGCGGCACGGATCTGGGTCTGCTGCGCACCAAGGCCGCGCCGCAGGCGGACGGTAGCTACAAGATTTCCGGCACCAAGATCTTCATCTCGGCCGGTGAGCACGACCTTGCCGACAATATCATCCATCTGGTGCTGGCCCGCATCGAGGGCGCACCAGCCGGCATCAAGGGCGTGTCGCTGTTCGTCGTGCCGAAGTTCATGGTCAATGCCGATGGATCGATCGGCGCACGCAACGGCGTGATGTGTGGCTCGATCGAGCACAAGATGGGCATCCACGGCAATTCCACCTGCGTGATGAATTACGACGGCGCCACCGGCTGGCTGATCGGCGAAGAGAACAAGGGCATGCAGGGCATGTTCGTGATGATGAACGAAGCCCGTCTCGGTGTTGCCGTGCAGGGTCTCGCGCAGTCCGAAGTCGCCTATCAGAACGCGGTTGCCTATGCGAAGGATCGCCTGCAGGGCCGCTCGCTGACCGGGCCGAAGTCGCCGGACAAGCCGGCCGATTCGATCATGGTTCATCCGGACGTGCGCCGCACGCTGCTCACCATCCGCGCCTTCAACGAAGCCGCCCGTGCCATGGTGGTGTGGACCGCGCTGAAGAGCGACGTCGCGCATCGCTCGGACGATCCGAAGGAGCGTCAGGCTGCCGACGATCATATGGGCCTGATGACGCCCGTGCTGAAGGGCGTGCTCACCGATGGCGGTTTTGCCAACGCGGTGTCGGCGCAGCAGATGTTCGGTGGCCACGGCTATATCGCCGAATGGGGCATGGAGCAGTTCGTGCGCGACGCGCGTATTGCCATGATCTATGAAGGTGCCAACGGCATTCAGGCGCTGGATCTGGTCGGCCGCAAGCTGCCGCGCGACGGTGGCCGTGCTGCGATGGCGTTCTTCGGCGAGGTCGGCGCATTTGCGAAGGCGCATGGCGCTGACGAAGCCATGAAGCCTTACGTCGATCCGCTCTCGAACGCGCTCGGTCATCTGCAGCAGGCGACCATGTGGTTGATGAACAACGCCATGATGAAGCCCGATAATGCCGGTGCCGGCGCCACCGATTACATGCAGCTGTTCGGCCTCACCGCCTTCGCCTATATGTGGGCGAAGATGGCCAAGGTGGCGCAGGACAAGATTGCCACTGATGGCGCGACACCCTATCTGACCACCAAGCTGGTCACCGGCCGCTTCTTCATGGAGCGGATGTTGCCCGAAACCGCACTCCATCTCGCCCGCATCCAGACGGGAAGCGCGACGACGATGGAGCTTCCTGCGGAAGCGTTCTAGTCACTATATGCGCCGTCATGCCCGGCCTTGTGCCGGGCATCCACGCCTTGGCGGCGCGCGAGAGAAGACGTGGATGGCCGGGACATCTAGCGAAGCCGCGCTTCGCGCTTTTGCCCCGGCCATGACGGCGTTTTAGAAATTCGAACAACACGACCACTCTGAGGGAGACACCATGCCCGAGGCATATATCTACGATCACGTTCGCACGCCGCGCGGCCGCGGCAAGGCCGATGGCTCGCTGCATGAGGTGACCGCGCTGGCGCTCGCCACTGCGCCGCTGAAGGCGCTGAAGGAGCGCAACAACCTGCAGCCGGGCACCATCGATGACGTCATCCTCGGCGTGGTCGATCCGGTCGGCGAAGCCGGCGGCGACATCGCACGCATGGCGGCCCTCTCGGCCGGCTACGGCAATGACGTGCCGGGCATTCAGATCAACCGGTTCTGCGCTTCCGGCCTCGACGCCGTGAACTTCGCCGCAGCGCAGATCATGTCTGGCCAGCACGAAATGACCATTGGCGGCGGTGCCGAGAGCATGAGCCGCGTCGGCATTGGTGCCGCCGGTGGCGCATGGCCGGTCGATCCCTCGATCGCCGTGCCTGCTTACTTCATGCCCCAGGGCGTCTCGGCCGATCTGATCGCGACCAAATATGGGTTCTCCCGCGACGACGTCGATGCCTATTCGGTGCAGAGCCAGCAGCGCGCTGCCAAGGCCTGGGACGAAGGTCGCTTCAAGAATTCGGTCATTCCGGTGAAGGACATCAACGGCCTCACCATTCTGGCCAAGGACGAGCACATGCGCCCGTCCACGACGATGCAGTCGCTGGCCGCGCTGCAGCCGTCCTTCGTGACGATGGCGCAGATGGGCGGCTTCGATGCTGTGGCGATCCAGTCGCATCCGGAAATCGAAGGCGTCAACTACGTCCATCACGCCGGCAACTCGTCGGGTATCGTCGATGGCGCTGGCGCCGTGCTGCTCGGCAGCGAGGCGGCCGGCAAGAAGGCTGGCCTCAAGCCGCGCGCAAAGATCCGCGCTTTCGCCAATATCGGCTCCGAGCCGGCGATGATGCTCACCGGTCCGGTGGACGTCACCAAGAAGGTGTTGGAGCGTTCCGGCATGAAGCTGTCGGACATCGATCTGTTCGAGCTCAACGAAGCTTTCGCCTCGGTGGTGCTGCGCTTTATCCAGGCCTTCGATATCGACAATGAGAAAATCAATGTCTGCGGCGGCGCCATCGCCATGGGCCATCCGCTCGGCGCCACCGGCGCAATGATTCTCGGCACCGTGCTGGACGAACTCGAGCGCACCAACAAATCGACGGCCCTCGTTACCCTCTGCATCGGCGGTGGCATGGGCACCGCCACCATCATCGAACGCGTGTAAGGAGCGGCCAACATGACCTTCAAGAATTTCAAGGTTGAGACCGACGCCGACGGCATCGCGCTCGTTACCTGGGACATCTCCGGCCGTTCGATGAACGTGCTCGACGTGGCGACCATCGAGGAACTCGGCGCGATCGTCGATCAGACGACTGCGGATGCCGCCGTGAAAGGCGTCGTCATCACCTCCGGCAAGGAAGCTTTCTCGGCCGGTGCCGATCTGTCGATGCTGGAAGGCATGGGCAAGGTCTTCGCCGAGACCAAGGCAGCCAAGGGCGAGGAAGCCGCGCAGCAGATGCTGTTCGACGAGAGCCGCAAGCTGTCGCTGACGCTGCGCAAGATTGAAACATCGGGCAAGCCATGGGTCGCGGCCATCAATGGCGTCGCACTCGGCGGCGCGTTCGAACTGACGCTGGCCTGCCACTATCGCGTTGCGGCTGAAAATCCGAAGACGCGTCTGGGCTTGCCTGAAATCAAGGTCGGCCTGTTCCCCGGTGGCGGCGGCACGCAGCGCCTCGCACGCATGCTGCAGCCGCAGGACACCATGCAGATGCTGCTGAAGGGCGACGCGATCAATCTCGTCAAGGCGAAGGCGATGGGCATCGTCGGCGCGGTGGTGCCGGCAGCCGATCTCATCACGGCGGGGAAAGAATGGATCAAGGCTGGCGGCAAACCCGTGGCGCCCTGGGACGAGAAGGGCTTCAAGCTGCCCGGTGGCCCCGTCTATTCCAAGCAGGGCATGATGATGTTTCCCGCGGGCAACGCGATCTATCGCCGCGAGACCTTCGACAATTATCCGGCGGCCCGCGCCATCATGCAGTGCGTCTATGAAGGCCTGCAGCTGCCGATGGATGCGGCGCTCCGCGTCGAGTCCCGTCAGTTCGCACATATCCTGCAGACCAAGGAAGCGGCGGCGATGATCCGCAGCCTGTTCCTGTCGATGCAGGAACTCAACAAGGGTGCGCGTCGTCCACAGAACGTGCCGCCGACCAAGGTCAAGAAGCTCGCCGTCATCGGCGCCGGCTTCATGGGCGCGTCAGTTGGCTTCGTCTCTGCACGCGGCGGCATGGACGTGGTGCTGATCGACCGCGACCAGGCGAGTGCCGATAAGGGCCTCGGTCATTGCATCGCGGCAATCGATGGCCTGATCGCTAAGGGCCGCGCCAAGGAGGCCGACAAGACCGCTTTGATGGCGAAGATCACCGCGACCGCAGACTTTGAGGTGATCCGGGAATGCGACCTCGTCATCGAGGCCGTGTTCGAGGATCGCGCGGTCAAGGCCGAGATCTACAAGAAGGTGCAGCCGCTGCTGAAGGAAGGTGCGATCATCGCGTCGAACACTTCGACGCTGCCGATCAACTCGCTCGCCGAAGAGTTCGCGGACCAGTCCAAATTCATCGGCATCCACTTCTTCTCGCCGGTCGAGAAGATGATGCTGGTGGAGATCATCGTCGGCAAGAACACCGGCGATGTCGCGCTCGCCACCGCGCTCGATTACGTCCGCGTCATCGGCAAGACTCCCATTGTCGTCAATGACTCCCGCGGCTTCTTCGCCAATCGCTGCGTGTTGCGCTTCACCGCCGAAGGCCTCGAAATGCTGCTCGAGGGCGTGCCACCGGCGATGATCGAGAATACCGCCAAGATGGCCGGCATGCCGGTCGGGCCGCTGTCGCTGTCGGACGAGATCGCGCTCGATCTGGTGCTGAAGATCATGAAGGCCACCGAAGCCGATCTCGGTTCGCAGGCCGTCGATCAGGCGCAGAAGAAGCTGATCGTCGAGATGGTGGAGAAGCAGGAGCGCTTCGGTCGCAAGAACGGCAAGGGCTTCTACGAGTATCCGCCGAAGGGCAAGGGCTCGAAAGCTCTCTGGAAGGGTATCGCCCCGCTGCTGCCGAAACCGGTCGATCCCGATACGCTCGATGTGGAGGAGCTGAAACAGCGCTTCCTGGTGGTGCAGGCGGTAGAAGCCGCGCGCACCGTCGAGGATCACGTGATCGTCGATCCGCGCGAGGCCGATGTCGGCTCGATCCTCGGCTTCGGCTTCGCACCGTTCACCGGCGGTACGCTGAGCTATATCGACTTCATGGGTACCAAGAAGTTCGTCGAACTCTGCCACAAGCTTGAAGCCAAATACGGCTCGCGCTTCACCCCGCCGAAGCTGCTCGAAGAGATGGCCGCCAAGGGCGAGACGTTCTATGGCCGCTTTCCGCCGAAGAAGCTCGCGGCGGCGTAAGTCACAAACACAGACAGGAGTGCCCCCTCCCCCCTTGCGGGGGAGGGCCGGGGAGAGGGGTGCCCAGAACTCGGGCGTCGCGATTTGCGGCCACCCCTCTCCCGCAAGGGGAGAGGGGACGACAGCGCAAGCCCATCGTGTCGTGATCAACGCGGCATCCAACACAAACAAAAAGGGCCGGATCAATGATCCGGCCCTTTCGCATTCTCGCTCAATGAAACCGCAGCTTACGCCGCCTTCATCAGGCCTTCCTTTTCCAGCGCGGCCTGCACCTGCGGGCGGGCAGCGACGCGATCCTTGTAGGCCATCAGGTTCTTGAACTCGGAGAGGTCGATGCTCATCCGGTCGGCCCATTTCAGCATCACGAAAAGATAGCCGTCGGCGACGCTGAAATCCTTGCCGAGCAGGTAGTCTTTGCCTGCGAGCTGGCCATCGAGATATTTGAATTTGCCCATCAGACGGGTCTTGAAGAAGCCCTTTACCTCGTCATCGAACACCGGCTGGAACAGCGGGCTGAAGTTCTTGTGCAGTTCGCCGTTGATGAAACCAAGATATTCCTGCAGCTGACGGCGCGCATCGCTGCCATTGGCCGGCGCCAGATTTTTGGCAGCAGCCTTGTCGGCAATGTACTGCACGATGACCGGACCTTCGGTAACGAGCTCACCGCTGTCGAGGCCGAGGGCTGGCACCTGGCCCTTGGGGTTGATGGCGAGATAGTCGTCGCCATTTTCCAGCTTCTTGGCTTTGAGGTCGACCTTCACGAGATCGTAAGGCAGGCCGGCTTCGAGAAGTGCGATATGAGGCGAGAGCGAACAGGCGCCTGGCGAATAATACAGCTTCATCGAAAATTCCTCCCTGAGGACATTGGTTTAACCACGCGGGTGACTAAATGCATATGCATGAAAGAGTCAAGATTGATGCAGCTGCATCAAGTGGGCTAGGGTGCCGCCACCATTTGGACTGAGCCATGAAACGTAAACCTTCCCTTGAGGCGACAGCCGCCTGGATCCGCCTGATGCGAATCCAGAGCCGGGTGCTGGACGGCGTCGAGCAGGACCTCAAGCGCGCCGGCTTTCCGCCGCTCGCATGGTACGACGCGCTGGCCGAGCTGTCGCGCTCGCCGACCGGCGAGATGCGCCCGGTCGAGCTCGAAAAGCAGATGCTGATACCGCAATATTCGACATCGCGGCTGATCGACCGCCTGGTCGACGAAGGCTTGGCTGCACGCCGCGAATGCAAGATGGACAAGCGCGGCCTGTTCGTCGAGATCACGGCGGCCGGGCGCGAGTTGCACAAGAAGATGGGCTGCGCCTATTCAACGGCGATCGAGAAACATGTCGGCTCGAAACTGTCCGACGCAGATGCAGCAAAACTGTGCGGCCTGCTCGACCGGCTCGGCTGCGCGTGCCAAGAAGCGGCATCGACAGTGACATCGCCGGCCGCCAGAGACGCCGCGCCGGCGCGATGAACCTTAAATTTTTGCCTGCGTTCGCGACCCGCACGGGCCGCGGGCGTTCCCGACACCGCGCGCAACAGATTGCAGCGCCTTTCATTCGGAATTTCCATGGCGCGTGACCAAATCGATATGACGCCGCTGCAGTCGCGCGACGAACTCGTGGCGTGGCTGGCGGCGGGCGTGAAGCCGCCATCGGACTTCCGCATCGGCACCGAACACGAGAAGACGCCGTTCACGCTCGTCGGTCACAATCCCGTGCCTTACGAAGGTCCGCGCGGCATCGGCGCGGTACTCGACGGTATGAAGCATCTGCTCGGCTGGGAGCCGATCATGGAAGCCGGCAATATCATCGGCCTCTATGACGTCACCGGCGGCGGCGCGATTTCGCTTGAGCCCGGCGGCCAGTTTGAATTGTCGGGCGCGCCGGTGGAGACAGTCCACCAGACGCAGTCCGAACTGATGGCGCATCTTGCGCAGGTGCGTGAAGTGGCGACGCCGCTCGGCATCGGCTTTCTTGGCCTCGGTCTCACGCCGTCGTGGTCGCGCGCGCAGATTCCGGTGATGCCCAAGGGCCGCTACAAGATCATGACCAACTACATGCCCAAAGTTGGCCAGTACGGTCTGGACATGATGTACCGGACCTGCACGGTGCAGACCAATCTCGACTTCTCCTCCGAAGCCGACATGGTCAAGAAGCTCCGTGTTTCCGTTGCATTGCAGCCGATCGCGACAGCGCTGTTCGCGAACTCCCCGTTCACTGAAGGCAAGCCGAACGGCTTCCTGTCGTTCCGGTCCGAAGTCTGGCGCGACACCGATAATGCGCGCTCGGGCATGATCCCGTGGGCGTTCGAAGACGGCATGGGCTTCGAGCGCTGGGTCGATTACGCGCTGGATGTTCCCATGTATTTCGTCAAGCGCGGGGACACTTACATCGATGTGTCCGGCTCGTCGTTCCGCGATTTCTTCGCGGGCAAGAACGAAAAGATACCCGGCGAGCGACCCACTCTCTCGGATTGGGCCAATCATCTCTCGACGATTTTCCCGGAAGTCCGCCTGAAGCGTTATCTCGAAATGCGCGGCGCCGATGGCGTGCCGTCGGATCGTTTGCCGGCGCTGTCGGCGTTCTGGGTCGGATTGCTTTATGACGACAGCGCCCTCAATGCGGCTTGGGATATCGTCAAGAACTGGACTGCGGCGGAGCGACAGGCGCTGCGCGACGACGTGCCGAAGTTGGGTTTCAAGGCGAAGATCAAGGATCGGTATCTGTTCGAAATCGCCAAAGAGTGTCTGCAGTTGGCCCATGGTGGCCTGCGCCGGCGCGGCAAGCTCGACGCGCACGGCCGCGATGAGTCCCACCATCTGGAGGCACTCGATCGGATCCTGGATTCCGGCAAGACTCCGGCCGAGCAGATGCTCGACAGGTTCCATGGCGCCTGGGGTGGCTCGGTGGCGCCGGCCTATAAGGAATACTGCTTCTAGATCAGCGGCTTGGCGAAGCTGAAAATCTGTTCATCAGCGGTACAGGTGACCGGCGTTCCAATGGCGTCCTTCTTACGCCATTTGCAAACCGCTGAAAGTCATCCTGCATGCCGAGGAACCTGTTCAGAGCGTGTCTGACAGCCCTCGCCATGCTGTTGGTCGCAGCCGTTGCATCTGCTCAGGCGCAAACCAATTTCGATCGTCCCGGCGGTGACTATTCGCGCTCGGTCTCGCTGTCCGGCGATCCCGCGGAATGCGCGCTGATCTGCGAGCGCGACAAGAAGTGCCGCGCCTGGAGCTTCAACTATCCGAGCGATAATTCCGAAAACGCGGTGTGCTGGCTGAAAGACAAGGTCCCGCCGCGGGTCGAGAGCTATTGCTGCGTCTCCGGCGTGCGTGGCGCCGGTGTCATTGAGCCGCGCACCGGTCCGGTGGAAACTTCGACAGATCGTTTTGGCGGCGACTATCGTTCGTTCGAGATCAAGAACGACGACAAGGCCGAGCACGGCGATGCATGTCGCGATGCCTGCCAGGGCGACAACAAATGCCGCGCCTGGACCTTTGCGCGGCCCGGTTATGCCGGCAAGAATGCGCGCTGCTTCCTGAAGAACGACATCAAGCCGCCGCGGCGAAAACCGGGTTTCATCTCGGGCGTTGTGAGGTAGCATTCCGGCAATAAAGGGAGTTGAGCCATGACGCGTCTCCTGCCCGCAGTAACATTCGCTGGATTACTGATTGCTGTTACGACGGTCGCCGCCGTCGCCCATCACGGTTGGGGCAGCTACGACGCTGCCAATCCGGTCACCGTGAACGGTCCTGTCGAAAACAGCAAATTCGAGAACCCGCACGCGACGATCGTGATCAAGGGGGCCGACAAGGCCTGGACCGTCACTCTTGCGCCGACCTCCCGCATGACGGCGCGCGGGGCGTCTGCCGATATCGTGGCTGTCGGCAAGACCGTCTCGGCCTTCGGCTATCCATCCACCGTCGACAAGGACGAGATGCGCGCCGAACGCATCACCGTGGACGGCAAGACCTACGAATTGCGATAGCGCCGGCTCATGACTGAGGGCGCACCCGCGATCTTCATGGCGATGGAAGCGTCCGCAATTGGCGCTGCGATCCGGCAATCGCGCTGGCTCTATATGTCCGCCAATATCGGTCACATCGTCGCGCTGATGTTCTTCGCCGGTGCCATTGCGGTGATGGATGTCCGGCTCGCGGGCGGGTTAGCTGCAACGGCGCCTGGTCCGCTGCTGCGCAGGGCGCGCCGTTTTGCCATTGCCGGATTTCTCGGCCTCGTGCTCACCGGCGGCATTCTGTTTACCGCCGAAGCGAGTCATGTCGTGCTGAACCGCGTGTTTCAGATCAAGGCGGCTCTGATCGCGCTGGGCTTGCTCAATGTCGTCTGGGTTGAGGCGATCATCATGCCCAGGATCGCAGCGTTGCCGCCGCTGTCACCGATGCCTGCGGGTGCGCGGCAAGGCGCTCTGGCATCAATGGCCATCTGGTTCACGGTTGCCATATGCGGCCGTGCGATTGCTTACTTCTGAGCTGCTGTCGCGGCGCTCAATGTACCCCGGTGAAGAACCGCGCCATGCGGAAGCCCGATAGCCAGTTGGTCACCGGCTGGCTGCGCATGCCGAGATCCCATGAACCGACAATGGCGTCGACGCGGCCGACGAGATTATCCATCGGCAGCAGGCCGACACCGCCCTGGCTTACCGGTACGCGGCTGTCGGCGGAGTTGTCGCGGTTGTCGCCCATCACGAACAGATGGTCAGGGGGAATGACGACTTCCGGCGTGTTGTCGAGGCGGCCGTTGTCACGCAGCTTGAAGATCGGATGCGACACGCCGCCGGGCAGGGTTTCGACATAACGATGCGCCGGTTCGGAGCCGCCGCTATCGTCTTCCGCGGCACCGATGCCGTCGGCCTTCACGGACGTCGCGACGCCATTGAGCCAGACCTGACCGCCGCGCAGTTCGACGCGATCGCCGGGCAGGCCGATCACCCGCTTGACCCAGACCTGGGAGCGATCGCCGGGCCAGCGAAACACCACGACATCGCCGCGCTTCGGCGTGGTCGCGAAGACGCGGCCGGTCTCGGGAAGGGAGACATGGATCGGCAGCGAGGCTGTCGAATAGCCGTAGGGAAACTTGGTCGCCAGCAATGCATCGCCGATCAGCAGCGTCGGCTCCATGGAGGCGGACGGCACATAGAACGGTTCGGCGAGCGCGCCCTTGGCGACGAAGACGATGCCGACGATCGCGACGATCTGTGCCAGCTGACCGGACCAGCGTTTTGCGGTCGATGCGACGGTTGTGGTTTCCGTGTCCGTGGTCACTGGCCCGTTCCTCCGATGGTCACCTTGTCCATGCGCAAAGTTGGCTGGCCGACGCCGACCGGCACGCCCTGGCCATGCTTGCCGCAAGTGCCGATGCCGTCATCGAGCGCGAGATCGTTGCCGATCATGCTGATGCGGTGCAGGTCGGTCGGACCGTTGCCGATCATCATCGCGCCCTTCAGCGGCGCACCGATCTTGCCATTCTCGATCTTGTAGGCCTCGGTGCACTGAAACACGTATTTGCCGGAGGTTATGTCGACCTGGCCGCCGCCGAAGTTCACCGCATAGATGCCGTTCTTCACCGAGGCGAGGATTTCCGCGGGATCGCGCTGGCCAGCGAGCATGTAGGTGTTGGTCATGCGCGGCATCGGCACATGGGCATAGCCCTGACGACGGCCGTTGCCGGTCGGCTTCATGCCCATCAGGCGCGCGTTCTGGCGGTCCTGCATGTAGCCGACAAGGATGCCGTCCTCGATCAGTGTGGTGCGATTGGTCGGCGTGCCTTCGTCGTCGATCGACAGCGAGCCGCGGCGTGACGAGATCGTGCCGTCATCGACGACAGTCACGCCTTTGGCGGCAACCTGCTGGCCCATCAGGCCGGCAAAGGCCGAGGTCTGTTTGCGGTTGAAATCGCCTTCGAGCCCGTGGCCGACGGCTTCATGCAGCATCACGCCGGGCCAGCCGGGGCCGAGCACCACATCCATTTCGCCGGCAGGGGCCGGGATCGATTCCAGGTTCACCAGCGCCTCGCGCAGCGCGCCGTCGGCTGCCGTGCGCCACGAACCGCTCTCGATGAAGCGCGCATAGCCCTCGCGGCCGCCATAGCCCTTGGAACCACTCTCCTGTCGATCGCCCTGACCGGCGACGACCGAGATATTCACGCGGACCAGCGGACGGATGTCGCGATAGCTCTCGCCGTCCGGGCGCAGGATTTCGACCACCTGCCAGGTGGCGCCGAGAGAGACGGAGACCTGGCGGACGCGCGGGTCCTTGTCGCGGACATAGGCGTCGATTTCGGCCAGCAGCTTGACCTTGGCCTCGAAGCCCGGCGCGTCCAGCGGATTGTCGTCACTATAGAGCCGCACATTGGTGTGCGAGGGCGCTGCGGCAAAGGTGCCCGCATAGCCGCCACGGACCGCATTGACCGCATCAGCCGCACGGATCAGCGCCGGGATTGATACATCGGAGGAATGCGCATAGCCGACCGCATCGTCCTTGACGGCGCGAAGGCCGAAACCCTGCGCGGTGTCATAGGTCGCCTGCTTCAGCCGGCCGTTGTCGAAACCGAGTGCCTCGGACTGGCTATATTCGAGAAACAGCTCGCCATCGTCAGCTCCCTGAAGCCCCCGCATCAGCTCGCGGCGAACCTCGTCGCGGTCCAGATTGGCGCGGTCGATCAGGGAGGTAGTGGCTGGGCTGGTCATGCAGGCTCCAATGTCAGCGGCGCGGCCCCGGCGCCAGGCGCGGGGCCACGATTTCAATTTGTAGCGACAACCCGGGGGTGGGTCGCCTTACAATGGCGTAACCTGCGGCGAAACAGGCGATTCAAACCAAGATAGGTGCTGTTTTGACAAAAAGGGAGGCCTGCACATCGCCGGGGCGAGATCCTCTGGGGGCAACCGTGCCAGCCATGATGGGCTACCTTGGAGCTATTACAAACTGCGCTCCGATGCGCCTCAGGCTGCGGTGCGGTAGACCTCCGAGCACCATCCTGTGCGAACGGTATTCCTTGCAGGACTAATCTCTTCTGGCAGTTATCGCTTTTCATGGCCTCACGAACCAAATCCGCATTCCTGCAAGTCCATTCCATCATCGGCCTGGCGATCTCGCTGATCCTGGGCCTGATCGGTCTGACCGGCGCCATGCTGAGCTTCGAGGACGAAATCGTCGCTGCGCTGAATCGCGATGTGACGAAGGTGGATCCGCGCCCCGCACCTGTGCTCGGACCTGATGAGCTGGTGGCGCGGGTTCAGGCGGTGCCAGGGGCGGGCAAGGTTGGTCTCATTGTCTTTTCGAGCGAGCCCGGCACGGCGGTGCGGATGCGCTTTGCCCGCAGCGAGACTGGGGAGCGGTCGTCGGTTTATGTCGATCCCTATGACGGCCGCGTCGTCTCGGCGATGCAGGGGGAGGGCTTCTTTGCGACCCTGCGCAACCTGCATCGCTTTCTGCTGCTGCCGGGCAACGGCAATGGCTATGGCCGTCTGATCACCGGCGTCGCCGTGCTCGGCCTGTTCGTATTGCTGATCTCCGGGATAGTGCTGCGCTGGCCGCGCCGTGTCCGCAGCATCAAGGCCTGGCTGAGGCCGAATCTGGCGATGCCCGGCCGTCCGTTTCACAGGTCGCTGCACAGCGTCGTCGGCACGTGGTTGCTGCCGGTCTATCTGGTGACCATTCTCACCGGCCTTTGGTGGTCGTTCGACTGGTACAAGGCCAGCGCGACCTGGCTTCTGTCGAGCAAGCCCGCTGCGAGTGCGCCGGCAATGCGCGGAGCAAAGGGGGGCGCCAAAGCACCTGCCGCCGATGCGCCTCCGTCACTCGACAAGGTCTGGTCGACGTTTCTGGCTGATCAAGGCAGCCGCTATGCGATGGCGATCATGCAGGTGCCGAACGGACCGGGCAGTGTCGTGCGTATCCGCTCGGTGGCAAAGGATGCGTCATTCGATGAAGCGCGCGACGATTTCCGCATCGATGGCGTGACCGGCCGCATGGTGTCGGCAGAGCTCTACAACGACAAGACATTCGGTGAGCGCATTTTGGCCGCGGTGCTGCACATCCACACCGGTGCGTTCCTGGGACTGCCCGGTCGCATTGTGTTCTTGCTGGCCGCGGCCTTGATGCCGCTGTTCACCGTGACCGGCTTCATCCTGTATTTCTCGCGCCGCCGCCTGCGTGCGGCATCGAAGCCCGGGCGCCGTCATGCGGTCGGGCTGGTGCCCGGCGAGTAAGTCGCTCCATTTCTGGATTAAGGATGAGTCAGGGGCGCTGCGCTCTCGTCGGAGCCGGGTGAGGTCGTGGATCGGGCCTGCATCGCAGAGAAATGCGCCTGCGACCATCGGAACAGTTCCTCGAAGACCGGCCTGAGCGCTCTCGCCGATTCCGTGATTTCATATTCCACCCTCGGAGGGATCTCGGCGAAGACCGTGCGCTTGACGAGTCCGTTGGACTCGAGATCGCGCAGTTGTGTCGTCAGCATGTGTTGCGTCACATTCGGAATCGCGCGCTGCAGTTCTCCGAACCGGTGTTTGCTCTGGACCAGTTGCCAGAGGATCTCACATTTCCATTTGCCGGTAATCATCCCCAGCGCCCGATGAAAATCTTCTACGTCCCGTCCCTGCTGACATTCGGGGAGCGCGATATCGCCTGTTTTTCCATTGGTCATGTTTTTCATACTATCTCAGAAAAAGCATTCTACTTGTCTTTTTCATCTTACTGCCGAAATTTGTGCTTCGAAAGCGCCCCGTGGATCTGAAGCAGACTTTGCCGTCAGCCGCGTCGCCGAAACCGTTTTGACCATCTTCGGAGCTGCCCATGTCATCGTCTTCCGTCACCTCCTCAGCACCGCGGCGCTGGACCTCCATCAGTCTCTGGGCCGTCAGGGGCTTGCTCGCTCTTGCGTTCGCCGCTGCGGGGACTGCCAAGCTTTACGGCGTGCCGATGCTCGTCGAGGAGTTCGAACATATCGGCCTTGGGCAATGGTTCCGCTATCTGACCGGCACGCTCGAAATCTTCGGAGCGGCCCTGATCATCGTTCCGTCAACGGTCGCGTTTGGCGCGGTCCTCCTGTGCTGCATCATGATCGGTGCGATTTTCACGCATGTGTTTGTCATCGGCGGCTCACCGCTTCCTGCGATCGTGCTGCTCGCATTGAGCGCTATCGTGGCTTACGCCAAGCGCAGCATGATCCTCAGGTAGCGAGCGCTCACGCTCTCATCCGGCCATCCACGGATTGCCGTTGAAAAAAGCCGAACACTTTCAGTGTGCTCGAGTGCAAGTGATGATTTCAATGCGGAGTTATAGCGGCAAGGCCTTGGCCATGGTGGCGTTCGGTCTGGCGTTTGCGGCACCGTTATTCGTCACGCTGGCTTTGACGGATGCGGGGTCCGCCATTTCAAAGCCGTGGGCGCCGGAGACGAAGCCTGCGGCGGCCAAGGCACATCGTCTCGTACTGCAGATCAACACTGACGACCCGACCGTCATGAGAGCGCTGATTTCGACGTCGCTGAACCTGCCGAAATACTACCGGGAGACGAAGCAGGACTTCTCGATCGAAATCGTCGCTTACAACGCCGGCATTCATATGTTTCGAGTGGACACGTCGCCGGTCAAGGAACTGCTGAAGGTCGTTCAGGCTCTGACCCCTGACATTCGCTTTGTGGTCTGCGAAGCGACTAAGCTCGGTATGGAGCGCAGCGAGGGCCATCCGATTTCGTTTATCGATAACGTTCAGATGGTTCCGAGCGGGCCTGGACGGATCATCGAGCTACAGGAAGCGGGTTGGTCCTATATCCGATCCTGAGCGGCACGCTTCGCTACCCTATTTGATGCCCATCGGAGGCTGGACCGTGACAACACCGCACCGCGCACGGGCTGTCGCTCGCTCGCTAATCTCGCGACGTACGCTGCTCAAAGGGGCATTGGCCACGACGGCCGCATTGGCGGCGGGGGGCGCTGCCGTGGATGCGCGGCCAGATGGGCCGCCGCCCTTTGGCACCACCCGGCATCAGTTCACTGTCATCCGGGGAGCGCGGCCGATCCCGTCCGTTGCGGTGCCTCGCCTAGTTGGCAAGCCGGTTGATCTGACCGCGTTTCCAGGAAAGGTCGTTCTGGTCAATTTCTGGGCGACATGGTGCCCGGCCTGCAAGACCGAGTTGCCGATTCTTGATCGGCTTCAGGACATCGAGACACGCGCAAATCTGCAGGTTATCGCGATCGCCACCGATCGCGCAGACGTTGCTTCGTTTGTGCGCAACCTGAAGCTGAGACACCTCGATGTCGGTATCGACCCTGGTGGACTGGTCGCGCGTGCCGGCGAGGTTGCTGCTCCGGATACTCCGTTCAGCCTCTACGCGATGCCTATCTCGTATCTGATCGGGACGACGGGGCAGGTCGAGGGATATCTTGCAGGAGAGGCCGACTGGACATCTGAAGATGCCCGGCGATTGCTGGACTATTACAGAGGGCGCGGTTCCGGCTGATGCTGCCGGGTTCAAGGCCTATGGCAACTTGTCGTAACCCTCGCCGATGCCGTTGAGGCTGAGCGGGAAGCCGATGCCTTCTTCGGGCGTTTCGAAGATGATGAAGGTGGCAGTCTTGGCGGTGCGGAGCTGGGCGAGCAGCTTGTCGTCCATCACGACTTCGGCAACACAGCCATTGGGCAGGCAGCGCACGAAGCCGGCGCGGCCGACGTCCTGATTGTCAAGCTTGAGGCCGAGGCCGGAGGGCAGCAGCACACCGAGCGGCGCCACCACGCGCATCAGCTTGCTCTTCTGGTCGGCGGTCTTCAGCACGATCACGGTCAGGCCGGCATTGGAGCGGTCTTCCGCCACCACGCTCTGGATCAGGGCACATTGTTCGGCCTGGGCACCGGGCGGGGTGTCGCAGCGGATCTGCCAGTCGCCATGAACCGAGCGCACCGCACCCTGGGCGCTGGCGGTAGTCGGGACGGCGGCGATCGCCGCCAGGGCGAGACAACCGAGCGCCAGCCGGCGCCAGCCTGCGATCCCGCGGGCCGGGCGGTTCAGGGTCGGTTTATACTGCAACTTCGAGTGCCCCATCCGGGTCGATTCCTTAGGCGGTGACGTGGTGGTCGTAGTCCAGGGCAGCACGCTTGACGCTGTCTGTCCGGAGGATTTTTCCAGACCACGGAATGATACGGCAATGACGGCGCCTTGAAGGCATCCACGGAGCCACGAAAGCGCTCGCAGGCGCGAATCAGCATCCTGCCGATCGCCTGATCTGTGCCTACATCGGACAATTCCGCTGTCAAGCGCCGTTCGGCTGCCGCATGCCTGTTTATGCCTGATTTCATGCAGCAATTGCGACCTTCGTTCAATACCGCCGAATGCATTACGGGATGCGCCACTCCTGCATTGCGACAGACCGCGAATTATGGTTTGAGAGGCTAGATTTCGACGCATTCTAACAACTGCCTCCAGGCCAATCACTTGGGCGTTTTGGCAAATTGGCAGGGTGCGGATCGGGCGGCATAATTCGGCGACAGGCCGAAATGCGACAGTAAATATGGGAGCGCGAGCGGCATGAGGATGTCGAGGGGCCAGATTGGCCGCCGGTTGCTGGGGTTAGCAGTTGTTGGGGCCGGGCTTGCTTTTGGCGGTGCTGCATTCGCAGAGGTGATGGGCCAGCCCGCGCCGTGGGAATTCAAGCTGCAGGAAGCCGCCACGCCGGTGATGGAGAACATCACCTGGTTTCATAATTTCCTGCTCTGGCTGATCACCGCCATCACATTGTTCGTGCTTGTACTTCTCGTCATCGTGGTGATGAAGTTCAACTCCAAGGCCAACCCGGTCGCATCCAAGACCACGCACAACACGCTGATCGAAGTGGCGTGGACCATCATCCCGGTTCTGATTCTGGTCGCTGTGGCGGTGCCGTCGTTCCGTCTGCTGTTCCTGGAACTCGATATTCCAAAAGCCGACCTGACCATCAAGGCAACCGGCAAGCAGTGGTTCTGGACCTACAGCTATCCCGACAACGGCCCGTTCGAATTCGACTCGCTGATGGCCGCTGACAAGCAGCCGCGCCTGCTTGCCGTTGATAACGAAGTTGTCGTTCCCGTGAACAAGGTCGTGCGCGTGCAGACGACCGCCGCGGACGTCATCCATTCCTTCGCGATCCCGTCCTTCGGCATCAAGATCGACGCCGTTCCGGGCCGTCTGAACGAGACCTGGTTCAAGGCCACCAAGACCGGCATGTTCTACGGTCAGTGCTCGGAACTGTGCGGCAAGGATCACGCGTTCATGCCGATCGCGATCCGCGTCGTCAGCGATCAGGAATTCACCGCATGGGTCGAGACCGCGAAGAAGAAGTTCGCGTCCAATCCGGCGAATTCCTACGCTTCGGCCGGAACTGCTGTGGCGCAGTAAGCGGGTGGCGGAGCCGCGAGGCTCCGCACGCACTGTAAGAAATTAGGGCGAGGGGACCGCAAGGTCCAAAGACTGCCAGAAGAAGACAAAGCAGGATTTGAAAATGGCAACGACCGCGGCAACACCGGCTCACGACGATCACGCCCACGACGATCATGCGCATGCGCATCCGACGGGGTGGCGGCGCTACGTCTATTCGACGAACCATAAGGACATCGGCACGATGTACCTTATCTTCGCGATCGCGGCGGGCGTCATCGGCGGCATCATGTCGATCCTGATCCGTATCGAGCTGATGTATCCGGGCGTCCAGATCTTCCACGAGAGCCACACCTACAACGTCTTCGTCACCTCGCACGGTCTGATCATGATCTTCTTCATGGTGATGCCCGCGATGATCGGCGGTTTCGGCAACTGGATGGTGCCGCTGATGATCGGCGCACCGGACATGGCGTTCCCGCGCATGAACAACGTGTCGTTCTGGCTGTTGCCGGCTGCTTTCGCGCTGCTCATCATCTCGACCTTCGTGGAGGGCGAGCCCGGCGCCAACGGCGTCGGCGCCGGCTGGACCATGTATGCGCCGCTCTCGACATCGGGCCATCCGGGTCCCGCCGTCGACTTCGCGATTCTGGCACTGCATATCGCCGGTGCATCGTCGATCCTCGGTGCCATCAACTTCATCACCACCATCTTCAACATGCGCGCGCCGGGCATGACCCTGCACAAGATGCCGCTGTTCGTGTGGTCGATCCTGGTCACCGTGTTCCTGCTGCTGCTGTCGCTGCCGGTTCTGGCGGGCGCCATCACCATGCTGCTGACGGACCGTAACTTCGGCACGACCTTCTTCGCCGCAGACGGCGGCGGTGATCCGATCCTGTTCCAGCATCTGTTCTGGTTCTTCGGTCACCCCGAAGTGTACATCCTGATCCTGCCCGGCTTCGGCATGATCTCGCAGATCATCTCGACCTTCTCGAAGAAGCCGGTGTTCGGCTATCTCGGCATGGCCTATGCGATGGTCGCCATCGGCGGCATCGGCTTCGTCGTCTGGGCGCACCACATGTACACCGTCGGCATGTCGTCGGCGACGCAGGCCTACTTCGTTGCCGCCACGATGGTCATCGCGGTGCCCACCGGCGTGAAGATCTTCTCCTGGATCGCCACGATGTGGGGCGGTTCCATCGAGTTCAAGGCGCCGATGTTGTGGGCCGTGGGCTTCATCTTCCTGTTCACCCTCGGCGGCGTCACCGGCGTCGTGCTGGCCAATGCCGGCGTCGATCGCGTGTTGCAGGACACCTACTATGTGGTGGCGCACTTCCACTACGTGCTGTCGCTGGGCGCCGTGTTCGCCATCTTCGCCGGCTGGTATTACTGGTTCCCGAAGATGTTCGGCTACATGTATTCGGAAACCATCGCCAAGGCGCATTTCTGGGTCACCTTCATTGGCGTGAATCTGGTGTTCTTCCCGCAGCACTTCCTGGGTCTGTCGGGCATGCCGCGCCGTTATGTCGACTATCCGGATGCCTTCGCCGGCTGGAACCTGGTCTCGTCGATCGGCTCCTACATCTCCGGCTTTGCCGTGCTGATCTTCATCTACGGCGTGATCGAAGCTTTCGTCCGCAAGGAACAGGCTGCGAACAATCCGTGGGGTTCGGGCGCGACCACGCTGGAATGGACCCTGAGCTCGCCACCGCCGTTCCATCAGTTCGAAGTGCTGCCGCGCGTTCAGTAAGTGGTTTTCGTGCGGCGCTCCTGGGTGCCGCACCGAGTTAATGCCTCCGCCGAACTCGCAAGGGTTTCGGCGGAGTGCTCGTAACAAAAGTGAGAATGATCTTGTCCGTCCTCGACCACCATACCATCGACCTGTCTGCCCCCCGCATCTCCGAAGCGGGTGTTGCCGACTACATCGCGCTGCTCAAGCCGCGGGTGATGTCGCTGGTCGTGTTCACGGCGATGGTCGGTTATTTCCTGGCGCCGGGCGATCATCACCCGGTGCTGGCGATCACCTCGATCCTCTGTATCGCTGTCGGCGGCGGCGCCTCCGGCGCGCTGAACATGTGGTACGAAGCCGATATCGACGCCCTGATGTCGCGCACCGCCAACCGCCCGATTCCGCGCGGTCGCATCACCCGGCCGGAAGCACTGACCTTCGGTCTGGTGCTGGCCTTCTTCTCGGTGATGACGCTCGGCATCCTCGTCAACTGGCTCGCCGGCGCGCTGCTCGCTTTCACCATCTTCTTCTATGTCGTGATCTACACCATCGCTCTGAAGCGCTGGACCGCGCAGAACATCGTCATCGGCGGTGCAGCCGGCGCGCTGCCGCCAGTCGTTGCCTGGGCTGCGGCGTCAGGAACGCTCTCGATGGAGCCGGTCCTGCTATTCCTGATCATCTTCTTCTGGACCCCGCCGCATTTCTGGGCGCTGGCCCTGTTCCGCAACGACGATTACACCCGCGCCGGCGTGCCGATGCTGCCGGTGGTCGCCGGTCCCGATGCGACCCGGCTGCAGATTCTGCTCTACACTGTCGTGCTGGTTGCGACCGCCGTGGCCCCGTGGCCGCTTGGCTATTTCTCGGCCGTCTACGGCGTGGCGTCGCTGATCCTCGGCGCCGGCATGATGTATCTCGCCGTGCAGGTCTATTGTCTGCGCGAAGGCACGCCTGCCAATCGCGCGACGCGCAAGCTGTTTGCTTTCTCGATCGTCTATCTGTTCGCGCTGTTTGCCATTCTGTTGCTCGAGGTGGTCGTGAAGGCCATCCTCCCGATGGTCTGGTAGAGGGGCGCATGATCCCATGGACAATGAGCGCAAGCCTACCGAGCCAGAGGGCATCGTCCTCACCGAGGCGCAGAAGAAGAGCCGGCGCGAACGCTCCCTGGCCATCGCCTGGGCGCTCGGCATCCTCGTCGTGCTGTTCTTTGCCGTCACCATGGTCAAAGGGCCGGCCGTTCTCATCCGGCCCATGTAATGACAAAAGCTGAGTGACATGACCGATCAGCCGCAGATCCAGCCAGTCGAAGTGAGCAGCCCGCGCAGCGATAAGAATGCGCGCCGCGGTCTGGGTCGCGATGCGACTGTGGCTGCGGCGTGCGGTCTGCTCGTGGCCTTCATGGTCGGCGCGTCCTACGCCGCCGTGCCACTGTATAACTGGTTCTGCCGCGCCACCGGCTTCAACGGCACCACGATGGTGGCGAGTTCGGCACCCGCGACGGGCCCGATCGCACGCAAGATCGCCGTCCGCTTCGACGCCAACGTGTCCGGCGGCCTGCCATGGAAATTCGTCCCGGAGCAGAGTGAGATCGAGGTCAAGATCGGCGAGGTCGTGACTGTATTCTACACCGTGACCAACCAGTCCGCCCGCACCACCTCCGCACAGGCTGCCTATAATGTGGCGCCGCTGACGGTGGGTGCGTATTTCCAGAAGATCAATTGCTTCTGCTTCACTGACCAGACCCTGGCGCCCGGTGAGAAGCGCGAAATGCCCGTCGTATTCTATGTCGATCCTGCGCTGGCCGCGGATAGCGAGAATGACGGACTGAAGTCGATCACACTGTCCTACACGTTCTACCCCCTGCGCGATCCGGCGCCGAAGCCGCTAGCGGCGACGGAGACTGACAAGCGCAAGGGTAACCTCTAAGAGAAAGCTCTGAGAGAAATCCCGGAGCGTTCCGAGTTATAAAATTGAGAGAACTCGCACCGGCTTCAACCGGCGCAGCTGACGGAGAGAACCGCAATGGCTACGGCGCAAGCTAAGCACCACGACTATCACCTCGTCGATCCCTCGCCGTGGCCGGCGGTAGGCTCGCTGTTCGCCTTCATCATGGCGGTCGGCGCTGTCAGCTGGATGCATCACATGTATGCGGCGGCGCCCATCGTGTTCGGCGTCGGCACTATCGGCGTGCTCTATGTGTTCGCAAGCTGGTGGACCGACGTGGTTCGCGAAGCCCAGTACAAGGGCGACCACACCCGCGTGGTGCAGATCAGCCATCGCTACGGCATGATCCTGTTCATCGCCTCGGAAGTGATGTTCTTCGTCGCCTGGTTCTGGGCCTACTTCAATTCGTCGCTGTTCCCCGGCGATCCCGTGCACGCCACACGCGAGGCGCTGTTCGGTGGCGTCTGGCCGCCGAAGGGCATCCAGACCTTCGATCCCTGGCATCTGCCGCTGCTCAACACGCTGATCCTGCTGACCTCGGGCACCACGGTGACCTGGGCGCATCACGCGCTGCTGGAAGGTGACCGCAAGGCGGTGAAATACGCCCTGATCCTCACCGTGTTGCTCGGAGCAGCCTTCTCCTGCGTGCAGGCCTTCGAATACGCCCACGCTGCTTTCGGCTTCAAGGGCAACATCTACGGTGCGACCTTCTTCATGGCGACCGGCTTCCACGGTTTCCACGTGCTGGTCGGCACCATCTTCCTGCTGGTCTGCCTGTTCCGCGTCTATGCCGGTCACTTCACGCCGAAACAGCATCTCGGCTTCGAATTCGCCGCCTGGTACTGGCACTTCGTGGACGTGGTCTGGCTGTTTCTGTTCGTCACGATCTATGTCTGGGGCTATGGCGGCCCTATCGTCGGCGCAGCCGCGCACTGACCGCATTCGGTGCTACAAGAGGGCGGCCGCAGGGCCGCCCTTTTTCGTTG
Source organism: Tardiphaga sp. 862_B3_N4_1 (assembly GCF_051811085.1). Taxonomy (NCBI): domain Bacteria; kingdom Pseudomonadati; phylum Pseudomonadota; class Alphaproteobacteria; order Hyphomicrobiales; family Nitrobacteraceae; genus Tardiphaga; species Tardiphaga sp. 862_B3_N4_1. The sequence goes on from NZ_JBPWQB010000002.1 coordinate 2,120,468, forward strand.
GCCTCTGCGGCGTGAAAGAATTCGACTCGATGCCCGATCAACTCGCTGCCCCCGTCACGCTCGGCCAGACCGTCATCCGCGGCCTTACCTGCAAATGCCCGCGCTGCGGTGCGGGCAAGCTCTATGCGGGCTTCATCAATCTGGCGCCGCGCTGTGAGCGTTGCGAACTGGACTATGCTTTCATCGACACCGGTGATGGCCCTGCAATCTTCATCATCATGCTCGCCGGTGCCATCGTGGTCGGTTGCGCGCTGGTGGTAGAGGTTAAGTACCAGCCGCCATTCTGGCTGCATGCCGCGCTATGGCTGCCGCTGATTCTCGCGACCACGCTGCTGCCGTTGCGCTCAATGAAGTCGCTGCTGATCGCCCTGCAATTCCACCACAAGGCTTCCGAAGGCCAACTCATCGATCGCGCGCCGAAATGAACACTGTTGCAGCGCGCCGGCGCAGTATCACCGGTCTCGGCATCGTCACGCTCATCATCGTCGGTGTGCTCCTCAGCCTCGGCTTCTGGCAGTTGCAGCGCCGTACCGAGAAACACGCGTTGATCGCCGCACTCACGGAGCGCCTTGCAGGTGCGCCCGGCACATTGCCCGCGCCAGCCACATGGAGCACGCTGACCCCGGCGAAGGACGAATTCCGCCGCGTCAGCTTCTCGGCCACCTACAAACCCGTGCCGGACGGCATGGTCTACAGCTCCGGCTCCGGGGTGCGGCCCGATGTGCCGGGCCCGGTGACCTGGGCCTTCCTGCCGGCGCAGCTGGCATCCGGCGAGACCGTCGTGATCAATGCAGGCTTCGTGCAGAACACGATGCAGGATCGCGCGCAGCAGGACCGCGCCGTGCAGAAGCTCATCACCGGCACCCCCGTGACCCTGACCGGCTATCTGCGCTTTCCCGAAACCGCGGGCACGTTGACGCCCCATGACGACGTCAGCAAGCGCCTCTGGTTCAACCGCGACCAGCGTGCCATGGCGCAGGCGCTCGGCTGGGGCGCTGTGGCCCCGTTCTATGTCGATCTGGAAAGTCCCGTGCCGGCCAACGTCATTCCGAAGCCCGGTCCGCTCGAAATCCATCTCAAGGATGACCACATGCAATATGCCATCACATGGTTTGGCCTCGCGGCCGCCGTGGTGATTGCTTTCGGAGCGTGGATCAAGGGGCAGCGGGCTGTTTGAGCCAGCTCCGGAGGAAATCGTGGAGAAGAGCCGGGACATCATTTTGGCCGCCGAAGGAAAGCGAATTCTGGAGCATCATCTGGCTCTTGGGCCCCAAAAAGCGGTGAGCTACCTGCCGATCAACACGATTGAAAACGTCCTTCACCTGACCGTGCCAATCTACCGTTCCCTTATCGCGGATGGCGGACATCAGAGTCTTCTATTCGCTGATGGAGAATGCTGTATCGGCTCCGGAGCCATCTACGCTTACAGTCCGGATGACCTTGGTGCCGTCCTGTTTGAGAGCCGGCCAATCCTTGCTTCGAACGATTGGCCAACTTCCCAAATTGAATTTCTGAAGCGAGTAGCGGCCCTATGGGTTGAGCCAGGAAGCCCGATCCTGCCGGTCATCCGGAGGGCGTTCGGCGAAACTTAACGCTCGGGTGCCTGGTTCGTCGGACCGCCCCATTGGCGGTTTCCCCACTCGGCGAAACCCATTATGGTGCCCTCAGACTTAGCTGCCAGCGAAGTTTTAACCCCATTATTATCAAAGGCTTGGCGGTTTCCGCGCCTTTGGAGGACGCCTTGACGACCTATATCTCGACGCGGGGAGAGGCCCCGAAACTCGGTTTTTGCGATGTCATGCTGACCGGGCTTGCCCGCGACGGCGGCCTCTACATTCCCGAGGTCTGGCCCCAGTTGTCAGCCGAGACCATCGCGTCGCTGTTCGGCCGGCCCTATTGGGAAGTCGCCGTCGAGGTGCTCCGGCCGTTCGTGGCCGGCGAGATTTCCGACGAGGATCTCGGGCGCATGGCCAATGAGGCCTATGCCACCTTCCGCCATCCCGCCGTGGTGCCGCTCGACCAGACCGCGTCGAACCAGTTCGTGCTCGAGCTGTTTCACGGCCCGACGCTGGCGTTCAAGGACGTCGCCATGCAGCTCATCGCGCGGCTGATGGATCATGTTCTCGCCAAGCGCAATCAGCGCACCACCATCGTGGTCGCGACCTCGGGGGACACCGGCGGCGCTGCCGTCGATGCCTTCGCCGGTCGCGACAATGTCGATCTCGTCGTGCTGTTTCCGAACGGCCGCATTTCCGACGTGCAGCGTCGCATGATGACCACGACCGGCGCGTCGAACGTCCATGCGCTCGCCGTCGAGGGCCATTTCGACGATTGCCAGGCGATCGTGAAGGGCCTGTTCAACCATCACAAGTTTCGTGACGCCGTGTCGTTGTCAGGTGTGAACTCGATCAACTGGGCGCGTATCGTTGCGCAGGTGGTTTACTACTTCACCTCGGCAGTCGCCGTCGGTGCGCCTGCACGCAGCGTTGATTTCACGGTACCTACCGGCAATTTCGGCGACATCTTTGCGGGTTATGTGGCCAAGCGCATGGGTCTGCCGGTGCGCAAGCTGCGCGTCGCTGCCAACGTCAACGACATCCTCGATCGCACGCTCAAGACCGGCATCTACGAGGTGCGTGAGGTGCACGCCTCGTCGTCCCCGTCGATGGACATTCAGGTGTCGTCGAATTTCGAACGTCTGCTGTTCGAAGCCTCCGGCCGCGATGCTGCGCTGGTGCGTGGCCTGATGGATTCGCTGAAGCAGTCTGGTCGTTTCGTGCTGCCCGAGAAAGTGCTGACCGCGATCCGTGCCGATTTCGAATCCGGCCGCGCCGACGAGGACGAGACATCGGCTGCGATCCGGACCGCATGGCGCGAAACCGGCGATCTGATCGATCCGCATACCGCCGTGGCATTGGCCGTCGCCGATCGTGACACCACCGAGATGCATGTGCCCAATGTCGTGCTGTCGACAGCGCATGCAGCGAAATTCCCTGATGCGGTGGAAGCGGCGTGCGGCGTGCGGCCGGCATTGCCGGTCTATCTGGAAGGGCTGATGACGAAGCCCGAGCATATTAAGGTCATGAAGAATGACCAAAGCGATATTGAGCAGTTCGTGCTGTCGGTCAGCCGTGCTGCGAAGCAAGGAGTATCCTGATGACCGTCGAAGTTACCAAACTGCCTTCGGGCCTGACGGTTATCACCGATACCATGCCGCATCTGGAAACCGCAGCGCTCGGCGTCTGGACCGGCGTCGGTGGCCGCGATGAGAAGCCTAACGAGCACGGCATCTCGCATCTGCTTGAGCACATGGCGTTCAAGGGCACCAAGAAGCGTTCGTCGCGCGAGATCGTCGAGGAGATCGAGGCGGTTGGCGGCGATCTCAATGCCGCGACCTCGACCGAAACCACAGCCTATTACGCCCGCGTGATGAAGGCCGATGTGCCGCTCGCGCTCGACGTGCTCTCCGACATTCTCGCCAATCCGACATTCGTGCCGGATGAGCTGGAGCGCGAGAAGAGCGTGATCGTGCAGGAGATCGGCGCGGCGCAGGATACGCCGGACGATGTCGTGTTCGAACACCTCAACGAGCTCTGCTATCCCGACCAGCCGATGGGCCGTTCGCTTCTGGGCACCGCCAAGACGCTGAAAGGTTTCGACCGCGACATGCTGCAGAGCTACCTGTCCACGCATTATCGCGGGCCGGACATGGTGGTAGCTGCAGCCGGCGCCGTGAATCATCGCCAGGTCGTGCATGAAGCCGCTGATCGCTTTTCCAGCTTCGAAGGCACGGCTGCGCCGAAGCCGCAGCCGGCGATGTTCGGCAAGGGCGGCTCGCGTGTGGTCAATCGCGATCTTGAACAGGCGCATCTGACGCTGGCGCTGGAAGGCTTGCCGCAATCGGACCTGTCGCTGTTCAGCCTGCAGGTCTTTACGAACATTCTCGGCGGCGGCATGTCCTCGCGGCTGTTCCAGGAAGTGCGTGAGAAGCGCGGCCTCTGCTATTCGATCTACACCTTCCACGCGCCCTATACCGACACCGGCTTCTTCGGCCTCTATACCGGCACCGATCCCACCGATGCGCCGGAGATGATGGAAGTCATCGTCGATGTCATCAACGAGTCGGTGGAGACATTGACCGAAGCCGAAATCGCGCGCGCCAAGGCGCAGATGAAGGCCGGTCTGCTCATGGCGCTGGAGAGCTGCAGCTCGCGCGCCGAGCAATTGGCGCGGCACATGCTGGCCTATGGCCGTCCGCTCACCGTGGAAGAGCTCGTCCAGCGCATCGATGATGTCAGCGTGGAATCGACCCGCAACGTCGCCCGTGGCCTGCTGACGCGCAGCCGTCCGGCCGTGGCGGCGCTCGGCAGCGGCCGGGGGCTGGACACGGCGGTGGCTTTTGCGGAAGGATTGACCCGCGCCAAGGACAAGAGCCTGCTCCACTAGGCAGGTGAGGTCCGAGGCATCAGGGAGCGAGCCTATGGCCCTGTTTCGTTTGCCATCAAGCATGCCGGCGGCGCTGGCGCCGCGCGGCTACGGCGTTGCATTGCGCGCGCCCGTGATGAGCGATTTTCCGCAATGGGCCGATCTGCGTGAGCTGAGCCGGGGTTATCTCACGCCGTGGGAGCCGATCTGGCCGTCAGACGACCTGACGCGCTCCGGCTTTCGCCGCCGGCTGCGCCGCTATGCCGACGATGCGTCCGCCGATCGCGCCTATCCGTTTCTGGTGTTTCGCGAGTCCGATGGCACGCTGCTGGGCGGCGTGACGCTCGCCAACGTGCGCCGGGGCATCGTCCAGGCCGGCACCATCGGCTACTGGGTCGGCCAGCCCTATACCGGGCAGGGCGTCATGACCGCGGCGCTGCGGGTGCTATTGCCGACCTTGTTTGGCGAGTTGAACCTGCACCGCATCGAGGCGGCCTGTATTCCCAGCAACCTGCCGTCGGTGCGGGTGCTGGAGAAGTGTGGCTTCTCGCGCGAGGGACTGGCGCGGCGTTATCTCTGCATCAATGGCATCTGGCAGGATCACCTGCTTTACGGCATGCTGCATGAGGACTTCCGCGGGTAGTCGTGTTGCAACGCGATGTCCGGATGTGGCGCAATGGCGCGCATCTGTCCTGTCTCAAGCGCCTTGGGTTCGCCGCCATTGCGCTGTTATAAGGCCCTGCGCACGCCTTGGGCGGGGCAGCGCAAACGACTGAATTTCCGGGGATATCTTCACAATGCGCAACATTCGTTCGATGCCGATCAGCGGCCGCACCGGCGCGCTCCGCGGCCTGCTGGTGATCACTGCAGCAAGCCTGACGCTGGCCGGTTGCGGCGGCGGCAGCATGTTCGGCGGCGGTTCGCCGAGCAGCAGCAGCGGCGGCGGCAGCCCGTCGATGACCGATCGCTTCACCCAGTTGTTTTCGGGCAAGTCCACCGAGGTCGGCGCGCCGCAATCGCCGCAGACCGATGAGAACGATCTGACCTGCCCGAGCGTCAGCATCCGGCCGGGCGCCTCGACCTATGCGGTCGGCGCTGCGGGCAAGCCTGCGGTCGGCAACGATTTGGCTTTCCAGGCCACCATCACCCGGACAGCGCGCTCCTGCGATCTCAATGGCGGTCAGATCTCGGTCAAGATCGGCATCCAGGGCCGCGTCATCGTCGGGCCGGCCGGCGCGCCAGCAGTGGTCGATGTGCCGCTGCGTGTCGCCGTGGTGCAGGAAGGCGTGACGCCGAAGACCATTGCCACCAAGGTGTTCCAGACCAATGTGCAGATAGGCAGCGAGACCAGCGTGCCGTTCAGCCTGGTCGGCGAAGATCTCGTCTATCCCGTGCCGACGGGCACTGCAGGCGATTCCTACATCTTCTATATCGGCTTCGATCCGCAGGCCCTGAAATCGCAGACGCCCGCACGCAAGCGGCGCTAAGGGGTTATCCGAGCCAACAAAAAAAGCCGGCGCGATCATCTCGCGCCGGCTTTTTTAGTTTGAAGTCTTTCGCTTAGTTCAGCTTGGAGCGAACTTCGCCGATACCCTTGGCGATCAGGTCGTCGGCCACCGAGCCCTTTACCGACTGCGACAGTACCGAGGCTGCGGCATTCACTGCGGCTTCGGCTGCGGCTGCGCGAACATCTGCGATAGCCTGGGCTTCCGCCATCGCGATCTTGCCCTCTGCGCTCTTGGTGCGGCGAGCGACAAAATCTTCCATCTTGGTCTTGGCTTCCGCGGCAATGCGCTCGGCCTCTTCCTTGGCGGACGTGATGATGTCCTGCGCTTCGCGCTCGGCCGCTGCATGACGCTTCTTGTAGTCTGCGAGCAGCGCGGCGGCTTCATCGCGCAGGCGACGGGCGTCGTCGAGTTCCTGCTTGATGCGGACGCTGCGGTGATCGAGCGCCGTCAGGATGGTGCGGTGAATACCGAACCAGCCGAACACCGCCATCAGAAGGACAAAAGCGACGGCGACCCAGAATTCAGCTTGAAGTCCGAACATCCGTTTATCCTTTCAGCGACGCGTCGAGCGCGGCGTTGACGGCGCCTGCATCCGGGCTGATGCCCGTCAGGCGTTCGACGATCGCCGAGGCCGTGTCCGCAGCAATGCTGCGCACATTGCCCATCGCCGTTGCGCGGGTGGTGGCAATGGTCTGCTCCGCTGCAGCAAGCTTGCTGGCAAGGCTCTCTTCGAGCTTCGCCTTGGCCTGCTCCTGTTCTGCATTGAGCTTCTCACGAACTTCGGTCGCCATCGCCTGCGCCTTGGCGCGAGCATTGGCGAGTTCGGTTTCGTAAGCCTTCAATGCAGCGTCGGAATCGCCCTTGAGCTTGGCGGCTTCGTTCAGGTCCGTATCGAGAACCTGCTGACGGGCCGCAAGCACGCCGCCGACGCGGGGCAGCGCCAGACGCGACACGATCAGATAGAGCAAGCCGAACGCGATCGCGAACGACACCAGCTGTGAAGCGAAGGTGTTGCTCTCGAACGGCGGAAACGACGCCTTGTGACCACCGTCTGCCGCAGTGTGTGCGGCAGTCCCGTGATCGGCGCCCTTGGATTTGCCCTGACCTTCAGCCACAGCAGTCTCCTTATCGATCGGAAGCGCTCCAGGACGGAGCGGCAACCGGATCCGTTTTCAGCTTAGACGGCGAACAGCAGCAGCAGCGCGATCAGCAGCGAGAAGATGCCGAGCGCTTCGGTCACGGCGAAGCCGAAGATCAGGTTAGCGAACTGGCCCTGGGAAGCCGACGGGTTGCGGAGCGCACCGTTGAGGAACTGGCTGAAGATCATGCCGACGCCGATGCCAGCGCCACCCATGCCGAGACAAGCAATGCCGGCGCCGATGTACTTCGCTGCGATGGGATCCATAGTAAAACTCCTTCTTGGGATAGGGGATTAAGACAGTTGAGGGGTGGAATTCCGCCAGAACACTAAAACGCGGTTAGTGGCCCGGATGAAGTGCGTCGTTGAGATAGATGCAGGTCAGGATCGTGAACACATAGGCCTGCAGGAAGGCGACCAGCAGTTCCAGCGCGGTCAGCGCCGTGGTCATGGCCAGCGGCAGCACCGAACCGAAAATGCCGAGTGCGCCGAGTGCGCTCAGCGAGGTCACGAAGCCGGCAAAAACCTTCAGCGTGATGTGGCCGGCCAGCATGTTGGCGAACAGACGGACCGAATGCGACACCGGGCGGGACAGGAACGAGATCACCTCGATCACCGTAACCAGCGGCAGGATGTAAATCGGAATACCGTGCGGCACGAACAGCTTGAAGAAGCCGAGACCGTTTTTGTAGAGGCCGTAGAGCAGCACGGTCAGGAACACCATCAATGCCAGCGCGACGGCGACGATCAGATGGCTGGTGACGGTGAAGGTATAGGGGATGATGCCGATCAGATTCGCCGTGAGGATGAACATGAACAGCGAGAACACGAACGGGAAGAACTTCATGCCTTCTTCGCCGATGCTACTGCGCACCGTATTCGACACGAATTCGAAGGACAGCTCGGCGACCGACTGGAAGCGGCTCGGGATCAGCGCACGTCCGGCGCTGCCGCCGATCATCAGCAGCGACACGACGGCGACGGCGCCGAACATATAGGCCGATGAGTTGGTGAAGGCGATTTCCTGATTGCCGATATGGCCCAGGGTGAAGATCTTGTGGATCTCAAATTGATGGATCGGATCGGCCATCCACGTCGGTCTTTCAATTCGGCCGGAACGTCCGGCGTTTCCTTGCCGGACAGCCGGCACTCAAATGCTGCGCCAACGACGCAGAGGTCTTGGGCGCGAATTTCTTATTCCGCTTTTTTTCCGACCCCAGCCGAGCGCATCACGTTCATCACGCCGGCGACGAAGCCGAGCAGCATGAGAACGATCAGCCCCCACGGCGATGTCGACAGCAAACGATCGAAGCCCCAGCCCAGAATCGTTCCGACGACGACGCCCGCGACCAGTTCCGAAGAAAGACGGAGACCCACTGCCATGGCCGATGCCCTGGACTGCGCGTTTCCGCTTCCAGTTTCGGATTGGTCAGTCTGGAGTTTGCGCTCATCCTGAAGTTTGGACAGACGCTGATTCAGACTTCCGAGCCTTGCGGAAAGCGCAGCCTCATCGGGAGACGATTTGCCATCGTTTCCGCGTTCACTGTCATCGTCCCGTGTGCCGTTCGTCATGCTTGCGACACTCGAAATAACGCTGCAAATGCTGGAAATAACGCCCCGTCACCCTTCAAAGCCGGGCGGACCATACTTAGCGCATCTTGCCAAGTCAAGATTCGCTGATCGCCTGTTAGTGCTTTGATTCATTTGATTTTATTGACGAAATTCGAATCCCGCTGCGCGGGATCGCCGCAGCGCAAGAATGACTTTCGAGGTGATCTATCTTGCACGGCGCAGGGCGCTCTGTTGGAGTACCGCAGAGTTTGAAAACGCCCCGCCGGAGCCCGGAATGTCTCAAGAGATCGACTACTATTTTTCGCTGCCATCGCCCTGGGCCTATATCGGCCACACGCTCTTTCGCGATCTCGTAAGTACTTATGATCTCAAGGTGAATCATAAACCGGTATTTCTCGGTGATCTGTTTTCGGAAACCGGCGGCCTTCCACTCGGCAAGCGTCATCCGGTGCGGCAGCGCTACCGGATGCTTGAATTGCAGCGCTGGCGCGACAAACGCGGTCTCGATTTTCATCTGCAGCCGAAAAACTGGCCATTCGATGGCCGACTCGCTGATGGTCTGGTGATCGCGGCGCTCGAGGCTGGACACGATCCGGACCCGTTCCTGCGCCGTGCATTTCCCGCGGTCTGGGAAGGTCAGCTCAATCTCGGCGACACGGCCGTGCTGACCAGGCTGGCGGATGATTCGGGGCTGCCGGGCGCGAAACTGCTAGAGCGCGCAGCGTCCAGCGATGTGGCTGCGATATACGAACAGAACCGTCAGGAGGCGATTGCGGCTGACGTGTTCGGCTCGCCGGCCTATGTGCTCAACGGTGAAGTATTTTGGGGCCAGGACCGGCTCGAATTGCTGGCTGATGCGTTGAAGACGAAGCGAGCGCCTTTCAAATCTCAAATCTGAGCACATCTGAGAGTAAAGGCGGCTATCGCCCCGAACTCGCAACGCGGAGCATCTCCATGAAGAATGCTGTGGTGCGTTTTGCCTCCCCCGGACAGCCCATGCGGTACGCTGCGCGGGTTGGCGCGGTGCTGATGGCTGGGATCGTCAGTGCGTCTGCGCAGGCCCTCCCGGACATCGAGAATGGCCGTTATTCGCTGTCGCCGATCGCTGAAGGCGTCATCCGCCTGGATACCCGCACCGGCACGGTTTCGACATGCACGGATAAGGGATCCGGCTGGGCCTGCTATGTCTTGCCGGATGAACGTGCCGCGCTCGATACCGAGATAGGGCGGCTGCAGAGGGACAACGACAGACTGAAGGCGGAGCTTGCCCAGCGTGGTCCAGCCGTCGCCGGCAAGACCGATGAAGCGCTCCCTAAGCAGGATTCGCTGAAGCCCGGAAAACCAGGGAGTGCGGACGGCGAGAGGAAGATCGAGATTCCGCTGCCGAGCGAACGCGATGTCGATCGGGTGATGGCCTTTGTCGAAAACGCGTGGCGACGCCTTGTCGATATGGCAAGCCGCATCCAGCGCGATTCCAGCGGGAAAATCTGAGCGCTGCGAGTTTCGCGCCGGATGGCAGTGCTCACATTGTTGATTGGTATGATGCGCAGCGCCTTTTGCCGCGATATCGAGAATAATTCGGTACTAGCAGAGAGGAGCCAAATCGTACGTTTTTCGACTTAAGGGAGCACTTTGATGCCGAGATTTTATTTTGATCTCGTCGATGGGACGACCGTGCCCGACGCTTCCGGGCAGATTTTGCGCAATGAATTGCTGGCCGCTGAGGTCGCCGACAAGCTCGCAGGCGATATTTACAAGATCAGGCCCGAGCTCCGCGGCAAGCACTTCGCCATTTCCGTCCGCAACGAAGAGGGCGAGGAAATTCACCGCGCAGATGTGGTTAGCTCTGACGATTAACGCAGTGCGCAGCTCTTATTTGCGGTCGAGCCCGATATCGTCGCCATCGCCATGGATGGCGTCGCGGTCGGCTTGATCGGTCTTGTCTGCGTCCTTAATCACCGCTTTCTCCTGCGCGCGCTGTTCGTCCTTGCGTGGCCCCGGCCCCGGAATGTCCCTTGATGTTTTAAGCTTCATGGCGTTTTCCCTTGTCCATCCTGATTGAAGTGGGAACGCCATCTCGGCGTTTTGGTTCATCAGAAGATCCACCAGTCGAAAGGTTCGCGTCGTGACATCAGCCAGATCCATCACGCACAGCGCGCTGTCTGCAGTTCGCATCGAATCCGTCGTGTCGTCGCTACTGACGGTGCAGACATCCGGTGCGGGTTTCGTCGATCTGACCCGCGAGGCCGGCAAATTCCTGAGCGAGATCGGGGCCCGTGAAGGTGCGTTGACGCTGTTCGTCCGCCATACCTCAGCGTCGCTCACCATCCAGGAAAACGCCGATCCTTCCGTGCTGGTCGATCTCATGACAACGCTCGATCGTCTTGCGCCTCAGGATTTTAACTGGACGCACGATACAGAGGGTCCCGACGATATGCCGGCGCATGTTCGTACCATGCTGACCGCAACCTCGCTGCACATCCCGGTTCTGTCAGGCAAGCTCGCGCTTGGAACCTGGCAGGGGATCTATCTGATCGAACACCGCGCCCGCCCGCATCGCCGCGAGGTGGTGCTGCAGTTCGTCGGCGCGACCTGACGCTCGCAGATCTGCCGAAACAAAAAAAAGGCCGCGGATTGCTCCGCGGCCGGTTTGTCGTCGTCGTGTCAGCCGGCAGCCAGGCTGCCGGTTGGGCGAGATTAGTTCGCGCTGATATCGACGTCCTTGGTCTCCGGCAGGAAGAAGAAGCCGACGACCACGGTGATTGCCGCGAAGATGATCGGGTACCACAAGCCGGCATAGATATCGCCGGTCGAGGCCACGATGGCGAAGGCGGTCGCCGGGAGAAGTCCGCCGAACCAGCCGTTGCCGATGTGGTAGGGCAGCGACATCGAGGTGTAGCGGATCTTGGTCGGGAACAGTTCGACCAGCATTGCCGCGATCGGCCCGTAGACCATGGTCACGAACAGCACCAGGACGAACAGCAGTCCGATCACCGCCGCGACCTGCGGACGGAAGATATCGAACGGATGCGCCATCTTCACGATCTGCGCGTCGCCCGCCTTGGGATAGCCCGCCGCCTGAACCGCTGCGAGAACCTGCGGGTTCGACGCTGCAGCCGCGGTGTAGGGCACGTCCTTGCCGTTGACGACGACCTTCACGCCCGAGCCCGCTGCACCGTACGCGGTCGAGTACTTGACCGACGACTGGGCCAGATAGGCGCGGGCCGTATCGCAAGGCGTGGAGAACACGCGGGTGCCGACCGGGTTGAACAGATCGCCGCAAAGCGCGGGATCTGAAACGACTTCCACCTTCACGGTCTCGATCGCCTTTTCCAGAGTCGGGTTGGCGTTGGTGGTGATCATCCGGAAGATCGGGAAGAAGGTCAGCGCTGCGATCAGGCAGCCTGCCAGAATGATCGGCTTGCGGCCGATCTTGTCGGACAGGGCGCCCCAGAACACGAAGAAGCCGGTGCCGAGCAGCAGCGACCACGCGATCAGGAGATTCGCGGTGTAACCGTCGACCTTGAGGATCGATTGCATGAAGAACAGCGCGTAGAACTGGCCGGTGTACCAGACCACGCCCTGGCCCATCACGCCGCCGAACAGTGCGATCAGCACGATCTTGGCGTTGCTCCAGTTGCCGAAGGCTTCGGTGAGCGGAGCCTTGGAGCCCTTGCCCTCGTCCTTCATCTTCTGGAACACGGGCGATTCATTCAGGCGCAGACGGATCCAGACCGAGATGCCGAGCAGAACCACCGAGACCAGGAACGGAATGCGCCAGCCCCAGGCTGCGAATTCAGGCTCGCCTAGCGCCGACCGCGTGAACAGGATCACGAGCAGCGACAGGAACAGGCCGAGCGTGGCCGTGGTCTGAATGAACGACGTGTAGTAGCCGCGCTTGCCGGCCGGCGAGTGTTCCGCCACATAAGTTGCCGCGCCGCCATATTCGCCGCCGAGCGCAAGGCCCTGCAGCAGGCGCAGGCCGATCAGGATGATCGGAGCCGCGATGCCGATGGTCGCTGCATTAGGCAGAATGCCGACGATGAAGGTCGACAGGCCCATGATGAGGATAGTGACGAGGAACGTATACTTGCGGCCGACGATGTCGCCGACGCGTCCGAACACGATGGCGCCAAACGGACGAACGATAAAGCCCGCGGCGAAGGCCAGCAGCGCGAAGATGTCGCGCGTGGCCTGATTGAACATCGGCAGCTTGGTGGCGGGATCGATCACGCCGAAGAACTGCGCGCCGATGATGCCGGCAAGCGAGCCGAACAGGTAGAAGTCATACCATTCGAAAACAGTGCCGAGCGATGACGCGAAGATGACGAAGCGTTCGTCCTTCGTCATCCCTTGGGCTTTCGCCGATGTTGCTGCGATGGTGGACATGTTTGAATCGCTCCCCAAATCCGTTGCAAAATTTATTGTGGCTTCTCGCTCGCTGCGCCGAACTTCTGTCGGCTCATTGCAGAGAACTTCGATGCAAAAGGTAGCATTGCGGGGAAATGCGACCCAATACGACTTTAGGCCGTGCGCAAGGGGCTGCGCGCAGACGTCGCAGTGGCGAAAACGTCCTTCCGGACGTGCGCGTGCATATGAAATATTGCGGCGCACAATGGCCCGCGTTCACCAATTTACCGCGTGGCAGCATTAGATGCTTGCAAGACGTTGTCGCGCGGGGGACACTTGTGGCGAAATGCGCTTTTGCGCGTCGTCTCAACGCGGTCGCTGGTTCGCCGCAAGATTTTTGCATGGATTTTGATGACCGTTATCGCTCCCTCGCGCCTCATTATTGCCGACGATCATCCGTTGTTCCGCGGTGCATTGCGGCAGGCGGTCAGTAGTGTGCTGCCGACGACCACGGTCGAGGAAGCCGGTACGTTCGAGGATCTGACCAAACTGCTGGAACAGGATTCCGACGTCGATCTGATCCTGCTCGATCTGTCGATGCCCGGGATATCAGGATTCTCGGGACTGATTTACCTCCGAGCACAGTATCCCGCGATTCCGGTGGTTATCGTCTCCGCCAGCGATGACGTCGGTACGATCCGCCAATCGCTGGACTTTGGCGCGTCAGGCTTCATTCCAAAGCGCTTCGGCGTCGATACGCTGCGCGATGCCATCGTGCGCGTGATGGATGGCGACGTCTGGGTTCCACCGGACGTCGACATGTCCGCAGCGGCCGATCCGGAAATGAGCAAACTGCGCGATCGGCTGGTGACGCTGACGCCGCAGCAGGTCCGCGTGCTGATGATGCTGTCGCAAGGACTGCTCAACAAGCAGATCGCCTATGAGCTCGGCGTGTCCGAGGCGACCATCAAGGCGCATGTCTCGGCGATCCTGCAGAAGCTCGGCGTCGAGAGCCGCACCCAGGCGGTGATCGCCGCGGCAAAAATAGCCGGCGGCCAGTGGCGCCAGGGCGAACAGACGCCGCAGCAGTAGCGACATCGCTCCGGCCTCATGGTGAGGAGGCGCACTTGCGCCGTCTCGAACCATGAAATGCTAAGACACCATCCTTCGAGACGCGACGAAGATGTCGCTCCTCAGGATGAGGGCAGAGCCCTATTCCGCCGCGATCATCTGCTGCGTGCGCCACTGCCCGAGCAGTGCGCGCAGCGACGCCGGTTTGACCGGCTTGTTCAGCACCGCGATCTTGTCCTGGCGCGCGGCGGACTGCACATGCGGGCTGCGGTCAGCAGTGATCAGGATGGCCGGAATTTCCTTGCCGAAGCGGTTGCGGATTTCCCGGATCGCGGCGACGCCGTTGCCGCGGTCGAGATGATAATCGACGAGGAGGCCCGTGAGGCGGCGGCCCGAGCCCTGGATTTCGGCAATCGCGTTCATCGCGGCTTCCGGATCAGGGACTGCGACGACCTCGGCTCCCCAGGCCTGAAGTAGCGTCTTCATGCCATCGAGAATCGCCATGTCGTTCTCGATACAGACAACGAGCGTGCCCGACATCGGTGACTTCGACAGCGGCGTCGCGCTGGTGACCGCGGTGGTGTGATTGATCGCCTTGGCCACCGGCACCGTCACCGAGAAGAACGAGCCGCCGCTGCGATTGGAGTCCAGCGCGATGCCGTGATTGAGCACATGCGCGAGGCGCTTGACGATCGACAGGCCGAGCCCGAGGCCACGCGCGATCCGCGCACCCTGTTCGAGCCGGTGAAATTCCTTGAAAATCTCGCCGCGCTTGAGGATCGGAATGCCGACGCCGGTATCGTAGATGCCGATCTGCAAGGCCTTGCCGCGGCGCCGGCAGCCGACCAGGACGCGGCCATGCGGCGTGTATTTGATCGCGTTCGAGATCAGGTTCTGCAGCAGACGCCGCAGCATCAGGCGATCGGATTCCACGGGCAATGAGCACGGCACGAATGTGAGCTTGACGCCGCGGGCGTGTGCAATCGGTGCATATTCGATCTCAAGCGAGCGCATCAGGTCGCCGATGCGGAAACTGGAAATCGCGGGACTCATGGCGCCGGCATCGAGGCGCGAGATGTCGAGCAGCGCTCCGAGGATTTCCTCGATGGCCTCCAGCGAGTCGTCGATATTCTCGACCAGCCGGGCATCCTCGCCGCCGCTCTTTCGTTCGACCAGGCTGGTGACATAGAGCCTTGCGGCGTTGAGCGGCTGCAGAATGTCGTGGCTGGCGGCGGCCAGAAAGCGAGTCTTGGAGATATTGGCGTCTTCCGCAGTGCTCTTGGCGAGCGCCAGTTCGGAGTTCAACCGTGTCAGTTCCTCGGTGCGGTCGCGGACTCGTTTTTCCAGCGTAGCATTGGCGCGCTCCAGCGCTTCCGCTGCCTCGAAGCTGGGCGTGACGTCGGAGAAGGTGAGCACGAGCCCGCCGTCGGGCATTTTATTGGTACGTACTTCGATGACGATCTGGCGATCCTGAAGACGTTCAAGATAAGGCTCGCCCTCGGTGGTGTAGGCAGCC
This sequence comes from Tardiphaga sp. 862_B3_N4_1, assembly GCF_051811085.1. Taxonomy (NCBI): domain Bacteria; kingdom Pseudomonadati; phylum Pseudomonadota; class Alphaproteobacteria; order Hyphomicrobiales; family Nitrobacteraceae; genus Tardiphaga; species Tardiphaga sp. 862_B3_N4_1. The sequence continues at coordinate 2,136,048 of NZ_JBPWQB010000002.1, forward strand.
AGCCGCGCCTGTGTCAGGGTTTCGTTGTCGCCATAAGGCGACGCGCTCTGGATGCCGATGAATTCCAGAATCTCCCGGAGCGGAATGCCGATCTGCACGATCTGCGGTGGGAGGCCGAGCAGTTCGCCGAACTGCCGGTTGGAGACGATCAGCTGCAGGTCGGGGTTGAAGACGGCGATGCCCTGGCGGACGTGATTGAGCGCAGTCTGCAGGATCTCGCGATTGAAATGCAGCGCCGCATGCGAATCGTCGAGCAGCTTCAGCGCCGCCTTGGCCGACACCGTGCGCTTGCGCAGCAGCAGCGACATCACCACCCGGGACGAGGCTGCGCCGATCGATGACGCGATCAGATATTCTGCATGCTGCAGCAGTTCGAAATCCGCAGGTGCGGCCGGATCGAGATCGACACGGCGACGCGTGGCGAAAGCATCGAAGGATTCGCGCGCGCGGTCCGGGCCGAGATATTGGGTCACGGTGCTGAGGATATCCTGCACCGTGACTGTGGTCCGCCAGCGCCGGAATGCCGGTGTGATCGGCGCCAGCGTATTCGGCACGAAGACATCGGCCTGCAGCCGTTCGATCGACGACGGCGCCCGCATCAGCGACAGCACGATATAGGTCAGGATATTGAGCGACAGGCTCCAGAGTGTGCCGTGCAGCAGCGGCGGCAATTCAGTGCCGAGCAGATCCTGCGGCCGCAACGCCTCGATGCCGAACGGGCCGTGCTGCAGGAACAGGACGCCTGCGGTGCTGCCTTCAAGGAAGCTCGGGATGAACAGCGTATAGGCCCACACGAAGAAGCCGACCACCATGCCGCCCATGGCGCCGCGGGCGGTCGCGCGCCGCCAGATCAGCCCGCCAAAGAAAGCTGGAGCTAGTTGCGCAATGGCGGCAAATGACAGCAGGCCGATGGCGGCCAGTTGCGTATTGCCGAGTGCGCGGAAATAGAAATAGGCCATCACCATGATGGCGAAGATCGAAAACCGTCTTGCCTTGAGCAGGAAGTTGCCGAAGTCGGTCTGCTCATTCTGAGTCTGTGGCCCGCGCCGCAAGACCAGTGGCAACACGATATCGTTGGACACCATAATGGCCAGCGCAACGCATTCGACGATCACCATCGCGGTGGCAGCCGACAAGCCGCCGATGAACACAGCCATGCTGAGCGCGCTGGAGCCGGCCTCGATCGGCAGCGCCAGTACATACATGTCGCTGTCGACGGCGCCGAACGGAAAGGTCACGAGGCCCGCCAGGGCGATCGGAATGACGAACAGGTTGATGGCGATTAGATAGGTGGGAAACAGCCAGCGCGCGCGGCTCACTTCGGAGTCGCTGGAATTCTCGACGACGCTGACGTGGAACTGCCGGGGCAGCAACATGATGGCGCAGAACGACAGCAGCACCATCGTGAGGAAATTGCCGAACGACGGCACATAGTTGATGGCGCGCATCGCCTCCGGTGTCTTCATCGCGCGCTCGACCAGCTCCGAGGGGCCGAACATCCAGAATGTCACGAAGGCGCCGGCGATGATGAACACCACCAGCTTGACGATGGATTCGGTAGCCACGGCGAGCATCAGGCCGTGCTGATGCTCGGTCGCGTTGGTCTGCCTTGTGCCGAACAGGACAGCGAACATCGCCATGGCAAGAGTCACGACCAGCGCCATATCGCCGACGATGGGAACGCCGGCAATGGCCTTGTCCTCGCCGAGGATCGTTTCCAGCGACGATGCGACGGCTTTCAGCTGCAGCGCAATGTACGGAACCGAGCCGATGATGGCGATCACGGCGACGGTGGCGGCGACGGCCTGGCTCTTGCCGTAACGTGCGGCGATAAAGTCGGCGATCGAGGTGATGTTCTGGGTCTTGGCGAGATGGATTACACGCCGCAGCACGGGCGAGAAGAAGGCAAAGAACAGGATCGGGCCGACATAGATCGCGAGGAAATCCACGCTGGTCCGGCTGGCCACGCCGACCGAGCCGAAGAACGTCCATGACGTGCAATAGATCGCCAGCGACAGCGGATAGATGACGGCCTTGGCGCGGCCGCTCTGGAACAGCGCGATCCGGTCGCCATAGCTGGCGACGCAAAACAGAAATCCGATGTAGCAGAGGGCGGCAACAATCACGCCCCAGTCGTGCAGCATCGTGCGTGCTCCCTTTGGCGGGCGCAAGCCCGTCCGTCAGGCGAAAATCTAGCCGGTTGCGCCGGTGCAGGCGACAGGGATTTGGCCGGACGCCGGGGAATGCCGGATTGTCGTTAAATCCAGCGCGGGCCGAAAAAGGCGATCAGGATAATGAACAGCCACGCGGTCACGCCGGCCAGCAGAGCGAGGCGGTAATCGAACGTGCCGACCGTGAGATAGCAGATGCCGAGAAAAGCGAGATAGGCCGGAATGGTCTTCGCGCCGGCCATGCAGGCTTCCCGGAAGCCTGCGCTGTCGCCTTTTGCGCCGACGATGAGGAGCGCAATGATCGCAAAGGTCGGAAACAACGGCAGAATGCCGGGCAGCGTGTTGCCCCGTTTGGACAACCAGGCAATCAGGGCGGTGAGCAGTCCGCCGAGAATACCTTTCCAGATGATGTCCATAATGGTGACTCGTTTGAGGCGGGCGCCGTTCTCTCCGCGTCATTGCGAGGAGCATAGCGACGAAGCAATCCAGTCTTCGCTTCGGGCCTCTGGATTGCTTCGCTGCGCTCGCAATGACGGCCGTGAGAGGATTACTCCGCTGCCAGCGCCTTGGTGCGCAGTGGCAGGCCGAGTTCATCCCACACCTGCAGCAGCGATTCCGCGAGGTGATCGATCAGCACGTCGTCGTGATAGGGCGACGGCGTGATGCGGAGGCGCTCGGCGCCCTTGGCGACGGTCGGGTAGTTGATAGGCTGGATGTAGATGCCGTGATCTTCGAGCAGCAGATCGCAGGCCTTCTTGCAAAGTTCGGCATCGCCGACGAACACCGGCACGATATGGGTGTCGGTGGACATCACCGGAATGCCGGCCGCGGTGAGGATCGCCTTGACCCGCGCGGCGCGGTCCTGATGACGCTCACGCTCCCAGCTTGAGCTCTTCAGGTGTTTGATCGCTGCGGTCGCGGCCGAGCAGATCGCCGGCGGGAGCGCGGTGGTGAAGATAAAGCCCGGCGCATAGGAGCGCACGGCATCCACAATGTCCTTGTTTGCTGCGATATAGCCGCCGAGGCAGCCATAGGCCTTGGCCAGCGTGCCTTCCAGTACGTCGATGCGGTGCATCACGCCGTCGCGCTCGGCGATGCCGCCGCCGCGTGGGCCATACATGCCGACCGCATGGACTTCATCGACATAGGTCATCGCGCCGTAACGTTCGGCGAGATCGCAGATCGCAGCCAGCGGCGCGACGTCGCCATCCATCGAATACAGACTCTCGCAGGCGATCAGCTTCGGACGCGCGGGATCTGCAGCCTTTAGCAGTTCCTCGAGATGCGCGACGTCGTTGTGACGGAACACGACGCGGTCGCAGCCGGCCTGCCGGATGCCTTCGATCATCGAGTTATGATTCAGTGCGTCGGACAGGATCAGGCAATTCGGCATCAGCTTGGCGAGCGTGGAAATGCCGGTCTGGTTCGAGACATAGCCAGAGGTGAACAGCAGTGCGGCCTGCTTGCCGTGGAGGTCCGCGAGTTCTTCCTCGAGCTGCACCAGCGGATGATGGGTGCCTGCGATATTGCGGGTCCCGCCGGCACCGGTGCCGACGCGGGTCGCGGTCTCGACCATGGCGCCAACCACTTTGGGGTGCTGGCCCATGCCGAGATAATCGTTGGAGCACCAGATCACGACATTCCGCGGACCTTGCGGCGTGTGCCAGACCGCATGCGGGAACCGACCGGCAATGCGCTCGAGGTCGGCGAAGACACGATAGCGGCGCTCGTCATGCAAACGATTGAGCGCGTCACTGAAGAACTTGCTGTAATCCATCGCAAAAGACCCAAAAACGAAACCCGAACCCAGCGTCAGGTGCGTTTTAGAGCTTTTCCAGCTTGGCTGTCGAGGCGCAATTGGTCAATTTGACCAAGCGCCGCAGCTTTTGATGTGCATCAAGAGCCTGAGGTCGTTCACGAATTTTTGCTGCGCTGCAGGTTACGCCGATTTGAACCGCAGCATGCCATCGGCGCCCATTGTCGAGGTCAGCCGCTTCTGCGCCAGCATGTGATTGACGTGGGCGATCAATTCGCCGGCGGCAAATCCGGTCTGGTGGGCATCCAGCTTGTGCTTGTGAAACACCACCGGCACCAGTTCGGCCGAGGTCTTGCCGGTATCCTTGCATGCGGCGGCGATCATCTGGCAGCGCTCTTCGTGATGGTCTGCGAGCTGCTCGATGCGAATCTTGAGGCCATGAAACGGCACGCCGTGACCCGGGAGCACGAGCACGTCATCGGGCAGCGTATCGGCGAGGCGCTTCAGCGAATGCAGATAGGAGCCGAGCGAATTCTCGTCGGGCTCATGCGCCCAGACGCTGACATTGGGCGAGATCTTGCTGAGCACCTGATCAGCCGACAGGAACAGTTTGTCGGCCTCGCAATACAGCATCACCTGATCCGGCGAATGGCCGGCGCCGGTGAGCACGCGGAAGGTGCGCGTGCCGATCACGAGATCGTCGCCATCGGACAGCCGGCGATAGGCCGCCGGCAGCGGCACCGTCTTCTTCAGATACTCCTGGCCGCGGCCGAGCAATTGCTCGGTGATATCTGCATCCATGCCGTGGCGATGGAAGAACTGCCGCATATTGACGATGCGCTCTTCGGTGCGGCGGTGCTGGTGATAGACGCCCTGCAGATATTCGACTTGCGACATATAGAACGGGCAGTTGAACCGCTGCACCATCCAGCCGGCCTGGCCGACATGATCGGGATGCGCGTGGGTGACAATCACCTTGCTGATCGGCTTGCCCTTCAGCGGACCTTCGAACAGTTTCGTCCATGCAGCGATGGTGGCGTCATTGCCGATGCCGGTATCCACCATGGCCCAGCCGTCGCCGTCGGCGAGCAGATAGATGTTCACATGGTTGAGGCGAAACGGCAGGTCGAGCCGGATCCAGAGAACGCCCGGAGCAATTTCGACCACCTGATCGGTCCCGGGATGGTTCTCCCAGGGATAGCGGAGGTCATCGGCTGGCTTTGTGCTGGCGTCTGTTTTCGAATGCATCGGTTCTGTCACAATGTCCTTTTCATCCGGCTTAGCGGGCCAAGGACCCCTGCGCCAGCACAAATTCGGCTGGCGCAGGGCATGGGTTTATGCGCTGGCGCGCATATCGGCCTGTGCTGAAGCGGTAACCGGCGGAGTCGGCGTGCTCTTTCCGCTCACGTCGTCGAGCCGCGAGGTCATGCCCAGCCGGTCCAGCAGGTTGGCGTCGCGGTCGGTCTGGGGGTTCTTCGTGGTCAGCAGCACGTCGCCGATGAAGATGGAATTGGCGCCGGCGACGAAGCACAGTGCCTGCAATTCATCGGTCATATATTGCCGTCCGGCGGAAAGCCGCACCACGCTCTTCGGCATCATGATACGCGCCACGGCAATCATGCGGACCAGCGCGATCGGATCCGGGCGTTCGGCGGTGTCGTTGACCGGCACACCCTTCACCTCGTTCCACATATTGATCGGCACGCTGTCCGGATGATGCGGCAGGTTCGCCAGCAGCATCAGCATGCCCAGACGATCCTCGACCTGCTCGCCCATGCCGATGATACCGCCGCAGCAGACCTTGAGGCCCGCATGGCGCGCCCGCGCCAATGTCTCGATGCGATCTTCCATCGTGCGCGTGGTGATGATCTTGCCGTAGAATTCTGGCGAGGTATCGACATTGTGATTGTAGAAGTCGAGCCCGGCGTCCTGCAGGCGCTTGGCCTGATCTTCCGTGAGCATGCCCAGCGTCGCGCAGGTCTCGAGGCCGAGATCCTTCACCGCACTGACCATGTCGCAGACGCGGTCGAGATCCTTGTCCTTGGGATTGCGCCAGGCTGCGGCCATGCAGAAGCGGCTCGCACCGGCATCCTTTGCGCGCTGCGCCGTGGCAACCACGGCGTCGCGGTCCATTAGCTTGGTCGCCTTGACGTCAGTGTTGTAGTGCGCGCTTTGCGAGCAATAACCGCAATCTTCCGCGCAGCCGCCGGTCTTGATGCTGAGCAGGCTCGCGGTCTCGACGTGATTCGGATCGAAATTGCTGCGGTGGGTGCTCTGCGCCTGAAAAATCAGGTCTGCAAACGGCAAATCATAGAGTGCCTGGGCTTCATGGCGTTGCCAGTCGTGGCGCAGTTCGGTCGATGTCCATGCAGAGGGAGTTGGGGGCATTCACGCAATCCTTACATTCTGCGCAGCCACCGATCATGGGCTGCTGTGAAAGCAGTCCATGATTTTGAGGGTTGGAGCAATGACGCTGGCCGGGTGCAGCCATGCGCTGGATTGTCGCCTTAGGCCGCGCGGATACTCGACAGGAATTCGTCGATTTCACCACGAAGAACGTCGGCCTCGCGGCGCAGTTCACCCGAGGCGCCGAGCACGTCGTTGGCAGCCGTGCCGGCCTGCGTCGATGCATCGCTGACACCGACGATGTTGCTCGACACTTCGCTGGTGCCGCCCGCGGCATGCTGGATGTTGCGCGCGATCTCGCGTGTTGCCGCACCTTGCTGTTCGACGGCGGTGGCGATGGCGGCACTCACATGATTGATCTCGGCGATGGTCTGCCCGATGTTGCGGATCGCTCCGACGGCGGTGGACGTGACCTGCTGCATCGAGACGATCTGCGTGCGAATCTCGTCGGTGGCCTTTGCGGTCTGATCGGCAAGGCTCTTCACTTCCGAAGCCACCACGGCGAAGCCCCGGCCTGCGTCGCCCGCGCGTGCCGCCTCGATGGTCGCGTTGAGCGCCAGGAGGTTGGTCTGCGACGCGATGGTCTGGATCAGATCGATCACCACACTGATGCGATTGGCGTTGTCGGCCAAGCCCTGCATCGTTACATCGGTTTCGCCGGCCTCGTTGACGGCCTTTGCGGCGATTTCGGTTGACGTGACGACCTGTCGGCTGATCTCGTTGATCGATGACGACAGTTGCTCGGTCCCGGCCGACACCGTCTGGACGTTCACCGAGGTTTCCTCTGCGGCCGACGCGACGGCGCTGACCAGCGCGCTGGAACGATCGGCCGTAGCCGTCATGCTCTGTGCGGTCGATTGCATGGAATCGGCCGAGCTCTGCAGCTTCTCCAAAGCGGTGCGCACCTTGCTCTCGAAGTCGACGATGCGGGCTTCGATGCGCGACGTGCGTTCGCCCTTGGCGATGCGGTCCCGATCCTGCTCCGCGCTGAGCGTGCGGGCGTTGATCATGCTGTCGCGGAACACTTCGAGCGTGCCTGCCATCGCCGCGATTTCGTCCTGCTGGCGGCTGCGGGCGATCTCGGTGTCGAGATCTCCGCTGGACAGCCGCTGCATCGCGCGCTGCAATTGCGCGAGCCGGCGCAGGATGCTGCGGCCGACATAGAGCCAGACGAACAATGCCGATCCGATCAGCGTCAGCGCGCCGAGGCCGAGCATCACCTGCGTCGCCAGCGTGATTGTCGTCTGTGCCTGTGTCGTGGCGGCATCGGTTTCGCTGCGTACCTTGTCGACCAGTTGCTTGACGCTCATGCCGAGGCCGACATTGAGCTTGCGCGTCTCGTCGAGAATGAGTTCGCCATATTCGACGGTGTCCATCTCTTTCTGGCGCACCTTGAAGACGCTGTTTTTGCCGTCGCCGATCGCCAGCAGCTGCAGGGCGGCTTCCTTGAGTTCTTTGGTCCCTTTGATGCCGACGAGGGCATCGAGATTCGATTTGACGCGAGCTTGTGCGGCCTTGAAGTTGTCTTCGATCGGAGAGAGCGCTTCGGACGAGCCGGCCGACAGTGCGGCCATCAGATCGGACGAGATCAGGTTGGTGCTGGCGACGACCTCGCCGACCTGCACGATGACTCGCGCGGCTTCGCCCGAATCTTCGGCCGAGAAGACTGTTGCCCGCAGCGTGTCGTTCATCACGTTCTGGGCGTCGGTGGCGGCTGGCTCCGACATCTTGACGAAGTTTGCTGCAGCGGCGCGCAGGGAGTCGTATTGCTTCTGATGCTGGGCGACGGCGTCGAGGCGTTCCTGGGTGGCAGCGCCAAGGCTGCGAATCGTGTCTTCGATGTTCTTGACGGTATCGGCCAGGGCGGCGACCACGGCCTTGTCGGCGCCGAGCTTGGCGATGGTGTCGAGCTTCTCGACTGCAATCTTGTGCGTATCCCGCATGCGCTGCGAGCGTTCCTTCAGAACGTCGGGGCTGCTCGATGCCAGCAGCATCGGGCCCTGGCTGGCAAGGCTCTCGCTGGCGGTGGCCAGTTGAAGGCTGGCGGTCAGTTTCGGAATGTCCCGGCCGTTCAGGTCCGTCATCATGCCGCCGAGCTGACCGAGAATCATGCCGGCACCGGCACTGATCAGGATCGCCATGCCCGCGATAACAGCGAAGGCGGCGAACAGGCTGCCGCGAATGCCCCAACGGGGCCGCGAGAAACGAAACCGTCCGAATTTTCCGATGAATGACGTCAGTGCCATTGATTCCCCCCGCGTCCACCGTCCTGGTGGCGGATCGCGTAGAGAGTATGTAGGTACCGGGTTAATATTCGGGTAAATCGGCAACCTTTGGCTGTCGCGGGGCTTGCGAGGTTACCAAAGGGTAAAACGAAAAAGGCCGGCGTTTCCGCCGGCCTTTCCGTAGTTAAGAGCCTGAAATCAGGCGCGAAGCTCAGTACTTCGCAACAACCGGGCCACCCCAGTTGAAGCGGTAGTTCAGGCCGGCCTTGACGGTGTGCTCGTCGTTCTTGGAAGAACCGAAAGCAACCAGAGCGGTCGGAGCCGAGAACTGGGTCTTGCCGAAGTCGTAGTACTGGTACTCGACCTTGCCCGACCAATTCTGGGTGAACAGGTATTCGAGGCCGGCGCCGACGGTGTAACCGTCATGCTTGGTGCCAGCTGCGAAAGCAACCGGTGCGCCAGCAACGTTGACCAGGGATTCGCTGTAGTCCGAGTAAGCGTAGCCGCCCTTCACGTAGAGCAGTGCCGGACCCCAAGTGTAACCGATGCGACCGGTGACCGAGCCGAGGCCCTTCTGGTTCAGGTTGTAGGTGAGGCCGGTGCCGGCGAACAGCACGTTGGTGTTGTTCGAACCAACCCAGCTGTACTGACCTTCGATACCAACGACCCAGTTCGGAGCGAACTGGTAGTCAGCGCCGATCTGCAGACCGCCGAGGAAACGGCCGTCCGAATTGTCGGAGGTGCCGCCGAAGCCGTTCGAACCGTTGAACGCGCCGCCGACGTGACCGCCGATGTAGAAACCGGTCCAGTTGTAGATCGGAGCGGCAACGTAAGCCGGAGCCTTGGTGTAGGGACGAGCAGCCAGATCAGCGGCCATTGCCGGAACCGAGGCGCCCAGGGCGATCAGGGCGACGGTGCCCATCAGGAAGTTCTTCATTTTCTTCTTCTCCAGAAAACCATTTTAGAGCGAGAGCGCGTTCGCTCCGTCTATGGCGTGGACTTAGACAGCTTTTGCGTAAAATGCTGTCACCCATTCGCCACAGCAATCGACAACCCGACACGATCTGGATTGGCGCAACGGCATGCTTATCGACGCCTTAATAAAAGCTGAAAGATGCCTTAATTTACAGAGGTTTGGCGGACCAGCTTACCTGCTCGCGCTAACCCGCAGCAGTTTGGTTTTGCTCTAGATCGATTTATTGTGATCGGCAAAACCGCAGCGCTTTATCTGCATCGGCTGCAACCCCGCATCACGTTTGGAACGTCTCAAACCGCTGTGCGAATGCCGGCTGCGTGATGACACCGACCGGTCTGTCATGGGAAACAAAAAACGCGCGATCCGTTAGATGTTTGCGTGGTGTCGGTCGGCGCCTCCGGGAATGGAATCGCGTTGCATGCAGGTTGAGCGGATTTTACGTGAATACGGCCACTTCCTTCGGCCGATGAGTGAAGCGCCACGCGACGGTCAGCGAATCCTTGGCCACTCTGCCCAAGGTGGTGCCCAAGGCGGCCACCTCATTTCCTGCTACTGGGAACCGCACCCCCAAGGCCTGATCGGGCCGAACTGGGTGGAGGAGCGCGATAGCGCCATCGGTTATATCGACCGCTATTTCGATGGCTGGATCAGGCCCCGCGAATTCAGGCTGCTTGATTCGGTCGCCATCAACCGGTTGCTCGTCGCTTACATCGACGATGCGCGCGCCGCCGATAACCGCGAGGCGCTCAAAATGCTTGAAGCAGGAGACGGTTAGGGCATGACCCCGAAAAGTGGATGCGGTTTTCGCCGACAAACGAGTTCGTTTGTCGAGAGATCGTGCTTCCAATAAAGAAAATGCTCCGGCCGTTTTGGGAAGAGCTGATGGAAGATGAAGGGAAATGGCTCGGGCCGGGAGCTTTGCAGCAAACCCGGCCCTAACTGCCAGTCCTCAGGTCTAGAAAGCCTTGTTGGCTTCCGGACGATGCGTATTTTTCGGCACGAAACCGGAGCGTGTGGCTTCGCGCTGGTTGCGCACCCAGACCTCGCGGTTCGGATGCAGGCCGGCGCCGCGGGTGGCGGGCACGGCGCTGGTGCGGGCGCGATGCAGCAAGCGCGTATCAGCCTCGCCGCAGCTCGGATGGATGCCGCCATTGTCCGCAACCACCTTTTCCCATGCCGCCTTGCGCTTGGCATAGATGGCCGGATCCTGCAGCTGCGTGCAGTTGAGTTCGTTGACATTGAGGTCGGCGATGATCTCGTCGCCGTCCTCGATCAGTCCGATGGCACCACCGAGTGCGGCTTCCGGGCCGACATGGCCGATGACCAGACCCACCGAGCCGCCGGAGAAGCGCGCATCGGTCATGAGACCCACGACGATGTTGCGCTCGCGGCAGAGCGTGGTGATGCGCGAGGTCGGATCGAGCATTTCCGGCATGCCGGGCGCACCCACGGGGCCGTCGTAGCGCACGATGACCATGTCGTGGTTCTGGAATTTTTCCGGATGCTGATCGAGCGCCTGCAGCAGGCCGCGCTCGCCTTCGAACACGCGCGCAGTGCCGCGGAACAGATTGTCCTCGAGGCCGCCCTCGACACCGGCGAGCTTGAGAATGGCGGAGAATTCCGGCGACAGGTTGCCGCCGAGCACGCGCAACCCGCCGGTCGGCTTGTAGGGCTTGGCAACGGTGTAGACCACCTTGCCGTCGGCTGGCTTGGTCTCCAGGCGCTTGATCTGCTCGGCCAGCGTCTCGCCGGTGCAGGTCAGCACGTCGCCATTGATCAGGCCGGCTTCCATCAGTTCGCGCACGATCACCTGCACGCCACCGACATTGTCGATGTCGACCATCGAATACTTGCCATAGGGGCGGGCGTCGGTGAGCACCGGCACGAGATATTGCGACAGATAGTTGAACTCTGCCGGCGTCATGACTTCCTTCCAGAAGTCGGCGAAGCCTGCGGCGCGCGCGATTTCCGGCGCATGCAGCGTCACGTTCGTCGAGCCGCCGATCGCCATCGCGACGATGACGGCGTTGCGGATCGAGTCACGACTCACGATGTCGCGCGGCTTGATACCCTTGGCGATCATGTTGGCGAGATAGCTGACGAGCTGCTCCGGGAATTCCTTCAGGCGGCGCGGATCGTCGGATGGCGGTGCCACCATGTGCAGTGGCTGCATGCCGACCACGCCGATGAAGGTCTGCATGGTGTTGTAGGTGAAGATGCCGCCGCAGCTGCCGATACCGGGGCATGCGTGGCAGGCGATGTGGTGGCGATATTCGGGGTCCGGACTGCCGGCGACCTGATAGGCACTGACGATGTCCAGCTTCTCGCCATTGTCGGGATCGGTGCCGGGATGGATCGAACCGTCCGACATGATGATCGACGGCTCGTTGTGTTCGAGCAGCGCGGCCAGCGTGCCGACTGGCGGCTTGTCGCAGGCAACCACGGCGATAGTACCGAGCAGGCCCGTGGCGCTCAGATGCTCGCTCATGGAATCGTTGGTGACTTCGCGGCCGATCAGCGAATAGCGCATCTCGCGGGTGCCGTTGCGGATGCCGTCCGAGGTCGCAATGGTGTATTCCGGCTGCACCAGGCGATAGGGCAACTGGCCTGCGCCGCGACCGATGCGCTTCTTCAGGCTCTCATGGATCGCGTCCACCTTGGACATCACGCCCATATAGCACTGGCTGTCGCCCTTGGTGCCCACCACGCCCACCGACGGCTCATGAATGAGCGTCTCGTCCGTGCCGAGTATGCGCGCAATGCCGATGGTCTGCGCGGAGCGGCCGGGATGGTTGTCGATGGTGACGACGGGCGACTTGGACACGACGAATTCCTTCCTGACGGCGTTCTTGATCTGCGAGGCTTGAATGCACCGCCGCCGGCGCTCGGCATTGGCGCATGTCAGACCCTGCGGTCAGGGCAGGGTCCGTCCACGATCCAATTTAGGATCGGTCTAGCCAGTGCATAACCCCCGAAGATCGCAAACACAATCGGATTGCCCCTCCACTGGAACAGGGCTGCCTTGTCGCCGTCCGGTGCCGCAAAGCAGCAAAATTCCGGGTGCCATTTACGCGATCAGGCTATTTCTGCATGGTTTTGACAAACCAATGGGGTAATCGCTTCCTGCGCCGTCACCGCGGATCGCGTCGATACGGAGTTCGAGATTGAGCGTTGCCTTCACCAAGGAAGAAAGTGCCGAAACGGCTGCGGAAACTCTGCTGCCCGACCGCCCGATCTCGCCTCATCCGAACCTCGTGACCGAAGCCGGTTTGCAGGCGCTGGAGATGCAGCTCCAGCAGGCCCGCGAGGCGCATGACGCCGCGAGCGCGATCGACGACGTGAACGAACGGCGGCGGCAGGCGGCAATCCCGTTGCGGGACATGCGCTATTTCACGGCCCGCGTTCGCACGGCCCAGCTCGTTCCAGCTCCGACATCGACCGACGCGGTAGCCTTTGGGAGCACGGTGACTTTCAGCCGCAATGACGGGCGTGTGCAGACCTATCGGATCGTGGGCGAGGACGAAGCGGATCCCAAGGCCGGTTCGATTTCCTTCGTGTCCCCGGTGGCGAAATCGCTGATGGGCAAGGCCGTCGGTGACATCGTCGGCGCAGGCCCTCAGGAACTCGAAATCATATCGATCGAATAGAGGACGCCGTCGCGGCGGTGTGGCTTCGCGTCTGATGTCAGTCGCGAAGCCGGTATTCAATCGCAGCACCGTCACGCCAGCGCGTCAGATTCCCGCGCTGGACTCCAGCCGCTCGTTGAGCTTCTGATCGACGACTTCGACCGTGCGGTCGATATTTGCATTGGTCATCCCGAGCTGATGCGAAATCAGCTTCACCAGAAGATCGACCCGCTCGATAAACGGCGCTCCGGCAGCGACTGCACGGGCGGCCGATGACGGCTTGAGCAGGCTCTCTGCTGCCTTGGCGTATTTGGCGAACGGCACCTGATCCTCGGGATCAGCGCCGAGACGCCGTGCAACGGCATCGACATGCTCGTAGATCGACTGCGACACTTTCAGGTCGCCGTGAACGGCCTCGCGGATCGACTGCGGCTCTTCGGGCGTGATGCAGCGATAGTTGCCCGTGAGTAGCATCGACCACTTCGCCAGCGGCACGAACAGCGAGTCGAATACTTTCAGTTTCACCGGCACGTCCTGGCCGTCGAGCTTCACAGCGTCGATGTCGGCTTCGAGTTCGCGCAGCAGCTTGTTGTGAGCCGGATCGGCAAAGGCCGATGCCTTGAAATTCGTCGGCAGGCCGACGTGAAGGACATTCGCCGCTTCTTCCGGTGGCCGAAAGGCCTGCGGATCGGGCGAGCACAGCGTCACCAGTCCCGGGTCGAAGCGTTCCCACACCTGGGCATTGGTATAGGCCTCTTCGAGTTTCATGTCGGCCAGCCCCGGAATGCGCTTGAGATAGGGTAGCGGCGGCATGTTCATGATCGACAGACAAGGCAGCTTCGCCCCGGCGATCTTGATCATCAGAACGCGGATCGTGTGGTTGGTATATTGCGGCTCCTGCATCGCAAGACCGACCAGGTCGTAGCGCGACAGCTCGACCTGATCCGGTGACGTCGCATCCAGTTTGCCTGGCAGGTCGCGTGAGAAGATGGCGCGGTGGTTCGGTTCGTCGCGCAGTTTGATGCGCACTTCAGTACCATCGCGATTGATGAGTTCGGCGGTCTTCTTCCGGCACACGAGGGTCACGTTATGACCGGCCATCAAGAGCTTCGTAGCCAGCAACGAGCCGTAGGAAGCTCCGAGAATCAGAATATTCCGCGCCATGGTGTTTCGTCCCTCACGTGATGTGTGCGCCAGATCCGAACGGTCCGGCATTTTTAGTTGACGCGGACACTACTGCACTGCCGCGCTGCGATCCAGATGGCGTGAGCTGTTACATGCAGAGCTGGAAGCGATTTGCTTTTCCAATGCGCCAATCTGTCCCGCCTATCGTCGTGGCGAATGTGGGAGCGATCGGGTACCGTCATAAAAAACAACGGAGGGAAACATGTCTGCGATCATCAATCGTCGTCACTTCATGGCTGCCGGGTCGGCAGCCGCCGCCATGCCGTTCGTCGCGCGCGATGCTTCGGCGCAAGCCGCGTGGCCGTCGCGGCAGATCCGCATGATTTGTAGCTATCCAGCCGGCGGGCAGACCGATCTGCTCGCGCGCGCCTTCGGCGAATACATTTCCAAACAGGTCGGACAGACTGTCGTCATCGAAAACAAGGCCGGCGCATCCGGCGCCATTGGCACAGCGGAAGTCGCGCGCGCCGAGCCAGACGGTCACACGATTCTCTGCTCGATCTCGACCACCTATGTAATGAACCGGGTGATGCTCAAGACGCCCGGCTACGACATGGACAAGGATCTGACGCTGGTCAGCGTCATTCCCGGCGCCGGATTGCCACTGGTCGCCAGTCCGAAATCCGGCGTCAAGACGCTGGAGGACTTCGTCGCCTTCGCGCGCAAGAACGACAAGGTGAATTTCGGCACCTATAGCGTCGGTTCGGCGCCGCATATGACGATCAACGAACTCAACAAGCAGTATGGCCTCAAGATCGAGCCGATCCATTATCGCGGCGAAGCGCCGATGTGGACGGGACTGGCGGAAGGCTCGATCGATTTTGCGATGGGCAGCTACACTGCGTCACAAAGTGTGCTGCAGAGCGACCGCGGCGTGCCATTCGCCGTGCATTCGAAGAAGGTCGACGCCATCCCGAATGTGAAAACGCTGCCCGAGCAGGGCGCGACGTCGAAATTCTTCACGGTCAGCGGCTTCACGGGTTGGGCCGTGCCCAAGGCGACGCCGCAGCCGATCGTCGATCGGCTGTCGCAGCTTTGCGTCGCGGCCAACAGCGATCCGAAAGTGAAGGAAGTGCTGAAGACCTTCGTGCTCGAACCGGCGCTCGGCTTCAAGGAGACCAATGCGCTGTATCAAAAGGAGTTGCCGGTCTGGATCGAGGCGGCACAGGCGCTCGGTTTGCAGCCGGTCTGACCGCCGGCTGGATTGAATTAACGTTCGTCATTGCGAGGAGCGAAGCGACGCGGCAATCCAGTTCTTGTCTTCAAGAAGAAAAAGACTGGATTGCTTCGTCGCAAGAGCTCCTCGCAATGACGGCGCGAATATCTAGCCTTTTCTTTAGATGTTCTACGCTCGTACCGAAAACCGGCTCATCGCGCTGAGGGCTTGCACGCGCGGCTCGACGTCGCGCATGTAGATCGTCTTGCGCAGGAATTCGATCTCACTCGCCTCTTTGCTTTCCTCGACGTCGATATACCAGGACTTCGGCCGGCCGTCGGAGCCGTCGCTCCAGCGATAGCCGCGTCGCTTCAGCTCGTCCTTGAGATCGAAAGGCGACTGCTCTGCCCAGACCCGCATCGTTTTCTTGCGGGCGCGTTCCAGAAGAACCGCCAGTGCCGGCGCACCGAGATCGGGCAATTCGAACGCGAGAATCTCGAGCAGCGCATGACAGTCGTCGATCGCCCGGTGCGCCTGATGAAAGAACCCTGCGCCGGCGAGCAGATAGCCTAGGCGCGATCCGTCGAAGCCGTGTTTGCGCCAGTCCACTTCCGTGGCTGAACAGCCCCAGGCCTTGTGCTGGAACACCGGCCAATAGCGCTCGGAAAACTTGCGGTCGAAGCCCGCATTGTGCGCGATGACGATGACGGCGTCGTCGGCGAAAGCGGCGACGGCATCGGGATCGATGCGATGTCCCGCGACGATCTCGTCCGTGATGCCCGTCAGCTCGGTGATCTCCGGCGGGATCGGCCGCGACGGCTCGTTGAATGCGGTGAAGACATCCGCCACGCGCGTAATGCTGCCGTCCGGCAGATAGTCGAACTTGATCATGGCAAGTTCGATGACTTCGTCGCGCACCTGATCGAGGCCCGTGGTCTCGACGTCGAGGAGGATTCCGGAGCGGGTCGGCTGGCCGTTGGCCGGCGCGAATTCGGTGCGCGGGATCAGCCGGCGGAGGACTCGGTAATCGGTCGATCTGGCGAGCGTGTCCGCCATGGCGGCAAGGCCGGGATCGTCCTGCAGGCTAAGATCGTCTTGGAGCATCTGATTCCGGGCAGTTCTTCAGGCGCAGCGTCGTTCAGCAATGACTATGGTGTTCGCTGAATCGGGGCAACCTGCCCGCCGGCGATAGACACAGCTGTGTGGCGCTCAGGCCGCCATTTTTGCGGTCGATTATACCTTGCGATCCAGCGAGGCCAGCGCCTCGTTCAGCACGGAACGCAGGCGTTCGGTGTCGTCGGGCCGCACGGCGGAGGGGTCCAGATAGAAATCCAGCCCCGGCATGCGTTCGACGACGATATCGGTTTGCACCGGCCTGTCGTCGATGATGCTGTCGACCGCATAGGGCACGACCTCGCGGCTGATGCCCTTCATGGTGATCGGCGGCAGCGGATGCGAGGTGATGATGTCGCTCACCAGTGCGAAGGTTTCATAGCTGATGGCGATGCCGCCAGGTTCTGCGATCGACTGCAGGCGTGCGGCGAGGTTCGCTTCCGCGCCGATGATCGTATAGTCCATACGATCGGCGCTGCCGAAATTGCCGACATTGCAATAGCCGGAATTGATGCCGATACGAGCCTTGAACGGCTCCTCGATGCCTTCGGTGCGCCACTTCGCATTCAACTCGATCAGCCTGCGCTGCATCCGCCACGCCATGCGCAGGCAGTCCTGCGCATCCTGACGGTCGCCCTTGGTCTCCGGATCGCCGAAGAAGATCAGCATCGCATCGCCGATGAATTTATCGATGGTGCCGCCATATTCGTGGGCGATCGCCGACATCTCCGTGAAATATTCGTTGAGCAGATGGGTGATCAGCTCCGGCTGCAGCCGCTCAGTCGTGGCCGTGAAATTCTGGATGTCGGAGAAGAAGATCGTCAGCTTCTTGCGCTCGGTATGGATGGTGACGTCCTTCTGACCGCTGAAGATGCTCTTGTAGACCTGCGGCGAGATGTAGCGAGAGATCTTCATGGAGAGCGCGGCGAGGAAATCGTTGTTGGCTTCCAGTTCATGGTTCATGCCGGCAATGCGCTGCGACTGGCGCCGCTGCAAAGCCAGGAACGAGACGCCGCTGACGGCGGCCAGCGCAAAATAGGCCAGCAGGAACTTGAACGAGAACAGGTTGGCCGCAATCGGCTGGGTAATGATGACTTCCTGGATTCCGCGGACATCGCCGACCTTCCAGTCCTTCTTTGGGCTTTCCGGATGGCTGTTGTGGCAACTGACACAGGCCGGGCCCATCAGCACGGGCGCGACGATGCGGACCGTGTCGCTGAACAGCGACGCCCTGGTGTCGATGATCTTCTGTTCGGAATTGTCGCGCAGGCTGCGCAGCGCGGTCTTTTCGAAATTATCGAGCTGGTGCGGCGCGCGGTTCTGGAACGGGTAGTCCGACACGAAGCGGTAGTTGATGTTCTCCTGCTGAGCGCCGATGACGCGGCCGAGTTCGAGGGAGAGCGTCGCCGGAATCGGGATCGCGCCGGGCACGCTTTCATAATTGTGAACCACCTGCGTGGTGCCCTGATGGGCCAGCACGCGCCCGACCACATTGGTTGCGTAATAACCTCGCACGCTCGTGATCACGGAGTTCAGGTCGTTGGCCTGCCGGCGCAAGGCGGCGTCAACCAGATTGGTCAGATCCAGCCACACGGCGACCGGGAGGAGCAGCAGCAGAGCGGCGACGGCGAGCCCAGGCGCAAATACGCGCGAGCGTCGGCGGGGGACATCAGGCTGATCCATGAAGATAGGTTCCTGGATTTCTGGCTGTTGAGCGCAATGAGCGTGCAGCGGCGCGGCCGCCTCCGTCTCATAGCGCCGGTATGGTTATAATATCGTGCTTGGGTTGTGCCAATTTTCTGGTAGTGGACGAAATTGCGCCGGATGCCCGCCAATTTTGGCAGACGAGCATGCCGCCTGCGCACCTTGACTTCACGGGTCGCTTGGCCAATCTCGCGGTCAGAAAAACACTTCAAAACTCTTGGGAGAAGATCATGGCCGACGCCTATATTATCGACGCAGTCCGCACGCCCCGTGGCATCGGCAAAGTGGGCAAGGGCAAGCTCGCCGAACAGCATCCGCAGCATCTCGCCGCCACCGTGCTCAAGGCGATTGCCGAGCGCAACAAACTCAACACCGCAGACGTCGACGACGTGATCTGGTCGACCTCGACCCAGCGCGGCAAGCAGGGCGGCGATCTCGGCCGCATGGCCGCGCTCGATGCCGGCTATGACATCAAGGCGTCCGGCACCACGCTGGACCGTTTCTGCGGCGGTGGCATCACCGCTGTGAACTTCGCGGCAGCCCAGATCATGTCGGGCATGGAAGACGTCGTCATCGCCGGCGGCACCGAGATGATGTCGCTGACCGGTGCGATGGCCGCCGAGGATATGGCCGCGGGTAAGGCGCCGCTCGGCATGGGCTCGGGCAACAAGCGGCTCGCCAAGGTGCATCCGCAGTCGCATCAGGGCATCTGCGGCGACGCGATTGCTTCGATGGAGGGCATCAGCCGCGAGGCGCTCGATGCGCTCGGGCTGGAAAGCCAGCGCCGCGCAGCCGTCGCCATCAAGGAAGGCCGTTTCGACAAGAGCATCGTCCCGGTCAAGGATGACGAGGGCAATATCGTGCTCGCCAGGGACGAATATCCACGTCCGGAAACCACTGCCGAAGGTCTCGCCGGTCTGAAGCCGGCTTTCGCTGCGATGGCCGATCATCCGCTGGATGAAAGCGGCATGACCTTCCGCAAGCAGATCAACCAGAAATATCCGGATCTCAAGATCGAGCATTTCCACCACGCCGGCAATTCATCGGGCGTGGTCGATGGTGCCGCAGCCTTGCTGCTGACCTCGAAGTCCTATGCCGACAAGCATGGCCTGAAGCCGCGCGCGCGTATCGTGGCCATGGCCAATATCGGCGACGATCCGACCCTGATGCTGAATGCGCCGGTGCCGGCTGCGAAGAAGGTGCTGGCAAAGGCCGGTCTCAAGAAGGAAGACATCGATCTGTGGGAGATCAATGAAGCCTTCGCCGTGGTCGCCGAGAAGTTCATCCGCGATCTCGATCTCGATCGCAGCAAGGTCAACGTCAATGGCGGCTCGATCGCGCTCGGTCATCCGATCGGCGCCACCGGCGCGATCCTGATCGGCACGATCCTCGACGAACTTGAGCGCCGCAACCTGAAGCGCGGCCTGGTCACCATGTGCGCCGCCGGCGGCATGGCACCAGCGATCATCATCGAGCGCATGTAAGCTCTAAACTCTCCCGCCTTAACCTCTCCCCGCTCTGCGCGGGGAGAGGTCGCCGCGTCTTCGCGGCGGGTGAGGGGCCCTCACTGGAACTGCCGCATACTCGCGCTCTCGGGTCGAGAATTCTTCGATCCGAGAATCCGTGCGTGATGATTCGCCGTGCCTCGCCCCTCACCCCAACCCTCTCCCCGCAAAAGGGCGGGGAGAGGGAGCGCGCCGGCGCACGTGGTAAAGTCCGAATGCCGCAAGTACCGGCTCATTCGTTCGACGGCCACGCCATCGGGAACGACAGCGGCGAGATTTCCGTCAGCTTGCGGCCGGCCCAGTCGAGACCGGGCGTGCGCTCCTCGGCGCGGATCTGCGCTTCATGCACGCGCAGCGCCGCGGCGGGATAGTCGAACGTCTGCACCACGCCGTCCTTCACCACCTGCCGGCCATCGACATAGACGTGACGCACCGCGCGTTCCGCCGCCGCATAGATCATGCTGCGGATCGGATCGCGATGCGGCTGCATCATCGGATGGGTGACGTCGACCATCACGAAATCGGCCTTGCAGCCAGCCTCGAGCCTGCCGATGTCGTTGCGGCCGAGCGCCTTGGCGCCGACGGTGGTGGCGGCCTCGAACAGCATGGTCGAGTTCAGGCCGCGCGGATGCCCGGCCATCAGCCGCGAGGTCATCGTCACGTTGCGCATCTCCTCGATCATGTTGTGCGGATAGGTGTCGGTGCCGATCGCCACTGAAATGCCGGCCGCGCGATAGCGGCCGACATCGCGTAGCGCGATGCCGCGGCGCATGAACACGGTGGGACAATGCGCCACCGTCGTTCCGGTTTCGGCGAGCAGCGCGAGATCGCGCTTCGTGTGCCACGGCGTCAGCGGATGGTCGTCGACGAAGATGGAGTGACCGACCAGCGAGGTCGGGCCGAGCACGCCGAGTTCGCCGAGCCACTGGATCGGCGTCACGCCATGGCGGCGGACGATCTCGTGGAATTCCGACACCGACTGTGCGGCATGAGTCTGCCACGGAATGCCGCGGCGTTTCGCTTCGGCGTAACTGTCTTTCATCAGTTGCGGCGTGCAGGTGTCGATCTGCGCCGGATACATCATGCCGGACAGACGGCCGGACGGATGGCTCTCGGCGGCATCGATGAGCGCGAAGGCCTGCAGCATGCCGTCTTCGCCGGCCTTCTCGTTCCATTCGTAATCGACGAGCGTGCCGTTCGGCGTGAACCAGCGCGCCGAGCGGAACCCCGGAGCGATATAGACGCGCAGGCCGCTTTGTCCGGCGAGATCGAGCCATTGCGGATGAGGCATCGAAAGATCAACCACCGTGGTGACGCCGGACAGCAGCAATTCCGAATACGCAACGCGCACGCAGTCCGGCACGCCTTCCGGATCGGACCGCAGGATCGGCATGTATTCGTAAAGCGACGAATTATACAGGCCGGGCGAGCCGATCTCGTCGAGAAAGCCCTTATTGAGCGGTTCGCTGGACGGATGCGAATGGATATCGACGAGGCCCGGCATCACCATGAACCCGCGTCCGTCGATGGTCTCGACCGCTTCGCCCTGATAGCCGCGGCCGGCAAACACGATCTGGCCGCCGTCGAAAGCGACATCGCCGCCGGTGACATAGGTGTGGCTGTTTTTTGCGGCGTCCCAGGCGACGACATAGTCCGCGTTGCGGATGACGGTGATGGCCATACTGATCCTCTTGATGGAAGGCGAGGAACCGTAAGCGCAAGCGACTAGCCGGTGCAAGATCGAGAGGTGAGCAGATCCGCCTGTCTATTTGGCAGGTGCAACCCGTCTGTTCGGCTCGTGCAAATGACGATAAGAAGACGCGTTGATCTGCAAAGTCCTGAAGAGAGCCTGAACTGATGCAATACAGACATGATGGCCTTTACGCTTCCCGCCGTTCGCCGGTCATGGCGCGCAATGTGGTGGCGGCGTCGCAGCCGCTGGCAACGCAGGCCGGGTTGCGCATGCTGGAGCGCGGCGGCAATGCGCTGGATGCGGCGCTCGCGGCAGCGATCACGCTGACCGTGGTCGAGCCGACCGGCAACGGCATCGGATCGGACGCCTATTGCATCCTGTGGGACGGCAAGGAGCTGCATGGCCTCAACGCATCCGGCCGGTCGCCGGCGGGATGGAAGCCGGAGCGATTTGCAAATCACAAGACATTCCCGCATCGCGGGTGGGAGAGCGTCACCGTGCCCGGCGCCGTCTCGGCCTGGGTCGACCTGTCCGAACGCTTCGGCAAGCTGCCCTTCGCGGAGCTGTTCGAGCCCGCGATCTCCTATGCGGAAAACGGCTTCCACGTCTCGCCTGTGATCGCCGAACTCTGGCGCCGCGGCGCGGAGGAGTTGAAGAACCAGCCCGGCTTTGCCGAGGCCTTCATGCCGGGCGGGCGGGCGCCTGCGGCGGGCGAATTGTTTCGCGCACCCGGTCACGCCTATTCGCTCAAGCTGATCGCATCGACCAAAGGCGAAGCCTTCTATCGCGGCGAACTCGCGCAGCGTATCGCTGCCTTTGCGCGCGAACATGGCGCTGTGCTCGACGAGGCCGACATGGCCGCGCATCGCAATGACTGGTGCGGCACCATCCATCAGGATTTCGGCGATGCCTCGCTGCATGAGATCCCGCCGAACGGGCAGGGCATCGCGGCGCTGATGGCGCTGGGAATCATGCGGGCCTACGGCACCGACGGTCTTGTGCTCGACAGCGGCGATGCCTTCCATCTGCAGATCGAAGCCACAAAACTCGCTTTCGCCGACGTTTACGCCTATGCGGCCGATCTCGATTACATGCGCGACGTCACCGTCGCGCATCTGCTCAATCCGGCCTATCTGGCCTCGCGCGCAAAGCTGATCGATCGCAGCCGTGCGCAGGATTTCGGCGCCGGTGCGCCCAAGACCGGCGGCACGGTGTGCCTGTCCACCGGCGACGCTTCCGGCATGATGGTGTCCTATATCCAGTCGAACTATTCGGGCTTCGGCTCCGGCGTGGTCGTGCCCGGCACCGGCATCAGCCTGCAGAATCGTGGCTTCGGTTTCGTCCTGACTGAGGGTCATCCCAATCAGGTCGGTCCGCGCAAGCGGCCGTTCCAGACCATTATTCCCGGCTTCGTCATGCAGGGCCGGGAGCCGCTGATGGCCTTCGGTCTGATGGGCGGCCCGATGCAGGCACAGGGCCATCTGCAGATGATGTTGCGCATGCAGCTCTGGGGACAGGATCCGCAGACGGCAGCGGATGCACCGCGCTGGCGCTATGTCGCCGGGTTGAAAGTGGCGATCGAGACCGCGGTGCCGGACAATGTCGCGGCAAATCTCGCCAGCCGCGGTCATGTCATCGAGCGCGAACCGCCGGATTCCGCCTTCGGCTTCGGCGGTGCGCAGCTCGTGCGTAAAATCGATGGCGGCTATGTCGCCGGCTCCGACCCGCGCAAGGATGGGCTCGCGGCGGGATTTTGAGTCGATCTCGCAGCCCGGATGAGCGAAGCGACATCCGGGGCCGGCGTTTCAACAGGCGTGACACTCCCGGATATCGCTGCGCTCATCCGGGCTACAGATCTTTCCCAGCCCGACCGCCTTCGCGACGGTGTAGGTGATCGGGCTCGCCACATAGGAACGACAGTGCGATGGCCAGGCTCCATTTGCCAACGCCAGGCCGATCGCATCCGGCGCCGACTTTGACCTATTCTAGCAGTTGACCTGTTGCCATTCTCTCTTTGGATCACGAAGAAGCTGTAAAGCGGGCTGCTTAGGCTTGCTGAATAGCTGGGGCAATTCGTGATCATAAAATCAAAGAACTGGAAGCGTGCCGCATGGCTCGGTGCGGCGAGTGCGTTTGTCATGTCGCTCGATTTTACGACTGCTGTTCGTGCGCAGTCGACACTTCCCGCAGTGACGGTCGACGCACCACAACAGCAAGCGACACGGCGCTCTCAAGTCAAACGCAGCACATCAGGCGCGCGGGGCGACCGTCGCGTTGCTGCCCGCCGATCGCAGCAAGCCGTTGCGCCAGGTCCGGTCAATCCGAGGCCCGAAACCGCTTGGGGGCACGTGGACGGCTACGTCGCGACCCGTAGCGGGACGGGCACAAAAACCGACACGCCGTTGATCGAAACGCCGCAGGCAATTTCCGTCGTCACGCAGGATCAGATTCAGGCGCAGGCCGCACGGAGCGTGTCGCAGGCCACGCGCTATACGTCCGGGGTGGTCGGCGAGCGGAACGGTGCCGACGGCCGCTTCGATCAGGTTTATGTCAGGGGCTTTCTCGCCGATCAGTATCTGGACTCGTTGCGGGTGGCGTCGGGCACCTTCGCCTATACGCTAGTCGATCCTTTCAATCTTGAGCGGTTGGAGGTGCTGCACGGGCCTGCGTCGGTGCTCTACGGTCAGGCCTCGCCGGGCGGTGTGGTCAATATGGTCAGCAAGCGGCCGACCACAGAGCCGTATCAGGAGATGTTCGTTTCGACCGGCAGTTACGGCCGCGTCCAGAGCGGCATCGATGTCAGCGGGCCACTCGATAAAAACAAGGAATTTCTCTATCGCCTCACCGCTTCCGGCTACGACGTCGGCAGCCAGGTCGACCACGGCGACTATCAGCGCGTCTCGATCGCGCCGTCGCTGACGTGGCGGCCGACAAACGATACCACGATCACCTTCCAGGGGACCTATCAAAGGGACCCGAAAGCGGGCTTCTACAATCAGCTACTGCCGAATGGCGTGGGAACGTTGTTCTCGACCGTCAATGGCCGGATTCCAACCAGCTTCTACCTGGGCGACCCCAACTATAATATATTCAAGCGCGAATATGGTTCGATTGGCTATCTGTTCGAACATCGCTTCGATAACGTTTGGACGGTGCGGCAAAATCTCCGCTATACCGACAACAGCACCTATACACAGGCGGTCTATCCCCAGTCCAACCAGACGAACATTACCAGCATAGGCCGCGATGCGTTTTCTGCGGCGGAAACACTGCGTACCTTTGCAATCGACAATCAGGCCGAAGCGAAGTTCGCGACCGGACCGTTCCAGCACATGACGTTGTTCGGGGTGGACTACCAGACCGGCACCGATCGGGCCTCCAACGGCTATCTCGCCGATGTTGGAGCGATCAACGCGCTGAATCCTGTCTATGGCATAACTGTTCCAGCGCTGGATTTCGATGGCGCCAGCAGGCAGACCTTCGATCAGGTCGGTGTTTATCTGCAGGATCAGATCAAGTTCGACCGCTGGGTTGCGCTATTGGGAGTCCGGCATGATCGAGCCGAGTCGCGTACGGTCTCGACCTTCGACGGCACGACCTTCGGCACCACCGCGACATCGGATGAAGCGACCACCAAGCGCGGCGCCTTGCTGTACAAGTTCGACAACGGCTTGGCGCCATACATTCAATACACGGAGTCGTTCCAGCCGATCGTTGGGGCGTCGAACAGGACCCTGAATCCGTTCAAGCCGACGACCGGTCAGCAGAAGGAGTTCGGCGTTAAGTATCAACCAGACGAAAAGATGCTCCTGACTTTCGCAGCTTTCGACCTGAAGCAGCAGAACGTGGTGATGCAGGATCCGAACGATATCAGAAACCGGGTCCAGGCCGGTGAGATCCGGTCGCGCGGGATCGAGATCGAGGGCAAGGTACAGGTCGATCGCAGCCTGACATTGCTTGGCGCCTACACTTATCTCGACCTAGTCAATACGAATTCGGAGCCTGATACGCTCGGTAAACGGCCAATCGGTGTCCCGCGCAATGCGGCATCGCTATGGGCCGATTACACCTTCCGCAGCGGCGTCCTCGATGGTTTCGGTCTGGCGGCCGGCGTCCGCTATTTCGGGGAAACAGCGGGCGACAGCATGAACACCTATAACGTTCCCGGCGTCACGCTGTTCGATGCGGCGCTTCACTATGATCTTGCCGGACTTGGACCGCAGTTCAAGGGCTTCAAGTTCCAGCTCAATGCCAGCAACCTGTTCGACAAGACCTATGTGCGGCTGTGTCAGGATTCCGGCTGCTATTATGGCATGCGGCGCGATGTGATCGCGACGCTGCGTTACCGATGGTGATGCAGCGGCACAGGATGAACTTCAAATCACAGTGTCGGTGCGAAGGATGCCACGCTGGCCGGGCTACCCCAGCCCGGCCGCCTTCGCGACGGTGTAGGTGATCAGGCTCGCCACATAGGCCAGCGCGAACATGTAGAGGAACGTCACCACCATCCACTTGGTGCTGCCGGTCTCGCGGCGGATCACGGCCAGTGTCGAGGCGCATTGCGGGGCGAAGATGAACCAGGCCAGGAACGATAGTGCGGTGGCAAGGCTCCATTTGCTGGCCAGCGCCTGGCCGATGGCGTCCGCTGCTTCCTTGCCACCTTCGATCGCATAGACGGTGCCGAGCGCGCCGACCGCGACTTCGCGCGCCGCCATGCCGGGGATCAGCGCCACCGCGATCTGCCAGTTGA
Source organism: Tardiphaga sp. 862_B3_N4_1 (assembly GCF_051811085.1). Lineage (NCBI taxonomy): Bacteria > Pseudomonadati > Pseudomonadota > Alphaproteobacteria > Hyphomicrobiales > Nitrobacteraceae > Tardiphaga > Tardiphaga sp. 862_B3_N4_1. Next base: position 2,162,314 of record NZ_JBPWQB010000002.1, read on the forward strand.
AGCCGAGCGGTGCGAAGAACGGCTCCAGGAATTTTCCGATCATCGCAGCCAGGCTGTAATTGATCGCCGGCCCTTCGGCGCCGGCCGGTGCCTGCGGGAACGAGGCGAGGAACCAGATCAGGATCATCATCGACAGGATCGTTGTGCCGGCGCGCTGCAGGAACATCTTGGCGCGGGTATAGACGCCGATGGCGATGCTCTTGAGGCGTGGCAGCTTGTAGTCCGGCAATTCCAGCATGAATGGCGCGGGCTGGTAGTCGCGCCACATGAAGAACTTGATGACGAAGGATGCCGCCAGCGCGCTGCCGATGCCGGCAACATAGAGCCCGAACATCACCAGCCCCTGCAGGTTGACCCAGCCCCAGACGTTTTCCGCTGGGATGAAGGCCGAGATGATCAGCGTATAGACCGGGATGCGTGCCGAGCAGGTCATCAGTGGCGCGATCAGGATGGTGGTCAGGCGGTCGCGGCGATTATCAATCACCCGCGTCGCCATGATGCCGGGGATGGCGCAGGCAAAGCTCGACAGCAGCGGGATGAAGGCGCGGCCATGCAGACCGGCGCCGCCCATGATGCGGTCCATCAGGAACGCGGCGCGTGCCATGTAGCCGAAATCTTCCAGCAGCAGGATGAACAGGAAGATGATGATGATCTGCGGGAGGAACACGAGCACGCTGCCGACGCCGGCGATCAAACCGTTCTGCAGGAAGCTCTGCAAGATGCCTTCGGGCAGCACCTGCGCTACCACCGTGCCCAGCGCGCCGAATGAATCCGACAGCAGCTCCATCAGCGGCTGCGCCCAGGAGAACACCGCCTGGAACATCACGAACAGAATGAGCGCGAGAATCGCGAGACCGGCGACGGGATGCAGCACCACGGCATCGACGCGCGTGGTCAGCGTGTCCGGCTTGCTCGGCATCGTCACGGTGTCGCGGATGATGCGGTCAGCCTCGCGCTGCAGCGCCTTCATCTCGGACAGGCCGAGCGGCTTCCAGCCGTCGCCGTCGCCGGCCGCCGGCATATTGGCGGCGAATTCGTCGGTGCGCTTGCGTAATTCCTCCACGCCGGCCTTCTTCACCGCGATCGAGGTGATGACCGGCACGCCGAGTGCCGCTGACATCGCATCGACATCGATGCTGACGCCGCGGCGCTGCGCGATGTCGAACATGTTGAGCACCACCAGCAGCGGACGGCCGGTACGCTTGAGTTCCAGGATCAGCCGCAGCGTGAGGCGCAGATTGGTGGCGTCGGCAATGCACAGGACCAGATCGGGCGCGGCTTCGCCGGGACGCTTGCCGAGCACGACGTCCCTGGTGATCTCTTCGTCCGGGCTGCGGCCGCGCAGCGAATAGGTGCCGGGCAGGTCGAGCAGCGTCACCTGACGGCCGGCCGGTGTTACAAAGGCGCCTGCCTTGCGCTCGACGGTGACGCCCGCATAGTTGGCCACCTTCTGGCGGCTGCCGGTGAGTGCGTTGAACAGCGATGTCTTGCCGCTATTGGGGGCTCCCACCAGCGCGAGATGAAAGCGCTCGGTGGTCACGTCTGTATGGGTCATTTCACAACAACTGCCATGGCTTCGCGCCGGCGAACGGCGATCGTAATATTGTCGACGCGCACCGCGATCGGATCGCGCTGGATGGCACCCTGATGCAGGATCTCGACGCGCGCGCCTTCGGTGAAGCCCATTTCCAGCAGATGCCGTTCGAGCTCGTGGCCGCTCTCGGCGGCGCCTGCAATATCGGGCTGCAACGCCACGATGGTTCCGATGAATCCGCGTGGCGCATTGCCGAGGCGCAATTCGTGTATGGATGTTTCGGATGCAGTCTGGTGGACGGTCATGCCCGACCTTGTCGAGCAGCGTCCTGACAAGGTCAAGACAAACGCACGTATGTTATTAGAATGATTATAAAGAGGCGTTCCGGCACCGCTTACGATGCGCCCGCAGACTGCTCGTTCACCACCCGCTGCTGGATCTTCACCAGTTCTGCATAGATGCCGCCTTGGGCGATCAGTTCGTCGTTGGAGCCCTGCTCGGCGACGACGCCTTCTTTCAGCACGATGATCTTGTCGGCGTCGCGAATGGTCGAGAGCCGATGCGCGATCATGATGACGGTGCGCCCCTGCATCAGCCGGCGCAGCGCCTCGATCACCAGCGCCTCGGATTCCGGATCAAGCGCTGCCGTCGGCTCGTCCAGGATCATGATCGGGCTGTTGCGCACCACCGCACGCGCGATGCCGATGCGCTGGCGCTGGCCGCCGGACAGCGTGTCGCCGCGTTCGCCCACCATGGAGTCATAGCCATGTGGCATGCGGCTGATGAACTCGTCGGCATTGGCGATCTTGGCGGCGGCAACGATCTCCTCGTCAGTTGCACCAGGGCGGCCATAGGCGATGTTCTCGCGGATGGTGCCGCGGAACAGCACCGTCTCCTGCAGCACGAAGCCGACCTGAGCGCGCAGCGCCGAAAGTTTGTAGTCGGTGACATCGACGCCATCGATCAGCACGCGCCCCGATGTCGCATCGTAGAAGCGCGGGATCAGACTCAGCACCGTGGATTTGCCGGAGCCGGTCGGCCCGACCACGCCGACGATCTGGCCGGGTTCGATATGCAGCGAGACGTCGCGGAGCACGCTGGCCTCCTCGCTATAGGCGAAGGCGACGTTCTCGAAGGTGATGGCTCCCTTGGCGCGACCGGGATCGACCGCACCCGGTTTTTCCACGATGACATCGTCGGCGGCCAGGATGTTCTGGATCCGCTCCAGCGCCACGGTGGTTTGCGCGATCGCGCTGGTCATGCTGGCGAGGTCCTTCACCGGTTTGAAGAACTGCGCGAGATAAGCGAGGTACACGGTGAGCGCGCCAGCCGTCATGGTGCCGGCGACAATCAGCGAGGTCCCCTTCCACAGCACGATGGCGGTGCAGAACGCCACCACGATGCTGACCACAGGCGAGAGCAGCGACTTCACCTGACGCGCCTTCATGGCCGCCTCGACCGTTGCATGGCTGGCGGCCTCCAGCCGCGCCAGTTCGAGATCCTGCCTGCCGAAGGCCGTGACTGCGCGGACCTGGCCGAGGCCCTGCTGGACCACGGCGACGATCTCGCTCTGCCGTTGCCGCACCGTGCGCGTCACGTCCTTCACGGCGCGCTTGAAATGGAACACGAAGACGATCAGGAACGGCGTGATACCGAGCGCGATCAGTGTAAAATCCCAGTCGAGCCAGAACATCAGCCCGATCATGAAGACGATGGTGATGAGATCGAGCAGGATATCCAGCGTCGATGATGAAGCGAAGTTTTGCAGCGTTGTGACGTCTGTGGTGATCGTGGACATCAGCGCGCCGGTCTTGGCCTTGTCATAATAGCGTAGCGACAACCGATGCAGATGCGCATAGATGCGGATGCGCAGGTCGTTGGCCACCCACTGGCCGACCGATGTCGAATAGTAGTTGTCGATGTAGGTGGCGATCGCACCGATCACGGCGATCACCAGCGTGGCGATGCCGGCGAACAATGCGACACCGAGCGTGTGGCGGCCGATGCCGTAGTCATGGGCCCAGTCCAGCCAGGCGGGCAGGTGATGGCTGCCCAGCGCGTCATCGAGCACCAGTTTCAGCGGCCAGGGCGCGGCCAGGCTCATGGCGATCTCGACCAGCATGGCGAGGAAGACGATGATCAGCCAGCCACGATAGGGCCGGAGCATCTCGAGTACCAGACGAGTCATCGAACATTGTCTCCAGCAACACGGCCAGGCCGGGAATCATGAGCAGTCCGGGCGGTCGCAGTATATAGCCGCCGTCGGTTAGCGGGTCTTAACTGTAGTCGGGTACAGATGGATTTTTGCTGACAGCCCGCGCATTGTGGCATGCGGGCAGGAGCGTCAGTTAATTTGGCAGGGCTGCGCAGGACCGAACATGAACGTGCGATCCGTTGCTTTCCCGTTCTGGGGCAGGGTGCTTCTGCTGGCCGGCATCCTCGGTCTGGTGGTGGGCGGCGGCCTTCTGACCTGGCGCTATATCGAGCGTCCGACCGTGCTCAAGCTGGCGGTCGGATCGATCGATGGCGAAGCCGGCAAGACGGCCTCGATCATCGCCAGCCATTTCGCCACCAGGAAGTCGCCGATCCGGCTGGATTTCGAGACCTTTGGCAATGCCGTCGATGCCGGCAAGGCATTCTCCTCCGGCAAGGTCGATCTCGCTGTCGTCCGGGCCGATGTCGGCGATCTCTCCGAGGCGCGCGCCGTTGCCGTCATGGCCAAGGCGGTCGTCATGCTGATCGCGCCTCCCGGCTCGAAAATCACCAGCGTCGAAGGTCTGCGAGGCCGCACCGTCGGTGTGGTGGGCGGCGAGGTCAATCGCAAGCTGGTCGATGCGCTCACCAAGCAATACGACCTGACGAGCGCGAGGGTCACATTCAAGAATCTTGAGGTCAGCGATACCCGGCGCGCGGTGGAAGCCAAGGAAGTGGGCGCGCTGCTGGTGGTGATCCCGCTGACCGAGAAGTATTTGTCCCTGGTGCGCGGTCTGTTCAAAACCGGCGCGCCCGTGCTGATCCCGATCGATGCCGCCGGCGCCATTGCCGATGCCAATGGCGCCTATGAGAGCTTCGACATTCCGAAAGGGTCGCTCCGCGGCGCGCCGCCCGTCCCGGACGATGACGTGACAACGCTTCGGGTCAGTTACTATCTGGTCGCGAACAAGAAGCTCCATTCCAGCCTGATCGCGCGTCTGACCGAAATGGTGATCGCGGCGCGCCGCGATCTGATCGCCGGGCAACCGCAACTGGCCGGTATCGCCGCTGCCGACACCGATCCCGATGCCTTTATCCCCATTCATCCCGGCGCTGCTGCCTACTACAACGGTACCGAGCAGAGCTTCATGGACAAATACGGCGACGACATCTATCTCGCCCCCATGATCCTTGGCGCCCTTGCCTCTGTGCTGGCTGCCGCCTGGAAATTCCTCGGCATCCGCCCGCCCGACCACCGTGAGGCGACACTCAATGCACTTTATGCATTGCCGCGCCGGATCCGGGCGGCGGCGGACGATGCGGAACTGTGCGCGATCGAGCAGGAGGTCGACGATCTTCTCAGCGCGCAATTGGCGAAGACCATGCGCAATGATGACGATGCACTTGAAATGGCGACGCTGGTCTCTTCGGCACAGCGCCTCGATAACCTCATTCATCACCGCCGTTCGGCGCTGGCGCGGGCCCCATTTTCTGCCGCGCCGCATTCAAGTATAGAGTCGGAGACGTAGTTCCAGGCCATGACGCTGTTTTGCAGAACCAACAGCCGTTTGCGGGCACCTTTATTTCTCGCGAGAGGTCAATCATGACGCATAACCTGCTCGTGTTTCCGGATGACACCGCGCAGTGCATCATCGATCCGATCAGGGCGGCAAAGCGCAGCCTGAACATCCGGATGTTCCTGTTCACCGATCCGACGCTGCTGCATGAGGTGATCGCGGCGAAGCGGCGCGGCGTGAAAGTGCGCGTCATGCTCAATCCGGCCCGGCGAAATGGCGAGAGCGAGAATGACGAAACCGCCGCGGCACTGGCTGCGGCCGGGGTCGAGGTCCGTGACAGCAATCCGGCCTTCGCGCTGACCCATCAGAAATCGATGGTGATCGATCATGAGTGGGGATTTGTGGAGTCGCTGAACTGGGAGACCCGCGATCTCACCGAAACGCGCGACTACGCGGTGACCACGACCAAGAAGCTCGAGATTTCCGAGATGGTGGATTGCTTCGAGGCCGACTGGGCGAAGCAGGATTTCGTGCCGAACCCGGACTCGCAACTGATCTGGTGTCCAAACAACGGCCGCGAGCGGATCGGCGCTTTCATCGATTCCGCGCGGGACACGCTGTGGATCCAGAACGAGCGTTATCAGGACACGGACATCATCGAGCGGCTGGTTCGCGCAGTGTTGCGCGGCGTTCAGGTCCACATCATCGCGCGGCAGCCGCACAAGCTGAAGAAGAACAAGCTGATCGAGGGGATCGGCGGTTTGCGCATCATGCATGACGTCGGCGCCAAGGTGCACCGGCTCAATGACATGAAGCTGCACGGCAAGATGCTGTTGGCCGACGAGGAACGCGCTATCGTCGGTTCGATCAATCTCACGCCGGGCAGTTTTGACGATCGCCGCGAACTGGCCATTGAGACCGACGCGCACCATGTTGTGAAGCGTCTCGTCGAGACCTCACATCACGACTGGAAACATTCGCGCAAGCTCGACCTCTCCGACGAGGCGGTGCAGGCGGACCTGGAAAAACACGGCATCCGGCAGTAGCGCGTTGTCGCTCAGCGCCGATCCGGCCGCGGCGATTGCCGGGCTCGGGGCTGCACAGGTTTCCTTTCCGCGCGGCGAGCATATTCCGTGGCCAGGTTCAGCAGTCGTTCGCGAACCACGGGGTCATCAATCTCCCGCGCCAGCTTTTCGCAGCGCTCGGCCTGCTCTCTGAAATATGCGGCTTCGCTAGGCAACTTTGTCGTTTTCCATGGGCAGTGCGGGGCGCAGGAACATCGCCGAGAGCTGATCCTTGATTTCCAGGACACGCGGCGATGTCATACCCGGGCGAATACAGAGCAGCGCTTTGATGGTCGGAAGCTCCGGTAAGTAATAGTCCCTGGCCCAGACCAGTCCCGGCGGAATGATCCGGCTGGGAACAGCCGTCAGTCCGATGCCGGCTTCGACGGCGGCTTTCTTCGCGCTGTAGTCCTGACTGCTGAAGGCAATCCGATAGGAAAGGCCATGCCGCGTGAGTGTATGAATCATCCAGTCGTCATTGGTCCAGGTGACGATTGGGATCGGTGCGCCGGGGCTGAGCACGAATGATTTCGAGCGAACCCATGCCAGCCGATCCTCGGATTCATCGACAATGAGTGGAGCCAGATCGGCACTGATTTCTCCCCGCTGGAAAAAACACCCGACGTCGATATGGCCGTCGATCAATGCTGTCGCAATCTCGGTGGACATTCCGGCATGGATATGGATGTCATTGAGGTTGCTCAGGCTCTGCTCGGCGACGAAGCGCTGCGCGAGGACAACGCTCAGGCCCAAACGAAGCCGGTCGACATGATTATCGGCTCCGCCGAGCGCAAGCACCTGATCGTTGGCCTCGATGATCTTGCGCGCCTGCGCAAGCACCAGCTTGCCGAGATCGGTCGGACAACTTCCGTTCGGCGTCTTGCTGAACAGCGAACCGCCAACAAGTTGTTCGAGGCGCTTGATCTGCGAACTCACCGCGGGCTGACTCAACCCCAATTGCTCCGCAGCCTTGGTCAAGCTACCTGTTTCTGAAATGGCAACGACGGTACGAACAATTTCAATCGGAATATTGAGATGCCGCTTGTGCATTTGAATATCCAGCCTCGCAATTGCGCCATGAGTCGGACCAAGTGGTGTCGCGATTCTCTACCAATCATATAGGCGTAATCACTCTTGGTTATATATTTGATTTGGATGGCATTTCGGGAACTTATGGCGTCATCAAAATCAGTGTGTGGCGGCTATCTACCGAATTCGATGATGACTACACGCGCCGTCGCATCGGACTCAATCGCGACAGGTGCTGATCCTTGTTCCACAAGCAGCCCATCATGCGCCGACAGGCTGTCGACGGTCGATGCCGACCGTACGGTCGCAGTGCCATGCTCAACGAACAGAAACGCTTGTGCAGAAACTATAAAATCCTGACGTTTCATGACGTTGATGCGTCTCACATGCTGTGAGACGATCCCGCGCCTGCTCATCACATTCAAATCTGTAATGGGGCCGTCGATCAGTAACGCTGACGTTTGCTGATCGCCCGGAAAGGAATGGATCGCGCTGCGATCAATGCGCACAGATGCGCTGCCGTGGACATTGAGGTCGATGCCGGCGCCATCGATGACCAGAAGTGTACGATCAATCCCGGGAAATGACGAGAACGGTCCGTCGCTCGTTACCTGCGCCATACTGACGCGCCAGTCGAAATCGTCCAGCTTTGCATCCGCCGGGAAGATCGCGATCTCCGTGGTCGATCCAAGCCCGTTCTTCCAGGGCATCACCTTGTAGTTCGCGGCGCGCAGGATCTGCATGCGCCGCACTCAGCCCTTGGCGTGCAGCGATGGCAGATTGAGGTGATGTTCCTCTGCGCAGGCGATGGCTTCCTCATAGCCCGCATCGGCGTGACGCATCACGCCGGTGGCCGGATCGTTCCACAACACCCGTTCGAGGCGCTTGGCTGCTTCCGGCGTGCCGTCGGCGACGATAACCATGCCGGAATGCTGCGAGAAGCCCATGCCGACGCCGCCGCCGTGATGTAGCGACACCCATGTTGCGCCAGATGCGCAGTTGAGCAGCGCATTGAGCAGCGGCCAGTCGGAGACGGCGTCGGAACCGTCCTTCATCGCCTCGGTCTCGCGGTTCGGGCTTGCCACCGAACCGGAGTCGAGATGATCCCTGCCGATCACGATCGGCGCCTTCAATTCGCCCGAGGCCACCATCTCGTTGAAGGCGAGGCCGAGGCGATGGCGATCGCCGAGCCCAACCCAGCAGATCCGCGCCGGCAGGCCCTGAAACTGGATGCGCTCGCGCGCCATGTCGAGCCAGTTCACCAGCGCTTTGTTGTGTCCGAGGATCTCCTTCACCTTGGCGTCGGTCTTGTAGATGTCCTCGGGATCGCCTGAGAGAGCAGCCCAGCGGAACGGGCCGATGCCGCGGCAGAACAGCGGGCGAATATAGGCTGGCACGAAGCCGGGGAAGTCGAACGCGTTGTCGACGCCTTCTTCCTTCGCCATCTGGCGGATGTTGTTGCCATAGTCGACCGTCGGCACGCCCATCTTGTGGAAGTCGAGCATAGCGCGGACATGCTCGCTCATGGATTTGCGCGAGGCCTTCTCGACGGCCTGCGGATCGCTGGCGCGCTTGGCTTCCCATTCGGAAAGCGTCCAGCCCTTCGGCAGATAGCCATTGACCGGATCATGCGCCGAGGTCTGGTCGGTGACGATATCCGGCCTGACGCCGCGGCGGACCAGTTCAGGGAAGATGTCGGCGGCATTGCCGAGCACGCCGACGGAGATCGGCTTCTTCTCCTTGTTGGCCTTCTCGATGATCGCCAATGCGTCGTCGAGATCCTTTGCCTGCACGTCGAGATAACGGCTCTTCAAGCGCATCTCGATGCGGCTCGGCTGGCACTCGACCGCGAGGCACGACGCGCCGGCCATGGTGGCAGCCAGCGTCTGCGCGCCGCCCATGCCGCCCAAGCCTGCCGTGAGAATCCATTTGCCGGAGAGGTCACCGTTATAGTGCTGACGTCCGGCCTCGACGAAGGTCTCATAGGTGCCCTGCACGATGCCCTGCGAGCCGATATAGATCCACGAGCCGGCCGTCATCTGGCCGTACATCATCAGCCCCTTGCGATCGAGCTCGTTGAAGTGCTCCCAGGTGGCCCAGCGCGGTACGAGATTGGAATTGGCGATCAGCACGCGCGGCGCGTCGGCGTGCGTCTTGAATACGCCGACCGGCTTGCCGGACTGCACCAGCAGCGTCTCGTCAGTATTGAGCTCGCGCAGCGACTTGGCGATCTGGTCGAAGGCTTCCCAATTGCGCGCCGCGCGGCCGATGCCGCCATAGACCACCAGTTCGTTCGGGTTCTCGGCCACTTCCGGATCGAGATTGTTCATCAGCATGCGCAGCGGCGCTTCGGTGAGCCAGTCCTTGGCGGAGAGTTCAGTGCCGCGCGGGCTGCGGACGATGCGGCTGTTCTTGCTGCGATCCATGATGGTGTCCTTAGTTGGATGTCGCGGAGGTCCGGCCGTGCCAGACGCGGGCGTGAAGCGGATTGAAGCCGACGCGGTAAACCAGCTCGGCGGGGTGTTCGATGTCCCAGATCGCGAGATCGCAGACCTTGCCAATTTCCAGCGTGCCGATCTCGTTCAGTTTGCCGAGCGCCCGCGCGCCTTCGCGCGTGACGCCGAGCAGGCATTCATCCACGGTCATGCGGAACAGTGTCGCGCCCATATTCATGGTCAGCAGCAGCGAGGTCAGCGGCGAGGTGCCGGGATTGCTGTCGGTGGCCAGTGCCAGATGGGTGCCATGCTTGCGGAACAGCGCGATCGGCGGAGCCTGGGTCTCGCGCAGGGTGTAGTAAGCACCCGGCAATACTACGGCGACGGTGCCGGCCTTGGTCAGTGCGATGACGCCGTCTTCGTCCGTATGTTCGAGATGATCCGCAGACAGCGCGCTGTGGTCGGCGGCAAGTTTAGCACCGTGCAGGTTGGACAGCTGGTCCGCATGCAGCTTGACCGGCAGGCCGAGTTTCTTGGCGGCGTCGAACACCCGCGCCGTTTGCTCCGGCGAAAATGCGATGCCCTCGCAGAACGCGTCGACGGCGTCGGCGAGTTTCAGTTCGGCAATCGCCGGCAGCATTTCGGCGATGACCGTGTCGATATAGGCGTCCTTGTCGCCATTTGCTTCCGGCGGCATCGCATGCGCGCCGAGAAACGATGTCACCACTGATACGTTGCGCTCGCGGCCGAGCTGCAGGGCGGCCTTGAGGCAGCGGATCTCGGTCTCCTTGTCGAGCCCATAGCCCGACTTGATCTCGATGGTGGTGACGCCTTCGGCGAGCAGATGATCGAGCCGCTTCAATCCGCTGGCGACGAGCTGCGCCTCGCTGGCCGCACGCGTCGCCTTCATGCTCGAAGCGATGCCGCCGCCGGCGCGCGAGATGTCCTCATAGCTCGCGCCCTCGAGCCGCATCGCGAATTCCGTGGCGCGGTTGCCGCCATAGATCAGATGGGTGTGGCAATCGACCAACCCCGGCGTGATCCAGCGGCCCTCGCAATCGATGCGAGTCTTGGCGTCGGTGCCGGCCGGCAGTTCTGACGCTGGACCGACAAAAGCGATCCGGCCGTCCTTTGCTGCGATGCAGCCATTCTTCACGATGCCGAGGCCGGGCTGGCCGGGCGCCATGGTCGCGAGGCGTGCATTGGTCCAGATGGTATCGAAGGTCATGACGGACTGCCGTAAATTCGGGACGTCGTATGTCTATACATAATCAGCGGCCTCGCTTATTGTCGAGCGTCTTTTGAATGCAACAGGCAATCGCTATGGGCACGCAACGTGCTGCAAAAAGGCTGTTCTTCGCGCACGCGCTGCTGCCGTCAGGCTGGGCGCGCGACGTCGTTGTCTCAATCGAGAATGGCGCCATCACGGCCGTTGCCGCGAATTCGAGCAGCGCTGACGCTGAAATCATCAGCGGCGTGGCGCTGCCCGGATTGCCCAATTTGCACAGCCATGCGTTTCAGCGCGGCATGGCCGGCCTCACCGAAATCCGCGGCGCCACGCAGGACAGTTTCTGGACCTGGCGGCAGTTGATGTATCGCTTCATCGATACGCTGACGCCGGATGACGTCGAGGCCATCGCGGCTTTCGCCTATGCCGAGATGCTGGAAGGCGGCTTCACCTCGGTGGCCGAATTTCATTATTTGCATCACGACGAGAATGGCGCGCCCTATGGCGACCTCGCCGAAATGGCTGGACGCATCGCGGCGGCGGCCGGCGAGACCGGCATCGGTCTGACGCTGCTGCCGTCTTTTTATAACTTCAGTGGCTTCGGCGGCGCGCCGTCAATTCACGGTCAGCGCCGTTTCGTCAATGATCCCGCGCGCTTTCTGGCGCTGCTGGAGAAGTCGCGTGAAGCGATCAAGTCGGTCGATGACGCCGCCATCGGCATCGCGCCGCATTCCCTGCGCGCGATCACGCCGGAGACGTTGAATGACGTCCTCAGCGCGGTGCCAGATGGTCCGATCCATATCCACGTGGCCGAGCAGACTAAAGAGGTCGACGACTGCATCGCCTGGTCCGGTCAGCGCCCGGTGGCGTGGTTGCTGGATCATATGCCGGTCGACAGGCGCTGGGTGCCGATCCACGCGACCCATATGACCGATGAGGAAATCGCCGGTGTCGCGAAGACAGGTGCCGTCATCGGCCTGTGCCCGCTCACCGAAGCGAGCCTCGGCGATGGCATTTTCGACGGCCCGCGCTTCATCGATGCCGGCGGCGTGTTCGGCGTCGGCTCCGATTCCAATATCGAGATTACGGCGCCGGGCGAACTCAAGCAGCTCGAATACAGCCAGCGTCTGGCCTATCGCGTCCGCAATGCCGTGGCGCGCCATGAAGGTGAATCCACCGGCCGTGCTCTCTATGAACATGCGCTGGTCGGCGGTGCGCAGGCGTCAGGCCGCAATACCGGTGCACTTGCGGTCGGCAAGCGTGCGGATATCGTCGTGTTGGATACCGCGCATCCCGATCTCTGTGCCGTCACCGGTGACCGCTGGCTCGATGCCATGACCTTTGTTGCCGGCAAGTCGGCGATCTCCGACGTCTTCGTCGGCGGCAAGCAGGCCGTCAACGGCGGTCGCCACATCAAGCGCGCATCCATCACCGAGCGCTATCGGCGCGTCGTGCAGCGGCTGGCGACACTCTGATGGCGGCAGCGCGCGTGTCAAAACTGGCAAACGGAAAAGCGCAGGCCGCGCCGCAGGCGCTGTATCAGCGCATCCGCGCCGATCTAGAGGAGAAGATCCTCTCCGGCCGCTGGCCGCCCGGCTATCGCATTCCGTTCGAGCATGAGCTGGTCGAGAGCTATAATTGCTCGCGGATGACCGTGAACAAGGTGCTGTCGGGTCTCGCAGCCGCTGGTGTCATCGAACGCAAGCGCCGCGTCGGGAGCTTCGTCGCCAAGCCGCTGGTGCAGTCCGCAGTGCTGCATATTCCGGATATCCAGGCCGAGATCGCCAAGCGCGGCGAGGCCTATGCCTATGAGTTGCTCACGCGCAAACGACGCAAGGCAACCAAGGACGATCTCGAACGTCTCGGCATCGACAAGAGCTGCGACGTGCTGGTGCTGAGCTGCCGACACATCGCCAAGGGCAGGCCGTTCGCGCTGGAAGAGCGCCTGATCAATCTCGACGTGGTGCCGCCCGCGTCTGAAATCGATTTCACGCGCGTGCCGCCCGGTACCTGGCTGCTTGGTCACGTGCCGTGGAATGAGGCTGAGCACCGGATTACGGCATCACTGGCAGACGATATAGCGCTGAAAGCATTGACGCTGAAGAAGCCGGCCGCCTGTCTCGTTGTCGAGCGCCGCACGTGGCGCAAGAACAAGATCATCACATCGGTGCGCGTCACCTATCCGAACGATCTGTATCAGCTCACCGCGCGCTTCACGCCGACGGGGCTGCGATCATGAGGACGATATGAATCATCTGTCGCAGGCCGTCTGCGGAAATTGACTCTGGCAATCCGCCATGTTGCCATGCAGTATCATTCTAAATCTGGCTGAGGAGAGTGCGTTATGAAGTTGATTGGAGTTTCCGTCGCCGCCATGCTCGCGGCTCTCGTTGCGACCCCGGCTGCGGCGCAGACCAAGGTCACCATCGCCATTTCCGGCTGGACGGGTTTTGCGCCGCTGACGCTGGCGAAGGAAGCCGGCATCTTCGCGAAGAACGGACTCGACGTCACCATCAAGAAGGTGCCGCAAGCCAGCCGCCATCTCGCCATCGCCTCGGGCGACGTGCAATGCGCCGCCACCACGGTCGAGACCTGGGTGGTGTGGAATGCCAATGGCGTCGCCACCACGCAGCTGTTCCAGCTCGATAAGTCCTATGGCGCTGACGGCATGGCCGTGCGCGCCGGCACCGCATCGATCAAGGACCTGAAGGGCAAGACCGTCGCCGCATCGGCGCCGGGCACTGCGCCCTATTTCACGCTCGCCTGGTTCCTGAAGAAGAACGGCCTCAGCGTGAAGGACGTCTCCGTCGTCAATATGGAGCCGGGTCCGGCAGCGCAGGCCTTCATCGCCGGCCAGAACGATGCGGCCATGACCTATGAGCCATATCTCTCGGCCGTGCGCGAGAAGCCGGAAGCCGGCAAGATCATCGCCACCACGCTCGACTATCCGATGATCATGGACACCTTCGGCTGCACGCCGAAATTCATCGCCGATAACGAAGGTGCCGTGAAGGCGCTGGCCAAGAGCTATTTCGAGGCCGTTGCGATGATCGGCGCTGAGAAAGACAAGTCCTATGAGATCATGGGCGCCGACGTGAAGCAGACCGGCGAGAAGTTCGGCGCCTCCGCGCAGTATCTGCGCTGGCAGGATCAGGAGGCGAACAAGAAGTTCTTCGCTGGCGAGCACCAGGCGTTTTCGAAGGAAGCTGCCGAGCTGCTGCTCGAAATCGGCGTGATCAAGGAAATCCCGGATCTGACGAAGCTCGCCGATCCGCGCTTCATTCAGTAAATCTCCACCATCGCTTCCGTCATTGCGAGGAGCGAAGCGACGCGGCAATCCAGCTCTTACTTAAGGAAGACTGGATTGCTTCGTCGCAAGAGCTCCTCGCAATGACGATCATGAGCATCGAATACGCAGCATGAAGCCACTCGCCCCCATTTCATCCACCGCGCGCGTCGTGCTCGGCATATCGTTCTTCGTTCTGTTCGTTGCCGCGTGGTCCTATGCGACCTTTGGCGGCTTCGTCTCCAAGACCTTCCTCGCCAATCCATGGACCATGCTGCAGGACGGCTGGTTTCTGCTGGTGAAGCAGGGCTTCCTGCATGACATCGGCATGACCATCTGGCGCGTGATCGGCGGCTTCGTGCTGGCGGCGCTGTTCGCGGTGCCGATCGGCATCCTGATGGGCGCCTACAAGCCGATCGAAGCCTTTCTCGAACCCTTCGTGTCCTTTGCGCGCTATCTTCCCGCCTCCGCCTTCATCCCGCTGCTGATCCTGTGGGCGGGCATCGGCGAATTGCAGAAGCTGCTGGTGATCTTCATCGGCTCGGTGTTCCAGCTCATTTTGATGGTCGCTGTCAGTGTCGGCAGCGTGCGCCGCGATCTCGTCGAGGCATCGCTCACGCTTGGCGCGCGCGACGCCGGCGTGCTCAAGCGCGTGCTGATTCCATCCGCCGCGCCGGAGATCGCGGAAATTCTCCGTCTCGTGCTCGGCTGGGCCTGGACCTATGTCATCGTCGCCGAACTGATCGGCTCGTCCTCGGGCATCGGCCACATGATCATCGACAGCCAGGCGCTGCTGGCCACCGGCCAGATCATCTTCGGCATCATCGTCATCGGAATCATCGGTTTGATTTCGGACTATGCGTTCAAGGCTGCGAACCGGCGCTTGTTTCCGTGGAGCATCATTTGAGCAAGCTCGTCATCGACAACGTCTCGCGGATTTTTCCTGCCGTGCGCAGTGGCACGCCGACGCGTGCGCTGGAGCCGACCAATCTTTCGGTCGCGGACAACGACTTCGTCACCATCCTAGGCCCATCCGGCTGCGGCAAGTCCACGCTGCTGCGCATGGTCGCTGGGCTGGACACACCGACCACGGGCCGCATCCTGCTCGACGGCAAGGCGATCACCGGTCCCGGCGCCGATCGTGGCATGGTGTTCCAGTCCTACACGCTGTTTCCCTGGCTCACGGTGTCGGAGAATATTTCCTTCGGTCTGCGCGAGCGCGGTGTTTCCGAGCGTGAGCGCAACGACATCGCCAAACAGTGGCTGGAGAAGGTGGGCCTCACCAGCTTCGCCAATCATTTTCCGAAGCAGCTCTCGGGCGGCATGCAGCAGCGCACCGCGATTGCGCGTGCGCTCGCCAATGATCCGAAGATCCTGCTGCTCGACGAGCCGTTCGGCGCGCTCGACAACCAGACCCGCGCCTTGATGCAGGAATTGCTGCTCGGCATCTGGGAGCGCGAGCGCAAGACGGTGATCTTCGTCACCCACGATATCGAGGAAGCGGTGTTCCTCGCGTCGCGCACCGTGGTGATGTCGGCGCGTCCCGGTCGCATCAAGGCCGATATCGCGGTCGATCTACCGCATCCGCGGCACTACACAATCAAGACCAGCCCGGCTTTTTCCGATCTCAAGGCGCGGCTCACGGAAGAAATCCGTGTCGAGGCCGTGCTCGCGGCTGAGGCCCACTGAGATTCTCAGGCCGCATCAGCGGCGTCAGGATACCGCTTGAGCGACGCGCCAACTATCGAAGGTTGCGTCGGTGCTTGCGTGTCCTGCTCTGGCTGCGTGGTTTTAGCCGGACCTTAAGTACGTTCGCGGTCGCCTGGAACTCGGGCGCCGCGCAAAACAGTTTGGCGACGTCTCGCACATACGATTGCACCACCGCGGCTGAAAGCCGGTGATCGGGTCATTTCAACGACGGTCCGATGGTTTGAGCAAAGTAATTGCGAGTTGCGTTTATGACGTTGGTGCATGTCGACCAGAGTGATGCTGCCAGGACGCTCCTCGCCGGGCTGGAGCAGGCGATCGATGCTGTCGTGATGATCGACAGCAAGAATAGCGTGACCCATTTCAACGCCGCCGCCGAACGGTTGTGGGGCTATGAGCGCGATGAAGTGCTCGGGCGAAATATCAGCTTTCTGGTGCCGATGGCCATCAGGTCGCAGCATGACGGATATATCGCCGCGAACCGCGCGACCGGCGTCAATCGCATTGTCGGTCACAGCCGCGAGGTGAAAATCGAACGCAAGGACGGCAGCGAGATCTGGGGATCGTTGTCGATGTCGCGGGTCGAGGTGAATGGCGAGATCACCTATATGGGCTTCGTCCGCGATGTGACGGAGGAGGTGAAGCGCAGGGAAGAAATTATCCCGCTGGCTCTCGTGGTCGACAAGACGAAACGCGCTATCTACATCGCGGGTCGCGATGCACGGATCTGCTATGTCAACGGCGCCTTCACCGGCATGTTCGGCTACGCGCTGGATGAGGCGACGGGACTCATCCCGGAGGAATTCCTCGTCGGCGCATATACCAGCCAGGCGACGCTCGCATATCTGGACCAGCAGATCAGAACGGAAGGTTCTGCTGAAGACGAAATTCTCCTTTACGACAAAGCCGGCAACGAGGTCTGGGTCTCGGTTGCCTTGAATGCGATTCATGGCGCGGATGGAAAAATCCAGCACCTCGTCGCATTGATGACCGATATCACCGAGAGCAAGCAGCTTCAGTCGCTGCAGCATCACATCCTCGAAGCGCTGGCCGATGAGCAGCCGCTGCTCGATGTGATGGACAATCTTTGCCGGAAGGTGGAGCAGATCGCGCCCGATGTCGTCTGTTCGGTGCTACATGTCGATTCCGCGGGATTGCTGCATCCTTTGGGAGGGCCAAGCCTCCCCGCAGGTTATGCGCAGGCGCTGGACGGCATTGCCATCGGACCGGATGTCGGGTCTTGCGGGACCGCTGCCTTTCGCGGCGAGCCTGTTCTGGTCACCGATATCGAAAACGATCCTCTCTGGCTGCCATACAACAGCGCGCCGCTGGCTTCCGGTCTGAAGGCCTGTTGGTCGATGCCGATCAAGACCAGGGATGGGCGCGTCATCGGCACGTTCGCATTCTACTTCAGGGAATGTCGCAGACCCAGCCGCTTGCATCACGGCATCGTCGATGCCTGTGTTCATCTCGCCGCGGTCGCCATCGAGCGTGAAGAAGCGCGCAACGAAATCTCGCGGCTTGCCTATTTCGATGCGCTCACCGGTCTGCCGAACCGGACCCATATGCGCCAGTTGATGGAGCGTGCCGTCGCGGAATGCCCCGCAGATGCGCAGATGGCGCTGATATTTCTTGACCTGGATCACTTCAAGGACGTCAACGATACGCTGGGACATGCTGTCGGCGATGACTTGCTGGTCGCCGTCACACAGCGGCTTCATCAGCACATCCGACCGGGCGATATCCTGAGTCGTCAGGGCGGCGATGAATTCATCATCCTGATGCCGAACTGTATCGCGGCAGATGCATCCCGCATCGCGGGCCGTCTCACCGAGGCGCTGTCGGTTCCGCTGCAGCTCGGCGGCCATCAGGTGCCGATTTCTGCCAGCGCCGGCATCAGCATGTTTCCGGACAATGCCCGCGATCTCGATAGTCTGCTGAAATATGCCGATGCGGCGATGTACAAGGCGAAGCAGGCCGGCCGCTCCACGCATCGGTTTTTCAGCAACGACATGGACCGCGTGAATGAGGAGCGCCTTCGTCTCAGCACCGCTTTGCGCCACGCGCTTGCGCAAGGCGGCCTGCGGTTGCACTACCAGCCGCAGATCCGCGCAGGCAGCGGCGATCTGTACGGTGTCGAGGCATTGGCGCGCTGGCATGATCCCGTATTGGGCGATGTGTCACCAGCGAAGTTCATTCCACTTGCGGAGGAATGCGGCCTCATCGAGCAGATTGGTGTCTGGTCGCTGCGCGAGGCGTGCAGGCAGATTGCGGCGTGGCAAAAGGCAGGGCTCGATGTGCCTTGCGTCTCCGTCAACCTGTCGCCGATCAATTTTCTGAATCCGGGATTGCCGGCATTGATCTCCGATATCATCGCGGAAAACGGGCTGGCGCCTAACAGGCTGATGCTCGAAGTCACCGAGGGCGCGGTGATGAGCGAACACACGACCGCGATCGAGATCATGATGCAGATCCGCGCGGCGGGCATCGGATTATCGATGGATGATTTCGGCACCGGTTATTCGAGCTTGAGTCGCCTGGCGCATTTGCCGGTGCGCGAGCTGAAGATCGATCGCAGCTTCATGCGCGGTATTGAGACCGAGGTCTGTGCTCTGGCGATCGCCACCGCCGTCGTGTGCGTCGGACAGAGCCTCAACATGACGGTCGTGGCCGAAGGCGTCGAGACCGAAGAGCAGCGCAGGATTCTGGCCGGGCTGGGCTGTGACGTCATTCAGGGGTTCCTGTATTCGCCTGCACTGTCCGCATTCGATCTCGAAGCCTGGCTGGTGGCCCGCCATGCCGAACGCTGGGCGGCGCTGGTTGACGAGCGCCGGGCCGAAGCTGCGCAAGAGGAAATGTGGCCGGGTGCGCTCGCGGCCATGTAATCTCGAGAAATTGACGACCGTCGTTAACGCGTTGTTAACGACATCCGGTATTCCGGCCCTTCGAGATGAGATCGAACGAACTTCTTAGCTACTGGAGTTCGAATACACTCGTACCAGCGAATGACATTGCCGCTGTAACGAAGACAGTTGTCGTCGTGCTCCCGCGGCTCCTGTGATCGAAGGTCGTTTCATGTCTGCAAGTCCTGTCGGCCAGCCCAGCGAAGAGGCGAAGGCGCTGTTCTCTGCATTCGAACAGGCGGTCGATGCTGTCGTGATCACCGGGATCGACAACGAGATCAGGCATTTCAATGCTGCTGCCGAGCGGATGTGGGGATATCACCGCGACGAAGTTGTCGGCCGGCAGGTCAGCTTCCTCGTTCCCCTCGACGTGCGCGAACATCTCGATGGAGTGATTGCGGCAAAGTCTGCCATGGATCCGCAAGTAGCGGTCAAGGGCCGCCGCGAGTTCAGGATCAGCCGCAAGGACGGGAGCGAGGCCTGGGGCGCGTTCTCGATCTCGCGTGTCGATTATGCCGGCAAGACGCTCTACATCAACTTCATCCGCGACGTGACGGACGATGTCCGTGACCGCGAACAAAATGCGCTGATGGCACTGGTTGCCGAAAAGACCGACCGCGTCGTGATGGTCTCCAAACGCGACATGACCATCGTCTATGTCAACGACGCTTTCACGGAGCTGTTCGGATACACGCTTGCGGAAGCGATGGGTAAACACCCGCGGGATTTGCTGACCGGAGAATATACCGACAACGAAACGCTGGAGCGGTTTCACGCGCAGATCGATGCCGAAGGACACGGGCAAGAGGATATCCTTGTCTATGACAAGGACGGTCACGAGATCTGGATCTCAAGCACGGTCAACGCAGGCCGCAACAAAGCCGGCGAGGTCGAGCATCTGGTCGCGGTGCTCGACGACATCACCGAGAGCAAGCAGATCCATTCGCTGCAGCATCATGTGCTGGAAAATCTCGCCAATGACATGCCGGTCATGGATGTGATCGGCGATCTCTGCCACCGCGTCGAAGCCATCGCGCCCGATATCGTCCCGTCGGTTCTGCATGTGGACGCGGACGGCCGGCTCCATCCACTCGGCGGCCCCAGTCTCCCGCCGGCCTTCGCGCCCATTATTGACGGTATTGCCATCGGTCCCGATGTCGGGTCCTGCGGCGCGGCAGCCTTTCTCGGCCACGCGGTGCTGGCCACCGATATCGCCACCGATCCGCGGTGGCAGCTTTATAGCAGCCTGCCGTTGGAGGCCGGCCTGCGCGCCTGCTGGTCGACGCCGATCAAGGCGCGGGACGGCCGCGTCATCGGCGCCTTTGCCTTCTATTTCCGCGAGACACGGGGCCCGACGCGCTGGCACCAGACCATCGTCGATGCCTGTGTGCATCTGTGCGCACTGGCCATTGAACGGCACGAGGCCCGCAGCGAAATCGCGCGTCTGGCCTATTTCGATGCGCTGACCGGCCTGCCGAACCGCGCGCAACTGCGCCAGATCCTGACGGGGCTGATCGACAAGAGCAAGCCGAGGGACCGCATTGCGGTGATGTTCCTCGATATCGATCACTTCAAGGACGTCAACGACACGCTCGGTCATTCCATTGGCGACGAGTTGCTGGTCAAGGTCACGCAACGACTGTGCAGGCAAATCCGGCCGGCCGATACGCTGAGCCGGCAGGGCGGCGACGAATTCGTCATTGTGCTGCCGAATTGCGATGTTGAAGGCGCCGCCTTGATCGCCAGCCGCCTGCTCGAGACACTGCTGCCGCCCATGCAGCTTGGCGCCAAGCTGGTGCCGGTATCGGCCAGCATCGGCGTCAGCATCTATCCCGACAATGCCGGCGATATCGATGGTCTGCTCAAACATGCCGATGCGGCGATGTATCAGGCCAAGCAGGCCGGCCGCTCGACCTATCGCTTCTTCAGTGCGGAGATGAACCGCGTCAGCGAGGAGCGACTCGCCTTCAGTACGGCGCTGCGCAATGCCATCGTGCAGGATGCGCTGCGGCTTCACTATCAGCCGCAGGTTCGCGCTGACGGTCGCCTTTACGGTGTCGAGGCGCTGGCTCGCTGGTCAGATCCGGTGCTCGGCGAAGTGCCGCCATCGAAATTCATTCCGCTCGCGGAAGAATACGGACTGATCGAGCTGATCGGCACATGGTCGCTGCGCGAAGCCTGCCGGCAGGTCGCGGCCTGGCGCAGAAATGGCGTCGACGTGCCCAGCGTCTCGGTCAATCTGTCGCCGATCAATTTCCAGAATGGCGATCTCGCCACGCTGGTCGGCGAAGTGATCGCCGAAAACGGTCTGTCGCCGGACATGCTGATGCTGGAGGTCACCGAAGGCGTGGTGATGAGCGAGCATTCGACCGCCGTCGAGACCATGGAGAAAATTCGCAAATCCGGCGTGCAGCTGTCGATGGATGATTTCGGTACCGGCTATTCCAGCCTCAGCCGTCTCGCGCATCTGCCGATTCGTGAATTGAAGATCGATCGCAGCTTCATGCGCGGCCTTGAAAGCGAGGCGAGCGCGCTGGCGATTACGCGGGCCATCATACGCGTTGGCCAGAGCCTCGACATGATCGTGGTCGCCGAAGGCGTCGAGACCGACGGGCAGCGCCGGATTCTCACCAAACTCGGCTGCGACGTTATCCAGGGCTTCGTCTATTCGCCTGCGCTGCCGGTGCCGGATTTCGAACTCTGGCTCGCTGGTCACGAAACGTCGCGTGCCGCCATTGCCCTGAGTGAGATGCGGCGTCAGGCGCATCCGGAGCGGACGCTGGGCGTCGTCCCGTCCGTCAGACGGATCCCGTAGTCGCTATCTCTTGTCGAGCATCTCGCGCACCTTGTTGCCGAGGGCCGCTTGTGTAATCGGCTTCTGCAGCAAGGAGACGCCGGGATCGAGCCGGCCCTGATGCACGATGGCGTTGCGCGAATAGCCGGTCATGAACAGCACTTTCAGCTTCGGCTGCCGCTTCTGCATCTCGTCGGCCAGCAGTCGCCCGTTCATGCCGGGCATCACGATATCGGTCAGCAGCAGGTCGAACGGTTCGGGATCTTCGGTGAAGTCGGCCAGCGCTGCGTCGGCATTGCCGGCTTCGCGGACCTGATAGTTGAGACCTTCCAGCGTCTCGACCAGGTAGGACCGCACATCCGGATCGTCCTCCACGATCATCACAGTCTCGTTGCCCTTGCTGCCGACGATGCGCCTCTCGATCTCGCTTGCCTGCTCCGTATGCTGCCTGCTGCGCGGCAGATAGACCTTGATGGTCGTGCCTTCGCCGACCTCGCTATAGATCTTCACATGGCCGCCGGATTGCTTGACGAAGCCGTAGACCTGGCTCAGGCCGAGGCCGGTGCCCTGTCCGGGCTCCTTGGTGGTGAAGAACGGGTCGAACGCGCGCTCCTGCACGTCCTTGGGCATGCCCGGTCCGGTATCCGTCACCGAGATCAGGACATACTGCCCGATGACGACATCCGAATGCTGCAGGGCGTAGATCTCGTCGATGAAAGCGTTGCTGGTTTCGATCGTCAGCTTGCCGATCTTCAGATGGTCTTGGCCGGCCATGGCGTCGCGTGCATTGACCACGAGATTGAGGATGGCGGCTTCCATCTGGCTCGGATCGACCTCGACCTGCCACAGCCCGGCGCCGCCGACGATTTCGAGATCGATATTCTCGCTCAATGTGCGCTGGAAGAAATCCGACATGCCGTGGAGCAATCCGTTGACATTGATGGTCTTCGGGTCGAGCGGCTGCTTGCGTGCGAAGGCGAGCAGGCGCTGGGTCAGCACCACGGCGCGTTGCGCGCCGCCGGCCGCGCTGGCAATGACGCGCCTGAGGCGATCACGTGACGATTCCGTCCAGGTCGAGATGCTGTGCTCGGCGATTTCGAGATTGCCGATGATGATGGTCAGCAGATTGTTGAAGTCATGGGCGACACCGCCGGTGAGATGGCCGATCGCTTCCATCTTCTGCGTATGGCGCAGCATGTCCTCGGCTTCGCGCCGGTGCCGGCCCTCCTCGATCAGCGCCAGTTCGGTTTCGCGCAACTGTGCGGGCGAGGGGATCGCCAGTAGCCGCGGTAGCAGTGGCCAGAGAATCGCTGCGGTGACGACCGAAGCGACGGCCGTGATCGCCTTGAGGATTCCTTCGGCGCCATAGGCCGGAACCCACAGCGTGTAGATCGACATCACATGGGTCAGGCCGCAGGCCATGATGAAGAGCGCGAAGGCCCAGAAGATCCAGCCGAACTCCACATCGCGGCGCTTCCAGACGAAGATCGTGAGTACGACGGGGATCGAGAAATAGGCCGCGGCGATCAGCGCATCCGAGCCGACATGAAGCCAGATCAGGCCGGGGTCCCACAGCAGACAAATGCCGTGCGGCGCAAACATGGAACTATCGAGAAAGTTCTGGAGTGATGCCCACATCGCCTGCCCCCGCCGATAGCTGGTATCTAGCAACCGAGGGTGACCGGGCGGTGTGGAGGCGTCAAGCGTGAGCGCAATTGCGAACGCGGCTTATCAGATGCCGAATGCGCTGCGAGGATTGGCGAATTCGGTGAGGGCGCCGATGATCTGGTGCTGCCGATAGGGTTTGGGAATGAAGCGACCGCCATCCGGCAGGTCGCGTTCGCCTATCCTGAAGTGGCCTGATGTTGCGATGATGCGAATGGGCGGCCAGCGATTGGCGACCGCATGGGCGAGCTTGAGCCCGTTCATCGAGCCGGGCATGTCGATATCGGTAAAGATGATGCGGATATCGTTGCGCGCTTCGAGCACGCGGATCGCAGCGTCAGCATCCTGCGCCTCGATCACCCGGAAACCGGCGTCCTCGATCATCTCGACCGCAAACATGCGCAGCAGTACATCGTCCTCGACGACCAGGACGGTGGCGGGGAGGGCGGTGTCGTTTACGGCAGCGTCTTGGGCCATGGGATTTGAACCTTGATCGCCGGTTCCATGGGCCACAGGGCCGGGATGGTTCGGGTCGAAAGCATCGGTCAGTCTAAACGTGATCAATCGAATACGAATATAGGTCGCGTAAAAACTGTTTTGGTTCGCATGTCTTTGCTAAGCGAGGTGATCGCGCTTTCGTTCCGCCGCGTGCGAAAAAAAATCCGTGAAGATGACGAAAATCCGCGGCGGCCGTCAGGTCAGTCGTTCTTGCGCCCGGCGTCGGTGCGGTCGCGGACCGTCTTGAACACACCATGTGCCGTGGCGACCACGTGATCGTTCACACTGACCTCGGTGCTCATGAAGATCAGGCTCTTGGTGGCACGCACGACCTTCGGCCGGGAGATCATCAGGTCGCCGATCCGTGCGGCATCGACGAAATAAGTATCCATCTGGACCGTGGCGAGCGCCTCGACCCCCGCAGCCTCGCGCGCCGCCATGCCGCAGCTCCGGTCGGCCAGCGTCATCACCGCCCCGCCCTGAACCACGCCGCGGCGGTTGCGGTGCTTGTCCTGGCCGAGAATGGCGAATTCATTGATGCCATCGACGATCCGGTGCCACATCGGGCCGACGAAATGGATGAACCCGTCATCGTCCATGATGCTCCAGCCGGCCGCTTCGAGTTCAGCATAGGCCGCGTCAGTCGCCACATCAGTCATGGATTTTCCTTCTTCCGAGATATCGGTGGGCTGGAGGGAGTGAGGGCTAGGTCATACAAAAGCGGGGAGCGGGTGGATAGGACGTCGCGGCGAGGGCGCGCGTCGCAATCTGCATGGCTCGTCGCTCGTTGTTCCGGGGCGCTGTCCTCCCCCATTGTCATTCCGGGGCCGGCCGGCACTTGCCGGACGCGAACCCGGAATCCCAGAGTGTTTTGCGCTGTCTGGAGATTCCCATGCTGGGCTTCCGGGTTCGGTCCCGTCGCCTCCGGCGCCGGTCCCGCTCTCAGGCAAACCAATTGGTTTGCCGGGGAATGACGAGCTTGGGGCGGCATGACAGCGCCTAAACATTTTTTCCTATACTCTGTTGACAATATCCCAGCCAGGTTTATATTCCCCTTCGTCCTGCCCCACCGAGAGGGGCGATCGCGATCGTCACGTTCGCGGGGTGGGATGCGGTGGACGCCGGAGATGCGGCGTCACGCGGTTCATGGGGGAACGTCTGTCTTCGGGCAGGACGGATCTGCGCCAGCACTGCCACTGGCAAGGAGACGGCCGGCCTTCGGATGGAAAGAATCCTGGACAGTGTGACGGACGACCAAGTCAAAACGCGTTCGGCCTAGTCGCTTGAGGCTCCCTTCCCATCGCCTTGGGACTTTAATTCGCGATCGGAGCGTTCGTCGAGGCAAAGTGCAAGCAACCGAAAAAACACCGCATGCGGAACGTCGGGCAATCGCTCGGCGCCTCCGAAAGTCCTGATGCACTCTCAATTGCGGAAGACCGCATTCGCATCAGGCCCAAGGGTGCAACGGGCACCCGGCGTTCCGCACGCCCTCTCACAAGAGGGGGGGAATGCAAGAGACGACGGCGCCCCCGCGCCGCAAACAATGGGGGCGATGACGCATGTCTGAAGAGCAGTGGCTGTTTGACATTCTGGGTTTGCGATGGCGCGACGGCGCCAGAAATATCCCTCTCCCTTTGCGGGGAGGGTCGGCCGATAGGCCGGGGTGGGGGTGCCACAAGCGACGCCCTCACGTGGGGCACCCCACCCGTCACGTTTGTTCGCTTCGCTCTCAAACGCGCCACCCTCCCCGCTCGCTACGCTCGGGGGAGGGGAAAGGAAGTCCTACACCTTCACCATCCGCTTGCCCCGGTTCTCACCGGCCAGCAAACCGATCAGGGCCTGCGGCGTGTTCTCCAGCCCGTCGATGACGTCTTCCTGCACCTTGAGCTTGCCGGCGGCGACCCAGGACTGCAGATCGGTCAAAGCCTTTTCGCGCTGGTTCATATAGTCCATCACGATGAAGCCCTGCATGATCAGGCGTTTCACTACGATCAGACCGGGCACGCCGCGTGGGCCGGTCGCCGAGGGCGCGCCGTCATATTGCGAGATGGCGCCGCAGCAGGCGATGCGGCCGTTGAGATTCATTTGTGCGAGACAAGCCTCGAGAATGTCACCGCCGACATTGTCGAAATAGACGTCGATGCCACCCGGCGCAGCCGCCTTCAGCGCCTTGAACACCGCGCCGTCCTTGTAGTCCACCGCGGCATCGAAGCCGAGTTCTTTGGTCAGCCAGTCGCATTTGTCCTTGCCGCCGGCGATGCCGATCACCCGGCAGCCCTTGATCTTGGCAATCTGGCCGACGATGGAGCCGACCGAACCGGCCGCCGCCGAGACGACGACGGTCTCGCCCGCCTTGGGCTTGCCGACGTCCAGCAGGCCGAAATAGGCTGTAAGTCCGGCGATGCCATAGACGCTGAGCAGATGCGTCATCGGCTCCATTGATGGCATCTTGTTGAGATGCTTGGCCGGCACCGCCGCGTAATTCTGCCAGCCGGTGTCGCCGAACACGATGTCACCCGGCTTCAGCGCAGGCGACTTCGACGACACGACTTCGGCAATGCCGCCGCCCGCCATCACCGTATTGGCCTCGACGGCAGCGCGATAGGTCGCGCCGTGCATCCACGCGCGATTGGCCGCATCGAGCGAGATGTATCGCACGCGCAGCAGCGCCTCGCCGTCCTTCGGCTCGGGAATCGGACCCTTTGATAGTTTGAAATGCTCGGGCCCCAATTTTCCTGTGGGCTTTTCGACGAGCAGCACCTGATGATTGACGGTGTCGGTCATGGCCGTTGTCTCCCTGTTTCTTCCTTTGTCGAAACTTGTTGCAGTCGCCGCGTACAAAACAATCAGGCTGCACAGTTTTTGTAGTTGGCGATGACGCTATGCGGCAGCGCGGCATTCCACAACGGCTATTTGCCGCCTGATGATACCGAAACGGTACGCGGCTGACGAAGCTTGTTGCGCGCTCTGATCAATATGACAGACTGTCGCAGTTGGGAATGTGTAACGGGGGTCGGTATGTCGAACAGGTTTACGCAATACATTCTGATCGCGATGGCGCTGGGCATCGTGATGGGCTCGCTGGTTTTCAACTATTTGCCCGATAGTCGCGGCGAGATCGCGGCCGACGTCAATCTGATCGCCATGTTGTTTTTGCGCCTGATCAAGATGATCATCGCGCCCCTGGTCTTTGCCACGCTGGTCGGCGGCATCGCCCATATGGGCTCGGGCTCCAAGCTCGGCCGCATCTTCGCCAAGACCATGGGCTGGTTCGTCAGCGCGTCCTTCATCTCGCTGCTGCTCGGCCTCGTGATGGTCAACCTGTTGCAGCCCGGCGCGAATTTCCCGGGAACGCTACCGGCTGCGGGGCAATCGACGGGCTTGCCGGTGTCGGCTTTCTCCATTGAAAAATTCCTCACCCATTTGATCCCGACCTCTATCGCAGACGCGATGGCGCAGAACGAAATCCTGCAGATCGTCATCTTTGCCGTGTTCTTCGCAGTTGCGATGGGCGCCATGCCGGAACGCTCCAAGCCGATGCTGCAACTGATCGATGATCTCGGTCACATCATGCTGAAAGTGACGGGCTATGTGATGCTGTTCGCGCCGCTCGCGGTGTGGGCGGCGATCATGGCGACCGTGTCGAAGAATGGCCTCGGTGTGTTGTGGAAGCTGATCGTCTTCATGGGCGGCTTCTATCTGTCGCTGGCGATCCTGTGGGGCATTCTCGTGGTGGTCGGCTTCATCGTCATCGGGCCGCGCTACAGCCATCTGCTGCGGCTGATCCGCGAACCCTTGATGATTGCGTTTTCCACGGCAAGTTCGGAAGCTGCCTATCCGAAGACGCTGGAAGGTCTTAACCGCTTCGGTGCCTCGTCGCGCATCTCCAGTTTCGTGCTGCCGCTGGGCTATTCGTTCAATCTCGACGGCACGATGATGTACTGCACCTTCGCCAGTATCTTCATCGCGCAGACCTATCACATCGAAATGTCGCTCGGCACGCAGCTCGCGATGCTAGCGACATTGATGATCACCTCGAAGGGCGTGGCCGGCGTGCCGCGGGCCTCGCTGGTGGTGATCGCGTCGACGCTCAGCCAGTTCAACATTCCCGAAGCGGGCTTGTTGATGATCATGGGCATCGACACTTTCTTGGACATGGGCCGCAGCGCCACCAATGTGATCGGCAATTCGCTGGCCACGGCGGTGGTCGCGAAATGGGAGGGCGAACTCGCGCCCGAACATGAGCTCGGCCCCGACGATGTGGTGCCTGGCGACATGATCCCCGGAGAAATCCCCGCCCTCGGACATGGTTGAGGTGCGTGATGCGCTACTATCTGACCGGTTCGATCACCGGGCTTCTGGCAGCTTTGCTGCTGGCGACGACTACGCAGGCGCAAGCTCCTGCGGAAGGGCTTAGCCCGACGCTGGCGGCGATCAAGAAGGCGCATGTGGTCAAGCTCGGCTACCGCGAGAGCTCGCCGCCATTCTCGTTTCTCGACCAGGCCGGCCGGCCGATCGGCTACAGTCTCGAACTCTGCGAGGCCATCGTCGAGGATATCGGCATCGAGGTCGACGATCCCCAGCTCAAGATCGAATATGTAAAAGTGACGTCGGACGATCGCATTCCCGCGGTGGTCGACGGCAAGATCGATCTCGAATGCGGCTCGACCACGGCCAATGCCGAACGGCGCAAGCAGGTTGCGTTCTCGCCGCTGATGTTCGTCGCCGGCACCAAGCTGATGGTGCCGAAAACCACCACGGGTACCGCGCCGACCGACTTCAAGGGCAAGACCATCGTCGTCACCAAAGGCACCACCAACGAACAGGCGATGCATGCGGTCGATAAGAAGTTCAATCTCGGCCTCAACATCGTGGTCTCGCCCGATCATGAGCAGAGCTACCAGATGCTGGTTGACGGCAAGGCCGATGCCTTCGCGACCGACGATATCCTGCTGTCGGGCCTGATCGCGCGGCACAAGTCGCAGGACAAATTCCGCGTGGTCGGCGATTACCTGTCCTATGATCCCTACGGCATCATGTTCCGCAAGGGCGAGAAGCAGTTGAGTGACGTCGTCGAGCGCACCTTCCGGCGCCTCGGCTCAAACCGCGATCTGATCCCGCTCTATAACAAATGGTTCGTCGCGCGCTTGCCGACCGGCGAGCGCATGGGCGTTTCGATCTCGCCGCAGTTGGAGGAGAGCTTCAAGGTGCTGGACGATTCAGCGGGCGGGACGAATTGAGGCTTAGCGTGCTTCATTAGGTCCGCGGTACTATCAAATGTCGTCCCCGCGAAGGCGGGGACCCATAACCTCCGAGGCTGAGGTTAGAAACTGCCGTAGCCACCGTGCCAAATCTTTTAATCGGCGTGTATGGGTCCCCGCCTTCGCGGGGACGACGGCTGAGAGGCCGCTCAATCTCTCAAAAAAACACCAGATCCTGCGCCTTGCCGCCTCGCAGCACCGTGGCATATTCGATCGCCGCGAACAGTCCACCCGCCACATAGATCTTGCGCGGCACGGCGCGAGCCAGTTGCTGGCTGAGGCGCACCGCGTCTTCCATGGCATTGGCCACATGAATGCGCGCCGCCGGATGAGCCTTGCGCGCTGCAGCGCCGACCACGCGCGCGTCGGCGCCCTTGTGATAGGCGCGGGTGCACACGATCGTATCGAAGACGGGCGCGAGATGCTTGGCGATATCGTCGACATTCTTGTCGCCGGAGACGCCGAGCACGAGCAACCAGTTGTCGTCGCCGTGGATGGCGCGAAGGCTCTTCAGGGCCTGCGCCACGCCATCGGGCGTATGGCCGACATCGATGACGGTCAGGGGATCGCGCTGAACGATCTCGAGCCGTCCTGGCCATCTGGTATCGCGCAGCCCGGTCCGGACCGCGAGATCGATGGCGCTGGTGGTCGCATCCGGATGCATGCGCTGCATCCAGAGAATGAACAGCGCAGCTGCAATGGCAGCATTGTTGAGCTGGAACTCGCCGGCCAGCATGAGTTCGAGCGCGCGCAGATCGAATGCGCCCAGCCGGCAGTTGAAGGCCTGGGCCTTGGATGATGCAAAGACGTTGCTGATCGTGATCTCGTCGCCGATATGCAGGCCGGTGACGTTGCGGTTGCGATTGTACTCGGCGAGATTGCCGCGCATGGGCAGGCAGTTCTCGCCATAGACGACGGTGCCGCCCGAGATACATGCATCGCTCTTGTCGCAGGCGATCAGCTCCAGCGAGTTGCCGAGCAGGTTGACGTGTTCGAGATCGACCGAGGTGACGCAGGTGATGTCGGCGCCGACCAGTCGAACCGGATCGTAGCGTCCGCCGATGCCCGCCTCGAACACGGCGAATTCGCATTCGGTCTCCTGGAAATACAGGCAGGCCAGCGCGAACTGAGCCTCGAAGGCACCGAAAGTCTCATGCAGCGTGTGCTGCTTGAGATCTGCGATGGCAGTGGCCACGCGCAGGACGACGGCTTCCAGCAACTCGTCATCGACGGGTACGCCGTCAATCTGGAAGCGCTCATTGAAGCGATAGAGGTGCGGTGACGTGAACAAGCCTGTCCGCAGGCCGAAAGCGCGTCCGATGCTGGCGCAGAATGCCGCGGTCGAGCCCTTGCCGTTGGAGCCGGTGACAACGACGGAATGTTTGCGCAGCCTGACACGGTCGATCGACAGCGCATCGAGCAGCAGGGACAGCCGGGCGAGGCATAGGCCGTCGCCATATTTGGGCAGGTTAAACATCGAGCAGGCCGATCGCCATGAATGTATGCTGCCAGATGCGCAGGATCAGATCCTCGCGGCCGCTGTCTTCGAGAAAGCGGATCGAGGGATTGGCATTGACCTCGATCACGCGCATGGCCGCAGCATCTCCGTCAATATCCGTAAACAGGTCGACCGCGCCAGCGCGCAGGCCGAGCGCCTTGGCGGCCTGCAGCGCCATCGCAAAGGCAACAGTTTCGTTGCCCGGCGCCGCAAAGCTCATGCTGCCGCCTGCGCTGCGATTCATCCGGCCGGGAATCGCGCGCCGCTCACCGTATGGCAGCACGCGATCGAGGGAGGTATCATCGAGGCCTGTGGCGGCCGACGAAATCCCGTGGCGGTCCAGCGCGGACGTCTCCGCGGCGATCAATTGCCTGAGCGTCGCCTTGCCGTCGCCGGTCACAAAGGGCGACGTCTTCTGCGCGCAATACACGACCTCGTCGTCGAGGATGAACACGCGATATTCCTGGCCGGAATAGATGCGCTGCATCAGGATCGCGTCATAATACTGCGCGACCTGCCTGAGATAAGCCATGAGCGCGTCGCCGCCCACGACGATCTCCGCAAAGTCGCCGCGCGATCCCATCAGCGGTTTGATGAAGGCCCGGTCGCCGAGTTCGGCGAAATGCCAGACGGCGTCGGCATGTTCGTGACCGGGCGGGCGATGGGCGCGATAACGCTCATGCAGGAAGAAGTATTTCCCGCCCAAAGTCGGGACGCCGGCACGCTCCATCAGCACATTGGCGAAATACTTGTCATTCGCCAGCGTCGCAGCCGTGGCATTGTTCTGCGGAAAGAACGAGCCGCGTCCGGCGCCGAAGGATGCGCTTCTGCCGTTGCGGCCGACAGTGAAGATCAGGCCCGTTCCGCCATCGACGTCGGCGAAATCCAGCCCGAACTGGCGGCAAGCGTATTCGGCATAGATCGACTGGTCGGGATAGGATGGGGGCTTTCCAGCCCGGATGTCGCGAAGGGATGTCATCAAGGACCAGGCCGACGATTGAACGAAAAGCCGCCTGCGACGACTTTAACGAGGTGGCCGGAAACTACCGGATCGGGATCACGCGATCCAGCCGGATACCATTAACGGTGTCCGGCAAGAAACTGAACGAAACCTCCCATATCGGGTAATTTAATGTCGCGGCCAGATGGGCTCCTGCTGCATGGGTAACCTGCTTTGGAAATTAATCGTCCGCCTCCCTCAGTCCGCAATTGCACTTCATGGCTACTTTGACTAATTGTCATTCGCAGCTGCGAGAACCAAAATTAGCCAATAGCCGCAATGGTTTCTCGGCATCGTGACGCGGCAAACAATGGACTTGTTCTAAAAAAGCCCGCACTGGAAAATCAGATCTCATGAGCGCCTTTCACAGAGAGAAAGTTCTTTCCGTCCAGCATTGGACCGATACACTTTTCAGCTTCAAAGCTACCCGCGACACCTCGTTCCGGTTCCAGAACGGCCAGTTCGCCATGATCGGCCTGGAAGTCGATGGCAAGCCGCTGTTGCGCGCCTATTCGATGGCCAGCGCGAACCACGAAGAAGAGCTGGAATTCTTCAGCATCAAGGTGCCGGATGGTCCGCTGACCTCGCGCCTGCAGAAGATCAAGGAAGGCGACACCATCCTGGTCGGCCGTAAGGCCGTCGGCACGCTGATCACCGACAATCTTTTGCCCGGCAAGCGCCTGCTGATGCTCTCCACCGGCACCGGCCTCGCGCCGTTCGCCAGCCTGATCAAGGACCCGGACGTCTATGAGCGCTACGAGCATGTGGTGCTCGTGCATGGCTGCCGTCAGGTTTCCGAACTCGCTTATGGCGAGCGCCTGGTCGCCAAGCTGGCCGAGGACGAGCTGTTCGGCGAACTGATGAAGGACAAGTTCACCTATTACCCGACGGTCACTCGCGAGCCGTTCCGCAACCGCGGCCGGATCACGGACCTGATCGCGTCGTCGCAGCTGTTCAATGACATCGGCCAGGGCCCGCTTTCGATCGAGACCGACCGCATCATGCTGTGCGGCAGCCCGAGCATGCTCGAAGATCTCAAGATCATGTTCGAAGAGCGCGATTTCATCGAAGGCAGCGGCTCAAAGCCGGGCCACTTCGTGATCGAGAAGGCGTTCGTCGAGCGCTAAGGCAGCCCGAGACCATCAAAATTCACTGCACTTCAAAACCCGCGCTCCGGCGCGGGTTTTGTCGTCTGGGGCCCTCGCTTTTTGCAACGATTCATTGAGCGTGGCGCGATAGATTGGGCACTCTGGCGCGATGCTCTGCGGCAACGCGCCTGTGATGTTTGCGTCATCGGGTCTGTGTAACGCTAGCGCCATTCATGTCAGGCAGGATTTTATGGAAACGTTGATGCTTCCCCTCTCGCCGCGCTTCATCGTTTTGACGATCTGCGGCGCCGCCACCTTGCTGCTGGTCGGCATCGGCATTCACGATCCCAAGGTCATCCCTCTCGTTGTCATCCCGGTCATCGTCTTCGGCGGCCTGACCGTGCTTGGCATTCACGACGTGCTCCAGAAGGACCATGCGGTTCTGCGCAACTATCCGATCTCGGCGCATATCCGCTTCCTGCTCGAAGAAATCCGTCCGGAGATGCGGCAGTATTTCTTCGAGAGCGAAAAGGATGGCATGCCGTTCAGCCGCGACACGCGCGCGGTGGTCTATCAGCGCGCCAAGATGGTGCTCGACAAGCGTCCCTTCGGTACCCAGAAGAACGTCTACGAAGAGGGCTATGAGTGGATGCACCATTCGGTCGCGCCGCGGCCGCATGCGACTGAGCAATTCCGCATCACCATCGGCGGTCCGGATTGCCTTAAGCCCTATTCGGCCTCGGTACTGAACATCTCGGCTATGAGCTTTGGCGCACTCAGCCCCAATGCGATCCGCGCGCTGAATGCTGGCGCCAAGCGTGGTGAATTCGCGCATGACACTGGAGAAGGCGGCGTCAGTCCGTATCATCAGGAGAACGGCGGCGACCTGATCTGGGAGGTCGGCTCCGGCTATTTTGGTTGCCGCACGCGTGATGGCAACTTCGATCCCGACGCTTTCGCGAAGCTTGCCGTCAACGATCAGATCAAGATGGTCGAGCTCAAGATCAGCCAGGGCGCAAAGCCGGGCCACGGCGGCGTGTTGCCGGCGGCAAAAGTGTCGGAAGAGATCTCGCGCATCCGCGGCGTCGCCATGGGTGAGGACTGCATCTCGCCGGCCTATCACAAGGCGTTTTCAACACCGATCGAGATGATGGAGTTCATCGACAAGATGCGCCGTCTGTCCGGCGGTAAGCCCGCCGGCTTCAAGCTGTGCATCGGCCATCCCTGGGAATTCCTCGCGATCTGCAAGGCGATGCTGCAGACCGGCATCTATCCGGATTTCATTGTGGTCGATGGCAATGAAGGCGGCACGGGCGCGGCGCCGCTGGAGTTCATGGATCATCTGGGCATGCCGATGCGCGAGGGCGTCAACTTCGTGCACAATGCGCTGATCGGCATCGGCGCGCGTGACCGCATCAAGATTGGCGCCTCCGGCAAGATCGCGACGGCCTTCGATATCGCCCGCGCGATGGCGCTCGGCGCCGATTGGTGCAATTCGGCGCGGGGCTTCATGTTCGCACTGGGCTGCATCCAGTCACTGAGCTGCCACACCGATCGTTGTCCGACCGGCGTCACGACGCAGGACCCCACGCGCAATCGCGCGCTCGCCGTGCCGCAGAAGACCGATCGCGTTTACAACTATCACGAGGCGACGTTGCATGCGCTGGCTGAGCTGATCGCGGCAGCCGGGCTCGCTCATCCGCAGGATATTCGCCCGATCCATTTCTCGCATCGCGCCTCCAGCACCGACGTCCTGTCCTTCACGCGGATGTATCCGGCACTGCGCCACAACGAGCTGGTCGATGGCACCGGCGACAAGCGCTTTCGCGATGCATGGGAGATGGCGCAAGCGGGCTCGTTCCTGCCAGCAGCTCTGGAACGTTCGGCCTAGATATCGTAGCCCGGATGAGCGCAGCGATATCCGGGACCGTGCGTGTGGCGATCCCGGATATCGCTGCGCTCATCCGGGCTACAAACGGCGCAGGATGTGTCGTCAGAACTCGCCGTGCAATCGGCCCGAGAAGATCGAGACCGGCCCGCGATCCTTGTTGTAGGCAGGGTTCGCAATCAGCTGGTAGTCGGCCGTGAGGGTGAAGTTCTTGTCTATGGCATAGGCATAATAGGTTTCGAGGATGCGCTCGGTGCCGTAATTCAGCCGTCCGTCCCCGATCAGCAATCCGTTGCCGCCAGCGGCGAGGAAGTCGCGATGCGCAGCGGACAGGCCGTTGATCGCGCCGCCTAAGCCGATCGTGTCATTGGCGCGGCCCCAATGGCTGCCCTTGATCGAGACGCCGGCAGAGACGCTGCGGTCGATATCGGTGAAGGACAGGATCTCGTTCTGGCCATCGTTCCAGCTGACGCGCCCGAAGATGCCAACGTCAGTGGCAACTTGCTGCTCTCCATTCACGTAGAAACCGTATTTGTCGCTGGCGCGGCGGATCGAGGACATCACGTCGTTGATATCCAGCGTGGGATCATTGGCCTCGATCGCCAGTGCGCCGCGATAGCTGCCGGTATTGCCGCGATTGATGAAGGCACCGACGCGCAGCTTGCCGGGCTGGTCGAAGATCTGGTGACGCTCCTCGAATTCGACGACCGCGCCGCCAGTTTTGAAGGTCAGGACGTCGTTGTTAGGCTGCGCCGGCACTTGAAACAGGCCGGCTCGGATCGCCCAGTCCTTGCGGTTCAGTTCAACGATGGCGCCGCGGGTGAAGCCCGGCAGGTCGGCTGGAAAGTCGTAAGCGGCCGATGACCACATTGCCCAGTTCATGAAGTCGGCGCGCGGATCCTTGGCGTAGGAATTGCCATCGAAGAAATCACCCACCGCGAAGCGTCCGACCGTGAGCGTGATGCGGTCGATATCGCGCTTGCCTGCCAATTGATTGGCGGCGTCGGGGACGTCTTCCTGCTCGCCGCCGAGGCCAAGTGTCTGGCGGAAGTAATAGCGCTGCATCCGAAAGCGCGGAAACGGCGCGCCGCCCTTTTGCGCCTCGCCATTGGGGAAGCCGGCGAGGCCGAGCGTGGAGTTGAGGCCGAAGCCCTGCGCCAGCTCGGGATTGAGATAGAGCTCACCGCCCTGCCACAGTCGCCAGCCGAGGAACGCCGTCGTCGTAAAGGTCTCGCGCCCTTGGCCGCCGCCAGGAAGGCTGTTGGTGCCTTCATAGGGCGAGCGAATCCGCGGATAGGCGGACGCGATGAAGGTGGTTTGGGCGTGGACGTTCCAGTCTGTCGATTCCGGCAGCACAGTCTTGCCGACGATGGGGGCTGACGGCAACCATGGCGGTGTGTCCCACAGCCGATAATTCAAGCCGACTTTGACGGTGTGAATATTCGGATCAACGCTCACATTCGGCAGCCCGGCATTGCCGAGGTCATAGGTCTGCCGCATCAAATCGAGATAGGCGTATTCGGCCTTCGCGGTCCAGTTGCCGCCAACGGCAAATTCGACGCCCGCGCCGGCGGTCCAGCCGAAATGGGTGCGGGTCGCCGATGATATGAGGTCGCCGTCGGCCTCATTGAGAGTGAGTTTGGTGCGTCCCCACGCCACGCCACCGGTGACGTACGGCATCAACGCACCGAAGGCGTAGCCGATGCGGCCGCGTGCGGTCGCAAAATAGTCGAAGGTCGTATGGAAAGGCGCTGGCATCAACCGCGCTGCGTCCTGCGGACTGCTGAACGTGGCGTCGGCCTCGAAGCCCAGCACGACGTTGTTGCTGAGCTGCCTGTTGTAGCCGATCTGGTAGCCGCCGATCAGGCCGGTCGGCGAAGGCGGCAGGAAAACGCCCTGCGCGGGCAGCGGATTGCTGCCGGGACCAAAGCTGCCGCCGCCATAGCCGATGTGACCGCCGAGATAAAACCCGGTCCAGTCGTAAACCAGGCGGGGCGCTTTCAGCGCCATGCCGGGCGAAATATCGGCCGCGATCGCAGAGCCATCGAACGCCAATGCGCCCAACGCAAAACCGGCCAAAACGCGCTTCACGACAATACTCGCGATCGGTCGGGGTACTTCATGCGGCCGTCGTTTCTCGCTTTAGGTCGCCGCCGAGCGTGCGACGAACCGTTTGATATTCCACAAAAATAGTCGATTCGCCCATAACAGTGGGGGTGTCGAAGGTCGTCATGAGACAAAACGAAGCGAAATGAGCAACCCGTCGACTCCCTGACTATAATTGCAACTAATTCGCAATAGCAAGAAGCAACTGGAGAAGCATGTTTCAGTGGCAGCCGATCATGACGGTTGGATAACAGCAGCTGGCCGGGACGGCTCGAAAGGCATTTGGCGAGCGCAAAAAAATGACCCGCTCGGGGGGACGACCGAGCGGGTCTG
Organism: Tardiphaga sp. 862_B3_N4_1; assembly: GCF_051811085.1. Classification (NCBI taxonomy): domain Bacteria; kingdom Pseudomonadati; phylum Pseudomonadota; class Alphaproteobacteria; order Hyphomicrobiales; family Nitrobacteraceae; genus Tardiphaga; species Tardiphaga sp. 862_B3_N4_1. The sequence goes on from NZ_JBPWQB010000002.1 coordinate 2,199,341, forward strand.
GTGCGACACGGGGTGGATGAGGCGCCCGTGTCGGACGCAAATCCACGTCAGTCGATCAAGAGATTAGTAGTTGCAGGTCCGGACGCGGCCGACATAGTTGCCGTAGCCGTCATACTGGCGGACCCAACCGCAGCGATATCCGTAACCGTAGTAGCCGTTGTTGGCGGCAATGGCGCTGCCGACGACTGCGGCGCCGACAACACCGGCAGCGATGCCGAAGCCGATGCCCGGGCCCTTGGCCTGAGCCTGCTGGGACGATGCCATGGTGCCGGCAGCGGTGAGAGCAACGAGAGCGAAAGCAGCAATCTTGGACTTGATCGACATGGGATAACTCCATCCTGTTGAAGTGCAGCCATCGTGGCCTGCATGCCAATCAGTCGGAGCCCAAACGGATCGGGTTCGAGGCCCGGTCGAACTATTTGGTTTCAGGCAAATTCTTTTGGTTTCAGAATCGTGTCGTCATCCGCGCGGAATATGTCGTCGCGTGAATCGCGCAATCCGCGATTAACCACATCTCACGCGCCGGCATCCGGTTCGCGATCAAACGCTGTCACGTCGAAGCGATGCATGTCCGCGAGTAGTTCGCAGAATGCTTTTGCGCCGTGTGCCAGCAGTTTCTCGCCCTTGTCGGCTGATGCCTGCGTGGCGTCGCCAATAGCGCCGCTGGGATGCAGATCTTCGGCCTGCCACGCGAATGGCGCGGGCCGGCTTGCGGACAGCCAGCGATAATTCTTCTCCATTGCAATCGCCGACGATGCGAAGTTTGCGATCTTGTCGTTGCGCACATGCTGCGGATAGCGCGCCAGCATGATCGATGTTTCCACGGCGCCGCCATGAATCCCGTGACGCAATTCTTCGTCGGTGAACAGGCCATCCGGCGCACCGAACCGATTCCATCCGGTGGTGGCGACCAGCATGCCGTATTCGGCGCGCAAGTCCTGCGCCGCGAGCGTCATCGCTGCGCTGTTGCCGCCGTGACTGGTCACGATAACGAGTTTCTGAACGCCGGCGCGCGCGACGCTTTCGCCGATCGCGGTCCAGGTCTGCAATGCGATCTCGGTCGGCAGGGTCAGAGTACCGGGAAAGGCGAGATGCTCGGTTGAAATGCCCACAGGTTGAAGCGGCAGAAACGTCGCCGGAATATCGGCAGGCAGCAGGTGCTGGACCTCTGCAAGATAGGCCTCCGCAATCATGACGTCAGTGCTGAGGGGCAGATGTGGTCCGTGCTGCTCGGTCGCGGCGAGCGGCAGCACTGCAATCCAGGAGGCCGGATCGCTCTTGGCGATGTCGGGCCAGTGAATGGCAGTCCAGTCGCGGGGCGGCATGTTGGCAGTCATCGAGGTGCGTTTCTTTGGTCAATTTTGCAGGGTAGTCTGGCAGCAGATTGCTTCCTATCATGGGCCATAACGGTCGACGGAGTCCAATATGAGCCCGATATCCCTGCTGCGCGCGTTAACCATTGGCGCACTGGCCGTGATGGCCGCGCGGTCGCCCGCCACAGCGGAAACCAGGCTCGACAAGGTCAGTTTCGGGACCAACTGGGTGGCCGAGGCTGAACATGGCGGCTTCTTCCAGGCGGTCGCGGATGGCACCTACAAGAATTACGGGCTCGACGTCACCATCGTGCCGGGCGGGCCGAACGTGAACAACCGCATCCTGTTGATCTCGGGCAAGCTCGATTTCTTTATGAGCGCGAACACGCTGCAATCCTTCGATGCCGTCGCCAATAATGTGCCGGTGGTCGCTGTCGCCGCGATTTTCCAGAAGGACCCGCAGGTCTTTCTGGCGCATCCCAATCCCAAGGTGACCAAGCTCGAAGACCTCAAGCCGATGACGCTGCTGATCTCGAAGGAGGGCGTCGCCGGCTATTTCCAATGGATGCGATCCGAACTCGGTTTCAGCGCGTCCAAGGTCAAGCCTTACACCTATAATGCGCAGCCTTTCATCGTCGACAAGAACAGCGCTATGCAAGGCTATGTCACGTCCGAGCCGTTCGTGGTCGAGAAGCAGGCCAATTTCAAGCCAACCGTGATGCTGCTCGCGGATTACGGTTTCGATGGCTATTCGACATTGATCGAAACGCGCCGCGAATGGGTCGACAAGAAGCCGGACCTTGTCCAGCGTTTCGTCGATGCCTCGATGATTGGCTGGTACAACTATCTCTATGGCGACAACAAAGCCGCCAATGAGGTCATCAAGAAGCTCAACCCGGAAATGACCGATGACCTGCTGGCCTATTCCATCGCCAAGATGAAGGAATACGGTATCGTCGACTCAGGTGACACGCTGAAGGACGGCATCGGCGCCATGAGCGAAGCACGTGTTGCCAGCTTCTTCGACAAGATGTCACGCGCAGGTGTGGTCAAGCGCGACATCGACTATCGCAAGGCCTATACGCTGCAGTTCATCAACAAGGGTGTCGGTCTCGATCTCCGGCCGAAGAAGTAGCCCGGCAGATGGTCGAACCTGCCTTGTCGTCGAGCGATGCCCCCACCGCCGTCCGCCTGCGCGGTGTCACGAAGGTCTATGACAACGGCACCGTGGCGCTGGGGCCGCTTGATCTCGACATTCGCAAGGGCGAGTTCGTCTCGCTGTTGGGCTCGTCCGGCTGCGGCAAATCCACCGCGCTGCGCCTGATTGCAGGCCTGATCGCGCCGTCTGCCGGCACTTTGGATGTGGCCGCACACAGGAGCAGTCACGCTATTGGCTTCGTATTCCAGGAGCCGACGCTGATGCCATGGAGCACGATCCGGGAAAATGTGCGACTGCCGCTGAAGCTGGCACATATGCCGGATGCGCAGCAGACGGCGCGGGTGGATGAGGTGCTCGCACAGGTCGGTCTCGCGGACTTTGCCGAAGCCTATCCGCGCGAATTGTCGGGTGGCATGAAGATGCGGGCGTCGCTGGCCCGCGCGCTGGTGACCGAGCCGGATATCCTGCTGATGGACGAGCCCTTTGCGGCGCTCGACGAGATCACGCGCTTCCGGCTCAATAACGATTTGCTGACGTTGTGGCGCGAACTCGGCAAGACGGTCATCTTCGTCACCCATTCGGTGTTCGAGTCGGTTTATCTGTCGCAGCGCGTTGTGGTGATGACGTCGAGGCCAGGTCGCGTCAGCGCCGAATGCCATATCGAATCCGCCGAGCCGCGTGACGACGCGTTCCGCACCTCGATGGCCTATGCTGGCTATTGCCGCGATGTCTCGCAGGCGCTGATGCAGGCCAGTGACGAGATGGCCAATGACACAAAGGCGCGGGCATGAAAGGGCTGGAGCCACTGCCCACGGTCGATCGCGGTTCGGCAATGCCCGGCAGCAGCATGCCGTGGCAGCGCATCCTCTGGCCCGTCGTCGTGTTTATTGGGGGCATCGTGCTGTGGGATCTTGTCGTTCGGATCGGCGAAATCCCGCCCTATCTGTTGCCCGGCCCCTTGCTCGTCTTTCAGACGTTGATCGCCGATTGGTCGATCCTGTCTGAATCCCTCGGCGTGACGCTTCTGACCGCGCTCGAAGGTTTCATTGCCGCAGCTGTCGGCGGCATCGCATTGGCGCTGTTGTTCAACCAGTCCAAATGGCTGGAATATTCGCTGCTGCCCTATGCCATCGTGCTGCAGGTGACACCCGTCATCGCCATTGCGCCCTTGATGCTGATCTATCTACCGCAGCAGACGGCTGTCGTCGTCTGCGCCTGGATCGTCGCGTTCTTTCCGGTGCTGGCCAATACGACGCTCGGCCTCAATTCGGTGGATCGCAATCTGGCCGGTCTGTTTCAGCTCTACCGCGCATCGCGTTGGCAGGTGCTGCGCTATCTGAAGCTTCCGGCGGCACTGCCGTTCATTCTTGGTGGATTGCGCATTGCGGGCGGATTGTCGCTGATCGGCGCGGTGGCGGCGGAAATCGCTGCAGGTGCGGCGGGTGCTGGTTCAGGCCTCGCCTATCGCATTTCGGAATCCAGCTATCGCCTCAATATTCCCCGAATGTTCGCTGCGTTATTGTTGCTGTCCGTTGCGGGGATTGTGATTTATATGCTGCTCGCGCTGGTATCCCACGGATTGTTGCGGCGCTGGCATGAGAGTGCACTGCGAAAGGAAAAATAATGGGGACGGGAATCTCTTCGGACAAAATCGACCTGCTGATCTATGGACCGACGAAGCCGCTGATCAATAACGGTTTCTCGGATCAGTTCGTATTGCATAAATATGAAACCCAGCACGATCTCGAACGGCTGCCGGCGGGCGTCGCCGAGAAAATCCGTGGCATTGCCGTGACCGGCCTGGTGCCAACCAACAGCGCCGTGCTGGCGAAATATCCCAAGGTCGAGATCATCTCCTCGTTCGGCGTCGGCTACGACCACATCGACGCGAAATATGCCGCCGAGAACAACATTCTCGTCACCAACACGCCGGACGTGCTGACCGAGGAAGTCGCCGATACGGCGCTCGGCCTGTTCATTGCGACTGCCCGCGAATTCATCAAGGCGGACAAATATGTCCGTTCGGGCCTGTGGCTGACGCAGCCTTATCCGCTCACGGTCGGCTCGCTGCGCGACCGCAAGGTCGGCATGGTGGGCATGGGCCGGATCGGTCAGGCCATCGCGCGCCGTCTCGACGCGTCGCTGGTGCCGGTGGTTTATCACTCCCGCAACCCCGCCGCTGGCGTCTCGCACAAGCATTATCCGAACCTGATCGAGATGGCGAAGGCGGTGGATACGCTGATCGTCATCACACCGGGCGGACCGTCGACGGCCAACCTGGTCAATGCGGAAGTCATGCAGGCGCTCGGTCCGCGCGGTATCATCATCAATATCGCACGCGGTTCGGTGATCGACGAGCCCGCACTGATTGCGGCGCTCAAATCGGGCACCATTCTGGCCGCGGGCCTCGACGTGTTTGCGCAGGAGCCCAAAGTGCCGGACGAGCTGAAGTCGATGCAGAACGTCGTGCTGTTGCCGCATGTCGGCTCGGCGTCGGTGGTGACGCGCAACGCGATGGATCAGCTTGTGGTCGACAACCTCAAACTCTGGTTCGCCGGCAAGGCGCCGACGACGCCGATTGCGGAAACGCCGATAAAGGGACGCTGATCGTGAGACTCGCGTCGGGGCGCTGTCGATATTTTGCGCTGGCAGTTGCCGGCGCGATGCTCGCCGGCGCCCCGGCGCGAGCCCAGGATGCTGCCACCCTTCGGAAAAACATGATCGGGCAGTGGGAGCTCTCCACCACCGAGCGCAGCAAGACCTGCGTGGTGACGCTGAAGAACGACACGTCGCCACAGGGGCTGAAGCTCGAACTCGAACCGGATTGCGCGAAGGCGCTGCCTTTCACCAAGGATATCGCAGCCTGGAACATCAAGGGGCTCGATATCGTTCGGCTGCAGAATCCGACGGGCGAAGCCGTGATCGATTTCACCGAGGTCGAGAGCGGCATCTTTGAAGGCATTCGTACCGGCGAAGGCGTCTATATCCTGCAGAATCTCGCTGCAGCCCGCTCGCTGACCAAGTCGATGGACCAGATGATCGGCGACTGGTCCATGGTGCGCGGCAGCGGCCGCGTGGTCTGCGGTTTGACGCTGACCAATACCGAGACGACCCAGGATAATTTCGCCGTCTTCCTGAAGCCGCGCTGTGAACCCCTGGTGGCGAATTTCAATCCCAAACAGTGGCGCCTCGAACGGGGCGAATTGCTGATGATGTCGGCATCGGGCGAGACTTGGCATTTCGAAGCCGACGACAACGCTCAGTGGCGCCGCGTGCCGGATAGTGCCGACCCGCTCATCCTGCTGCGGCAGTAGGAGGTCGCTCCGCGCCCGCTTTTGCGGGGACGACGAGGAGAGGTCGTTGCCTGGATTGCGCGCTACGCATCAATCCGTCTGGTTCAAATCAGCTTCTTCGAACCTATTTCCGTTGTGAATGACCAAGATGAAATGGTTCAAACCCGATTGGAGGGTGAGATGAAATTTTTCGCCTTGGCTTTTTCGTGCCTTTTATTTTTCTCAATGCCTGCCAGTGCAAATGACGCTGACACCTTTAATGCAATGGTCGCATTGGCGAACAAGGGAGATGCAGAGGCGCAATATCACGTGGGCATGATGTATAATAATGGCATCGGCACTCAACAGGATCGCGGGCAGGCCTTTGAGTGGTTTCAAAAATCGGCTGCGTTGAACGACCCGTTGGGAGCCTATAAGCTTGGTTGTTACTATGACGGGCAAGGCGCAGGCATCGTGGAGTCTGACTCGGATCAAGCTTTGAAATATGAGCTCGTTTCTGCCGAAGCCGGCTACGCGCTTGCGCAGCACGATGTCGCTAATCTGTACGACAGGCGAGGAAATTCAGAAGAAGCGCTCAAATGGTGGAAAAGGGCGGGCGATCAGGGATATCCCGGTGCACTCTTTGGTTTGTCCCGTTTGTATTCTGCCGGAAAAGGAACGCCAAAGGATCTGTCTTTGTCGTATGCGTATTTCAAGCTCTCGAAGCTGGCGCCCGCGAAAAATGTGAATGAGATGGCTGCACTGTTGTCCGAACAAGAACTCAGGAACGCAGAAAAACTGGTGTCCGAATGGAAGCCGCGGACAACTGCTTTAACACTCAAGGCAAAGAGTGGTATTCGAGCAGCAGAAGAGTACGTCAAAACCACCAAGAACTAAGTGTTCTGATTGGCCTTAGATCAGCTTCAGGCCCTTCAAACTCGCATGCCCATGTTTGCCGACGATGATGTGATCATGCACCGCGATGCCGAGCGGTGCGGCAACATCGATCACCGCCTTGGTCATCTGCACATCGGCCTGCGACGGTGTCGGGTCGCCGGAAGGATGATTGTGCACCACTCTAGCTTATAAATTATGTATTTGAAAATGTTATGCAATTTTGAAATTCTAAATCCGCAGGGGTAGGTTTTTGGGATCGGAGGTTTTGCCGACCCCTCCATCTATCATCGTTGATCCCCCCCTCTCCTTCCGAGTCGTTTTGACGCACGGCACTTCACGATATTCGTCTGATCCCAAATCTCAAGTTGGTTGACCGGATAGAGAACCGACTTGCCCACCTTCACGTAAGCGGGACCAATTCTCATGGATCGCCAGTTTCGCAGTGTACCAATGCTAACTGTGCCTCGATAGCGTTCAGCGACCTCTTCGGGTGTGAGATACGTCTGATCGATCATGTTGAATGTCCTCCATTAACGTGTTGACACATTAATGAACACTCGGTCACGTCCGCCAGGGAAGGGGGTAAATGTCGTAGTAGGGAGAAGGGCTAGCGTAGGTTAAAAAACGGAGGGTTTGCCGTCTCTCGGCAGCGCTAACCAGCGTTGCAACGCACTTCTTCATTAGGCAGACGGCTTTGCTTTCAGGCTCATAACCTGAAGGCTTCCTAGCCGAGACTGTGTTCAACGGCTCATTTTCTGGACATTCGATCTAGCCACTGAGTTACTTAGTGGCTAGATCGACCCTCAGGCCTGCCAATCGCCGACCATCTCGACGTAACAGTAGCCGCTGACCTTCTCGTTGCGCACGGTGCCGCTGACCGAGCTAGCGCCTTCATAGCGCGCGTGCATGCCCCTGACCTCTTGCTCACGCGGCTTCGCAACCACCTGAAGATCCATGTCGAGCGCACGCACTTTCACCCGCCATCTGGTCGGGAAGCGGGAGCCGGACTGCGGGCTGACCCAGTAGTCACAGGCGTCGTCGACGAGCGGGACCAACTCGGCAACCCTATGCTTGCCGCTTTCGTCAATCACAGTCACCCATGCGTCTGACTTGCCGTCCAGGCCAGCGGCATCCCAAAGGCTGATCCGCCAACCGTTGCTGAGGTTGAGGTCCATCCAAGTCCACTTGCCGCGCGGCGGGCCAAGCGGTTGCTTTTGCCATTGCCGGTCGAACCAACTCATACCCGAGGCCGGGAATTCACGACCATCCACGAGCAGACGGCCTGTCGTTTCCAGCGTCGGGATGGAGTACTGGTAGACGTCCATGCCCAGCATGTCGAACCGCGCCGTCCCCTTATTGTAGAGCGGATGACCGACGGCCCTAAGGGTCACATCGATGCTGGCGCCCTTGATCTGTGCACGAATACGCAATTCGTCCAGCGTTCCCGAAATCAAACTGTTCGGCGTTCTGACAAGCAGCCGATCCGAGCTGGCTTTCGCGCGAAAAATCGAGTGAAAGCCATGCTGCACGCCATACCAGCCTGTAGTCTCATCGGTGATGCTTACCGCGCTGTCCACGCCAACAGTGATCCCCCGGATGCTGAGTGCGAACAGGTGGACCAAGTAGTTGAGCGTATGTCCCTGAGACTCGAAGTGGCCGATAGCAAACCACGAGTTGAGCGTGTATCCGGGTTTGTGTGCCAGATCAGCGACGATGTCGACGCTTGTTGGAATGGCACCCGTCTGCGTAGCCAGATTTGCTGTAAGGAGCGGTACGGTCACATGCTTACCTTTCTGCTTCACGTGCTGGGCGAGCGGCTCCGAGCCCCGCTTGGCGGCGCTGCAAAGCAGTTGCTCCGGTAAAATGATCTTTATGCCGAAATATGTAATATGCATATAATTTGGAGTCGGTGGCGTCAACTAAAAATGTGTATAATGCACATTATTCTGGCGATTATGCAGGCGGGATGAACGAGGCGAAGCCTGAGTTGTAACATCAGCGCCGAGTCTGGCGGCGCTCAGCGCTGCCGAACCTTCAGACCGGGGCGCCACGCTTATTGGCCTTGTCGGCGAGATTGTCGTGGATACCCGTGCCTCAGAACTGCATTGCGTCCCTCGGTCGCGAAGCCAATGCGAGTCTATTGCGGCGGCGGGCCCGCATCGAGGCGATCTTCTCGGCACCGGTCGGCAAATTGCCGTTGGTCAGCACCCTGTCGGGAGCGCGAGTGCAGGACACGATGGCTAAGGCCAGCCATTTTGGTCTCGCGATAGAAAGGCGAGGGACGCGCCGCCGGAAAACATTTCAGGAGACTTTACATAGCTGCATATCATAGGTACCTATGATGAACTTTGTTCAAGCCTTGGATTGTCAAATGGATGAAAGATCTAGTTCGCAGGTGATCGTCGTTGGCGCGGGCCCCACGGGCCTGATGCTGGCCGCCGAGTTGAGTTTGGGAGGTGCCGATGTCACGGTGATCGAACAGCGCTCCACGGGCACTTTTGGCGAGTCACGCGCTCCCGGCATCAATGCTCGCACAATGGAGATATTCGGCCAGCGAAATTTGGCCCAACGATTTCTCGAGCGGGGACGCCAACTTCCAGCCGTGCTGTTTTCGGGTCTTCCCATGATGCCGAAAGAGGTGGATCCGGACTGGCCGGATGCTCTTATCCTGCCGCAGTCTGAAACCGAACGGATATTGGGAGAACGCGTCGAGGAGCTTGGGGTGCCCATCAGATGGTCGACGGAGCTTTTGCACCTTGCTCAGGACACGTTCGGCGTGGATCTCATCGTCGACGATGGGGGCGAGGCGAGAGCGCTGAGGGCACAGTATGTTGTCGGATGTGACGGTGGTCATAGCGCCGTGCGGCGAATCTGCGGGTTGGCCTTCCCTGGAGATGACCCAGTTTCCCACTGGATCGTCGCCGATGTTCAGCTTGGTAATCCTCCCAACGAACGTGAATCGTTTGGGCGGAATACACGGATCGGAACCTACCAAGTCTCGCGCGCGGAGCCAGATTGGTATCGCGTCAGCTTGATGAAACTCGCCGCTCCGAACGATCGGAACGCGCCGGTCACGTTGGACGAGTTACGTCAAGCTATGCTCGAAGGTCTCGGTACCGACTACGGCTTGCTCAAGGCTCGTTGGATGTCGAGGTTCGCGGATGGTTGCAGACAGGTAGATCAGTACCGTCACGGACGAGTCTTCCTCGCGGGAGATGCCGCGCATACGCACTCGCCAATTGGCGGCCAAGGCCTCAATCTCGGGATCCAGGACGCGGTGAATTTGGGTTGGAAACTCGGTGCAGTTGTAGCTGGCGCGTCGGCCGAGCCTTTGCTCGATACATATCATCAGGAGCGCCATCCGGTCGCGGAGCGGGTGCTGGAGTTGGCGAGAGCGCAGACGGCGCTCATCAAGCCTGGACATCAGATCGACGCATTGCGCAACGTCGTTGGAATGTGGCTCGACATACCGGAAGTGATGCGTGGGATGGCAGGGACGTTGAGCGGTCTTGCGCTCCGGTATCCATGGGGCGCGGATCTGCATCCCCTCGTAGGACGACGCATGCCGAATCTTTCCCTGCTTACGGACCATGGGAAGCAGGATACATTTACGCTGATGCACTCAGCGCGCCCGCTTTTGCTGAGTTTTAATCAAACGAAGGGAACAGTCGTACCAGACCGCTGGATCTCGGCGGTCGACCACTTCGAAGTCAGCCCCGACGTCGACGGCAACTCGCTGAACTGGCACCTTCCTGTGCTTGGCTCAATTCCAGCATTGGCGGCGGCATTCGTTCGGCCGGACGGCTACGTCGCTTGGGTTGAGGCAGAGGGCGAGCCATCAACTAGCGCCTCACTGGCTGATGCGATGGAGAGGTGGTTGGGCTGATGAGCGAACGGGCGAATATTGGAGATGGGAAGGCGGCGGCAGGCACACTATGGACGACATAGATCCCAGACAGTCGCCATCCTTTTATATCAAGCGGGTGGCGCAGGAACTGACGCGCTTGGCAGAAGCTGAGCTACGGCCTCTTAACTTGGGGATGGGAAGCCTCCCCGTGTTAACAGCGCTGAAGACCGGCGAGGCTTCTACACAGGCAGATCTCGCGAGGTTGCTCCACGTTGAACAACCTTCCATGGCCCAAACGCTTGCGCGACTTGAACGAGACGGTTTCATAACTCGAACTCCGCTTAGTTCGAATAGACGCATACAGCGAATTGACCTGACGCCCGCAGCTCACGAGATTTTGCCACAGAGTAAACATTTACTTCAGAAAGGCAACAACCGTTCCCTTGCGGGATTTTCGCCGGAGGACGTCAATGTTTTACTATCTTTTCTTAGGCGGATGTATGCAAACATTCGAGACGATGATCGAAGCTGAGGTAAGTGTCGTGTCGTAGTGTCGGCCGAGCAGGTCTGATCTCCAAGCTCGGCGACTGCGGGTTAATTCGGTCCGCGAAAACCTGCAGATGTCTCATCACACTCTTTCGGAAGCAGACTTTTTGGGGAACATAGAGAGTAGCCCAACCGCGCCCAATCCAGTCAGTGCGATGGCGGTGAGGGCCACGGCCCAGCCTATGAAGTTTTGCTGCTGGATCAAAAGCCCACCCGCGATGGGCGCTATGATATTGATGAGGGAGGCAAGCGACTGAGCCATCCCCATCGCAACGCCCTGCGAGGTGGGCGGCACCGCAAGGCTTAGCGCTGCGAAGAGTGTGGGTCTTGCCAGCCCTACGCCGGAGGCGATCGCAAGAACTCCAACTGCCAGCCCAGGGATCGTATTGCCGAAACCGATGAGGACGAAACCGGACGCAAGCAAGGCGAACGAAGCTACGGCGACCGTCCTCTCGTGGAAAGTCGAGCCAATGGCGCGCATCACCACAATCTGAATCAGAATGTTTGTTGCGCCGGCGGCAGTGAATAGGAGCCCGATTTCTGTCGGGCCAAAGGATTCGCCGCCCCAATGGTATCGCGCTTGAAGCACAAGAGCGAGTTGCGAACTGAACAAGCTGAACGCCATATACAACAAAGCGATTGCGGTCAGAAGCGCCTTCACATTTGGCAGCTTAACTAGGTCGCTGATCTCACGAAAGAATCTTTTCGATGGCAACGGGGTAATGGCTGCCCCCACGACGTCAGCTTGTTCGTCGAAATGCGATTGAGCTGCCGACGGTTGCCCCGTCCCAAAGACGCGGCTCCAGACCCGGGCGCCGGACGAAGTGCGAACGTCAGCAGGGAGGAGAGCGCAGGTCAATACGATGCTGGCACAAGAGACGGCCGCAGCTAGCCAAAAAGGCACGGCGGGTCCGATTGGAGCGAGCATGCCACCAAGGGCCGGCCCAATCATGGTGCCTAAACCCATCGCCGCGCTCACGACGCCGATAGCTTGGCGCCGTTTTCCGGGTTCGCTCCGATCCGAGACGTAAGCGATGGCGATCGCAACGTTGCCCGCGGACAAACCGTCCACGATGCGTCCGGCAAAAACAATGGGAAGACTATGCGCTGAGGCGAGGATAAGAAAGCTCGCGCATGTGCCGATTTGGCTGATCAGTAGAAGACGCTTGCGGCCGTATCGGTCAGACGCCTTCCCCAGGATCGGCCCTGCAAACAGTTCGCAGATGGCGAAGCTTGCGATCAATAGACCGATCATGAGCGGAGTGGCACCAAACTCCTGCGCATAAAATGGCAGGAGGGGCAAGATAAGGCCAGCACTGGCGGTGTCCACGACGACGACCGCGAAAATCGGCAGCAGGACAGTCCTTGTCTCTGTCGGACTCCGTGCATCAGTTTCGTTTGTCATCCTGAGTCTACCTCTATGTGCATTATGCACATAGTTGGCAGAGGCGAGGCCGTGTCAATGATAAAAGTGTATGATGCACATTATTTGACTACGCTATCGCATTCTTCGGATGGACTGCCGTAGTCTCACCGAACAACAATTGGTCGCAATGACGTCACGTCTGGCTGCCGAATGAGAATTTACGAGAACCCGGCGAGCGACAGCGACCCGCGGTGAGGAAGCCATTGGTGCACTGGCTAATGCCACAGCATCAGCGAAAAATCGGCGTGTTCTTCCACAAGGTTCCTGAAGTGATCCGATCGTATCCGAGCTTGTACACCGCTTGCATATAACTGCCATCAAGCGGATTGAGCATCGAATAGGGAACTTGAGCTTCGATCGATCCTACTTGCAAACGTGCCCCAGTTCGACTGGCGTAGTTGTAAAGAGCAGTCAATTCGCTCTGTGCTTGGGACTTAAGGAAAGTCGAGTAAGCTCTCCCGAGAGCGGATACCGTTCTGTTCGGCGTGACGTTAAACTCCGGTATGAGTGCGTTGTTGACGATGACGTAGAGATTGATTTGTAGTCGGATGGACGTTTTTGCAGGATGGGCGCTTGCGGTGAGGAGCGGGGGAGTCAGGATCTGCGAGGTCGAGCCTCCATCCGAGTGCATTTCCTGGAAATGTCGGCCATTGGACGCGGCTTGGATCATAACGGGCGGGTAGACGCCCGGAACACTTGAAGAAGCAACGATGACATCTCGAAACAGATTCAGCGCATCGGGGTTTCCGCTTGCAGCGATGGCGCCCATGTTCCAGATCACGCCGCGTTGAGTATCTAGGTTCGTCGTGAGGACGAACAGTCGGCGGCCCTTGCGATGCTCGACAGCAATTTCGTTGAGGACATCTGGCGTGATGAATTGATCGACGAGTCTCTTCAGCGGCCCGGATTTGAGCAGACTCGATCCGAACACTCCGAACGGACCATTGATCGCGACGAGGTCTTGAGCGACGCCGCCGGTATAAAGATGCACCAATGTGTCGTCGTAGGCGGTGCCGAGAAACGCGTATGGCGCGATCAGTGCACCCGTGCTGACGCCGGTTACGACATCAAAGTGTGGGCGTGTTTTCGAGGCAGTCCAGCCCGCGAGGACGCCGACACCGAAAGCGCCTCCGGCGCCCCCGCCGGAAATCATCAGGATGTTTTGCTGATCGGACTGCGCTGTAAGTGCCCAGTCGCGATGCTTCGTGAGGGTTTCGTTGCGGGACGCAAACCGCTGGGCGCGGATCTCGCCATAACCGACAACGAACGCATTATTGGCCTCTTGCGCATCGGAAGCGCGCTCCAACGTCTGGGTGCATCCCGACAGGATCATTGCAACGAAAAGGAGAAACGTGACTGTGCAGACTGAACGGCGGATCGTTCCTAGAGCAATTCTGGGAGACATCAAGCCCGCCAAGGAGCGCGAGATATATTGGGCAGCAGAAGCCGTAGCTATGTCGGGCGAGGGCAGGATATCAGCCTTGGCGCACTCAATCGGAATTTGGCTTGTCACTGAATGCGCCCCGCCAGCAGAGTTCGATCGTTTTCGCTGGGCAGATGCCGGATGATCTTGCATTGCCGAGGGTTCACCGGCGGGACGTCTCTTGCCGTCGCCCTCAGTCATCGGCGTTTCGAGGCATTTGATCGTTGGAACGGCTCGCTCCTGCTACTACCTCAGGGTCGGTCTGCGGAAGTCGCGTCCAGGCGATTGTCCCTGCGATTGCAACGAACGCGAGAATCCCGCCCGTCCAAACCCCGTACAGCGCCTGACCAATGAGAAAGCCGGCCAGAACGGGAGACATGACATCCGTCATAGCAATCAGTGCCTGGGTCGTTCCGATGACGATGCCCTGCCGTTCCTGCGGGGCATGGACGGAAAGCGCCGAGAAGAAGGTGGGGCGGGCCAAAGCGTCACCGGCACTTACGCAAAGGATGGCAAAGACGAGAACCGGAAGCGTCATCGCAAAGCCGACAGTGATGTAGCCGATGGCCACAATGGCGCATATGAGAACGATCAGCCGACGTTCCGTGAAGTACCGCCCGAGCCATTGCAGCAGGAACAACTGGACGATGATGTTGATAGCACCGTCCGCGGCCAAGATGTAACCGAGTTCGCGAGGTCCGAATGAATTGCCCTCACTGACAAAGGTTGCCTGGAGGTAATTGGCGATCTGAGAGCTATACATGCCATAGGCAAAGAAGTAGCAGAGAAGTACGATCACAAGTACGCGGATCAAAGGAGAACTGACGATCGATCTGAATGAGACCTTACCGAGGGAAGCCTCGTTTGGAGCCGACTCATCGAAGCGGTGGGACGCCGCATAACTGCCCTTGATCCAGATAGCTGTCACGGCGAGGCTGGCCGCCGACAGCGCCATAGCGGCGTAAATTGGAACGGTCAGCGAGATTCCGGACAGATAGCCTGACAGGCTCGCTCCGACGATGCCACCGAGCCCGACACCGGCATGTAGAATGCCGATTGCCTGGCGGCGGTTGGCCGGGAAACTGTGGTCTGCGGCGTAGGCGGCAGCAGCGGTGAAAGTCCCTGCTGTGAAGCCGAACAATATGCGCGCCAGCAGGACCGGGAACACGGCCTTTGCTAGAGCGAGCAGTAGGAGGCTGGTGAAAGCAGCCGCCTGAGTTGACAGCAGGATCTTCTTTCGTCCCAAGCGGTCAGAAAGCTGACCGACAAGAGGCGCCGCCACAAACTGCGTGAGAGCTTCCGTGGCTATCACAATACCGAAGATGAGCGGCGTTCCGCCCATTTCTTTGAGGTAGAAAGGCAGGATTGGCAAAACGGCGGCAGCACTTGCTGCGTAGAGACTGACGACCAGGAAGACCGGCAGCATCACTCGCCAATCAAGTCTTGGCGTTGCCTTATCGTTCCCTACTATTGATGCGCCGACGTTCATCTCGCGACTCCTTGCTGTTGACCGGACATGCGTCGCGGATGACCAAATTCGCTGCGCAGGGATTTGTCATCACCTGATCAATGTGTAGTATGCACATAACGACGATAGATGAAGGTCGTCAACAGAAAAGTGCATAATACACATTTATGTTGACGTTATTTTCCATCCCTTATATGTGCATCGTGCACGCAATGGATGAGGGAAGCGCTATGAAGGCTTTGGTTGTTCAAAAAATCGGGCAGTCGCCGATTTATATGGATTTTGCCGATCCGATCGTCGGACCGGACGAGGTGCGGGTCGCCGTGAAGGCCGCTGCGATGAGCCAGTTGGTCAAGAGCCGGGCCTCGGGTGGCCATTACAGCTCGTCGAGGATGCTCCCGTTTGTCGCGGGCATTGACGGGGTAGGCCTGCTGGATGATGGCCGCAGAGTTTATTTTGTCCTGCCGCGGCCCCCCTTCGGCAGCATGGCCGAACGGACCGTCGTCTCCGCAGCCCAATGCCTTCCCTTACCGCCCGAACTTGACGACCTGACGGCCGCGGCAATCGCCAACCCCGGCATGTCGTCCTGGGTCGCCTATGCGGAGCGCGCGAACCTCAAGGCTGGCGAGACTGTTCTCGTTAACGGCGCTACCGGGACCGCAGGGAGGCTCGCCGTTCAGATCGCCAAGCATATGGGCGCAGCAAAGGTCATTGCGACCGGCCGCGATCAAGCAGCTCTTCGCGACGTTGCTGCACTGGGCGCTGATGTGACCATTCCACTGGTCGCAGATGGAGACGCGCTTGAGCAAAGGTTCATCGAACAATTCGCAGAGAGAATCGACGTGGTCGTGGACTATCTTTGGGGGCCTAGCGCAGAGCGCCTGCTGATCGCGGGTGCCAAGGCCGGGCCGGATGCAATCCCGATCCGCTTCGTTCAGATCGGCTCCGTCAGCGGCGCGGATATCACGCTGCCTAGCGCCGTTCTGAGATCATCTCCAATTGAACTCATGGGCAGCGGCCATGGTAGCATTTCGCTTGAGCGTCATCTCGGCGCGGTGACAGCCTTGTTGCGAGCGGTGCTGCCTGGAAACTTCAAGATCGCATTCAAGTCGGCCGCTCTTTCGGGCGGGAGCCAGGCGTGGAATGCGGACGACAGCAAGAACCGCACTGTATTCACTGTCTGACGGCCGAGTCCGACTGAGCGCGTAGGCAAGCGTTGAGCGTAGCGAAATGAGGCACTCGTGCCAGAGCTGGCTGCACCCTATCCGTCAGCCCTCTCGCGTCATTTTCAACGTTCGAGAACTGGCTCGGCACCCATGCTGTCGGCGAGCATCCGCATGACCCGCAGTAGCTCGTCGAAGTCTTCGCGCGTCCAATCCTGAAACAGGGTCAGCACCATTTTTTCCCGCGCGACATCGACTGCATCGGTCGCAGCCTTCCCTCGCGGTGTAATGACCGCCTCGCGCACTCGCTTGTCAGTCGCGCCTGAGCGGCGCTCGACGAGGCCGAGCGCCTCCAGACGTGCAACCTGGCGACTGACCGTGGTGTAGTCGCGCCCAACCCCGTCGGAGAGTTCGACAACGCCGATCGGTCCCCGCCGCTCGATCGACACGAGAAGAGGAAACAGCGCACGCTCCAGCGTAAGGCCGGCCATTTCCAGCAATTGCGCATCCCGCTCAGGGCGGTTCATGAGCCCGGCAATGTCAATGAGCGACCGGTGCAACTCGGGCAGTGACTTCTTGATATGTGCATTTTGCACTTTTTTTATTGACACGCCTAAGCCTCCTGATGATATGTGCATCATACACATTGGAGGCGGTAATGGAAGATGAAAACACTACGGCGGTGCTGATCTGCGGTGCCGGCGCCGCCGGTCTGACACTGGCTATCGACCTGGCGCGGCGCGGCGTGCCGTTCCGCCTGATCGAGAAGATGGCTCAGCCATTTTCAGGTTCGCGCGGCAAGGGCATTCAGCCACGAACCCAGGAAGTCTTCGAGGACCTCGGTATCATCGACCGGATCGTCGCGGCAGGCGGCACCTATCCGCGGATGCGCGAGTATCGGAATGATGGCACCTATGTCGAAAAGGATATGGCCGAGCAGGACGATCCAACGCCGGCAGAGCCCTATCAAATCGCGCTGATGGTTCCGCAGTTTCTGACGGAACGGGTGCTGCGCGATCGGCTGGCGGAGTTTGGTCGAGAGGTCGAATTCGGATGCGAACTGATCGGCTTCGAGCAGGGCGAGGAAGGCGTTACGGCGCACCTGGTGGGACCAGCCGGCGAAGAGATCGTGCGCAGCCGTTACCTCGTCGGAGCTGACGGCGGCCGAAGCTTTGTGCGGGGTGCCCTCGGTGTAGATTTCCCCGGGAAGACGCTCGGTGTGAGGGCAGTAGTGGCGGACGTGGCGCTGACCGGCCTCGACCGCGGGGCCTGGCATCAGTTCAACGACGGCGACATGGAGCGTATGGTCTCGATCTGCCCGCTCGCCGGAACCGATCTGTTCCAGATCCAGGCGCCCGTGCCGCTGGACGGTGAAGTCGACCTCTCGGCCGAAGGGATCGAGCGAGTGATCGCCGAGCGAACCGCGTGCAATGACGTGAAGGTTCAATCGGTGACCTGGGCGTCGGCTTATTTCATGAATGCCCGGCTTGCCGATCGCTACCGGGTCGGCCACGCGCTCCTCGTCGGCGACGCCGCCCACATCCATCCGCCCACTGGCGGCCAGGGCCTCAATACCAGCGTGCAGGACGCCTACAATTTGGGCTGGAAGCTGGCGGCAGTGCTCAATGGTGCTTCGGAACGTCTGCTTGACAGCTATGAAAACGAGCGGCGGCCGATCGCCCAAGCGATGTTAGGGCTTGCGACCGGCCTTCTCGAGGCCGCAAAACGAGGAGAGATGCGGCGCGGTCGTGAGGTGCGCCAGCTCGACATAGGGTATCCCCAGTCGCCGCTTGCGCTTGATCCTTCCGGTCGCGTCGGCACCCTGCTTGCAGGAGATCGGGCGCCTGACGCACCGCTTCGTGGCGCGGCCGGATGTTCCCGACGCCTCTTCGAGCTGTTCAGCGGCTCGCACTGGACGCTCATCGGTTTCGAGACAGAGCGCGATATTATCGAGCCGCGACGTGGGTTGCACATTCACAGGGTCGGAGCCGGCTGCGAGCTACAGGACGTGGGTAGTCATTTCCGCGATGCGTACAAATTGGCATCCGGCGAATGGGTGCTGGTCCGACCTGACGGCTATGTCGCCGCGATAGTGACCGCAGACGAGGCTGCCGCACTACAAACGTTCTTCACGGAGGTGGGACTAACAGGCACCGACGGCTTCCCGTACTGAGCTGATCCGCGATGCGAGGCGCTATGGACGACGCAAAGGCTCCCAGATTTGAAATCCGCCATTTGCGCTACGTCATCGCAATGGCGGAGCTTGGGAGTGTCCGGCGTGCGGCTAGGGCGCTCAATGTCCAGCCATCCACTGTCAGCCGTCGAATCCGCGACTTGGAAGACGAGATTGGCGCTGCCCTGTTCCTTCGAGGGCATGGCGGCGTCAGCCTCACTATTGCGGGCGAACGGTTCATAAGAAGAGCGCGCCGAGCGTTGAACCAACTCACTTATGCTGCGCAAGAGGTTGGCATGGTCGGGCGAGGGCAGGCGGGGATCGTTCGAATAGGCCTGATGTCCTCAATGGCATCGGGCTTTATTGCCACACTGCTAGATGCCTACGGTGCTGACCATGCAGAGGTGAGGATCGACTATATCGAAGGTGACGCTTCCGAACACATTCCGGCGATCCAGCAGAATCGGTTGGATGTCGCCTTCTTGACCGGCACGCCTGCGGTCGAGGGGTGCGATGTTACGCATCTGTGGAACGAGCGGATCTATGTGGCTATGTCGATCGCACACGAATTCGCCGGTAAGGCGGAAATCAAGTGGAGCGACCTTCGGGGCCAGGCATTCATTGTCAGCGAGGCGCAGTCGGGGCCGGAAATCCACGATTATCTGGTGAAGCATCTTTCCGAGCCTAGCTATAGCCCTGACATCCAGCATCATGCGGTCTATCGCGACACCCTGATGCAGATCGTTGCCGGTGGACACAGCCTGACGCTGACCAGCGAAGCGACCGTTGCCGCGCAATTCCCCGGTGTTGTGTATCGCCCGCTCGCAGGCGAGATCCTGCCCTTCTGCGCGGTCTGGTCGCCCCGCAACGACAACCCCGCCTTCCGGCGGTTTCTGAGCCTGGCGAAGGTCATCTCGAAAAGCTGTGGGGAGTGCGTCATTGCGAAGGGTCTGACGGATGCTTCACAGGGCGTGAAGCGTGTTCCGGCGCACGGCGAAGTTTCGCGAACCCCCGATCCGTCGCAATGAATCGTTCCAGCATCGGCACGATCAGCCGCTTCGGATCGGTCGCCGGTTGGTCGATCTCTCTAGCCAGGGCTTCGGCGTAGGCGACCAGATCGCGATGCAGGCTGCCGGGTAGATCGATTGTGATCTTGACCGGCTTGTCTTCGGTGATCGGTCCAAGTTTCAGCTTGGTCATGTCAGCCTCCGTAAGGTTCGAGGACTAAATCGCGGGTCACAACCACGCGGACCGGAAAACCCTGTCGGATCGTGAGCGTCGGCTGGACATTGAGCTGACGGCGGACGATCTGCTGGCCGGCGTCGTTGATGGTGTCCTGCGCGCCATCGCGGATGGCGCTGACCAGACGGTCATTGTCGTCGGTGGCGAGTTCTGCGCCGACGCCGAGCAGGGTCGAAAGAGCGGCGGCCTTGGCCAGGTCCCACCAGTGATAGTCGACACCATCCTCGAGACCGGCATAGCCTTCGGCATCGGCGCCCGGCTGGCGTTCCAGCACGATGGACTTGCCATTGGGCAGGATCAGGCGGTTCCACACCAGCAGCACGCGGCGCTGTCCGAAGCCGACGCCGTTGTCGTATTCGCCGATGATGCGCGTGCCCTGCGGCACAAGCAGAATGCGGCCCGTAGGGCTGTCATAGATGTTTTCCGTCACCTGGGCGGTGATCTGGCCGGGAAGATCCGAACGGATGCCGGTGATCAGCGCGGCCGAGATGATGGAGCCCGCCTGCAGGACGTTAGGCGATACAGGTGCGGCGATCCGATCCGGCGACACGGTGCGCCGGTCGACCGCGGCATTGAGGAAGGCGAGCTGGCGATCCTGGGCGTTGGGTGTGGAAGGCTGCGGGCCTAGTCCGAGACTAGCCAGCGACGGTGGCGCAGGCGAATGGTTGTCGCCAGCCGTGACAGCGGATGTCGTCGTCCGCGTTTCCGTCGAGGCGAACAGCCGCGCGGTCCTCGCTGCCTCCAGCTCCTGAATCCGTCGTTGCTCCTCGGCGCTGAGGCCCGGATCGGGAACCGCCATGCCGGGGACCGGCACGGCCTGGCCTCTGTTCTGCGCATCGAGGATGGGACGCCCGAGATCACCGGGGAGCGGCTGTCCCAGGACAGGGCCGGTATAGTCCCTCGGCAGGCCGGCGATGCCGTCGGCCGTGGCGCGGTTGTCGGTGGAATAGAGTTCCTCATTGCCGGTGCCGGGATCGCGGGTCTGGAGTGCATAGATCAGCGCACCGCCGACACCGAGGCTGGCGACGAGCCCGAGGCCCGCCAGCACCTTGCGCGACAGGCGGGTGACGCGTGGGGCTTCCGCGCGCAGACGCATGGGCGCCGCCGGTTCGCCCGGCGCTCCGACCAGCGGCGCGTCCACGTCCTCTTTTCGGGATTCTTCTTCACTCACGATGCAGGCCTCCCATCGGTGCGGGTGATGCGGACGCGCTTCTGGGAATTGCCGGAACCGAGGCGAAGCTCACCAGCGGCGAACAGGCGGTCGACGATCATGTGGCGGCCGCTGACACGGTAGTTCACCAGTTCCGAGGTATTGCCCTCCGGGCCAACGACGAACAGCGGCGGCATCTCGCCCTGGCCAATGCCGCGCGGGAATTCGATGAACACCTGCCGCCCGTCGTCATAGGCGCGCAGCGGCCGCCAGGGCGCGCGGTCACCTTCGATGGCGTAGCGGAAATTGACATTGGCGAGATCGACGCCGGTCGCGACGGGCTGCTGGGCCTGGGCTTCAACATTCTGGCGTCGCAGCGCAATGAGCTGGTCCTGCGGATACTGCCAGGAGACCGACGCCATATAGGTGCGCTCGGTCGAGCGCAGTTCCATGTGATAGGTGCGCAGGTTGGTGTTGATGACGAGATTGGTCATCAGCTCGGCGCGGGTGGGTTTGACGAGGATGTGGATCTGGCGCGTCGCGCCGGAGCCGCTTTCGGTGTCGCCAATGATCCAGCGCACGGTGTCGCCGGCGGCGACCGGGCCTGACCCCACAAGCTGTTCGCCGGGCTGCAACGCGATGTCGGTGATCTGGCCGACGGCGGTATAGACCTGATAGAGAGCGCCGCCAGTATAGGGATAGACCTGCATGGCGTTGATGAAGCCGTCGCGCACTGGCTGGATGCGGGCGGCGGCATTGGCCTGATTGACGCGGGCAGCCGGATCGGTCGGCTCAGGTGCGCGGCGGGACTCCTCGACCGGCTTCATCTGTCCAGGTAGCGGCAGCGGACGCGGCAGTTCGACCACTCTTACCGGCGAGGCCGGATCGACGGTCTGCACAGCGGGCGCGGCATCGTCGTAAGAGATTTCCGGCGGCTTCTTCATGGTGGCGCAGCCGGCCAGCGCTGTCGTCGCCAGCAGCACGGCCAGAATGGCGGTTTTGCGGAAAGCCGGAAGTCCGGCAGGGTTCATCGTCTGCCGGCTCATTGCCCCAGCTCCTTCGACCAGTTGATTGCGTTGACGTAGATGCCGAGCGGATTGGCCCGGAGTTTTTCGGCGTCGCGGGGCGACTGCACGACAATGGTGAGGATGGCGGTCCAGCGTTCGGTCGAGGCCAGTGAGCCGTCCTGATAGGTGCGTTGCACCCAGGCGACGCGGAACGAGTCCGGCGAGGCTCGGATCACGCTGGAGACGTCGACGGCTATCTGCTGCTTGCCGACCTTGGTGAAAGGGTCGTTGGTACGGGCGTAATCGTTGAGCGCCATCGCGCCTCGATCGGTCGTGAAGTCATAGGCGCGCAGCCAGTTCTGGCGCACGATGATGGCGTCGGCCGGGATCGAGCGGACCTGTTCGACAAAGCGGGCCAGGTGCCAGGCGACCTGGGGATCGGTCGGGCGATAGTCGGCAACCGCGGGCGCGATCGCCTGCGACTGGCCGAGACGGTCGACTTGCACCACCCAGGGGACGATGGTGCCGCGCGCCGACTGCCAGACGAGGGCGGCGGCGAAGCCGGCAGACAGGATCAGCGAACCGAAGGCCATATATCGCCAGTTCTTCGCCTGGACGCGGGCGGAGCCGACGCGCTCGTCCCAGACTTGTCCGGCGCGTTGGTAAGGGGTCTCGGGTTCGGGCGTCTTGCCGTAATGGGTGGCGGGTCGTTTGAACATCAGCGGTCACTTTCAGAAAGGTTGATGGAAGAGCCGCCGCCGTGGCTGTCGCCGGAGCGCACCGCATGGGCGGCGGCGGAAACGCCGTGGGACAGGCCCTGCGAGCGCTTCATCCGTTTGGCCCAGTCAGGCGGGCCGTGCGGGGCGGCGGGAGATGTCGGGGCAGCGGCTTCGGCCTCGCCGCCGACCGTTCCCATGGTCGAGGAGCCGCCGGTGGTCTCGAAGGCGGATTTCGCGCCGCCCGAGAAGCTGGATTTGACGCTCTCAGCGGCTTTCGAGGCTGCGTGCTTCAGTGGCGATACGGCTGCGCTGCCCGCTGCCTTCGCCACGCCGCCAAGGCCGGAAGCGACACCGCTCGCGCCGGACTGACCAGCAGAGGCGAGGCCATAGGCGGTAGAGGCTCCGCCGGCAGCGGCGGCGCCCCCGCGAACGGCGGCCGCGCCACCGGACAAAGCCGCGGCACCACCCTTCATAGCGAGACCTGCCGCGCCGCCTGCCGCCATGGCTGCACCACCGACGGCGAGGCCGGTTCCGACAGCGGCGCCGGCGCCGAGCTGGGGACCGCCGGAGACAAGGCCGTTGGCGATGCCGGGGCCGAAAATACCGAGACCGAGGAGGGAAAGCGCCGCCAGCACGATGGCCATGGCGTCGTCGATGGTCGGCGTTGCGCCGCCGAAGCCTGCGGTGAACTGGCCGAACAGGGTCGAGCCGATGCCTATGATGACGGCGAGGACGAGCACTTTGATGCCGGAGGAAATGACGTTCCCGAGGACCTTCTCGGCCATGAAGGCGGACTTGCCGAACAGGCCGAAGGGAATGAGGACAAAGCCGGCGAGCGTCGTCAGCTTGAACTCGATCAGTGTGACGAAGAGCTGGACGGCCAGGATGAAGAAGGCGAGCAACACCAGCGCCCAGGCAAACAGGAGGCAGGCGATCTGGATGAAGTTCTCGAAAAAGGCCCAGTAGCCCATCAGGCCGGAGATCGACTCCAGCAGCGGCCGTCCGGCGTCGAGGCCGGTCTGGGCGACCTTGCCGGGGCGGAGCAGATCGGCCGTGGTGAAGCTGGTGCCGGAACCCTTGAGGCCGAGGCCGGCAAAGCTGTCGAAGACGATCTTCGCCAGATTGTTCCAGTTGGAAATCAGGTAGGCGAAGACGCCGACGAACAGGGTCTTTTTCACCAGCCGGGCAATGATGTCGTCATCGGCGCCCCACGACCAGAACAGAGCGGCCAGCGTCACGTCGATGACGATCAGCGTGGTGGCGATGAAGGCGACCTCGCCGCCGAGCAGGCCGAACCCTGAGTCGATGTAGCTGGTGAAGACCTGAAGAAACTGGTCGATGACGCCGGTACCGCCCATGATTATTGTCCTTCGTCCTGATGGGGAGCGGCCGGTGTGACTGGCGACGGGGTTCCGAGGAAGCGATCACGGCTTTCGGCCCAGATGCCCAGGCATTCGGCGTCGCGGGTCGCGGCTTCACCGAGCTGCTGGCAGCGGCGTTGACCGGCGCGCAGTGGATCGGGGGTGGACGGCTGAAGTTGCCGGGTGGAGGCTGGCGCCGGGACTTCTTCCTTGCGGGTCATCTCGATCGCGGTCGCGGTGATCGCGACTGCGACAAAGACGACGGCGCCGAGGCGAGCGAGCATCTTGCCGTCCATGGTGGATTCCCCCGTTTCGGCTTTCAGTTGTTGTTGAACATTTGGGCGTTCCCCGGCTGGTAGCCGGAGCCGGGGGTAAGGAACCGGCGGCGCTGCTCGCGCCCCTGTTCGGCCGCCGCTGCCGCTTCAGCCGATTGCAACGCCTGCGCTCGTCCGTTGGCGGCGACGACGGCTGTGAGGTCGGCGAGTTGCTGGGCCTGAAGGGCGAGAAGCTGATTGCCGGCCTGCGTCGCTTGCAAGGCTCCGGTGGCGCCCTGGCTCTGGCCGACCAGCGCCGACATCTCGGTGCGGTTGGTGTCGATGTTGCCCACGACGGTCGCTTGCACCTTCATGGCGTCCTGAAGGCTGCCGACGGTGTTCTGCCAGCGCGAGCGGGCATCGGCGACAAGCTGGGAATCGGATGCGGATAGCGAGACGTTGGCGTATTTGGTCTGGAAAGCCTGATCGATCTGCTGGACGTTGAAGGCAATGCCCTGCGCCTGGGCGAGAAGCTGCTGCGTCCGTTGCACGGATTGCTGCAACTGCTGGAGCGACGAATATGGCAGGCTCGCGAGATTGCGCGCCTGATTGATCAGCATCGTCGCTTCGTTCTGAAGCTGGGTAATCTGCTGATTGACCTGCTGGAGCGCGCGCGCGGCCTGAAGCACGTTCTGCGCATAATTGGTCGGGTCATAGACGATGATGGCGTGCGCCGGCGTCGTCAGGATCGGAGACAGCGCCAGGGGAGTGGCGAGGATGGTGGCGGCGATGAAGGCCGCGCGGGAACGGCGGATGGTCATGATGGTGTCTCCAGGTTGGTAAGGTCAGGGATGAGGTCGGCGGCCCACGCCACGTCGCGGTGGCGCAGCCAGGCGGTGAGGAAGCCCTCGCGGCCGTGCTCGGCGACGATCTGTGCGATGCTGGTCTGGTCGGTTTTCGAGGAAGCGGCGCACAGCGCCAGCGCCACGTCGCTCAAGGCCAGCTCGAACAGCCGGTTGCCCCGCCGCGACTGGCAGTAATATTCGCGCTTGGGCGTCGCCCGTGCGAGGATCTCGATCTGCCGGTCATTGAGACCAAAACGGCGATAGATCGTTGTGATCTGCGGTTCGATCGCCCTTTCGTTCGGCAACAGCAGACGGGTCAGGCAGCTTTCGATGATGGCCGGGGCGATGGCGGAATTGTCGATGTCGCTAAGCGATTGCGTGGCGAAGACGACACTGGCGTTCTTCTTGCGCAGCGTCTTCAGCCATTCGCGGAGCTGGCCGGCGAAGCCGTCGTCGTCCAGCGCCAGCCAGCCCTCGTCGATGATCAACAGGGTCGGAGATCCGTCGAGCCGGTCGGCTATGCGGTGGAACAGGTAGGCGAGCACAGCGGGCGCGGCGCCGGTGCCGATTAGGCCCTCGGTTTCGAATGCCTGGACGGATGCGCCGCCCAGATGTTCGGCTTCGGCATCGAGCAACCGGCCGTAGGGGCCGCCGACGCAGTAGGGGCGTAGCGCCTGCTTGAGATCGTTGGATTGCAGCAGGACCGCCAGCCCGGTGATGGTGCGTTCCTGAACCGGGGCCGAGGCCAGCGAGGTCAGCGCCGACCACAGATGCTCCTTGACGTCCGGGGTGATGGTGATGCCTTCGCGCGACAGGATCGCCACGATCCAGTCGGCGGCCCAGGCCCGTTCGTAGGTGTCATGGATACGGGCGAGCGGCTGCAGCGCGACGCTATCCGCGGCGCCTTCGCTTAACCCGCCACCGAGATCGTGCCAGTCGCCGCCCATCGCGAGCGCGGCGGCGCGGATGCTGCCGCCGAAGTCGAAGGCGAAGATTTGGGCGCCGGCATAACGGCGGAACTGGAGCGCCATTAGCGCCAGCAGCACGGATTTACCCGCACCCGTCGGGCCGACGATCAGGGTGTGGCCGACATCGCCGACGTGAAGGGAAAACCGGAACGGGGTCGTGCCTTCGATCTGGCCGAAGAGCAGAGGGGGCGCTGCAAAATGCTCGTCCCGTTCCGGCCCTGCCCACACCGCCGAAAGCGGGATCATGTGGGCGAGGTTCAGGGTGGATACCGGTGGCTGCCGGACATTGGCATAGACATGGCCTGGCAAGCTGCCGAGCCAGGCGTCCACCGCGTTGATGGTCTCAGGCATGGAAGTGAAGTCACGGCCCTGGATGACCTTCTCGACCAGCCGCAGTTTATCGTCGGCGATGCGCGGATCGTCGTCCCAGACCGTCACCGTGGCCGTGACATAGGCCTGACCGGCGTAGTCGGCGCCCAGTTCCTGAAGCGCCAGGTCGGCGTCGGCGGCCTTGTTGGAGGCGTCGGTATCGACCAGGGCCGAGGCCTCGTTGGTCATGATTTCCTTGAGGATGGACGCGATGCTCTTGCGCTTGGCGAACCATTGCCGCCGGATCTTGGTCAGCAGCTTCGTCGCGTCGGTCTTGTCGAGCATCACGGCCCGCGTCGACCAGCGATAGGAAAAGGCCAGCCGGTTGATCTCGTCGAGAATGCCGGGCGTGGTCGCCGTGGGAAAACCGACGATGGTGAGGATACGCAGGTGGGAATCGCCCAGACGCGGCTCCAGCCCTCCGGTCAGCGGCTGATCGGCGAGCAGCGCGTCGAGATACATCGGCACCTCGGGCACGCGGACCCGGTGGCGCTTGGTCGAGATGCAGCCATGCAGATAGGTCAGGGTTTCGGCATCATCGAGCCAGTCGCACTCCGGCATGAAGCCGTCGACCAGTTGTAGCACGCGGTCGGTGCGGTCGATGAAGCCGGAGAGGATGGCGCGGGCGTCGACGCCGGATTCGGCCTTACCCTCGTAAAGCCAGGTCTCGGCGCGAGCGGCGTCCTCGGCGGGTGGCAGATAGAGGAAGGTCAGGAAATAGCTGGACTCGAAATGGCTGCCTGCCTCCTCGAAATCCGCCTTGCGTTCCGCGTCGACCAGGGCCGATGCAGCATCGGGAAACCGGCTTGCCGGATAGGTCGCGGCGGCATGGCGCTGCGCCTCGACGAAGATCGCCCAGCCGCTTCCGAGGCGACGGAAGGCGTTGTTCAATCGCCCGGCGACGGCGACCAGTTCGGCGGGAACGGCGCTGTCCAGATCGGGGCCACGGAACCGCGCCGTCCTCTGGAATGAACCATCCTTGTTCAGCACCACGCCGTCACCTGCCAATGCCGCCCAGGGCAGGAAGTCGGCGAGGCGCGTAGCGGTGCGGCGATATTCAACGAGATTCATCATGGGGGGGTCCTCAGACGCGGAGATGACCGGGGATGCGCAGATGCCGGCGGACCACATCGATGAAGAGCGGATCGCGCTTGGCGGCCCAGACGGCGGCGAAGTGGCCGAGCAGGCCAAGCGCGATGCCGACCAGCCAGAGCCGCAGGCCGAGCCCGAGGGCTGCGGCCAGCGTGCCGTTGACGATGGCGAGCGAGCGCGGGGCGCCGCCGAGCAGGATGTGCTCGGTCAGCGCCCTGTGGACGGGGGCCACGAAGCCCGGCACCTCGGCCAGGTTTTCCAGCGACGTCGCCATCAGACGAGCACCCCGCCGCCAAAGCTGAAGAAGCTGAGGAAGAAGGAGCTGGCCGCGAAGGCGATCGACAGACCGAAGACGATCTGGATCAGCTTGCGCGCGCCGCCGGAGCTGTCGCCGAAGGCCAACGTCAGGCCGGTGACGATGATGATGATTACCGCGATGATCTTGGCGACCGGCCCTTCGATCGATTGCAGGATCGACTGAAGCGGGGCCTCCCACGGCATCGACGATCCCGACGCATGAGCGGCGGGTGCGAGGAACAGGCTGACATAGGTGACGGCGGCGGCCGTCGCGACATGACGGCGGATACGGATGGCATGACGGATCATGTGAGTTCTCCTGTTGGGGGCTGGGTTGAAGGGGTGACGCGGTAGTCGCCGTCGGGGCCTAGCCCCTCGACGCAGGCGAGTTCGGCAAGGCGGCGCAGCGATCCGCGGCCGGACAGCACGGCGACCAGATCGATGGTCTCGGCGATCAGGGCGCGGGGGACCGTGACGACGGCTTCCTGGATGAGCTGCTCCATCCGCCGCAGAGCGCCGATGGCGCTGCCGGCATGGATGGTGCCGATGCCGCCCGGATGGCCGGTGCCCCAGGCCTTGAGCAGGTCGAGGGCTTCGGCGCCGCGCACCTCGCCGATCGGGATGCGGTCGGGGCGCAGGCGCAGTGAGGACCGGACCAGATCGGAGAGCGAGGCGACGCCATCCTTGGTGCGCATGGCGACGAGGTTGGGGGCGGCGCATTGTAGCTCGCGCGTATCTTCAATGATGACGACGCGATCCGTGCCCTTGGCGACCTCTGCCAGCAGCGCGTTGGTCAGCGTGGTCTTGCCGGTTGAGGTGCCGCCCGCGACGAGGATGTTCTTGCGCGCGGCGACCGCGACGCGCAGCGCCTCGGCCTGGTCGACCGACATGATCCCGGCAGCGACGTAATCATCGAGGGTGAACACCGCGACGGCGGGTTTGCGGATGGCGAAGGCCGGGGCCGAGACCACGGGAGGCAACAAGCCTTCAAAACGCTCGCCGGTTTCGGGCAACTCGGCCGAGACGCGCGGCGAGCCGGGATGCACCTCGGCTCCGACATGGTGCGCGACCAGGCGGACGATGCGCTCGCCGTCTGCCGGCGACAGCTTCTCGCCCGTATCGGACAGACCTTCGGAAAGCCGGTCGATCCAGAGCCGGCCATCAGGATTGAGCATCACCTCGACGATCGACGGGTCTTCCAGAAACCGGGCGATGGCGGGGCCAAGGGCGGTACGCAGCATGCGCGCACCCCGCGTTGTCGCCTGTGATGTCTGGTGAGATTCCGCCATGTCGTCCCCTTGCGTTCAGGGACCGTTCGGCCAGCCCTGGATCGGGGATGAGTAAGAGAGGCAGAAATCAGGGCGTCGCAACAAGGTCTTGGACGTAGTAGCGGCCTAGCGTAGAACAACAGGGGATCGGCGGAATGGCCGATGACTTGTGAAGGCGCGGAACGATGATTATTCCGCGTCGCGTGGAGGTTCGACGTCTTCGGAGATTTCCTGATTAAGCTTCGGCCCCTTCGCGAGTCGTCGTCCAAGAGCGACGATAAACGCGTCGTAACGCTCACCGGCCTTGGCGCGCGCTGCCTGTGCCGCAGGCTCGGGCAGGGCCGGGGTCGTCGTCAGCCAGAACCGCACGAACACGGCCAGCGTCTCGACCGAGATGCCCAGATCCCGCTCCATCCGCGTCATGCGGCGATCGAGCTGGTCCAGGCGCCTGGTTGTCGCCGCCTCCTGCCGTTCGGCTGCGTCCGGCGACAGGAAGGACGCGATGGCCGCTTCGGCGATCAACGAACGGGATTGATCGCGGCGGGCGGCATAGCCGGCCAGCGTCTTCATGATATCCGGGTCGAGATAGACGGACAGGCGCTGTTTCTTGGCGGGTTTCTTCATCGGGCGTCTCACATCTCTATTCCGTCGCCGGGATCGAGCGAGGCGAGGCGGGCCGTGCGCTGCATGAGCCGGTTCATCCGGCTGTTGCGCGCCGCATCATCCTCGGTTTCATCGGCTGGGTCCGGCTCGAACTCGTTGTTGATGGGTTCTCGCTTCTCGACGGCCTTGGCCTTGTTCAGTTCGGGCTGATGGCGGCGTTCGGATTCGGTCGGATCGTCGTCATCGGTTTTGCCGCCGCTGGATGACGCGGCCGCCATCTCGGGCCGTGCCGGCACGGGCAGCGCACTCCAGTCGTCGGGCTTTGCGGTCTTCGGTTTCGAGAGCGTCGGCGGGGTCAGGACGCGCTCCTGAAACCGCGCGTCCTCGAAATAGCGGGCCTTCTTCGCCCGGATCGGTGGCGTTCCCGCCACCATGACGATCTCGTCGACGGGTGGAAGCTGCATGATCTCGCCGGGGGTCAGCAGCGGCCGAGCGGTCTCAGAGCGCGACACCATCAGATGACCGAGCCAAGGGGACAGCCGGTGCCCGGCGTAGTTTTTCATCGCCTTCATCTCGGTCGCTGTGCCGAGGGCGTCTGACACCCGTTTAGCCGTGCGCTCGTCGTTCGTCGCGAACGAGACCCTGACATGGCAGTTGTCGAGAATCGAGTTGTTCGGGCCGTAGGCTTTCTCGATCTGGTTCAGCGACTGCGCGATCAGGAACGCCTTCAGGCCGTAACCCGCCATGAAGGCCAGCGCGCTCTCGAAGAAGTCCAGTCTCCCCAAGGCCGGAAACTCGTCGAGCATCATCAGCAGCCGATGACGGTCGCCTTTGGCGTTCAGATCTTCGGTCAACCGCCGGCCGATCTGGTTGAGGATCAGGCGGATCAGCGGTTTGGTGCGGTTGATGTCGCTGGGCGGGACGACGAGGTAAAGCGTGGTCGGGAGTTTTCCGCCGACAATATCGCCGATGCGCCAGTCGCAGCGGCGCGTCACCTCCGCCACGACGGGATCGCGATACAGGCCGAGGAACGACATGGCGGTGGACAGCACGCCGGAGCGTTCATTGTCGGATTTGTTCAGCAACTCCCGCGCGGCTGAGGCTATGACGGGATGCGGCCCGGCTTCGCCAAGATGGGCCGTCGTCATCATCGCGGCGAGCGTGGTTTCGATCGGTCGCTTCGGATCGGAGAGGAAGGCGCCGACGCCGGCCAGCGTCTTGTCGGTCTCGGCATAGAGGACGTGCAGAATGGCGCCGACCAGCAGGGCGTGGGATGTCTTTTCCCAATGGTTGCGCTTTTCCAGGCTGCCTTCCGGATCGACAAGGATGTCGGCGATGTTTTGCACATCCCTGACCTCCCACTCGCCGCGGCGCACCTCGAGCAGTGGATTGTAAGCCGAGGATTTGCTGTTGGTCGGATCGAAGAGCAGCACTCGGCCATGCCGCGACCGAAAGCCCGCGGTCAGCGTCCAGTTCTCGCCCTTGATGTCATGGACGATCGCCGATCCCGGCCAGGTCAGGAGAGAAGGAACCACCAGACCGACACCTTTGCCGCTCCTCGTCGGGGCGAAGCACAGCACATGCTCGGGTCCGTCGTGGCGGAGATAGGCGCGATCGAGCTTGCCGAGTACCACACCGTCGGGATCGAGCAGTCCCGCCGCCTTCACCTCGTCGGGTTGCGCCCAGCGGGCCGATCCGTAGGTCGCGACGTTCTTCGCCTCGCGTGCGCGCCAGACCGACATTCCGATGGCGACAGCGACGGCGATGAAGCCGCCGGATGCGGCGATCATCCCGCCCATGGTAAAAATGTCGGGGGCGTAGGCATCGTAGAAATACCACCACCAGAAAAAAGCGGGCGGATAATAGACCGGCATTCCGCCCAGCTCGAACCACGGGGTTCCAAGCTGCGCCTGAAACCCGAGTTGCCATGCGGTCCACTGTGTTGCCGTCCAGATCGACATGATGACGATCAGGATGACGACGAGGAGTTGGCCCCAGAGGATTTTTGTTGCGGACATTCTTGTTGGTCCTTCCTGCTCAAGATGATGGTCACAGGCCCAAGCCGCGTTTGCGACCGACGCTCCAGTCGATGCCGTCGTCGCCGCGCTTGACGCCAGAGACGTGTTGCCCGAGCTGCTTTTCGAGGGATGGCGACCAGGGCACGAGCTGGAACCCGAGGCCGTCGTCGATCATGGCGAAACGGCCGGAGGCGAGCGCGAAGCGCCGCTGGTAGTTGCCGGCCACATATTCGCCGCTGGCCGCTTTGTTGAACGGCCGCCCGATCTCGTTCGCCAGCTTGTCGCCGAGCGCATCCAGCTCGCGCTGTCGCAGGGTGCCGATCAGGTTGCGGGCGAAGATGACGCTGCGGCCCTGCCGTTCGGCGAAACCCTGTTCGATCAGGCGTTCGGCGCGGCGGTCCATGGCGTCGCGCACTTCGACGCCAAAGCCGCCACCGCCGAGCGCGGTGGGCTCACGGGCGATGGCCTGCCGGTCGAGCCAGGTCGCGCCCGTCGCGGAAATCTGACGCTCGATGGAAAGATCGGAACGCACGGCGAGTGCGACGCGCCGGCGCCCTTGTGCGTCATCGAATTTGCGCAGTTCGACGATCGATCCTGGCGCGCTGTCTCCGGCGGCGTCGAGATCCGGCAATTTGATGTGATGGGTGCGGCCGTCGACGCCGTCGACCACGGCATAGGCGGTGCCGTTCAGCTCGTCGTCCAGGCCGCGATCGATCAGACGTCCGACGACGGGAACGTCGAGACTTTCGCCGGCCAGAACGTAGTTCGCGGCGCCGCGGTCGATGCCGCGTTCGGAAAGGCTGCGATGGATGCGCTTGATGATATCGCCACGCTCGCCCAGTCCCCGCAGTGTCGCCTCGGCAGTATCGGATATTGCCCACTGGCCGGCGCCGACCTGATCGGCGAGGCTGAGGGATTCCAGCTTGCGCAGGCGCCCGACCTTCAGCGCATGGAATTCATCAGGTTGGCGGTCGGGGTGCGGGGCGAGATCGATGATGCCGGATTTTCCGCCATCGCGTACAAGCTGACGGTCGAGTTGCGTCCAGCGCTCGGCCTCGATCTGACGTTCAAGGGAGCGGCGGATATCCAGATCGGTGCGCGGGCCGAGTTCCTGGGTGATGAGGTCACGCGCGCGGTCGCGCATGCCTTCCTTGATGTAGTCGCGGGAGATGACGAGGTTCTCGCCATCGTCGCGGACTCCGCGCACGATCAGATGGACATGGGGATGCTCGGTGTTCCAGTGATCGACGGCGACCCAATCGAGCCTCGTGCCGAGATCCTTTTCCATCTGGCCGACGAGATCGCGGGTGAAGTTCTTGAGGTCGGCCATCTCCAGCGCGTCGTCGGGTGAGACGATGAAACGGAAATGATGACGGTCATCCTCGCAGCGCTCGGCGAAATCCTTGGGATCGGCATCCTCGGTGCCAGGACCGAACAGCCTGGCCTTCTCCCCGTCGCGGGTGACGCCCTCGCGGCGCAGATAGCCGAGATGGGCGCCGAGCTTGCCGCGCTGCGTCGCGTGGCGAATGAAGCGGCTCTTGATGACGGCGCCGCGCGAGCGTGCGGTGATGAGGCGGTTGGCCTGCACGGACGCGCGCTGTCCCCTGCCGAAGCGCGAGCGATTGTTCGGCCCGATCTTGCCCTTACGTGAGACGGAGCCGCCCGCCTTCTGGGCGGCAGCCAGAGCCTGCGAGATGAAAGGGCGGGTGCGCTGTGCGCCAGACGAGCGGATGCGGCCTGGCCGGATGCGGAAATCGTCGTCGCTGCTCATGAGCGAAGCCCCGCACATCGCATCAAGATGCGGAAATCATTCAAAAAGCGGTAAAGCCGCGAGGAGCGCCAATCAGGCGCACCTCGCGAGATCGCCTCATAATTCCTTGAAAAACGACAACCGAACAGAAGGGCACATCGCGCCCCTTTATCCTGCCATCGTTCGGTTGTGCTTCCTCGCTCCCCCTGCCATCCCGCCCATCCTGACCGGAATCTCGCCACGCTGCGCCATACCGCGAAAAGCCTCATTGCGGGTCTCCTGCATCTGACCGGGCGACGAACAGGCCGCCCGACCGTGGCGCCATGCCCGAAACCACGCGCGCCGGAGTTGCTGTCCGGCTGTCATTTGGGCGCGTTTCGGATGCGGCCGGATCAACCGCCGATGCACCATCCATGCGACCGATGAAGAGCGGCGCGCGCGTCCAGGTTCGTGGATCGGCGGCAGCGACGACGACAGCGCCGGGGGCGGCGGGAGTGATTTCGCCTGCACCGACAAGGGGAGCGAGCGTGGCGACATAGGCGCGGGTTTCAGCCGGCAGGGGGCGGCCTGCGAGGTATTCCTCGTAGCGACCGGGACCGGCATTATAGGCAGCCAGAAAGCCGGGCGAACCGTAGCGGTCGTGCATCTCTCGCAGGTAAGCCGTGCCCGCGAGGATGTTGTCGCGCGGGTCGTAAGGATCTGTGCCGAGCCGATAGCGGGCGCGAAGTTCGGCCCATGTGTCGGGCATGACCTGCATCAGGCCCATCGCGCCGGCTGACGATATGGCCTGCACATCACCGGCGCTTTCGACGCGGCGCACGGCGCGTATCCAGTGTTCGGGAATGCCGAACCGCAGCGAAGCTTCGGTGACGAAGGCGGCATGTGGATCAGCGACGGACAGTCGCGTCACCGTCACGCTCTGCGCTTGGGTAACGACGGGCGGCGCAACGGTGAGAAGAAGGCCGGAAAGGAGAAGGAGGGGGATGCGTCGGACGGCGGGAAGCCGTCCGATCGCAGTAATGATGGCGGGCTTTGTGTGGGAGAGCGGCATCGGTCAATCCCGCTCGCCGCGCTTGGGCTGGCGGTTCCAGTACAGCGACCATGAAGTATCGTCGTCGCCATTCCGGAACAGGTTGGCGCGGAATGGCTGAGCGAGAACGGGATCGTCGATCAGCAGGGAGAGGTAGTCTCCCGCCTTGTCGCCTGTGCGCTTCCATGCGGCTCCGATCTCGGGTGCGCCGTCGTCTCCACCGTGAAGAACGCGATAGTCGGGCGCGTTCTCGGCATCCGATGGTTCTGCCGGAACGATGGTGAGTTCACGGTAGAGGGTTAGCGTGTGGATGCGCCCGGAAAAGCCCGTGTCCTCGCGGGTGAATTGACCGATCTGTGGCATGGGTGGTTCCTTTCTGTTGCGGTGATGAGAGGACTGGCGAGCGGTGTGCCCGCCGTCGGCGGGGCGTTCACCGCGTTGACGCGCGCCATTCGAAGCGACCTTCGCCGTCATTGTCGGTCCACAGGGGAACCGCGCGGCCGATGATCGATGCTGACGGGATCGGCCCGAAATACCGGCCATCGAGGCTGTCCCGAACTTCCCAATTCATCAGGAAGATTTCGCCGTCGACGATGCGGCGGCAGCCCTGCCAGACCGGCAGCGGCCGACCGATCCGGTCGCGCACGAGGGCATCGCCCATCTCGATCCCGTCGACCGTGACAGTGAGGCTGGTGCGGCAGACCGTCTGTCCTGGCAGGCCGAGGACGCGCTTCAGCAATGGCGTGCCGCGGGGCAGGTAGCCGCTGTCAGCAAGGAAGGCCGCGATCGGTTCCGGTGCATCGACGGCGACCAGATCGGTCACGTCGAGATGGTCGGCCGACCGCACGGTGTAAAAGCCGATCGGCGCACTGGCGCTGGCGTTCCAGATCAGCTTCGGCGCGATGGATACGAACGACAGGCCCGCGACGGCTAAGACGGAGAAATACGTCGTCATGACGTAGCCGAAGCGGGTCATGGTGCGGTCCTCCGGCGCAGCAGGAACGCCCGATGTTGTTCGGCGGTGTAGGCGCGCGGCTCATGTCCTGCGGTCAGCCGGTTGTGAACATGCCGCCAATGGTCGGGCGAGACGTCGACCGGATCGATACCCGTCGCCTCGATGGCGTCGATCAGGTGCAGTACCCGTTCGACCTTCGGCCAGCCGTCGATCCTGAGCAGGATTTCGCCGCCGGGGCGCACGAAGGG
Source organism: Tardiphaga sp. 862_B3_N4_1 (assembly GCF_051811085.1). Classification (NCBI taxonomy): domain Bacteria; kingdom Pseudomonadati; phylum Pseudomonadota; class Alphaproteobacteria; order Hyphomicrobiales; family Nitrobacteraceae; genus Tardiphaga; species Tardiphaga sp. 862_B3_N4_1. The sequence continues at coordinate 2,235,204 of NZ_JBPWQB010000002.1, forward strand.
CAGCGTCTGGAACGGCTCGCCCGTGTCAACAGCACGCACGATGTCGATGCGCGAGATGATCGTGCCGTAGTCGTTCGACGCCCAGCGGACGAAGGCGAAGAGGCTGTTGGGCGCAAAGCCGACGACACGCCGCCTGCGGTCGAGGATCTGGTCGTAGCTCTGGCGACCGAACCTGATCCAGTGCTCGATCTTCTTCTCAACCCATGTCAGTTCGACGAGAGTGGTGAAAGGTGCGGGGCTGGCCGGTGACGGGCCGCCGCGCACGCGGGGAGCCGCGTTGCTGGTCATTTGGGGTCTCCTGACGGGGGTGGGAACTCGCGCGCGAGCAGATCGCGGAGCATGTCGGCGACGGTTACGCCGCGCTGGAAGGCCGCGATCTTGATGCGGCCGCGCAGGTCGGGCGTGACGTCGATTGTCAGCCGGGCGGTGAAGCCGCCGTCCTGCGCCGGCGCAATGGCTGGAGGTTCGGACGCCTTGATCCAGCTCTCGGGATCGGCGGGCCGGGCGGCGAAGCAGCGCCTTGGTGCAGGCTTGGTCATGACCTGCCTCCGTCGTGGAATGGCAGGGTCGTCATGGCTCGAGCCTCCCGACTTCGGTGGCGAACGCAGCGATCTCGCGGGCGGCCATGCTGTAGGTATCCGCCTCGAAAACCAGGCGGCCGGATTGCGCCATGTCGGCGAAGGCGACGCGCTGGCCGATTGTTGCGGAAAGCACCGGCGGATCGTGATCGGCCAACGTCTCGGCAGTCTCGCGGGCGATGACGGTGCGCGCGGCGCAACGGTTCAGCACAAAGCGGGCGGCAAGCTCGGGCCGGTAAACGCGCGCCTCGGCGATCAGCGCCAGCATCTCGGCTGAAGCCCAGCCGTCAAACGGCGAGGGCTGCACAGGAATCAACACGAGGTCGGCCGCGAGCAGAGCCGAGCGCATCAGCCCGGCGACACGCGGCGGACCATCGATGACGATGTGATCGGCGTTGCGGGCCAGCTCGGGGGCTTCACGGTGAAGGGTGTCGCGCGCCAGGCCGACGATACTGAACAGGTGTGGCAGGCCTTCACGCGCCCGCTGCTGCGACCAGTCGAGCGACGAGCCTTGCGGGTCGGCATCGATCAGGGTGACGCGCCTGCCTTCGTTGGCCCATTGACCGGCGAGATGCAGCGCCAGCGTCGTCTTGCCGACGCCGCCTTTTTGATTGAGGAGCGCCACGATCATCGTGTGCCCCCGCTCTCGCGGCCGGTGCGCAAGCGGAGGATGTCTCCGATCTGCATCGGCCCGGCAGGTCCGTTAGGGCGCCCGCTGTCGCGGTTGTTCACAGCCCTATTTTCAAAAGAAGAGTTAGATTCTGAGTTAGACTCTAAGTTAAGGGTCGGAATCGCCGTTTCGGGCCAAAGGGTTAACTGCGATCCGTGCGTGCGAAGTCCCGATAGTGCTGCGTGTGAAGTCCCGATACCGTTTGCGTGCGAAGTCCCGAGTGCTTCCACATGGTTATCCACAGGGCCTGTGGATAACTCGGCGGGCAGGATTCTGAGCAGTTCGCGCCGGCCCTGTCGCTCGATGCGCAGGCGATAGCCGGGCAGCGGCTGGCGAATGGCAATGCGCCGGATCTGGAGCGCGAAGTCGGAGACGCGCACCAGGCTTCCGGATTTCTCATGGAGATGAGCGATCTCGAACGCCCAGCCGTTGGGCTGGCGGCCGGCGTGCTTGCGGGCGACCCGATAGAGCCAGCGCTCGATGCCGCCGGTGAGCCGGAAATAGGCCGCGTCGATGGCCAGAACGAGCGTCCGGTCGGTGACGCCGCGATAGAACCAGTCGGGCAGGACGAACTCCATGCCTTCGACACGGCCGTCGTTGCGGGTCAGTTCCTCCCATTCGTTGATCCAGGAGAACTGGTGTCGGCGCCAATCCTCACCGTGGCGGATCGTCGTGCGGATAGAGGTCGATTGCAGGCGCGACAGCGCACCCTTGAGCAGGCGGTAGTCGCGGGCGCCGGTCTCGCGTCCCGTGGCCATCAGGAGCTGGTAGGGCGTGAAGCGCAGGAAGCGCGAGGTCTTGAGGCCGAGGTTCTCGGCTTCGACGATCTGGCTAGCGGCCCAGATCAGCACGTCGGCGTCCCAGATGGTCGCCATGCCGTGTTCCGGCACGGCGAAGACCTCGACGCGGACGTCGCCGGTTTCGTAGAGGATCGGCACGACACGCTTGGCCTTGGCCAGCGAGAAGAAGGGGCGTTCCATGAGATCGCGCTGGTCGCGCGGGCTGGCGTCGCCGGTGGCTACGATGAAGGGATCGAGCTTGCTCCGCTCGCTGGAGGTGATGAGGCGACGCCGTGACATATACGGCTCCTCAACGGTACGAACGCGCGCCGCGCTCGGGCGCATCGTCTTCGCGGCGTTTCGCGGGAAGGACCGAGCCGGACGGATCGGAGGTCGAGGTGACGGCGCCGCGGTTGGCCCAGGCCTGCAAGTCCTCAATCGAATAGACGACGCGGCCTCCAAGTTTCCGGTAGGCGGGGCCTGTGCCATAGGTCCGGTGTTTTTCCAGCGTCCGACCGGACAGGCTGAGGAAACGGGCAGCTTCAGGGGTGCGAAGGTAGCGCGGTGGTAAACCGGCGAGATTGGGGGACATGATCGGGCCTCCGTGGGGGTCGTTGGGGCCGCTGACTGTCAGCGGCGGACGAAGGCCAGGGTGGCGAAGTGCAACCGCGAGGGGGGAGTGCGAACTTAGGGGGGCCTAAAATCGCACACCCCGGATCGAGCGGCCGGTTACGAACGGCGGCGATGGCGCAGAAGTTTGCGGTAGTCGCTGTCGATCATGGCAAACCCGTCCTTGACGAGATCCATGGTTGCGTCGCGTAGCGCGGAGGTTTTCCAGGGCTCGGCCGCAACGCGCGCGACGCCGAAGATCACTTCGGCGATCTCGCGATAGTCGGCATGGTTCACCCGGCCATCGGCGGCGCGCAGCATGTTCTTCAGCCTGCGCCGTTGCTGCGAGGTCAAACGGGTATCGGTCGGAACGGGAAGGTGATGCAGATGACGCCAGAGCCGTATCAGCGCCTGAATGCGGTCGAGACCGTCGGCTCCGAGTGGCACCAGAGCGGCCAGAGGCCGATCGGGTGAAAGCTCTGCCTGGATGATTATCTGGATAGCGGGGGAAATCCCCTGATGGAGCAGATGAAGGCCTTCGGGGGTGGTGCGCCGTTTCGCCTCCGCCAGGTCGGCGAGGGTCTTGGCCGTCTCATCTGGCGACATTGTATCGAGGGCCAGGTGGAGGACGCTGGTGTCGATCTCTGGAAGCCAGAAGACGGTCTCGTCAGCACTGCTTAGGCTTGGCCGGGCGGCGAAATCGCAAACCCCACCGTTCCGCCAGCTTGGGCGGGAGAGGCTCGTCGAGCTTGGCGGTTTTAGACAGATTTGCGAAATCTTTTTGATAGTCGCTGTTGCGGCGCAAGCATTCCCATGCGAGATCGTCGATGCCGACTTCATCCATGAAGTCGTATTCTGGTGATCTGCGCCACCCTGTTGTTTCAGGTATCATGGCAGTTCTCCTGACTACTGAATTTACACACGTCAGGCGAGCATTGATTCCCGCGATTCGATTTTGTGGAAAGCCCAGGGTGGGACAACAGGTGTTGCCGCAGCGACAACACCAGATGTCAGTTCGGGCGGCCTCGGCGCAGTTGCCGATAGCCGTGTTCCGTCATCCAATGCGCCCGCGCCAGGTGGCTGTCATGGATCAGCCGAGCGCGTTCGGGTTCACGCGCCGGATCGATACCAAACAGGATTTCGGCGGCTTCCTGCCAATCGGCGCCATCGGCCTCGGCATCGAGTAGCCGGACGTAGAGCTTGACGTGCTGGCGATCATATTCGGTCAGCGCGGCGCTTGAGGGTGGCTCATCGAGAAATGTGATCGTCGTCATCTGGAGCCTCCGCAGGAGCGGAGCGTCAATTGGAATCTGAGGCCTCCGAATATCAGGGGGATTTGACACTGTGATGGCGGCCAGCTGGCAATCGCCGGCGTCGGTCTAACACGACCGGATCCTCTATCGCTGCTTTTGCCCAGTATTCTGCGGCTGCTCATCGACTACCATAACCCCTTCGCCCCGCGCGGAAGTCATGAAGACGATACCGGCTGCTTCCAATGCTCTTCGTACCTGATCGCGGGTGCTTTCATGCACGCGCAGATCGTTAACTGACTCCACACGCTTGAGCGCGGTCAGCGATACGAGGGCCTTCTCAGCGAGCGTCTCCTGGTTCCAACCCAGCAACGCACGTGCGGCCCGTGTCTGTCGGGCGGTGATCATTCATGATCACCTCCTACGGACTTTGGACGCACGCCACGAAAACGGCTATTATAGTCGTATTTTGCCTGCTTGGCGACCTCAAATCGGCGTTTCGCGCTCTCTTCGCTGAATTCGGAAGGCGACTGATTCGGTCGTCAGACGAGTGCGAGGACCCGCCGCGCGCGAAGCCGGGGGCTTCGTTTGGCCGGGACGGCCTTCGCCCCGTCATGGGGCGAAAGGATCGATTTCGTTGATGATGGTGGATTCGTCACCGTCGTACTCGGCGGTGGGCATCGCGCCCACGGTGCCGTCACCAGCCTGGAAGATGACGACGGAGACCATGAGGGTGGCGGCGAGGCTGACGGCGAAAGCGTGTGCGAGGGTGAAGGACATTGTTCTGGCTCCTGTCTTGGAGGCGGGGGACCATCCCCCGCGCGACAGGCGTCCGAAGTGTTTGTGTTGAGGCCGAGATCACCTTGCAGGCGAAGCCGCAGAGGCCGCACGCTTGCGTAGCGGACCCTTCACGGGTTGATCGCATTAGGCTTCGGCATGAACCAAGGAATTGCGTCTTCGAGCGGGGGTGGTGTTTCGACCACAGGAGCCGGTGATGTCCTTCTGCTCACATTGAAGTCTGTCACCGACACGCTGCTTACCAAGCGATCTGTCCTGAGCTTGACGGCAACCGTCGTCCTCCTGCGTTTAGGCAAACCGTTGGGGCGTGGTGACCATCTCTGCTTGTCCTCAACCTGCCATGAACATGAAGAAAGCCCGGCGGCTTGCACCGCCGGGCTTTCCGGCTCCCGCTCAGAACGGGATATCATCGTCGTCGATGAACTTGCTGTCGTTGCTCTCGGTCTGTTTGGCCCGGCTGAGGAAATCGATCGTCTCGGCGATGATCTCGCAGCCGTAGCGGTCGTTGCCCTGCTGGTCGGTCCACTTGGTGTAGTGGATGCGGCCGCGCACCAGAACCTTCATTCCCTTCTCGCAATACTGCTGGATGGTCTTGCCGAGGCCGTTGAAGGCGGTGATGCGGTGCCATTCGGTGTCCTGAGCCCGGCGGCCGTTTTCGTCCCGGACAACCTTGCCTTCGGAGTAGCGGGCGCGCGAGGTGGCCAGCGTGAAGTGGGTGATGCCGGTGCCGCCCTGGGTGGTGCGGGTTTCGGGTTCCTGGCCGATGTTGCCGGCGAGAATGACGATGTTCTGCATTTGATGTCTCCGTTGCTTCAGTCCGAGGGATCGTCCCTCCGACGAGACCCGGCCAAGACCGTCGGGAGACGACTGCACCGAAGCGAATGCGAAGGGCGAACCCCGAAGAAACAGGGTGGTGCGGGCCGGCGCTTCGGCGCCAACTCGGTCTGGTTTGCAGGGGTTGCTGGCGGAAACTGAACGGGCTTAGGGGATCAGTCAGTCGGAGGGATATGTCCATCGACGAAGCGCCTCGGAGCGATCAGCGGAACCTTCGTCCTTGCCGGTGTTCATCATCGAGACAGGGCTCCGCGAACTGCTCCAGTATAGGCAGCCGGGTTCCCTGGCCACTCATGCGGCCCGCACTTCGGGTTCATGGAAGGCAAGGCATGGCATGGGACGTTCAGGCAATAGGGGAGGTTGAAAGCGCCGTATCGCCTTCAATTGTTCTCGGGCGGCTCCAGTATGTGAGAAGGGAATGAAGGTTCTGGTTCGCCATGATCGGTGGTCACGGCGCAAGGGGTCAATCAGCGGCATAACGATCCTGCCTGTGGTAGGTCGACCTCGATTGTCGACGTTCCGCATCACGCCAAGACCGCGAGACGAACACCGTTGATCTGGCGCTGCTATTTGCAGGTCTGAGCGGGAAACGAGGCCCGGTGGCGTTTGCCGTCGTTTGCGGATATTGAGGGAAGCGGCAGATTGCTGAATACTGAGATCAGCGCGAGAGGACGGCCGATCCGAGGGCGTTGAGATTGAGCATTGCCGCGATGCCGATGAACAGGCCGCCGGCGCCACCGAGCAGGTTGAGCACAATGGTCGATTCTATGGCGTTCTTCGTGACGCCGTAAACAAGCGCGTACCCAGCGATGGCGGCCGGCACGGCGAAAATAGCGAGCGCGATGAGCCGAAGCGCGGGGTTCTTCGCAAAGCCGAGCACGGCGATGACGAGCCCGACAGAAAGCAGAGCTGCACCGATGGCGGCGAAACCTGACATCAGAAATCCAGCGTCGGTCCCATAAGTATATTGGACCGCTGTCAGCCCAACCATGAAGGGCAAGGCATAGATGGCGAAGTTATAGGCGATGACGCAAAGCGCGATCGACAAGGAGATGGCGAGCAGGATCAGGGTCATGGAAGCCTCCACAGAAAGGGTTGTGGGTTACGACAGGCTGCCAGAGGTACGCTCCGCCTGCGACTATGCTACTTCGCCGGTTCTTCGAGGATGCTATATTTGAGCCAGAGTGTGATCGTGTAGTCAAGTAAAGGCGGCTGAACCACCGCCGAGCGGCGGTGCTTACGCGCCGCCGTCGAACTTCATGACCGGGATGCCGAGCTTGCGGGCCTTGTCCGCAAGGTTTTCCTGAATCCCGGTGCCGGGAAAGATGATGACGCCGACCGGGAGGACATCCAGCATGGCGTCGTTACGCTTGAAGGGCGCGGACTTGCTGTGCCGTGTCCAGTCGGGTTTGAAGGCGACCTGCGGAACCTTGCGATTGTCGGCCCATTTTGCCGCGATCAACTCGGCGCCCTTCGGTGATCCACCGTGCAGCAAGACCATATCGGCATATTTGGCATGGACCTGATCGAGCTTGGCCCAGATCAGGTGATGATCGTTGAAGTCGAGACCGCCGGTGAAGGCGACCTTGGGACCGGCGGGCAGCATCACCTCGGTTTCGGCCCGACGCTTGGCGGCGAGGAAGTCCCGGCTGTCGATCATCGCTGAGGTCAGGTTGCGGTGGTTGACCATCGACCCGGAGCGCGGCCGCCAGGCCGATCCGGTGTGGCGCTCGAACTGTTCGGCGGCGACATCGCGGAAGAGTTCCATGCTGTTGCGCCGCTCGATGAAGGTCTGCCCCTCTGCCGTCAGGCGCTCCAGCTCGACCGACTTCACCTCGCTGCCATCCTGTTCCCTCTGGCCGCGGCGCTGCGCCTGCTCGTTATCATCCAGATCGCGTTCGATCCGGGCGGTGGCGCGGTGGAAGAGATTGACGGTCGACCACAACAGCTCGTCGAGGTCGGGCTCCAGGCGGGTGTCGCCGAGGGTCGCGATCAGGGCGTCGAAGATGTCTGCGACGGCGCCAGCGACAGCATTGCCTTCGGGAAGCGGCCTTGGGTCGGGTTCATCCTCGAAGGGACGGTAGCCGTAGAGCTGGAGTTCGTTGAGGAGGTGATCGGTAGGGGATGAGATGTGCGGCGGCTCGAAACCTGCGTCATCGTAGTCGGTCATCATGGTATTCGCCCTCGTCGGATCGACCGCGCCCATCGCGGCCTTCGCAGGCGACGAAAGCTGTCGGGCGGACCGGACCTGCACCCGCAGCGAAGCGAAGGGCCAAGCCTCAAGCGCTGGATGGCGAAGACCGGCTATTTTGCCTCGCGATGCAAAGCGCCCCCAAGGCGCGGCGGAAAATAGCCGGGCGGAGCCATTGCCGGTCGGGGCCGTTTGACGGCTCGATCGCCCTCTCAGAAGGCCGTGGGCGGCGGCCTCTCCGACACATTGGGGAAACATCCTGACCGGATACTGCAGGTTTCGGGCTGCTGCGCGGCTTATCCCTGGCGTGACCGATGCGTCCTTACGTTGCGAGAAATCGGCTGACGTCTTCAGGAACGATCTGAACCCGCAAGGCCGCCCGCAGCGCATCGATGCCGAGCTGACGTAGATCCTCATTGAAGTCCCCGAGCACTGGTGACAGGACGACCGCTTCGATCCCGACCGTCTGCGCCCGTTCGATCAGGCTGTCTCGTGCGCCATTCCCTGCCTGATCTTGATCGCGCACGATATAGAGCCGCCGCAGTGTTGCGGGAAACAGGATGGCGGCGAGGTGCGCCGCCGAGAGCGCCGCCATCATCGGCATATGGGGCAGGCCAGAGCGTGCTGACAGCACGGTCTCGATTCCTTCGCCGGCAGCCAGGACGTCTTGCGCCATACCGAAGCGGACGCCGTGCCCCAGGAGATGCCCCATCGCCCGCCTCGGCGTTTCGACAGGGGCTTTGTCGCTTCCATCGGGCAGGAGCCAGGTGCGATGCGCGCCGGTCTGGGCGCCGCCAAAGTCGGTGACGGCAGCGATCATCGCGGGCCAGGTCTCGGTGGGACCATGCCCCTCGGGCCGATAGTAGCAGTGCGAATGGAACCGGAGGCTGCCGGTTTCGTGCAAAGCCGTAATCGCACGTTTCCGTAAGTGCGCTTCCACGACGGTTCCGGCAATCGGCTGCGCCATGGCGAACAGACGCCGTGCCGCTTCCGGCGATCCGGCTGGCGCTGTTCCCGGCCGGGATCGGGGAACCGGATCAGGCTCCGGTCTTGGCAGACTGAGGAAGGACCGGGCTTCGTCAGCGACTTGCCTGAAGTCGATGAGGCCGCAGCTCTCGCGGATGACGTCGAGCAGGTCGCCATGTTCGCCGGTCGCCGCGTCGGTCCATTTTCCCGCTGCACCCTTGCTGGATTCCGGGCCGGTCAGGCGCACGAACATCGAGCGGCCGGCGTTGTTCTGGACATCGCCGACCAGCCAATATCGGCCTTCGCGATGGCCGTTCGACAGATAGTGCTTGCACACCGCCTCGGCCTGACGGCCGAGACGTTGCGCGAGCTCGGAGGCATCCTGACGAGCCATCTATGCCTCCCGTTCGCCGACGCGCTGGACAGGGTAGCGGTCCAGCACCTTGGCCAGGATGGCGGGGCCGGAAGCATCGGTGGGGATGAACATCCTCAGCTTCCACGAGATGATTTCGTGGAAGAGGCCGTAGGCCGAAAGACGGTCCCGCATGACGTCGGTGAAACCCGACAGCTCGATGCGGTTGGCGCCCATGACGCGGCTGCGCCGAAGCTGGAGCCCTTCGGTCAGATCGAGGATGGTCTTGCCGTCCATAAGTGCTGCGAAGGCGTCGTCCGGCGTTAGCGCCGAGGTGCCGGTGGCCATCGCGCCGGCGACCCAGGCAGGCGATACGCGGCGGCCGACGATACGCTCGCCGTCATCGGTCTGGAGCCGGTAAACCCGCGTCGAGTCATTCGGCAGGCGTTTCCAGATCGGCAGCAACAGGCCACTGACGACGTGGATAGTGCTATCGACGAACTCCGGCACCTCGGCCACCTCGACAGTCCAGGCAGATGCAAATGCGGCCTCGTCCGTTTCGACCCAATGGGTCTCGCCCATCATCTTGACCGGGATATTATGCGCCTCCATCGGCCGGATCAGCCGGATGCGCCGTTCGATCTCTCCATCGTCGAGCATGACGCTGGTGGTCGGGATCTGCACGGCGGCGCGGTCGGAGCGTTCATTGATGAGAAGTTTCGCCCGAGGGTCGGCAAGCTGTTCGAGCGCCTCGGCGAGCGTGACCGGGCGGTTGCGCTCTCGCTGCGTGATGGTCAGCAACCGGGCTTCGGCGCCAGTGCCCGGATGGACGTGGATGGTCTGGCGGTCGGTGACGACGAACGATTCCGCCCGCAGGGTTTCCAGCCCGACATCGTAGCTGCCGGAGGCGATAGCGCCCTCGATCTTGGCGTTCAGCAATTGCTCGAAAGCGGTGAACAGCACGCCCTGCAGATCGAGGGTCAACGCCAGCAAGCGGTTCAGGAACGTGGTGATGGGCGGCAGTTCGTCCTTGATGCCGGTATCGTCCATGAGCTTGAGGCCGGTGGCGTCCTCGAACATCTGAAGCGAGCAACCCTCGACCTTGCCGTGGACCAGCAGGAGATAGAGCTGGCGCAGGGCGTCGCGGGCATAGTGCGATTCCAGATTGTCCTCGGGCCGGAACAGGCCTTGACCGCCGGTCTGGCGTTGGCCGCGTGTGATCGCGCCCAGCGTGTCAAGGCGGCGGGCGATGGTGCTAAGAAAGCGTTTTTCGGCCTTTACGTCGGTCGAGATAGGACGGAACAGCGGAGGTTGCACCTGATTGGTCCGATTGGTGCGACCCAGCCCCTGAATGGCGGCGTCGGCCTTCCAGCCCGGTTCGAGCAGGTAGTGGATGCGCAGCCGCTGGTTCTTCGCATTGAGGTCGGCATGGTACGATCGCCCGGTGCCGCCCGCGTCCGAGAAGATCAGGATACGCTTCTGGTCGTCCATGAAGGCGGCGGTTTCCGCGAGATTGGCCGATCCGGCGCGGTTCTCGACGGCGAGACGATCAACGCCGCCGGGGCTGGTCTTGCGGACGATGCGACGCGAGCGGCCCGTGACCTCGGCCACGACGTCGGTTCCGAACCGCTGGATGATCTGGTCGAGTGCGCCCGGAACGGGTGGGAGCGAGGCGAGTTTCTCGATCAGCCGATCCCTGCGGGCGGCGGCCTCGCGGCTTTCGACCGGCTGGCCGTCGCGGTAGACCGGCCTCGATGACAGGTTGCCCTCCGAGTCGGTGAAGGGCTCGTTGAGCTGCACCGGGAAGGAATGGGCGAGGTAATCAAGGACGTATTCCCTGGGCGTGATGTCCACGCGGACGTCATTCCATTCCTCGACGGGAAGCTCGGCCAGCCTGCGTTCCATCAGGGCTTCGCCTGTGGAGACGATCTGGATTACGGCGGCATGGCCATCCGCCAGATCGCGATCGATGGCGGCGATCAGCGTCGGGGTCTTCATGCTGGTGAGGAGATGGCCGAAGAAGCGCTGCTTGGCCGACTCGAAGGCGGAACGTGCGGCGGACTTCGCTTGCCTGTTCAGCGTGCCGGAGCCGCTGTCGCCGCTGGTGATGTTGGCGGCCTGCATCGCGGCATCGAGATTGTTATGGATGACGCTGAACGCCCCGGCATAGGCATCGTAGATGCGGGTCTGTTCGGGCGTAAGCTGATGCTCGACCAGTTCGTATTCCACGCCATCATAAGAGAGTGACCGGGCGGTGTAGAGACCGAGCGCCCGGAGGTCGCGGGCAAGCACCTCCATCGCCGCGACGCCGCCCGCTTCGATGGCTTCGACGAATTCCGCCCTGGTCGAGAACGGGAAATCCTCGCCACCCCACAAGCCCAATCGTTGGGCGTAGGCAAGATTGTGGACCGTCGTGGCGCCAGTCGCCGACACATAAACGATACGGGCATTCGGCAGGGCGTGCTGAAGGCGAAGCCCGGCGCGACCCTGCTGCGAAGCGGCGACGTCGCCCCTCTCACCTTTGCCACCAGCGGCGTTCTGCATCGAATGGCTTTCGTCGAAAATGATCACTCCATCGAAGTCGGAGCCCAACCATTCGACGATTTGCTTGACCCGCGAAACCTTGCTCCCGCGCTCGTCGGAGCGTAGCGTGGCATAGGTCGTAAACAGGATGCCCTCCGGCAGGCGAATGTCCTTGCCCCGCGGGAAACGCGACAGCGGCGTGACCAGCAGCCGTTCCATCCCGAGCGCCGACCAGTCGCGCTGGGCGTCTTCGAGCAACTTGTCGGACTTGGAGATCCAGACGGCTTTGCGGCGGCCCTGCATCCAGTTGTCGAGGATGATCCCGGCAGACTGGCGGCCTTTGCCGGCGCCGGTGCCGTCGCCGAGCATGAAGCCGCGACGGAAGCGGACGGCGTTCGGTGCATCGTCGGGTGCAGCCGAGACGACATCGAACGTTTCGTCGAGCGTCCATGATCCGGCGAGGAAGTCCGCATGGGCCTCTCCGGCATAGATTACGGTCTCCAACTGGGCGTCGGACAGGATGCCATCGGTGACAATGTTGGTGGGAAGCCGCGGCCGGTAGCTCGGCTTGGGCGGCGCGACCGAGGACATGGCCGCCGATTGCACCAGCTTGGTCGGATGCGCCGTGGAGCCGGGAATACGGATCGCCTGCAATCCGTATTCTTCATAAATCGCATCGGTGATCCGGCCGTCTTCGGCAGGTGTCCAGTCCACGGTGTCATAGGCGAGTTCGACGCCTTCGGGTTCGGCGACGGAGCGGACGGGAGAGGCTGCGGCGGCACGCTTCAGATAGCCGCGAACGGTTCGCGGTGCGGCCGTGGGTGCAGTGGCGGGAACCGAGATCGCGGCATTGACCGGCAAACGTGCCGGGACGTGCTCGCCGATCCAGCCTATCAGCGTTGCGACATCGGGCGCGATCCCCGGCGATGCCGGAAACGCGGCCGGATCGTCGGCGGGCAGTTTGTCGATGACGGTCAGCCGCGTGTCGATGGTCGTGCCATGCTTGGCATAGACCGAGCCGTCGATGGACGCGGTGAACACCACGCGGCCATGTTCCTGAAGCCGGACGAAGGCATCACGCCAGGTCGGCGTATCCGGTGCGAAGCTCGATCCGGTGATCGTCACCAGCCGCCCGCCATCGGCCAGACGCACCAGCGCCGAGGCGACATGGCGATAAGCGGCGTCCGCCATCCGGCCGGAGACATTGGCCATCACCGAGAACGGAGGGTTCATCAGCACCACGGTCGGCACAAGAGCCGGGTCAAGATGGTCGTGGATCTGCGCTGCATCGAAGCGGGTGACGAGAATGGTCGGAAAGAGGTGGGAGAGAAGATCGGCGCGGGTTTCCGCCAATTCGTTGAGTACGAGCGATCCGCCGACGATCTCGGCCAGGATGGCGAGCAGGCCGGTGCCTGCCGAGGGTTCGAGAACCCGGTCGGCGGGCGTGATGGCGGCGGCGGTTGCGGCGATCAGCCCGAGCGGGATCGGCGTCGAGAATTGCTGGAAGGTCTGGCTTTCTTCCGAACGGCGCGTGTGGGTGGGCAGAAGCCCGGCGACCTTCGCCAGAAGCGGCAGGCCGGCGGCCTGAGAACCGGCTTTGCGGAAAAGCGCCTTTCCGTATTTGCGCAGGAACAGGATGGTCGCCGCTTCGCAGGCTTCATAGGCGGTTTTCCAATCCCAGGCGCCGGTGGCGTCGGATGCGCCGAAGGCGGTTTCCATCGCGCCGCGCAGGGTGGCGCCATCGACGCGATGGCCGCGTTCGAGATGGGGAAGGAGGAGAAACGCTGCCTGGTGGATAGCGAAGGCCGTATCGACGGCTGGAACGATCGGTGCAGCCGGAAGGGGAGCGGCGGAGGAAGCATATGTCATGGGAGGAACCTCGGAGAGCGGAAACGGATCGAGCCGCGCAGCGCTCTCTCTCGACCGCACTGGCTCAAACCCGTCCCGGCCTTCCTCTTCCTCTCAGATGGCCGGCCGTGGCCGACATGAAAAAAGCGCCCGGCCGCGAGGCGGGGCGCTCGTCAGGATCAACCGAAGCGGCGACCAGATGCTGTGAAAGTGTAGTCCATGGCCTCGATGCTCTCGTCGACGACGGCATCGGAGGTCTGATGCTCGTATTCGATTTCGAGCTGGCGGTAGAGCCAGCGGGCGAGATCACGCATCGCTTCGAGCACGGTGTCCTCGGCATCGGCGGTCATGTCCTGCCAGGTCGCGCTGTCGCGCTCGGCCGAAATCGACATGCAGTATTCGTGGTAATAATGACCGCTATGGCTGGCTTCGGCATGAAGCTGGTAGAAATTGCGCTGCTGGATCGCCTGCAAGGCATCGGCGATCCGGTAAAGCTCGGTGTCCTGGGGCGCGTGCTCTCTGATCCGGCGTGGAGCCTCCTTCCGGTAGGAATAGAAGGTCTCGAAGCAGGCGCCGTCGCCTTGGCTCCAGAAGCCCTGGAACCAGATGCACGGCTTATGCCTGACACCGCCGCCATAGAGGCGGACGGCGCGGGTCTTGAGGCGAAGGCCAAGGATTTCGCTGACGCGCTCGAAGTCGTCATAGACAAATTCGAACCAGTCATAGTCGAAGGCGCCTTCGCGATACCAGGCACGGGCCTTGTCTTTCGCGTCGTCGGACAACTCGTCGAGCCGATAGAGTGTGGTTTCGATGATCTCAGGCATCGGGCGCGCCTCCGTCGAGGACTTCGGCGAGCCAGCCGTCGGTATAGGTCCAGGCGATTGTTTCGCCGGTGCCGAGATCGAGGGCATGCGCTCCGCCGCCAAAGGCGTTGACGCGGGCCGTGGAGCAGGTGTTGGCGTATTGAAAACCCCAACGGCCGGTCAGTCCAAATTCCTTCGCGCAGATTTTGACGAACTGGATTAATCGCTCGGGATCGCCGGTCTCGTCATCGCGCATCCAGAGCTGGGTGCCGCTATGCTCGGGCTGGATCGACAGCAGGAAGCCCTCCGAAGGCGGGTCTTCCGATGCGCCGTCCTCGGACAGGCGATTGTAGAGGTCGAGTGCTCGGGCGGCATTGTCGGGTATGCCGACATCGAGCAAGCACGAGAAATGGGTGAAGTAGTTGGCCATGGAGTGTTACTCCAGAGAGCAGGAACGGGCCGAACCGGCGGACGCTCTCTCTCAACCCGACCGGCTCAAACCCGTCTCGGCCTTCCTCTTCCTCTGAATGCGGAAGACAAAAAAGCCCGGCGCTCTTGCGAGGCCGGGTTGTATTTGCTGATCCGCAAGCGGCCGACTACGCCGCCGCCCGGCCTTCGACGACATTTGCGCCAACCTCATCGGCGGTCACGTCCTCGAGCCGTGCCGAACTGTAGCGGTTCTTCGCCAGCCACAGCTCGGCGGCTTCGCGGCTTTCGGCCAGGTACAGCAGCTCGCTGTTGCCGCCGAAATCCTGAAGCACCCGCACCATGCCGATGGCGGGCCGCTCGGCGATCTCGAAGGTCAGATCGCTATCGACCGAATGAGTGCGCATGATGGTCACGAGGATGACGCCGCCGCTGGCGAAATTGCCCTCATGCAGGGTGATCGATGCCGGTGAGCAATAGGTCGGGCGCTTGCGGGCCGGTTCCTTCTTCACCAGCCGGCCGACACCGTTACGGCGTTCCCAGGCGGCGAGTTTCTTGGTGAAACGGGTCGGAGGTTTGGGCGTAGAGTCCGAGTAGCGGATGAGCGAACCGAGCGGCGCGGTGTCATGGACGATATGTGCGGACATGGAAACAGTCTCCAGAAACGAGAAAGGCCCGGCGGGATGCCGGGCCTGGATGGATGGGACGGAAGGAAACGGGGCGACCGGAGCCGCCCCGCCGGTGAGGATTATTCGGCGGCGACCAGATGGGCCGCGTCGTCCTCGCTTCGGTCCGGCTCGTCATCGCCGGCGAGGAAATCAGGCAGCGCCTCGGTATCGTCCTCGGGGGCAACTCCGTCGGGCGCCTGATCGACATCGGTCAGACGCAACGGTTCAGGCAGCCAGCCTGTGTCGGCCAGAAGGCGTTCAGCCTCCTTGGCCATGTCGCCCTTCTTCAGATGCTCGATCAACGAGGCCGCGCGTTCGCCGGCTCCCTCGCGCACGGCTTCGAGGATGCGGGGCTTGGTGACGCGGCCGAGATAGTTGTCGACCGTTGGCCGCCATCCCGCGCCCTCAACCATGTCGAGGTCCGTGGCGCGCGCCAGCCGGTCGGCCTGAGACAGCCGCTGATCCAGGCTGTGCTGCGAAAGCCCGGAGCCGCCGTTCCGGTCGACCTTTTCGTAGAGCGCATTCACGCCATAGGCGACGCAATGGGCGAGAAGCGCCATGCGGCTGGCGTCGTCGAGTGCGGCGATCCAGTCCCACAGTGCATCATCGTCGGTCGGCAAGTCCGCCTTCCAGTCCTCATACCGCGCCTTGATCGCCTTGGCCGAGGGGCTGTCCTTCAGGTCCGGTCCCTGAGTCGAGAAGAAGTGGTGGCGCACGGTGACTTCCAGGCATCCGCTCGGTGCGGAGTAACGGTAGCGCTCCATCACCAGCCGATGCAGCAGCGCGGTCATGGCGACATGGGGGTTGTTTGCCAGCGCATCGTGCAGCGCGAGCGTCCTGTGCGCCGTCAGCTCCGAGACCAACCGTTCGGGCAGCGGCTTGATGACGTTCGCCTCTTCCTCCTCCGGCTCGGCCGACTGGCCGCCAATGGTGATGACGGCTCGTTGCGCAGCGGCGATCGAAGACGCCGAACCATCGGGCGAAGCTCCCTCGTTTCCGTCACCTTTGCCGTCCACGACCAGGGGCGCTTCGTCCTCGGGATGGACATAACCGCAATCGACCGACAGGCGGCCTTCGCGGTCGATGCTGATGAACACGCCGGCGCGGGCGATCTCGGCCGGGTCATAGATGACGGGGCGGTTCTCGAAGGCCGCGAGGACGGTTTCGATCTCACCGACCCGCTCGTCCACCTCGTCCGGATATTGCTCGGCTTCGGCATATTCGGCTTCGAGGGCCTCGTATTCCGCGGTCAGGACATCGACGGTCGTCTGTTCCTCGTCGGTCAGGGGCGTGGTCGTGCCGATCAGCCGACGCAAGCCGTGACCGTGGCCATAGGGCGTCTCGACCCTGGCATCGACCCACTTCCAGCCCTCGGCGCCGATCGCCTCGGCTTCCGCCTTCAGCTTGTCGTCGGTGAGCTGGTCGAGCAGTCCGACATCCTGCAGCCAGCCGCCATCGTCGGACTGGAACAGGTCATTCAGGACGATGCCACCGGCGGCCTCATAGGCGGCGAGACCGACGAACTGTGCCCGCTTGTCGGAGGCGCGCACCGTGGTTTCGGTGAGCATGCGCCGGATCTGATGCGGCTCCTTCGACCACGAATCCTTGATCGCATCCCAGACCTGTTCCTGGCGGGCATGGTCGGGATTGACGGTGAAGGCCATGAGCTGCTCCAGCGTCACGATGTCCTCGGCATAGAGGTCGAGGAGCGAGGGCGCGACGTAGGCCAGGCGCAGGCGCTGCTTCACGATATTGACCGAGACGAAGAACGCGGCGGCGATCTCTTCCTCGGACATGCCCTTGAGGCGCATATCCTGAAACGCGCGGTACTGGTCGAGGGGATGGAGCGGGGCGCGCTGGAGGTTTTCGGCCAGGCTGTCGTCCTCAAGGAGGATGTCGCTGCCGGCTTCACGCACGACGCAGGGCACCGGCGCAGTCTTCGCCAGGCGCTTGGCCTTGACCAGCAGTTCAAGCGCCCGGTAGCGGCGGCCGCCAGCGGGGATTTCGAACATGCCGGTCTCATTGCCATCGGCATCGATGACCGGACGCACATTGAGGCCCTGTAGTAGGCCGCGCCGGGCGATGTCCCGCGAGAGTTCCTCGATCGACACGCCCGCCTTGACCTTGCGGACATTCGACTGGCTGAGGACCAGCTTGTTGAAGGGAATGTCGCGCGAGGACGACAGGGTGATTTTCTGAGCAGCAGTAGCCATCGTGGTAGTCTCCGCGACGGGCGCCGAGAGCCTCTCTCTCGACCTCAACCCGTCACGAAAATCCCCACACTCCTCTCACTCTGGGGTTGGGCGGTCCGTCGTGTCCAGAAGCAATTTGACTGCTTCCAGATGGTCGACCAGCGGTGCAATGCCCCTGGCCGCATCCGGGAGAGTCCATCCCAGGATCTGCGGATAGCGAAAGGCCTGGAAGGCGTGAGGTTGATCCAGGGCTTCCACGAGGGTCGCAAGGCCGGTTCTGTCCTTTGGGTGGAATCCTCCCTTAACAGCTTGGCGGTGGCAGCGTTCGAGACTGTGGCCTATCGCCATCAGACGCTCCTCATCGTGCCCCTGATGGCTCAACACTGCCTTGAGCGAGAGTTCCAGCGCATGAGCGACAAGCATCAAGAACGGCTCGCGCACGCCGCCGATACTGCCACACCGGGACAGGCGGACGGCTGCTTCGGCGTAACGTTCACCCATGGCCAGGTATCGGCGATCACGGCGATGATCGTTGCGGATGGGATCGTTCTCAGCCGATGGGGAGGGAGAGCTGGTTGCGGAAAGCACGGTCATTATGCCGCCTCCCGCTCATCGTCAAAATCGGTAATGGGTGAGGTCTGCTCCTGACCGGGCAGGAAGGACAAAATCCAGTCGGCCGCCTTGCTGGCGTGACTGGCGGCACGGACGATAGCCCGGTTGTCCTCGCGGAGGCAGTCGATCCAGGAGCCGATGTAGTCGGCGTGGCGTACGGTCGGCACAATGCCGAGTGAAGCGCAGCAGAAAGCTGAGATCAGTTCGGCCGTGATTTCCTCGACCGAATAGAGCTTCGAGCCGAAGGAGCCGGAGAGATTCCGGTTCAGCCGGTGGGGCGCTCCGCTGGCGTGGCCGATTTCGTGCAGCGCTGTCCGGTGCCAGTTGATGGGCTCGAAATAGGCCTGCGGAGGCGGGACCTGGATGTAGTCATGGGCGGGAACGTAGTAGGCGCGATTGCCGCCGATGCGGAAGTCGATGCCGGTCGCCTTGATGAGTGCTTCGACCTTCGGCTCGACCAGGCCGGGCAGCGGTGGCGGTGCGACGATGTTGACATCCTCGGGCAGGCCCTCGCATTGCGCCGCATTGAAGACGGTGAAGCGCTTCAGGAATGGGATTGTGTGGGCATCCTCACCGGTTTCGCGGGCGCGTTTCTTTTCGTCGTCGGGAACGAAGCGGTCGGCATAGACGACGGTGGTGCCGTGTTCGCCCTTGCGGACATTACCGCCGAGCGACAGGGCCTGGCGAAACGTCAGCCAGCTCTGGCCGGGGAAACCGTGCTGGATGACGGCACCCCAAAGGATCAGGACGTTGATGCCGGAATAGCCGCGCCCGGTGGCGGCGTTCTTCGGCATGGCGAGCGGCGCCTTCGCCGCTGCGGTTCCCCAGGGCTGGACCCAGGGCACGCGGCCTTCTTCCAGTTCGCCGATGATCTTGTTGGTGATATCGTCGTAAAGGTTGGTGCGATCAGCGCCGGTACGGGCGCTTCGGTTATAGCTGGCCATCGGGGCTGCTCCGCGACAGGCGCCGGAGACCTCTTCTCCAGTCCTCAACCCGTCACGGCCAAACCGGCCAAGCTCTTACTCTCAGGGGGCGTTGCGGGGTCTCCCCGCTGAAAGGGGTGTGCCGGCGACCTTGGCGCCGGCCAGGGGGAAGACCTTCCCCCCATCGAGACAGTGTTTTGGCAAAACCGGAAATACGCCGAACCGGAAATCAGGGAATACGCCCGCTCTCGCGCCAGACGCCTGTCGATCAGGTTGGAAATTTCTCCATCAGGATGAAAGTCGCATCTTGCCGCTGATGCGCGTTGATCAACGGAACCAGCCGGGTGAAATGCTCGGTGGCACAATGGGCATCGAGCGCCGCCCGATCCGGCCATTCCTCGATGAAGATGAAGTGGCCGGGATCTTTCTGATCCACGAACAAATCATAGGCTATGCAGAGTTCTTCTTGACGGGTTTTCTCGACCAGTTCCCGATAGAGCGGCAAAACAATCTCGACGGCCTCCAACTTGATGAAGTCCTGAGCGATGACTTTTAACATGCGACGATGATTCTTTCGTTGGCGGAGGCCTGTAGGCGGCAACCGCGCCATTCCCTACGATTCTCCGATTGTTACCGGACGCGGTTTTGTTCTTCGTCCGCGATAGCCTTGACGATCTCAAGATTCATTTCAGAAACGGGGGAGACGCGCGCAACCTCGGATGCGACCCTTGCCCAATGCCAAAATTCCGCAAGATTGCCCTCGGCTCGGCTGCGGGCGGCAAGACGTTGTGCCGCGTAGTAGGCTTCACGCTCATCTTCTTGAATCAGAATGCGAGCATCAGTCTGCATTCGCTGGCGACTGGCGCGTCGTTTCTCAATCCATCTGGAAAATCTATCTAACATCTACGACATTCGTGGCTGATACTGTTGCGCTCAACAATGCCCGGACTTTCAGGAAAGTCCAGAACGCGGCTTTGGGGGGGGCGGGGACACCATCCCGTCGCGGCCACGATTCCAAATTCAAGCCTTGAAAAGTCCGGCCACTGGCCGTACATTGTCCGCAGGAGAACGATGATGGCCACACCTGCTTTGAACACATCTCGCGGTCGTGTCCGTGGTGAGCGTCTGGAAACGCGTGTCACGGCTGACCAGAAGAGTCTTATAGAACATGCCGCTGCGCTTCAGGGCCGGACGGTGACGGATTTCGTGCTGACCAGCGTGCAGGAAGCCGCGCGCCGGGCTATCGAGGAGCATCAGCGCCTCGATCTGACCGTCCGGGACAGCCAGGCATTCGTGGACGCCCTGATCAACCCGCAGCCGGTCAATGACCGCCTGCGCGATACGGTGCAGCGGTATCGCCGGGCCACTGGCGTCTGACGGGTGGGGCGACTTGCTGACGAATCGTTGCGGGTCGAGGTACTCGGCCCGCAGCATGATCGGGCGTCGTTCGAGAGCGGCGTGGAGCCGCTCGATCGATATTTCAGGGCGCAAGCGGGACAGGACGCCCGTAAGAACATGGCGGCGCCGTTTGTGCTTGTGCTGCCGGATGGCGCCATCGCCGGCTATTACACGCTGTCCTCGACGGCGGTGAATGTCGGCGAATGGCCTGCCCAGACCGTCCGAAAACTCCCGCGCTACCCGCTCATTCCGGCGACACTGCTGGGGCGGTTGGCGGTTGATCGACATCATCAGGGCAATGGCTATGGCCGTTTTCTTCTGGCCGACGCCCTGTTTCGAGCTGTCAGAAGCGAGATCGCATCCTTCGCGGTGATCGTTGACGCCAAGGATGAAAATGCCCGCCGCTTCTATGAGCGGGAGAGTTTTTTGCCGTTCCCCGATCAGCCGATGAAGTTGTTTCGACCAATGACGGATATTGCAGAACTGTTCAAATAATGTGGCTGGGGAACGCAAAGTGGATATGAATTTGGAATGGGCCTCCCGGGGCGACGATAGGGGTGGCCCAGAAAATTGATTAGATTTCGCCGTCTGGCTCCAGTTCCATTAAATGCTTGGCTGATCGATCAAGGCATTCCTCAACCTCACCAACGCTACAGATTGCGTGTGTGGCGGGAAGTCCATGCGTCTCTTGGACCACTACGTGACGATCTTATCGCATACGTCCAAGAGGCGTTGGATGACGCCCGTCGAAGAATCCGGACTGGTTTCCAGGATGATCTTTCGCCGTTTAATGACCCAGCCCATGATCCGGCCGCGAATTATCCGGCAATGCTCAATCGCATATCGCTCCAAGGCTATCTCGGCGAGACGCTCGGCGCATTAGCAGTCGAGCATTTTGGTGCGATCGGATACTCAGACTGGAAAATTCCAGCGCTCTTGTTTCGTTTTCACGATCAAGAGTTTCAACACCTTGATCTTATTAACGAACGTCTCTTCGCCGGGGTCGCCCACGATCCTGACGCTGATGAGGAGAAGCGTCCGGGCCGCACGGGTGACGATGGCTTGGCGTTTCGTATGGACGATAATGGTGTCATTACAGACATCCTGACACTCGAAGCAAAATGTCTGACTGTCAGCAACACCGGTATCATGAAAGATGCGCATGAAAAGCTGGTTGCCGGAGGAAACAGGCCGAGCGGCGTCCGGGAACTAATTAATCTCCTGACGGAATATGACACGCCGGACGCCAAAGCTTGGCAGCAGGCACTCCTCCAGTTTTATTGGAAAGGCTTTCAAACCGCCACACGCCACGATGGTCTTGCCTATGCCGTAGGCCATTCGCCAAAGCAGCCGGTCGATCGAATTGCATGGCTTCCTCCCGCAGCACCGCATCCTTCCTATACCTTGCAGCGCAATCTTGAGGCGATGGAGTTTCAGTTCGAAAATTTAGACGCCGTTGTCGACATTTTGTATAGGGGGGGCTGAGATGACGAACGCTGCTACGGTCGCCATGGCGCGAGACATTCGCGAAGCCCTCGCGGGGCAGGCGCTGACTCCACGCCAAGCCAAGCTTTATAGTCAGAGGCTTCGGCGGGATATGGGGCGCGAAGGTCTGGCGAGCTTTGCACCTGGTGACGTCACTAGCTACCTTGATGAGGCCATGCTGCTTCTGGAGAGTGGCTGGTTAGAGCGAGGCGTGGATATTGGGTCGCCCTGGCGAGCCTCGGTGAAGCGATCGGCGGAGATCATCGAGTGGTTGTCGCAATCACAGTTGCGTCCGCCCGGTACTCCACTTCATCTGCTGGCTGCAGCTGCCTATCAGTTGGCCGACTATCCGGCGATGGCGCTGGGCCACCTTCGAAGGCTTCCTGAGGGTGAACCGCTCTCGGAACTCCTCAGGCAGTTTGTCCGCGCAGATTTCCCAGCGGCGTTTCAGGCCGTACTCACTTTTTGGAACGATTATCGAACATTGCGTGACAATGGCCGTCTCGATCCCGGCGATTTGGAAGTGGCGTCCGTTCAGCACGTTGTCATGTGTATCGGAACGATCTGCGCATTTCTGCGAACTGGAGGGGACGTCCCGGTTGAACGCGCGGTGGTCAAACTTGAAGCACTTGCTTTAGGGTTTCTGCATAGTCGCGATTCTTACTCTTACCTCCTTGCCAAACTGACCGCCGCGAGCGCGCGACGATTCATAGAAACTTGTCTATGGCCACAGATCGAGCGCTTGCGCGTTGCCTCCAGCGGATCGGCGGGTGATGCTCTTACCCAGTTTGCGCGTTCGGCGTTTGTTAACAGGCGCGCACTGGTTTGGCCGGCGCAGGCGGCGGGTATCGCCAAATTGCAGGATAATACGTCGTTCGTGTTATGCACGCCCACCGGTTCTGGAAAGACCACAGTTGCGACCTTGGGGGCAGTACAGGGCTTGTTCGCCGACGCACCGGGCGGAGTCGCAGCTGGGAATCTGGTTCTTTATCTCGTGCCATCACGCGCACTGGCGGCCGAGGTGGAAGGCCGTTTAGCCGAGGATCTTCGCGGAATCGCGGTGGAACCCGTTGTTGTTACAGGTCTGTATGGCGGTGTTGATTGGGGCCCAACTGATGCGTGGGTTCAAACTGATCAACCGACAGTCGTTATCTGCACGTTCGAAAAGGCGGATGCGCTGCTGCGCTATCTGGGGGTCCTGTTTCTCGACCGGGTTCGTACCATCATTATCGATGAGGCCCATATGGTGGAGCAGGACGAGACAAGGCTGACCGGGCTGAGTGATGGAACATCACGATCGTTTAGGCTGGAACAACTCGGTTCCCGCCTCTTGCGCGCGCGTGAAGATCATGAGTTTCGAATCGTCGCGCTCTCGGCCGTGGCTGCACGGGCCGCCCCCGCTCTGGCGAGGTGGATATCGAACACGCCCGATGCGGTGCCAACAAGTTCGGCATACCGTAGTACGCGGCAAATGCTTGGCCGGCTCGAAGTCAGTTCCAACGGGCAGTTCGCGATAAGATACAGTTTGATGGACGGACATTCGCTCAAGTTTGACGATGAGCAGCGCGACGACTCGCCCTTTGTGCGCGAACCCTTTCCGTCAGTGCCGGGCGGCTTGGATGCTGAGGCTGGGCCGGAGGTGCGCATGAGGGCGCCAACGCTTTGGGCGGCCCTCAATCTTGCGGCGAAGCGCCCAGACGGTTCGACGCCTGCGGTCTTGATTTCGCTAACACAGAACGTCGACACTTTTGCGGCAACATGCGCCGATCTCATGGATGCATGGCAGGACATCGCGCTGCCTGATTATTGGTCAGTCGATGAAGGAAATCAAATCTGGGCGCGCTGCCTGGCAACCGCGATCGACTACTTCACGGCAGATTCGGTAGAATACCGTCTGTTGGCCCGAGGCATTGTAGTGCATCACGGCAAGATGCCTGGCCTGCTGGCCCGTCGCCTCAAGACGGTCATTGACCGGGGCTATGTGCGGGTCATCATTGCAACGTCGACTCTGTCGGAAGGCGTCAACATCCCGGTCAACTTCCTGCTGATACCGAGCGTCTTCAGGAGCAATACTGAGATGACGTTGCAGGAGTTCAGCAATCTGATCGGCCGCGCGGGACGCCCTGGTGTAGCAACGGAGGGTAGCGCACTCGTGATATTGCCCGAGCGAACCTACGAAAGAAAATATGGGCGAATGGTTCCCAGTTATAGCAGGCAATGGAACGGTTACGAAAGTCTCGTCAATAAGCTGGAGGAGGCGACCGCTGCTCTTGGCGATCTGATCCCTGACGATCATGCTTCCAGTCCGCTTGCTCATTTGCTGCGTGAGTTGGAGCGCGAATGGATGAATTTGACCGGCGGCGGAACCGAAGCTGAATTTTCTGATTGGCTGGAACAAACCATCGTATCTGAACCGGGGGAGGATGCTCCGTCCAGCCATGCTTATCTCGACTCTCTCGACGCTTTTCTCATAGCGGCGATTCAGGAAGTTGAGGAGTTGAGAGGGGTAGATCTTGACGCTGCTCAACTGGAAGCGGAGTTGGCACGAATATGGCGCCGAACCTATGCCTTTGCAGCCTCTCATGGCGAGGCGCGACTAGCTGCCGTTTGGTTAGCGCGCGGCAAAGCCATAAAAACGCAGTATCCCGATCCAGTTCAACGACGACGACTATATAAGACAAGTCTGACGCCGCGATCCGCGAAATCCTTGATCGAGCGTGCGGTGGCCATTCGTGCCAAGCTAGTGGAGGGCCATGAATACGCAGGTTGGACCTCCGAACAACAACTGGAATTCATCCGTGATGTCCTGTCGCTCCTGTCTGAGATTCCGGTGTTCGCGATCGATACCAAGCTTGGCAGGAAGAAGAATTTCGACGATTGGCCCAAACTCCTTCGCTGGTGGTTAGCCAAGTCAACACTTGCGCAGCAGCCTCGGGCCGGCGAGGTCACGAACTGGTATGGGTTTGTGGCGAACAACTTCATTTATCGAGGGACGTGGGGCCTTGGCAGCGTCATCGGCTTACTACTGGACACAACTGACGACGGACAGCCCATACGAGCACTGGAAATCGCCGATTGGCCCCTAAGCGGGTTGCCTTGGATCGCGTTTTGGCTGAAGGAGCTGATAGGTTGGGGTACGCTAGACCCCGTCGCAGCATTTTTGCTTGCACGCGGCGACGCCATCGATCGGCCACAGGCTGAGTTGGAGGCGAAGACCTACTACGAAAGTCGGCCAGATGGCGAGAACGCCAACGATCTTTTGGATCCTCGGAATATCCGCACTTGGGTTGAAGCCAGACTGGTGCCGCGAGCGCCACGTCAGGCAAGTGCAACAATCGCAATCAAGGTAGATTTGGCACGCTCAGCGGCTGATTTTCGGCAGGCGCGATTGGTTGTGTTGCCGCTGGATGAAGGGGCAGCTCTCATCTGGCTCGACCCGGCCGGTTACGAAGTTGCACGAAGCAAAAAGCCGGATAATTGGCCGAACAATCCAAGTCTTTTCCAGTTTGAACTCGATGTGGCGATGTCACAGGTTTTAGCTGATCGCTACCTACCGCACCGATAAAAATCGACAAATTCGGTATGGGGTCAGGTGAAGGCAGCCGACACCCCACGGAAAACCATGTTACGCTCAGGCGATGATGATAAGCTCGCATGGTGTACCCGACGGGGCTCGTCTACATACGTGCGCAGACAGCGTAATCGCCTGAGCACGACTCTCACAAATCCATTGCTGTTACCGCTCTGGTGCGCGTCTTGTATCCGCCTTGCGTATTGTATCGACCCTAGCGAGGAAGGCGGCGCTGGATACCTTCCAAAAGATAGGCGATAAGGAGGGGCAAGCCGCGCATTTCAATGCCCATCTTTCGACGTGCATTCACGGCCGCCAGCAAATCCTGCCATTCAGCGAGAAGCTCCGCCTCGTCTTCCTTCGTCAGGATGCTCAGGTCGATGTCATTCCCCAGTCGCTGCCGAAGAAAGTCGAATATATTTCCGTTTTCAATTTTCGATTTTGCTTCGGCAATCGTCAGGTCGTCGTATCGCCCGCAATCCATTGCTGCGTTCAGATAGAACGCCAAAAAAGTAAGAGACGTAATCCGCATTGCTTTTCCGTTTCAATCGAGTGAATACATGTTCTTCGTTCGTGGAGGGATGGTCTTCGGGCTGTCGCCCTTCTATTTCGTCAACCATTGTCCATAGGCTTCCACGTCGATCATCGGCACGGTTCCGCTGAATTGCAGTTGAGATATCAGCTTGAACAGGAATGCTGTCGCCGGTTTGTTTTCGTTGACGAAGCTGTAGCTCGCGGCCGTTTGGTCGAACGAGAAGTGGCCATGGGACGCGACGCAGCCGATATCGAGCCGACCGTCGCCTATATTGGCTGCCAGAGCCTTCTCAAATGAGGCCCCGAGAGCGGGACTCCATTCGCTTTCAAAGGTCAGGAGGCCGCCCAAAATCGGGATCAAGGGTTTCGCCGGATAGACGCCTTGGGCGTATGGAATTGGGAGGCTCGTGCGATGAAGGCGCCTGACGCTCGCAACCTTTTCCTGCGCGTATGCGACCAAGCTAGCGTCCGCCGTCTGCTTTGCCTCAAAAACGGCATAGACGCTTTCGGCAGGGATGATCGTCTCGTTTTCGTAGGTGAAGATAAACGGCGAGTATTGGCGATCGAAAATCACCACATCGATCTGCTGGCTGAAGTTGCCCAAGCTATCGACCACATGCGCCTTCGCAGCCTGATAGCGCTTCGGCAAATACGTCTCCAACATGCTGATCCAGACATTCTCGCTGGCATCGCCCTTCGTCCCTGGATGGTTGAACGACTTCCGGACGATTGCGAGACGCTGCTGAATATCTTCATGCAACGAGGAGAGAAGTTGGGACAAAGACCATTCCGACATCGGTAAACCTCAGTGTGATTCTCGTGCCTGCGATCAGGACAGCGGAAATTTCGGGCCAAACAATTCACGCCATGCGCGCAACGCTTCGCCGTTCCGGCCGCGGCGCGCATGGTCGATTGCAAGAGTTGCTTCGCGCTCCGCCGCACGAAGAAGATCGCACGCCCGCGTCTTGCGCGCGGTGTCCATGCCGTTGCTGATCGGCGGGCCGAGACCGGCGGGGTCGGGCCACTCGTCGAAAATCCGGGCGGCGAGCGTCGCAAAGAACCCCTGGATCTCGCGGTCAAAGCTGCCACCCCAGCCGCCATAAAGGCATTGCATTGCCATGACTTCGATGAGGAACGAGGGCTTCACCGGCTTCTCGCCGTGCTTGGGGTTGTTGTTCCAGTATTTCAACATCCGCACGAGACCCTTCCATTCACTGGAATAGGCCTGATGCGCGGCGGTGGCCTCTGCGGCATGGGTTTGAGGGTTGGTCCCGATCCACTTGCCGAGTTCGTTGTCGGGAATCTCGAAATCCTCATCCTTGTCGAAAGCCGGGACGACATCGACGCTGATGACGCGATAGTCGGTATTGTCGTCAGCGTCGGCCTTCACGCCGAAATCGACGTTGATCGAGCGGTTCTGCTTCTTGGCCTTGTCACCATATTTTTCGACCAAGGCATTGTGAAAGTCGGCCAACACCACCGACGGCGCCTTCGAGCGGTAGTGATCCTCCGAGGATTTCAGGACGAAAAAGATGTCGATATCCTTCAACGGCTTCGTCTTGGTCCAGCGGGCATAGGATCCGGTCAGGAAGCTCCGGTCGATCTTGAACTTGGTGTCCAGATAATCCCGGACCTCTTTCTGGCGCGCCGAGGCGTTTGCCTGCTCCCGATCATTCAGCTCGAGACGGCTCTTGAATTTGCGAAACGCTTCGTCGATCGTGAGCATCAGGCTCTCCTCAGATAAGATGTGCTGGCGCCGAGGCCACTGTGCTCGACCGTCGTCCCGAGGCTTTGGCGAACCATGCCCTCCGTCGAGCGGCCGCTCGCCTTGCTCCAACCGGCCACGTCGGGACGGCCGGGCTTGCTTTGCAGAAGCAGTCGATACCGCGCCTCGCTCGGAACCAGCCCCGCCTTTCTGATGGCGTATTTGAGCTGCTCGGTGTCCGTCCAGAAACTACCGTCGCCGCCGGACCAGCCATAGGCGATGTCGATGTCCCAACGGAAAATCAGTGCGTCGGTCTTCGGATTGTAGATTTCCAGCTTTACTGTTTCGAGGTCGCCTGTGTTCAGCCAGGTCTGGACACCGCGCATGTGCAACTTCCAGTCGCCGACGAACTCGGACGGATCAAGGCCCACAAGACGGATGATATCCTTCAAGCTTTTGAGGATGTTGTCCGCCACATAGGTGACAGAGTGGGTATAGGTATTGACGGCGACGTTGGTCATGAGCCCAGAAACCCTTTCGGATCGAACACAAGGGTCTGTGATTTCGCGGTCGCCGCCTCGTCGGCGCTCGAGACAGCCGCATCGAGGTCGCGCGCCGTGATGCGGGTGCTGCATTTCTTCAGCGCGCCCTGAACCCAGGCAAGATCGTCCGCAAGGCAAGGCAGCGAAACCCGCCAGTCCCCTTTCAGCGGGTCAAAGCCAAGGGCATCTTCGTTGGCGTCGGAACCCTCGATGGCGTCATCGTCATAGAGGCAATAGATTCGCGTGCGCGGACCATCGCAGGTAACTGTGATGGCGGCATCCTTGGGCGCCTGATCCGCGATAACACTGGCGGCGACACCGGTGACGGCAAGAAGCTCCGTCCGTGCATCACCGGTCTTTCCCAGGGTCAACAGATCAACGATCGCCGTCCAGGTCCGTGAGGCGTCACGCTCGGGCGTGCTCTTGAATGTCCGGCTGGCTACGGTGCTCATGACGCCTTGCCTCCCGACATACGGCCCGCCTTGGCGGCGCGCGCCGCGGCAAACAGATCTTCGATAGTCACGCGTTCCGGATTCATGGCCGTTTGCGGGCTGCTTGCCAAAGCGTTGGCCACCATCTTGCGGATGGCGCGTCCGTCGAGCCCGACGCATTCGGCTGCGCAGCGGTCGAAACCCGCGGCTGTCGGCAGCTTTGCGATAGCCGAATAGGTCTTGCCGAGACCAGTCAGGCAATCCTTCAGGATAAGCCCGCATGCTTCACGATCCGGCAGGGGCACATGGACGACTAGGTCACAGCGCGACGTGAAGGCCGCATCGACCGCCTGGGGAAAGTTGCTTGTGGCAAGGAACAACAGGTTCGGATGCCGCTCGGCCAGCGCATCGAGCTGAACGAGCACGGCATCGGTTGCGCGGTGGATATCGATCGGATTGGCCTCCAGGCTCATTTTCGACCGGTCGGCGGCAAGCGTCTCGACTTCATCGAGAAGCACAATCGTCGGTCCCGCGGCGGCGGCTTCGGCGATCGACTGTGAGAACAGCTCCGATACCGCACGCTGGGTCTTGCCCATTGCCGAACTGGTAAGCGCGTGCGGCTCGACTTCGAGCAGGCGGAACCCGCCGCCCGGAAATGTCTCGGCGGTACGATGCGCCAACCCGCGAGCAAGGGAGGTCTTGCCAGTCCCGGGCGGTCCGACAAGCAGAATCACGCCGTGCAACGGAATGACACTACGGTCGACCTTGCCTCGCATCGTGAAGTTCAGCATCGCCTGAGAGAGAAGCTGGGCCTTCAAGCGCTCATCTAGAATGATCGAATTCCACAGGGCTCCGAGCGCAGGATCGGGAAGCCGGCGTGCGCGCTGGATGCCCTTGGGTTGGTTGAAATCCTCGTTCTGCACTGCCGTCAGCTTCTGCATCTTGATCGTCCTCGCGTTGCCTGCCTGGTGGGTTGAATGCGAAATGGGAAGAGCCGCGCCCGGGTGGGCGCGGCCGCTGGAATCATCCCTTCGGGGGGAAGGGGTCGTTGCCGTAGGAGTTCGCATCCCGGATGCGGCCATCGGGACGGTGGATCACTACCTCGCCACGTTCGCGGATCGCAGTATTGCGCGCCGCCTCGGTAGCCTGCGCTTGGGTGCCGTGGGTCGATCCCACGCGGGACGCCCCTTCTCGACGCGTCGCCCAACCGGAATCGTGGGGAACGACATGGATGCGTTTTGACATTCCGAATTCCTTTCTGTTAGCCGCCGGCCGAATTCGACATTCACCGACGCTTAACTAATTTCACGACACCGGAATGTTGTCAATAAGCACATTGTAAATGATATCATTAAGCACAATATGTTTGCGACGTTGACATCGCGCGGTGCGGAGAGCAAACATTGATCATGTCAGACGAGTCGATCTATGTAGCGTTCGGGCGGCTTGTCGCCGCGAGACGAAAGACACTTGAACTCACCCAAACCGAGCTGGCGGCAAGGGTGGGCATGTCGCGTGCGTCAGTGGCAAACATTGAGAGTGGCCGGCAGAACGTGTTGCTGCATCACGTTTACAGTCTCGCGTCGGCGCTGGAATTTTCGAAGCCTGCCGATTTGCTGCCCACCGCGCCGAAACCACAGCCCCGGGAGGACTTGCAGATGATCTTGTCAGACGAAACCGTGACCGCTCGCGGCAAGGCTCAAATCAATGATCTGATTGCGGATGCACTTGCGCGCCATGGGTCCGGAAGGACGGGGTCGTGACCGCAAACCCTGAAATGGCGCGGGAAGCTGCGCGCACGATTTTGCGAGAGTTCGGAGTAAAGGGAGCACCGGTTCCCATTGAGCGCATTATCAAAGCCAGAAATGTCATGCTTCAATACGCGCCACTGGAGGATGATCTCTCCGGCATGGCCTTCATAAAGGACGGTGTTGGTATCATCGGCGTGAACGCCTTGCATCACCCGAACCGGCAACGGTTTACGGCCGCGCATGAGCTCGGACATCATGTGTTGCATGCTTCGGATATCCAGAAGGCCGTGCATGTGGACAAGGGGTTTCGGGTCTTGATGCGCGATGACGTCTCGTCCCAGGGCATTGACCCGCTGGAGGTCGAGGCCAATGCCTTTGCCTCCGAACTCCTTATGCCGCGAGAACTCCTTGCAATTGCTCTCGACGCCAGTGGATTGGATATGGAGGATGATGCCGGGATCGAAGCGCTTGCGAAAAAGTTCCGGGTCAGTGCATCCGCTATGCGGTTCCGCCTAGCGGGTCATTTCTAGGCGAGGGGATGTGAATGGGCTTCGTATTCTTCGACACGGAGACAACGGGGCTCAGGCACGGTTTCGATCAGATCGTGCATTTCGCGGCAATTAGGACCGACAACGATCTCAACGAGGTCGATCGGTTCGAGGTGCGCTCACGTCTTCTACCGCATGTCGTTCCCCATCCGAGCGCCCTTCTGACAAACGGGCTGCCCATTGAACGGCTTACTGATGCGGGCTTGCCGTCGCACTATCAGATGGTCCTGCTTATCCGACAAAAACTCCTGTCCTGGTCTCCCTCGATTTTCGTCGGCTATAACTCCATCCGGTTCGACGAGGAGATGCTCAGGCACGCTCTTTTTCAGACGCTTCATCCAGCTTACCTCACGACCAACCACGGTAATTGCCGCGCGGACGTTCTGGGCCTCGTCATGGCGGCCGCGGCGCTCTCGCCAGCTAGCCTGTCCGTTCCCTTTGGGCCGGAAGGGCGTCCGACTTTCCGTCTGGAACAGCTTGCGTCGGCAAATGGTGTAGCTCACACTCACGCCCACGACGCGATGGCTGACGTGATTGCAACGCTCGGTCTTTGCCGGTGCGTCCATGAACGCTCGTCCGAACTCTGGCAGCGCTTCGTGCGCTTTTCGAAGAAGGCGACAGTCGGCGATTTCGTCGACTCTGAGGACGGTTTTTTCCTCACGGAGTTCTTTGGCAACGAGGCCTATCACACGCCGGTCGTCTGCCTCGGCCCCGATCCGGATCAGCCCAACGGCCGGTTCTGCTTGCGTTTGGACGCGTCCCCCGAAGAGCTTACCGCGATGCCGGATGAGGCGTTGCAGAGCTATTTGTCGGCAAAACCAAGCCCTGTCCGCAGACTTAGAATCAATGCTGCACCCACGCTAACAGCTTTTTATGATGCGTCGGAGGCAATGCTCAACGGAGCCGACATCGATGACCTGGAGGGTCGTGCTCGAAGCATCAAGGAAAATACAGCACTTCGTTACCGGATCATCTCGAGCTTCGTGGCGACGCGAGCGCCCCGTTCACCATCCACCCACGTGGAAGGGCGGATCTACGACGGCTTTCCCGGCCCGGATGACGAGACCCGCATGGCAAATTTCCATGACGTGGGTTGGGGGGATGCCGCAGCCATCATTCGAGAATTTGATGATGAACGGCTCCGGATTTTCGGCCGGCGATTGATCTATTTCGGCGGCCGGTCGGCCCTGTCGGATGACCTGAAGCTTGTCGTGGAGCGCGACTTGACCGACCGGCTGATGGATGTTGCTACTGGTGGTTTCACGCTGCGCCACGCGCTTCAGGAGACGGAACTGCTCTTGGATGACCATGTGTCTGATCCCGACGGTATCTTGGCCAACTATCGGAGCTACCTGATAAATCGAATTGAACGCGTAACGGAATTCCGTGCCAAGAATTTTGCGATCGAGCCAGGTTAATTCACGCCATCGTGGTGACGATCGTAGTTCTAGAGTTTGTTAAGAAAATCAGTATAAGTATCTGTTTATAAATGAATATTGTTACAATTGATTGGTAATGGCATTCGATGCCGGACCATAGCGCCTGATCGCCCGAGGTCTCTCCAGCGGATCGTAGCTGGCCGATCTGTTTCGACTGGCCTGATTTGGCGAACCATTCGGGACAACTGTACAAGGTGGCGAATAGGGTGGCGTCGGTGACAGTAGGCAGAGCACAAAGGCCCTGCCTACTGTTGATTGGCGTAGGCGGGTGATCAGATCATGCCGCACGTTTCAGGCCCTTTTTCGTCAGAATTTTAGTGACGAAAGTGTTCCATTTTTTCATCGCGGCTCGCTTCTCGGGCATGTAGTGCCAACGATCGTAGCTCTTGGAACTTACATCTTGAAGCGTGTGGTTCTGAAGGCGATCGCGGATTTCCTTTGTCACTCCTGCCTTCCCGGCTAGAGTCTTCCATGTCCGGCGAAGATCGCGGTTCGTGACGACAGGGATGACCTCCCGTTCACGCTGGCGCCACATGAAGGCATAAAGCGTTCCATGGCTGACAGGCTTCTCTGGATCCATCGCCGACGGAAAGAACCAGCCATGCTCGTTGGGCTTGATCGACTCGATTAACTCGACAGCGATGTCAGGAACCGGGATCGCATGAGACTTTCCATTCTTGGTTTTCGACCAGTCGATGATTTTCTCGCGGGCATCCCATTGATCAACGTGGAGACGGGCGATCTCCTCAACGCGCTGGCCGGTCAGCATCAGAAGACGAACAGCACGGGCATAAGGAGGATGGATCGGCGTGTCCGGGCACTCCAGCCAGCGATAGAGGCGAAGGAACTCATCCTCGTCGAGCCAACGGGTGCCCACGACCTTAGGTTCTGTTGGGATGCCAGCAGCGGGGTTCATGATCAAATGAAAGCGCCGAGGTGAGTGGGAGCGATAATCATGTTCGGATTTCAGCCCCCAGCTATAGGCCGAGCGGATGTAGCTGCGGACATGATCGGCCATTGACTTTTTGCCCCGCTCGAAAATCGGGCGGATCACCTCTGACACTTCATCGGGTTCGATGTCACGAGCGGGCCGGTGACGGCCGAGCATGTCGGCAATCTTGTTCAGACCTTTTTCGGCTTCTTTCCACGACGATTTTTCAGAGTCCTTCAGGTGCTTCGCATATGCCTCGAAAAGGTCGCCCACGGTTCCGGGCCGCGTGTCTCCGGCGATCTTAATGCTGCGCCCCTTCTGGATGGGGGTGGCGAAATCGCGCTTGAAGACCTCGCGGGCTTGGGCGAGCGACATTGCCGGATAGGATCCGAGCTTTTTCTTAAGGCGCTTCTTGTCGCGCCACTGCTGCGCCATCCAGTCCGCTGTCACTCTGGTCGGCATTGGCTTGATGGTGAGAACGAGACGGCCCGTGCCATGCCCTTCACCATCAACGAGAGTCACTTGTTTCTCGGTTTGTTCCACTTGCTTCAAAGTCCGGCGGATTTCGCCATCTGTAAGGCTTGGCATTGTGCACTCCCATAGGCTGTTTTGGTGGGGTCGCCAGATGGTCAGCGGGGGTCGGCGACTGGGGGTAAAAGGGGTGATGATCCCCCTTAAACCGACCCCAATATGCCATGATATCCGGGGGCGCGACAAGCAAAAAAATCTTTATCTATCAATGTGATAGAGCGTGACCGTGCGTGATCGAAATGGCGCCTGTAGGATGGTTGTGGACCATGATGATCGCTGTCGCGGATAGTTCGAGGGCACGCTTCACCACCTCACGCGGATAGACCGGTGTGTGATCGACGGTGCCGATCTGCTGCACCTCGTCCGAGATCAACTGGTTGCGCTTGTCGAGGAACAGGATGCGAAATTGCTCCTTATCAGCAAAGGCCATGGCCATTCGGCAATAGTCGATCACCGTGGCCCATGACGACAGCACGGTGCGCTGCTTCAATTGCCCCTTGGCGACGCGGCTGGTGGCAGCGGCGATCAGCTTGATCTCGGTGATGGCGGCTTCACCGAGGCCGTCGACCTCGCGCAGCCGCGTGTCCGGGGCATGCACCGTCTCAGCGAAGGAGCCGAATTTCGTGATCAGCGATTTCGCCAGCGGCTTCACATCCCTGCGCGGCAGCGCACGGAACAGCACCATTTCCAACAGCTCGTAGTCGCTCAGCGCATCGGCACCGACACTGCGAAAGCGTTCCCGCAGTCGCTCCCGATGGCCATGATAATGCGGCGCTTCGGCAAGACCCGGCGGCGCAGTCGGATCGATGGGGCTGACGGGCATGTGGCGCAAACGCTCGCATGGACATTATCCGCGAGCATGCCGTGCCTGGCTGCATTTGCAACCAGAAAGTGTTCGATGTCGTGTGGCGATTTGAAGTTTAGGCGGCGGGCACGGGCGGCTGTTCGTTATGCCGCTTGGACAGCGTGAAAATCTCGACGCCGGTCGCCGTCACGCCGACGGTGTGCTCGAACTGCGCCGACAGCGACCGGTCGCGGGTCACGGCGGTCCAGCCGTCGGACAGAACCTTCACATGCGGCTTACCGAGATTGATCATCGGCTCGATGGTGAAGAACATGCCGGGGCGCAAGGTCACGCCTTCGCCAGGGCGGCCGACATGGATGATATTCGGCTCGTCATGGAACATGCGGCCGAGGCCATGGCCGCAGAAGTCGCGCACCACGCTCATCTGCTGCGGTTCGACGAAGCTCTGGATCGCATGGCCGATGTCGCCGGTGGTATTGCCGGGCTTGACCACGGCGATGCCGCGCATCAGCGATTCATAGGTAACCTCGACCAGACGCTCCGCCTTGCGGGCGAGTTCGCCGACGCCATACATGCGACTGGAATCGCCATACCAGCCCTCGACGATGAAGGTGACGTCGACATTGACAATGTCGCCTTCCTTCAGCGCACGGTCGCCGGGCATGCCATGGCAGACCACATGATTGATCGACGTGCAGGTCGAATAGCGATAGCCGCGATACATCAGCGTGGCCGGGAAGGCGCCATGGCTGAAGGCGAATTCGCGGACGAAGTCGTCGATCGCCGAGGTCAGCACGCCCGGCTTCACCAGATCGGTCAGCTCGTCCAGGCACTGCGACACCAGCGCGCCGGCCTTGCGCATGCCAGCAAAAGCGGCGGGACCATGCAGCTTGATCTGACCGGTTTTGCGCTGGGAGGTTTCGGAGGCTTCGACGTAGCTCATCAGGTGATCTTGCCAGGCAGGATGCGACGGGAATGTGTTATTTGAGGCCCCAATTTAATGGCTGGGGCGGTCAGCGCAAGCCAAAGCAGCCCCTCCGGGATCTCATCGCTCGGTTCCCAAGCCGGCCATATTCATGGCTGAATCGGCACTCGGCCGGCCAGAACGATGCTGCCGTGGTCGATCTGGCAGGTATAGGCGATGGCTTCGACGCCTGCGGCGCGGGCCTTGTCGAAGGCGCGGCCATAGGCCGGGTCGATATCCCGCGCCAGTGCAAAAGCCGTGGACGAGCCGATCTGGACCACGAACAGCATCATGGCCCGTGCACCCGCAGCGACCATGGCGGCCAGTTCGTCGAGATGACGGGCGCCGCGCGCGGTGACGGAATCCGGGAACTCGGCCAATCCGGGCTGGCGCATCATGTGGACGTTCTTGACCTCGACATAGCAGGGCGGCCGTGACGGGTGTTCCAGCAGGAAATCCACCCGCGATGCCGCACCATATTTCACCTCGCGGCGGATGATGTCGTAGCCGGCGAGTTCGGGGATCGCGTTGGCGGCGAGGGCCTCCGCGACAATGGCATTGGGGTGCATTGTATTGACGCCGACCAGTTCCGGGCCATTGCCGAAATCGGCTTCGATCAGCTCCCATGAAAAAGGCAGCTTGCGGGTCTTGCTCGGCGACTTCGACAGCCAGACCCGCGCGCCCGGCGCCTGCAGGCCGAGCATCGCGCCGGGATTGGCGACATGGGCGGTGATCATGCTGCCATCGGCGAGCTCGACATCGGCAAGGAAGCGCTTGTAGCGCCGCAGCAGCGTCGCTGGAACCAGATCGGCCTGTAGCTTCATCGGAACTATTCCGGACCGGATGCGACTTCGACAATGGTTTCGACCGGTAGTGCACCGCCACGGATCTTCAGCTCGCGGACCGGATAGGGCACGCGGATGCCCTCACGCTTGAAGGCATCCCACAGTCCCAGCATCACCTCGCTCTTCACGGCATCCATGCCGTCGGGCGAGTCGATCCAGAAGGTCAGTGAGAATTTCATGCCGGCTTCGGCAAATTCGGTGAGGATGCAGTTCGGCGTCTTGGCCGTATTGGCCCGTGGCGATGCCGTTGCGACGTCGATAGCCAGCTTGCAGACGACGCGCGGATCCGCATCGTAATTGGCGCTGAAATTGACCTTCACCAGCGTGTCCTTGTCCGTATAGGTCCAGTTCACCACCTTCTGGGTAATGAGGTCCTCGTTGGGGATCAGGAACTCGCGGCCGTCGCCCGCGGCGACCGAGATGTAACGCGTATTCATCGCACTGATGCGGCCAGAGCTGTCGCCGATGGTGACGAGGTCGCCGGGCTTCACCGATTTGTCCGCCAGCAGGATCACGCCGCTGATGAAATTGGCGACGATTTTCTGCAGGCCGAAACCGATACCGACACCGACTGCACCGGAGAACACGGCGAGCGCCGAAAGGTTGATGCCGACCGCACCCATGACGAGAGCGACGGCGAACACCATCAAGAGCAGGCGCACCAGCTTGATCAGCAGGACCTGGATCGAGGGCGTGAGGTCATGGGATTGCCTGATCCGGCCTTCGAGAAAATTGCTGGCGATGTTCGAGAGCCATAGCGCTACCGCGAGCAAGACGCCGAGCTTGATCAAGAGTAGCGGGGTCAGCCGGAGGCCTCCGAGGTCGATCCCGTTCGCATCCAGCATGGTGATGGTCGGCTGCAACTGGCCGACAATGCTGAGGGCCGCCACGAACCAGGCCGAGATCGACACCAGCCGGACCAGGAATTCGTTACGGATCACGCTGGTGACAAGCCGGATCACTAGCCACGCGAGTGCAAGCTTCGCGGCCACCGACAGCAAATAGCTGCGGCTCGGCCATGTCACGCTCAGCATGATCACTCGATCGAGGGTCATCAGGATCGCAAAGGCCGCGGTGGCTGCGCTGCCGACAAGAATGCGCATGAACATGCGCAGCGGCGCCGGCCAGCCCATCGCCAGCGAGGTCATATCGACCCGCGAGCGGATTGCGGCCCCGATGGCGAAGGCAATGCCACCACCGGCCATCATCAGTCCGAGCTGCAGATAGAACCACGGCGAGGTTACCTCGGCGCCGAACGATCGTGCGGTTGCCAGCACGAATTCGTGGGTGTCGGTCAGGTCAAGCATCGCGCGGCTCTCGTTGTCGTGAATGTATCGTGTGGTGTGGAATCATCGCTGGACGGCGCATTTGATTCGGATGGGCAGAGATTCACACAAGCACCACGTCGACGCCATCGAGCGGAGCTTCTGCCTTAGGCAATTCCCGAGAAATATACCTGCAAATAGGTATCACGCAGAAAACGTTTGGCGTCTCGGGATGACGACGATAAGCATGGATTTACAAGTATTTCCGGCCTCGGAGCCTCATGGCGTCACTTGATTCCGTCAGCATTGCCATCCTTCTCGGCGCAGTTCTGGTTATGGCCGGCATCCTGTCCAGCCTGCTTGCGCTTCGCTTCGGCGCGCCATTGCTGCTGTTCTTCCTGTTTATCGGCATGGTGGCCGGCGAAGCGGGCCCTGGCGGACTGCGGTTTGACGACGTCCATACAACCTATGTGGTGGGCTCGGTTGCACTCGCGCTGATCCTGTTCGACGGTGGGTTGAAGACACGATTTCAGGCCATTCGCGCGGTGCTGGCCCCGTCGATGGTGCTGGCCACGATTGGCGTGTTGTTGACGGCGTTGATCACGGCACCGGTCGCCAAATATGCCCTCGACCTGAACTGGACCCAGGCGCTGCTGACCGGCGCGGTGGTGGCTTCCACCGACGCGGCGGCTGTCTTTCTGCTGGTCCATGCGCAAGGCCTGCGCCTTAGGCCGAGGGTTGGTGCGACACTCGAAGTTGAGTCCGGAACGAACGATCCGTTCGCCGTCTTTCTGACCCTGACGCTGGTCAAGCTTCTGTCGCTGGGCGACGCCTCTGCCGGTCACGTGGCAATGGAATTTGTTCAGGAAGCCGTGCTGGGCACCCTGATCGGCGTCGTCGGTGGCCGGCTGGTTGTCCTGGCCATGAATCGCGTGGCGTTGCCGCAGGGGCTGCATGCGCCCTTCGTCTGCACCGCGGCTTTGGTGATCTTCGGGCTGGCTCAGATCGCTCACGCCTCAGGCTTTCTGGCGGTCTATCTTGCCGGCATCATCATCGGCAATCGTCCGACGCGGGCGCATAATTCCGTGGTGACGTTCCTCGACGCTGCGACGTGGCTGGCGCAGATCGTGATGTTCGTCATGCTCGGTCTTCTGGTGTCGCCGGAGCGGCTGGTGGGCAGCATCGTTCCGGCGGTCGGCGTTGCCCTGGTTCTGATGTTCGTGGCGCGCCCGGTCGCGGTCTTCCTGTGTTTGCAGCCCTTCCGCTTCAACTGGCGCGAAAAGATGTTCGTTTCGTGGGTCGGCCTGCGCGGTGCCGTCGCAATCTTCCTTGCCTCGATCCCGATGCTGGTTGGTCTGCCCAAGGCGTCGCTTTATTTCGACGTCGCTTTCGTGGTCGTGATCATCTCGCTGTTGTTTCAGGGATGGACGCTGGCCTTTGCCGCCCGGAAGCTGCATGTCGCTCTGCCGCGCACCGACAGGGGGCCGCGCCGTATCGAACTCGATTTGCCAGGTCAGCTCGAACAGCAACTGGTCGGCTATGCCGTGCGCCCGAAGAGCCTCTACCTGAAACGCAACCTCATTCCGTCATGGTCGAAGCCGACGCTGGTCATTCGCGATGAGCGCATCCTGACGCCGGCGGAGGCCGAGCCCGTTACGGCCGGCGATTACATCTATCTGCTGGCGCCGCCGGAAAAGGCCGAGGCGCTGGATCGCTTCTTTGTCGACATGCCGCCGAGCACGGCGCCAGACCCGCATCTGCTTGGTGATTTCATGGTGTCTGGCGAAATCACTCTCGGCGATCTTGCGGCGATTTACGGCATCGCCGTTGATCCAGCTCAGGCATCGCTGACGCTGGCCGATTATTTCGATATCCATCTCGATCATGCGCCGACCGTTGGGGCTGCCTTGCCGATCGACAGTATCGATCTCGTCGCGCGCAGCCTTGGCGGCGGGCGTGTCAACGTGGTCGGTCTGCGTCTGCCCGAAGATGAAGATCCCGCGCCGCCGAAGTTGACACGCAGGCAAGCCTTCAAGGCGAAACTGAAGCGAGGCTGGACCACGCTGTCCGGCGCCTGATTGGCTCAGGCTGCCGGGATGATACGCGGCAGGATCTCTGTGCCACCGAAGGCCGCGACACGGCCGCGCTTCAGCATCACGACCTGCGTCGCCAGTTGCCGCATCTCGTCGGCATCGTGACTGACGAAGACCATCGGCACATCGCCTGCATCGCGCAGCCGCTTGAGGTAGGGCAGGATCTCCGCCTTCCGCTCCTCGTCGAGCGCACCCATCGGTTCGTCGAGCAGTAGCAGCCGCGGTTGCGATAGTAGCGCACGTCCCAGCGCGACGCGCTGGCGCTCACCGCCCGAGAGGCCGCCGGGACGACGATCGAGCAGGTGTCCGATATCAAGCATCTCTGTAATGCGTGTTTCCTCAGCGGGGTCGCGTGTCAGACGGTTCATCCGGCGACCGTAATCGAGGTTCTGCGCGACGCTCAGATGCGGAAACAGTCGCGCATCCTGAAACACGTAGCCGATGCGGCGCCGATGCGGCGGGACGTGGATGCGCGCGCTGCCGTCATAGAGCACGTCACTATCCACGGCGATGATGCCGCGATCCGGCTGCACGAGGCCGGCAATCATGCTGACCAGCGAGGTCTTGCCCGCACCTGAGGAGCCGAACAGGCCCGTCACGCGGCCTTCGCTGGTGAAGGCGACGTCGACCGAAAATTCGCCGAGTTGTTTGAACACATCAACGCGCAGCACGATCAGTTTCCGTGCAGCCGTTGCGTCGCGCGGCGCGCGAACCATTCCGAAGCGATAAGCGCCAGCACAGCGATGCCGATGGAGATCATCACCAGACGTGAGGCTGCCGCGTCACCGTCGGGCGTCTGGATCAACGAGTAGATCGCGGAGGAAATCGTCTGGGTCTCGCCGGGAATGTTTGAGACGAAAGTAATGGTGGCGCCGAATTCGCCGATGGCCTTGGCAAAGCCGAGCACCATGCCGGCCAGGACGCCGGGCAGCGC
The DNA here is from genome assembly GCF_051811085.1 of Tardiphaga sp. 862_B3_N4_1. Taxonomy (NCBI): domain Bacteria; kingdom Pseudomonadati; phylum Pseudomonadota; class Alphaproteobacteria; order Hyphomicrobiales; family Nitrobacteraceae; genus Tardiphaga; species Tardiphaga sp. 862_B3_N4_1. The sequence continues at coordinate 2,275,998 of NZ_JBPWQB010000002.1, forward strand.
CAGCGGCAAGGTCACGGTCGCAAACACCTTCCAGGGCGATGCGCCGAGCGTGCTCGACGCCTGTTCGAGCCGCCGGTCAACCGCTTCAATCGAGAGCCGGATCGGCCGCACAAGCAGAGGGAACGACATCACGCCGCATGCAAGCGCGGCACCCGTCCAGCGAAAGGCGAAGACGATGCCGAGATGTTCGGCCAGCCACGCGCCGAGAAGGCCGCGCTTGCCGAGCAGCAACAGCAGCAGATAGCCGGTGACGACGGGCGGGAGCACCAGCGGCAGATAGATTATGGCGTCGATGATCGGCTTGCCCCAGAAGTCACGCCGAGCGAGTAGCCAGGCGACGCCGATTCCAATCGGCGTCGAGATCAATGTCGCGATCACGGCGACCCTGACTGAAAGCAGGATCGCCGTCCATTCTTCAGGGGAGATGTTGGACACGTGTCAGGACGTCGGCTTGACCAGGAAAGTGAAGCCGTACTTCTCGAGAACCGTCTTTGCGGCCGATGACCTCAGGAAGGTCAGGTAGTTGGCGGCTTCGCTCTTGGCGGTGGTGGTCGCAGCTATCGGATAGATGATCGCAGGATGCGAGTCCGACGGGAAGGTGCCAATGATCTTCACGCCCGGATCGATCTTGGCATCGGTCGCATAGACGATGCCAAGCGGAGCTTCACCGCGTGAGACCAGCGTCAGCGCAGCGCGCACGCTCTCGGCCATGGCGAATTTCGACTCGGCGGCGGTCCAGCTGCCGAGCTTCTCAAGCGCGGCCTTTGCGTATTTGCCGACCGGGACCGACTTCACATCGCCGGTGGCGATCTTGCCGTCGCCGGCGAGCTTGGCGAGATCGAAGCCTTGACCGATGGTGACGTTGTCGAGCTTGGCGTCCTTTGCGGCGATCAGCACGATGCTGTTGCCGAGCAGGTCGGTGCGCGTGGCGACGTTGATGTTCTTTTTGCCGATGGCGTAGTCCATCCAGTCGGTGTCGGCGGACACGAAGACATCGGCCGGCGCGCCCTGTTCGATCTGCTTGGCGAGCGCCGAGCTTGCCGCATAGCTGGCGGTGATCTTCACGCCGGTCTTGGCCGTATAGGCGGCATCGAGCTCGTCGAGCGCGTTCTTCATCGACGCTGCGGCGAACACGGTGAGGGTTTTGTCCTGCGCATGGGCAGGCGTGAAGGTCGATCCGAGCAGGATCGAGAACGCAGCGAAAAGTCCGGCAAAACGGTTCATGTGGCGCTCCATGCGTGAGCGCAGCGCAAAGTGCGCGCAACTCAGGCGTTGGTTGGGTGGGACATGCGACAGGCGGAAGCGCCGTTCCGGCAATCCCGAGGACTTACGGTCCGCAGGGGATATCGCTGGGGAATAATATCAGGCTGGCCAAGGGGGTAAAGGCCCTTGGGCGCGGAGGCCTCTAAGGCTGCCGTCACTCGGACGGCAGCACGGCCAGGCTGATGGTGTTTTCAGTCACGCCGCTGACCTGGATCACGAACGGACCTGCCGCGAGATCGTACTTCATGGTCTTACGGATGCCGACGCAGTCGGTCGCGCCGCTGAACTCCATCGGCTTCAGGATCTCGCCATCCTGCACCACGTCGACCCACGCCGCCGCCGACAGGCTGACGGTGTATGTGCCAGCCTTCGGCGCCTTCTGGAAGCGCGCAAAGCCTGCAAATGTGCCGTCTTTCGGCTTTCGCTCTGGAGACGTCGGCAGCTTCGCCTCAGCGGGTGTCTTCAAATCAAGGATCGCTGCGGCGGGAATTGCGAGGTCGGCACCAGAGGTAATCTTGAGGCGATCTTGCGCCGTCAGTGCGGCGCGTTCCTTGTCGATCGACCACTTGAACTTGTCACAGCCGCTGGGCTCGGCCGCCCAGGCTGGCGCCGAGCCAAATAGCGCAGGCGCCGAACCGAGCAGTGTGAGCGCGACAATCAGACGCGCACGCATGATCAATCCACCGCGATCATGACGTCGGAGGCTTTCACCACGACGATGCATTTGCCGCCGGCCTTGAGCGCCAGATCGTCAACGGCTTCGTTGGTGATCGACGAGGTCACGACCTGGCCGCCGCCGATGTCGACGCGGACATGTGACGTGGTCGCGCCCTTGGTGACTTCGAGGACAGTACCCTTGATCTGGTTGCGTGCACTGATGCGCATGTTGGATCTCGCCGATTGGGCCGGGCAGCTGACAGCCGCGGCTGATATGGAGGGAGTTCGGGAGGGGCGCCCGTTGTTGATCGTCGGCTTACGGCACAACGATGGCGTGTTCTAACCCGGTTTCACGACAATGCGATAGCCAATCGGCCGATCACGGTGCCGTCAGAACCTGTCGGCACGCAGCCGGCATTTCTGCGAGCGTCATCGGTGGCTTCGGTTTGGGCGGAACCGGCGGCGGTTTTGGATGCAGCACGGCATCGCTGAACCAGTAAGCCAGATCGCCGGCGCTGCAGCCCTCGGAATCAGTCGGCGGTGGCTGGGATTCGCATTCGGCACTGCCGACCGGGCATTTGATGCGGACATGGAAGTGATAATCATGGCCGTACATCGGCCGCACCTTCGACAGCCAGCTGCGGTCGCCTTTGGCCTCGCGGCACAGCGCCTTCTTGATGGCGGCGTTGACGAAGATGCGCTCCACGCTGGGCTCCACCGCCGCGGCGCGGATCACCGGCAGATGGGACGGCGTCCAGGTGGTCGGATCGATGTCGAGCCGGTCGTGCCGCACCATCATCACCGCCGACATTTCCTCGCGCTCGTTGCGCGAGAGCTGGCGGTTCGGCATCGGCGTCAGCCAGATATCGGCATCAAGCCCGACCTGATGGCTGGCATGGCCTGTGATCATCGGGCCGCCGCGCGGCTGCGACATATCACCGACCAGGATGCCTGGCCAGCCGGCGTTCTTGTTAGCCTTGACCGATAGCCGCTCCAGCAGCTCGACCAGTTGCGGATGCGCCCAGTTGCGATTGCGCGATAGCCGCATCACCTGCCAGGTCGGCCCGTTGATCGGCAGCGCTTCGGCGCCTGCGATGCAGCCCTTGGCGTAGAAGCCGACCACGCGCACCGGCGATTTCGTCGGCAGCACCTTGCGGCCGAATAGTTCTTTGGCGCCGATGGCCGGGTCGTTCGGATTGGCCAGCGGCGGCAGCGGTTTCAGATCGACGCTGCCTTTGGTTTGCGCCAACGCCAGCGGCGTTGAAGCAATGACGGCGGGCAGGAATATGAGGCTGAGAATCAGGCGAAGGCTCATGCTGCGACTATAGCTGAAGCTGTCGATGAGGTGAGTGACCTGCGGCACGCATGATTTTAACGCGTGGGTAACCACGTCTGACGCTGGCGCTTTTTTTTGCGTTTGGGTTTGCCGGTCCTCCTGTTGCCACCGGCTCAGTCGTTTTATCAGCGTTTCGAGCCGCTTGCGTCTCTCACTTGGCGGGGATGATCGCGCGTGACCCGGTAACGCCCAGACACGGGTAACCATACGCCCACGGTTTTTGCCTGTTGTGAAGGCATGGGATGTGTACAGGCGCGCAGTTCAGACGGTAATCGGTTGCTGTGAACGGGCATTGATACCGTTTTTTCAGACACTTCTTGCACATATTGTCACACGCGCGTTGCGAGTGGATCATTGATGCCGAAGTTCCGGCCTGAAGCGAAAAAGAAAGCGAAAGCCGGACTGGCGTCTCGGATCACCCGGCCGAGCCGGGCGATCGCGGCTGCGCCGAAACTGGCGCCGAAAAAGGGTCTTGTCAGCGGTCCCATCCGCGAGATCGTGCGACAGCGTGCCCAGGCCGAGGCGGCGATCGCGGAAGCCCGCAAATCCCACGAGCGTCTGCGCGAGGCGATCGACATCCTGCCGCAAGGCATCGTGTTTCTCGATTCCGACGGGCGCTACATCCTCTGGAACAAGAAGTACGCGGAAATCTACAACCGCAGCTCGGATCAGTTCGTGCCGGGTGCGCGTCTGCAGGACACGATCCGCGTCGGTGTCGAGCGCGGCGACTATCCTGAAGCCATCGGTCGCGAGGACGAATGGATCGCGGAACGCGTCGCCAAACTGTTCCATCCCGGCGAGCGCCACGAACAGGTTCTGGCCGACGGCCGCGTCGTCCTGATCGAAGAGCGGCTCACCGAAGACGGCGGTGTCATCGGTCTGCGAGTCGACATCACCGAGCTGAAACAGCGCGAGGCGTCGTTCCGCCTGCTGTTCGAAAGCAATCCGGTGCCGATGATCGTCTGCGCACTCGATGACGAACGCATCCTCAGCGTCAATGACGCGGCGATCGAACATTACGGTTACACGCGTCCCGAGTTCGAGAAACTCACCATCCGCCAGTTGCAGGCCTTCGAGGCCGCCCCGCCCTGGGTCGGCGATCATGCCAATGACGAGCAGGCCGCGCGAACCTGGAAACACGTCAAGGCCGACGGCTCGCTGATCGATCTGGCGATCTATTCGCGGCACCTCGTCTACAACGAGGAGCCAGCCGTGATGCTGGCGCTGATGGATATCACGGAGCGCAAGCGTGCCGAGATGCGGCTGGCTTTCATGTCGCATCATGATGGCCTCACCGGCCTGCCAAATCGCAACCTGCTGCGCCAGCGTCTCGACGAGGTCCTCGCACATACCCGGCGCACCGGCGAGAAGGTCGCGGTGCTGTTTCTCGGCCTCGACAACTTCAAGGGCGTCAACGACACGCTCGGCCATGGTATCGGCGACAAGCTGCTGCGCGGCGTGGCGCGGCGGTTGCGGTCGTCATTGCGCGAGGAAGACGCGCTGGCGCGGCTGAACTCGGACGAATTCGCCATCATCCAGACCGGCATCAACCGTCCCGAGGATGTCGTGCTGCTGGCGCGCCGGCTGCTCGACGCCGTCGGTGAGACCTATCTGCTCGACGGTCATTCGGTGGTCATCGGCGCCAGCATTGGCATCGCGATGGCGCCGAGCGACGGCGACGAATCCGAGCGATTGCTCAAGAACGCCGACATGGCGCTGTCGCGCGCCAAGAACGACTCGCGCGGCACATTCAGCTTCTTCGAGTCCGGCATGGACGCTCGCGCGCAGGCGCGCCGCAAGATCGAGATCGATCTGCGCTCCGCCATACAGGACGATCAGCTCCGGCCATTCTATCAGCCGCTGATCGATCTCAAGACCGGCCGCATCACAGGCTGCGAGGCGCTGGTGCGCTGGCCGCATGCGGAGCGCGGCATGATCTCGCCGGCGGATTTCATCCCCGTTGCGGAAGACACCGGCCTGATCAATGCGCTCGGCACGCAGATACTGCGCCGGGCCTGCAATGAGGCTGCGCGCTGGCCCGATGAAGTGCGCGTCGCAGTCAATCTGTCGCCGCTGCAGTTCCGCGTTGGCAATCTGCTCTCGGTGGTGATGGATGCGCTGAAGCATTCGGGACTGCCGCCGCGGCGGCTTGAACTGGAGATCACCGAGACGCTGCTGCTGGAAAAGAGCAATCAGGTGCTGGCGACCCTGCACGCGCTGCGCGCGCTCGGCGTGCGCATCTCGATGGACGATTTCGGAACCGGCTATTCGTCGCTGAGCTATCTCAGAAGCTTTCCGTTCGACAAGATCAAGATCGACCAGTCCTTCGTGCGCGATCTCGGCTCCAATCGCGACGCGCAGGCCATCGTGCGTTCGATCATCAGCCTCGGCATGGGCCTCGGTGTCACCATCACGGCGGAAGGCGTCGAGACCGAATCTGAACTCGCCTGCCTGCGCAGTGAAGGCTGCCATGAAGGGCAGGGCTTCCTGTTCAGCCGCGCGCGACCGAACGAGGAGATCATCGAGCTGCTGCGCGCTCAGGCCATTGCTGCGCCGGATGCGGAACTGTCCGTCCGCGCGCAGGTCGCATAAGGCACGCGCCGATCTCCGCTTCAGCGAGGGCGCGGACGACCCTTCATCCCGTTTCCCATTGCGAGAATGGAGCGCCGGGAGGCGCCAGGGGTTTGCGAAACCCCTTGAGGCTGGCCTTGCGAGGGCCGGCCCGCACGTCAGCACCGGCGGGATTGCGAGTCCCGCAGGGAAGACGCGCGCGTTACGACATCGGTGGGGGTGCGAAGCCCGCCGAGCGAACGCTGCGCCTCCCGGCGCTCCACCAGCAGCTGCCCGGATGACCGGGTCGCCGCTGCAGTCTGATCGACGCTGTGTGTCATGAGCACGCAGCAATCGAGCAGGCTGAAAGCGAGGTAACTCAATCTAGGACTAAAGTCAATACCAGTTTAAGCTCGGAGGGATGCCGAAAAATCCCTAGTTGGAAATCTTCGCTTTCGAGCGCTTCACGATATTTTCCATCCGCGCAGAATCCTTGGCGATAACAGCTCCGAACTGATCGGGCTTGTCCGCGATCACGGTCAAACCAAGGCCTTCCAGGCGAGCCGAAACAGTTGAATCTCGCAACGCCTCCACGATCGATGTGTTGAGCTTCTCAATCACGTCCTTGGGGGTCGCCGATGGAGCGACAAAGCCGTACCAGTTGCCCGCGAGGAGATCGGGATAGCCTGCCTGCGGTGACGTCGGCACATTGGGCAGCTGTTTGCTTGGTTCAGGCGCGGTCACGACGATGGGCCTCAGCGCTCCGCTTTGTACCTGCTGGACCGTGTTCGACAGATTATCGCACATCATGGACACCTGACCACCGATGACATCCTGAAGTGCCGGAGCTGCGCCCTGATACGGGATGTGGACGGCATCGATGCCTTCGAGCACCTTCAGCGTCTCGCCGCACAGATGGCTCGTGCTGCCGATACCGGCTGACGCAAATGTCAGCTTGCCCGGCTCGGCCTTGGCCAGCGCCACCAGTTCCTTCAGCGAGTTCGCCTTGACCGACGGATTGACGACCAGGATGTTCGGCGTCGAAGCGCCATTGGTGATGGGCGCGAAATCCTTTTCGGAATTATAGGCGGGCTTTTCATAGATCCACGGATTGATCGCCATCATGCCGGTTGTCGCGAGCAGAATCGTATAGCCATCCGCCGGCGAAGCGGCGACGCGAGCCGCTCCGATCGAGCCGTTGGCGCCGCCGCGGTTCTCGATGATCACGGTGACGCCGAGCGACTTCGACATCAGCGGAGCCACTAGTCGTGGAATCGCGTCCGCCGTGCTTCCAGCCGGATAAGGGACCACGATTGTGATCATTTTTTCCGGAAAGCCGGCCGCTGCCGCGCCGGGCACGCCCAAGGCGACAGGCGCTACCAGCGCCGCCAAAAGAAACGTCGTCCACTTCATCCGTAAATCCTTGCTTGGCATTCTGAAACTCCTGCATGACATCTTGGGAACCATGGTGTTGGCTCCTCCAGGCTTACTGGCGCTTCCACTGCCGCGGTTCTTATCCAGCCGAGTGACCGGTTGCCGTCGACATCGTCTCAGAGAGAGTTGCTGATCACCCCGGGCGGTGCTCAGCCACATGCAACGCACCTGCCCGCTCAAGCGAGTCGAGCATCGCGATCCGGCGCAATAGCGCTCGTGCCTTTTCCGGATCGGCGGCTGCTGCGCGAATGTCGTCGCGGAAACGCGCACGATCGGCTTCGTCTTTCGCTTCGAGGTTCTTCTTGTTGCGGATGGTGTCGCCCTGAATGGCCTGCATCGTGACCGTCCGGCGCTGCAGATCGTAATCGGCAAGAATGCTCTCATCAGCCGTGCCGTTGATGACCGGACCCAGCTTCGCGGTCAGGTTCAATGCATCATGAATGCCGCCATTCATGCCCATGCCGCCGAGCGGGTTGTTGATATGGGCGGCGTCACCGGCCAGGAATGTGCGGCCTTTCTGGAAGTTCGCGGCGACGCGCTGGTGCACACGATAGAGCGTCGTGTGGAGGATGCGGGCCTCCAGCTCTGCGGGAACGATCCGCCGGATCGACGCCGTCACATAGGCTTCGGACAGTGCTTCCTCATCGGATGTTTCCGCGGCCACCGGCATCATCACGCGCCATGCGCCGAGGATACGCAGAAGGAAGTACCAGCGTTCGGGATCGGCGACATAGCTGACCGATGAGACGCCCGGCCGAAGCGCGGTGAAATCGACCGGTGTCGTCATCACGAGGAAACGCTCGGGCCAGGTGAAGCCCTCGAATTCCATGTCCTGGCTGCGGCGAACGATGCTGTTCGCGCCATCGGCGCCGATCAGCCAGGCGCATTCATGCGTGGTGTCGTGGCCGTTGGCCGTGACCACCACCTTGACGGTATCGCTGCTCTGCTCGACCGATTTGACCTCGCTGCCGAACGCGATCGAGAACAATGGATTGCCGGACAGGGCATCCAGAATGATGCGCGTGAGCTTGAATTGCTCGGCTTGCAGGCGGAACGGATGCCGCACCAGATCGGAGATCGCCGCGAAATCGAATGTTCCGAGCACACCGTCCTCGGACGAGCTGTACTGCACTGTCGGTGCCTTCAGCCCCTGTGCAATCAACGTGCTGGCGAAACCGAGATCGTCGAGCATGTCCAGCGTGGGCGGATGGAACGTCGATGCGCGCGACTCGCTGCTCAGCGCGTCGTTCTTCTCGAGCACCAGAACCGGAATGTTCTGTCGCACCAGATCTGCGGCAGCCACCATGCCGACCGGCCCTGCACCGGCGATGATGACGGGAAGCTTCGCATTACTCATTCTATCAAGACCTCTTGCGGGGATTTCAGTGAGCATCGGCTCGGATCGGCGGCCCCTCTAAGAGGCTGCCGTCATCGTCTCTGGGCTCTCAGGCGGGATCGTAGTAGTGCATTTCGAGAAGCAGGCAGCCGCCCTCGGATTTGAACGGACCATGCCACGCGCCTGGCGGCCTGACGGCGTAGGTGTAGCCGGCGAACGGCGTGCCGCCTTGCCCGTTCTCGTCGTTGCCAACGATCAGGTCGCCGGAGACGAGAAAGACTTCTTCCCAGTGGTCGTGAACGATCTGCTGCGTGGTGAAGAGACCCGGAGGGAATTTCAGCAATCGCGTCCGGCTGCCGCGTTTGTTCGCGGTATCGAGCGATCCGGACAGGATCTTCTCCAGCGCGCCCGACGCGGGATCGTAGCCCTCGGGCAATTGCCAGCCGCTCTCCATGTCGAGCGTGTGGAATTCGTCATGCAATTTGTTGACTGCCACTGATGTGCTCCTTGAAGTTGATGACCGAAGCACCTGTGCGGGGCACCGCGCTGCAGTCTGCATGTCTTGAGACCGTTGCCGGGGCGTGACCTCGCCAGAGGTCGCCGCCCGCCATGACTTTTGTCATCCGCGGGGAGATTGTTGCCTTGTGCTTAGGCGTGCAAACAATTTAATCTGCGGACATCTTGCGTTTTTGGAATGAACTATGCGCCGCAGAATACCGAGCCTCGGCGCGCTGATGGCGTTCAGCGCGGCTGCCAAACACCTCAGCGTCACCCGTGCCGCCAGCGAACTCGCGCTGACCGAAAGTGCGGTGTCGCGCCAGATTGCGCAGCTGGAGACGCAGCTCGGCGTGAAACTGTTTCATCGGATCAAGAAACGCATCACGTTGACGCGGGCAGGGGCGGCCTACAGCACCCGCGTGGCGCAGACGATCGAGCGGATCGAGCGCGATGCGCTCGAGATCATGGGCTATGAGGCCGACGGCATGGTTCTGGACGTCGCGGCGCTGCCCACTGTCGGCGCCCAGTGGCTCATTCCGCGCCTGCCGGACTTCTATGCGCGCCATCCCGGCGTCGCCGTCAATGTGAGTGCGCGCAACACGCGCTTCTTCTTCAGCGAGACCGCGCTCGATGGTGCCCTCTACTTCGGCCAGCCGGACTGGCCCGGCACGCAGGCAGACCATCTGTTCGACGAAATTCTTCTGCCGGTCGGATCGCCGACGCTGATCGGCAGGCGCGGCGAATTGCCGCCGAGCGAGGTCGCCGAGCTGCGGCTTCTGCATCTCGTCACACGCGCCGATGCATGGCGTCGCTGGTTCGACGCTGCGGAGCTCGGCGGCACGAATGTGATCCGCGGGCCGCGTTTCGATATCCAGTCCACTTTGATCAGCGCGGCGAGCTCCGGTCTTGGCGTCGCCCTGCTTCCGGAATTCCTGATCTCCGATCAACTCAGGTCGGGCAAATTGAAGGTGTTGTCGAGCCTGACGCTAAAAAGCGTCGGCTCGTACTATTTCGCCTGTCCGGAGGAGAAAGCCGAAAATCCTTTGCTGCAGGCATTCCGCGCATGGTTGCTGTCGCAAGCCCAGGCGTCTGCGCATCCCGGCTCCTCGCCAGGAGCTTTGCCAAAAGAGACTGGTCGCCTCGCGGATCGACGCAGCGCAACGACTGCAGGTGGCAAAGGATAATGATTGTGGGCTCTACCGCGCGCTCTCGTTGAGAGTCCAGTAACAGGTCTCCGGTCTGAACCGCGGCGTCTACCGGCAGCACGTGCTTTTGGACGATACCGGCGCGCAGCATGCACTGGCTTCCTTCTGCGCCTCCAGCCAGCGGTCGCGTGGCTTGCAACTCGCCGGACGCGGGGCAAGCGTCACCGTGAGAACGTCGCCCTGTATGCGCGGGGTATCCGCGCAGTGTAGTTGCATCGGCGCGACGCCATCGCTCACTTCGAAGGTCAGCCGCGCATTGGCATCGAGAGCGACATGGTCGGAGACTTTCCGGATGATGGCGGCGAATTTAGCCGCCGTCATATGGGTCCGGTCATCTTCGACGATGTCCCACAACTGTACGAAGATCTCCGACCACGCTTCGGGATTGCCGCCGCAATCAAGTGCGGAAAAGGCGCCCGCCTTGACTTCGGTGATGTGGTAGCCCGCCTGAATGCTGTGACCGCTATAGGTGAACACCAAGGGCAATGCCGGTGCCGCGTCGCAGGCGGCGAGGAGCGCCCCGATGCTGATGTCGTCGGCGGCGATCTGCGGCGAAGGCGGAATTTCCGGCTTGGCAAGGTCCAGCATCGATGTTACTCCATGATTCGATATTTTTAGGATTATTGAAATATGGAAGAACGTCAAGCCCTGTCGGCTTTCGCAGCCCTGTCCCAGGAGACACGGCTTCGCATCGTGCGCCTGCTCGTGCAGGCCGGTCCCGCCGGGATGCCGGCCGGCGCCGTCGCGGAGGCTGCAGGCGTGTCGGCCTCGAACGTGTCCTTCCATCTGAAGGAGCTGACCCAGGCTGGCCTTGCCAGCGCGAAGCGGGAGGCCCGCTCGATTGTCTACACGGCTGACTACGACGCCCTGTCGGGCCTCATCCAGTTCCTGATGCGGGATTGCTGCGCGGGTCATCCCGACATCTGTATGCCGGCCACGGCGTCCGCATGCACGTTGGATGGCAAGGAGCTGTCACGTGCCTGATAGCGTCGACGTCATCATCTATCACAACCCGGATTGCGGCACCTCGCGCAACACGCTGGCCATGATCCGCAATGCCGGCATCGAGCCGCATATCATCGAGTATCTGAAGACACCGCCGTCGCGGGTTCTGCTCGTTCAGTTGCTCGCGCGCGCCGGCATATCGGTGCGCGAAATCCTGCGCGAGAAGGGAACGCCCTATGCCGAGCTGGGCCTCTCCGACGCCAGTCTGACCGACGAACAGTTGCTCGACGCCATCGAAGCCCATCCGGTTCTGATGAACCGCCCGATCGTGGTCTCGGCGCTCGGTGTGAGGCTCTGCCGGCCATCTGAAGCGGTTCTGGACATCATGCCCACTCCACAGCTTGGAGCGTTCTCGAAAGAGGATGGCGACCGGGTCGTGGATGCGAGCGGCCAGCGGATCGCAGGACAACGTCATGACCAGTGAGGCCATCGGCAGGCCGGTTTCCGCTCCAGCCATGGGCTTGTTCGAGCGCTATCTCACGATCTGGGTCGGTCTCTGCATTGTCGTCGGGATTCTGCTGGGGCGATGGATGCCGGCCGTTTTCCATGCGCTGGGCTCGGCGGAGATTGCACAGGTCAATCTGCCGGTGGCTGTTCTCGTCTGGCTGATGATCATTCCCATGCTGCTCAAGGTGGACCTCGGAGCGCTCGGTCACGTTGGCGCACACTGGCGCGGCATTGCCGCGACCGTCGGAATCAACTGGCTGGTGAAGCCGTTCTCGATGGCGCTGCTTGCCTGGCTGTTCATTGGCCATCTGTTCAGGCCTTATCTGCCCGCGGACCAGATCGATAGCTATACGGCCGGTCTGATTCTGCTTGCCGCGGCGCCTTGTACGGCGATGGTGTTTGTCTGGTCGAATCTGGTCGATGGCGAGCCGAACTTCACACTTGGACAGGTCGCGCTCAATGACACCATCATGGTGGTTGCCTTCGCTCCGATCGTCGGCCTTCTGCTCGGACTGTCATCCATCATCGTGCCTTGGGGCACGTTGCTGTTGTCCGTCCTGCTCTACATCATCGTGCCTGTGGCGATCGCGCAGTTCTGGCGGCGCGCATTGCTGGCGAGGGGAGGCGAGGCGGCGCTATCGCAGGCGCTGTCGCTACTCGGCCCGGTATCGCTCGTCGCGCTCCTGCTGACCCTGGTGCTGTTGTTCGGCCTGCAAGGCGAGCAGATCACACGGCAGCCGATGGTCATTGCACTGCTCGCCGTCCCGATCCTGATCCAGGTCTATTTCAATGCCGGTCTCGCCTACTGGCTCAACCGCCGCCTCGGCGTCGCCTGGTGCGTGGCCGGTCCTTCCGCCCTGATCGGCGCATCGAATTTCTTCGAGCTCGCCGTGGCGGCGGCGATCGCACTGTTCGGTTTTCAATCGGGCGCGGCACTGGCAACGGTCGTCGGCGTTCTGATCGAGGTGCCGGTGATGCTCTCTGTGGTTCACATCGTGAAGGCGACACGGGACTGGTACGAGCGGGGAGCTGTGACCTGAGGTGGCAGTCGTTCGTTGGCAAGTCGTATCCGCGCTCGGTACGACGCAGACACTGGCATGGGCTTCCAGCTACTATGTTCCGGCCGTGTTCGCGGCTCCCATTTGCGACGACCTGCATCTGTCCAGGACGTGGTTCTTCGCCATGTTCTCCGTGGCGCTGCTGGTGTCGGGTTTGCTCGGGCCGCTCGCCGGCCGCATGATCGACCGCAGCGGTGGCCGGGACGTGCTTGTCGCCACCAATCTGATGTTTGCGGCGGGGCTGGCCTTGCTTGCGGTTGCAACGGGACCGATCACGCTGGCCCTGGCCTGGCTGGTCATCGGCGCCGGCATGGGTTTCGGCCTGTATGAGGCTGCGTTTGCGACGGTTGCGGGATTGTGGGGACGACAGGCCCGCAGTGCGATCACCGGCATCACCCTGTTCGCCGGTTTTGCGAGCACCATCGGCTGGCCGCTCAGTGCCGCGATGATCGATGCCTTCGGCTGGCGCGGCGCCTGCTTCGCATGGGCCGCGTTGCACGTCGTCATCGGTCTGCCGCTCAACCGCTTTCTCGTTCCGAAGGCGCCGCCGCATGCGCATCTGGATGAGCCTGCCGTCCCCACATCAGGCATTCCATGGGCGATGATCGTTCTGGCGGGCGTCTTCGGTGCGACCTGGTTTGTCACCACCGCCTTTGCCGCGCACATGCCGCGCCTGCTGGAAGCGCTCGGGGCCACCCCGGCGCAGGCCGTGCTCGCCGGAGCCCTGATGGGGCCTGCGCAAGTCGCGGCCCGGATCGGAGAATTCGGTCTGCTACGACATGCGTCGGCGATGATATCCGCACGCCTGGCCGCGGGCCTGCATCCGGTTGGCGCCGGATTGCTGATCCTGTTCGGAGCGCCCGTCGCGCTGCCATTCGCTCTTCTGCACGGTGCCGGCAATGGCCTGTTCACGATCGCGCGCGGAACGCTTCCGCTGGCGATGTTTGGCGCCGTCGGATACGGCATGCGAACCGGCTGGCTGGCCGCGCCGGCGCGCATCCTGCAGGGTGCAGCGCCGCTGCTGTTCGGCCTTGTGCTGGATCACGGTGGCCCGCGCGTCGCGCTGGCGCTCACAGGCGGGCTGACGTCGCTCGCGTTCCTGGCGCTGTTTTGGCTAAGGACCCCAGCGGCGAAGCCGGCAACGAGTGCCATCGTTTAAATGCGATGAAAACTAACGTGCCGCCCGGTCAGGCTTGCAATTGCGCGCCAGGCCGGGCGACGGTCGTTGTTGCTGACGCGAAAGACCCTCAGTCCTTCTTCACATACTGGCAGCCGCCGTCCTTCATCGGACGGAACACCTGATCGCCGGGGACCTCCGCGAGCACCTTGTAGTAATCCCATGGCGCCTTGGATTCTTCCGGCTTCTTGACCTCGAGCAGGAACATGCTGTGCACCATGCGGCCATCCTCGCGCAGGACGCCGTTATCGGTGAAGGCGTCGCGCACCGGCATCTCGCGCATCTTCGCCAGCACCGGCTTGGTGGCACGTGTGCCTGCCGCCTGCACCGATTTGAGATAATGCAGCGTGGCGCTATAGGTCGCGGCCTGGTTCATGGTGGGCATGCGCTTCATCTTGTCGAAGAACTTCTTGCCGAAGGCGCGGGTGCGATCGTTGAAGTCCCAGTAATAGGCCTCGGTGATGATCAGACCCTGCGCCATCTTCAGGCCGAGCGAGTGGATGTCGGAGATGAACATCACGATGCCCGCGAGCTTCTGGCCGCCGGCGACGATTCCGAATTCGGACGCCTGCTTGATGGTGTTGATGGTATCGCCGCCGCCATTGGCCATGCCGATGATCTTGGCCTTGGACGATTGTGCCTGTAGCAGGAAGGACGAGAAGTCCGCCGTGTTGAGCGGATGCTTGGAGCTGCCGACCACCTTGCCGCCCGCGGCGCGCACCACGTCGCCGGTGTCACGTTCGATGGAATGGCCGAACAGATAGTCCGCCGTGATGAAGTACCAGGAATCGCCGCCCTGCTTGACGATGGCGCTGCCGACGGTGTGAGCGTTGCCATAGGTGTCGTAGGTCCAGTGCGCGGTATAGGGCGAGCACGACTTGCCGGTGATGTCCGACGACGCGGCGTCGGTGACGATCATGATCTTTTCGAACTGCTTGGACATTTCCATGCCGGCCAGCGCAGTGGCCGATGTCGGCATGTCGATGATCATGTCGACATTCTCGGCCTCATACCATTTGCGCGAGATGGTGGCGGCGACGTCGGCCTTGTTCAGCGCATCTGCGGTGACCAGCTCGATTGGCTTGTCGAACATCTTGCCGCCGAATTCCTCGATGGCGATCTTGGCGGCCTCGACATTGCCCTGGCCGCCGATGTCGGCATAGACCGAGGCGAAGTCGGCGAGCACGCCGATCTTGAGCGGAAGCGTATTGGCCTGCTGGGCCAGTGCGGAAGCGCCGAAAAGCAGCGAAACAGCAAACGTCGTAGCCGCAACCGTGCGGTGCGCGATCATTCAATCCTCCCCAAATTTTTATACGCGCCGTTTTCGGCGTCGTGGGGGGCAGCATGAGGGGAGGCGAGCGGGGAGGCAATAGCGGTCGTGGGGATGTTTGGTCGCAGAAACCTGCCGCATTGCGGCGGGCGGAAAATTAGACCGGCGGCTAGTTCCGGCGGCGTCTTGCTTTGACGAAGGAGCTCAGCCGGCTGAACGTCGTTGGTTCAAAAATGCAGATCGCCAGCAGGATGAGCCAGGCCACACAGAACAGGGGTAGCGGATGGCTTGTCGCGGGCCACAAATCCCAAATCACATAGGCTTGCGCAATTCCTGGAAGGAACATGGTCAGGAGCAAAGCGGTGAGCAGCGGGAGGTGGCTGAAAGTATAGAAGAAGGTGCAGGCATAGATCAGCATCGTGAGCCACAAGAGCCAGGTCAGGCTGGTTAGCCAGATCACGTCCCCGAGATAATGCGCGACGGCGTAGGCCCCGATGAAGACGACGATCGTGGCGATCACACCGTCCGGATTGTAGTGGAATACGGCCAGTGCGGCCGCAGCAATGGACAATGCATCGACGAACCATCCGCGCGCCGTGTCATAGCGGCGTGCGAGATTGTTGGGACTGGTCTCCGGAATGCAATTTCCACTCATCGGGAATGGGGCGTCGCAATTGGCGGATCCGTTCATTTCCAGCTGCAAGCGGAAGCGCCGAAAAGCCGCGAAACGGCAAGCGTCGTGGCAGAATCCGCTCAATGCTTCTCGCGGTGCCTATGAGCGCGGCTTGCGTTTGCTTCGGTGATAGGTGAGTGCCAGTCCGACGCAATGGCGCAGAGCGACTTCGGGAGGGGCGTCGTCGAGGCTGAGGATGATGCTTCGGTTACCGCCGTAGTTCAGGCCTTCGGAATACAGCGAGCGAAACGTTTCAACCAGATTGGTATTGCAGTTGAAGTAGATCGCGTACCGGTTGGTGTCCTTGATCCGGTCGATCCGTATGGTGCTGCCGCTTCCGGTTGCCGCCGTGAGATAACTCGGCTGATTCCACTTCAGTGTCTCTTCGAGCGGACCGACGCCATCGATTTCCGCGGCAGTCTCGAAGATCAGTTGCCGGAGGGCCATAAGCCGGGCCTTGATCGCCGGCGGATGCTGATCGAATGCTGCTTTGACAGCTGGATCTGAAAAGCCTTGGAGAGGTCGCTTCGCCGTTCTGTTCGCATCCCGTATCGCAGTCATATGCGGTACCTCTGGTCAGAACGGCTGGCAGTTGTATCTCAGCTATCGACCTTCAGCGCCGCAATAAATGCTTCCTGAGGGATGTCGACCTTGCCGAACTGCCGCATCTTCTTCTTGCCTTCCTTCTGCTTCTCCAGAAGTTTGCGCTTGCGGCTGATATCGCCGCCATAGCACTTCGCGGTCACGTCCTTGCGTAGCGCGCGGACGGTTTCGCGGGCAATCACCTTGCCGCCGATCGCCGCCTGGATCGGAATGACGAACATGTGCGGCGGAATCAGCTCTTTCATCTTCTCGACCATGGCGCGGCCGCGGCCTTCGGCGCGGGTGCGATGCACGAGCATCGACAGCGCATCGACCGGCTCGGCATTGACCAGGATCTGCATCTTGACGAGATCGGCGGCCTTGTAGTCGGTCAGATGATAGTCGAACGAGGCGTAGCCCTTCGAGATCGATTTCAGGCGATCGTAGAAATCGAACACCACTTCGTTGAGCGGCAGCTCGTATTTCACCATCGCGCGGGCGCCGACGTAAGTGAGTTCTTTCTGATTGCCGCGGCGTTCCTGGCAGAGCTTCAGCACGCTGCCGAGATATTCGTCGGGCGTCAGGATCGTGGCTTCGATCCACGGCTCCTGGATCTCGGCGATCTTCACCACGTCCGGCATGTCGATCGGATTGTGGATCTCGATCTCCTCACCGTCGGTGAGATGCATCTTGTAGATCACTGACGGTGCGGTCGCGATCAGGTTGAGATCGAATTCGCGGCTCAGGCGCTCCTGGATGATTTCCAGATGCAGCAGGCCGAGGAAGCCGCAGCGGAAGCCGAAGCCCAGTGCAGCCGAGGTTTCCATTTCGAACGAGAACGACGCGTCGTTCAGCCGCAGCTTGCCCATGGCGGCGCGCAACGTTTCGAAGTCGTCGGCATCGACCGGGAACAACCCGCAGAACACCACGGGGATCGCGGGCTTGAAGCCCGGCAGCATCTCGGTGACCGGCTTGCGGTCGTCAGTGATGGTGTCGCCGACGCGGGTGTCCGCGACTTCCTTGATGGCGGCCGTAATGAAGCCGATCTCGCCGGGACCGAGTTCGTCCACATTGACCATCTTCGGCGTGAAGTAGCCGACGCGCTCGACATCATAGGCGGCGTTGGTGCCCATCATGCGGACGCGCTGGCCCTTCTTCATGACGCCGTCGACGACGCGGATGAGGACGACGACGCCGAGATAGACGTCGTACCAGCTATCGACCAGCAGCGCCTTCAGCGTGGCGTCGCGGTCGCCCTTCGGTGGGGGCAGCCGGTGCACGATGGCTTCCAGCACGTCAGGCACGCCCAGACCTGTTTTTGCCGAGATCATCAACGCGTCCGAGGCGTCGATGCCGATGACGTCCTCGATCTGCTTCTTCACCTGCTCGGGTTCTGCCGCGGGCAGATCGACCTTGTTGAGGATCGGCACAATTTCGAGATTGGCGTCGAGTGCGTGATAGACGTTGGCGAGCGTCTGCGCTTCCACGCCCTGCGAGGCGTCGACCACCAGCAGTGCGCCTTCGCAGGCCGCCAGCGACCGCGAGACCTCGTAGGCGAAGTCGACGTGGCCGGGCGTGTCCATCAGGTTGAAGATGTAATCCTTGCCGTCCTTGGCCTTGTAATGCAGGCGGACGGTCTGCGCCTTGATGGTGATGCCGCGCTCGCGCTCGATATCCATCGAATCGAGCACCTGCTCCTTCATCTCGCGCGCCTGCAACCCGCCGGTGATCTGGATCAGGCGATCGGCCAGCGTCGATTTGCCATGGTCGATATGGGCGACGATGGAGAAGTTGCGAACGTTCGAAATCGGGGAGGTTGTCATGCGCGCGGGATAGCATTCAGGCCCCGATGCGGCAACCTTAATGCGGGTTTCGGCCTGATTCCCGGCCCTGTTTCCGTCACGGCATCCTGATTTTACTCCGGCCCGAAACACGCTAGGCAGGGGCCCATGAGTACAATCGCTTCCTCTACCCCCGCCAAACGCCGGGGCTTGCTGTCGATCGGCCGCCGCGGCGCTGCGCGGCTCGTTGCCTGGGCGTGTGATCCGCAATTGAGCGTCCTGCTGGTGCTCGGCTTCACGATCGCCCATGTGGTGCTGTGGACCGCGATCCTGACCCAGGTAAAGGCGGCGCAGGACATCCATTTCGACGTCTCCGAGGGCTATGCCTGGGGGCAGAAGTTCCTGATGGGCTACGGCAAGCATCCGCCGCTGTCGGGCTGGATCTCGGGCGTCTGGTTCAAATTTTTCCCGCCGGTGGACTGGGCGACCTATCTGCTCGCCATGGTCACGGTCGGCATCGGCATGATCCTTTGCTGGGCGATCGCGCTGCGCGTGGTCGATCGCCGCCGTGCCTTTTTCGTGCTGCTGATGGTCGCGATCTATCCGATCTTCAATTTCAAGGGCTTCAAATACAATCCGGACCTGCTGCAGCTGGTAACTTTACCGCTGGTGGTGCTGGCCTATTTGCACGCTTTCGAGAAGCGCTCGATTCGCTCCGGTGTATTGCTTGGCCTCGCCGCTGCGCTGGCGCTGATGACCAAATACTGGGTGGTGACGATGATCGGCGCCATCGGTCTGGCCGCGCTGATCCATCCGCAGCGGATGCTGTTCCTGCGCTCGCCGGCACCATGGATCGCCATCGCGACGATGGCGGCGGCGATGATTCCGCATCTCGACTGGGTGCGGCAGGTGGAATACGCGCCGTTTCGTTACGCCGGCAATACCTATGCGATCTCGTCACGCTGGGAGAGTTTGCAGCTGGCATGGGGCTATATCGGCCATAACGTCGCGCTGCTGCTGTTGCCGCTGGGTCTGGCCGCTGCGGTGCTGGCTTGGAGCCCGCGCTGGTGGGCGTCGGTGGCGCGCGACCCCCGCGCATTCGTCAAGCGGCCGTGGTCACTGACCACCAATCCCGGTGTCCGCAGGGACCAAGCCCTGAATATCTGGCTGATCCAGGCCATTGTCGCCGTCGGCCCGCCCATCGGTGCGTTGTTGTTCGACATCTACATCAAGACCGATTGGGGCATCTCGCTGTTCTTCCTGGTGCCGCTGGCGGTCATTGCGATCCCGGCGCTGAAGATGCCGCGGGTCGCGCTGGTACGGCTCGCCGCGATCTGGCTGGTGCTGTCGCTGGTCACGCTCGCCGCCGCACCGCAGATCGCCATCGCGTCACTGCCGCGCGATGCCAACGGCAATTTCGCTCACATCTCCTACTCGCAACTCGCGCGCGAACTCACCGAAGTCTGGCACAAGCGCTTCCACACGCGCTGGAGCGAGGTCGTGGGCTTCGTCGATGTCGCCGAGCAGATGACGTTCTACAGCCCCGATCATCCGCTGCCGCTGACGCCTTACGAGCCGTGGCCGTCAGGCGTGACGTCGATGGCCGAAGCGAAGCGTAACGGCTTCATCGGAATCTGCATGGTCGGTGACTGGAAATTCGATCGCTGCGAAGCGTGGATGAAGGACAATCTCCCGAATGCCGAACGCATCGTGATGTCGACGCGACGCTTCTTCAAGGGCAATGTCGGCACGACCACGCGGTGGAATGTCTATGTGGTGGCGCCTGGAGCAATGAAATAGCCGTTCGCTGACGAAGCAGCTTTCGGCGAACCGCTACTCTTCGCCGAACTTGTTGGTCACAAGCTCGGTGATCGCATCCAGCGCCGCTTGAGCTTCGGCGCCTTTGGCAGTGACCATGATGCTGGTCCCGGGTCCGGCGGACAACATCATCAGGCCCATGATGGATGTACCGCCAACGGTCTCGCCGTTGCGCGTCACCGTGACGTCGGCATTGAAGCGTTCGACCATCTGCACGAATTTGGCAGAGGCGCGCGCATGAAGGCCACGCTTGTTGGTAATCGGAATCTCGCGGGAGACGCTGCCGGACACCGTCGTATCGTCTGGGCTGTCGCTCATTTGCCGGCGAGAACGCGGCTGGCGATGGTGACGTATTTGCGGCCGGCTTCCTGCGCCATGGCGATCGCATCGGGCAGCGTGCGCTCTTCGCGCACCTTTGCGAGCTTCACCAGCATGGGCAGATTGATACCGGCAAGAACCTCGACCTTCGGCCGGCTCATGCAGGAGATCGCCAGATTCGATGGCGTGCCGCCGAACATATCAGTGAGGATGGCAACGCCATCGCCACTGTCGACGCGATTGACCGCTTCGATAATGTCGCTGCGACACAAATCGGAATCGTCTTCGGCGCCGATCGTCACGGCTTCAATTTGTTTTTGCGGACCCATTACGTGCTCAAGCGCCGCCTTAAACTCGTCGGCAAGGCGCCCATGGGTCACAAGTACTAGACCAATCATCGGAAACTCCTCGTGGGTGCTTTTGGTGCACCGCACGAAAGGGCCACTTTGACCATCCAGAGCCCCTATGCAAGAGGGCTCTTCGCGAATCTCCCTTAAATTGCACGGTTGCGGCGGGAAGTAGCGCGGGTCTATTCGGTGGCGATAGTGGGACTAATATGGTTACCAATTCCCTTCGAGCAATCGTCCAAAGGTCGCACTGCGGCTAAACCATCGATTGTCGTAAGTGCGGCTACGACCAATGGTAGTGGTGAAAAACCCGCGCTGACCGGGATTCGGGGCAATTCGACGCCCTCCAGTGTGATTCTGAGCGCTTCCGGCTCTGGCAGGCGCGCGGCGTCGGTGGCGTCGAGATCGACCACCAGCCCGACAATGGCACCGGTGGCGCAGTCCAGCCGCCGGATTCCGAGCCCTCTGATCTCAAGCAGCCCGACCAGTTCGGGCGCCGGCCGTACCCACAGTTTTCCATCTCTGACATCCAGATGTACCCGGTCGTCGCCGACCAGCATGGCCTCGGGAAGCTGTCCGCTCTGAGCGGCGAGGATCAGGTCGAAGACCAGCCGCGATTTCCCGGAGCCGGACGGCCCCCGGATCAGGACGGCGCGGTCATCGACCAGTACGGCGGAGGCATGGATGCTTTTGCCATCCGCGCTCATGTGGCCGGCAACCGTACCACGAAGCGTGCACCGAGCACCGGGATCTCGCCGTCGGCATTGGCCGGGCCGATGCGGTTCTCCGCCCAGATCGTACCGCTATGAGCTTCGACGATCTGCTTGGAAATCGACAGGCCCAGACCGGAATTCTGACCAAAGCCCTGATGTGGGCGGTCGGTGTAAAAGCGTTCGAAGATCCGTTCGAGTGCATCCAGTCCGATGCCGGGGCCGTCGTCATCGACCACGATCTCGATCTTGCCTTTCAGGCGACGGCAGACGATCCGCACCTTGCCACCGGGCGTCGAGAATGACTGCGCATTGGTGACGAGATTGGTGATGACCTGACCGAGGCGGGAGTCGTGGCCGGGCACCGAAAACGCATCACTGGCAGCGCCTTCGAAGCGGACTTCAACGCCGACGTCATGACCGAGCTTGGTTTCGTTGGCGACCGAGGTCAGTGTGGTCAGCAACCGTCGGACATCGACGGGCGCAGTGTCGTTGCGCTGCAGTTCGGCGTCGAGACGGCTGGCGTCGGAAATATCCGAGATCAACCGGTCAAGCCGGCGCACGTCGTGTTCGATCACGGCGAGCAGGCGGCCGCGGCTGTTGTCGTTCTTTGCCAGCGGGAGTGTTTCCACGGCGGAGCGCAGCGAGGTCAAAGGATTCTTGAGCTCGTGGGAGACGTCGGCCGCGAACATCTCGATCGCCTCGATGCGGTTATAAAGCGCATCGGTCATGTCGCGCAGCGCTCCGGAGAGATGGCCGATCTCGTCGCGGCGGCGTGTGAAATCCGGGATCTCGACACGGGTGCGGATGCGGCGGCGAACGCGCTCGGCGCTGTCGGCAAGACGTCGCACCGGACCTGCGATGGTCGATGCCAGCAGCAGCGACAGCACGATCATCACCACGGCCGCGACCGCAAAGACTTTCAGAATCGCCAGACGTTCGGCGGTCACCATCTGATCGATGTCGTCGCCCTGGGTCGACAGCATCAGCGAACCATGGACGGCGCGGAAGCGCTGCACTGGTACGGCGACCGAGACGATGACTTCGCCCCGTTCGTTGATGCGCACCATGCTGCTCTTCAGACCGTCGAGCGACTGTTGCACTTCCTGATAGCCGTTGCCGTTTTCCGGACCAAGTTCGCGATACAGCGGAAGGTCGCCGCGATTGAGCCAGGTTCGGACCGCGATCATTGTGCGTTCGGCAAAGCCGGGCTTTTCGGTCGTCGGCGGGGGCAGTTCGAAACGAAGCACATCGCCGCGGCCATAAAGGCTGCGGCTGTCGAGGATGAGCACGCCGTCGCGGTCGTAAATGCGCGCACGCGTCTTGGTCGGCGAAATCAGCCGCCGCAGCACCGGCGCGACGCGTTCAGGATTGATCGGGAAATCGAGGCCGGAGAGTTCGTCCGGCACGCCGTAGGTTTCGCCGGGCTTGAGATCGAGCAAGCGGTCGGGGTCGATCGTGATCGTATTGGTTTCGACCGTGGCCGAAGCGGCAATGGCGCTGGCGATGATTTCGGCCTGTACCAGCAGGCTCTGCGCGCGCGCGTCGATCAGGCCGGCGCGAAACTGCGAGAGATAGAGAATGCTGGCGACCAGCGCGCAGAGGCCGGCGAGGTTGAGCGAGACGATGCGGCGCGTCAGGCTCGAAAAGGTCAGCGCAACGAAGAACTGCCGGGCACGGCGCAGCCAGTCGAGCGGGCGCTGCCAGCCGCGACGGGTGCGATCGGCGTCGCCGCCTGTCGCATTCGGCGACGTGCCGTCGGCGTCCAGGCTTTCATCAGGCTGCGTACGATCCAGCAATGCCAAAACTGCCCGGTTGTTGTCGATATCTGCGATGCGCCACGCGGCGCGCATTTTTGCGTGTGCGGATGCGCATTCTAGCGCAGCACGGCTGAGCCGTCAGGCCCCAACCGTGCCGCGGGAACCTTCTACAGATCAGGTTTCCTTGAAGCGATAACCGACGCCGTACAGCGTCTCGATCATTTCGAAGTCGTCGTCGACGACCTTGAACTTCTTGCGCAGCCGCTTGATGTGGCTGTCGATGGTGCGATCGTCGACATAGACCTGATCGTCATAGGCCGCATCCATCAGCGCGTTGCGGCTCTTCACCACACCCGGGCGCGTCGCCAGCGCCTGCAGGATCAGGAATTCGGTGACGGTCAGCGTGACCGGCTCGTTCTTCCAGGTGCAGGTGTGACGTTCCGGATCCATCCGCAGCAAACCGCGATCGAGCGCCTTGGCATCAGTCTCCTTCGGAGCGGCAGTCGGGTCCTTCGGCGCGGCGCGGCGCAGCACGGCCTTGACACGCTCGACCAGCAGACGCTGCGAAAACGGTTTGCGGATGAAATCGTCGGCGCCCATTTTCAGGCCGAACAGCTCGTCGATCTCCTCGTCCTTCGACGTCAGGAAGATCACCGGCAGATCGGACTTCTGGCGCAGACGGCGCAGTGTCTCCATGCCGTCCATGCGGGGCATCTTGATATCGAGGATTGCGAGGTCCGGCTGGCTCGTGCGGAAGCCATCGAGTGCGGAAGCACCATCCGTATAGGTCATGATGCGGTAGCCCTCGGCTTCCAGCGCGATCGATACGGATGTGAGAATGTTACGGTCGTCGTCGACCAGTGCGATAGTTGGCATGAGCCTGCTTTCCGAAGCGGGATGGGCTATCCGGCAGAATTCAACAATCCGCCGTATGAGGTGGCCTTAAGAACACAGTCAACGAGCAATGCAAGCTGGGCTGAAGTGTGGCCGAGTTCCCTGAACGCTTGAATGACGCGTGGGTTCCGTAGATGTATAGACCTCCCGGGGAAGAAGAAATAGCCACTTTTTTGCAATGAAATACGGGATTTAACCATGCAGCCGACCCCTGATTTTGACCCCTCGCGCGTCACCCGGTCGCTGTTGCGGCGCAGTCGGCAGGGGGCGCTGGCTACCCTGACCGTCGGTTCCGGCGATCCTTATTGTGCGCTGGCCAATGTCGCCAGCCACCCGGACGGGTCGCCGATTCTCCTGATTTCCAGGCTGGCGCTTCATACCCGCAATATTCTGGCCGATGCCCGTGTCTCGCTGATGCTGGACGAGCGAGCGCCGGGGGACCCCCTGGAGGGCTCACGCTTCATGCTCGGAGGTATCGCGCAGGAGGCCAGCGACAGCGAAAAATCGCTGCTGCGCCGGCGCTATCTCAGCGTCCATCCATCCGCGCAAGTCTTTGTGGATTTTAAGGATTTTTCGTTCTTCCGGATCAAGCCGAAGAGTGCCCATCTAGTGGCCGGCTTTGGCCGTATCAACGACCTGAAGCCGGAGCAATTTCTGACCGATCTCACCGATGCCGAAGGCATGCTCGAGGCCGAGGAGGGCGCTGTTGCTCATATGAACGCCGATCATCTCGACGCGCTCAATCTCTATGCAACGAAGCTTCTCCACGCGGACGCAGGCGATTGGCGGTGCACCGGATGCGATCCGGATGGCATGGACCTGCAGAACGGCGCGACGGTGATCCGGCTGGACTTTCCGCGGCGGATTGTCACTCCGGGTGCATTGCGGCAAGTCCTGAAGGAACTCGCAGAGCAGGCCCGCGCTTTGAAGAATTGAGCGGTATCAAGTGCCGTGCTGGAATAAACCAAATATGCGGACAGCAGCTTGGCATTTCACATCTTCGTCACTATTAGATCGCCGGGTTACGGC
This sequence comes from Tardiphaga sp. 862_B3_N4_1, assembly GCF_051811085.1. Lineage (NCBI taxonomy): Bacteria > Pseudomonadati > Pseudomonadota > Alphaproteobacteria > Hyphomicrobiales > Nitrobacteraceae > Tardiphaga > Tardiphaga sp. 862_B3_N4_1. Next base: position 2,301,146 of record NZ_JBPWQB010000002.1, read on the forward strand.
CTCGGTGGTTATAATGACGGCTACCGCTGCTGACGTGCGATTGAAGACAGTTGCACAGGTCGGATATGCGGACTCAAGGAGGAATATTCCGTGCAAGAGACGGGCGTACGCAACGGTGCCTATGGCGCCGACAAATTCGGACTGAAAAATCTCAAAGCGGTGAACTGGAATCTCGGCGCGCCGCAGCTTTACGAATATTCGCTACGTAACGGCGAAGCCGAATTGTCGTCCGATGGCGCGCTCTGTGCTGACACGGGTGAATTCACCGGCCGCAGCCCGAAGGACAAGTTCACCGTCAAGGACGCTTCCACCGAACAAATGTGGTGGGCTGGCAATCAGGCGATCACGCCGGAGCAGTTCGAAGCGCTCTATATCGATTTCAAGAAGCACGCCGAAGGCATGACCCTGTTCGCGCAGGACCTTTATGGCGGCGCCGATCCGAGTTTCCAGATCAAGACCCGCGTGTTCACCGAACTCGCATGGCACTCCCTGTTCATCCGCACGCTGCTGATCCGTCCGGAAGCCGCTGCGTTGAAGGACTTCGTGCCTGAACTCACCATCATCGACCTGCCGAGCTTCAAGGCCGATCCCAAACGTCACGGCTGCCGCTCGGAAAACGTCGTGGCCATCGATTTCGCCCGCAAGATCGTCCTGATCGGCGGGTCTTATTATGCCGGCGAAATGAAGAAGTCGGTCTTCACCACGCTGAATTACTATCTGCCCGCCAAGGGCGTGCTGCCGATGCATTGCTCGGCCAATGTCGGCCCCGACGGCGACAGCGCGATCTTCTTCGGCCTGTCTGGCACCGGCAAGACCACGCTCTCGGCCGATCCGAAGCGCACGCTGATCGGCGACGACGAGCATGGCTGGGGCAAGGACGGTATCTTCAATTTCGAAGGCGGCTGCTACGCCAAGACCATCAAACTCTCGGAAGAAGCCGAGCCCGCGATCTATGCGGCGAGCAAGCGCTTCGGTGCGGTGCTGGAAAACGTCGTGCTCGACGCCAATACTCGCCTGCCGGATTTCGACGATGGCTCGAAGACCGAGAACACCCGTTCCGCCTATCCGCTCGACTTCATCCCGAATGCCTCGCGCACCGGCCGCGCGCCGCAGCCGAAGAATGTGGTGATGCTCGCCGCCGACGCGTTCGGCGTGCTGCCGCCGATCGCCAAGCTGACTCCAGCGCAGGCGATGTATCACTTCTTGTCCGGCTACACCGCCAAGGTCGCCGGCACCGAGCGCGGCCTCGGCAACGATCCGGAGCCGGAATTCTCGACCTGCTTCGGCTCGCCCTTCCTGCCGCTCGATCCCTCGGTCTATGGCAACATGCTGCGTGACCTGATCGCCAAGCACAATGTCGACTGCTGGCTGGTCAATACCGGCTGGACCGGTGGCAAGTATGGCGTCGGTTCGCGCATGCCGATCAAGGTGACCCGCGCGCTGCTGACTGCGGCGCTGAACGGCTCGCTGCGCAACGTGGAATTCCGCACCGACAAGTATTTCGGTTTCGCAGTCCCGACCGCGCTGGATGGCGTGCCGTCGGAAATCCTCAATCCGGTAAACACCTGGAAGGACAAGGCCGAATTCGACGCGACTGCGCGAAAACTGGTCGGCATGTTCCAGAAGAACTTCGCCAAGTTCGAAGCCCAGGTTGACGCGGATGTCCGCGCCGCTGCGCCGGATGTGAAGCTGGCCGCGGAGTAAGTTGCTGCTTTAAGATTGAGTGCGAAAGGGCGGCCGCAAGGCCGCCTTTTTCATGTCACGCGGATCCTATCAGCCATCATGCCGAGCCAGCGCGAAGCGAGATGTGCCGGGCATCCACGTCTTGGCCACACAAAAAGACGTGGATGGCCGGGACAAGCCCGGCCATGACGAAACCGTTAGTCGGCATGCGATGCACGACCAGCTAGAACGCGAAGACTGGATTGCTTCGTCGCAAGGGCTCCTCGCAATGACGGCTGACAGGCAAGGACACTTCAAATGAAAAACGTCATGCTCTCCTGGCCGTTCTGGGCGCTGCTGTCCGCGGCCTTTGCGGCGCTCACGGCGATCTTCGCCAAGATCGGCATCGAGAACGTCAATTCCGATTTTGCCACTTTCATCCGCACCATCGTTATCCTGCTGGCCGCGGGCATGATGGTCTATGTCACCGGCAACTGGCAGTCGCCGTCCAATGTATCAGCGAAGACGTGGGTGTTTCTGGTGCTGTCTGGTTTCGCGACCGGAGCATCGTGGATCTGCTATTTCCGCGCGCTCAAGCTTGGCAATGCCGCGCAGGTAGCGCCTATCGACAAGCTCAGCGTCGTGTTCGTGGCGGTGTTCGCCGTGCTGTTTCTCGGCGAGAAATTGTCGCTGCCGAACTGGCTTGGCGTGGCTCTGATCGCCTGCGGCGCGGTGCTCGTTGCGTATCGCGCGTGAGCACCGTCGCGCTTACGTTGCCTTTCGCGCCTGCAGACTCGGTGTGCCCGGCAGATCGCCAGCAATCGGCACGCCCCAGATATCATCGGCATATTCGCGGATGGTGCGGTCCGACGAGAACCAGCCCATCCGCGCGGTGTTGAGAATCGCGGCCCGGCTCCAGGCTGAGCCGGCCCTCCACCGCGTGTCGATGCCGCGCTGGGCTTCGTAATAAGAGTCGAAGTCGGCCGAGACTACATAGTGATCGAGGTGGCGCAGCGCGTGGCCGACCGAGGCGTAGCGGCCGGGATCATCCGGCGAGAACGCGCCGGTCTCGATGGCCTGGATCGCGCGGCCGAGATTGGGCGACTTGTTGATCACATCGGAGGCGTCAAGGCCCTTGGCACGGCGCTCGACGACTTCGGCGGCGGTCATACCGAAGATTGCGATGTTCTCCGGGCCGACATTGTCGCGGATTTCGATATTGGCGCCGTCCAGCGTGCCGATGGTCAGCGCGCCGTTCAGCGAGAGCTTCATGTTGCCGGTGCCGGAGGCTTCCATGCCGGCGGTGGAGATCTGTTCGGACAGATCGGCCGCGGGAATGATGACTTCCGCCAGGCTGACATTGTAGTCAGGCAGGAACGCAACCTTCAGCTTGCCGCCGATCGTGGTATCGTTGTTCACGACTTCGGCCACATCGTTGATCAGGCGAATGATCAGCTTGGCATAACGATAGCTCGCTGCCGCCTTGCCGGCGAAAATCTTGACGCGCGGCACCCAGTCCTTGCCCGGCTCGTCCTTGATCGCCTGATACAGCGCGACTGTTTCAATGAGGTTGAGCAATTGTCGCTTGTATTCGTGGATGCGCTTGATCTGCACGTCGAACAGCGCCGACGGATCGGCCTGCACGCCGAGTTTCTCGCCAATCACACGCGCGAGCGCGAGTTTGTTGTGATGCTTGACCTTGCGGAATTCCTGCTGGAACGCGGCGTCGCCGGCAAAAGCCTCGAGCTTGATCAGCCGGGTGGGATCGTCGAGCACGGCTTCGCCGCAGGTGGCGCGCAACAGGTCGGTGAGCTTCGGATTGGCCAGCATCAGCCAGCGGCGGAAAGTAATGCCGTTGGTCTTGTTGGTGATGCGACCGGGATAGAGCTGGTTGAGATCGTGGAACACGGTCTCCTTCATCAGCTCCGAATGCATCGCCGAGACGCCGTTGATGCGGTGCGAGCCGATGAAAGCTAGATTGCCCATGCGCACGCGGCGGCCGGAGGTCTCGTCGATGATCGAGACCGAAGCGCGATAGGCGGTGTCGCCGGGGCGCGTCGCATCGGCGCGGTCGAGATGCGCTTCGTTGATGCGATAGATGATTTCGAGATGCCGCGGTAGCAGCCGCTGGAACAGTTCGACCGGCCAGGTCTCCAGCGCTTCGGGCAGCAGCGTGTGGTTGGTGTAGGACAAGGTCGCGTTGGTGATCTGCCAGGCGGCATCCCAGCGCATATTGTGCTGATCGACCAGGATGCGCATCAGCTCGGCAATGGCCAGGCTCGGATGCGTGTCGTTCATCTGCACGGCCGCCTTGTTGGCGAGGCCACGCAGATTGCCATCGGAATGGAGGTGACGCTTGACCAGATCCTGCAGCGAGGCGGAGACGAAGAAGTATTCCTGGCGCAGACGCAATTCGCGGCCGGCGGCGCTCTCGTCGTTCGGATATAGGAATTTGCAGATCGCTTCGGCGCGCGCCTGCTCGGCGCTGGCGCTGACATAGTCGCCGGTGTTGAAGACGTCGAGCCGCAGCGGATCCGGCGCGCGCGCCGACCACAGCCGCAGCGCGTTCACATGTTGGCCGCGCCAGCCGACGATGGGCGTGTCATAGGCAACGGCCTCGACGGTCTCGCCGGGGTGCCAGATCACCTGCTTGCGGCCCTTGCCGTCCTCGACGGTCTCGATGCTGCCACCGAAATAGACGTTATACGTGACTTCCCGCCGCGGTAGTTCCCACGGATTGCCAAAGCCGAGCCACTCGTCGGGATATTCCTGCTGCACGCCGTGCGAGATGACCTGACGGAACAGGCCGAAGTTGTAGCGGATGCCGTAGCCAAAAGCTGGAATGCCGAGCGTTGCCATGCTCTCCATGAAGCAAGCGGCGAGGCGGCCGAGGCCGCCATTGCCGAGCGCTGCATCGGGCTCGCATTTGCGGAGTTCGTCGAGGCCGACACCAAGATCGCCGAGCGCGGCTTCGAACAGCGGCAGCAGGCCCATATTGTTCAGCGCATCGGTGAACAGGCGGCCGATCAGGAATTCCAGCGAGAGGTAATAGACCCGCTTGCGGCCGGCGTCGTAGCTCTCTTTGTCCGAGCTCAGCCAGCGATGCACCATGCGGTCGCGCAGCGTCAGGGCGGCAGCCTTGTACCAGTCGTGCTTGGTGGCGAATGCGGCTTCCTTGCCGATTGCCAGCCTCAACTTGACGAGAATAGCGCTCTTGATGTCGGCAAGCGCCAGTTCATCGACAGCCGTATTCTCGGGCTGGAATTTTGCTGGAACTGATAGATCTGACAAACCGGCCATCCTGAGCTGTGTCACTGACCAAAATCATACGCGCATTTGGCTGCTCCCGGAACCCGGGGGGGGGTGGCGAGCTTTTGCCATGGAACTGCCCGGGATTTGGGCAGGCACGCGAGAACCGGATTTATAAAAACTGGAACAAATTAAGAACAAATTAGTAAGCTATTGATATTCCGAGGTGATTCGTTGCCTTCGCCTACAATATCTATGGTCTGTTCAAGCTCGCGAGGACTAGATGTCCACCATTGCCTTCGATCAGTTTGCTCTCACCCGCATAGCCGACTTTGCGCGGTCGCTGTCGCGGCTGCATTTGATGGCGCGCCGGCATCCGATCGATGACGATCAGATCGATCGCGAGTTCAACACTGTTTGCCTCTCGGTCTGGGGCTATACGACGGACGACATCAGCGATGACCTGTTCTCGCTGGAAGATCACGCCTGGCTCGACCAGCTCGACGAGGCGCATGCGCGGATATTTGCGGCCGAGCAGGGCTACGACCTTGTCGATGACCACGGCATGCTGACCGACTGGTGGGGCTATTGCTGGATGATCCTCGCCGAGAAGCGCGGATTGCTGACGCCGGAGAATCGCGCGGCGGCGCGTGCCGAGATCGAGGAGAAGTATCTCTCGGCGCCGAACGTGATCGGCGTCATCGTCGGGCGATGATCTATTGAAGCTCGGCGCGCTTGGCGCGGGCAGTTGGCGCGCTCTTCGGCACGACGGTCGTGGCAGCAGCCGGCGCTGCATCACGCGCGGCTTCGGACATGGGCGCTTCGTCGGTGATCATTTCTGCAGAGACCGGTGCCACCTTCATCTCGCCGAGCCGGGCACGGACATCCGAGGTCAGGCCGGGATAATTCGCCACCGGCGTGAATTCCGCGGTCTGGGTGTTGCCGGTACGGACGCCCGAGAAAGCGACGAGGCCGTTGGTGGTGGCGATGACATCGCCGGGACGCAAAGAAGTGTCCAGCGTGAGATCGACCGGCGCGAGGCCGGAGGGATCGCGGCCGTTGCAGGTGCAGTCGGCTTTCAACGCCTTGCGATAGGCGAAGGCATTTTCCAGATCGTTGTAACGCTCACCGGTGCTCGACGAGGCGCTTTCGATGCTGCTGCCGAACAGGACCTTGGTGGTCGCTGCGGGGCAGAATGCCTGGCACATCTGAGCTGGGCTCATGCCGCGACCGAGCGGAAAATATTTGCCGTCGCAGGTGCGCACGCAGAAGGCGGGACCGGAGCCCCCGATAGATGCGCTGCGCTGCTGTGGCGGCGCTTCGGCCGGCGTGTTGAGGCCGAACGGATCGGAGAAGAAATTGCTCTCCGGCGCGGGCGCGCCGCGGCGCTGCTGCTGTTTCTGCGGCTGGTTGCCGCCGAACAGGAAGTCGAAGAAATTCTGCGCAGATGCCGTCTGCGGGGTCAGTCCGACGAGGCTCATCGCCGTCAGCAGCACCAGGGGACGCACGACACGCGAGGATGTTCGATTGTGACGCAACGCCAGCTCCGCGACCGCATGTCAGTGCCCGAGCGAAAACGCTCCGGTGCGGTGTCATGTTAGGGCGTCATGGTAAATGAATGGTAACCAGCGCGGCGCGCTAGATGAAAAACACCCATGTCATCACCAGGAAGACCGGGATCAGCACCGCACCCGACCACAGGATGTAACCGAAGAAGCTTGGCATTTTTATGCCCGCGTCGCGGGCGATGGCATAGACCATGAAATTTGGGGCGTTGCCGATATAGGTGTTGGCGCCCATGAACACTGCACCTGCTGAAATCGCCGCCAGCGTCGCCGCGCCCGATGCCATCAATGTCTTGGCGTCACCGCCGGTGAGTTCGAAGAACACCAGATAGGTTGGCGCATTGTCGAGGAACGACGACAGGATGCCGGTGAGCCAGAAATAGGCGGCATTGTTCGGCGTACCGTCGGCATGGCTGACCAACGCCACCAGCGGCGCAAAAGGGCCATTGGCGCCAGCCTGCAGCATGGCCATGACAGGCACGATGCAAATGAAAATGCCGGCGAACAACAGCGCGACTTCCTCGATCGGCCCCCATTTGAAATCGTTCGCCTTGCGGTGCTCGGTTTTTGTCAGCCACAGCGACGCAAATGTCACCAGCACGAAGATCACGTCGCGCAGCAAATCCTGCAATGCGAGCGGCGTGCCGAGCACGGTGAAAGTGATGCCGGGCTTCCAGCTCGCGCTCATCAGGATAGCGCCGATGATCACGACCAGTAGCAGCAGGTTGATCTTGCCGTGCAAATGCAACGGCGAATCCGGCGTCGGGTCTTTCTTCCTGGGAAAGTTGCCTTCGCGATGATGCAGCCAGACATCGAGCACCATGAAGATCGCCAGCACGATGCCGGCCGCGAACAGCGTTTCCGGAAAAATGTGCACCGTGGTCCAGAAGAAATCGACGCCGCGGAGGAAGCCTAGGAAGAGTGGGGGGTCGCCGAGTGGTGAGAGCGAGCCGCCGATATTCGAGACGAGGAAGATGAAGAACACTACCACGTGGACGTTAGTGCGACGATCGTCATTGGCGCGGATCAGCGGCCGGATCAGGATCATCGACGCGCCGGTGGTGCCGACGACGCTGGCGATCAGCGTGCCGAAGCCCAGCAGCGCCGTATTGGTGAACACGCTGTCATGCAGGTTGCCCTCGACATAGATTCCGCCGGCCACGGTGAACAGCGCCAGCAGTAGCAGAATGAACGGCAGATATTCGAGCAGCACGGTGTGGGAGAGCGTGTGCACCACGGTCGTTGCATCAGTCACGAAGAACAGCGGCACGATCACCAACGTGGCCCAGAACGCGGCGAACTTGCCGTAATGGTGCTCCCACAGGTGATGATAGAGCACCGGTCCGGTGGCGATGCACAGCAGGATGCCGGCAAACGGTAATGCCCACAGCAGCGACAGCCTGGTGCCATCGAGGCCGCCCTCGGCTGCATGCGCCATGTCGGGCGCAAGCGTGACAATGAGGAGCAAAGCAGCGAGGGCGATGAAGCGAAGCAAAAGGTGACCTTTCACTGCATCCTTGCGCGCATTGTGCGCGAACGGAGCCGATGAAGGATCAACCCTTCAGAAATTCGCCGGCCTTGTAAAGCGAGCGAAACGCCACGCCGGCCTTGGCAAAGGTCTCGGCTGCGCCTTCGTCGCGGTCCACCATGGTGAACACCAGCACGACTTCGCCGCCGGCCTCGCGCACGGCTTCGAGCGCCTTCACGGCAGAGCCACCAGTGGTGGTGACGTCCTCGACGATGACGATGCGCTTACCCTCCAGCGTCTCGCCCTTGGCGAGGCCTTCGACGGCGAGGCGCGCGCCATGTTCCTTCGGCTTCTTGCGGACGAAGAAGGCCGCGATCGGATGGTTCTTCAGCCATGAGAGCTGCGCCAGCGCGCCGGCCAGCGGTACGGCGCCCATTTCCAGCCCGCCGACATAATCGAGATTGTCGTCGCGCAGCGCGTCATAGGTCAGCTCGGCCAGCAGCGCAGCACCTTCAGGGTCGCACATGGTTGGCTTCAGGTTGAAATAGAAATTGCTCTTGCGGCCTGAAGCCAAAGTGATCTCACCATAACCGAACGAACGGTCGCGGATGATCTCGAACAGGCGGGCGCGGGCGGCTGATTTGGTCAATGGCATGTCTCTGCTGAAACGGTCTCTGTGCTGAACCGGGCGCAATCTACCGGCGCTTTCCGGCACATTCCAGACTGGCGCGGGCCTCGTCAACACTCTCCAGACCGTTTTACCGCCCATCGCGACGATGCTACAGACCGGGCAACAAGATCGGGCAAGACCGGAAGAGGAATCGCATGACTATCGAGCTGCACACCTGGAATACGCCGAATGGCCGCAAGATCTCCGTCGCACTGGAGGAAATGGGCCTGCCTTACAAGGTCTTCCCGGTGCATATCGGCAAGGGCGAGCAGATGAAGCCCGAATTCCTGAAAATCAGCCCGAACAACAAGATCCCGGCCGTCGTCGATCCCGACGGGCCGGATGGCAAGCCGGTCAGCGTGTTCGAATCCGGCGCCATCCTGCTCTATCTCGGCGAAAAGACCGGCAAATTCCTGCCGAAATCTCTCGGCGAGCGGATTCCGGTGCTGGAATGGCTGATGTGGCAGATGGGGGGCTTCGGCCCCATGCCCGGCCAGGTGCATCATTTCATCGCGCTGGAGGACGAAAGCCAGCGCGCGTATGGGTTGAAGCGTTATTCGGACGAAACGCGCCGGCTCTATGGCGTGCTGGATCGTCGCCTGGCTGACCATGAATACGTTGCCGGCGCGCTGTCGGTGGCCGATTTCGCCATCCTCGGCTGGGCCTGGCGGCATGAGCGCCACAAGGTGTCGTTCGCCGATTTCCCGAATGTCGGCCGCTGGTACGACACGCTGATGGCGCGTCCGGGTGTGAAGCGCGGCATGGACGCGAAGCTGGATTGAGGTCGGCTCCCTCTCTCCGCCTTTTGCGGGGAGAGGGCTGGGGTGAGGGGCATGGCGCTGACGTCACAACGTCCGTGCTACTCGCGTATTACTCAACGCGTGGTTCGACTTTCCGATCCGATAGACTGTTCGTGAGGCAGGCCCGGTGTCCTGCCCCTCACCAGCGCGCAAAGCTGCGCGCGACCTCTCCCCGCAAAGAGCGGGGCGAGGTTAGGAAGATCACGCCTTCCGCGTTTCCAGCGCCATCCGCACGGCGAGGCCGGCGAGCACCGTGCCCATCAACCAGCGCTGCAGTTTGAGCCAGGTCGGTCGTTCGCCGAGAAACAGCGCGATCGACCCGGCGCCGAGCGCGATCAGTCCGTTGACGCCGACGCTGATGATCGTCTGCGTCGATCCCAGCACCAGCGACTGCGTTAGCACGCTGCCCGCCGTGGGATCGATGAATTGCGGCAGCAGCGCCAGATACAGCATCGCGATCTTCGGATTGAGCAGATTGGTAACGAAGCCCATGACGAACAGCTTGCGCGGGCTGTCGATGGCGAGCTTCTTGACCTGGAACGGCGAGCGTCCGTTCGGCTTCAGCGCCTGCCATGCCAGCCACAGCAGATAGGCCGCACCGGCAATGCGCAGCGCGTCATAGGCATAGGGCACCGCGAACAGCAGCGCAGTGATGCCGAAGGCCGCGCAGAGCATGTAGAAAATGAAGCCCAGCGCCACGCCGCCGAGCGACACCATGCCGGCCGCAGGCCCCTGCGTGATCGAGCGCGAGATCAGATAGATCATGTTCGGTCCCGGCGTCAGCACCATGCCGAGCGAGACGAGGGCAAAACCGAGCAGGGATGTGAGATGGGGCATGGGACCATTCGCTGGCTGGGAATGGTCGTTGTTTAGCCCATGGGATGGCGTCGAACCATTTCAGATTCGGCATCGCAGATAGTCGAAATCCATCTGCGGCGCCGATTTGGGCGGTAAAACTAGTGCGCCTCTTCCCAATTATCCGCTGCGCGGGCATCGACTTGCAGCGGCACCGACAGCAGCACCGCCGGGAACGGCGCGTCCTGCATGGTGTGTTGCACGATCGGCAGCGTCGCCGCGACTTCGTCGTCGGGCACCTCGAAGATCAGTTCGTCATGCACCTGCAGCAGCATCTTGGCTGAGAGTTTCTTCTCCGCCAGCGCGTCTTCCATCCGCGTCATGGCGCGGCGGATGATATCGGCAGCGGTGCCCTGCAGGCGGGCGTTGATTGCGGCGCGTTCGTTGAAGGCGCGGATCGAGGCGTTCGAGGCCTTGATGTCCGGGTAATGACATTTACGCCCGAACAGGGTCTGCACATAGCCGTGCTCCCGGCAGAAATCGCGCGTCTGGTCCATATAGGCGCGGATGCCCGGGAAGCGCTCGAAGTATTTCTTGATATAGGCTCCGGCTTCCTCGCGGGGGATGCTGAGCTGGTTGGCGAGGCCGAACGCCGAAATGCCGTAGATAATGCCGAAATTGATCGCCTTGGCGCGGCGGCGGATTTCCGCCGGCATGTCCTTCACCGGCACGCCGAACATTTCCGACGCCGTCATGGCGTGAATGTCGAGGCCGTCCTGGAAGGCCTGCTTCAGCACGGGGATATCGGCGATCTCCGCCAGCAGTCGCAATTCGATCTGCGAGTAGTCGGCGGACACCAGCTTGTGTCCATCAGCGGCGATGAAGGCGCGGCGGATCTTGCGGCCGTCCTCGGTACGCACCGGAATGTTCTGCAAATTCGGTTCGTTGGACGAGAGGCGTCCCGTCGTCGTCGCCGCCAGCGCGTAAGTCGTGTGGACGCGGTGGGTCTGCGGATGCACGTAATTCGGCAGCGCGTCGGTATAGGTCGAGCGCAATTTCGAGACCTGACGCCAGTCGAGAATCTTGCGCGGGAATTCGTGGCCTTGTTCGGCGAGGTCATCGAGCACCTGCGCCGACGTCGACCATGCGCCGGTCTTGGTCTTGCTGCCGCCCGGCAGACCCATCTTGCCGAACAGGATATCGCCGAGCTGCTTGGGACTGCCGATATTGACCTCTTCGCCGGCAATCTCGCGGATTTCGGCTTCGATGCGCGCAGCGGTCTGCGCGAAGTCGGCCGAGAGTTTTGACAGCACCTGACGGTCGATGGAGATGCCGCGGCGCTCCATGCGGGCGAGCACGGAGATTAGCGGCCGCTCCAGCGTCTCATAGACGGTGGTCATGTGCTCGGCCGCCAGCCGCGGCTTCAGCACATTCCACAGCCGCAGCAGCACGTCGGCGTCTTCGGCGGCATAGGCCGTGGCGCGGTCGATCTTGACCTGCTCGAACGTCAGCTTGCCCTTACCGGAGCCGATCAGTTCGCCAAAGGTCAACATGGCATGGCCGAGCCAGATTTCGGCGAGCGCATCGAGGCCATGGGCGTTGCGCCCGGCGTCGAGCGCATAGGACATCAGTTGCACGTCGTCATGATTGCGCAGCGTGATGCCGTGCTGTGCGAGCAGCACCGCGGTGAACTTGATGTTGAAGCCGATCTTCAGCAGGCCCGCGGATTCCAGCACCGGTTTCAGCGCTTCAAGCGCATCGGCAGCCTTGATCTGGTCGGGCTCTAGATCGGCGGCGAACAGGCCTGCGCCGTCGCCGGATTGGCGATGGGCCAGCGGCACATAGCAGGCATCATTCGGACCGAGCGACAGCGCGATGCCGACCATATCGGCCTGCATCGGATCGATCGACGACGCCTTGCATTCGAATGCGACGTGACCGGTATCGACAATCCTGGCGATCCACGTGTTGAGCTCGGCAAGCGTGCGCACGGACCGGTAGTTGTCGCGCTTCACCGGCATCTTGCGTGCGGTTTCGGCGCGTGCCTTGGCCAGCGAGATCGGGGTGAGCACATCCTTGCTGCCTGGACCGGTCGCATGGGCGCTACCGCTCACTGGGCCGGTTGCGCCTGTTTTGCTTTTCGCAGTGGGTGTAGATGCAGGGGGTGCAGATTCGGTGTTCCCGAACAGATCGCCGCCTGCCTTATGAGCGGAGGGCGCGAAGCTGCTCTTCGTTGCGCTGTCGGCATCCACATCTGCCGGATCGATCTCGGCATATTCGGCAACGCGGCGCGTCAGCGTCGAGAATTCCATCGCCTTCAGGAACGCGATCAGCTTGCGTGCGTCGGGCTCATGCACTGCGAGGTCATCGAGCGGCACGTCGAGCGCGACCTTGTCGTCGAGCAGCACGAGCTGCCGCGAGATGCGCGCCTTCTCGGCGTGCTCGATCAGCGACTCACGGCGCTTCGGCTGCTTGATCTCGCCGGCGCGGTTCAGCAGCGTTTCGAGATCGCCATACTCGGTGATCAGTTGCGCAGCGGTCTTGATGCCGATGCCGGGGACGCCGGGCACGTTGTCGACGCTGTCGCCGGCCAGTGCCTGCACTTCGACAACCTTGTTCGGCGGCACGCCGAATTTCTCGATCACCTCGGCGATGCCGAGGCGGCGATCCTTCATGGTGTCGTACATGGTGACATGTTCGGTCACGAGCTGCATCAGATCCTTGTCGGAGGATACGATGGTGGCGGTGGCGCCGCGTTCACCGGCCTCGCGGACATAGGTCGCGATCAGGTCATCGGCTTCGAACCCACCTTGCTCGATGCTCGGCAGGTCGAAGGCGCGGACGGCGTCGCGGATCAGCGCGAATTGCGGGATCAGGTCGTCCGGCGCCGGTGGCCGGTGCGCCTTGTATTCGGGGTAGAGCTTGTTGCGGAAGGTCACTTCCGACTTGTCGAAGATGATCGCCAGATGCGTCGGCCGGTTGTCCGGCGGCATGTCGCGGATCAGCTTCCACAGCATGTTGCAGAAGCCCAGCACCGCATTGACCTGCAGCCCGTCGGACTTGCGGTTCAGCGGCGGCAGTGCGTGATAGGCGCGGAAAATATAGGACGAGCCGTCGACCAGAAAGACATGGTCACCCTTCGCGAGGGCCTTGACGGTGGCGGGCTTGGCGGCGGCTGTTTCTGAGGTTTTCGGCATGGCCGCAACTTAAGGATTTTCGCCGGAAATGACAGTCTGTCAGCCAGTCATCCCGCCGGTTTTTGTGATGCCGCCCGGCTTGCGTCGCGCCCTGTTCCATGTGCCCTTGCGCCGGTCATTGCCAATCGAAGGACCATTCATGCCCGAGCTCGCTGAACTGATGGACAAGTTGAAGGGCGTGGAGGCCGAGATCGAGGCCGAGCTGACCCGCCGGCGGGAAGAGCTGCGCTTCCGTTTCGAGCGGCGCAAGATTGTCTTCGAGCAGGATATCGAGAAGCTGCAGCGCGCCATCAAGGTGGGGGCGTCGAAATACCTCTTCAGCGCCAATCCGCTGATCGTGTTGTCCGCTCCGGTGATCTATTCACTGATCATCCCCTTCGTACTGATCGATCTCTGGGTGATGGCCTATCAGGCGGTCTGCTTTCCGATTTATGGCATCCCCAAGGTGCGGCGGCGCGACTATCTGGTATTCGACCGGCATCATCTCGCCTATCTCAACATCATCGAGAAGGTGAACTGCGCCTATTGCTCATACTGTAACGGCGTGGCCGCCTTCGTGCGCGAGGTTGCCGCGCGCACCGAGGTTTATTGGTGTCCGATCAAGCATGCGCGCCGCGTGCTCGGCCCGCATCCGCATTATGTCGGATTTGCGGATTTCGGCGATGCGGAAGGTTTCCGCGCCAAAATTGAGGGCATGAAGGACGGCGTGAAGCTCGATGACGGAAGGTCGCCGACGGCGGTGTAAGTTCTACTCCGCCGCCTGCAGCGTCGCGCTTTTCTTCTTCGGCACAATCCAGAACGCTGCCGGGCGCTCGAACAGGAAGTTCGCACGGACCATCAGCGCGAGCCTCCAGATCACCAGCGCGCCGATGACGCCGCAGAGTGTCACCAGCAGCGAGATCGTGCCGATGTCGAACGGGCTGAATTTCAGCAATAGCGCGCGGGATGTCGCCATAGGCAGGAAGAAGGCGAGATAGATCACGATGGAATGCTCGCCGAAGAAGCGGATGAAGCCGAGCCATTGCATCTTCGCCAGCAGCGTGCCCATCACGATGATCGCGACCGCGCCGGCAAAGCCGAGCATCAGCGAGATCACTGGCCATTCGCTGCAGCCGTCATAGACGAGAGCGGCATTGACCTGTGCCCAGGCCGCAAGGCCGACCAGCGCCATCACTGGTTTGGCCCGTGCGCGATCGGACAGCGCGAAGACTTGCGTCGCGAACAGGTAGCCCGAATAGAAATAGACGAAGCGCGCGCAGAACTCGTCGATCATCGTCCAGCCGGTGCTGATATGCGCCATCTCCAGCGCGGCGGCGATGCCCCAGATCAGCAGCGGCGGCACGCGCCGCGCCAGCTTGGTGACGATGAAGAACACCGGCAGCATATAGATGAACCACAGCGTGCCGAACGGCTCGATATAGGAGATCAGATAGAGATTGGCGACATAGGCCCAGCCGTGTTCGGCAGCAAAGCCGGGCGCCTTGAAGCCGAACTGGATGGTCACCCACAGCATGTAGAAATACAGGAAGTGGACGACCTTGCGGTCGAGATAGGTCCGCCAGTCACGGTCGATGACACGGGCCAGAAAGAGCCCGGAGATCAGGAAGAAATCCGGCATCCGGAACGGTTTGGCGAAGGCCACCAGCAGATGCATGTAGCCGGTCTGGCCGGCGGCCAGTTCGACACCCAGCACCGAATGCATCATCACCACCATGATGATGCAGATACCCTTGGCGTAATCGACCCAGTCGATTCGCTCTGTGCCTGACAGCGCCGCACGATCGGCGACGGCGAATGTGCCACTGGTGGTCATCGGTATCCCCTGTTCGGCGCTTCTTTTGGCGGGATCATGAGACGAGATCGGTTTCAATTGCCTTTCTCTGAACCCCAAATATGCCCCGCAAATGGTCGCGGCAGTGCGAGTTTGGCGGGGTGGTTAACGCAGGTTAAGGAATGTGGGATGGTCCGCCGCTCCGCTGCCGCGTATGACAGCCCGGACCATTACAGAGCCTGATTTGACCCGAACCTTCGATACATCCCTGCCCATCGATGCTGTGCTCGATGAGCTGTCAGGCGTGCTGGACGCCGGCAACGCCGCGGTGCTGGTGGCGCCGCCGGGCGCCGGCAAGACCACGCGTGTGCCGCTGGCTTTGCTCGATGCGCCGTGGCTGAAGGGCAAAAAGATCATCATGCTGGAGCCGCGGCGCATCGCAGCCCGCGCCAGCGCCGAGCGGATGGCGAAAACGCTGGGCGAACGCGTCGGCGAGACCGTCGGCTATCGCGTCCGCTTTGGCTCGAAGATCTCGCGCAACACCCGGATCGAAGTGGTCACCGAAGGCATCTTTTCGCGGCAGATCCTCGACGATCCCGAGTTGAAGAATATAGGCGCGGTGCTGTTCGACGAATTCCATGAGCGCTCGCTGGATGCCGATATGGGACTCGCTCTGGCGCGCGACGCGCAGACCGGATTGCGCGAGGATCTGCGTATCCTGGTGATGTCGGCAACCATCGACGGCGCACGCATCGCGAAGCTGCTTGGCGATGCACCGGTCATTGCCAGCGAGGGCCGCGCTTATCCCGTGGAGACGCGCTATCTCGGCCGCAAGCCCGACATCCAGCTCGAGCGGCAGATGGCCGACGCTATCGCGACCGCCTTGCGTGCCGATCCCGGCTCGGTGCTGGCCTTCCTGCCGGGTGCCGCGGAAATCCGTCGCACGCAGAACTTTCTCGCCGAGCGCGTACAGGACGCGTCCATCGAGATCGTCCCTTTATTCGGTACACTCGATGCCGGCGTACAGGACCGTGCCATCCAGCCCGCGCCCAAGGGACAGCGCAAGGTAGTGCTCGCGACGTCGATTGCCGAGACCTCGCTGACCATCGAAGGCGTGCGGATCGTGGTGGATTCCGGCGTCGCGCGCGTGCCGCGCTATGAGCCGGACATCGGACTGACGCGGCTGGAGACCGTGCGGGCCTCGCGCGCCGCCGTCGATCAGCGCCGCGGCCGCGCCGGCCGGACCGAGCCCGGCATCTGCTACCGGCTATGGGACGAGCCGCAGACCGCCTCATTGCCGGCCTACACACAGCCCGAAATTCTCAGCGCGGATCTGTCCACGCTGGTGCTCGATCTCGCGCAATGGGGCGTCAGCGATCCCGCACAACTGACCTTCCTTGATCCGCCGCCCGCGCCAGCGCTGAAGGAAGCGCGCGGCCTGCTCGGCGAACTCGGCGCGCTCGATGGCGATGGCCGTATCACCGAAGAAGGCCATGCGCTGCGCGCGCTGGCGCTGCCGCCGCGGCTGGCGCGCATGATCGTGGATTCGGCGCGCTTCGGCTATGGCGAGGAAGCTGCCGAGATCGCTGCCATCCTTACCGAGCGCGGGCTTGGTGGCGACAGTGTCGATCTCGATGTCAGACTCGATCAATTCCGCCGCGACCGCTCGCAGCGCGCCGGCAGCGCCCGGCAGCTCGCGGAGCGCTGGGCGTCGCAGGTTGAAAAATCCTCTTCTGCCCAAGAGAACGAGGAGCTTTCCACCGGCACCATGCTCGCTTTCGCCTTCCCGGATCGCATGGCCAAGAACCGCGGCAATGGCAGTTTCGTGCTGGCCAATGGTCGCGGGGCGTCGATCGAACAAAGCGCCGCGCTTGCGCGGGCGCCTTACATCGCCGTTGCCGAACTCACCGGAACCGCCGCCAATGGCCGCATCCTGCTGGCAGCGCCGATCGCGCAGGCCGATATCGAAACGCGCTTCGCCGATCAGATCGAGAATACCGACGATGTCAGTTTCGATCGCGCATCGATGTCGCTGCGTGGCCGTCGCAAGCGTGTGCTGCATGCGATCACGTTGTCGGAAGCACCGTTCACGCTGAAACCGTCCGAAGACACCGCGCGTGTCTTCGCCGACGGTCTGGTCGCCGCGGGTATCGACCGCCTGCCATGGTCCAAGGCGCTGCAGCAGTGGCGCGGACGCGTGATGTTCCTGCGTGCGTCGGAAGGCGACGCGTGGCCCGATCTGTCCGACACTGCGCTTGCCGCGACGCGCGAAAGCTGGCTGATGCCGGCGCTGTTCGACAAGATCTCGCTGAAGGACTTTTCGGCGGGCGATCTGTCCGACGCCGTGATGGGCCTGCTGCCCTGGGATCTGCGCGCGCGGCTCGACAAGGAAGCGCCAACGCATTTCGAGGCGCCGACGGGGACGGTACTGGCGATCGATTACGAAGCCGAGCAGGGGCCGACCATTGCGGTCCGTCTGCAGGAATTGTTCGGGCTCAACACCCATCCGTCGGTCGCCAAGGGCAAGGTGCCGCTGGTGCTGGAATTGCTGTCGCCGGCGCAGCGGCCGGTGCAGGTGACGCGCGATCTACCGGGCTTCTGGCGGGGCAGCTACCTCGACGTGCGCTCGGACCTTCGCGGCCGCTATCCGCGACATCCCTGGCCGGAAGATCCCGCCAATGCGCTGCCGACGCGCCGCGTGAAGCCGCGCGGGACGTGATCATCAGGCAAAGTGCCGCTCATTAACGCTTCGCTCATCCTTTTCGCGAAAATAGCAGTCTGTAAGACCGTCCTGAACGGACGGTGGTGAGCCCGTGTGATGAACTCGCGGTTCCCCTGATTGCGTTCAGTGAGGTTGCGTATGCGTAGTATCATGTTCTTCGCGGCGATCCTGATCGGTCTGGGCACCGTGATGGCGCAGATGGCCGACAAGATGACGGCGACGACGCCGGCCATGGCGAAGGCGTCATCCCCCGCACCCACCACACAGGCCAATGCAAAGGCCGGTGTCCGCAGCCTGTCGATTGCGCGCGATGCGCGCGGTCACTTCCAGACTGAGGGGAGTATCGAGGGCCAGCGCATCGGTTTCATGGTCGATACTGGCGCGTCCGTCATCGCATTGAATGAAAAGTCGGCGGCACGATTTGGTTTGCGTCCGTCGCGTGCTGATTATAACGCCACGGTGACAACGGCGAACGGAACGCTGAAGGCTGCGCGCACGCGAATCGCTGTCGTGCAGGTCGGTGAGCTGACCGTGCGTGATGTCGATGCGATGGTGCTGCCCGATGAGGCACTGTCCGAGAATCTGCTCGGCCTGTCGTTTCTCTCGAAGTTGAAACGCTTCGAATATGCAAATGGCCGGATGGTACTCGAACAGTAGTACCTCATATCCCCCACGCATTCACGCCGCAGCCCAATTCTAAACAAACTCGCATTCTTGAATGCCCGTGCTCCTTCCCACAGGCGTGCGCAAAGGCTAAGCCTGCGCATTCAAGATTGATCCCAATTGATGCGAGGTCCTGCGATGTTTCCGAAGCCGAAGCCCTTGCTCGTGCCGAATACCTACGCTTACGAATCCGAGCCGATGGTAAAGGCCACGGGTTTTCGCGAATATGACGCGCGCTGGCTGTTCGGCAAGGAAATCAACCTGATGGGCATTCAGGCGCTGGGCATGGGGCTCGGCGCGCTGATTGCAGAACTCGGCCAGAAGCAGGAAATCGTCACCGGACATGATTTCCGTGGCTACTCCGCCTCGATCAAATACGCGCTGATGACGGGCCTGATGGCCGCCGGCTGCAAGGTCCATGATATCGGCCTCGCGGTAACGCCGATGGCCTATTTCGCGCAGTTCGATCTCGATGTGCCCTGTGTCGCCATGGTGACGGCCTCGCATAACGACAATGGCTGGACCGGTGTGAAGATGGGTGCCAGCAAGCCGCTGACCTTCGGTCCGGACGAGATGACCCGGCTCAAGGAAATCGTGCTCAATGCCGAGTTCAAGAACAAGGCTGGCGGCTCCTATCAATTCCACGAAAATTATCCGGCGCGTTATATCGCCGACCTCACCAACCGCCCGAAGCTGAAGCGCAAGCTGAAGGTCGTCGTGGCCTGCGGTAACGGCACCGCGGGTGCTTTCGCACCACAAGTGATGGAAGCGATCGGCTGCGAGGTGATTCCGCTGGATACCGAGCTCGATCACACCTTTCCGAAATACAATCCGAATCCGGAAGACATGGAGATGCTGCACGCGATCCGCGATGCGGTGCTCGAACACAAGGCCGATGTCGGCCTCGGTTTCGACGGCGACGGCGATCGCTGCGGCGTCGTCGACAACACCGGCGAGGAAATCTTCGCCGACAAGGTCGGCGTGATGCTCGCCCGCGATATGTCCGCGGTTCACAAGGATGCGACCTTTGTGGTCGACGTGAAATCGACCGGACTGTTCGTGACGGATCCGGTGCTGCAGAAGCAGAATGCCAAGACGACCTACTGGAAGACCGGCCACTCCTACATGAAGCGCCGCACCAATGAGCTGAAGGCGCTCGCCGGCTTCGAGAAGTCCGGTCACTTCTTCTTCAATGCGCCGGTGGGCCGTGGCTATGACGACGGCCTCGTCTCGGCGATTGCGATCTGCGAAATGATGGACCGCGCGCCCGGCAAGACCATGGCCGATCTCAAGGAGGCGTTGCCGAAGACCTGGTCGTCGCCGACCATGTCGCCGCATTGTGCCGACGAGACCAAATACGGCGTCGTCGCTGCGGTGGTGAAGCATTTCGAGGATGCGCAGAAGAAAGGCGACAAGGTCGCCGGACAATCGATCCGCGATCTCGTCACGGTCAACGGCGTGCGCGTCACCTGCGAGGACGGCAGCTGGGGTCTGGTGCGGGCGTCATCGAACAAACCGGAGCTGGTGGTCGTGGTCGAAAGCCCGGTCTCCGAAGCGCGGATGCACGACATGTTCGAAGCCATGAATGTGGTACTGCGGACGCATCCGGAAGTCGGCGCGTATAACCAGACGATTTGATTTCTGCTGTCGTCGCCCGGCCAAGCCGCGCGACGACAGTTGGTGGAAAATCGTGCGAGTTACGTTCTGGCTGCCTGATCCGCCGCAATCATCTCCGACATCTCCCTTGCCGCCTGCGTCACATAGCGCTCCTTGTGGCGCAGCTGGACGAAGCGCCGTGTCGGCAGCGAGGCTTTGATGGCGATGAGATCACCGCTGCCGATCAAGGCGGCGGCAGCCAGGCGTGAGATGATGCTCGCACCAGCGCCGGCCACGACGGCCGCGCAGACGGCTTCGTTCGATGGCAGCTCCATGGCAACGCGAATGTGGTCAGGCGCGATTCCTGATTGGTCCAGCACCGATTGCGCGATGGCGCGCGTGCCGGAGCCGGCTTCACGCAGCACCCAGTCTGCCTCGGCGAACTGACCCGGTACGACAGCATGTTGCTTCGCCCATGGATGCGATTGACCGACCACCAGCACAAGTTCGTCGTCGCCCACGGGCTGGGTCGCGAGCGCCGGATCGTCAACCGCGCCTTCAACGATGCCGAGATCGACTTCGCCATCGCGCACCCAGTCGGCCACCTGTTCGGTATTTCCGATGCGGAGGCTGAGGTCGATGCCGGGGAAGTGCTGGCGATAGCGCGCCATGATGGGTGGTAGAAAATAGTTGCCGACGGTCTGGCTCGCGGCCAGCGCAAGGGAGCCGCGCGTCATGCCGGCCATATCGGTGAGGACGGTCGTCGCGGCGGCAGCGCGTGCCAGCACGGCCCGGGCTTCGATCAGAAAGGCGCGGCCAATCTCGGTCAATTCGATGCGGCGGCCGACGCGGTGAAACAGCTGCGTCGCATAGCGCGTTTCCAGCGCCGCAATGGCGGCGCTGGTGGCCGATTGGGTGAGATGCAGACTCTCGGCAGCCCGCGTCATGTGCTCGTGTTCGGCGACGGCGACGAATATCCGGAGCTGTTCGAGCGTCATGGCATCTCCGTCAGGTAGTCAGTTTCACCAGCATGAGGCTGAAGCCGGCAATGAATAGGAAGGCTGCGGCGCCGAGCAGCAGCGGGCGCAGGCCCTTGGCGCGCAGCTTCTGGATATTGGTTTCCAGCCCCATTGCGGCGAGCGCCATGGTCAACAGGAAGGTCGTGATCGGAATGATCAGGCTCATAGCTGCATGCGGCACGTCAACGAGGCTATTCAGGATCACCATCGCCACGAAGCCGAAGGCGAACCACGGCATCGGCACCTTGGCGCTGCCGGATTCCGCGCCGATGGCGCGTGCGCGCTGTGTCGCCAGCAGGCCAAGTGTGATCACCACCGGTGCCAGCATCATCACGCGCGCGAGTTTCGCGACGGTACCGAATTCGCCGGCGTCGCGGCTCTGCTGGAAGGTGGCCGCGACCACCTGCGCGATCTCGTGGATCGATGCGCCAGCCCAAAGCCCGAAATGATGTGGGTCGAGCTGCAGCACGCTACCGAGTAGCGGATAGACGAACATGGCGATCGAGCCAAAGATGGTGACGCAGGCGACCGCGTAGGCGACATCCTCATCGGGCGCGCGGGTCACGGTGTTGGTTGCGATCACGGCGGACGCGCCGCAAATCGATGTGCCGGCGGCGATCAGTTCGACCAGTCTGCGGTCGATACCCATCGCGCGGCCAAGCCATGTGGTGAAGATGAAGGTTGCAAGGAGCGTCGCCGCGATCACCGCGAAGCCGATGCCGCCAACTTCCAGCAACTGCGCCGCGGTGAGCTGCAGGCCGAGCAGGATGATGGCGAAGCGCAGGATGCTGCGCATGGAGAAACTGATGCCGGCTTTGGCCGCAGCCGGCGCGCCGGATGAGTTCTGGATCGCGATACCGATGCCGATGGCCAGGATCATCGGACTGGCGAGGCCGATATAGGGGATTTCACGCAAGGCGAGTGCAGTGCCGGCGATGGCGCCGGTGAGCGCCAATCCGGGAAGAAGCGGGTTGCGAGGAGCAAGCGGGCTGGTGCGGTTGGCATCTTGGGCAAGAACGGTCATGGGCCAAACTCCGGTTTGGCCACATCCTCATGCCGTTTGATCAATAAATCTAATTGATCATTATTGTTGATCCAATCGAATTATATGATTGATCTGTTTCGGCGTGGTCGCCCGGTCCGACCGGGCGACGACAGCGCGGTATTTCTCAAGCAGCCGGCATCGGTGGCACCGGCAGTGCCGTGACCGACTTGATCTTCTCCATGGCGAAGCGGGAGGTGACGTTCTTCAAGGCTACGGCACTGATCAGCTTCTTGTAGAAGATGTCGTAGCTCTGCATGTCGGCCACGACCACGCGCAGCATGTAGTCGACGTCGCCGGCCATCCGGTAGAATTCCATGACTTCGGGCATGGCGCTGACGGCATCGGCGAATTTCTTCAGCCAGGCGTCGGAATGGTCGCCGCTCTCCACCGAGACAAACACCGAGATACCCAAGCCGATCTTGTTCTGATCGACCAGCGCCACCCGGCGGAGGATCACGCCATCGGCCTCAAGGCGCTGGATGCGCTTCCAGCACGGTGTAGACGAAAGCCCGACGCGGTCGCCGATCTCGGCCACCGACAGCGAGGCGTCTTCCTGCAGGACGGTCAGGATCTTGCGATCGATCGCATCGAGGCGGCGGGTGGATTCAAGGGGCTGGTCGGCGACATCGGTCATGGGAAGAACTTTGTTCTAATTATGGGGTCGAGTAACCTCATATATAGAACATTCTTCCAAAGCAAGCCCTGTACCGCCTCAGCTAAGGGCGCCGACCCTGGATTCCCTCAAAAGCTGTTCGACTTCAGCACGTTGCGGGCAGGCAAAAGCACCGCCATAGCGGGTGCATTTCAGGGCCGCGGCGGCGGACGCGAAGCGCAGCGCCTCCGGTACCGACTTGCCGCCCGCGAATTCCAGCGCGAAGGCGCCATGGAAAATGTCGCCGGCGCCGAGGGTGTCCACGGTGTGAACGGGGAAGGCCGGGGTTTCCTTGGGATGTCCGTGCTCGTCGAGCCACAGGGTACCGCGCGGGCCGCGGGTGACGGCAAGGAAGGACGAGGTCAGCGTCGCCATCTTCTGCAGCGCCTTGAGATTGTCGGTGATGCCGGCGGTCGATTGCAGCGCATCGTCCGAGAAGATCAGGTGCGAGGAAGCGGTCAGCAGGCCCTCGCGCTGCGACAGCGTGCTGTCGATGTCGACGACGACGGGAATGCCGCGATGACGTGCCTCGATGCACAACTCGGTGGCGAAGCCGGCACAGCGGCTCTCAACCAGAATGGCGTTGCAGTCCTGCAGCAGCAGGTCGTGGTCAGGCAGCTTTACCTTCCAGAGTTCGGGATCGCGGAAGGTGACGATGGTGCGCTCGCCCGAAGGGTCGATCATGACGGCCGAGATCGGCGTCACGAGGCCCGGCATATGCACCAGATGCGCAGAGTCGATGCCTTCCTTGGCAAGATCGTCGAACACAAACTGATCGGCGGTCTCGTTCTTGTCGCCCATCGGGCCGGTCATCGACGCCCGGCCGCCCAGCCGGCTGACGCCAATGGCGGCATTGAGCGCATTGCCGCCGATGATCTGGGCGAAACGTTGGGAGGGGAATTTCTGGCCACGCCCCGGGACGGCTTCGACGGCAAAGGTCAGGTCGCGAACCGGCAGGCCGATACACAATACGTGGACAGGCTTGGCACTCATGAAGGATTCCCCGTGGTCAGGCTTGGTCGGGATGCAGCCAGCGACCGAGCAGATGATGCGCTATGGCGAATGGGTGCGGCCCCGCGAGCCCGTCCGGGTGTTCGCGTTTCCACATCAGCATCGCCTCGTCACGGTCAAACCACCGGGCGTCCTCAAGTTCCATTTTGTCGACGGTAATCTCGTCGCTGATGGCGCGCGCCGAACAGCCGATCATCAGGGATGACGGGTAGGGCCAGGGCTGCGTCATGTAATAGGTGACGTCGGTGCAGCGAATGCCGGCTTCCTCGAAGATCTCGCGCTTCACCGCGTCCTCGATGGTCTCGGCCGCTTCGACGAAGCCGGCGAGGCACGAATACATGCCCGGCGCGAACTGCTTCTGGCGGCCGAGCAGGCATTTGTCGCCCTTCTCCACCAGCATGATGACGACAGGATCGGTACGCGGGAAATGCTCGGTCTTGCAGCTCGGGCAAATGCGCTTCCAGCCGCCTTCGGCCATTGAGGACTTGGCGCCGCAATTGGCGCAAAACCCGTGGCGCTGATGCCAGGAGACGAGCGACTTGGCCTGTGCAACCGCCGAGAGTTGTTCCGGCGGCACCATGCCCTGCATGGCCATGCCGCGGAGTTCGCTGACGACGACATCGTCGCGGGTCAACAGCTTTTCGACGGCGGGTGCGCCGATGCCCATGCCGAACACCGCATCGCCATCACGTAGGCCCAGAAAGACAGTGCCAGGATTGGCGCCGAATTTCAGCGCCTCGTCGATGGTCAGCAGCGCGCGCTGGGCATCGCCATCCTTCTTCATGACCAGCGAGTCGCGGTAGATCACATAAGCGCGCGAGGAGCTTTTGCCCTCCAGCGCGAACAGTTTCTCGTCGCTGAAGCGCAGATGCGCGGCGCGGTCGAGCGTGTTAGAGACGAAGGCCGGATGGCCGAGCGGAAACAGCTTGCTTGTCATGATGGTCAACCGAGCCAGATCTTGCGGCGGAGTTCTGAGATGAAGCGCTGCACTTCTGCCGCGTCATGGGCGAGTGGTGGCATCACGCCCCAGATCGGCCGCGGCCAGGCGGCATCGGTCTTGCGGCGCGCGATGATGTGGACGTGCAACTGCGGCACCATGTTGCCGAGCGCCGCGACATTGAGCTTGTCGCATTTGGTGATTTCTTTGAGCGCGCGGCCGACGCGGTTGATCTCGGTCATCAACTGGCCCTGCGCGACCTCGTCGAGATCGATGATCTCGGTCGTGTCGGCGCGGCGCGGCACCAGCATCAGCCAGGGGTAGTGCGCGTCCTTCACCACCAGCACGCGGCTGAGGGGGAGGTCGCCGATGTCGATGGTGTCTTGTTGCAGCTGCTCGTGCAGCGACCAGGAGGAGGGAGCGGCCATTCTGACTCTCGATTAAGGCGCACAGCGTCGCAGGAAGCGGCTGCGCAGACAACTCCCGTCATGGCCCGTTTTGCGCGTCTGGACCACGTTTTCTTGCGACTTTCCTGCGCAAAACTTGCGGCGGACTTGCGACACGCGCCGCGCTTGCTTTCCGACCATTTTGGCCCCAAATAAGCACCGGGAGATTGGCGGTGGACGAGCCACTCGCCAATCGGGTCAGGTCCGGAAGGAAGCAGCCCTAACGAGATCCGGATCGGGTCGCTCGTCAGTCTCCTACTTGTTTTATCGAGCAAATTCAGCGTCCTGCACATGGGTCGTTTGCTCGGTGGGCGCCTTGTTCGATGAGTGAGGCAGCATCGAAGGCCGGAACTTGTGTCCCGTTCCGCCTATGATGCGCCAGATGTTCCGCAAGCCGGCTTTACGAGACAACACATTGCGGATTCCTCGATGACCGACGCTGGCACGTCCCCTCCTGATGATCACCAGAGCGGTTTCGATATGGGCGTTGCCCCGGCGCCTGCTGCCGCCGCGCCCTATCGCGTGCTCGCGCGTAAATACCGCCCCGGCAGTTTCGACGATCTGATCGGCCAGGAAGCGCTGGTCCGCACCGTTTCCAACGCGTTCGAGACCGGCCGCATTCCGCAGGCCTGGATCCTTACCGGTGTCCGCGGTGTCGGCAAGACGACGACGGCGCGTATTCTGGCGCGCGCGCTGAATTATGAAATGGCTGATGGCTCGGTCAAAGGCCCGACCATCCATATGCCGACGCCGGGCATCCATTGCCAGGCGATCATGGAAAGCCGGCATATCGACATTCTCGAAATGGACGCCGCGTCGCATACCGGTGTCGACGATGTCCGCCAGATCAATGACAGCGTGCGCTATGCGCCCTCCAGCGCGCGTTACAAGGTCTACATCATCGACGAAGTCCACATGCTGTCGACCGCCGCCTTCAACGCGTTCCTGAAGACGCTGGAAGAGCCGCCGGAACACGCCAAGTTCGTGTTCGCCACGACCGAAATCCGCAAGGTGCCGGTGACGGTGCTGTCGCGCTGCCAGCGCTTCGACCTGCGTCGCGTCGATGCCGATGTGCTAATGACGCATCTCTCGAATATTGCCGGTAAGGAAAACGTCGAGGTCGAGCCGGAAGCGCTGGGCATCATCGCCCGCGCCGCCGAAGGCTCGGTGCGCGATTCACTGTCGCTGTTCGATCAGGCCATCGCACATGCCGCAGGCACGGTCCGCGCGGATGCGGTCCGGCAGATGCTCGGCCTCGCCGATCGTACTCGCGTCATCGACCTGTTCGATTCGCTGGCACGTGGCGACATCGCCAGCGCGTTCAAGGAATTTCGCGAACAATACGATGTCGGCGCCGATCCGATCGTGGTGCTGAGCGACCTTGCCGAGTTCGTCAATTTCGTCACCCGCGTGAAGATCGTGCCGGCAACCGCCGACAATGTCGCGTTTGGAGAGACCGAACGTCTGCGCGCGCGCGATTTCGCCTCGAAGCTGTCGATGCGGGTGCTGTCGCGGATGTGGCAGATGCTGCTCAAGGGCATCACCGAGGTGCAGGGCGCGACGCGTCCCGCCGCTGCCGCAGAGATGGTGCTGGTGCGCATCGCTTACGTTGCCGATCTGCCGACGCCGGATGAAGCGATCCGGATGCTCGACCAGAATGGCGGGACGTCGCCGATGATCCCAACGAATGGTGGAGGCCGTGCCGCGCCATCGTCCGCTCCGTCGGCATCTTTGCCGTCAGCGCAGATGCCGTCCGCCATGCCGACGATGTCAGCGAGTGCGTCGCGTGGTCCGACCATGCAGCGCGGCGGCGCGGAACCATCGCCGCGGCCGCAAGTCGGCATGGCAGATGTACCGCCCGCAGCGGTGCTGAAGATTTCCACCTTCCCTGAACTCGTCGCACTGGCCGGCGAGAAACGCGACCTGATGGTGCGCGGGGCGCTCGAAGCCGATGTGCGCCTGATCAAGATCGAAGACGGGCGGCTTGAGCTGGCGATGGAGCGCACGGCGTCGCGCACGCTGATCAACGATCTGTCGCGGAAGCTCGAACAGTGGACCGGCCGGCGTTGGGCCGTGATCGTGTCCAACGAGCAGGGACAGCCGACGCTGCGCGATCAGCAGCTCGAGCAGAAGAACGAACGCCAGCGCGCGGCGGAAGCCGATCCGCGGGTCAAGGAAGTGCTGGCACGGTTTCCGCGTGCGAAGGTCGAGGTTCGTGTCATCGCCCCTGAGCCGCCGGACTTCAACGGCAGCGATAGCGACCTGATCAGCGATGACGCGACCGACGGTCTCAACGACGACGATTAATCGAACTGCGAAGGAAAACTCATGGCTGATTTTCTCGGCATGATGAAACAGGCAGCGCAGCTGCAATCGAAGATGAAGGCGATGCAGGACGAGCTCGACCATGTCGAGGTCGAAGGTATCTCCGGCGGTGGCCTCGTGTCCGTGCGGATGACCGCGAAGACCGAAGTGAAGGCCGTGAAGATCGATCCCTCGCTGGTTAAAGCCGACGAAGTCGAGATCCTTGAGGATCTGCTGGTCACAGCGCTCGGTGATGCGCGCCGCAAGGCGGAAGCTGCGATGCAAGAGAAGATGCAGGCGCTGACCGGCGGCCTCGGTCTGCCGCCGGGGATGGGCCTTACCTGAGATGGCATCCACGGCCGGTCCGGAAATCGAGCGCCTGATTCAACTGCTGGCGCGGCTGCCCGGTCTCGGCCCGCGCTCGGCCCGGCGTGCCGCGCTGCATCTGATCAAGAAGCGCGAGGCGCTGATGACGCCGCTAGCCGGTGCGTTGCAGGTGGCGATCGACCGTATTCAGGTCTGCAAGGTCTGCAGCAATATCGATACGCAGAATCCCTGCACGATCTGCACGGACCCGCGCCGCGATCCCTCGACCATCGTGGTGGTCGCCGATGTCGCGGACTTGTGGGCGCTCGAACGCGCCCATGCGACGACGGGCAAATATCATGTATTGGGTGCAACGCTGTCGCCGCTCGACGGCGTCGGCCCGCAGGATCTGACCATCGACGCGCTGGTGTCACGTGCGCATGATTCAGAGGTGAGCGAAATCATCCTGGCGCTGAATGCGACGGTTGATGGGCAGACCACGGCACATTACATCACCGACCTCCTGCAGGAGGCCAATGTGAAGGTGACGCGGCTGGCACATGGCGTGCCGGTTGGTGGTGAACTCGATTATCTCGACGAAGGCACGCTGTCGGCAGCAATGCGACAGCGGACGCTGTTTTAAGACTGGAAGAGCATTGATGACACGATATGACTTGAAGGCTTTGCCGACCTGGGCCGCTGCGATTTGTGCGGCCGGCCTGTTTGCTACGGCTGCCGGAGGCGCGACCGAAACGCCGGCTCCGCCAGCCGCACCGGTGGCACCGAAGACCATGAAGATCGGTGATGTGCTGACCGGGCAGCTCAACGCCATGCGCAGCCGCGATGCCAAGGGCAAGCGCACCAATGTGTATCAAGTGGTCAGCGAGCCGCGTCGGCTGCCGGCGCCTGCAGGGCTGTGTAATCTTGAGACCGGTCCCGAGACATTCGAGATCGTCGTTGCCAATGACGTGCAGGCCACGCAGCTGAAGAAGCTTGTCGGCAGGGAAGTTGCGCTCAAGGTTGCTGAAGTCACCTGCGCCGAGCAGGCCGGGCAGATGAGTGAAGCGCTGGTGACGAAATGGAGCGTGGTGACGAAGCCGAACTGAGGTCGCTTCGGTTAAACCCGTACCGGCCCCAGCATCTCGAAATGCGCGCGGCGCTGCAGCCAGATCAGGAGGATCAGGCTCGGCACCGCGACGACCACGCTGATGACGAAGAACATCGGCCATCCCGTCGCCTGCGCGACGTAACCTGCACCTGCTGACAGATAGGTCCGCCCCACCGCAGCGAGCGCCGTGAGCAGCGCATATTGCGTGGCTGTGTGCAGCGGGTTTTTGCACAGCGCCGAAAGGTAGGCGACGAAGATCACCGTACCGATGGCGCTGGTGAAATTCTCGACCGAGATGGCCAGTGCCAGCGCCCATTGATTGACGCCGACGATGGCGAGCCACGAGAATGCCAGGTTGGACAGCGCCTGCAACACAGCGCCGATCCACAGGCTCGCCGCCAGCGAATAGCGCCGCGCCACGAAGCCGCCAGCGAAGCCGCCGATCAGCGTGGCGGCAAGGCCGACGCCTTTGACGATGGCGGCGTAGTCGTTGCGGGTGAAGCCGAGATCAATCACGAACGGCGCTGTCATGGTGCCGGAAAAGGCGTCGGTGAATTTGAACAGCACGACAAAGGCCAGCGCGGCCCAGGCGTCCTTGCGGGCCAGAAACTCGGAGAACGCGCCGATTGCGGCCTGCAGCACGCGCGTGAAGGCGCTGTCGCCGCGCGTGGCGGCTTCGGCCTGCGCGGATTGCTCGGGCTCGGTGGCCGCAAGCGCTGTGACCGTGCCGACCAGCACCATCGCCGCCATTGCCACATAGCCCCACATCCAGGCGGTGGAGCGCGCGATGCCCGTGCTCTCGAAGGCGCTGACTAGAAACAGCACGCCGGCGGTCGAGATCAGCATGCCGATGCGATAGGCCGCGACATAGGACGCCATGCCGGCCGCCTGTTCGCTCTCCGGCAGGCTCTCCACACGAAACGCATCGACGACAATGTCCTGCGTCGATGACATCGCAGCGACCAGCAGCGCACCAAGGGCGACGAACAGTGGCGAGCGGGCGGGATCGGTCAGCGCCAGCAGCAGGATCGCGCCGATCAGCAGCAGCTGTGAAAATACCAGCCAGCCGCGGCGGCGGCCGAACTGTCGCGTGAAGAACGGCACATGCAGCGCATCGACCAGCGGCGCCCAAAGGAATTTCAGCGTGTAGGGCGTGCCAACAAGAGCGAACAGCCCGATGGTGCCGAGATCGACGCCGGATTCTCGCATCCACACCAGCAGCGTGGAACCGGACAATGCAAGCGGCAGACCCGACGACAGGCCAAGCAGCAGCACGATCAGCACCCGCGGCTGCAGATACACCGCCATGCTCTCGCGCCAGGTGGCACGGGGCTTCAAGGCGAGGGCGGCTTCGGACGAGTCAGGCGCGCTGGTCATGGGGAAGGGTTAGCAGATTCGGGGGAAAGCGGCCTGTGGCTTCGTATCCTTCCCCTCGGTTGTCATCGCCCGGCCTGGCGCGCAATTGCGCGCTAGGACCGGGCGATCCAGTCCGGCGTTGGTTGTGTTTGGCAGCGTCGTACGAACGTAAGGTCGGTGTATACTGGGTCAACCGGTCAAGCCGGGTGACGACAAGTGAGTTTGGTGCAACGGCAGTGGCGAGTCCTGACGATGCGTGCCTACAACTTTTACGTCTACATTCTGGCAAGCGACATCGGCGGAACGCTTTATATCGGCGTGACGAACGATCTCATTCGCCGCGTATACGAACACAAAACGAAAGCCGCAGAGGGATTCACGAAGCAATATGGTGTGGATCGCCTCGTTTACTTCGAACACTTCGACAATATCGAATACGCGATGCTTCGTGAGAAGCGGCTCAAGAAGTGGAAGCGGGAATGGAAGATTGCGCTGATCGAGAAGGATAATCCGAACTGGGACGATCTGTATCCGATCATCTGCCGGTGAGGGCGCAATAACTCAGTTGCCTCTCGGCACCACTTTCTCAGTTGTTATCGCCCGGCTTGACCGGGCGATCCAGTATACACTGCCCTTAACGTTGATACTTCATAGCAAACTACAACCGCCGCCGGATACTGGATCGCCCGGTCCAAGCGCGCAATTGCGCGCTCGGCCGGGCGATGACAGTTGGAGTTCTGGAGCTATTCCCCCGCCTGCAGCTTGCGCGGCAGCGGCGCGAACATGTCGGGGGCGGCGGTCTTCGCGATGGCCGGGGCTATCTCGGCCGCCGGCTCGCTTTTGCTGAAATCCAGTTCCTCGATGCGGCCGGCGCGCTTTTCGATCTTGTCGGCGGAAATCAGGATCTGGCGGACGTCCTCATTGGCCTGCCCGAAATGCGTCTGCAGCTTCATCACGCGATCGCGCAACCGGGTGAGGTCGTCGCCCAGATTCAGTACCTCGGTGCGGATCTGGTCGGCGGCGTCGCGCATCCGCGCGTCCTTCAGGATCTGCTGCATTACCTGGATCGCCAGCATCAGCAGCGACGGCGACACCAAGACGACGCGGGCGCGATAGGCTTTCTGGATGATGTCGTCGAAACCGTCGTGGATTTCCGCATAGACGGATTCCGACGGCACGAACATCAGCGCCGTATCCTGCGTCTCGCCGGCCACCAGATACTTCTCGGCGATGTCGGTAACATGCTTCATCACGTCGGCGCGCAAGCGCTGCGCCGCGTATTTCTTCTCGTCGTCGCTGCGTGCGTCATGCAGCGCCGTGACGGCTTCCAGCGGGAATTTTGCGTCGATGCACAGCGGGCGCTGGTCCGGCAGGAAGATCACGCAATCCGGCCGCTTACCCGACGACAGCGTGTGCTGGAACGCATAGGCGCCGCTCGGCATGCCGTCCTTGACGATGCTTTCCATCCGCGCCTGACCGAAGGCGCCGCGCGACTGCTTGTTGGCGAGCACGTCACGCAAGGTCGTCACCTGCGAGGTGAGGTCGGTGAGATTCTTGTGGGCGTTGTCGATGATGCCCAGGCGCTCATGCAGCGCGCTCAGGCTTTCCATGGTGTTGCGCGTGGTCTGTTCCATGGATTGGCCGACGCGATGGGTCACGGAGTCCAGTCGCTCGGACACCGCGCGTGCCATGTCGGCCTGACGGCCTGCCAAGGCCTGGCCCATGGCGTCGACGCGGCCGGTGGCTTCGTTCTGTGCTTTCAGCACTTCGCTGAGGCGTTCTTCCAGTTCGTCGGCGCGGATCGCCTGGGCCATGGCCATGGCGGCGCCGCGGCTACCGGAGCGAGCGATGATGATGGCGATGGCGAGCAGCAAACCCAGCGCCAGAGCACTAAAGCCCATCAATGCCACGCCGGCGGTGACCGGCATGTCGCCGATCATGAAAAGAATCTCGTTCATCCCATCCTTGTAGCCGATTCGGTCGGTCATGCGAACGAAGAGGGAACATTTATGGTTAATGCAAGATGAATTTTCCTGGTTAACCCAAGCCTAAGAAATATGGTTAAGCAGACCTTAACCGGCATCGTTAACCGCGCCTTAATTTTCATGGTTAGCGGGGAGTTAACGTCCTTCAAAGTCCAGCTTTTCCAGCGGATTGACCCGGACCGGCGCGCAGATTAAATCGCCGCCATGGCCATTCGTGAAATCATTATCCTGCCCGACAAACAGTTGCGGCTGATCTCCAAACCTGTCGAGAAGGTGACGTCGGAGGTGCGCAAGCTCGCTGACGACATGTTCGAGACGATGTACGACGCACCCGGGATCGGGCTGGCGGCGATCCAGATCGCGGTTCCGCTGCGGCTGATCACCATGGACATCGCCAAGAAGGACGATGAGGAGGACGGCAAGAAGCCGCGCGTCTTCATCAATCCGGAGATCATCTCGGCCTCGGAAGAACTCTCGGTCTATGAAGAGGGCTGCCTGTCGATTCCCGAATATTACGAGGAAGTGGAACGTCCGGCGACGGTGCGGATTCGCTATATGGACCTCGACGGCAAGACCATCGAGGAAGAGGCCTCTGGCCTGTTCGCGACCTGCATTCAGCACGAGATCGACCATCTCAATGGCGTGCTGTTCGTCGATTACCTTTCCAAGCTGAAGCGCGATCGTGTGCTGAAGAAGTTCACCAAGCTCGCCAAGCGCGCGGAGTAGGTTTCTCCGCGCAACGCTGCAACAGATCGGCTCCGACCTATGTCGCTTCGTTTGATCTTCATGGGCACGCCGGATTTCGCGGTGCCGACGCTGCTCGAACTCGTGGCCCATGGCCATGAGATCGTCGCCGTCTATACCCGCGAAGCAAAGCCCGCCGGCCGTGGCATGAAGCTGCAGCCGACGCCGGTGGCGCGCGAGGCGGAACGGCTCGGCATTCCCGTGTTCACGCCGAAGACGCTGCGGACGCCGGAGGCGGAAGTCGAGTTCCGGTCGCATGAGGCCGAGGCTGCGGTCGTCGTCGCCTATGGCATGATCCTGCCGCAGAACATTCTCGATGTGCCGCCGCTCGGCTGCTTCAACCTGCACGGCTCGCTGTTGCCGCGTTGGCGCGGCGCCGCACCGATCAATCGTGCCATCATGGAGGGCGACGCCGAGAGCGGCGTCATGGTGATGAAGATGGATGTCGGCCTCGACACCGGCGATGTCGCCATGGCCGAGCGGCTGGCGATCACCGATGCGATGACGGCGCTGGACCTGCATGATGCACTGGCGCCGCTCGGCGCCGACCTGATGGTGCGTGCCATGGGCGCGCTGGAAAGGGGACGGCTGAGCCTGACCCCGCAGAGTGCAGACGGCGTCACCTACGCGGCCAAGATCGACAAGGCCGAGGCCAAGATCGACTGGTCGAAGCCGGCGCGCGACGTGCTTCGGCATTGTCATGGCCTATCGCCGTTTCCCGGCGCGTGGTGCGAAGTGCCGATCGAGGGCGAGGCGGTGCGCGTGAAGGTTCTGCGCTGCGAGCTTGCAAAGGGCGCGGGCGCGCCCGGCGAGATCATCGACGATCAGCTCACCATCGCCTGCGGCGAGGGCGCGATCCGGATCATCGACCTGCAGCGCGCCGGCAAGCAGCCGATGAAGGCCAGTGAATTTCTGCGTGGCACGCCGCTGAAGCCGCCTCTGCGGGTGGGCTGATGCCGCGCTACAAGATGATCATCGAATATGACGGCGCGCCATTTTCCGGATGGCAGGTGCAGGCCAACGCGACGCTGACCGTACAGGGCGCGCTGGAGCGTGCCGCCGAGGCCATTTGCGGCGAGCCGATCCGCGTCCATGGCGCCGGTCGCACCGATGCCGGCGTCCATGCGCTCGGCCAGGTCGCCCATTGCGACGTGCCGAAAGTGCTGGTGCCCGGTCGCTTTCGCGATGGCATGAATGCCCATCTGCGGCCACACCCGGTCGGCGTGCTGTCGGCGGATATCGTGCCGGATGATTTCGAGGCGCGGTTCTCGGCCATCAAACGCCACTATGTCTATCGCATCACCAATCGTCGCGCGAACCTCGCCGTCGATGCCGGCCGGGTCTGGCGCGTGCCGCGCCCGCTCGATGTCGCTGCCATGAGCGAGGCTGCGAAGCGTTTGCTCGGTCGACACGACTTCACGACCTTTCGCGATACCGAATGCCAGGCCAAGTCGCCGATCCGCACGCTCGATCAGCTCGATGTGGTGCAGAACGGTGAGGCGATCACTATCACGACCTCCGCACGCTCGTTCCTGCACAGCCAGGTGCGCTCGATGGTTGGCTCACTGGTCTGGGTCGGCAACGGCCGCTGGACGCCGGACGATCTGGCTGCGGCGCTTGCCGCGAAGGACCGCAGCGCCTGCGGCATCGTGGCGCCGCCGGATGGGCTGTATCTGGTAAAGGTCGACTACTAGACCTTCACGCCCTTCATCGCGTCCCAGAACAGATCCTGTCCATTCGCGACATTCGCCGTCCAATGCTCATGCGCAAAATCATTGGCGTCGTCGGTGATGAACTTGAAGGCGCGCCAGGGAATGCCGTGGCGCAGGCAGACCTGCGCGATGGCAAACAGTTCCATATCGACGATATCGACATTGTTCGACACCAGCCAAGGATCGGTGGAGGTGACGAAACTGTCACCACTGCCGCAGATCACGCCGCGCTGGCCCGAGACCAGGCGGTCGAGATCGGGCGCAAAGGGCGTGCGGCCGCGCGGCGCCAACGGCTCGGCATTCATGTCGCGCTGGATCACGTCGCTGACCTCGACGAGGCCGTTGAGTTTGGTGTTTAGCTTGCCCGCGGTGCCGTAGTTCACGACGAGTTTGGGCTGCATGGCCTGCACCGCCTGAAGCGTTGCGATCGTGGTGTTGATCTTGCCGACGCCGGTGAAAATCACCTCGATCTCGGCAGGCGCGCGTGATTTGTCGAGCTCGCTTTCGAGCGCGGTGAGGACAAGAATCTTGCCGTTCATGCGAAATACCGATCCAGCACGCCGCGATAGATTTGGGTGAGCTTCTCCAGATCGGCAACCTTCGTGTGTTCGTCGATCTGATGCATGGTCTGCCCGACCAGGCCGAATTCAATCACCGGGCAGTAGTTCTTGATGAAGCGCGCATCCGAGGTTCCGCCGCCCGTGTTGAGATCCGGTGTACGGCCGGTGACATCCTTGATCGCGGCGACGACCGTATCGGTAAAGGCGCCGGGCTTTGTGACGAAGCTGTCCGAATTGCTCGGCTCCCAAATCACATGCGCGCGAATGCGATTGCCGGCGGCAGTTGCGACGCGTGCATCGATCAGGTCGCGCAATGACGCCTGCGTGTGATGGTCGTTGAAGCGGATATTGAACTTCGCCCGCGCTTGCGCGGGGATGACGTTGGTCGCCTTGTTGCCGACATCCACCGAGGTGAATTCGAGATTGGACGGCTGAAACTGCGCATTGCCCTGATCGAGCGGGTCGCTGCTCAGCGCTGTGATCAGCGCAGCGATGTCGGGCACCGGATTCGACGCCCGATGCGGATAGGCCACATGGCCCTGCACGCCATCGACGACCAGCGTGCCTGATTGCGACCCGCGGCGTCCGATCTTGATCGTGTCGCCCATCTCCTCGACATTCGAGGGCTCGCCGACGATGCAATGATCGAACTTTTCGCCACGCTCGGCCGCCCATTGCAGCAGCTTCACGGTGCCATTGACGGCAATGCCTTCTTCGTCGCCGGTGATCAGGAAGGAGATCGAACCGCCGCCGTCCTTTTGCGGCTTGCCGTCATTCGCGGCCAGATAGTCCAGCACGGCGGCGACTGACGCGGCGATGCCACCCTTCATGTCCACCGCGCCACGGCCGTAGAGCAGGCCGTTCGTCACGTCGCCGGAGAAAGCGCCATGGGTCCACGCCGCTTCATCACCGGGCGGCACCACGTCGGTATGGCCAGCAAAACAGATATGCGGCGCGGAAGTCCCGATACGGGCATAGAGGTTTTCGATATCGGCGCTGCCTTCCTCGCTGAAGGTGACGCGATGGACTTCGAAGCCGGCCGGCGTCAGCATGCTCTCGAGCACGCCGAGGGCGCCGGCGTCAGCAGGAGTGACTGAGGGGCAGCGGAGAAGATCTTGAGCGATGGAGAGAGCGTCGGTGGACATCAGACCCTTGGTGCAGTGGCAAGCGCGGCAAGCGGATCGGGACCGTATTCGTTCGGCCCGGCGGTGCCGCGCAGGAAGCCCAGTTCGACGATGGCCCAGATGGTCACGGCGAAGCTGGCGATATGAAAGACGAAGCTGGTGCTCGCGCTGCTGGTGCTGCCGATGCCGCTGAGGACGCTCGGCCCAAGCCAGAACACCAGGATCCACCATCCGCTCTTCTCGCGGTCATGCAGCCGCTTGATGCCGGTGGCGATGCCGGACCATGTACCGGCGGTGATGAGGACAATGGCGGCCAGCCACAGCAGCAACGCGCCGCCGACCATGCTGAACAGGCGATCGGTGTCAAAGCCGCCGAGCCACATCACGGCAGCGGCTACGAAGGCGATCCAGGCCACTATGTAGATCAGGATCGCGAGCCAGTATTTGCCGCGGTTGATCCGTCCCTTGAAGCTGAAAAGCAGCGTGGTCCAGTCCATGGCAGCCCTCAATTCAACGGATCGGTCCGGTTTGCACGATGCTACGCGCAAACCGGACGAAACGACAAATCAGTCGCGCAGCAGTTCGTTGATGCTGGTCTTGGAGCGGGTTCGCTCGTCGACACGCTTCACGATCACGGCGCAGGCGGTGGAGGGGCCGATCTGACCGTTCTTCATCGGCTTGCCGGGCAGGTTGCCGGGGACCAGCACCGCATATTCCGGCACTTCGCCGACGAATACTTCGCCCGTCTCGCGATCGACGATCTTGGTCGATGCGCCCAGGAACACGCCCATGGCCAGCACCGCACCCTTGCGCACGATCACGCCTTCAGCGACTTCCGAGCGGGCGCCGATGAAGCAGTCGTCCTCGATGATCACCGGGCCGGCCTGCAGCGGCTCCAGCACGCCGCCGATGCCGACGCCGCCGGAAATGTGCACGCGCTTGCCGATCTGGGCGCAGGAGCCCACCGTCGACCAGGTGTCGACCATGGAGCTCTCATCGACATAGGCGCCGAGATTGACGAAGGACGGCATCAGCACGACGTTCTTGGCGATGAAGGCCGACTTGCGCACGATAGCGCCCGGTACAGAGCGGAAGCCGGCGTCGCGGAAGCTGTTGTCGCCCCATCCCTCGAACTTCGAGGGCACCTTGTCCCACCAGGCCGCGCCGCCGGGACCACCAGAGATCTGCGCCATGTCATTGAGGCGGAACGACAGCAGCACGGCCTTCTTCAGCCACTGGTTCACGGTCCACTTGCCGTCGTCTGCACGCACGGCGACGCGGGCCTCGCCCTTGTCGAGCAGGTTCAGCGCCTGATCGACAGCATCGCGGACTTCACCCTTGGTCGAGGCGTTGACGTTGTCGCGCGCGTCGAAGGCGGCATTGATGGTGGATTCGAGGGCGGTCAGCGACATCGCGATTTCCTTGGACAGATCGTGGGTAAAAAGGTGATTTCTTGGAGCTTTTGTCGGGATTCGGCTGGGGAGAGTCAAGACGCGCGGGCGGCCATCCCGCCCTACCGGGCCTTGTTCAGCGCCGCCAGAAACCCGGTCAGATCGTCGGTGACGTGATCGACATGGTCGTCGTCACGGCCTTCCAGCTCCCAGTCCTCGCGGACGACCTCCTTGGCGCCGTCGGGCACGATCAGCACGGTCGTCATGCCGAGTTTGTGCGGCACCACGAGGTTGCGTGACAGGTCCTCGAACATGGCGGCCTTGGAGGGATCGACGCCGTGCAGGCGAAGAAACTTGTCATAGGTCTGCTGAGCCGGCTTCGGCTCCAGATCGGCGGCGATGATGTCGAAGATCGCTTCGAACTGGTCGGCGAAACCGAGGCGCTCCAGCACGGCGCCGGCATGGGCGACCGAGCCGTTGGTCAGGATCAGTTTGCGGCCGGGCAATTGTGCGATCGCGGCGCCCATCACCGGGTTAGGCTCCAGCGGCGAATGATCGATCTCGTGGACGAAAGCCAGAAAGTCGTCGGCGCGGACGCCGTGTTCGGTCATCATGCCGCGCATGGTGGTGCCGTAGCGCTTGTAATAGTCCTTCTGAACCTTGAAGGCCGCGTCGGGCGAAATCCTGAGGAAGTTCGCGACGAAGTCGCGGATCTTGCCATCGACCTGCTGCCACAGGTTCACGTGGTGCGGATACAGCGTGTTGTCGAGATCGAACACCCAGGTCTCGACATGGTTGAAGGCACGTGGCGATTTGGTCGGCAGGGTCATTGATTGTCTCTGTTGTCCGGTCGTCACGGCGTCCCAAAGCGCAGCGTCCTGCCGCCGCCCGACATATCGACGATGGCGAAGCCGGCGCTGGTGAGGCCGCGGGTATTGCAGTCACTGTGTTCACGAATTTCGAACTTGCTCTCGCGCGTGCAAAGCATGCGAACGCCGCCCCAGTTCAGGGGCTTGTCGTTGAGCTTGATGGCGCGGCCGTTGTCGTCGACAGCCTCGGCGAAACTGAGGATCTGGCGGGGCTGGCCGACCATGTCGGGCCGCAGGCATTTGCCTGGCTCGATGCGATACCAGCCGCGGCTGACAACGCCCTTGCCATCATCGGTCGCGACCGACGCCATCACCTTGTAGGAGGTGTCGTTGCACCAGGTGAGGCCTGTTGCGGAGGGCGCCTGCACGGCGGCGATCATTGTGTCGAAGAAATTCGGCGTTGAAACCACATCGGCAGCAAGACTACGGCTCTTGAGGAAGGACGAGAGCGCGCTCTGGGTCTTCGGCCCATCCACGCCGTCGATGGGCGCGGCGTCGTAACCGGCGATCACCAGCAGGCGCTGGATCGCGGCGAGCTTGGCCTGTTCGTCGTCATATTCGCTGTCTTCCGCGAGATAGGCGACCATATTGCCGTCGTCGGTCTGCGTCGGCTTGATCATCGTGAACGGCACTTGTGACTGTCCGGCGCGGCATTGCCGGGCAGCAGCGATGACGAAGTTATCCGGCGCGATGCACAGGTTGTCGGTGCCGTTCTGCGCCACGGGTGAGGCGCCGTAGATGCTGAGCGCGCGGGCATGCAGCAGGATGCGGTCGGCTGTCAGCGTGCCCTGTACGACGACGCGGCACTGCGCGGGATCGATGCGAAACCAGCCGCGCGTCGCGGTGGCGCTCTTGTCGTCGATGCCGATGGCGGCTTCGACGACATAGCTCATGCGGTTGCAGAGTTTGAGGTCGGCGCGGGCGGGGGAGGTGAGGGCCACGAGAAAGAGGAGAGCTGCGAAGCCGCCCAATACCCCGTCCCTCATGGTGAGGAGGCGCGTCTTCCGCGCCGTCTCGAACCATGAGCAGACTTGGCGAAGAGTCCGCGGCCATCCTTCGAGACGCACGCTTCGCGCGCTCCTCAGGATGAAGGGCGGAGTCAGGGCAGAGTGTGTGTCTGCCCTGTCCATCACTTGTGGATCAGCGTGCCCGTGCCCTGATTGGTGAAGAGTTCGAGCAGCACGGCATGGGGAGTCTTGCCATCGATAATGACGACGCCTTCGACACCCTGTTCGAGCGAATAGATGCAGGTCTCGACCTTCGGGATCATGCCGCCGGAAATCGTGCCGTCAGCGATCAGCTTGCGGGCATCCTTGATCGACAATTCCGGGATCAGCTTCTTCGACTTGTCGAGCACGCCCGGCACGTCGGTGAGCAGAAGCAGGCGCTTGGCCTTCAGCGCACCGGCGACGGCGCCGGCAAAGGTGTCGGCATTGACGTTGAAGGTCTTGCCGTCCTTGCTTGCTGCGAGCGGCGCCAGCACCGGGATCAGCTCATAGCCGATCAGCTGGTTGAGCAGCGTGAGATCGACCTTTTCCGGCTCGCCGACAAAGCCGAGATCGACCACCTTCTCGATGTTCGAATCGGGATCGACCATGGTGCGCGTCGCCTTCGACGCGGTGACCATGTTGCCGTCCTTGCCGCATAGGCCGACGGCCTTGCCGCCGGCTTCGTTGATGTAGCTGACGATCTGCTTGTTGATCGAGCCGGCCAGCACCATCTCAACGATCTCGATGGTCGCTGCATCGGTGATGCGCAATCCGGCGGCGAATTCCGATTTGATGCCGAGACGCTGCAGCATCTGCGCGATCTGCGGGCCGCCGCCATGCACGACCACCGGATTGATGGCGGTCTGCTCCAGGAGGACGATATCGCGGGCAAATGCGCGGGCCGTATCCTCGGCGCCCATGGCGTGCCCGCCATATTTGATGACGATCGTCTCTTCGTCATATTGCTGCATGTGGGGCAGCGCCTCCGACAGGATGCGGGCCTGGTCGAGAGCACTGATGATGGGCGCGTCGGTCATGAAGCGGATCTCACGGTGAGCAATCTGCGGCGCGTTCTAGCCGATTGATTGCCGCCGCGCAAAGCATCGCTGCTCTGTCCAGTGGCCCGGCGTCAGGCGGGGCGCGGCCAAGCTGCGGATACCGCCAGCGCCAGCCAGCTCAGGATCAGCAGGGTGCCGCCGGTCGGGGCGGCCATTGTGAACAAGCCGTGACCGACATATTGGCGCAGGGTCAGGTCGCCGGCGAAGATCGCGGCAGCAATGACGAAGCCGAACGCGGCTGTCAGGCCGATCTGCAGATGGGCGACGCCGCGCTCGATCAGGGCGACGGCACCGAGAATGGCGGCGGCATGAAACAGCAGCATCGAGGAGGCGGAGGCCAGCCGCGTCGCGTCCGGCTGATGCGCCGAAGCGGCGGCGAGAATGACGCCGTCGGCGCCCATCACGCCGGCCAGGATGACAAGAATGCGAAACAGGCTAAAGCGGGTCATCAGTTGCGCTCGTTCAACAGGCGGACCATTGCAGCCCGCAATTCGGCCATGCCGTCGCCGGTGCGCGACGATGTAACCAGCACGTCCGGAAAGGCTGCCGGGTGAGTCCGCAACTCGGTGCGGACCTCTTCGAGGGTCTTTTCGAGTTCGCTCTTCTTCACCTGATCAGCCTTGGTCAGCACGATCTGGTAGCTGACCGCCGAGCGATCGAGGGATTTGAGCACGTCGAGATCGACATCCTTCAAGCCATGCCGGGAGTCGATCAGGACGTAGACGCGCGCGAGGCTCGCCCGGCCCTGGAGGAAATTGTAGATCAGCTTGGTCCAGGACGCGATCTTGACCTTGGGCGCCGAGGCATAGCCGTAGCCGGGCATATCGACGAGTCGGAAGTCGGAGCCATCGGGACCTTCGAAGAAGATCAGCTCCTGGGTGCGGCCTGGCGTGTGCGAGGTCCGCGCCAGCGCGTTGCGCCCGGTCAGGGAGTTGATCAGGCTGGATTTGCCGACATTGGAGCGCCCGGCAAAGGCCACTTCCATCCCTGCCATTGGCGGCAGCGTCTCGATCGAGGGCGAGGCCCAGATGAACGTCCATTCGCCTGCAAAAAGCAGGCGGCCCTGTTCGATCAGCTTCGCATCGGTGTCAGTGGTCATGCGAAGTGGCTTTCTGTGCTGCTCCGGCCCTCATGGTGAGGAGGCGCGCAAGCGCCGTCTCGAACCATGAGCGCCCCGCCCTCGTCCTTCGAGACGCGGCCAAGTGGCCGTTCCTCAGGATGAGGGCTCCAAGGGTTACGTCTTCTTTTCAGCCGGCTTCTTCGTGAAGGTCGACTTCACGTTGTCGAACAGTTCGACCTTCACGCCGTTGCGATTCATGATGTAGGCCTGCTGCAGCACCGAGAGGGTGTTGTTCCATGCCCAGTAGATCACGAGACCAGCCGGGAAGCCGGCCAGCATGAAGGTGAAGATCAGCGGCATCCAGTCGAAGATCATCTTCTGCGTCGGATCCGGCGGTGTCGGATTCAGCTTCATCTGGAACCACATCGTGATGCCCATGATGATCGGCCAGATGCCGAGCGCGAGGTAGTGACCGAACACCGGAATCGTCGTCGGATCGAAGGGGATCAGGCCGAACAGATTGAAGAGATTGGTCGGATCATGCGCCGACAGATCCTTGATCCAGCCAAAGAACGGCGCGTGGCGCATTTCGATGGTGACGAACAGAACCTTGTAGAGCGAGAAGAAGACCGGGATCTGCAACATGACGGGAAGACAACCGGCGATCGGGTTGATCTTCTCCTTCTTGTAGATCTCCATCATCTCCTGCTGCTGCTTCATCTTGTCGTCAGGGAAGCGCTCCTTGAGTGCCGCCAGCTGCGGCTGCACGGCCTTCATCTTCGCCATCGAGGCGTAGGACTTGCTGGCCAGCGGGAAGAAGATGATCTTCACCAGCACCGTCACCAGCAGAATGGCGATGCCGAAATTGCCGAACAGGTGGAAGAACCAGTCGAGCGCCAGGAACATCGGCTTGGTGATGAAGTAGAACCAGCCCCAGTCGATCAGAAGGTCGAAGTGGTTGAGGCCGAGCGCCTGATTGTAGCCGCCGAGGCCAACCGCCAGCGGGAAGTTGATGCCGACAGTGGCCGCTTCCTTGGCGCCGGCGAACAGGC
Source organism: Tardiphaga sp. 862_B3_N4_1 (assembly GCF_051811085.1). Taxonomy (NCBI): domain Bacteria; kingdom Pseudomonadati; phylum Pseudomonadota; class Alphaproteobacteria; order Hyphomicrobiales; family Nitrobacteraceae; genus Tardiphaga; species Tardiphaga sp. 862_B3_N4_1. The sequence continues at coordinate 2,344,032 of NZ_JBPWQB010000002.1, forward strand.
GGGCATTGGCCGTGCCGGTGCCGCCGATGGCGATGGTCTGCGCGTCCTGCAGATAATCGGTCTGGTAGGTCCGCTGGGTGCCGGTCAGGTTCGACGAGAAACGGGCCTGCAGCTGCGCATTAGTGTCGGGCAGCAGCGCCGAAGCCCAATATTTGTCGGTGATGCCGAGCCAGGCATTGGTGACCTTGAAATTCACCGCCTTGGCTTCGTCGATCTTCTTGTAACCGTATTCCTGCAGGCCCTGGTCGCCGAGATAGCCGACGAGGCCTTCATGCAGGATGTAATAGCCTTCGACATGCGGCGTGCCGTGGCGCGAGATCAGCGCGAAGGGATACAGCGTCACCGGCGCGTTGCCGATATTGCTGACGTCATCCTTGACCGAGAACAGGTAGCGGTCGTCGATCGAAATGGTGCGAGTGAACGTCAGGCCGTCGCCGTTGTTGTACTTGAGCACGACAGGCGTGGTCGGCGTCAGGGCGTTGGAGCCTTCCTGCTGCCACTGGGTGTTCTGGTCGGGAATCTTGGTGTTTGCACCGGCGGCGGCGACCCAGCCGAACTCGGCATAATAAGGCGCGGCAGTGCCGGAGGGAGAGAACAGCACGATCGCCGGCGACTTCGGATCCACGGTGTCGCGGAACTTGGTCAGCGAGATATCGTCGAGGCGCGCGCCCTTCAGCGCGATGCTGCCGGAGATACGCGGCGTGTCGATCTTGACGCGCTGCGACGCTGCAATGGCACTATCGCGGCTGACGATCGGAGCGTTGGCCGGCGCCACATTCGTGGGTGCGCCGCCTGCGGCGGTGGAATTCGCGGTCGGCGTCGTGCTGCCGGGCGTGGCGTTTGGCTGTGCGGTCGGGTTGGCGAGCTGGGTCTGCGTCGCGGTCTGTGCGCGCTGCTTCTCCATCTGTGGGATGTTGTAGAAATATTGCCAGCCGATCAGCACCAAGCCGGACAGAATGACGGCAATGATGGTGTTGCGATTGTCGGTCATCGTTCAGGTCTCGTCATTCAAATGCGGGTGCGGCTCTCGCTTCCGGCTGCGCGCTTGTCGCAGGCTGAAAGCGTCAGGTCACGCTGGTTTTAGAAGATTGCGTCTTAGAAGATTGCCGATCGAGGCGGTGTAGCGCCGAGCGGAGGTCGTCGAGCATCATCGTGAAATCGCGTTGGAGCGCGACACGACGGCCGACTAGCACATAATCGCTGTGGGGTCGCATGGATAAGACATCGACGCGCTTCACCAGTTCGCGAAGCCTGCGTCGGATACGGTTCCGCTCGGTGGCGGTTCCGTTTTTTTTGGTCACGGTAAAGCCGACCCTGATCGGGCCGTCGTCGTCACGTCGCCGGGTTTGCATCACAAAGGCAGGGCTGTTCACCCGCGGCCCATTGGCAGCGGCGAGAAAGTCCGCCCGCTGCCGTAACCGGTCCATGATGAACTCTCGGAAGAGATCCGATCAGGCGCTGAGGCGCTTGCGGCCACGTGCGCGGCGCGCAGCCAGAACCTTGCGGCCGCCAACGGTCGCCAAGCGAGCGCGGAAGCCGTGACGGCGCTTGCGCACCAATTTGCTGGGTTGATAAGTCCGCTTCACGGGTCGTTCTCCGCTGACCGGGCAATTCGCCGAGTAATTTGAGGTAAGTCCTAAGATGTTGGCTCAACGAGCCATTTCCGGCCCAAAGACGAGCCGCACCCGATCCAAAACCGGGTCATCGCGGACAGTTGGCGGGCTTATACGGGAGCGTCCTGTTTTCGTCAATGTTGCCCTGTAGCGGTGTTCTGATCCGCCAAATTCTTGGAACCATGGGATTAATCCCAATTTCCCGGTGTTTTCAGGTTTTGGCGGTTGTGAAATTGCTCTATGGCTTAAGCGTGTTCGCTCAGCGGACAAATTTAAGAACTGGTCGCAAACATCATCGTAACAAATCGTCGTTGGACCCGTATCTCTCGATAGTTCAGCGTCAGACCGTGAGATCAGAGGCCAATATTGTGTCTTCGGCCGGCGAAAAGCCCATCGAGCCCGCGTTCAGGCTCGGCCCCATGCGACGGCTGGGGCTGTCGGGCAAGTTGTTGCTGCTCACCATTCCGCTGGTGCTGATTGCCGAAATTCTCATTTATGTGCCTTCGATCGCCAATTTCCGGATCAACAGGCTGAACGACAGGCTGGCCGCGGCCAATACGGCAGCACTGGTGCTGGATGCCGCGCCGCTCGGCATGGTCCCGGAATCGCTGTCGCGACAAATCCTGAGCAGCATCGGCGCCCGTGCGGTGGCCATCAAGATGGGCCAGCAGCGCCGCCTGCTCGCCAGCGCGGATCTTCCGTCGCAGATCGACCATGACATCGACATGCGGTCGATGACGGTGTGGTCGGCGATTGTCGATGCGTTCGAAGTCATGCTTGAAACTGGCGATCAGACGATGCGCATCATCGGGCCGGCGCCCGGCGGGGCGCAATTCATTGAAGTAGTGGTCGATGAATTGCCGCTGCGGCAGGCGATGTATCGTTTCTCCAGCAATCTATTGTGGGTGTCGCTCGGACTGGCGATTCTCTCTGCCGGGCTGGTCTATCTGGCGCTGCATTATCTGTTCGTGCGGCCGATGCGGAATTTGACGGCTAATCTCGTCGCTTTCCATGAAAACCCCGAGAGCTCGGCGCGGATCATCGTGCCGAGCCAGCGCGCCGACGAAATCGGCGTGGCGGAGCGCGAATTGTCCGACATGCAGCGCGATCTCGTTTCGATGCTGCATCAGAAGAGTCGTCTCGCTGCGCTCGGCCTCGCGGTCTCGAAGATCAATCATGACCTGCGCAACCTGCTTGCGTCGTCACAATTGCTGTCGGATCAGCTCGCCAGCGTGCCCGATCCCCGCGTGCAGCGCTTCGCGCCGAAGCTGATGCGCTCGCTGGAGCGCGCGATCGCCTTCTGCCAGTCGACACTCTCTTATGGTCGCGCGCAGGAAGCTGCCCCCGATCGCAAGATGATTCTCGTTGAGCCGGTGGTCAACGAAGTCCGCGAATCGGCCGGGCTTGCGACCGACGTGTCGATCGGCTGGGTCAACGCCATCGAGCGCGGGCTGATGATTGATGCCGATCCCGACCAGTTGTTTCGCATTTTGCTCAATCTGGTCCGCAATGCGGCCCAGGCGCTGGAGGGGCAGCCGCAGAGCGACGTAGCCCCGCAGCAGATCCGCATCACCGGGCGCCGCGAAGGCGCTGTCACGATTCTCGAAGTGTCTGACACCGGCCCCGGCGTTCCGCAGCGGGCGCGCGACCACCTGTTCGAGGCATTTCAGGGCTCGTCCCGCCCCGGTGGTAGTGGGCTGGGCCTCGCGATCGCGGCCGAATTGGTCCGCGCCCATGACGGCGATATTCACCTTGTGGAAGGCACTTTGGGCGCCACCTTCCGGATCAGCCTTCCGGACAGGCCGGTGGAACTGCACAGCATCCGCAACGAACGCGCGCGGGCCTGAGCCGTCTTTTCCGGGTATGTCACGGGAGTGAAATAAGCGGCTCAGGGCGCTTGCCAAGCCGGGCTCGACCCGGTAGCTATGGCCCGCTTTCGCAAACATCGTTTCCGAAACGCATCCGGTGCTGGCGGCTTTGGCCCCACATCGCGGCACGCGCCCGTAGCTCAGCTGGATAGAGCACGTGACTACGAATCACGGGGTCAGAGGTTCGAATCCTTTCGGGCGCGCCATTTCCGCTTCATTGTGATGCGCCAATCATCGTCGCCATTGCTGCGCTTCTCGTAGCTTACGGGATCCTTGCCACAACGTCGGGCCGGTTTTTCTCGAGCCAGGCTACGGCCTCGGGTCCATCGACGACGCACTCGAAAGTTTCCCAGGTGGGGTCCTCCAGGGATTCCGGTTGCAGTCGCTTCGCTGCATACTCAACGAGGTCGTGCAAGCGTTCGTATCCTCGTCGGCTCTCGAGGGAATCTGCAATCGCTGTGCTGGCCCATCCGCGTTCGGCCAAATCGATAATGCTCGGAGCGTTAGCCTCGCTGAACCAGGGTGTGGCATCGAACTCGATGCAGCGGACATTATCAGCGGTATGGCAAGTAGCGTGGATCATTGGGGTCCTCCGTTCGCTGGCTAACAACCTACGCTAGCATTGCTCTTTAGAGTTTCACATCGCTGCCCCGCACGCCTCAGCCTTTGACCAAGTCCCCCAGCAGGTTTGCCGCCACCATCAGCTTGGCGAGCGTCAGGCCGCCAGCAGCAATCTCCTCGACTGCGCGGCGGATGCGCGTCGCCTCGGGATGAGCTGCAAGCCAGGTCTCCGCAGCCTGCTGGCCGGATTGGCCGGTTGCCAACATATCCGAAGCGAGGCCTCTTTCGGCAGCCGCGATCAGGTCGACGGCGCGGTCGATGGCGAGGCGTTCGAAACGATCGCTGGCGGGCACGCTGCGCGCGGCAGCGATGATGCGGTCGAGACGGAAATTGGCCTCGGCGGCAAAGAACGTCGCGGTGGCATCGCCGATGCTGCGGCCGGTGCGCTCGGCGACCGTCACAATGTCCGGCGCCGAGACCAGGGTGTCGAGATCGGCCAGTTCGCCGGCGAGGCCGGACGGGACGCCGGCATCGGTCAGCTCCTGCCGGCGCTTGCCGCGCGCGGCCTGCAAGTCCGGTGGCAGGGTGTTGTCGAGAGAGGCGCTGATCTCGCGGATACCCGGGCCGAAACGTGCAATCACCGCCTCGAGGCCATCCTTGAAATCAATATTGCGCACGTACCAGACCATGCGGGAAAGCAGAAGGTCCTGGACCGCCTCATAGAGGGACAATTGCAACTGCCCTTCGATGCAGGCGTCGAGCGTATCGATCGCATCATTTAGCCACTTGAGCCCGTAGGATTCATCCACCGCCACATAGGCCATGACGATGGTGGGGATATCGGCATCGGTTTCGTCGATCAGGCGCACGATACACGCCGGGCCGCCGCGGTTGATGACCGTATTGACGAGGCTGGTCGCGATGATTTCGCGTCGGAGGCGATGGCACTCTACCGCTGTCGGGAACCTGTCCTGAACCTGGCCCGGAAAATACCCGGAGAGCTCGCGGGCGAGATAAGGATCGTCCGGCACGCTGGTGCCGAGCAGGTCGTCGTAGAGCGTCAGTTTGGCGTAGGCGAGCAACACGGCAAGTTCAGGCCGCGTCAGGGACTGCCCGCGTCGTGTGCGCTCGGTGATCGCGGCGTCGTCGGGCAGGAATTCGACTGCCCGGCTGAGCAGGCGGCGCTGCTCGAGCGACTGCATCAGGCGAGTGAGAAAGCCGGTTTCGGCCACGCCCTTGCGTTCAGCGAGCGAGAGCGCGAGCGTCTGCAGATAGTTGTTGCGCAGGACCAGCGCACCGACATCGTCGGTCATCGCGGCAAGCAGGGTGTTACGGTCAGCCGGGCTGAGGCGTCCCTCGCGCTCGGGGCGGGCCAATGCGATCTTGATATTGACCTCGACGTCGGACGTATTCACACCGGCCGAATTGTCGATCGCGTCGGTGTTGAGCTTGACGCCCGTCTGCGCCGCTTCGATGCGGCCGCGCTGAGTGACGCCGAGATTGGCGCCTTCGCCGATCACCCTGGCGCGAACGTCGGTCCCGGTGATGCGGATCGGATCATTGGCGCGGTCGCCGGCCTGATCGTCGCTCTCCACCGACGCCCGGATATAGGTGCCGATGCCGCCAAACCACAGTAGGTCTGCGCGCGTCTTCAGGATCGCCGTCATCACCTCGAAGGGCGTCGCCTGCGGCTTGTCGAGATCGAGCAAGGTGCGCACTTCCGGTGCGAGCGGAATCCCCTTGAGGGAGCGCGAGAACACGCCGCCGCCTTGCGAGATCAGCGATTTGTTGTAGTCCTGCCAGCTCGATCGCGGCATGTCGAACATGCGCTTGCGTTCGGCGTAGCTGATCGCCGGATCGGGAGAGGGATCGATGAAGATGTCGCGGTGATCGAACGCCGCAACCAATTTCGTCGCGGGCGAGAGCAGCATGCCATTGCCGAAGACGTCGCCGGACATGTCGCCGACGCCAACTACAGTGAAAGGCATGGTCTGAATGTCGGTGCCGAGCTCGCGGAAGTGGCGTTTGACCGCCTCCCAGGCGCCTCGCGCCGTAATCCCCATCTTCTTGTGGTCGTAGCCCTGGCTGCCGCCGGAGGCGAAGGCATCGCCGAGCCAATGGTTCTTCTCGGCCGAAATCGCGTTGGCGATGTCGGAGAAGGTGGCGGTGCCCTTGTCGGCGGCGACGACCAGATAAGGATCGTCGCCATCATGCCGCAATGTCGAGTCGGGCGGGAGGAGGTCGTCGCCGTCGAGATTGTCGGTGAGTTCGAGCAGCGAGCGAACGAAGATGCGATAGGCTTCGGTGCCTTCCGCGAGCCACGCATCGCGGCTGGAGAGCGGCGGCAGGCGCTTGGGCACGAAGCCGCCTTTGGCGCCGACCGGCACGATCACGGCGTTCTTGACCTGCTGGGCTTTGACCAGGCCGAGAATCTCGGTGCGGAAATCCTGCGGCCGATCGGACCACCGCAGTCCGCCGCGCGCAACCTTGCCGAAGCGCAGGTGAATGCCTTCGACGCGGGGAGAATAGACGAAAATCTCGTAGAGCGGTCGTGGAGCGGGCAGGTCCTCGATTCCGCGCGCGTCGAACTTGAATGAGATCACCGGACGCGGATGTCCGTCCTCGCCGACCTGCCACAAATTGGTGCGGATGGTGGACTGCACCAGATTGGTGAAACGGCGGAGGATGCGGTCTTCGTCGAGCGATGCGACGGATTTGAGCTGCTCCTCGATATCAGCAAGGAGGGCGGTCTCCCGGGCCGAGCGCTCGGCATCAGTAAGGGTGAGGCGTGGATCGAGGCGGGCCTGGAATAGCGCGACGAGGTTGGCGGTGATCGCTGCGTTCTTGCGCAGAGTCTCCCACATATAATCCTGGCTGAACGGCGCGCGGATCTGGTGCAAATAGCGGGACAGCGCCCGGATGGTCGAGACTTCGCGCCAGCCCAGGGCCGTGCGCAGGATCAGCCCGTTATATCCGTCGGATTCGGCTCGATCACCGACCACCGCCATGATCGAGGCTTCGAGCCGATGGCTGAATTCCCGGTTGATCTCGATCGGCTGGCCGTCGCTGGTCTCGATCGTCATGTCGTGCAGCCACACCGGCTCAGGCCTGGCACCGGGCACGATCTGATAGGTACGTTCATCGACGACGCGCAGGCCGTGATTTTCGATCACCGGCACGCGATAGGACAGCGACAGCGGCGCGGCATCCGAGAACACCTTCAGGCCGAAGCGTTTGGGATCGTCCTCGCCCTCGAAGCGATGAACCGAAATCGTCACCGGGCGGGTTGGCGTGAGCCTTTCGATGGTGGCGATATCGGCTATCGCCTGTTCCGCCGTGGAAACCTCGGTATAGCCGCCGGTAAAGGCCTGGGCATAGCGATTGGTGAGCATGCGGGCCCGCATGCCATCGGTAGACGCAGTCAGCGCGGCCTTCAGCTTGTCGGCCCAGGTCGCGGCAATGGCGCTGATCCCGGCTTCCAGCGTGGCGCGCTCGACGGCAGGAGTCTTACCTTCATAGCGTCCGATGATGTAGTGAACGCGCGTCAATGCTCCTTCGGGGAAAGACACGTAGGAGGCGGCCTGCATCCCTTTGTAGATCTGCGACAGGAAGGCGCCGACGCGCATGCGCACATCAGTGTCGTATTTGTCGCGCGGAATGAAGACGAGGATGGAGACGAAGCGATCGAACTTGTCGACCCGAGCGAGCGCCCGGACGCGGGGGCGCTCATAGAGGATCAGGATCTCCATGACGAAATTGAACAGGGTGTCGACGTCGACCTGGAATAGTTCGTCTCGCGGATATTCCTCGAGGATGTGCATCAGCGCCTTGCCCGAATGGCTGTTCGGATCAAAGCCGGCGCGCTGGAGCACCCGCGATACCTTGTGGCGAACATAGGGGATCTGTCGTGCCGAGCGCGTATAGGCGCCTGAGGTGAACAGGCCGACGACTCGTAGTTCACCCTCGAGCCGGCCGTCGGGCGCATAGAGCTTGATGCCGATATAATCCATCCGGATGCGGCGATGAACGCGGCTACTCACATTGGCCTTGATGACGATGAGTAGGGTCGGCTCGCGCATGAACTCGCGAATTTCCGACGTCATCACCACCATTTCGTTGCCGCGGCGCAGGACCTTTACATCGGGGTCGCGGAGGATGCCGAGGCCCTCAGCGGTCGTGATGTCGTCCGACGCATCGCTGTCGGGCGAGAAGCGATACTCGCGCACGCCGAGAAAGGTGAAATTGTCCGCGCACAGCCATTGCAGGAACTGGTTGGCCTCGGCGACCTCGTCGATCGGCAGCGGCGGTGGATTGGAAGAGAAAGTCTTGATCGCGTTCTCGACGCGGTCGCGCATGACGCGCCAGTCCGCGACGCTGGCGCGCACGTCGCTTAACGTCCTGGTGAGGCCGTCAATCAGCCTCTCGCGGTCAGCGTCGGCGTCGAGGCGGGTGATGTGGAGGTGAATCAGGCTCTCGCGCGCGCCCTTTGCCCCTTCCGGCAGTGCTTCACCGTGGAAGTGCAGGAGCTTGCCTTGGTCATCGCGCTCCATCGCGATGATGGGGTGAGCGACGAGGGTGACTTCGATGCCCTGCTCGGCGAGCTCCGCCACGATGGAATCGAACAGGAAAGGCATATCGTCGTTGAGAATTTCGAGCACGGACATCTCGCGTCCGTCCGGCATCATCGGATTGACGACGCGGATATCGGCACGACCCGCCGTGCGTCGCTGTACATGCTCCCAGGCTTGCTCCGCCAGGAAGGCAAGCGAGGAGGCATCGTAACTGGCGAGGTCCTCGGCATTGGTGTAGCCGAACATAAGCTCGGCAAAGGTTCGGGGAGCCTTGCCCGGCTGCACGCTTCCCGCCGCGTCGCGGATCAGAGTTGCCCGGGCCTTGTCGTCACGCCACGCCATAGCGTCCTCCACGTCCCAGCCAACTCACCGCAATTACGGTCGGCGGTTGTTTTTGGAGTGCATCTCTTCGTGCGCCATCGTTTCCCGACCGCGTTTCAATCGCACAGGTGAAATCTTCGGTCGTGCGGTCTTGACTATGTTAGCACCCCGGAGCCGCCGTGGCGCGCGGAGTTGTGAGGTGTGTCTTGAGGCCAGAATCGATGCGACGAGCCTCGCGCCATGAGGCATCTTATAAAATCACAAGCAATTTCAACGATATATGAGTTCGTGGTTGTGTTCCGAATGGCGCGCCATTTTGCGCGGGCAACGGGAGGGGTGGCGCAGTTTTATCCCGAATGGCCCGCCAGACTTTCCGTTCAAATTAGAACAGCCAACCGTCGATTGGCTGCTCAATCGCTGCCCATGTCGAAAGCGGACCTTTGCCTTGGATTGGGCGACGCCTGCTTTCTTATCGGATTTTCTGCTCGACCTCGTAAGCTGCCTTCAAAAGCGTTTCGACAACTTCCTGCTCGCGTCGCGGGCCGAGCCGTGTTCGGACGGCCGATATGGTGAGGGCCGCCGCCGGATCGCCATCGGCTGTCTTGATCCAGGTCGAAATCGATTTCGTGCCCTGGACCAACCCGACTTCGCGCACGCCATAGCCCCTGCGCCGGGCGTCGGCGATCTCTGACAACACAGTCTGCCGATCGGTCCGATATCCCGCAAATCGAGGCTCATTCGTCATAGCGATCCGGCGTGATTCTTGAGCCGGTAACGCGGCCAGGATGGCAACGCCTGCGCTGCTGACGCCCAGCGGCCGCCGCGCACCGACGGCGATCGAGAGTACCTGGATCGGATATGAGCCAATTCTCCTATCCACGCATAAAGTGTCGTTGCCGGTGCGCACCGTTAGAAACAGTGTGTCGCCGACCCGTTGCGATGTTTCGCGCAAAATGTCGTCCGCTGCGGCGAGCAATGGCGAGCGCGATGGGCGAGCGAGTGCCAATTCAGGGACCTGCGTGCCGATTGCATAGCGACCCGAGCGCTCGTGGCGCTCGACGAGCCCCTCCTCCATCAGGACATGAATGATCCGGTGAACGGTCGGGCGCGATAGACGTGTCGCTTGGACGACTTCATTCAACGGCAATCCGCTCTCACCGCCCGCTGCAAGCACGCGAAGGAGGAAGAGCGCGCGCCGGATCGCCTGCGCGCCTTGTCGCGGCTCCGGGTCGAGTGTTGTCGGCAATCCGTTGTCCATAATGTGGACAATAACGGCACATTGGCATCGACAAGTAAAGCGGGTGAACCAATGGTTCGCCGCAAGAGCGCTGGTCCAATCGGCGTCGAACATACGGTTAGCGGCGTGAAAGCCGCATCTGGCGGGAGGAAATGATGAGGTCGCTATGGATCGCTGCAGCCATTGTTGCGACGCTGGTTAATGGCGCGGCGACGGCTCAGGAATGGCCCACGCGCATTGTCAAACTGATCGTGCCCTATCCGGCCGGCGGCAATGTCGATAGCGCGGCGCGCATCGTCGCGGATCGGCTGCAAGAGAAATTGGGCCAGCCCTTCGTGATCGAAAACAAGTCGGGCGCTGGCGGCATGATCGCCGGGGAAGCGCTGGCGAAAGCGCCGAATGATGGCTACACGCTCATGGTCGGCGCCAATGGTCCGGTTCTCTTCGCTCCCGAAATCAACAAGCGCGACGCTTACAACTGGAAGCGCGACTTCCTGCCGATCTCGAGCATCTCGATGACGCCGCTGGTGCTCGAGGTTCATCCTTCCGTGAAGGCGACGTCGTTCGCCGAATTGCTCGAACTCGCGAAGCGCGATCCGGGCAAGCTGACGATGGCCTCTCCGGGACCGGGCACCACCAATCACCTGCTCAGCGAACTCATGCAGTCCAAGCTCGAGATTCGTTGGGTGACGGCGCATTATCGCGGCAACGCGCCCGCGACCAATGACCTGCTCGGCGGCCAGGTTCAGTTCGCATTCGATCAACTGTCGGTCAGCCTTCAATATATCAAGAGTGGAATGTTGCGCGCCTTGGCGGTCACGAGCCCTCATCGACTGAAGACGCTTCCGGACGTGCCCACTTTCGCCGAGCTCGGCTACCCGGATTTTGACGGCCAGACCTTCACAGGGTTGTTTGCTCCGGCGAACACCCCCGCTCCCATCGCCGATAAATTGAACAAGGCGCTGGCTGAGATCCTCAAAGAGCCAGGCGTGGTCGACAAGTTCGAAAACTTGGCGCCGAAGCGCTCCCGATGACGCCGGGTGAGTTCAGAACCTATCTCGATCGTGAGGACGCCAAGTGGATTCCGGTCGTGCGCAAGGCCAATGTAAAGGCGGATTGACGAATGAAGATCGATCCCGCTGAACTTGGAGCCGAGAAGGCCTATCGTCTGCTCACCGGCATCGTCGTCCCGCGACCGATCGCGTGGGTGACCAGCCTGTCGCAGGCAGGTACCGTCAACCTTGCGCCGTTCAGTGCTTTCACCTTCGTCTCGCCCAAGCCGCCGATGCTGGCAATCAGCGTCGGCCGCAAATCAGGCGTCTACAAAGACACGGCGCGCAACATCCTGGATCGCGAAGAATACGTCATTCACATCGCGGATTCGCCGTTGATGTCGGCGGTTCACGAAAGCTCCGCGGAACATCCGCCGGAGGTGAGTGAGGTCGAAGTCCTCGGTCTCGAGACGACCCCCAGCGACCATATCGGGGTGCCGCGGCTGACGGCGGCGCCTATTGCGATGGAATGCCGATTTCGGCAATGCCTCGAATTCGGCGATACCCGCAGCCGGTTGATCGTCGGCGAAGTGGTCGCATTTCACATCAAGGATGATCTGCTCGCCAACGGCAAGATTGAAACCGAGAGCCTCGATCCGATCGCCCGCATTGCCGGTCCGCGTTACGCGCGGCTAGGCGAGATCTTCACGTTGAAGTCCGTATTCCAGACATCGAAGTAATTGGAAGAACGCCGCGGGCGCAGCTCGAGCAGCCGGTCCGGCACCGCGATCCGGCGGCAATCGATCCAGTGAATTATTCAGGAGCCTTCATGAAACTATGCAGCTATTCGACCGGCGGAAACAGCCGCTACGGCGTGGTGGCCGATGACGGCGTTATCGATCTCAGTGCATTGCTTGGATCGGAGTTTCCCGATCTGCGCAGCTTGATCGCCGGCAACGGGCTGGCGAAGGCGAAACAGGTGAGCGCCGGCCGCAAGCCCGATCATCGACTGTCGGATCTGGTCTTGCTGCCGCCGATCCCGGCGCCGGAGAAGCTCTGGTGCATCGGGGTCAACTATAAGGACCGCAATGCTGAATACAAAGACAGCTCGGATTTGCCGAAATATCCGAGCCTGTTCGTCCGCAACCCGTCGTCGGTGGTCGGCTCCGATCAGCCGATCGAAAAGCCGAAGATCTCCGAGCAGCTCGACTACGAAGGCGAGCTCGTGATCGTCATCGGCAAGGAAGGTCGTCACATTACGCGAGAGAATGCGTGGTCGCACATCTTCGGCATGACTCTCTGCAACGAAGGCTCGGTGCGGGACTGGCTGCACCACGGCAAGTTCAACGTCACCCAGGGCAAGAATTTCGATCGTTCCGGTAGCGTCGGGCCGTGGATCGTCACGGCCGACGAATGCGATCCGCAGGGGACGCACGATATCGTCACGCGGGTGAACAGGGAGGAGCGTCAGAACGACTCGACAGAGCGGCTGATGTTCACCTTCGACTATCTGATTTCTTATCTGTCGACTTTTGCCACCTTGAAGCCCGGCGACATGATCGCGACCGGAACGCCGACCGGCGCCGGCGCCCGCTTCACGCCGCCGCGTTGGCTCAAGCCAGGCGATGTCGTCGAGGTCGAGTCCAGGCAGATCGGCATTCTTCGCAACGTCGTCGCAGAGGAGAAATAACGGTGCTTGATCAGACGGTCATCGATACGCTGGCGCGTCGCCTCGACGAGGCGGAGCGGACCAAGACGCTCATCACCATGTTCACCGCCGACTATCCCGATCTCACCATCGAGGATGCCTATGCGATCCAGCGGACCTGGACGGCGCTGCAGCTTGAACGGGGGCGAGTGATCAAGGGCCACAAGATCGGTCTGACCTCGAAGGCGATGCAGAACGCGGTCAGCATCTCCGAGCCGGATTACGGCGTGCTGTTCGCCGACATGTTCTATCAAGATGCCGGCAGCATCCCTTATGAACGGTTTTTCGCGCCGCGCATCGAGGTCGAACTGGCCTTCGTGCTCAAGACCGATCTGCGCGGGCCGGATTGTACGATCTTCGACGTGCTGAACGCGACAGCCTACGTCACTCCGGCGCTCGAAATCCTGGAAACGCGCATGCACCGCGTGCATCCGCAAACCAAGAAGCCCCGCACGGTGGTGGACACGATCTCCGACAACGCAGCGAATGCCGCGCTTGTGGTCGGCGGTCGTCCATTCCGTCCGCTGGATGTCGATCTGCGCTGGGTCAGCGCGCTGCTGTTCCGGAATGGCCAGATCGAGGAGACCGGCGTCGCCGCCGGCGTGCTGAACCATCCGGCAAACGGCATCGCGTGGCTCGCCAATCGCCTTGCGCCGCACGACGAATATCTCGCTGCAGGCGAGGTGGTGCTCGCCGGATCCTTCACGCGTCCGATCGAGGTCAGCCGCGGCGATACGATACATGCCGATTACGGGCCGTATGGCTCGGTGTCGTGCCAATTCGTTTGACCGTTATCCGGAGACTGCAGCCATGACATCTTCCAGGCGCCGCCGCAGCGTTCATATCGGCGAGTTTAAGCACGCAAATCCGATTCCCAATGCCTGCCGCATCAACAATCTGCTGATGTCCGGCGTCATCCTCGGCCGCGATCCCAAGACAAGCGAGATGCCGCCCGATCTAGAAAGCCAGTGCGCCAACATGTTCGTGCATATGAAGGCGATCGTGGAAGCCGGGGGCGGCAGCACCGACGACATCATCAAGATGACGCTCTGGCTCAAGGATCGCAGCAATCGTGGGCCGGTCAATGTCGAGTGGCTCAAGATGTTTCCGGACGAACATTCGCGCCCGGCCCGTCATGCGCTCTCCATGGAGATGGAGGGCGGCGCCCTGGTGCAATGCGATTTCACTGCGGTGATCGATTAAAGGAGCAGACAGATGCCCGACTATCTTCCATTTGATCCAAACCCGCGCACGCCATCCCGCAAGCCGCCGCCGAAGAGCATCGACAGTCAGTTCCATGTGCTTGGTCCCGTGGAGCGCTATCCCGTCCGGTCCGGCGCTGCCTATCAGATGCCGACGGCGACCTGGGAGGCCGCACTTCGGGTACACAAGGCGCTTGGTATCGAGCGTGGCATCATCGTGCAGACGACGACATATGGCGCCGATCATTCGGTGGTTCTGGACGGGCTGGCGGCGATGGGGCCGAACTACAAGGCCTGCGCGAATGCGCTGGTTTTCGCCGAACGCGACGATGCATATCTCGCCAAGCTGAATGACGCCGGCGTCGGCGGGGCGCGGTTCAGCTTCCGCAAGGAGCTCGGCGCCGTGCTTTCGGACAGCGACTACGAGCGCGCCATCGCACGTATTTCCGAACTCGGCTGGTACGCTAAATTCCAGCCGGAGAAGGACGGCATCGTCGCCAATCTCGACAAGATCGCGTCTCTCAAGGTACCGGTCCTCATCGATCACATGGGCCGCCCGGATCCAACCCTCGGCAAGAACGATCCGAATTTGCGTGCGGTTCTCGATCTGCTGTCTAAGGGCAATTTCTGGGTGATGCTTTCGCTCGGCGAAAAGACGTCCAAAAAAGGCCCGCCGTGGGACGACGTCGTTCCTATCGCGCAAGCCTATCTCGAAGCCGCGCCCGATCGCTGCGTCTGGGCAAGCGACTGGCCGCACCCCGTATCGGTCGTCCAGCCGCCGAACGACGCCGACCTGCTTGAATTGCTCTATCGCTACGCGCCGGACGATGCCTTGCTGGAAAAGATACTGGTCACAAATCCGGCAAAGCTGTTTGGGTTCTCTTAATAGATAGTGGGCGGACACCCTGCCGGGAGCGGAGTCCGCTTCCGGCGGATATCCGAGATCGCCCCTCATCCGAGCTGGGTTTCATCCGCGCGGGCGCGGGTGGTTCGACTGATTGCGAAGCCTGAACGCGCGTCCCGGTCGTTTGTTTCGATCTACGGCTTATCACGGCCCCACGGGAAGAGAGAGACCGGAAAATCGGCCGCATAGCGCCGCCCTTTCGGCGGACGGGGAGGGTCCTGCCGAGGATTCGGGTCTGGTTCCAGCACCTTGCGATAAAGATGCCAGGTGGCATGACCGAGTAGCGGCAGAACAACGGCGAGACCTACGAATAACGGCAGCGAACCGACCACCAGCAGCGCGGCAACAATCAGACCCCATGCGGCCATCGTCACAGGATTTTTCATCACGACCCGCAGCGAGGTCTGAACTGCGTCTGTCACGCTCGCATGTCGGTCGAGCATCAGCGGAAACGCCACGACGCTAACGCACAGGGCCATGATAGCGAACAATAGTCCGACGCCGCAGCCCTGGACGATCAGTTGGTGCCCCTCTGTGGTTGTGAAGATGCGCGATGCGAAATCAGGAATGCTGGCCGCAGGGGCATTGCCGAACTTGGAAACGTAAATCGCATTCGCAGTGGTCACCCAGACCACGAACAGAATGAGCAGGAGCGTGCCGAGGCCAAGCATGGCTCCAAAGGACGGCGAGCGCAGCACGCCGAGTGCATGCCACGCCGACGCCTCTTCGCCGCGTTCGCGGCGGCGGCTGAGTTCATAGAGACCGAGGGCTGCAAAAGGACCGATCAACGCAAAGCCCGCGGCTAGCGGGAAAAGCAGTGGTAACACCGAATAGCCCAAGGTCATTCTGGCCAGCACAAGCCCGAGAACAGGATAGATGACGCACAGAATAATGGCGTGACTCGGAACCGCCTTGAAGTCCTCCCAGCCCAGCCGCAACGCATCATGCAGATCGGACAACCCGATCTTGCGAATGACGGGCGCGGCAACGCTATCGGAAGCGCCAGGTGCTGTCTGCGAGATCTTGTCAGAATACGGAGTAGCCATGGTCACGATCTCCCATGCGTTCGCACCGGCGAGATCGGGTCATTTTCAAATGACGAGCATTCGCCTTCGTGCGCAGAAATCGCGACTGGTTCTGGAAGACGGCCAAGTTCAACGAAGAGAGCTTTGCCGAGCAAAACCTGTCGCAACCTGTGCAGCAAGTTTAGCGCAATCCGGAAAGAATAGCACGCACTGTTCGGTGAATTCTTCCTTTGTAAGGTTTACGTTTCACCGCCTGGCTGATGGCAATTGACGCATCACTTTGTCTGTCGTGCGGATGCACGGCGTCGTGCATTGCAGTGCGATATAGGAATCCGTTGTGCGTGCCATTGCTCAGCGGTTCGATCATGGTGCTATCGTCTGTCGCGAGGAATAAGCCGGTCTATTGACAATCAAGCCTGCCGGGGAACATCCTGTAGTGGCAAGTGCCCGTAGTTCGATGACACCAGCGATCGCAACTTTTCGAATTCGATGTTGCGACCGGTTAGAGGGCAAGGCGGCCAGCATTGTGATGGCGAGTTCGAAATCAGCCATCGATGCAGACGTGAACTGCGCCCTTTTCTAAGTCTTGTCCGCAGCCTCTAGAGGCAAGGATGAACAAGGGATGGCTGTAGCATTCATACTGCTTTTGGTCGCAGTCGCTTCGGTGCTGTTTCACCTCCTTAGCCCATGGTGGTGGACGCCGATCGCATCGAACTGGAGTTACATCGACGACACGATCACCATGACGTTCTGGATCACCGGAGCGGTCTTCTTCGCGATCGTCGCATTCATCGCCTATTGCATCTTCCGTTTTCATCACAAGGAAGGAAGACAAGCGGCCTATGAGCCCGAAAACAAGAGGCTCGAATGGTGGCTCACCATAGGGACCGCGATCGGTGTCGGAGCGATGTTGGCGCCCGGTTTGGTTGTCTGGCATCAGTTTGTGACGGTGCCGTCCGATGCAACAGAGATCGAGGTCATGGGCCAGCAATGGCGCTGGAGCTACCGGCTGCCAGGAAAAGACGGCCGGCTCGGGACGGTCGATGCCCGCAACGTCAGTGCCGAGAATCCACTGGGCTTGAATCCGAACGATCCCAATGGTCAGGACGACGTCGTGGTTGAGAACGACGATTTGCATCTCCCGATCGGGAAGCCGGTCAAGGTGTTGCTCCGTTCAATCGACGTTCTGCACGATTTCTACGTGCCTGAGTTCCGGGCGAAGATGGATATGGTGCCGGGCTCGGTCACATACTTCTGGTTCACTCCCACGCGCACAGGAACATTCGAGGTTCTTTGCGCGGAATTGTGCGGCATCGCGCATGCGCAAATGCGGAGCAACGTCATCGTCCAGGAAGAGAGCGAATATCATGCATGGCTGGAGAAGCAGCAGACATTCGCAGCGTTATCCGGCCACCGACCCATCACGAAGGCGACTTACAAGACCCGCGGCAAATAGCAGGACCGGCGCGGCGGCGTTGCACGTTGTAACACTTACGATGAGCGACGATCAGAGGATAAATCCGGGAGGACATTTTAATGGTTGATGTCCCGTCTGACGTACTCGCAGGAATTCCGCCGGCCGAAGTGGGTGAGGTCGATCTCTATCACCCGCGAAGCTGGTGGACGCGATATGTCTTCTCGCAAGATGCCAAGATCATTGCGGTCCAGTATGCGATGACAGCAATGGCCATCGGTATGGTCGCGCTGGTGCTGTCGTGGCTGATGCGGCTGCAGCTCGGATTTCCCGGAACGTTTTCGTTTATCGATCCGAGCCAGTATCTTCAGTTCATCACCATGCATGGCATGATCATGGTGATCTACCTTCTCACGGCGCTGTTTCTCGGAGGCTTCGGGAATTATCTCATCCCGTTGATGGTCGGTGCTCGCGACATGGTGTTCCCCTATGCGAACATGCTGAGCTACTGGATCTATCTGCTTGCCGTGCTGGTGCTGGTTGCGACCTTCTTTGTACCGGGTGGGCCGACCGGCGCTGGCTGGACGCTGTATCCGCCGCAGGCCATTCTTTCCGGAAGCCCCGGACAGGAAGCAGGCATCATCATGATGCTGGTGTCGCTGATCCTGTTCATTATCGGCTTCACCATGGGCGGCTTGAATTACGTCGTGACGGTGCTGCAGGGTCGCACGCGCGGAATGACGCTGATGCGGCTGCCTTTGACGGTGTGGGGCATTTTTACAGCGACCGTGATGGCCTTGCTCGCATTTCCAGCCTTGTTCGTCGCCTCGGTGATGATGCTGTTCGATCGGCTTCTTGGCACCAGCTTCTTCATGCCAACGCTCGTGGAGATGGGTCAGCTCGGGAAGTACGGCGGTGGCAGTCCGCTGTTGTTCCAGCACCTGTTCTGGTTTTTCGGCCACCCCGAAGTCTATATCGTTGCGTTACCTGCTTTTGGCATTGTCTCTGACCTCATCAGCACTCATGCGCGAAAGAATATTTTCGGTTATCGCATGATGGTGTGGGCGATTGTCGGAATCGGAGCGATGAGCTTCGTGGTGTGGGCGCACCACATGTATGTCAGTGGCATGAATCCGAAGTTCGGATTTTTCTTCGCAACAACGACCCTCATCATCGCGATCCCCACGGCGATCAAGGTTTACAACTGGATCCTGACCCTGTGGCGTGGCGACATTCACCTCACCGTTCCGATGCTGTTCGCGCTCGCATTCATTATCACGTTCGTCAATGGCGGCCTGACTGGCCTGTTCCTTGGCAACGTCGTCGTGGACGTTCCGTTGTCCGATACCATGTTCGTGGTCGCCCATTTTCACATGGTCATGGGGGTTGCGCCGATCATGGTCGTGTTTGGTGCGATCTATCACTGGTATCCGAAAGTGGCGGGACGGATGCTGAACGAGACGCTGGGGCGCTTCCATTTCTGGGTCACGTTCCTTGGAGCTTACGCGATCTTCTTCCCCATGCATTATCTCGGGCTGCTGGGTGTGCCGCGCCGCTATCACGACATCGGCGGGACAGCATTCGTCCCGGCGTCGGCCCATGACCTGAATGCATTCATGAGTATCGCTGCGCTCATCGTCGGCTTTGCCCAGCTCGTATTTGTATTCAACATGATCCGGAGCCTGTCCAAGGGCGAGGACGCCGGCGGCAATCCGTGGAACGCGACCACGCTCGAGTGGCAAACGCCGCAGACGCCGCCGGCACATGGCAACTGGGGTAAGGAACTCCCGGTCGTCTATCGCTGGGCCTATGATTATAGCGTGCCCGGCGCAGCACGGGATTTCATCCCCCAGAATGAACCGCCGGCCAGCTTGACGCCGAAGGGAGCGCATCCATGACGGCCATCGTCCTGTTCATGGCTGGAATAGCGGCCATTGCGGGATGGTGGCTCTCGCAGCAACGGCTTGCGGCCAAGCCCTGGCTGGAGGAGGGGGCGGTCGGCGATTTTCCCGGCGGAAGTTCGATGTCGTTGCCGGCGGCGAAAATAGGTTTGGGTGTGTTTCTCGCGGTCGTCGGGTCGTTATTTGCGCTCTTCGTCAGCGCTTACTCCATGCGCATGCAACTGATCGACTGGCGGTCGCTGCCCGTGCCCGGGTTGCTGTGGTTCAATACCGGTGTTCTGATCGTGAGCAGTGGCGCACTGCAATGGGCGCAGGTTTCCGCACATCGCGACGACAGCGAAAATGTGCTGACCGGCCTGCTTACAAGCGGCGTTTCCGCCGTTGTTTTCCTGATAGGTCAGTTGCTGGTGTGGCAGCAGCTCAACACCGGGGGCTACTTTCTGGCGGCCAATCCTGCCAACGCCTTCTTCTATCTGATCACCGCAGTCCATGGGCTGCACTTGCTCGGCGGTCTCGTCGCTCTGGGCAGAACCATCGTCAAGGCATGGCGTGGTGTTGCAATCCCGCGCCTGCGTTTGAGTGTGGAACTGTGCACGATGTATTGGCATTTCCTGCTTTTGGTCTGGTTGATCCTGCTCGCTCTGCTGACAGGCTGGGCGGATGACTTCGTCACCATCTGTCGCCAGTTGCTGACATAGGGAAGGCATCGATGCGATGACAGAGACTGTGCTGACAAACATCGAAAAGCGCCGAACGACGACCGCAGGCTGGCAAGGTATTGTCGCCGACTGGTCCTCGGATCAACGGGCATTCAAGAATGTATCCTGGGGAAAGGCCATGATGTGGATCTTTCTCCTCAGCGATACCTTTATCTTCGGTTGCTTCCTGCTGTCGTACATGACGGCGCGCATGTCCACGACGGTGCCCTGGCCAAACCCGAGTGAAGTCTTCGCTCTGACGATTGCAGGACAACACATCCCGCTCATTCTGATTGCCATCATGACCTTCGTGCTGATCAGCAGTAGCGGGACCATGGCTATGGCCGTCAATTTCGGCTACCGCCACGACCGCCGCAAAACGGCGATTCTGATGCTGGTGACCGCCGCGTTCGGTGCGACATTTGTCGGAATGCAGGCTTTCGAATGGACCAAGCTGATCATGGAGGGGGTGAGGCCCTGGGAAAATCCGTGGGGGGCAGAGCAATTCGGCTCATGCTTTTTCATGATTACAGGATTCCACGGCACGCACGTAACGATTGGCGTGATTTTCCTGATCATCATTGCGCGAAAGGTTTGGCGCGGAGATTTCGAGACTGAACGTCGGGGATTTTTTACAAGTAGGAAGGGGAACTACGAGATCGTCGAAATCACTGGCCTGTATTGGCATTTCGTCGATTTGGTATGGGTGTTTATCTTTGCCTTTTTCTATCTTTGGTGAGGGAAAAACATGGCTGAAGTCACGCTACATGCAACACCTCATGCAACTCCCGCAGCACATGCCGAGGGACACCAGCACCCGATCAAGCTTTATCTCGTGGTCTGGGGATGGCTGTTTGTCTTGAGTACATGCTCTTACCTCGTCGACTACTTCAACCTGCAGGGATATCTGAGGTGGTCTCTCATCGTGCTGTTCATGATGTTGAAGGCGGGCTTGATTGTTGCGGTCTTCATGCACATGGCGTGGGAGCGTCTGGCTTTGGCCTATGCCATCCTGCTCCCGCCGTTGGTGTTGTTGGTTTTTGTTGGGATCATGGTGTTTGAATCGGACTACACGTTGTTGAGTCGGATCATTTTCTTTAAGACTGGGGCGTGAAGATGAGCGGGGGTCTCGTGCGTAAGGAGGACTTCCATGACCACATATATCATGCTTGCAAACTGGACTGATCAAGGTGTTCAGCATGTCAAGGACTCGCCGCGTCGTCTCGACTTGGCGAAGAAAGCGCTCAAGGATATGGACGGCGAGTTCAAATCGTTTTTTCTGACCATGGGCGACTATGACATCGTCGCGGTTTACGAAGCGCCGGACGATGCCGTCGCCGCGCGATTCAACTTGCAGCTGGGTATGCTGGGAAACATTCGAACGCATACATTGAAAGCGTTTCCCGAAACGGCCTACCGGGAGATCATCAAGTCGCTGGACTGATTGCGGATCGGAAACGCGTCCGCGAGGTGCTACGCGCCGGTCAAATGATATGTCGACAGGAACGACGGCCGAGATGGCGCCCGCTGGCAGAAAGTAGGCGAGGACACAATTGCAGTGAAGACGAGGTGATGCGCAGATGCAATTTACCGTTGGATTCAAGCTGAAGGGCAAGGCGGGCCATGTCGTCGTGGACGCCGAGGACGCGCTTGTCGCCGCTCTGAAAGTCAAGGCGGAGCTCCCGGAAGCGATGACAATGTACGTGCGTCCACAAAACCGGCGCGGCGACGCACGACACCCGTCACATGTGCCTGTCGACGAGCGCGCCGAGGATACTCATTGATGGTAAACTGGGGTGATGAGCAAGCCAGCGCAAGCCATGGTTCGTTCGGGCCATGACAGACTCAAGCTGAAGCTGGCGCAGAAGCACAAGAAATAAACTCACGGTACTCTGCCCGGCCGCAGCGTCATATGGCTGAGCAGATCCATCGGCAACGGAAAGACCACAGTCGATGACCGCTCGCCTGCAATGTCGTGCAACGCCGCAAAATAGCGCAGCTGCATCGCTTGCGGCTCCTGAGCAAGGATCCGGCCGGCCTCGACAAGCTTCTCAGCGGCTTGCTGCTCGCCTATCGCATTGATCACTTTCGCCCGCCGCAGCCGCTCCGCTTCGGCCTGCTTGGCCATGGCACGCACCATGTTCTCATTGAGGTCGATATCCTTGATCTCAATGTTGGTGACCTTGATGCCCCACGCGTCAGTTTGCTGATCGAGGATCTCCTGAATGTCGGCGTTGAGTTTGTCGCGCTCTGCGAGCATTTCATCCAGCTCATGCTTGCCGAGCACCGAGCGCAGCGTGGTCTGTGCCAACTGGCTGGTCGCGGCCATGAAATTCCCGACCTTGATGATCGCACGTTCCGGGTCGACGATGCGGAAATAGAGAACGGCGTTCACCTTGACGGAAACGTTATCGCGGGAAATGACGTCCTGCGGCGGCACATCCTGCACCATCACCCTGAGATCGGCTTTCACCATCTGCTGAACGAACGGAATCAGGATAATAAGGCCCGGACCTTTCACGCCGGTGAAGCGTCCGAGCGTGAAGACGATGCCGCGCTCGTATTCCCGGAGGATGCGAATGGCGGAGGAGAGAAAGGCGATCACGATGATCGCGAGCAGCGAGTAGGCTATGTAATCGAGCATCATCGCACACCTCCTTCGCCGGCGCTGAGTGCCGGCCGGCGACGCACCATCAGCGTCAGATCCGTGATGCTGGCGATCTCGACCGTCTCTCCGGGCTTGAATGTTTCCATGCCGCGGGCTCGCCAGCGCTCACCCTGCGTGAAGACGTGACCTTCGATGTCATTCCAGTCGAGAACTTCGGCGGGCAGGCCGCGCATGGCCTGTGCGCCGATTCGTGCCGGAGCTTTGCGGGCGCGCCGGAGCGAGCCGAGCACAATGAGCAGCAGTCCGATGAACATTGCCGTCACGATGCTGACGAGCGTCCATGACAGCCGGTATCCGGGCGCGTCGATCCTGAACAACATCAACCCACCAAGGACCGGGGCAATGGCTCCGCCGAGGCCAAGAACCACGGTCGGGTTGAAGGCCTCGATAATCAGAAGCACGATCCCCAACATCATCAGCCCAAGGCCGGCATAGTTGATCGGCAGCAGGTTGAAGGCATAGAGGCCCAGCAGCAGACAGATCGTACCGACCACGCCGGGCGCGACGGCGCCAGGAGACATGAATTCAAAAATCAGACCGTAGATGCCAACCAGCAGAAGAATGAAGGCGACGTTGGGGTTGGTAATCACAGACAGAAATTGCGCGATCCATCCGGAGTCGATCGTCTCGATCGTCGCATCCTTTGTCGCCAGATGCCGTCTGTCGCCACCGGGAAGCTCCACGACGCGACCATCGACCTGCCTGAGCAGTTCGACCGGGTCGCGCGCAATGAGATCGATGACATTCGCTTGCAACGCAGCACTGGCGGAAAGACTGGCTGCCTCCCGGACAGCCTTCTCGGCCCAATCGGCGTTACGTCCTCGCAACTCGGCCAGGCTGCGGATAAAGGCGACGGCGTCGTTCGTCGCCTTCGCCATCGTCGCGTCCTTCGGCTCCGTTTGCTGGGCACTGTCTTTCTTGTCCTTGCCGTCTTTATCAGGGGTGATGCCCGGCAGGCCCGGCACCGGACTGCCGATTTGCACGGGCGTTGCCGCGCCGAGGTTGGTGCCCGGCGCCATTGCGGCGATATGCGTTGCATAGAGAATATAGGTGCCGGCGCTGGCAGCATGGGCTCCCGACGGGGCGACATAACCTATGACAGGAACGGGCGATGCCAGCACGTCGGCGATGGTCTCGCGCATGCTGGTGACGAGACCGCCCGGCGTATTCAGACGCAGAATAGCAGCTTCGGCACGCCGTTCGCTTGCCTTGGCGAGAGCGTCTTTCACGTAGCTGGCGGTTGCCGGTCCGATCGCTCCGTCGATTGCGATCGTCAGCACAAGTTTTCCGCTCCCCTCCGCCGAGACAGACGTGGTGGGGGAGATAGCCAGAGCGACAACCGCAATTGTCGCGGCAAGAGTAGCCCGTACGGTCTGCACAGCCTGGACTCCCTTATCAAGATGATGTGGGAGGTCCTGGCAGAATCTCAATACGACCGGGATTGGCGAGCCATCGCTCGTTGTCGAAACGAATGTGAGGGCTGCGCAAGACGAGAAGAATCGTCGATATTATCAGGCAGTCTCAATGACATAAGAAGTTCGCAGTTTCGATCCACGCCCTCGCTGCGCCTGCGGACAATGGCGTGACCGCGTAGGCACGACCTTCTTCATCGCGGCTCGATGAGCAAAGTTCTTTCATCGAACTGTTCGACGATCGTGCCGACGGCCGCGCCCCTCCGCCGGATCGCAAGAGGAGCGCTGGCCGTGTTTCAGTGATGGGCCGAAACGCTCTTGACGCATTCGGACAACAAATCACCTGACGCAGAATGGCTGACGTCGCCCAGACTGACGATACCGACCATCCGTTTACTCTTGTTGATCACCGGCAGCCTGCGGACCCGCAGTTTCTCCATGTGATGTATTGCCTTTGCGAGATCGTCGTCCTCTCGGCAACAATGGATACCTTCGGTCATCACATCGCGCGCCGTCGCGCGGCCGGCATCGAAGCTGTTCCTCGCGAGCCCTTTGCAGACAATGTCGCGGTCGGTCACCATCCCGATCAGGCGGTCGTCCTCGCCAACCGGAACGCAGCCAATGTCATGCCCCCGCATCAATTTCGCGAGTTCGGTGACAGGGGTGTCGGGGCTGACCCAGTCGACACCTTTGTGCATCACCTCTTTGACTTTCATGGCGAACCTCCGTTCCTAGAGTTCAGGTGAATTGATGCAATGCAGTATGTCTCGCCTCTCTCCATGTCCTCCAACTATACAATCAATTGCGTGCGAGGTCGCAGAAGAAAACATCATTCCTGCGCGATCAGACCGGACAAACGCGGCCGCTGTGGCAATCCACCCTCCTGAACAGCGCGCATTCGACGCAAGGCCCGGACCATTCACGGTTGCAAGTGGATTAATGGAACCCAAATAATCCAAGAGTGCCTCATTGGACAGGGAACGGTCCTATCCACTAGTTTGACAGGCGGCGGCGTTGCACAATTCCGGGCGAGATCATCGGGAATGAAAGAGAAGAAGGATATCGTAGAAAACTGGTTGCCGCGTTACACCGGCACGCCGCTTGCTGAGTTCGGAGAGTATGTTCTCTTGACCAACTTCGACAACTACGTCGAATGGTTCGCCACGGCGTATGGCAGTTTGGTAAAGGGCGCAGATCGACCGATGCCCAATGCGACTGCCGATGGTATCACTCTGATTAACTTCGGCATGGGAAGCCCGAATGCTGCAACCGTGATGGATCTGTTAAGTGCCATCGCGCCGAAAGCCGTGTTGTTTCTCGGCAAATGCGGTGGGTTGAAACGCAAAAATAAAATTGGCGATTTGGTTCTACCGATTGCGGCTATTCGGGGCGAAGGCACCTCAAATGATTACTTGCCCCCGGAGGTTCCTGCGCTGCCCGCGTTCCAGTTGCAACGCGCGGTGTCGACCATGATCCGCGATCTCGGTCACGACTATTGGACCGGCACCGTGTACACGACCAATCGTCGTGTCTGGGAACATGATGATCGCTTCAGGGATATATTGCGTCGTACACGGAGCATGGCGATCGACATGGAGACCGCAACAATCTTTGCTGCGGGATTTGCCAATCACATTTCGACTGGCGCACTGCTTCTCGTGTCCGATCAGCCAATGATTCCCGAGGGTGTGAAGACCGAAGCGTCGGATCAGGAGGTGACCGCGAACTATGTCGAAAGGCATATCAGGATCGGGGTGGAGGCCTTGAAACTTGTGCGGCGCCGCGGCCGCAGCGTCAAGCATTTGCGTTTCGAAGACGATTTCGATGCAGGGCATGAGACGTAAAGAGGCGTCGCACCGCTGCATCGACAATTAAGCAGCGGCACGATCTTTCCATTTGGGTCCGCGACGGTCGCCGCGGATCGCCGGACTAATCCTCAGTCATGCGCGCTAAAGCGCCCATGCTGCGCGTTGGCCATCAGGCGCGCAAACTGCGCGTGACCCATATGAAGCAGCGTCTCGTGATCGCCAGCTTCCAGATAGACCTCCGGCTGCGCCTGGATGCTGTCGTCGACGATGATATCCAGCCCGTAGCATTTACCGACGGCAGGAACTGCACCGTGTGCGCAGTCGCGGAACAGCTGATGGATCTCGGTTTCATCGGCCATGTGGACATTGTCGCCGAGTGATGTCCTCAGGTCCGACAGGCGCAGGTGATGCGATGCGGGCAAGACGGCCAGTATATATTCGCCGTCACGCCGCAACACGATGCCCTTGGCGAGGCGATCGCCCGAGATGTGGCATGCCTCAGCCGTGCCAGACGACGTCATGCGGAGTTCGTGCGGGATCACCTCGTATTGGATGTTTTCAGCGGCCAGGTATTTTTGCAGGGTGGGAGCAATGGTCATGGGGTGACCTCCGGGGCAAAATGCAAGCCATCCATCGTAAGGTCTTTGTCTGCAGACTCTCGCCGTGCGATGGGCGGCTGCGTGGTTATAGGCTCAGCATAGGCCTCCCATCCGACAGCTGCAATTCGTTATCGATGACCAACTCTCTTGCGAGATAATCAGAATGCCCGCGCTGTCGGTGGTGACTGCGCGAGCGCCGCGACACTTCTTCCCCAAACGAGAGTGGCTGCTGTCCATTTGAGCGCATGCGGGGGCATGAGGTATTCAATCGAAATTATACATCTGTTTCAATGGCATAAGGGTTCGCAGTCTTATTCTGAATGGCGTGCCATTTTCCAGAACGCTCAGCATTCACAGACAGGCCGATCGATCACGATGTCGATCATGTGGTGGCGCGCATCTCGCAGCCGCTAATCCCAACTGCTTGGTGTCACCACGGGTCAGCGCCGAAGTAAGTGGGGCGCGCAGCGTGTGCGGCCGGTTGGTTGCGAGGGCATGATCACCGGGCTAGCCTATGGGCAGGACAAGCCCAAAGGTGAGAGCATATGACCCCGCGCGAACGTCTCGACCAATTGCACCCGGAAATGACCGCATGGCGCAGGGATTTCCATGCGCATCCGGAGATTGGCTTCGAGGAGGAGCGCACCAGCGCGCTGGTAGCGGAGCGGTTGTCGGAGTGGGGCATCGAGGTGCATCGCGGCTTCGGCGGTACCGGCGTCGTCGGCGTGATCCGCGGCCGTCACCAGGCAGCCGGCAGCAACCGGGCCATTGGATTGCGTGCGGATATGGACGCGCTGCCGATGGAGGAGGGCAACGGTTTTGCCCACCGCTCGCAGAATGCCGGCCGCATGCATGCCTGCGGCCATGACGGTCACACCACGATGTTGCTTGGTGCTGCGAAATATCTTGCCGAGACGCGCAATTTCGCCGGCACGGTGCATCTGATCTTTCAGCCGGCCGAGGAAGGGCTCGCTGGCGCCAAGGCGATGATGGACGACGGGTTGTTCGAGCGTTTCCCCTGCGATTCCATCTATGCGATCCATAACAGCCCGGACATGCCGCTCGGCACCGTCAAGGCGCTGACCGGCACGGCGCTGGCGGCGATCGATTATTTCAAGGTGACGCTGCGTGGCCGTTCCTCGCACGGTGCGCATCCGCATCAGGGTATCGATACGGTGGCGATGGCAGCGCAGGTGGTGAATGCGCTGAACGCGATTCCGTCGCGCCAGATCGATGCGCTGGAATCCGCCATCATCAGCATCGGCCAGATCCATGGCGGTACCTCGGACATCGTTCTGCCCGAGACGGTGGAGTTGCGCGGCTCGGTACGTACGCTGAAGCCCGAGGTGCGCGAACGCGTCGAGGAGTTCTTCATGCGCGCGGTGACGCTGACCGCGCAAGCCTGCGGCGGCATGGCGGAGATCGAGTATCGCCACGCCTATCCGGCCACGATCAACACGGCCGACGAGACGGTGCGCGCGGCAGAAGCGGCGGCGGCGGTGCCGGGCGTTACCGAGGTGCTGCGCGAAGGCAATCCAATTCTTGCCGGCGAAGATTTCGCGTTCATGCTCGAACGCAACCGTGGTGCCTATCTGATGTTCGGGCAGCGCACCGCCGACAAGGGCGGCGTGCCCGTTCACAATCCCGGCTACGATTTCAACGACGATCTCCTGCCGATCGGCGCGAGCTATCTCGCCGGTCTTGTGGAGCAGGAACTCGCATAAAACGAGTCGTTGCTGTTGACGCGGTCTGTCTAGGTCGCGCCGCTCTTCGGAATGGTGCGGCCGATGACGCGCAGAAGGTCTGCGCGCACCGACTCGATGTGACGTTCAAGGAAACGGCAGGCGTCATCGATCTTCTGGCTGCGGCACAGAGCGATGAGTTCGGCGTGTTCTTTCTCAGCGATGCCCATCGCGGTGGTCGTCGAGAGTTGCATGCGCGTGTAGCGGTCGCTGGTTTGCAGCAGCGCCATCACGATCGACTGCGTGCGCGGCTGCCGCGCCCGGACATACATCGCCATGTGGAAATCGGCGTTGAGCTGTCCCCATTCGCTGATATTGCCGGCGGCAATCGCCTTCTCGAAGCGGTGCTGGATGTCGTTGAGTGCAGCGAAGTCGTCGTCGACGAAATGCGGCGCGGACTCCGCCAGCATCCGTGGCTCGAGGATGGCCCGGAGATCGAACACGTCGTTGATTTCGTCGAGCGACAGTTCCGAAACGATGGCGCCCTTTTGCGGGACGATCTTCACCAGCCCTTCGGCCTCAAGCTGAAACAGGGCTTCCCGCACCGGAATCCGGCTTACGCCATAGGCCTCGCCCAAAGCGTCCTGGCGTAACTGCGCGCCGGCCGGATGGGTGCCGTCGAGGATCGCCTGGCGGAGCTGATCGGTGATCATGGCCGAGAGGGTGCGGTGCTTCAGCGGCGCGGTCATTGATTTATCGAGCCTTTTCTCTGGATTTCGGCCGGATTGATCTCAGATCTCATCCCGTCTTCGCTGCCGCACAAAAACTCCTCAAGGCGCGAATTTGTGCAAATCAGCGTTTGACAGAGAAATTGTATAAATTATACGATCCAAAAATCATATCACAATCGTGACAGCGGGGGCAGTTTATGAGTGACCAGACGATGTCGACGGCCCCGGCCATCGGGGCCCGCCGGGTCATCCTGGTGGCGTCCGCCGGGCTGCTGGCCTTCGAGCGGCTGGCTCTGATGGGCCTGATGTATCTGCTGACGGCGCTGATCCTGGTGAATGTCGTCACCCGCTATTCGCACTTCCCGATCTACTGGATCGATGAGTCGGCTGTGTATTCGGTGGTCTGGCTGACCTTCATCGGCGCCTCCGCTATGACTCGCCTGCGGCTCGACTTTGCGGTCACCATGATGACCGAGCGCCTGTCGGCCAGGAGCCAGCAGATCTTCAAGATTATCGCCACGAGCACGGTGATCGTGTTCGGTATCGGCCTGATCGTCACCTGCCTGCTGTGGATGGATCCGATAGGCCTGGCGCAGGCGGGCTTCGACGCGAAGAAGTTCGCCGGCCAGACCTTCAATTTCCTCTACACCGAACGTACCCAGACGCTGAACTGGCCGACCTGGGTCCTCTATCTGACACTGCCGATCTTTGCGGTGTCGATCACCATCCATGGCATCGCCAACCTGCTTGAGGATCTCGGCCTCGTCGCCAAGGTGCCGCCGAAAGGCTTCCAGCTCTCCGAACTCGACGGGGTGAACTAATATGATCACCTTCGCCGCATTCACGGTGATCATGCTGGTCGGCGTGCCGATCGGTCTTTGCCTTTGCCTCGCCGGCTTCGTTTACATCATGGCGTCCGGCAATCCGGTGCTGTTCCAGTCCTATCCGCTGCAACTGTTCGGCGGCGTCGACAGCTACGGTCTGATCGCGATCCCGCTGTTTATCCTGATCGGCGAGATTATGAATGGCGGCGGCATCACCAAGCGCATCGTCGACATGGCGATGGCCTTTGTCGGCTCACTGAAGGGCGGGCTGGCTTACGTCAACATTCTCGCCAACATGTTCATCTCTTCCATTCTCGGTTCGGCGACCGCGCAGGTTGCGATCATGGCGCAGATCATGGTCCCGGAAATGGAAAAGAAAGGCTACGACAAGACCTTCGCTGCCGGTCTCACCGCCTACGGCGGCATGCTCGGCCCGATCATTCCGCCGTCGGTAATGTTCGTGGTCTACAGCGTGCTGGCGCAGGTGTCGGTCAGCGACATGTTGATCGCGGGCATCATTCCCGGCGTTATCCTGACCGGCATGTTCTGCGTCGTCATCGCGCTGATGGGCTACATCTACAACTATCCGCGCGCTGAATATCAGACGCCAAAACAACGCGTGATGACCATCCTGCGCACCTCGCCGACCCTTTTGATTCCCATCGTCATCGTCGGCTCCATCCTCGGCGGTCTGGCGAACGCAACGGAATCGGCTGCCGTCGGCGCTGTCGCCGCTGCTGTTGTCGGCAAATACTGGACCAAGGAATTCGAGTGGTCGCAACTGCCGCAAATGATGCTGCGCTCGGGCATCTATTCGGCGATCGTGCTGTTTCTCGTTGCCGCTGCCGCCGTGTTTTCCTGGGTTCTGATCTTCGGCAAGGTGCCGCAGGAGACCGCGGCCTGGATCCAGACCGTTGCCAAGGATCCGATCAGCTTCATGCTGATCTGCAATGTCATCCTGCTGGTCATCGGTACGGTGATCGACGGCGTGCCCGGCCTGATCATGACCGTGCCGATCCTGCTGCCGGTGGCGACCGAGATCTACCACATCGACCCGCGTCACTTCGGCGTGGTCGTCGTGATCAATCTCGTGCTCGGATTGCTGTCGCCGCCGGTCGGACTCTGTTTCTTCGTCGCCGCCGCCGTCACAGGCGCCAAGCCCGGCAAGATGTTCATGGTGACGCTGCCGTTCTTCTTCATCTCCTGCATCCTGTTGGTGATGCTCTCGCTCTATCCGTATCTGTCTCTCGCCCTCATCAAGTAAGTCCCATACTCATCAAGGAGCCTCCGTCATGACCATCTCACGTCGTCGCTTCCTCGCCGCATCGGCAGCTGCTTCGGTATTTGCGCCGTCGCTCGCATTGGCGCAGGCCAAGGAGCTGCGTCTCGGCCTGATCACGCCGAACGGCCATTCCTGGAACAAGGCTGCGCTGAAGCTCGCCGATCAGCTCAAGGAAGAGACCAAGGGCCGTCTCACCATGACGGTGTTTCACTCCGGCCAGCTCGGCAACGAAGCAGCGATGATGCAGCAGTTGCAGACCGGCGCGCTCGATATGGGCTTCATCCAGGCTGCCGAACTCGGTTCGCGCGTGCCGCATATCGCGGCGATCAACGCGCCCTATATCGTGCGCTCCACGCCAGCCGTGGCGAAATTCGTGCGTCATCCGGCGGCCGTCAAACTGTTCGACGTGCTTCCTGCGGAAACCGGCACCATTGGCCTCGGCTGGGGCATCACCGGCATGCGCGCGGTCTTCGCGGTCAGGGATCTCAACACGCTCGCTGACATCAAGGGCATGAAGCTGCGTATCAATCCGACGCCGGTCTATCGCGACTTCTACTCATCGCTCGGCGCCGCACCGACGCCGATTCCGACGCCGCAGGTGTTCGACGCCATGTCGAACGGCCAGGTCGATGGTCTTGAAGCCGATCTGGAATTCTCCTGGAACCAGCGCTTCGACAAGGTGTCGAAGTCGATCCTGCAGATGAATGCCGTCTTCATGCCGATGGCCGCGGTCGTGTCCGGCCGCGTCTGGCAGTCGCTGCCCGCCGCCGACAGGGAACTGATCACCAAGGCTGTCAAATCGACGCTCGATGCGCAGATCGACGAATTGGCTGCTGGCGAGCCGGCACTGATCGAGAATTTCAAGGGCACGTCGGTGCCGGTGCGTCAGGTGGCCGTCAAGGATACCGAAGCCGTCATCGCCGAATTCGACAAGATCTGGCTGCCGAAAGCGCCAGTGCTCGCCGAGCTGCGCAAGGTCGGCGCGACGATCTGATCCTCTAATTCTTGCCCATCATCCTCATCAGCCGGCGCGCTATGCGCGCCGGCATCACACGGAGTTTTGCCATGAGTCCCCGTATTTCCTGGGAAGGCGTCTTCCCGGCAGTCACCACTCAATTCCATGACGACCTGTCGCTCGATATCGACGCCACCGCGAAGGTCATGGACGGCCTGATCCGCGACGGCGTGTCCGGCCTGATCATCTGCGGATCGGTCGGCGAGAACACCTCGCTCGAGCGCAAGGAAAAGATCGCGATCATGGAAGCGGCCAAGTCGGTCGCGAAGGGCCGCGTGCCTGTGCTGTGCGGTATCGCGGAGTTCACCACGGCCTTCGCGGTGGATACCGCAAAGGAGGCTGCGCGTGTCGGCATCGATGGCATCATGGTGATGCCCGCTTTGGTTTATTCGTCAAAGCCGCACGAGACTGCCGCGCACTTTCGTTCGGTCGCCACGGCCACCGATCTGCCGGTCATGCTCTACAACAACCCGCCGATCTACAAGAACGATGTCACCCCCGACATTCTCGCCACACTGGCCGATGTCGATACGGTCGTCTGCTTCAAGGATTCGTCGGGCGATACACGCCGCTTCATCGACACGCGCAACATGGTCGGCGACCGCTTCGTGTTGTTCGCCGGCCTCGACGACGTGATCGTCGAGAGCGTAGCGATGGGCGCGGTCGGCTGGGTGTCCGGCATGTCCAATGCCTTCCCGCGCGAGGGCGAGACGCTGTTCCGTCTGGCCAAGGCCGGACGGCTCCAAGAGGCGATGGCGATCTATGAGTGGTTCATGCCGCTGCTGCATCTCGATGCGCGCCCGGATCTCGTCCAGTGCATTAAGCTGTGCGAAAACATCATGGGCCGCGGTACCGCACTAACCCGGCCGCCACGTCTGGCGCTGTTGCCGCATGAAAAGGCGGAAGTGGAGGGGATCATGACCAAGGCGCTGCGTCACCGTCCGACACTGCCGGATGTCGGCCTCAAGGCAGCTTAACGACTCGTCGCTATCTGAAATTTATCGGCGCGTCAGTCGTCGCGCGCCGATGTCTTATGTAGCGATGCCTTCGTACAGCTAGATATCTTCGTCGTCGCGATCGCGTTTCGGTGTGGCGATATCGCCGTCTTCCTCGTCGTCGTCAGGCCGCGGCGGCGTGGGGACGGGTTTTTGCTTGTCGTCCTTGGCCGGTTTGTCGTCGCGGGCTCCGCCCACTCGTCCGCTCATCATTTTCCCCGCCGGATTGCTTGTGTTGACCTCATTCTGACCGTGATTGAAGCAGATATTGCCGTAATCCCGCAATTGCCCTGTGTTTTTCCGCATGACCGTGTAAACGGGGGCGAATCCTGCCCGCTTTGAAATCGGGCGAATCTTGTTCTGGAGTGACGATGAAAAAACCGAAGTTAGAGCTCGACGAACCGCAGGCGCGCAAATTCATTCGCGCCGACAGGGCGCCGACCGAAGGTTATTCACTGGTGGTGGATGGCCATTTCAAATCCCATCACGATACGGTCGAAGCAGCGGAAGAAGCCGGCATGAAGCTGAAGAACCAGTTTCAGATGCTTCAGATCCAGGTCTACGATTCTGCGACCAAGACCCGTACCATGATCGAATGGCCTGCGCCGAGCGCGGCCTGAGATAGATCAGACCCTGCGAAAGCAGGTCCTGCGATAGTCAGGTCCTGCGGCCGCCGCTGCGCTGATCGGCGAGCCACGCTGCCAAGGCCTGTGCTTTTTCCGCCGATTTGCTTGACGATGTCTTGCTCGAAGACGTCTTGCCCGATTTCGTTGCGGTCTTCTTCTTGGCCGGCGCGGGGGGCGATACCGCTTCACGGGCAAGGCGCATGGCCTTCAGTCGGGCCATGTTGTCGAGTACCGCTTTGGCCGCGGCGTCGCGTTCGGATTTCGTCGCTTTGTCGTCAGTTGGCATCAGCTCGTTTTCTTTTTTCTGGTAGCTTTCGGTTTGGGTTCGGGCGGGTTGGCCAGTTCTTCGGCTTCCCTGGCAAGGCGAAGCGCGCGTAGTTCCTCGGTCCGCTTGCGGATGGCGACATCGGCGGCCGCAATGTCGGCCATCGCCTTCACGCCTTCGGCTTCCTGCGCCGCCTTGCGGGCGAGCCGGATTTCCTTCAGTTCTGCGGGTGTCTTCTGTTCCTGTTCGGTGTCCATCAACGCCTCGGGTTAGGCCGCGCGATCGGCGCGCAGCGAACTCTGTGTCATTCTTATCACGTAGATATAGGAAGCGGCACCCCTGCTGCCACCTAACTGGCCGCTGCAGTTAATCGCTTTGTGCCGGAAATGCGGCGAATTCGACGCGAATGAGGCCAGGTTGCGTCCGTCAGGCCTTCCTGAGACAATCCGGTGGTAATCCGGACTGCAAGAATCTCCATGATCCGCACACTGTTCAACGATGGCGCCGACAACCTGCGCGGCCGCATCATCGCCATCTACGCCATTCTGATCCCGGCCAATGTGCTGGCCTGGATATGGGCCCTGATCGCCTTCCGCGACCAGCCGGTTCTGCTGGGCACCGCGCTGCTCGCCTACACCTTCGGCCTGCGCCACGCCGTTGACGCCGACCACATTGCAGCCATCGATAATGTGACGCGCAAGCTCATGCAGTCCGGCAAGCGGCCGCTGTCCGTGGGCCTGTTTTTCTCGCTCGGTCACTCCACGGTGGTCGTCGTGGCATCCATCTTCGTGGCGCTGGCAGTGTCAGCGCTGCAGGAGAAATTCGCGGACTTCAAGGAAATCGGCGGCCTGATCGGCACGAGCGTCTCGGCTTTCTTCCTGCTGATCGTGGCAGTGGCCAATATCTTCATTCTCGTATCGGTGTATCGGCTGTTCAAGGCAGTGAAGCGCGGTGAGCGATTCATCGATGAAGATCTCAATGTTTTGCTTTCGCAGCGCGGCGTCATCGGCCGCATGCTGCGTTCGGTCTTCGCCGTGATCTCGAAGAGCTGGCACATGTATCCGCTCGGCATCCTGTTCGGCCTCGGCTTCGACACCGCGACCGAAATCGCGCTGCTGGGTATCTCCGCCTCGCAAAGCGCCGATGGCATGTCGATGTGGTCGATTCTCGTGTTTCCCGCACTGTTCACGGCGGGAATGTCGCTGGTCGATGCAACGGACTCGGTCTTGATGGTGCGCGCCTATGGCTGGGCTTTCGTGAAGCCGATCCGCAAGCTGTATTACAACATGATCATCACGCTGGTGTCGGTGATCGTGGCGCTGGTGATCGGCGGCGTCGAGGCGCTCGGCCTGATTGGCCGCAAGCTCGATCTGTCAGGTAGCTTCTGGGACGGCATCGAAGCGCTGAACGAGAATTTCGGCGCGCTCGGCTATCTCATCATCGCGATTTTCATCCTGAGCTGGATGATCTCGGTGATCGTCTATCGCGTCAAAGGCTATGACGACATCGAGGTACGGGTTCACGAGGCCTGATGCGGCGTCGCTATTTGGGTGCCATCTTTTCCAGCGCGGCGCGCTTCCACAGATCCCAGGCCCGGCCATGGATCTGGTCGATCACAGCCAGCGTTTTCTGGCTTTCCTCGCCCAGCAAATAGCTCACCGATCCGCCGAGCGCGAGCGCCTGTGACTGCAACTGTGCATTCACGTTGCTGTAATGAGCGCGAAATACCGCCATTGGAATGGTGGCTGCCACGACGACACTGCCATGGCCTCGCATCAGCGCGACGCTGCGGTCGCCGAGCGTACTGGCCAGCGCCTTGCCCAGTTGCGTGTTGCTGACCAGCATGTTGCTCATGCCGGCGCTATCGCGGATCTCGAACACCGGCACGTCGGGAAACAGGAAGGCGCCGAGGTGAAACACCGGCCGTAACGGCGTGCTGCTGACGCTGAAGGGGATGATCCCCGGCGAATGTGTATGGACGATGGCTTTGACGTCGGGCCGGGCCTTGTAGATTTCGCCGTGGATGAAGCGTTCGAGGAAACTGGCGCGTCCCTTCGCATCGACCGGATTGGAGTCGAGGTCGTATTCCATGATGTCGTCGGCCGTGACCAGCGCCGGAGCCACGGAGCGCCCCATCAGGTAGCGATTGGGGTCGGTCGGGTGGCGCATGCTGACATGGCCGAATCCGTCGATCACATTGAGATCGGTAAGGACGCGGTTCGCCACCACGAGGTCCTGCATCAACGCTGGGTCGATGGGGCCGGCAGATGTTGGCGCGGGGGTCTGTGCTGCGGTTTGTGCGAAGGCCGGTTGCAGGGAGAGTGCGAACACCATTGCCAGCAGCATTGGCGCAGCCGATCGTGTCGACGCCATTGTAGTCCTCCCCCTGTCGAGCGGCGGGTTGGTCCGCCTTGCTCGCTATATTATGCGGCCAGCACCGGGCCGCCAGCTTTCTTCCACGCATCGATGCCGCCGTCTAGATGTGCGGCATTGTCGATGCCAGCATCCTTTGCGGCACTGACCGCCATGGCCGAGCGTTCCCCAAAGGCACAGAAGAACACGATGCGGCGCTTGGTGGCAGTGGCGACCTCCCGCAACATGCCGCCGGGCTTGAGGCTGTCCGATATCGACGGGTAGGGCGCATGCAGCGCGCCAGCGAGCACGCCGTGCTTGGCGCGCTCGCTGCTCTCGCGCAGATCAACCAGCAGGATGGCGGGATCGCCGAGATGAGCAATGGCCTCCCGCGGAGACAGCGCCAGGCCTTGCTTCTTCAGCGCGTCCGGCTTCAGCCCGACCTTCATATTAGCCGGGATCACCACATCCATCAGTTTCGGATTTGGCAGATTAAGTTTGCCCATCAGCTCGATGTAGTCCTCGACGGACTTCACCTGCAGCCGTGGATTATAGCGCTTCTCTTCGCCGATGGTGCTGACAGTGTCGCCCTTGTAGTCGTGCGCCGGGAACACCATCGTCTCGTCGGGCAGCTTGAGCAAGCGGTTGAACAGTGAATCATATTGCGCCCGTGCGCTGCCGTTCTGGAAATCGGTGCGGCCGGTGCCGCGGATCAGCAGCGTGTCGCCGGTGAAGACGCGGTCGCCCATCAGATAGCTGTAGGAGTCATCGGTGTGGCCGGGCGTATACATCACATCGAGCTCGACGCCTTCGATCGTCACCTTGTCGCCGTCGCTGACGCGCATGGCGACGACGTCGGCCTTGCTCTGATCGCCCATGATGGTGACGCAATGGGTGCGGTCGCGCAGTTCGGCGAGGCCGGTGACGTGGTCCGCATGAAGATGCGTATCGACCGCCTTCACGAGCTTCAGGTCGAGCTCGCGCAGCAACTGGCAATAGCGATCGACCTTTTCCAGGACAGGATCGAGGATCAGCGCCTCGCCGCCGTGGCGGCTGGCAAGCAGGTAGCTATATGTGCCGGACACACTGTCGAACAGCTGACGGAAGATCATGGGCGCACCAATTCTGCGTGGTCGATCTTTCTTCAGATCTTGTATTCGCTAGAATATTAACCCAATTACCGGCGTTTGGACGATCTTTTTCTTCTCTTGTTCGTGAAGGCAACTTCGGGATACTGCCCGCAGCAGTGAGGGCCTGATGGCGGAATATGTGGTCGAATTCGGTCGGGATGGCCGACGCGTGGAAGATGATGGCCGGCTCGATGCCGCAGCTTTCCATCGCAACCACGAGGCGATCTGGCGGGTTCTTGCGACTTTCCTGCAGCAGGCTTGCGGCGACGTTGTGGAAGTCGGCAGCGGCACCGGCCAGCATGTCATTCACTTCGCTGGACAAACGCCCGACATTACCTGGTGGCCGAGCGACCTCAACGACGCTCATCTCAAAAGCATCGCCGCCTGGCGCACCCATGCGAAATTGACCAATGTCAGACCGCCGCTGCGGATCGATCTGACCGATCCGGCATGGTGCCCGGAGATGGAGAACGGCAACGGCCCGGATGCTCTGCTCGCGGTGTTCTGCGCCAATGTCGTTCACATCGCACCCTGGCCCGTCGCCGAAGGCTTGATCGCGGGCGCAGCAAAATATCTGCGGCCGGATGGACATCTCTTTATCTATGGCCCGTTCAAGCGCGGCGGCAAACATACGGCCGTGAGCAATGCCGTGTTCGACACCAGCCTGCGCGACGGTAATCCTGACTGGGGCGTGCGCGATGTCGAGGATCTGGAGCACGTCGCGCAGGGCGGCGGCCTTCGGCTGGCTGAGGTCATCGAGATGCCCGCCAACAATCTGATCCTTGTATTTGCCAGGTCGCCGGGATGATCGGCGCATGGTGCGTGCGCGCTGGCGTGTGTTGATCTGCCGCAGGGCGGTCGTCATAGTCGCGCTGAACAAAGGCCCCGGGACGAACCGGGCCACATCCGGGCGGACTTTCCCATGATCGACGCGGCTACCCCAGAGATTCACGATGACGCGCGCGCACGTTCCAACGTGATGCGGCTGGCTGCGGCGCAGGCGCTTGGCGGCGCCAATTCGGCGGTCATCTTCGCCACCGGCGCCATTGTCGGGGCGACGCTGGCGCCGAGCGTGTCGCTCGCGACGGTGCCGATCTCGGTCTATGTCGTCGGACTTGCCTGCGGGACGCTGCCGGTCGGCATGATCTCCCGCGCCTATGGCCGCCGCGTCGCCTTCATCATCGGCAGTGGCGCCGGTGCGATCTGCGGCCTGCTCGGCGCCATCGCGATCCTGAAAGCATCATTCGCACTGTTCTGCTGCGCGACATTCTTCGGCGGCTTCTACGGCGCGGTCGCGCAATCCTATCGCTTCGCCGCCGCCGATGGCGCCAGCCCGTCCTATCGCCCGAAAGCCGTCTCCTGGGTGATGGCCGGCGGCGTATTCGCCGGCGTGCTGGGTCCGCAACTCGTGCAGTGGACCATGGATATCTGGTCGCCCTATCTGTTTGCTGCGAGCTTCGCGGCGCAGGCGGTGGTTGCCCTGATCGCGATGGCGCTGCTCTCGACCGTGGATGCGCCGAAGCCTGCGCCTGCGGACATGCATGGTGGCCGGCCGTTGCTCGAGATCGTGCGGCAGCCACGCTTCATCGCAGCCGCGATTTGCGGCGTGGTGTCGTATTCGATGATGAATCTCGTGATGACCTCGGCGCCGCTGGCGATGAAGCTTTGCGGGCTGACGCTGAGCGATTCCAATTTCGGCCTGCAGTGGCACATCGTGGCGATGTACGGTCCGAGCTTCTTCACGGGATCGCTGATCGCACGCTTTGGCGCGTCGAAGGTCGTGGCCGCAGGTCTGGCGCTGGAGGCGATCGCCGCGGTGATCGGCATCGCCGGCATCAGCGCGATGCATTTCTGGGTCTGTCTCGTCGTGCTCGGCCTCGGCTGGAATTTCGGCTTCATCGGCGCTTCCGCGCTGGTGCTGGAGACCCATCGGCCCCAGGAGCGCAACAAGGTGCAGGCCTTCAACGACTTCCTGGTGTTCGGCCTGATGGCGGTAGGCTCGTTCTCGTCCGGCCAGTTGCTCGCGAATTACGGCTGGTCGACAGTCAATGCTGTGGTTTTCCCGCCGGTCGTTCTCGGGCTCGTGGCGCTGGTCATGGCCGGTTTCATCAAGCGCCGCGCGGTGCAGCAGGCTGCGGCGTTTCCCGATCCGGCGGTCTAACCAAGGCGCATCACACACTTGCCGGCCGGGCGATCACCATCGCCCAAGCCGGCATTTGTGAACGACACTCTGGGACGTCCGGACGTCGTCAGGCCGTTCCTGTGTTTCCAGTGATCGAGGCAGTAACCAATTTCTGGGTGATGCCTTGTCCGCTCAGCAGGCGGACAGCCGGACTTCTTGTTTCGGGAAAGATGGCCAGCAGGGTGTTCGACCCTTTCACTTCAGACCAGCCAAGCTCCTGCGCGTGAACCGCAGCACGCTGAGACACACGCACAAATGCTGCCGTCGGCTGGCCATTCTTGCCGGTCTCGATCATCAGATTTTTCAGTTCCTTGTCGAGGTAGCGCATCAGGTCGGCTTTCAACGTGCCGAAATCGGCATTGCAATCCCGCAGCACCGCCGCGGCATCGGCGTCATCGACCAGTGCGAGTAACAGGTGCTCCAAGGTTGCATATTGATGACCTCTCTGGTCGGCATATTCGATTGCGCGTCGCCGCGTCGCGTGAAGCGCGGGCGAAAGCGGCAGCGTCGACAGGTCGATAAGTGCATCGGCGCTTTTCAGCCTCTTCACTGGGTCGAGGGTCGCCAGCAGCCTCTGCTTTTCGCTGATCGGCAGGACGATATGCGAGGCGATGACGTCGGCAACCCGTCCGGGGTCGAGGGTTCTCTCCAGTGGCGGCCAAATCGGTGGCACGCGCATGTCGTGAGCCGAAACGTAGCTCTCGAACCGCTTGACTGCCTGCTGGATCAGTTCGGGCTCATCAGGAATAGGACCCTCACTCACGCCTGTAACATCGGCTCTATACGAGCCAGTCTCGCCTACGAAACGCTGAATCACGACGCGTTGACGCCCCTGTGCCAGAACTCTGAGCGTGCCGTCATCAAGCCTTTGAATTTCAAGCAACTGGGCGAGAACGCCAATGTCGTAGATGTCCTCGAAGCCAGGTTCGTCAACAGTTTCGTTCTTTTGAACAGCAAGCACGACCTCTCGCTGCCGCGCAAAGGCATCTTTCAGAGCGAGTATTGTTTTCTCCCGTCCGACAAAAAGCGGGTAGGTCGTTGTCGGGAATGGAACGAGATCTCTCAGAGGAATGGCCGGGTAGCTTGATATTCCGGTTTGAAGTTTGATAGTCGGCACTTCTGGCGAAGTTCGACCGACCTGCAGCATCGCAGACAAGGTATTCCAGTCAGCGACACCCAATATTCTCGATATCAGCTCCAGGCTTTCGCTGTGACTGATCGTGACGGCTTTGGTGGTGAGGTTTTCGCGCAGGGTCTGCGCCATAGCCTTTGCATCGCGAAAATCGCGCATCTGTTTCGTCCTTTGCGTGAGCGAACCAGGGGGCATCAGGTGGTTGCGTTGCTGACCCGGTCGCTCGGACAAAGGGTGTCGGCAAAGGAAGCGATACGTTCACCGTCCCGTTCAGGGCGCAACCGGCAGGTCGTATCAACCAAGGTAAAATTGGCTCAAACGCGTCTAGCTGTCAATGAG
Organism: Tardiphaga sp. 862_B3_N4_1; assembly: GCF_051811085.1. Classification (NCBI taxonomy): domain Bacteria; kingdom Pseudomonadati; phylum Pseudomonadota; class Alphaproteobacteria; order Hyphomicrobiales; family Nitrobacteraceae; genus Tardiphaga; species Tardiphaga sp. 862_B3_N4_1. Next base: position 2,385,089 of record NZ_JBPWQB010000002.1, read on the forward strand.
GTGGAACTGTCGGCTGCGTTCACGCGACAGTGAGACCTGTATCAGTCGACATCGGCCAACTGCTCAGCAGTCTCGAACGCGTCGCGCGGCCATGAGATTTGCACCACCGCGCCGTGATCGGGAAATACACGATTGCTGAAAGTGACTCTGGCGCCGGTGCGCTCCAGCAGCGTGCGCGCGATGAACACGCCGAGGCCGAGGCCGCGATGTTCGCCCTCTTCGGCGGGGCGCCGACGCGACAGATAGGGCTCGCCGATCCGCTTCAGCAGGTCCGGTGGAATGCCCGGGCCATCGTCCGAGATCGAGATCACGATACTTTCCGCATTCCACCAGGCGTTCACCTCGACCTGCTCCCGCGCGAAATCGACCGCATTCTCCAGAATATTGCCGACGCCGTAGAGGATCGCCGGATTGCGCATGCCGGCCGGTTCCGGGGCGTTGGCGACGGCGATGCGTATCTTGATGGCAATGCCAAAGTCGCGATGCGGCGCCACCGCTTCCTCGATCAGCTGCGAGAGCGGCATGCGGTCGAATGGCGCCCCGCTCGAATTCAACTGCGTGATCTTGGACAGAATCTCGCGGCAGCGCTGCGCCTGTTCGCGGACGGTCTTCAGATCGTCGGCGAGTTCCGGATTGTTGTGGATGTTCTTCTCGAGCTCGCGGGAGATCAGGAAGATGGTCGAGAGCGGCGTTCCCAATTCGTGCGCGGCAGCGGCGGCGAGACCGTCGATCTGGGTCAAATGCTGCTCGCGCGTCAGCACCAGTTCGGTGGCGGCGAGTGCGTCCGAAAGCTTGCGGGCTTCCTCGGTGACCTGAAACGCATAGAGGCTGGTTACGCCGATGGCGGTCAGGATCGAGAACCAAACGCCGAGCAGATAGATTTGCGGCAACACCAGCGGTTCTGCGGAGTCCCACGGTAGTGGCAGATGAAAGAACGCCAGCACGGTGGCAGAGGCTGCCGCGAGAACGCCGAGCGCGATGGTGAACCGGGTCGGCAATGCCGTCGCCGAGATCAGCACCGGTGCCAGAAACAGGAATGAGAACGGATTCTGCAATCCGCCGGTGCAGTAGAGCAGGCCCGCCAGCTCGATGATATTGAGCGCGAGCAGGGCGGCTGCGAAAAGCGGTTCCAGCCGGTGGACCGGATTGAACAGCGTCTGCAGCACGAGATTGAGGGTCGCCGACAGGCCGATGATCGTCACGCAGGGAATGATGGCGACGTCGTATTCGAGCCCCTGCACCACGACGAAGATCGCCGCCAACTGGCCGAGCGCAGCGAGCCAGCGCAAACGCAGAATCGTGTCGAGACGAACATAACGGCGCGGCTGGCGAAAGTCGGAGGCGGAAATATCGGTCATATCAGGACATTAGACGCCCCGGGCGATGACCACAAACCCATGCGGGCTGCGGCCACTTGAAGCGCCCAAGCTTGCCTTCGCCGCCACAATGCCGCATGGAACGGCAGCAATGACGATTGAAGACACCAAGTCAGGTCATGCGGCGACGGTTGATCGCAATGCTTCGGCGGCGATCGACGTCGCGCATCTCGTCAAATTCTACAAGACCAACCGCGCCGTGGACGACATCTCGTTCAAGATCGCGCGCGGCAGTATCACCGGTCTCCTGGGCGGCAACGGCGCCGGCAAGACCACCACCATTGCCATGATCATGGGGCTGACGCTGCCGACCTCGGGCAAGGTCTCAGTGCTCGGCTGTGCGATGCCGGCGCAATCAGCCGAGGTGCTCGGCCGGATGAATTTTGAAAGCCCTTACGTCGACATGCCAATGCGGCTCACGGTCCGGCAAAACCTCACCGTGTTCGGAAAGCTCTATGCCGTGCCGGACCTCAAGGGCCGTATCGCGCAACTGGCCGAAGACCTCGATCTCACCGATTTTCTCGACCGCGCCAGCGGCAAGCTCTCGGCAGGCCAGAAAACCCGTGTCGCGCTGGCCAAGGCGCTGATCAACGCGCCGGAATTGTTGCTGCTCGATGAGCCGACGGCCTCGCTCGACCCGGATACGGCCGACTGGATCAGGCGACATATCGAGACCTATCGCAGGAGCAACAACGCCACGATCCTCCTAGCCTCGCACAACATGCTGGAAGTCGAGCGGCTATGCGACCGCGTCATCATCATGAAGAAGGGCCGCATCGAGGACGACGACAGCCCGGAGCAGATTCTGCTGCGCTATAACCGCACGACGCTGGAAGACGTGTTCCTCGACGTTGCGCGCGGTCGTGACCGGGAGCAGGCGCCATGAGCCTCGTGGAGCGGTCACACGGCATCGCCATGCATCGCGTCAATGCAATGGTGCTGCGTTACTGGTATCTGTTGGTGTCGTCGTGGCCGCGGATGCTGGAACTGGTCTATTGGCCGGCGCTGCAGATTATCACCTGGGGCTTCCTGCAGAATTACATCTCGCAGAATGCCGGGTTCTTTGCCCAGGCCGGCGGCACGCTGATCGGCGCAGTGATCCTGTGGGACATCCTGTTTCGCGGCCAGCTTGGCTTCTCCATCTCCTTCCTTGAGGAAATGTGGGCGCGCAATCTCGGTAACCTGATGATGAGCCCGCTGAAGCCGATCGAGTTTCTGATCTCGCTGATGATCATGAGCCTGATCCGCCTCGCCATCGGCATCATCCCGATGGTGATTCTCGCAATGTTCTTCAAATTCAACCTGTTCGCGCTCGGCCTGCCGCTGATCGCGTTCTTCTGCAACCTGATCTTCACGAGCTGGTCGCTCGGTATCTTCGTGTCGGGTCTGGTACTGCGCAACGGCCTCGGCGCCGAGAGCATTGTCTGGACGCTGATGTTCGGGCTGATGCCGCTGGCCTGCGTCTACTATCCAGTCTCGGTGCTGCCGACGTGGCTGCAATATGTCGCCTGGGCCTTGCCACCGACCTATGTGTTCGAGGGCATGCGGGCGCTGCTGTTCGATCACACCTTCCGCGCCGACCTGATGTTGACTGCGCTGGCCATCAACGTCGTGCTGTTTATTGTTTCATTCGCGATATTTCTTGGGCTTTTGAACAGCGCCAGGCGCGCCGGAACGTTGATCTCCGGCGGCGAATAAGACCATTTATCAAGGGATAACCGCCGTTTTTACCGCCAATGGCCTGAAAGCCATGTGTGCGGCGCATTGACGCTTTCTTACGCAGACACCAGTATATACTGCAGCGCAAAAGCAGACGCTCAACGAGTGAGGACAGATGCCGATAGGTGAATTTGGCAGGCCGCCAGCCCTGCCGTCCGAGACGAGCCCGGCTCTGACCACCCCGATGTACTGGATGTATGAGATGGCCTACGCGTCGCTCAATCCGGCGCGCGCGATGACAGACGCTACCAGGATGCTGTTTCAGAATCCGCTGAATCCGTTCTCGCAGACCGAGTTCGGCAAGTCGGTGACGGCGGGCTGCGAATTGTTCGAACGCACCACGCGCCGCTACGGCAAGCCGGAATGGGGCCTGCACGATACCGACGTGAATGGTGTGCGCACGCCGATCGAAATCCGTTCGGTGTGGGAAAAGCCGTTCTGCCGTCTGTTGTATTTCGATCGCAAGCACCCGCGTCCGCTGCGCGCACCGCAGCCGCGTGTGTTGATCGTGGCGCCGATGTCCGGCCACTACGCGACATTGCTGCGTGGTACCGTCGAGGCCTTCCTGCCGACCCATGAGGTCTACATCACCGACTGGTCGGATGCGCGTCAGGTACCTCTGGCCGCGGGCCGCTTCGATCTCGAAGACTACATCGACTATGTGATCGAGATGTTCCACGTGCTCGGCGGCAATGTCCATGTTCTCGCCGTCTGTCAGCCCGCCGTGCCGGTGCTTGCTGCGGTGTCGGTGATGGAAGCCGAGAACGATCCCTATGTGCCCCTGTCGATGACGCTGATGGGCGGCCCGATCGATACGCGCCGCAATCCGACCGCTGTGAACAATCTCGCTGCCGAAAAGGGCATGGATTGGTTCCGCAACAACGTGATCACCAAGGTGCCGTTTCCGCATCCAGGTATCATGCGCGACGTCTATCCAGGCTTTTTGCAGCTCAGCGGCTTCATTAGCATGAATCGCGACCGCCACGTGGAAGCACACAGGAAGCTGTTCGAGAACCTGGTGAAGGGCGATGGCGATCTCGTGGACAAGCATCGCGAGTTCTACGACGAATATCTGGCGGTGATGGATCTGACTGCAGAGTATTACCTGCAGACCGTCGATACCGTGTTCGTCAAACATGCGCTGCCGAAGGGCGAGATGACCCATCGCGGCAAGCCTGTTGATCCGTCGAAGGTCGTCAACGTTGCGCTGATGACCGTCGAAGGCGAGAACGACGATATTTCCGGCCTCGGTCAGACCGAAGCTACGCATATGTTGTGCAGTTCGATCCCCGATGAGCGTCGTGTGCATTACGTTCAGAAGGGCGTTGGACACTACGGCGTGTTCAATGGATCGCGATTCAAATCTGAAATCGTGCCGCGCGTGTCTGACTTCATGCTGAGCGCAGCAAGCGCGCGCCATCGCGCCGCTGCTGCTGAGTGATTCAACACGCGCACATGCGGTGACGATGCATGTGCGCGATCACCATCGATGAATCGAAAACAACATCGTTGAAATGCGCGATGATCGCGTGTGAGTTGCGATGGCGCGCTTTCTAAGCCCTTGAAAATAGGCATGGAAACCGGATTTTCCGCCTATTTCTAGCAGCGGTGCGCGATTCACTCTTAGATTCCGAAATTCAACGTTCTTTTGAATCCAGATTCCTGTTCCGGACCCCATCCGGTAGGGGACAAATCGCCTTTTGACCCCGTATATTGGGCAAATGATTTGTTTTTGCGCCGAGCAATTCCCGTGGCGGCGGTTATGGCAGAATCCGGTCGATCTACTGACGACCGGGACTACTGACATGGCCTTCCGCGCACTTCTCTACCGCCGCCCCACCGAACCAGACACGCTTGCCGTCAAACACGGCTCCCAGATCTTCGCCATACGCCTGCGCAGGCACCGCCGTGCGACGCGTTATACGCTGCGCATTCATCCGAGCGAGCGCGAAGCGATCCTGACCATGCCGCCGCGTGGGTCATTGGCCGATGCGAAGGACTTCGCACAACGTCATGGCGCCTGGATCGCCGCGCGTCTTGGTCGTTTGCCGAAGGCAGCACCGTTCGAACACGGCACAACGGTTCCGCTGCGGGGAACTCCGCATAGGATCGTGCACCGTGCGGGGCGGGGGACGGTATGGACCGAGACCCGCGACAACGGCGAGAAGATCATCTGCGTCGCCGGCGATGTCGAGCATATCGACCGACGTATCCATGATTTCCTCAAGCGCGAAGCCAAGGCCGATCTCGTCAAGGCATCGAACCGCTATGCGGCGCAGCTGAACGTCAAGGTGAAGCGGATCTCGATCCGCGATCAGTCGAGCCGCTGGGGGTCCTGCACCACCGAGGGCTCGCTGTCGTTCTCGTGGCGTCTGATCCTCGCGCCGCCCTTCGTGCTGGATTATCTCGCGGCCCATGAAGTCGGGCATCTCGTTGAGATGAACCACTCGGTGAAGTTCTGGCGCGTGGTCGGGCGCATCTGCCCCGCGACCGAACGCGCCAAGGCCTGGCTCGATACCCATGGCAACGACCTGCATCGTTTCGGCGTGCAGGATTGAGCTCTTGGTCCCGGCCGCGGTGCTGTGCATCGCGTGCCCGGGACGCTCGCTCACTATCTCCCGAACAGTCGCTCCGTCAGCCAGCCATCCAATCCGCTCGCGGCTTCCGGCCGCACGTTTTGCTGTGGCTGCTGGCGCGCGGCGGGGTAGTTGGTCTGCGTCGGTGCCGGCGGTTGCGGGCGATAGCCGTTATAGACGGGGGCGCTTGGCACGTAGCCGCGTTCCGGTGGCGCTGATGGCGATGGTGCGGGCGATCCGGGCAGCAGGCTCGACAGCGCCTGGCCGATCGGATTGTTGCTGAACGAATTCGACGGCGCCAGGCCAGGCACGGGCTGCGGCTGCAGGCCCTGATGCGCCGTCTTCATGAAGCGCGACCAGATCTCCACGGGCAACCCGCCGCCGGTGGCCTTCTTGGTCGGTGAGTTGTCGTCATTGCCGAGCCAGACGCCGGTGACAAGCTGCGAGGTGTAGCCGATGAACCAGGCGTCGCGGAAATCCTGGCTGGTGCCGGTCTTGCCGGCAGCGTACCAGCCCGGCAGTTCGGCCTTCTTGGCGCTGCCGGACAGGATCGTCTGCTGCATCATCGTGTTCATGGCAGCCACGGCGCGGGCGTCGATCACCTGGCTCGCCGTCTCGGACGGGCGCGTATACAGCGTCTTCTTGCCTTCCACCGTGCGGATGCGGTTCACCACATGGGGCGACACGGCGAGGCCGCCATTGGCGAAGGGCGCATAGGCGCCGACCAGTTCGGTCATCGACACCTCCGAGGTGCCGAGCGCGATCGAGGCATTGGCCTCCAGCTTGGAGGCGATGCCCAGTCGATGCGCGGTGCGCACCACGCTGGCCGGGCCGACCTCGATGCCGAGCCGCACGGCCACGGTGTTCAGCGACATCGACAGCGCCTGGGTCAGGGTCACCGAGCCGAAATATTCGTGGGTGTAGTTCTCGGGCTTCCAGCCCTTGATATCGATCGGCGCGTCGGTGCGGATGGTTTCCGGGGTCAGCCCCGCCTCGATGGCGGTGAGATAGACGAACGGCTTGAAGCTTGATCCCGGCTGGCGCTTCGCGGTCACCGCGCGGTTGAACTGGCTCTCGCTGTAGTTCCGGCCGCCGACCATGGCGCGCACCGAGCCGTCCGGCGTCATCGCCACCAGCGCGCCCTGCGTGACGTTGAACTTGACGCTCTTGGCCGCCAGCTCGTCGATGATGGCGGCTTCGGCGACGCTCTGCAGCTTGGGATCGATGGTGGTCTCGACAATGATGCTCTCGTCGACCTGGCCGACGAGATCGTCCAGCACTTCGCCGATCCAGTCGGCGACATAATTCACCGTGCCGGCGCCGACCGGCTTGACGTTGTATTGCGGCACGCCGGTCGCGCCCTTGGCCTGCGCGGCCGTAATGAATTCGGCGTCCTGCATCGCCGCCAGCACCACCTTGGCGCGGGCCTCGGCGCCTTCCGGATTGCGGTTCGGGGCGAGGCGCGACGGCGACTTCACGAGGCCGGCCAGCATCGCCGCTTCCGCCACCGTGACGTTCTTGGCGGGTTTGCCGAAATATTTCTGCGCCGCCGCTTCCACGCCGTAAGCGCCGGAGCCGAAATAGACGCGGTTGAGATACAGTTCCAGGATCTCCGCCTTGGAATGTTTGCGCTCCAGCCAGAACGCCAGCTCCACTTCCTGCAGCTTGCGCGCCATGGTGCGCTCCTGCGTCAGGAACAGGTTCTTGGCGAGCTGCTGTGTCAGCGTCGAGCCGCCCTGCGACACGCCGCGATGCATCAGGTTGGTGGCGGCCGCGCGCGCGATGCCGATCGGGTCGACGCCGTAATGCGAATAGAAGCGGCGGTCCTCGATGGCGATAAACGCCTTCGGCAGATAGGGCGGCAGATCCTTCAGCGAGACATTGGCGCCGGCCTGTTCGCCGCGCGTCGCCAGCACCGTGCCGTCCATGCCGACGATCTGGATCGTCGGCGGGCGCTTGGGAATTTCCAGCGACTGGATCGGCGGCAGATGCGCGCCGACATAGATCACGACGCCGACAATGGCGATCGCCGCCCACAGGCCGAGCACCGCGCCCCAGTAGAACAGCCGCTTGACGCCTTTGCCGAGGCCGCCGGAGCTGCGCGCCTTGCTGGATGTCCGGGATTTGCGCGGCTTGTCGCCGCCGCCGCTATTGGACTCGCGCTTCGGCGCCTGCTTGGGTGTTTTCTTGGGTCGGTCATCGCCGCCGCCGGGCACGCGATCATCCGCCGTGAGGCGCAGATCGGACAGCGCCGCGCCGATCCCGAAGGTCGGCTCCTTGCGCCCGTTCTTTTTCTTGCCCCACGCCATACGCAAACACCACGCCACCCGATACCGCGAGCCTAGCGGCCGCGGTTTAAGGGGCGGTTACGCAGAAGTTAACGTAAGGGAAACAAGGTTCCATGGTCAGGCCGCTATATGTGTACGTGCTCGTATGCGCGAAGCCTCTGCAAACATGGCTGTCATCCCCGCGAAGGCGGGGATCCATAACCTCCGAGTTCATGTTTGGCCCGAAGGATAAGCGTTGCGAGATCCTCGTCTCGATTATCTCTGCACGTGTCTATGGATCCCCGCCCCGCGTGCGCCTTCGGCGCACTAGGCGGGGATGACACCTGAGCATTGTGTGGCTGCACTGCGCAACACACGCACTGTCCCTCGCACGCTCACGCACCGCTTCACCTGTCAAACAGCCACGCCATTCCCTGGAAAAATCTCACCGCCCACGCGCCGTCCGTATCGCGCCCGTGGCGCAAAGCGGGTGGACCGGTTTTCCCCCTCAACAATGAGGGGGATGACGCGCCGAAAGGCGCAATTGGGTCGTTCTCGCGTTTCGCTCCGGCCTTGCGAAGGCCCTTGCGATCCGCGCATCGCCTTTCGGCGCGCCATCGCGGCTTTTCTGTTCGAGGGACCGCGCTTCCGGGTACTGGGCAGGACTAATGAAAGTCCTTCGTTCCGGACAGGCTTTCGCCTGCCTTCACCCGCACCCGTCCAGCCGTTTCCGGCAGAGCCCCGTAGTGGGCCCGGACGGTGACCCCCGACCTCCCGAGTCCGTGCTTGCGAGGCACGTCCGCAGGCGCCGCATCCAAACTCCACTTCGAAAGCGCCCTCGAGAAGCGCCCCTCGTGAGTAGAACGAAATGGAATATAATCACAGCTGCGGATGTTGTCAATCCTGTCCGGGACAACGCGTAGTATTAGTTCTACCTTCTGTCTCAAAATAGAAGGATTCGTACGATGCTATCGAGCGATCGCCCTATCGCTAGTGAAGACGACGACGTGCTGGGATTCTCTCAGTTTGCCGATGCATTAGCCCGATCACTAACCGAGATGGCGCCGGACGAAGGGATTGTCGTATCGATCGAAGGGGCCTGGGGAGCAGGTAAGACAAGCGCGCTTAGACTAATTGAGCGTCGCATCATTATTCGCGAGTTGGCGCGCGAGAGCGGTATTGCAGTTGCAGACCTAGTTGAACGTGAGTGGTCTGCCGTTGAGGTCGAATGGGAAGCCTTCCACGGCAAAAGGAAGACCCATTTAATTCGCTTCAACCCATGGAATTTCAGCGGTCAAGAGAACTTGGTGCGCGCCTTCTTCGGTGAAGTTGGCGCCGCCATTGGTCATTCAGAAAATGGGGCAATATCGAATGCAATAAAGAAGCTAACGGCATACCTTCCGAGCGTAGGTGTAGTTGCTGGTGGTGCTAGTGCGCTAGCAGCAGGTGGTGTTGCAGCGTTTGGCGTTGGTAGCGCAGCTGGGCGAGCCGTCGGTGAGGGCATTCAAAGCTTTGCTTCAAAAACATCGAGTCTTGAATCTTTAAAGCGTGATCTTGCTGTTGCCCTTAGAGAATCTGCGAAGAGAATCATCATTGTAATTGATGACGTCGATCGGCTTATGCCCTCTGAAATGAGATCGATCTTCTCGCTCGTCAAAAGTCTGGGTGATCTGCCGAATATTCTTTACGTTCTATCCTTCGACAGGAGTGTGGTGACGCAGGCCATGGGAGCCGGAGTAGATCGCGTTGATCCGGATTTCCTCGAGAAGATCATACAAGTGCAGGTCAAGTTACCGCCTCCTTGGCAGGCGGAGATACGAGACCTCTTCTTTCAGCGTCTAAATTCCGTCATTGGCGATACGGAGCCGAACGATTTCGAGAGATGGCAAATGGCTTTCTTTCAGGCGGTTCAGCCCTATATTCAGACGCCGCGGGATGTATCACGTATCTACAATGCGATGCAGATCATATGGCCGAATGTTGCAGGTGACGTTGATCTAACGGATCTTGTGATTCTAACGTCGTTGCAATTGTTCGAGCCCGGAGAGTATGAGAAAATTTTCGAGAACATCGAGGAACTGTCTGGTGAAAACTGGACCTTCAAGGAGGAGAAAGAATTTTCCTCTGGCTTCGAGCCGAGAAATGCGAAGAATCCACAGGCAGCGAAGAAGGCTCTCGCTTATCTCTTCCCCGCACTTGCAAAAGGTTGGAATGAGCACATTGGCGATATTCCCTACTTAAAAAAGCGCGAACACAGACGGATATGTACTAAACAATACTATAGAAATTATTTTCTGTTTGGGCGCGACCCAAGCCGACAATCCAAAGCTGATATTGAAGCGTTACTTTCGGCGGTGGATGTGAGTGAGAGACTCCCCATTTTTCTGAGGGAACTCGCTCAGAGGAAAGTTGGCAAGCGGAACCCACCTGTCGCAAATTTTTTGGAGCAGGTCTTCGAGACTGTGCATGTGAAGCCACTATTGTCCGAGGAGACATTAAGAACATTTCTCGACGTTAGTGATGAGCTGATCCAAAGGGAGGATAGGGTCTGGGAATTCTTTGTGGAGGATAATCTTCAGAGGTTGGAATCTATTACCGTGCATGGCCTCACTCCACTCTCTGCGGCTGAGAGGCTGAAAAGGCTTTCAATTTTACAAGCGCATCCTAGAGGGATCACGCTTGCGAGCAACGCTGTAATCCGTCTTGCGGGTCAGCATGGTCTTTATGGAGGCGAGGCCACTTACGGCGATGATTGTTATATGGGACGCGAGGAAGCTATCAATGCGGCGGAGATGATCGCAACCAGGATTAGCGGCATCGCTGAGAATGGCCAGCTTCTTCAACTCATTCGGCCCGTCCGGCTTATCTTCATTTGGCGATCAATCGCTGGTGTTAAACCAGTTAGAGAGTGGCTAATGAAAGAGATCGCCGTTGATGATTCTGTTTTGCGGTTAGCTCAGGTTCTTGCAAGCACGTCATATCGTACAGTTGGAACGACTAGGTCAGAGGTTCGAATTTTTAATGCAAAGACATTCTCCGAATTGATTGACGTCACGCACTTTAAGGAGAGACTTTCCAGTGCCGCGCAGAATGCTGGCTCAGACGAGAGCCGTCGTATTCAGAGTGAATTTCTTAAGGCTGAACTGCGCGGCAGTGAAGATTAATTGATTAATCAGATCGAATCATCCTGTCGCCGCATTGATCTCACCAAACCACCACACCTATTCCAGACCTTCTGCACACTCCCGCGCTACCCCTTCGCTCCTTCCCAACCGGAAAGGAACGACCATGCGCATTATGACAGCGACGGCCCTCGCGGCCATTCTCTCGCTCGGCACGCCGGGTTTCGTGTTCGCACAGGGAGCCGCGACCCAGGCTGAAAAGGCGCCGGCCAAGTCCGGCGGGCAGACCAGCGCCAAGATCTCCAGCATCCAGGTGGTGGACATCAAGCAATTGCCGGAGGCGGTGAAGGCGCAGGTCGAGGAGGTCGTGTCGAAATCCAGCGCCGAGGACATGCAGGCGCTGCGCGCCTCGATCGATGCCTCGCCGGCGGCCGCCAATGCGCTCAAGGAAAAGGGCATGAGTTCGGCGCAGGTGGTGGCGATCAATATCGCCGACGGCGTGCTGACGATGTTTGCCAAGACGGCCTGATCGCAGGCTATGGTTTGCACCGGAAAACGGCTTCGCCGTCGTTTCCGGTGCAACGGTGGTCAGTTAGCAGCCGCGATCTTCTGGGCCTCGGCTAAGTCATCCGCATAGTACTTCTTTGCGCATTCTGCATTATAGGTGTCGATATCTCCATTATGGACATCGACGCTGGAGTTAAAAGATAACTGTTCCGACTTTGCTGATTGTGCGAATTCGTTGTGGCGGTCGATGGATGCATTGAACTTGTTCACTGCCAATTTGCTGCGGCGGTCCAGTTGATTGCGCTGCGACTCAAGCGAAGAATTGGAAGCTTGAACCTTCAACTGCAGCTCTTGGATCGAGGCGCGACTGGCTTCAATGCGATCGCTGTCGCTGTCCAGTTTGGTTGCTTTCTTAATGCAAGTAGTGAGCTGAGCGACGCTTAGCACATCGGCTCCATACGTCTTTATGTAGGTCGTCGCGCCTCCAGATGCGCTTGATCGCACTGCGGCAGCTCCACCACGCGCAATTAGGCTACTAAGGAAACGGCCCCCTCCTTGTGCTTCCGCAAATGAGCACATGCCGCTCAACATCGCGGTTGCGAGGAGGAAGCCGGTTCCAGTTTTCATCGATTTCCCTCGGCCTAACCCGCCGAGTCATCCTCGATGATCGGGCCGAACAGTTCCCAGCGCTCGCCGTTGAAGCGCTGCATCTGCAGCTGCTTGTTGACGCGGTAGTCAGTGGGCGAGGTGGAGAGCCGCATGCCGGGCAGGTGAAGGTCGGTTTCGAGCCCGGACAGGCTGGTGGCCTGCTTCATCACATTGGCGCGGGTGAGGTCGTCGCCGCAGCGCTTCAGCACCTCCACCATGAGTTGGGCATTGCCGTAGCCATAGGTGTTGAAGTTCGAGTTCTTGTCGCCGTCGGGATAGTATTTGTCCATGAAGGCCATGTAGCGCTTCATGCCGGCGTCTTCCTTCCATTGCGGGTCCAGCGGGTCCTTGCCGTAATTGGTCGAGATGAGGCCCTTGGAATTGTCGAGCCCCGCAGGTACCAGCACCGCGCCCACCGAGGTCGCATTGATGTCGACGATATGGACCGGCTTCCAGCCGAGATCCGCGACCTTCTTGATGGCCTGGGCGGCGAATTTCGGCGTCGAGGCATTGAACAGCAGGTCGGCGCCGGAGGACTTCAGCTTGACGATTTGCGAGTCGATGGTCGGGTCGGCGAGTTCATAGGACGCTTCCGAGACGATCATCGTCGCGGCCTTGTCGCCGAGCCCGGCCTTCATGCCGGTGAGATAGTCGCGGCCGAGATCGTCATTCTGCCAGAGGATGGCGATCTTGGCGTTCGGATAGGTCTTCAGGATGTATTTGGCGTAGATCCGGCCTTCGGTCTGGTAGTTGGGATTGTAGCCCATGGTCCAAGGGAAGTTCTTCGGATCGGTGAAGCGCGTGGCGCCGGTGGCGGCGAACAGTTGCGGCACGCCCTTGGTGTTGAGATATTTCTGCACGCCGGCATTGGAGGGCGTGCCAATGATCTGGAAGGTCAGCAGCACCTCGTCGGATTCGACGAGCTTGCGCACCTGCTCCACGGCCTTCGGCGGCGAATAGGCGTCGTCATACTGGATCAGGTTGATCTTGCGGCCGTTGATGCCGCCCTGGTCGTTGACCATCTTGAAATAAGCGAGCTGCGTCTTGGCGATCGACGAATAGGCCGAGGCGGGGCCGGAGAACGGCACGGTCTGGCCGATCTTGATTTCGGTGTCGGTGGCACCGGGATCGTATTTCTTCTGCGCGAGTGCCGGATTGATAGCGGCCGATGTGGCCGTCAGCGCAATCGCCGCCATCCCGACAAATTTAGCCGTCGTGGCGAAGCGATGAAGAAGCGATGTTCTCATGTCGTTGCCTCCCTGATGATATGTCATTCGACAGTCGTTCCCGTGTGGGCGCCGTCGTTATCGGGGAGTGTGAGGCAAGGATTTCGCGTTGGCAAGGCGAGGAGATGGGCACTTTCCTTCACCTCTCCCCGCTCCCGGCGAAGCGAAGCTTCGCTAGGTGGGGAGAGGTCGCCGCGTCTTCGCGGCGGGTGAGGGGCGGAGCGCCGATGTTGATGCAAATTCGGTAGGCGTGGTTCGGGCGATCAGTGCGATCCGAGGGCGCGCGTTTGTCGCCGGCTGCGTGCCATGCCCCTCATCCCACCCTTCTCCCCGCAAGCGGGGAGAAGGAGCCGCGCGGCGCTCCGGGCTAACTTGCCAGCCACAATACGATCAGCGCCAGCGCCGCCGGCGCGGCCTGCACATAGAGAATGCGCTTGCTCACCGTTGCTGCGCCATAAGCACCGGCGACGATCACGCATAGCAAAAAGAACGCCTTGATCTGGAATGCGAAGGCGGGCGCGGAATGCAGCAGACCCCAGATCAGACCGGCGGCGAGGAAGCCGTTATAGAGGCCCTGATTGGCCGCGAGCACCGCGGTGATCTCGGCCTTCTCGGGCGTGTTCCTGAAGGTCTTCAGGCCCTGCGGCTTCTGCCAGAGAAACATTTCCAGCACGAGAAAATAGATGTGCAGCGCCGCGACCAGCGCGGTCAGAAGATTACCGATGAAGTTCATGAGAGCCCCCCGTTAGTACCCAACTGTCATTCCCGGCAAACCAATTGGTTTGCCTGAGGGCGCGAACGCCTCTTGGCGGTCGCGAACCCGGAATCTGGACGTGTTCATACCATAACAAGATTCTCCGCCCCTCCCATTGGAGTGGCGGAGGTTCGCATTCTCAGCTTCGCTGAGAATGCGCCCCGGAATGACGAAGGTAGATAGCCCGGAATGACAGTGTGGGACCGAAACTATCCCACCGCCGGCTTCGGCACCGTCGCCGGGTCCAGCCACGGACGCGCGGATGACGCCAGGCCGGTGAGGCGACCCTGAATGTAGTCGCAGCCCCAGTCGCGCAGCATCAGGCCGGACTCCTCGTCCTGCACCCATTCGGCGACGGTCTTGATGCCAAGCCGGTGGCACAGGTCGATCAGGGTCTGCACGAAAGCACGGTCGTCGGCGGAATGTGCGATGTTCTGCACGAAGGCGCCGTCGATCTTGACGATATCGACGCCGAGCTTGCGCAGGTTGCGGAATGAGGTGTAGCCGGCGCCGAAATCGTCGATGGCGATGCGGCTGCCGAAATTCTTCAGGCGCGTGACGAAGCCGCGGACGTCGTCGAGGTCCTGGATGGCCACGGTCTCGGTGATCTCGACGATCAGCCGCTGCGCGACGCCGGGATGCGCCGCCATCATCGACTCGATGGAGGTCCACCAGTCCGGATCCATCGTCGTATCCGGCGAGATGTTCAGCGAGAGCTGCACATCCGGCGCGGCGGCCAGCTCGGCAACGACCAGTTCGAGCACGCGGTGATCCACCAGCCGGATCAGCCCCAATTTCTCGGCCACCGGCACGATATCCGGCGCCAACAGCAATTGACCGTCATCCTGCTTCATGCGCACCAGCGCTTCATAGAAAGCGGGGGTACGGCTGTCGGCATGCATCACGGGTTCGAAGGCCGTGACGATGCGGCGCTCGTTCAGCGCAGTCACGATCTCGTCGGTGACGCGGATGTTGACGCGGCGCTGCGCATCGCGCTCCACATTCGGCCGCCACAAAGCAAAGCTGCCGTGGCGGCGGCGCTTGGCGCCGTTCAGGGTTTCCTGCGCGCGGTTGACGGCTTCGTTGACGTTCTGCGCATAGCGGGGAACGCTGACGGCGCCGATGGTGGCGGTCACCGAGACCGGGCCGGATTGCGTCGGGATGACGTCGTCGCGGATGCCGACCAGAAAGCGCTCGGCGGCGATGGTGGCATCGTCAACAGTGCAGTTCTTCAGGATCAGGCCGAACTTGTTGCCGGAGAAGCGGCCCATCACGTCGCCGCCGCGCAGCCGCGCGCGAATCCGCCTGGCGATCTCGACGATCACCTCGTCAGCGATATCGAAGCCGAAGGCGTCGTTGATGCGCGCCAGATGATCGATGCCGATCAGCATGAAGGCAAAGGACGAGCGGAAGCGGGTGGCTTCCTCGATGGCTTCGGCAAGCGACGCCAGAAGATGCGCACGATTGAGTTCGCCGGTGACGGGATCGTGCTGCGCCAGTTTCAGCAGTTGTTCGTCGCGGGCATGGCGTTCGTTGTCGATGCGGACGACGCCTTCGACGCGTATTGCCTTGCCCGCGGCATCGGCACGGCAATTGCCGCTCTCCTCGATCCACAGCACGGCGGCCGTGGTCGAGGCACGTAATCCGTATTCGATCCGGTAGGTGCCGCCGCCGGAAGCGAGTGCCTTGGCCAGTGCCTCGGTGCGAATGCCGCGCTGCGGCTCAATAAGAGTCGCCAGCTCGGCGCCGCTGGCGATGGTCGCGGCGGGAATGTCGGTGAAGATGGCGGCGGCCTGGTCGGTCCAGGTGATCCGGTCGCTGGCGATGTCCCAGATGAAGGCGGCCTGGCCGAGTGCGGCCAGAATCTCTGCTGCCTGCGGCTCGGAAGTGCCCGCGGCGCTCTGGGAAACAGCGGATGTCAAAGTCGCCTCGTTTTGGGACGTCATCGGGTGATTCGCCCCCCGACAATACGGCTCAGATCGCTACAATCGTTAGTCAAAGTTCCTAAAGACTTAAGAAAGTGTAGCGGGGCAGGCCTTCGCAAACCTGATGAGGCCCCGATCTGAGCTGTGGAGGGCCGCGGCACGACCCTTGCGACGCAGAGGGTGGAGGGGCAACCCTCGTCCCGTACTGAGACGCGAGCACTGTTAACGATGTCGATTTCCGCGACCCGCGCTTACGCCACGACGCCGCAGCCGATGCGGCGCGCCGGCGATTTCGTGGTCGAGAAAGATTCGATCATCGTGGAGGCCGTCGCGCTGACGCGGCTTGAGCCGGTTCAACACAGTGCGCCGGTGTCGTCGCGCGTGGCACGGCCCGACGCGTCCTTCATCGCACATCTGATCGCGACCGCCGAGCAGGCGCCGCAAACGCGGGTGCTGCGCCGCGCTGATGTGGCGGATGTGGAGGCGGCTTACCGGTCGGTGGCAAATATGTATGTTGCGGGATCGGCGATCAACCACACGCAGCGTATGGCCTGACTCGGCACTCTCCGCTTACGTCTTCGGCTTGTCGTCAGGCGACGCGACGCCACCCGGCTGCAAATCCGGCGATGTAATCTGCGGCGACGTATGCGCCACGACTTCCGGCGGGACCGGGGTCGGTTCAAGTTTCGGCTCGATCCGTTCGAGCTTCTCGACCTTTGGCTCCGGACGATCGGTCAACACGGCTTCGGCGACGGACGTCGCGGCCGGAACGTGAGCGGGCGGAGGCGTCGGAGCGACCGGCGCTGGCGCAGGCTCATAACGCGGTGCCGGCTCCGGTGCATAGACCGGCGCGGCGACGCGGCGCGGACGGCGAGCGCGGAGCGAGATGCCGGCGAGGAAATCCACCATCGCCGTCAGGGTGATCAGGAAGAAGGTCGCGTTGCCGAATTTCGGCAGCATCACGAATTCAGTAGCTGCCGCGCCGAACACCAGCAGCGACAGGAAATGATCGGTGAAATATTTCGGCGCCGGGCGCGCGGCGCGCATCACTTCGAGCCACAGCAAGAGAATGCTGAGCGCAACGAGCAGGTCGTTGAGCGTCACCATCCAGATGTCCTTGGACATCAGCGTGATCGGGAAGAGGGGGATCGGGCCCGACAGCGCGAGGTCGGGCATCAGGAAGGCGATGATGTTGCAGATCGCCACTGGAATCAGCAGCAGCGGGAAACCGATCGACGCCATCGAAGGCCTTCTTTGCGAGCGAGAGAACCAGAACGCATGTGGGCGATGCAGGACATCACCAAGGTGACGACATCACCGAGGTGACGCGCGCGCATCACCGGGACAACGCATTAGCTCCAGAGTTGGAGCGAATTCGGGCGGAAGACCAGTTCAGAATTATTGTCTGAACAGCTTTCTCGACTTGCCCGCTGGCGCTTCGACCCGCCTGACCCGGACCTTACGTGGACGAGCGAAGGCGGCGCCACCTGACGTGGCGCTGCCCTCCATCCAGTGGTCAGGATTCTTTCTTCACCTTCAGAACCTGACGACCCTTATACATGCCGGTCTTCAGGTCGAGGTGGTGCGGACGGCGCAGTTCGCCGGAGTCCTTGTCCTCGACATAGGTCGGGGTCTTGAGCGCGTCAGCCGAACGACGCATGCCACGCCGCGACGGCGATGTTTTTCTTCTCGGAACGGCCATAGGAAAAGTCCTTGCAGGTTCTTGGCAGATGGTTTCGATCGGCGCCCAGTGACAGGCGGCCAGCACAGATCGCGCGGGCAAAATCGCTGATAAGGGCCGGCTTATAACGGAATGACGACGACATGGCTAGGGCGGGGCGGTCGGATTTTTCGGGGATTTCGCGCCACAAACTCGTCATTCCGGGGCGAGAGCGGCGCCAGCCGCACGCGAACCCGGAATCCCGACATGTTCATCGCCACATGTCGGGATTCCGGGCCCATGCCCGTCGGCTTTGCCGCCGGTCCCACCCCGGAATGATAGCCTAGTTCCAGCACCTCTGCAGCTCCGCCGCCTGCGCCCGCGCCATATAGGTTCCTGCCAGACGCCGCACCCCCGGCCCCGGCGTCCGGGCGCTGCGGGTGACCGGATTGGGCAGGATCGCGGCCAGGAGCGCGGCTTCCCGGGCCGACAGGCTCGAGGCCGGCCGATTGAAGGCATATTCGGCGCCGGCCTGGGCGCCAAATTGCCCGGATGGGCCCATTTCGGCGATATTCAGGTAGATTTCCAGGATCCGCTGCTTGGACAGCATCAGGTCGACCCACATGGCCAGCGGGATTTCGAGGCCCTTGCGGATCACGCTGCGGCCCGACCACAGGAACAGGTTTTTCGCCACCTGCTGGGTGATGGTGGAACCGCCGCCGGAGACTTCGCCGTCCTGGGCGTCCTCAATGGCGTTTTGCAGGGAATCCCAGTCGATCCCGCGATGGCTGCAGAATTTGGCGTCTTCGGACGCGACCACGCTGCGCGGCAGTGCCGGCGACATGGTCTTGAGATCGACCCAGGTCCGCTCCACGGGGGAACCGGTGATCCAGCGCCAGGCCATCAGCGCCGAAATCGGCCGGCCGACGGCATAAAGCGGCGTCAGCAGATAGGGCAGCGCGAGGAGCAGGATCCCGATCAGGATAAGGCGGCGGATGAGGCGCAAGAGGGGCGTTCCCGGTCGGAGCTATGCCGCTGATAAAGCGGGCTTTCCCCGCTCTTTTCAAGCCGGTTAAGCTTGCCGCGACCAATCGCGGCGGGACGCCGCAGGCGCAATTGACGTGGCCTTTGCCATAGAGGATTGTCCGGCCAAATTGTTCTGGAGCTATTCTTAATGTCGACCGGTGCTTCCACCAAAGATTTTGCCTCGCGCCTGGACCAGACCGCGGACGATACCGAAGCCGTACTGACCAAAGTGCTCGCCGATGGCGTGCTACCCGATGAAATCGCCCGGCCGAAGCGGCTGATGGATGCGATGCGTTACTCCTCGCTCGGCGGCGGCAAGCGTTTGCGCCCGTTCCTGGTGGTCGAGAGTGCGGCGGTATTCGGCGTGCACCGCGAGCAGGCGCTGCTGGTCGGCGCCGCCCTCGAATGCATCCACTGCTATTCGCTGATCCATGACGACCTGCCGGCCATGGACAACAGCGACCTGCGCCGCGGCCGTCCGACCCTGCACAAGGCCACCGACGACGCCACCGCAATCCTCGCCGGTGACGCGCTTTTGACGCTCGCTTTCGACATCGTCACCCGCGATGAAATTCATTCGGATGCGACGGTGCGCCTGCTGCTGACCCGAGCTCTCGCCCGCTGTGCTGGTTTGGGCGGCATGGTCGGCGGCCAGATGCTCGATCTCGCCGGCGAAGGCCGCTTCGGCGACAAGGGGCCTGTGGACGTCGCCCGCGTGCAGCAGATGAAGACCGGTGCGCTGCTGCGTTACGGCGTCATTGCCGGCGCGCTGCTCGGCCAGGCCACGCAGAAGGAATACAAGGCGCTCGACGATTACGGCCGCGCGCTCGGCGAAGCGTTCCAGATCGCCGACGATCTTCTCGACGTCGAAGGCGACGCCGCGGCGCTCGGCAAGCCCGCAGGCGCCGATGCCGCGCTCAACAAGACGACGTTCGTGACGCAGCTTGGCGTCGAAGGCGCCAAGAAGCGTGTCGCCGATCTGATCGCCACCGCCGACGCATCGCTGTCGATCTTCGGTGCCAAGGGCGACGTGCTGCGCGCCGCCGCGCGCTTCGTGGCCGAGCGCAAGAACTAAGGAAGACCTGATCATGTCGGAGACGGGCAAGGATCTCGATGAGCTCCTTGTCCGTTTTCGCAAGATGCCGGCGCCGCTCCGCGTCGTTTACGGCCGCCCGCGCACGTTTCTGGCGCTTCTGATCGGCATCGTCGCGTTCTTCGTGCTGCCATCCTCGCTGCGGCTGGTGACGCGCCTGCTGATCGGCTGGGACGTGTTCATCGCGTTCTATCTCATGCTGGTCTACGGCATGATGCTGCGCAGCGGCGGTCAGAAACACATCCGCCGCAACGCCGCCTTGCAGGACGATGGCAGTTTCATCATCCTGCTGGTGGCGGCCCTGGGCGCCTTCGCCAGCATCGCGGCTATCGTGTTCGAACTTGGCGAGGGCCATCGCACGGGCTGGGAATTGACGCTGGCGATCGTCACCATCGCCTCGTCCTGGGCCGCCGTGCACACGACGTTCTCGCTGCATTATGCCCATCAATTCTATCGCGGAGCCAAGCCCGGCGGGCTGGCATTTCCGTCTGGCGATGACGACACGAAGGAACAGCCCGATTATTGGGACTTCGTGTATTTCTCTTTTGTCATCGGCATGACTGCGCAGGTCTCCGACGTCGGCATCACCGTGAAATCCATCCGCCGCACCGCCACGGCCCACGGCATCGTCTCCTTCATCTTCAACACGGCGCTGGTGGCGCTGATGGTCAATATCGCGGCAAGCGCGATCTAGGCTCGACCTCTCAGCCGTCATTGCGAGGAGCTCTTGCGACGAAGCAATCCAGTCTTCCTCAGCTTGTGGTTTCTGGATTGCCGCGTCGCTTCGCTCCTCGCAATGACGGATACATTGACCTCACTTCCCATCCGGGCAAATTAGGCGTGTAGAGGATGCCGCCGCGTGGAAGCCAAGTTTCAGATTTTCCTGGTCCTGATCGCCGCCCTCGCATGCACCGCGTGGCTGGCCAAGCGCATCAGCATCGCCCCCGCGATCCTGCTGCTGCTGGCCGGCATTGCGCTGGCCTTCGTGCCGGGCATGCCATCGATCGAATTGCCGCCGGATGTGGTGCTGCTCGGCGTGCTGCCGCCGCTGATCTATTCGGCCTCCGTCGCCATGAGCTGGCGCGAATTCCGCGCCAATCTGCGGATCATCACGCTCCTGGCCGTCGGCTGCGTGATCTTCACGGCGTGCCTCGTCGCCACCGCGACGCATTTTCTGATCGGGCTGCCGTGGTCGGTCGGCTTCCTGCTCGGCGCCATCGTCGCGCCGCCGGACGTGGTGGCGCCGCTGGCGATTGCGCGCAAAATCGGCCTGCCGCGCCGCATTCTGGTGGTGCTGGAAGGCGAGGGTCTCGCCAATGATGCGACGACGCTGATCCTGTATCGCTTTGCAGTGGTGGCGATCACCACCGGGGCGTTCTCGCTGCCGAAGGCGGCCGGTACCTTCGTCGCCATTCTCGCCTGCGAACTCGTCTTCGGCCTCGCCATCGGCTGGATCAGCCTGCGCATGCGTCACCGCGCGCGCGATCCGCAGGTCGAGATCACGCTGTCGCTGCTGACACCCTATGTCGCCTATCTCATTCCCGAACATTTCGGCGGCTCCGGCATCATCGCCACTGTGGCCTGCGGTCT
This sequence comes from Tardiphaga sp. 862_B3_N4_1, assembly GCF_051811085.1. Lineage (NCBI taxonomy): Bacteria > Pseudomonadati > Pseudomonadota > Alphaproteobacteria > Hyphomicrobiales > Nitrobacteraceae > Tardiphaga > Tardiphaga sp. 862_B3_N4_1. Next base: position 2,406,578 of record NZ_JBPWQB010000002.1, read on the forward strand.
CTACATTTCCTGGAACGGCCCGCTGCTGATCTCGGCGGCGACGCGTCTGCAGGGCATCTTCTTCTGGGACTTGGTGATCTATCTGGTCGAGGGTCTGCTGTTCCTTTTGACCGGCTTCCAGATGCGGGCGCTGATCGAGAAATCGAAGGCGTTTCCGTTCGCAGAGATCATGTGGGCCACGGTGCTCGTCACCGTCGTGATCATCGTGGCGCGTTTTGTCTGGGTCTATGCAGCGATTTATGTGCCGCGCTGGCTCAGCGCGGACCTGCGCAAGCGCGATCCCGCGCCGAACTGGCAATGGACCTTCGTCGTCGCCTTCACCGGCGTGCGCGGTGCCGTATCGCTCGCCGCAGCGCTGGCGCTGCCATTCACGCTGGTCTCGAACGAAGGCTTTCCGTCGCGCGACCTGATCCTGTTCGTCTCCTTCAACATCATTCTCATTACGCTGGTTGGCTTCGGCCTGTGCCTGCCCATCGTGGTGAAGTGGCTCGGCGTGACCAAAATCGGCCGCAAGGAATATATCGCCGAGCACGAGGCTGAACTCGCTACGCGCCGCGAGGCACTGGCGACAGCCCTGGCGCGGCTCGATGCCATGACCGACGATCGTGAACTCTCGGACGAAGTCGTGAAACTGCTGCGCGCGCGCCATGAAAGCCGCTCGAACCAGTTGCCGGGCGAGCTCGATCCTGACGTCGACGTCTCGGCGGTCGGCATCGATCTGGTGCGCGAACTCATCAAGGCCGAGCGCAAATTCATCCACGCGCAACTGCGCGACGGCAAGATTACCGACGAGAGCCGCCGCCGCATCGAGCGCGATCTGGATCTGGAAGAAGCGGGGCTGAGCAACCGCGAGTTCCGGTGGATTCCGCTGTAGCGTTGCTCAGCGGATGCGCTCGGTGAAGACCGGCTCGAAGAAGCGCCACTCGTCGTAATAGGCATCGGGAAGCCTGTAGGGCTGGCAGTTCTCGAGCGCACGCATGCAACTCATCTGATACGCCTTGCTATAGGGCGTGGTCGAGGTGATGGATATCGGGCGCGCCTCATCGATCATGCCATCGCGATTCAGCTTGATCACAAAGATTGCCTCGATCGGCTCCTTGCCGCCACCACCGGGCTTTTTCCAGCATCGCTCCACTTGGGCTTTGAAGAGTGGTCCCCAGTGAGCTGCAGCGTTGCCGGTCCGCTTCGGCACCTGAGGGGGCGCCGCCGGCGGCGTCTGCTGTGATGGCGCGATGTCAGGCCGCGTGAAGCGGCCGGGCAGGCCAAACATCTGAGCGTTGGAAGAGGCTGAGGAGACAAGAAAGAAAAAGGCGCCGGCGACCGTAGCGTTCGGCCCGGGTGCCAATCCGAATAAGCGATTGCCGAGACGCAAGACTGCCTCTTCGCGTGCTGTATCCTAAAATAAAACTATAGATTGAAATTATCGCCATGGCAGCAAAAATGTGCTAAACATAATCGATGACCCGTCAGGATATCGAACTCATCCTTGAACAAGTCGCCACCTGGCCGGAAGAGGCGCAGGAAGAGTTTTTGACGTCGTTCAATGAGATCGAGGCAAAGCACGTCGGTGTCTACCAATTGAATGACGAAGAGCGGGCTGCCGTGCTCCGCGGTCTTGCTGAAATGCGAGCTGGCCAGTTGGCTAGCGAAGAAGAAGTTGCGGCTCTCTTCAATCGCTTTCGCTGATGAAAGTCAGGTGGTCTAAGACCGCCCTGATCGAATTCGAAGAGATTTTCCTTTATATATCCGAGCGCAATGAGGCGGCTGCACGTGCCGTTGTGGCTCGTATCGAGCGGGTTTGCACACAACTCGAACAATTCCCGTTCACAGGTGTGGCTACGAGCGAAGACGAGGCCCGTATGCTGCCGATCGTGCGCTATCCGTTTTCGATCTTCTATGCAGTTGACGAAGGCTTGGATGAAGTCGTGATCCTTCATGTCCGTCATACGGCGAAAAAAGCCGGCGACGGATGATCCGGTCGCCGGCTGATTTTGGAGCAGCTGCTTGAATTACTCGGCCGCGGTCACGACTTCCGGTGCCTTGGCGTTGGCGCCGTAGCGCTGATCGATATAGTCGATCACCAGCGCCTTGAAGTCGGCCGCAATGCTTGGGCCGCGCAGGGTGCGGAATTTCTCGCCGTCGACGAACACTGGCGCGGCGGGGCTTTCGCCGGTGCCGGGCAGTGAGATGCCGATATTGGCGTGCTTGGATTCGCCGGGGCCGTTGACGATGCAGCCCATGACCGCAACGTTGAGGTTTTCGACGCCGGGATACTGCGTCTTCCAGCCTGGCATCGAGTCGCGGATGAAATCTTGGATCGAACGCGCCAGTTCCTGGAACGTGGTCGACGTGGTGCGGCCGCAACCCGGGCAGGCTGCGACCAGCGGCACGAAGGTGCGGAAACCCATGGTCTGCAGCAGTTCCTGCGCAACCTGAACTTCCACCGTGCGATCACCGCCGGGCTCGGGGGTGAGCGAAATGCGGATGGTGTCGCCGATGCCCTGCTGCAGCAGGATGCCCAGCGCGGCCGAGGAGGCGACGATGCCCTTCGAGCCCATGCCGGCTTCGGTCAGGCCAAGATGGATCGCATAGTCGGAGCGCGAGGCGAGCGTCTGATACACCGCGATGAGGTCCTGTACCGCCGAGACCTTGGCGGAGAGGATCATCTTGTTCTTCGGCATGCCGAGTTCTTCGGCGCGGGCCGCCGACAGCAATGCCGACTGCACCATCGCTTCACGCGTCACCGCGCGGACGTCCTTTGGATTCGCGGACAGCGCGTTCTCGTCCATCAGCTTGGTGAGCAGTTCCTGATCGAGCGAACCCCAGTTCGCGCCGATGCGGACGGCCTTGTTGTTCTTGTTGGCGATCTCGATGATGTCGGCGAACTGGCTGTCACGCTTGCTCTTGAAGCCGACATTGCCGGGATTGATGCGGTATTTGTCGAGTGCCGCGGCGCAGGCCGGATATTCGGCGAGCAGCTTGTGGCCGATGTAATGGAAGTCGCCGACCAGCGGCGTCGTGATGCCCTGCCTGTCGAGTGCTTCGCGGATATGCGGAACGGCAGCTGCGGCCTCGTCGCGGTCGACGGTGATGCGGACCATTTCCGAGCCCGCGCGCGACAGCGCTGCGACCTGGTCGATGGTGCCCTGGATGTCGGCGGTGTCGGTGTTGGTCATCGACTGCACGACGATCGGGGCGCCGCCGCCGACAGCGACGTTGCCAACCATGACCTGTGTGGTGAGGTGCCGGGGCGCCGGACCGGCGATATCAGACGGAATTTCAATCTTGTTCATGGGGTCTCGAATATCAGATTTAGATGACATCCAGCAATGCGTTAGTGGTCTAGGCCCTGACCGGTCGGTTAACGAGAACCAGCCCGGCGATGACCAATAGCGCAGCGAGGCCGAAGGCGGGGGTCAGATGGTCGCCCATGATGAGATAGCCCGCCGCGACGCCAAACAAAGGGGTGATGAAGGTAAAAGCCGACAATTTGCTGGCGGAATAGGTCTTGATCAGCCCGAACCAGAGCAAAAACGTGAATCCGACCACCCAGAAGGCCTGAAACGAGAGCAGGGACAGCGCCAGAGGACCGGGAACCCGGGTCACGGTCTCGCCCGCCAGCAGCGCCGCCAGGCCCAGAATCGGGACAGATAGCCCGACCTGGTATCCCAATGCCTTTTCAGGCGCGACGTAGAGCAAGGGGGTCGTTTTGACCACCAGCGTGGTCGCGGCCCATAGCCCCGCACCGGCGACGATCATCAGATCCCCGATCAGCACATCAGTAGTGACATCGGGCTGCGGGACGCCGATCGCCACGGCGACACCGGCAAAACTCACCGCGAGTCCGGCCCATTGCACCGGGCGCAGGCGTTCGCCCAGGAATTGATAGGAGCCGAAGGCCACGAAGAACGGCATCGTGTAGAGGAAAACCGCGGCGCGCGAGGCCGTCGTGAATTGCAGGCCGTGAAAGATCAGCACGAATTCGATGCCGAACAGCACGCCGGCAAACAGGCCCGCTTTCAGCGTGCCGTCGCGTTCGAACAACTTGACGCCGCGCATGCGCGCAATGGCCAGGATCACCAGCAGCGCGCCGGCCGAGCGCAGCATCGCCTGCGTGTAAGGCGGGATATCGTGCAGCACCAGCTTGATGGCGATCTGGTTGAAGCCCCAGGTCAGGCACAGCATCAGCACAAGGGCGATGGCGCCGGCGGTGAGTGCGCGTCCGCCGGGTGGACTGATGATCACTTCTGCAGACATGAAGCCTCGGGCCCGGCTTGTCGCCGTGTTGTTATGGGATCGTCACGCCTGACAGTGCGCGCAGGTTCCGGTGATTTCGACAACAGACAGTTTCGGGACGAAGCCAGTCGTCCGTGCGGCATCATTCAGGCTCTGCGCGACCTTCGTTGCGGGCACTTCGCCGACCGACCCGCACTGGTCACAGATCAGAAACGCGACCATCGAGGCTGTGCCGTGGTCGTGCGCGCAGGCCAGAAAGGCGTTGCGGCTCTCGATGCGGTGAACGAGGCCGTTCTCCATGAGAAAATCAAGTGCGCGATACACGGTGATCGGCGCCGGACGCGAAGTGGTCTTGGCCAACTCATCGATGATCTCGTAGGCCCCAAGCGGCCGATGGCTTGCGAGCAGCGCTTCAAGCACCTGCCGGCGGATCGGGGTCAGCTTTTGCGACCGGGCCGCACAGACATGCTCGGCATGATGCATCGCGTCCGCCGTACAGCGGTCGTGATCGTGGCCAGGAGCAGGGAAAGTTGGTTTTGGAACTGCCATATGGAGGTAGCTTAACCCGTTGGCTGTGATTGTGCCCGTCTTTTTGGCGCTGGGCCCCAATCTTACACCAAATCCTGCGGTAAACGACGAGCGTTCCCTCCAGATGGGGCGCCGACCGGTCGATTGCAAAGGTTGAACGAGTATACCGTACCGGATCAAGTCGCGCTTCTGCGCAGATCCGATGGCGAGGTGGCATATCGGCGCCGGAATGTCCGGTTGAAATACGACAAATCGTTGAAGCCGGCCTCGTCCGCGATCTTCCCGATCCGCTCATCGGCCCGCAATGGGTCGAGTAGCAATGCATGAGCAAGGGCCAGACGCCGTTCGAGCAAATATTCAGACAGGCTGAGGCCGTGTTCGCGAAACAGCTTGCGGACATAGTCCGGCGAGATTTTCTGAGCCGCCGCCAGCGTTTCGGCCGAGAGGTCGTGATTTCCGAGGCCTGCTTCGATGGCTGCCTTGATCGCCTGCAAGCGCAGCATGCGGGTGCTGGAAGGTGGAGATGTCTCGGAGCGGTTCTCGCAACCGATTGTCAGAAGTGCGATCAGGCTACACAGATCGGCCACGACATGGTGCTGAAGATGGGTGGGGGCGGACCCGTCGAGGTCGATTGCTTCCTGACAATGCGCCATCATTAGCCGCAACGTCCGAGCCTCCAGGAGGACAGGTCGCATGAGCCAGGCGCCGAGATTGGGCACCTTGATCGACAGCGCAGCACGGTCGATCTGAACGATCAGATGCTGCGTCTCACAAGATGACGTATGCCAACCGGCGTCCCTGGTTGTCATCAAGACCGCATGGTTCTGCTCGATGATCTCTTCGCGGCCATGCTGCGATGCGCGAGCCCGACCTTTCAGAACGACTGCAAACACAACATCGTCAGGCGGTGACGCAGTCGCAGCATCCGGCATGCGGTCGTTCGCCGGAAATCCTGTGCCGATAAAAACAATCGCGCCGGGCAACCTGTGCAATGCAGTATCGGTTGAAAACGGGGTGTCCGTCGGAAGAGGGGATTCGACGTTGAATGTCAGGCGCCCGAATTGGAGCTGCGGTGTCGGCAGATTTTCGGAAGCAGCCGCGATTAATGAATCGGGCGTTTCGGGACCGGGCCCTGAAGTCACGAGGATCAGTCCTGTAAGCATTGAACTACATCTTGGTCGTGCCAGTACGGATCGCGTTCATATTCATCGCGTTACTGCGTCTTTGGGCGGTTTCTCTTTTGATAGTTCGCGATGCGCCATGTGGCTTGAACGCAACAAGCAGAGCGAATTGCGGTGCCAGTCTCGCCCAGTCCTGCCGCGTCGCGTCCGTTCCAAGTCGCTGATGTCTCATTCAACTACACATCATCGAAGCAGGGCCTTGGGCCTGCCTTTGTTGATCTGTTGTTGAGGAGACTGATGGTGAAACGTACCGTATTGGCCGCTACAGGCCTCGCCATCATGGCGTTTTCGTCGACCGCGGGCGCTGCGGATCTGTCGCCCCGCATGTACGCCAAGGCGCCGGTTCTGGTGGACCCCGGCATCAACTGGACCGGGTTTTATGTCGGCCTCAACGGCGGCTACAGCTGGGGCAAGGGCGACGCCACTTTCCTGCCGGGCACCGCCTTTGCGTCGCCGGTCAAGCAGGACGTCAATGGCGGCCTCGGCGGCGGCCAGATCGGCTACAACTGGCAGCTCGACCGCACATGGGTCGTCGGTCTCGAAGCCGATATCCAGGGGACTGGTGAACGTGGCAGCGCGAACTCTCCAGTGAGTTCGCTGCGGACCACCTTGCCCGGCGGTGACTTCAATCTGCTCGCACTGACCTCGGCAAACAGCTCATGGAGCTTCCCGTGGTTCGCCACATTCCGCGGCCGGGTCGGCCTGCTGGCGACACCGGACCTGCTGCTTTACGGTACTGGCGGTCTGGTTGTCGGTGAGGTCAAATATTCCACCCAGACGACAGTAACGGGTCAGATCTTCGGGCCAGGCTCTGCTGGCACGACACCGGCCAGCGCCGCCGTGACGATTCCCGGCACGCTGCTGTCGGAATCGCAGACCCGTGTCGGCTGGACCCTGGGCGCCGGTCTGGAAAAGAAGTTCGGCACCAACTGGTCGGCCAAGCTCGAATATCTCTATCTCGATCTGGGTTCGGCGACCTATTTCGGGGGGACAGCCAACCAGACCTCGGTCGGCTTCCACGACCACGTCTTCCGCGCCGGCATCAATTACGCCTTCAGCCCGGCTGTTGTGGCCAAATACTGACCCTTTCGACCCTCCTGACGACCTCAAGCCCGGCCTCGTGCCGGGCTTTTTGCTGTGCCGCCCATTCTGGGGAGGTCCGGGAGATCTAGCCATGCGCTTGTCGCGGGGCTGCATCGTATCGTCCACCGATGCGTTATTCATAAGCTTGCTTATAATAAGCTAAGTTTACGGAGCGCCTCCATGTCCTGCCAGCCTGACACCGGCACCGATTTCCTGTCCGCTTTGTTCGAGACCCAGCGCATGTTGCGGCTGCTGGCCGACAAGGAAGCGCGCCAGTTCGGCATGACCCGCGCCCAATGGGCGGTGCTCGCCAAGGTCGAGCGCAATGAGGGGCAAAAACAGACCGATCTCGCCGACGCCATGGAAATGGCGCCGATCAGCCTGACGCGGCTGATCGACAAGCTCTGCGACAGCGGCCTGATCGAACGCCGCAATGACGATACCGACCGCCGCATCAAGCGCCTCTATCTCACCGAGGCAGCGCGCCCGCTGACGGCAAAGCTGGCGGTGCTGCGCGGCAACCTGATGCAGGTCGCGTTCGGCGGCGTGAGCGAGGCCGACATGCACCAGCTGGTCGCGCATCTGGAAACCATCAAAGACAATATCCGCGCTGCGCTGAGCCCCGCAGCCACAAAGACCAAGGAACAAGTCTATGGCTGAGCCCGTGCTGAAATTTCCCGACAAGGATGCGCCCGAGGGCGGATCCGATGGCGCCGCGACCGCGCAGCGTCAGGGCGCGAAAGGTTTCCTGAAGCGGTATCGGCGAACGTTGCTGCTGGTCGTACTGCCTGCCATCGTTCTTGTTGGCGGCGTCGCCTTCTATCTGTCGGGCGGTCGCTATGTCGGCACTGACGATGCCTATGTCGGTGCGCAGAAGGTGCTGATCACGCCGGATATCTCCGGCAAGGTCGACAATGTCGTGGTGCGCGAAGGCCAGCATGTCAAAGAAGGCGATGTGTTGTTCGAGATCGATCCGGTCCCGTTCCGGCTGGCGCTCGACGATGCCAGGGCCAAGCTGGCGCAGGCGAAAACCACCTATGACAACCTCGTCAGCAATGTGAAGATCTATGGCCAGATGCAGGATCTGGCGCAGCAGGGTGTCGACTTCAAACAGCGCGACGTCGAACGCAAGTCGACCCTGGTCAAGAGCAACTTCGGCTCGCAGCTCGATCTCGACAATGCGGCGACTGCGGCGGTGACCGCGAAGGCGCAGCTCGAACTCCTGAGGCAGCAGCTCGCGACCTCGATGAATCAGTTGCTCGGCAATCCCGACCTGCCGTTGGCTCAGTTCCCGCCTTACGCGCAGGCGCAGTCGGCGCTCGATCAGGCGCAGCGCAATCTCGACCACACCGTGCTGAAGGCGCCGATCTCCGGCGTCGCGACGCAGGTCGATAACATCCAGCTCGGCCGCTTCGCGATGGCCGGCACGCCGATCCTCACGGTGATCGACGACAACAGGCCATGGGTCGATGCCAATCTGAAGGAATCTGATTTCACTTACATCGCCGTCGGCCAGACCGTGGAGATCGATGTCGATGCGTTCCCGAACCATGCCTTCAAGGGCACTGTCGGTTCGCTGAGCCCTGGCACCGGCGCGCAATTCGCGATCCTGCCGCCGCAGAATGCCACGGGTAATTTCGTCAAGGTCGTGCAGCGCGTGCCGGTGCGGATCTATCTCGACTATAACGATCCGTTCGTGAAACGGCTGAAGGCCGGCATGAGCACTTACACGACCATCGACACCGAACACCATCGTTCGCTGGCGGGCCTGCTCGGCCTGTCATCGGCCAAGGCTGCTCAGGACTGATCCCATGAGCACGTCGGCGCCATCTCCCAGTGCGGTCCCCGGCTTTCGCCGGAACATGGTGACGATCTGCGCCATGACCGCGACTATCATGCAGGCGCTCGACACCACGATTGCGAACGTTGCGTTGCCCTATATGCAGGGCACGCTGTCGGCGTCGCAGGATCAGGTCAACTGGGTGCTGACCTCCTATATCGTTGCCGCGGCGATCATGACTGCGCCCGTCGGCTGGATCGCCAACCGGTTCGGTCGCAAGAAGATCTTCATCGTCTGTTCGGCGGGCTTCACTGTCGCCTCGGTGCTGTGCGGCCTCGCGCAGGACATCAACCAGATGGTCGGCTTTCGCCTGTTGCAGGGCGTGTTCGGCGCGGCACTCGTGCCGCTGTCGCAGGCGGTGATGCTCGACAGCTACGCGCTGCATGAGCGCGCCAAGGCGATGTCGATCTGGGGCATGGGCGTGATGCTCGGCCCGATCATGGGGCCGTCATTGGGCGCCTGGCTGACCGAAACTTATTCCTGGCACTGGGTATTCTTCGTCAATCTGCCCTTCGGCATCATCACGGTGTTTGGCCTGCTGGCCTTCATGGACGAGACCAAGACCAATGCAGAACTGAAATTCGACTGGTTCGGTTTCGGCGCGCTGGCTATCGGCATCGGTGCGATGCAGCTCGCGCTTGACCGAGGCGAGCAGCTCGGCTGGCTCGAATCCAATGAAATTGTCATCGAGGCGATCGTCTCGATCATCGGCTTCTATTATTTCTTCGCGCATTCCTTCACGACCTCGAAGCCGTTCATCCAGTTCGCGATCTTCAAGGACAAGAATTTTGTCGGCGGCTGCGTGTTCATGGCCGTCATGGGGCTGGTGCTGTATTCGACCATGGCACTGTCGTCGCCCTATCTGCAGAACGTGATCGGCTATCCGATCCTCACGGCAGGTCTGCTGCTGGCGACGCGTGGCTCCGGCACCTTCGTGGCGATGATGCTGGTCGGGCGCATCATGAAATATGTTGAGGCGCGTACACTGATCATGGTGGGAATGGCGCTGATGTCGGTGTCGCTGTTCTTTACGTCGATGTGGACCGACCAGACCGGCGTGCCGGAGATCGTCGTCGTCTCCATCGCGCAGGGATTTGGCCTTGGTCTCGTCTTCGTGCCGCTGTCCACGGTGGCGTTCCTGACGTTGCCAAATCATCTGCGCACCGACGGCACCTCAATGCTCACGCTGCTGCGCAATGTCGCGAGTTCGATCGGCATTTCCATCGTAATCGCGCAACTCACTTCCGGCACTCGCATGGCCCATGCGGTGCTGGTGGAGCACGTCACGCCGTTCAACAACGCGCTGCAGATGCCCAATGTGACCAGCGCGATCAACCTCGCCACCGATAGCGGCCGCGCCATGATGGACGCCATCGTCACGCTGCAGGCCACGATCATCGCCTTCGGGCTGGATTATCAGATGGTGATGCTGGTGACGCTCTGTGCGATCCCGATGGCGCTGATCATCGGCTCGTCCAAGGCGACCTTGCGCGCGCAAGCGGCGAAGCCGGGTGCGGACGAGCATCCGGCGGTGATGGAGTAATTGAAGCGGAGACGCTGATGGTTTCCCTCCCTCAAGTCCAGCGAAGCTGGACGCAGTGGGGAGGGTCGGCCGATAGGCCGGGGTGGGGTCTCTCCCCAAGCGAGGACGCCGTGTGTGGCTCCCCACCCGTCTCGACCGCTTCGCGGTCGATCCACCCTCCCCACCTGCGCGGCTGCGCCGCTTTGGGGGAGGGATAAGAGAGACATCACACGTCGAAGAACACCGTCTCGTTGTCGCCTTGCAGGTGGATATCAAACCGATACACGCCAGGCGCCGTCTTCTTCGCGATGATCGTCGCGCGGCGGTCGGCCGGGACGAGGTTCATCACCGCATCATCAGCCGTCGCGGCTTCGTCCTCGAAATAGATACGCGTCATCGACTGCATCGTCATGCCGCGGCCGAACACGGCCATCACGATATGCGGCGCCTGTTCTTTGCCATCGATGCCCGGCACGGCGCCTGGCTTGATGGTGTCGAACGAATATTCGCCGGCATCGGTGGTGCCGGAGCGGCCGAAACCCTTGAAGCTCGAATTCGGCAGCCCGCGGGTATCCTGCGGATCGGCGAAGCGGCCCTGCGCATCGGCCTGCCAGATTTCCAGCACGGCGTCGGGCACAACCTTGCCGTCGCCGTCATAGATCACGCCTTCGATGCGGATCTTGTCGCCGGTGACGTCGGGTGTCAGCAGGTTGCTGGTGAAGGCGTCGTTCCAGGCGTACTTGCCGTTCGGCGTCAGGCCATAGGCATAGAACGGGCCGACGGTCTGCGACGGGGTAATTCCGGGCATCAGTGATTCTCCGTCGGGGTGGCGTTGCGGCCGCGCAGCACGATGTTGAAACGATAGGCCAGCGCCCAGCCGGGCTCGGTGACGTCGAGGTCGAAGTCCGACACCATGCGCAGGCGTGCCTTTTCGTCGGTGACCGAGTTGAAGATCGGGTCGAACGGAAACAGCGGATCGTTCGGGAAATACATCTGCGTCACGAGGCGCGAGACGAAGGAGTGGCCGAACACCGAGAAGTGGATGTGCGCAGGGCGCCAGGCATTATGGTGATTGCCCCACGGATAGGCGCCGGGCTTGATGGTGACGAACTTGTAGTTGCCCGCGGCGTCGGTGACGGTGCGGCCGGCGCCGGTGAAGTTCGGATCGAGCGGCGCAGGATGCTGGTCCCAGACATGCACGTAACGTCCGCAGGCATTGGCCTGCCAGAGTTCGACCAGCGTGTTCGGTACGCCGCGGCCGTCCTCGTCCATCACCGTGCCGTGCACGATGATGCGTTCGCCGAGCGGCTCGCCCGCATGCATGGTGGTGAGGTCATGATCGCCGGGGCGCACGGTCTCGTGGCCGTAGACCGGTCCCGTCGTCTCCGACAGCGTGTGCGGCATCAATATCCGCTGCTTCTGCGGGGCACGCTTGATGGTGCTCTTGTAGCCGGGTGAGAGGCGCGGCGCGTGCGCCGCATTGCTCTCGACGGGATAGATTAGCGTCATGCTGGTTTCCCCTTTGGCCGCCGCGGATCCCGCGGCGGCTTGCTTGTGGATGTAGTTTTTTAGTTCAGCTTCTCGATCGCCATGGCGACGCCCTGACCGACGCCGACGCACATGGTGGCGAGCGCGAGCTTGCCGCCGCGCTTCTCCATGCCGTGCACGGCCGTCATCGCCAGGCGCGCGCCGCTCATGCCGAGCGGGTGGCCGAGCGCGATCGCGCCGCCGTGTGGGTTCACGAAATCAGCATCTTCCTTGACGCCAAGCTGGCGCAGTACGGCGATACCCTGCGATGCGAAGGCCTCGTTGAGCTCGATCAGGTCGAAGTCGCTGATCTTAAGACCAAGGCGTTCCATCAGCTTCTTGGTCGCCGGCACGGGGCCGATGCCCATGATGCGCGGCGCGACGCCGCCCGAGGCGAGGCCGAGGATGCGGGCGCGGGCCTTGAGGCCGTGCTTCTCGACCGCAGCGCCTGAGGCGAGGATCATGGCGCAGGCGCCGTCATTGACGCCCGAGGCGTTGCCGGCGGTGACCGTGCCGTCCTTGCGGACGATCGGGCGCAGCTTGGCGAGGCCTTCCAGCGTGGTTTCGGGGCGCGGATGCTCGTCCTTGTCGACGGCGATCGGGCCGGCCTTGCCGCCGGGCACCATCACCGGAATGATTTCTTCGGCGAAATAGCCCGAAGCGATCGCCTTGCCGGCGTTCTGCTGCGAGCGGATCGCAAAGGCATCCTGGTCGGCGCGGGAGATCTGGAAATCCTGCGCGACGTTTTCGCCGGTCTCAGGCATGGCGTCGACGCCGTATTTTTCCTTCATCAGCGGGTTGATGAAGCGCCAGCCGATGGTGGTGTCGAAGATTTCCGCCGAACGGGAGAAGGCTTCGGTGGCCTTGCCCTGCACGAATGGCGCACGGGTCATGGATTCGACGCCGCCGGCAATGGCGAAATCGATTTCACCGGCGCGGATGGCGCGGGCGCCGGCGCCGACGGCGTCGAGGCCGGAGGCGCAAAGACGGTTTAGCGTCGCGCCGGGGACGGAATCGGGGAGGCCGGCCAGCAGCGCGGCCATGCGGGCGACGTTGCGGTTGTCTTCACCGGCCTGGTTGGCGCAGCCGAAATAGACTTCCTCGACGGCAGCCCAATCCACACCGGGATTGCGGTCGATCAGGGCTTTAATGGGGGCGGCGGCGAGGTCGTCGGCGCGAACTTTGGCAAGGGAGCCGCCGAAACGGCCGATGGGGGTGCGGACGGCGTCGCAAATGAAGACATCGCTCATCAATTCTCTCCCTGGAGACTGCATCCGCGCTCGATTGCCGGATTTTCGCGGTGGTTTTAAGAACCCCCGCTGACCCGGTCAAATGCCGCTGCTGGATGGCTGCGTTGTCCCTGGGAATTCAAAGAATTCCCTTGAGAACTGCGGATATGAAATCGCAGTTGACTTGTCAACTGCCTCGCCACGGTGGGGAAAACTATGGTTTGCGACAGCCGCGGGTGGGATCGGCGGAGCAAAATTTGCTAGCGTCCGGCGCCATGACGATCCAGCAGCCCATTACCGCCCCAGAACCCGCTCCCCGCGTGGAAGACACCGCAAAAGTGTCTCCCATGATGGAACAGTACCTCGAGATCAAGGCCGCCAATCGCGGCCTGCTGCTGTTCTACCGGATGGGCGATTTCTACGAGATCTTCTTCGAGGATGCGGAGGTCGCCTCGCGCGCCCTGGGCATCGTGCTGACCAAACGCGGCAAGCATCAGGGCATGGATATCCCGATGTGCGGCGTGCCGGTGGAGCGCTCCGACGACTATCTGCATCGTCTGATCGCGCTCGGCATCCGCGTCGCCGTCTGCGAGCAGATGGAAAACCCCGCCGAGGCGCGCAAGCGCGGCAACAAGAGCGTGGTCCGCCGCGACGTCGTGCGCGTGGTGACGCCCGGCACGCTGACCGAAGAAAACCTGCTCGATGCCCGGGCGAACAACTATCTGCTGGCGATCGCGCGCAGCAAGGGCTCAAGCGGTGCGGATCGCATCGGTCTGGCCTGGATCGATATTTCGACTGCCGAATTCATTGTCACCGAATGTGCGACAGGCGAACTCGGTGCGACACTGGCGCGGATCAATCCCAACGAGGTGCTGGTTACGGACGCGCTCTACAGCGATCCTGATCTCAGCCAGTTGCTGCGCGAATTGCCGGCGGTGACGCCGCTGACCCGTGACGTGTTCGATGGTGCCACCGCCGAACGCCGGCTGTGCGATTACTTTGCCGTCGCCACTATGGACGGCCTCAGCGCCATGTCGCGGCTGGAAGCGACCGCTGCGGCGGCGTGCGTCACCTATGTGGAGCGCACGCAGGTCGGCAAACGCGTGCCGCTGTCGCCGCCGACCCACGAAGCGGTCGGCACCACCATGGCGATTGATCCCGCGACCCGCGCCAATCTCGAACTGACGCGGACACTATCAGGCGAGCGCAAGGGCTCGCTGCTCGATGCCATCGACTGCACCGTGACGGCCGCCGGTTCGCGCCTGCTGGCGCAGCGTCTCGCCGCGCCACTGACCGATGAAGTCGCTATCGGCCGCCGGCTCGATGCGGTCACGAGTTTCGTATCGGACAGCGGGCTGCGCGACGATCTACGCTCGGCCCTGAAGTCTGCGCCTGATATGTCGCGCGCATTGGCGCGGCTTTCGGTCGGTCGCGGCGGTCCGCGCGATCTCGCCTGTCTGCGTGATGGTGTGCTTGCCGCCGATCAGGTGCTTGATCGTCTCGGCGTCATCGACAATCTGCCAGCGGATATCACCGCCGCGATGACCGGCCTGCGCCGGCCATCGCGCGAACTCGCCGCGACCTTTGCGCGGGCGTTGGCCGACGATCTTCCGCTGCTGAAGCGCGATGGTGGTTTCGTGCGTGAAGGCTTCGAAGCTGCGCTCGACGAGACCCGCAATCTGCGCGACGCCTCGCGTCTCGTGGTCGCCGCGATGCAGGCGCGCTATGCCGATGACACCGGTGTGAAGGGTCTCAAGATCCGCCACAACAACGTACTCGGCTATTTCGTCGAGGTTACCGCGCAGCATGGCGACAAGCTGATGCAGGCGCCGCTGAACGCGACCTTCATCCACCGCCAGACGCTGGCCGGGCAGGTGCGTTTCACCACCTCCGAACTCGGCGAGATCGAAGCCAAGATCGCCAATGCCGGCGACCGCGCGCTCGGGCTCGAGCTCGAAATTTTCGAACGGCTGTCGGCGATGGTCGCCGAGGCGTCGGAAGATCTGCGCGCTGCCGCCCATGCCTTCGCACTGTTGGATGTGGCGACGGCGCTGGCAAAGCTTGCGGTCGATGACAACTACGTCCGCCCCGAAGTCGACAACTCGCTGTTATTCGCCATCGAGGGCGGCCGGCATCCGGTGGTCGAACAGGCGCTGCGCCGCGACGGCCAGCCGTTCATCGCCAATGCCAGCGACCTCTCACCGGGGCCGGGGCAGAAGTCCGGCCAGATCTGGCTGATCACTGGTCCGAACATGGCCGGTAAGTCGACCTTCCTGCGCCAGAACGCATTGATCGCGCTGCTCGCGCAAATAGGCAGTTTCGTGCCGGCCTCGCGCGCCCGCATCGGCATTGTCGACAGGCTCTTTTCGCGCGTCGGCGCTGCGGATGATCTCGCGCGCGGTCGTTCGACCTTCATGGTCGAGATGGTCGAGACCGCCGTCATCCTCAATCAGGCCACCGAACGCGCGCTGGTAATTCTCGACGAAATCGGCCGAGGCACGGCGACCTTCGACGGTCTATCGATCGCCTGGGCCGCGATCGAGCATCTGCATGAGAGCAATCGCTGCCGCGCACTGTTCGCGACGCACTACCACGAGCTCACGGCGCTCTCCGCTAAACTGCCGCGGCTATTCAATGCCACGGTGCGGGTCAAGGAATGGCACGGCGACGTGGTGTTTCTGCACGAGGTGCTGCCGGGCTCGGCGGATCGCTCCTATGGCATTCAGGTGGCCAAGCTCGCGGGCCTGCCGCCGGCGGTGATCGCGCGCGCGAAGTCGGTGCTGGCCAAGCTTGAAGCGCAGGATCGCGGCCAGAGCGCCAAGGCGCTGATGGATGACCTGCCGCTGTTCGCGATCACAGCGCGTGCACCGGTCGAGGCGGCTCCTCCGTCGGAGGCGGAATTGCTGATGGACGCCGTGAAGGCGCTGCATCCCGACGAGATGTCGCCAAGGGAGGCGCTGGATGCGCTCTATGCGCTGAAGGCGAAACTGCCGAAGTAACATTCTCTATCGTCATGCCCGGCCTTGTGCCGGGCATCCACGCCTTGTTTCTCTGCGCCAAAGACGTGGATGGCCGGGACGAGCCCGGCCATGACGGGGTTTTACACGTAGCGCACCCGCCTGCGGCCCCACGCCCACAGGCCGAGATTCCACACGACACAGGTGGCGAGCGCGAGGCTCAGGGCGACCACCGAGCCGAAGCGGGTAGCGGTGACATGCATCACGGCCACCGCGATGCCGAAACCCATCAGGCCCCAGCCGCCATTGGCGATCACGGCGGCGGTGGGCGGGCCACCGATCCGCGGATGCAGGATCAGCATCAGGCTGGTGAAGACCACGGGATAAAGTGCGAGAATGCCGCTGCCGGTCGGGCCGATGGTCGAGGACAGCGTCACCACGGTGGCAACCAACGTTGCGACGAGAGCGGCACGCAGCGGGATGTCGTACCAGCGCCGGGTGATGAGCGGCATCTTCGCATGGCGAAACCGCGCCATCAGCGGCAGGCAGATGCCGAAGGCCACGACATTGGCCGCGATGCCGCCAAGCAAAGTCCATTCGAACTGCCGCACCAGCAGGGCGAGGGCGAACCACACCAGCACAGCGGCGCCGAGGCTGACGATCACGTTGTGGCGTTGCGCCAGCAGCACGTAAGTCAATCCGAGAAGCATCGTCGCGCCATTGATCGGCAGGCTGGCCAATGCACCTTGCGTGATGAAGGCGGCGTCATGATCGAGCGCGAGAAAGACGTAGGACGGTCCCGCCGAGATCGGCAGCGTCGCTACCAACGCGCCGATCACCGGGCCGGATCGTTCGGTGATGATGGAGGCCGTGATCACGAAGGCGGCGGTGATCGCCATGCGCAAAGTGAGCGTCAGGAGGAAGGCAAGTTCGGGAGACATGGCAGCCTGACGAGAGGAGGTGCTTGGCCTCCTCTTTCCTTGGTGGGAGTCGTCCGGCCTGCTTACACCCTGTTGAGGGACACCGAAACCTTCGGGCCATGCTTGATGGTCTGGTAGACCACGCAATAACGCTCGGTCAGCTTCAGCAGCAGATCGAGCTTGTCCTGCGGCGCGTCGGTGTCGACATCGAAGCGCAGGCGGATTTCGGCAAAGCCGACCGGGGCTTCCTTGTCGACGCCGAGCGTGCCGCGGAAATCGAGATCGCCCTCCGCTGTCACATTGCCGGACTTCAGCGGAATTTCGACGGCGGTGGCCACCGACTTCAGCGTCACGCCGGCGCAAGCCACCAGTGCTTCCAGCAGCATGTCGCCCGAACAGAGTTCGAGGCCGGAGCCGCCCGTGGCCGGGTGCAGGCCGGCGGCTGCGATCTGCCGGCCGGTCTCGACCTTGCAGGCGATGCCGTCATTGTCGATTGAGCCCTTGGCCTTCAGCGTGATGAAGGCTGCCTTGGGATCGGTCTTGTAGAGCTCTTTGATGGGGGCCTGGGTGGCGCGAAGCGCGGCGGCGTCCATGATATCTCTCCCTGAGATCTTGTTAGTTGCAGCTTTTATTAGCTCGCGGCGCTGTTGTCACCACCACGCGCCGACCGCCTCGGCAGGCGCGTTATCGGGCACGTTGCGATCGAGAGATCGATCCAGCGCGGTGAGCACGCGGCGCTTCACGGCTTCGAACAGCGGCGAGGCACGGTCGCGCGGACGGGCGAGGCCGACATCGATCTCGGCGAACAGCCGACCGGGCCTCGGACGCATCACCAGCACGCGGTCCGCCAGCACAACGGCTTCGTCGACATCATGGGTGACAAGGACCAGCGTCGGCCGCGTGTCGGCCCACAGATCAAGCAGATGATCCTGCAGATCGCGGCGCGTGAAGGCGTCGAGCGCGGAGAACGGCTCATCCAGCAACAGCACCTCCGGCTGCGGCACCAATGCACGGGCGATGGCCACGCGTTGCGCCTGCCCGCCGGATAGTTCGCGCGGCCATGCCTTTGCTTTGTCCGACAGGCCGACGCGCGCCAGGGCCTGTGCGACTTTCTCGCGGCGTGCGGCGACAGGAAGCTCGGACAGTCCGAAGCCGATGTTGTCGGCGACGGTCAGCCACGGCAGCAACCGCGGTTCCTGGAAGATGATGCCGATTTTCTCATGCGGCGCGCTGATATCGATATTGTCGATGCGGATGCTGCCGGTCGAGGCGCGATCGAGCCCCGCAACGGCGCGCAGCAGTGTCGATTTTCCGCAGCCGGAGCCACCGATGATGGCGACGATTTCGCCCTGCGGGATTTGCGCGGTGAAGCGCTCCAGCGCATGGACGCCGTTGGGATAGGTCTTGCCGACCTTGTCGAGCGCGAGCATCAGGTCTCTCCGCCCGGACGGAACGCATCCTGCCAGCGCAGCAGTGGCGTGGTGATCAATTCGATCAGCCAGTCGGTGGTCTTGCCGAGCAATGCGAAAATGGTGATGGCGGCGAGGATCTGCGCGGGCTTGCCGAGCTGCTGGCCGTCGATCAGGAGATAGCCGAGCCCTTCGGAGGCGCCCATGAATTCGGCGGCAACCACGAACATCCAGCCGAGCCCGAGGCCAACGCGAAGTGCAACAACATAGGCCGGCAGCACCGCAGGCAGCAGGATGCGGCGGATCATGGCGGGGCCAGAGAGGCGGAAGGTACGACCGACCTCGACGATCTTGCGATCGACCGAGAGGATCGCGCCCATCACGCCGAGATAGACCGGAAAGAACACGCCGACGGCGATCAGCGCGACCTTCGACGTCTCAAAAATGCCGAGCCACAGGATGAACAGCGGCACCCAGGCGATAGAGGGGATGGCGCGCAGCGCCTGCACGGTGGGATCGAGCAGTCGCCGCGCGATTCCCCAATAGCCGGAGATAGCGCCGAGCAGCGTGCCGGCGACAACGCCGAGGCCGAAGCCGGCGGCAACGCGCGACAGCGTCGTGGTGATATGGCGCCAGAGTTCGCCGCTTCGGGCGAGCTCCATGATGGTGGCGAAGACGCGCGACGGCGGCGGCACCAGCCGGCCGTTCGACCAGCCGGACCAGACGGCCAGCTCCCATGCCAGCGCCAGTGTGAGTGGGAGCACAACGCCGAGCGCTGGCCGCGCGAAACGCTGCCAGCGCCTGTTGGATGCGGATTTTTCACGCGTCTCCGCTACGTCGGGTGCGGTCGTGTCGAGCGTCATGGCCATAGCTGAAGCGCGTCTCGATTTGGTTTGCAAGATACTCAAAAGCTTCACCCTCCCTTTGCGGGGAGGGTGAAGGGTGGCTTCGCAGATGCGAAAGCGTCAGCTCTTTGGCAGCGGCACCTGATCGTCGATCAGTGCATCCACCGTTGCCTTTACATCGACCTTGGCGTCGATCACGCCGGCCTGCTGCAATGCGAGACCTGCGGCGAGGATCGACTCGCGCTGGGGCGCGCCAATGCGGCTGTGGATCAGCTCGGTGCGTTCCTTGAGCTGCTTGTCGACGACCGCGTCGGGCAGCTTGGTGACGCCGATGAACGCCTTCTTCAGCTCGGGATAGTTCTCCAGCGAATATTTCCGGGCGTCTTCATAGACGGCGAGGACGCGGCGCGCGGCATCCGGATAGTCCTTCAGGAATTGCTCGCGCACATTGAGGATGCCCCAGGTGTTGGCGTCCGGCTTGCGGAAGAACAGTTTGGCGCCGTCCTCGACCTCGGCCTGCGCCATCATCGGATCGAGTCCGGCCCATGCATCGACGTCGCCGCGGATCAGCGCGGCCTTGCCGTCGGCATGCTGCAGCAGAACTGGCGTGATGTCCTTGTCGGTGAGGCCGGCGCCGAGCAAAGCGCGGACCAGGAAAATGTGGGGATCGGTGCCGCGGGTCACCGCGACCCGCTTGCCCTTGAGATCGGCGACGGAGGCGATCTTGGAGTCCTTGCCGGTCACCAGTGCCGTCCATTCCGGACGCGAATAGACGTAGACCGACTTGATCGGGTTGCCGTTGATCTTGGCGACCAGCGCGGCGGAGCCCGCGGTCGAGCCGAAATCGATGGACCCCGCATTGAGGAATTCGAGTGCCTTGTTGGAGCCGGCCGACTGTACCCAAGTGATCTTCACGCCGTCCTTGGCGAACTCCTTCTCCAGCAGGCCGTTCTGCTTGAGGATGATCGAGACCGGATTGTAGGTCGCCCAGTCGAGCCGGATTTCCTTGAGCGGTTCGGCGAAGGTAGCTCCGGGCAGCAGTGCAGCCGCAGCAATCAGACCGGCGACAGCGCGCCGTGACATCGTGAACATTCTGGTCTCTCCCTGGTGGACTGTCGAAACGTGAGGTTCGAAGGCGACTTGCATCCTGCGGGCGTCATGGCACCACGCCGGGGTCGCTCTCTGTGCGAAAACGTGCTTTAATTTCAATTAGTTATGGCGTTCCGTCAACGAGAAGATATGATGCGCCAAGGACACCGCCGCGAGAACGTTGTTGCCCGGATTGCGCAAAAGGCAGCATGGACTAGCTGTGGGGCTACAATCACCGTGACAGCGCTTGCGCCGTCCGATATCCGGGTTGTTCATGGACAGCGTTGCTACACAAGACAGACCGACAACCGAAACCGACTTCGACACGACGCGGATTACCGCCGAGATCGATGCGCTTGCAGCGCAGCATCGCGGCAAGAACGATTTGTTTCGCGCCGCCGTCGCCAAGCTGCTGAAGGCCGAACTGCTCAAGGCCAGTGAAGCGGCCGAGGCCGTCCTGTTGAAGGACCGCCACGGCCGACGCTGTGCCGAGCAGCTCTGCCACGTGCAGGATGAGATCATCCGCATGCTGTTCGCCGCGGCGACGAAGCATCTGTATCATTCGCCAATCCCGTCCGGTGCCGAGCGCATGGCGGTGGTCTCCACCGGCGGCTATGGCCGCGGGCTGATGGCGCCGGAATCCGACATCGATCTGCTGTTCATCCTGCCCTACAAGCAGACCGCCTGGGGCGAACAGGTCGCCGAAGTCATTCTCTATTGCCTGTGGGACATGGGCCTGAAGGTCGGCCACGCTACGCGTTCGGTGGATGAATCGATCCGCCAGGCGCGCGGCGACATGACGATCCGCACCGCGATCCTGGAAACGCGCTTCCTCACCGGCGATCAGGCTCTCTACGACGAACTGGTCACGCGCTTCGATGCCGAAGTGGTGCAGGGCACCGCCGCGGAATTCGTCACTGCCAAGCTCGCCGAACGCGAGGAGCGCCATCGCCGTGGCGGCCAGTCGCGCTATCTGGTCGAGCCCAACGTCAAGGACGGCAAGGGCGGTCTGCGCGATTTGCACACCGTGTTCTGGATCGCGAAATACGTCTATCGGGTGCGCGATAGCAAGGAGCTGGTCGCGCGCGGCGTGTTCGATCCGCAGGAATACCGCACCTTCAAGCGTTGCGAAGACTTCCTGTGGTCGGTCCGCTGCAATATCCACTTCCTGACCAAACGGCCGGAAGAGCGGCTGTCGTTCGACCTGCAGCGCGAGATTGCGGTCCGCCTCGGCTATACCTCGCATCCCGGCATGCAGGACGTCGAGCGCTTCATGAAGCACTACTTCCTGATTGCCAAGGAAGTCGGCGATCTCACCGCGATCCTGTGCGCCAAGCTCGAAGACCAGCAGGCCAAGCCGGCGCCGGCGCTGACGCGCATGATGGCCAAGCTGCGGCCCGAGATGCATCGCCGCCGGCTGCCGGACAGCGATGCGTTTATCATCGACAACAACCGCATCAATCTTGCTGCGCCTGACGTGTTCAAGGAAGACCCGATCAATCTGATCCGATTCTTCCGACTGGCGCAGAAGCACAATCTGGCCTTCCATCCCGATGCGATGCGGACCGCGACGCGCTCGCTCCGGCTGATCACGCCGGAGATCCGCGAGAACGCCGAAGCCAACGCGCTGTTTATGGAGATACTGACCTCGGATAACGCCGAGATCGTGCTGCGGCGGATGAACGAGACCGGCGTACTCGGTCATTTCATTCGTGCCTTCGGCCGCATCGTGTCGATGATGCAGTTCAACATGTATCATCACTATACGGTGGATGAGCATCTGCTGCGGTGTGTCGGCATCCTTCAGGAGATCGAGCGGGGCGGGAACGACGAGTTCGTTGTCGCCAGCGATCTGATGCGCAAGATCCGCCCGGAACATCGGGCGGTGATCTATATCACGGTGTTGCTGCATGACATCGCCAAGGGGCGTCCAGAGGATCATTCCATCGCCGGCGCCAAGGTGGCGCGGCGGCTATGCCCGCGGCTCGGATTCAACGCTGCGGACACGGACCTCGTCGCATGGCTGATCGAGGAACATCTCACCATGTCTACGGTGGCGCAGTCGCGCGACCTGTCGGATAGCAAGACCATCGAGAATTTTGCGGCGGTCGTGCAGTCGGTCGAGCAGATGAAGCTGCTGACGATTCTCACCACCGCCGATATCCGCGGCGTCGGTCCCGGCGTCTGGAATGGCTGGAAGGCGCAGCTGATCCGGACGCTGTATTACGAAACCGAGCCGGTGCTGACCGGTGGTTTCTCCGAGGTCAATCGCGCACAGCGCATCGCATCGGCGCAGGCCGAATTCCGCCGTGCCTTCACCGAGTGGCCCGAGCAGGATCTCAACGCCTATATTCTGCGGCACTATCCGGCCTACTGGCTCAAGGTCGAGCTCGACCGCAAAATTCGCCACGCGCGCTTCCTGCGGGCATCGGAAGAGGCCGGGCACAAGCTCGCGATCAATGTCGGGTTCGATGAAGCCCGCGGCGTCACCGAGCTCACGATTCTGGCCGTCGACCATCCCTGGTTGCTGTCGATCATCGCCGGCGCATGCGCCGCAGCCGGCGCCAACATCGTCGACGCGCAGATTTACACCACGACCGATGGCCGCGCGCTGGACACCATCGCGATCTCCCGGGAATACGATCGCGATGACGACGAAGGCCGCCGTGCAACACGAATCGGCGACATGATCGAGGACGTGCTCGAAGGCAAGGTGCGGCTGCCGGAAACCGTGGCCAAGCGCGCCTCGACCAAGGGCAAGATCAGGGCCTTCACGGTGGAGCCGGAAGTTATCGTCAACAACCAGTGGTCAGATCGCTACACCGTGATCGAGGTCTCCGGCCTCGACAGGCCGGGTCTGTTGTATCAACTGACCACGGCGATCTCGAAGCTCAACCTCAACATCGCTTCGGCGCATGTCGCGACCTTCGGCGAGCGCGCGCGAGACGTGTTCTACGTCACCGATTTGCTTGGAGCGCAGATCAATGCCCCGACGCGTCAGGCTGCGATCAAGCGCGCGTTGATCCATCTGCTGGCAAACGGCGATATCGCGGAGAAGCCGGCGGCGTAGAGGGCACGCGGTGGGAGGGTGATCGATACAGTTTGAAGTAAACAGCCGACAATCTGTCAGCAATTCTTTGCTACGACGTGTTCCGCGCTGCAAAAAGCAAACTGAAGCTCGAGGTTGGTGTTGCCCAAACCACTCCGCAAATTGTTCTGGTGGCCGGCAGTTGTCGGCATACTCTTTGTTGGCGGCGTTGCCGTATTCAGTCTCCAGCGTTGGGCGAGTTCGAACAGCAGCTCGGATGATCTCGGTCGCAGGGACAGGGGCTTTTACCTCGCCGCATCTGTCAAGAATGCTGCGTTACTCGTGAAAAGCGGTGCGGACGACAATTTGCAGCTGCTTCTGATTGATTTTCAAAGCGGACGGAAAATTAGACTTCGCAGCGAACGCGCGCATTTGTCATCGGCCTATCTGTCGCCGGACGGGGCACGGTTATTATTCTCCCGTGTTCCATTCGGCGAACAGCAGGGCTACGAATTGGTGTCATGTGCGACGGATACGTTTTCCTGCCGCAGCATCGTCAAGAGCAGCGGTTCGATTCACTCTGCATTTGAAATTTCCAACGGTCGATTTCTCTACGTTTCGAGTCCGTACTTTAAAGCCTACGATGGCCGCTTAAGACTGAACCGCAACGATATCTGGATGTTCGATCCAGCAGTCGGCGCGCGCCAACTGACTGACTTTCAGTTGTACGAGCTGCATTCCCTTAGTCTGGGTGGTGCATCGCTGTATTTTTCTGCGCTGGGCTCGCCGTCGCAAAAGCCGATCATTCCAAAACAGGATCCCAGTTCGAACCGCCAGAGCAGTATTTTTCAACTCCCCTTCGATGCGATGAAAGGCTTCCTCAGCATGCCTTCCACGACGCTATCGCCATCCTTCGAAGCATCCGGCATCGCTACCCGTCCAAGCGCTTCGGCCGATGCTTCGCTGGTGGCATTCCTGAGGACGAGGACCGACATTGGTGCCTATCGCTACGATTTGGTGGTCGCGGACCTCAAAACCGGCGCCGAACGCTTGATTACTGCACCTGGACGGGGCTTCTCACGCCCCGTAGTGATTGGCGATAATATCTATGTCAGCTTTACCAATGGCGATCGGGTGACCATCAGACGCTATGGTCGAGACGAAGTGGAGATGCTGTCCGTCGCCGAAATCGACGACGCGTCTGTTGCGTCGGCTGAAGTGGTTGATCTGAAAATAGCGCCCTAAACTATCGCCATGAGCGGCGATCGAGCGCGCGCTGATCCATTTGCTGGCGAATGGCGATGCGGCGGAGAAGCCAGCGGCGTAAGTGCATTTGCCGCTTTGACCTCTCCACGTCATTGCGAGAAGCGAAGCGACGCGGCAATCCAGAAGGGCGCAGGCGAAGAAAGACTGGATTGCTTCGCTTAGCTCGCAATGACGGCTGAGAGAATCTACTTCACCACGACACCCTCATGTTCCAGCAGCCAGCGTTTGCGGGCGATGCCGCCGCCATAGCCGGTGAGTGATCCGTTGGCGCCGATCAGCCGATGGCAGGGCACGACCACACTCAGGGGATTTGCACCATTGGCATGGCCGACGGCGCGCATCGCATTGGGCACGCCGAGTTGCGCTGCCAGCGTGCCGTAGCTGAGTGTGCTGCCTGCAGGGATTTTTCGCAGTGCCGTCCAGATACGGTTCTGAAACGGCGTGCCGGGGATGTGGCAGGTGATGCCATCGAGCTGGTCGAGGTCGCCGTCGAAATAGCGTGAGAGTGCACTGCGGATCTCGGATGGTGCCGAGTTCTCGGTCAGTTCGACCGTCCCATAGTAACGACGCAGCAAAGTCAGCAAGCGCTCTTCGTAATCGATCCAGTCGAGTGCGCAGAGTGCGCCACCGTGGTTCGTCACCAGCAGCGCGATGCCGATCGGGGTGTCGAGCCGGTCGAGAGTGAGTGGGGTGGGTTGCTTCGCCATGGCGATGTTGCGCTCATCAAATGAAAACGCCGACCGTAGGTGTAGCTACGGCCGGCGTCATTCCGATTTCCGATAAGTGAGCCGCGAATTATTCCGGCTTCGGCTCGTGCGACATGCGCTCGAGGCGTTCCTGCATTTCCTTCATCTGGCGACGCAGGTCATCCATAGTGTCGGCAGGCTCAGCGGTCGGCTCCGGCGCCTTTTCCGGCTCCGGCGACGCAGCGCCGCCGCGCGGCGGCACGAACGGCTTGAACATCGCGAAGGTCTGCTGAAACAATTCCATGTTGCGACGAACGGTTTCCTCAAGTGGCGCGAACGGCGTCATGCTGAACGTGTTCGTCATCTGCTTGCGGAATTTCTCCTGCTCGCGCGTCAGGCTGTCGATGGACTGCTCGAGATACTTCGGCACCACCATCTGCATGCTGTCGCCATAGAAGCGGATCAACTGGCGCAGGAAAGTGGTTGGCAGGAGATTCTGGCCAGCCTTGTTTTCCTGTTCGAAGATGATCTGGGCCAGCACCGAGCGAGTAATATCGTCGCCGGTCTTGGCGTCATAGACGAGAAAATCCTCGCCGTCCTTTACCATCGCAGCGAGATCTTCAAGCGTCACGTAAGTGCTTGTTCCGGTATTATAAAGCCGGCGGTTCGCATATTTTTTGATTGTCGTGGGTTGATCTGATTTCGCCATGGGGGCTCACACATACGGACCGAGGACAGGGAACCTTACGGCAGCGCGCCATAAGGTTGTCGAACAACGCAATGCAATAAAGTAAGCACTTTCAAAGGGGCTCGGCTACCGTTTTGTGCGTCACGGTTAAAATGGCAGCAGTCTTGTGCTATGCAAAGCGACATCCGTGCCATTTTGCGTGCGTTGCGGCCGTAATTTGGCTTCTGACCAATTGACAGTCCAACCCTCAGTTAACAGGATAGTTTGCAACGCGGCCCCCGCCATCCTGGCTCTGACCGTCGAAAAAACCTCAACACAGGAGATGTCCATGTCAGACGATGTCGTCATCGTCAGCGCTGCCCGCACACCCGTCGGCAGCTTCAACGGCGCTTTCGCGACCATGCCGGCGCATGATCTCGGCGCCATTGCCATCAAGGCGGCGCTTGAGCGCGGCAAGATCGATCCGGCCCGTGTCTCCGAAGTCATCATGGGACAGATCCTCACTGCTGCGCAGGGCCAGAACCCCGCGCGTCAGGCCTCGATTGCTGCCGGCCTGCCGGTGGAAACCTCGGCTTGGGGCGTCAACATGCTGTGCGGTTCCGGCCTGCGCACGGTCGCGCTGGGCTATCAGGCGCTGCTCAATGGTGATTCGGAAATCGTCGTTGCCGGCGGTCAGGAATCCATGAGCATGGCCCCGCATGCGCAATATCTGCGCGGCGGCGTGAAGATGGGTCCGGTGGAATTCGTCGACACCATGATCAAGGACGGTCTGTGGGATGCCTTCAACGGCTATCACATGGGTAACACCGCCGAGAACGTGGCTAAGCAGTACCAGATCACGCGCCAGCAGCAGGACGAGTTCGCTGTTGCATCGCAGCAGAAAGCGGAAGCTGCGCAGAAGGCCGGCAAGTTCAAGGACGAGATCGTTCCGGTCACAATCAAGGGCCGCAAGGGCGACGTCATCGTCAGCGATGACGAATATCCGCGCCACGGCGCCACTATCGAAGCCATGGCCAAGCTGCGCCCGGCCTTCGAGAAGGACGGTACCGTCACTGCGGGCTCGGCATCCGGCATCAATGACGGCGCTGCTGCCGTGGTGCTGATGACCGCCAAGCAGGCCGCCAAGGAAGGCCTCAAGCCGCTTGCCCGCATCGTGTCGTGGGGCCAGGCCGGCGTTGATCCGAAGATCATGGGCACTGGCCCGATCCCGGCGTCGCGCGCCGCGCTGAAGAAGGCCGGCTGGACCATTAACGATCTCGACCTGATCGAAGCCAATGAAGCTTTTGCTGCGCAGGCTTGCGCCGTGAACAAGGATCTCGGCTGGGATACGTCGAAGGTTAACGTCAACGGTGGCGCGATCGCGATCGGTCATCCGGTGGGTGCATCCGGTGCGCGTGTTCTCGTCACGCTGTTGCACGAGATGGAAAAGCGCGACGCGAAGAAAGGCCTTGCCACGCTGTGCATCGGCGGCGGCATGGGCATCGCGATGTGCATCGCACGCGACTAATCCTTGCGCGTCGCGTGCCGAAAACATCGGCTCGCGCGTGCACTGCACACACTGCTACAACAAAATGCCCGGCGCTTTGCGTCGGGCATTTTCGCTTGATGGTCCAATTCTGCTTGATGTTCAGCGTATCGCGAGATTAATTCGAAGCTATAACTACAAAAGAGATTGGTGGAGGGATCGATCATGGCGCGCGTAGCATTGGTGACCGGTGGAACACGAGGGATTGGCGCTGCGATCAGCAAGGCTTTGAAAATTGCGGGATACAGCGTCGCGGCAAGCTATGCCGGCAACGATGCCGCCGCCGAGAAATTCAAAAGCGAGACCGGCATTCCCGTTTTCAAATGGGACGTCAGTTCCTTCGAGGCCAGCGCCGAGGGTGTGAAGAAGGTCGAGGCCGAACTCGGACCGGTCGATGTGCTGGTCAACAATGCCGGCATCACGATGGACGGCGCGTTCCACAAAATGACGCCCGATCAGTGGAACAAGGTGGTCAACACCAATCTCGGCTCGCTGTTCAATGTCACGCGTCAGGTGATCGAAGGCATGCGCTCGCGCAAGTTCGGACGTGTCATCAACATTTCATCGATCAACGGGCAGAAGGGGCAGTTCGGTCAGGTCAACTATTCCGCGGCCAAAGCTGGCGACATCGGCTTCACCAAGGCGCTGGCGCTGGAGAATGCCAAGCTTGGTATCACGGTGAATGTGATCTGCCCCGGCTACATCAACACCGAAATGGTGCAGGCGGTGCCGAAGGACGTGCTCGAGAAGAACATCCTGCCGCAGATCCCGGTCAATCGCCTCGGCGAGCCCGAGGAAATCGCGCGCGCCGTCGTGTTCCTGGCGGCCGAAGAGTCCGGCTTCGTGACTGGGTCGACGATGACCATCAACGGCGGGCAATATCACGCCTGAGCGGACGCGGTTTCCGCTGACCTCATCCTAGGAGCCCGCCCTTGCGGGCGTCTCGAAGGATGTGCGACATGCGCCACCGCCGCATTTCTGGCCGTCGCCGTACATCGCTTTACGGAGGACGCCGTATGGCCATCGAGTCCGCTGGTATGGGCGGCGATCATCGTGCTCGGTGCCACCTCCTATGCGACGCCGCTGCTATCAACGACGCTCCTGATTCTGGCCGGCTTCGCGCAGGCGAGCGCGAATATTGCTTCCGCGGCAGCATTGATCGCAGCCAAGGATATGATCTGGAAGCCGGGCTAGTCGGGCTTCCAGCCCTTCGGGGCCAACTCAAACGTCGCGAAATCGAAACCCGGTGCCACGGTGCAGCCGACCAGCGTCCAGTCGCCAGTGGTGGAGGCGGCCTGCCAGGCATGCGGTGGGACAATGCCTTGCGGCTCTTGTCCAGCGGCGACGTCCGGCCCGAGCGTGATCGTCCGCTGGCCAGTGTCGTTGGCGATTTCCAGCGTGAGCGGAGCGCCAGCATGATAGTGCCAGATCTCGACGGTATCGATGCGATGCCAGTGCGAGCATTCGCCTGATGCCAGCAGGAAGTAGATCGCCGTAGATGCCGCCCGCCCGCCGGCATCTACGCGACTGTCGCGAAACGTCTCGCGGTAGTGGCCGCCTTCGGGATGCGGCTGCAGGCCGAGCGTTGCGATGATCTCGGCTGCAGTTGGCGTCTTGCCTGTCATCAGGACTTGTTCTTGCGTTCACGGAGTTCGCCGAAAACGTCGTCCTCGCTGAATCCCTTGAGGCGGACCGCGGCGGCGATGGCCGGATCGTCGGCGCGCAGAAACACGTTGGTCTTCTTCTCAAGCCCGAGCAGCACCGGGATGGTCGGCTTGCCGACGGCGCGCAGCTGCGCCACTTCGTCGGCGCGATTCTTCAGCGCTTCGTTGTTGGCGTCGATGCCGAGGCAGAACTTGACGTTGGCCGCGGTGTATTCGTGGCCGCAATAGACCCGGTAGTCGTCGGGCAGTGTGCGCAGCTTCTTCAACGATTGCCACATCATCGGATAGGTGCCTTCGAACACCCGCCCGCAGCCGCCCGAAAACAGCGTGTCGGCCGAGAACAGCGCCAGCTCGCTGTCGAACACGTAGCAGATATGGTCGAGCGTATGACCGGGAGTCTCGAACACCCGCGCGGTGAGCGCGCCGACCTGCACGGTATCGCCTTCGGCGACGCGGAGGTCGACTTCAGGAATTGCCGTGCCCTGATCGTGCGGCGCTGTGACCTTGCAGCCGTAGGTCTTCTTCAGCTCGGCGATACCGCCCACATGGTCCGCATGGTGATGCGTCACCAGAATATCGGTGAGCTTCCAGCCCTCGCGCTGCAGCACCTTCATGATCGGACCGGCCTCCGGCGCATCGATGGCGGCAGTCTTCAGGCTCTGCGGATCGTGGATCAGGTAGCCGAAATTGTCGGACAGGCAGGGGAAGACGCGAATTTCAGCAGCCATGGTAACTCCGTTGGATCACGTCGTGATGCGCTCGCACATACGTGCGGCAAATTGATGGGGATGAATATGGGCGATGCATGACGGTCAGCGCGGTGTCACACATTGGCGCGCGGGCTGGCCGGCAATCTGCAGCGTGATGGTGGTCTGGCCCTTGCCGGCAATCCCGACATTGCCTTCGCCGTAGCGGAAGCCCGAGCCGGATCGCTGGATCGGCATGCGGAGCGTTTCGCCATTGGGATAGAACAGGGTGATCGACTTGCCACCGGAATTGTAATCGACGGAGATCTTGTTGCCGCCCGGCAGCGCAGGGGTGCAGATGTAATCGACCGTCGCCGGATTGGCCTCGGCGGAGATTGGCGCTAGTGCTGCCACGGCCAAACCTGCGGCCATCGCCGCCGCCCTTGTGATTGTTTGACCTCGGCGTGACAGCATTTTTGTCTCTCCTGCAACGACGTCGCGGCACCTGTTTCTCCGACTAGGCCGCAGCCGGGCCGGCCTTGTCAATCGGTGCAACTCACCGCCCGCGATGGTCTGGATATGTGGCGTTAACGCTGCCCTGGCAATGCGCGATTCGGGGGATCGTGGGCCGCCGCAACGTGTTAGAAAGCCACCATGACCATCGATGTGATCGATCTCCGGGATTTCTATTCGCGCCGCCTCGGCATCGTGGCGCGGCGGCTGATCAATCGCGGCATTCAGGCGCATTGGCCGGATGCCGAAGGCCAGCGTGTGCTCGGTCTGGGGTACCCCACACCGTATCTCGGCCTTTTCCGGGAGAATTCCGAACGGTGCATCGCCTTCATGCCGGCGGCGCAGGGGGTGCTGAAATGGCCGACGGCAAAGCCCGCGCTGGCCACACTGGTCGACGAATTCTCGCTGCCGCTGCCGGATGCCGCCGTCGATCGCATCATCCTGGTGCACGCCCTGGAAATGTCCGACGATCCCGAAGGTTTGCTCCGCGAGGTCTGGCGCGTGCTCGCGCCGTCCGGTCGGTTGATGGCGGTGATTCCGAATCGCCGGGGCGTTTGGACCCGTACCGACTCGACGCCGTTCGGTCACGGTCGACCCTATTCGCGCTCGCAAATCACGCAGTTGCTACGACAGACCTGGTTTACGCCGACGGCGTGGAGCGAGGCGCTGTTCATGCCGCCCGTTGGCA
Organism: Tardiphaga sp. 862_B3_N4_1; assembly: GCF_051811085.1. Classification (NCBI taxonomy): domain Bacteria; kingdom Pseudomonadati; phylum Pseudomonadota; class Alphaproteobacteria; order Hyphomicrobiales; family Nitrobacteraceae; genus Tardiphaga; species Tardiphaga sp. 862_B3_N4_1. The sequence continues at coordinate 2,437,688 of NZ_JBPWQB010000002.1, forward strand.
TGGGCTGGTTCCTGCGCTCGGCAATGGCCTGGGAGCGAATCGGCGCGGCGCTGTCGATGCCGTTTGCCGGCGTGCATATCGTCGAGGCCACCAAACAGGTCTATCGCGCGATCCCCGCCAAGCGTGAGCGCTCTCGGCTGATTCCGGCACTGCAGCCGGTGCTGGTGCCGACCTCCGGGATGCGGCGCGACGATGAGGCGGATCATCTTGGCGAGGCCGAGCCGCACTCGCGCTGAGAGCTATTTTTCCGCGAGCGGATGCAGGTCGCGGACGAGGCTCTTGAGCCGCTCTTCCACCACATGGGTGTAGATCTGCGTGGTCGAAATATCGGTGTGCCCCAGCAGGGTCTGCACGATGCGGAGATCCGCGCCGTTATGCAGCAGATGACTGGCAAAGGCGTGGCGCAGCACGTGCGGCGACACCAGCCGCGGCGCAATGCCGGATGCAGCGGCGAGTTCTTTCAGGTCGCGCGCGAAATGCTGTCGGGTGAGATGGCCGCTCTCGCCAAAAGACGGAAACAGCCACTTCGAGGCGGCACTCTTTTTTGGTTGAGACTTCTGCAACTCGGCCATCGCGGCGAGATATTCGGCCATCGCCTGTTTGGCGGTTTCATTGAGGGGTACCAGCCGCTCCTTGTTGCCCTTGCCGCGCACCACGATCATGCGGGCATCGCGGCGCGCCGCGGTGAGCGGTAGCGAGACCAGCTCGGAGACGCGAAGCCCGGTGGCGTAGAGCACTTCGAGCAGACAATAGAGCCTGGCATCGCGCAGCCGCTGTTGCGCTGAGGCTTCGGTATTCTGTGCCTGCGCCCGCGCCTGCACCAGCATGCGGTCGACGTCTGCGATCGACAGTACCTTGGGCAGGCTGCGGCCGCGCTTCGGGCCGGACAGGATGGCGGCCGGGTCGTCGGTGCGGATTTTTTCGCTGAGCAGAAAGCGAAACAGATGCCGTATGGCGGACAGCCGCCGCGCCACGGTGGTCGATTTGAAGCCGCGCTCGTCGAGGTCTTCGAGATAGTCGCGCAGCAACTGGGTGTCGGCACCGGCAAAGCTGGATTTCGCCCCGGCAGCAAATTCGGAGAAATCTTCGAGGTCGCGGCGATAGGCGTCCAGTGTATTGACGCCAGCACCTTGTTCGGCGGCGAGCATGTCGAGGAACAGATTGGAGAGCTTGGCGTCTGAGGAAGTGGTCATGTGCCATCATAACCCATGATCCGGGCTGCAGCAGCGGTTTTCACTGGCTGCAGCAACCCGGAGCGAATGCAGATCCACAAAGATCAGGCAAACTGTGTGATCGATGTGGCCTGCGACCAGATCACCATCCACTGCCGGTCACGCATTTCATAAACATCGGTGTGCCAATAGTCGCCTGGTGGGACCTTGTGGCCCCCGAAAACCACCTCAATGCGGGCGCGATATCGGATCACGGCACTCGTGCCATACAGCCGCACGGCGATGTCACCGGGCGTCCATGTCAGATACTTGATGTGGCCGCCAGCAACGGCGCCAAGATATTCGGCTTTTGACAGTGCCGCGCCGATCGGCGTGATCAGCTGGAAGTCTGCGGCGTGCAGCGGCTCGGCCGCTGCCATGTCGGCGCTCACAAGCGCACGAAGCCGCGCGCGTTCGATGCTGCGGATATCTTCAGCGTCCGGGTGCTCTTTCGGGGCGACGATGGATGAGGTCATAGGTTGGTTCCGTTGTTGTGCATTGTGGGAATTCAGGAGGCCGCGAGCAGGCCGTGGTCGATCAGGCTTTGTGCACTGGCGCGAATGGCCTCGTCGGCGGACCTTGGTTGCCAATCCAGCATTCGCTGCGCCTTCGCGGCACTGATACTCAGATCGACGTCGAGTTCGTGGACGATCATGCGCGACCGTGCGCTGAACGGCGCCATTGCTTTGATCATCCAGTTTGGCACCTCGCCCGAGGGCAGAGCCGGCGCATAATTCGGAAATGACTGCGCCAGTACGGCCGCCATGTCGCGCATCCATAGAAACTGCCCCGCCGCGATGAAGCGCTGACCTGACGCATCCGGATGGGTCATCGCCCTGATATGTGCATCAGCCACATCGCGGACATCGACCACCGCGATGCCGAAACGCGGCACACGTTTGAGCTTGCCGCTCATCATCTGCTGAACCAGCCCGATCGACGTGCCGTAATCCGGACCCAACAGAGGCCCGAAAATGATGCCGGGATTGATGACGGCGAGATCCAGTCCGGTTTCCGCAGCAAAGGTCCATGCCGCCCGTTCGGCCAGCGTCTTGGATTTATAGTATGGCGTTGCCCGCTTGCCCGTCGGATCGGTCCAGTTGTCTTCGGTATACGGTGCCTTGCCGCTACCGTGATTGGTGGCCGCGATCGAGGACGTCAGCACCACCCGCGTCACGCCTGCGCGGTGCGCGGCACGTAGTACCCGTAACGCGCCGTCCCGCGCGGGTTGGATCAGTTCATTTTCATCCTTCGGAAGGCCTGCCGGAAACGGCGATGCCGTGTGGATCACATAGTTGCAGCCTGTGACGGCGGCATCCCATCCGATGTCGGAGCAGAGGTCGGCTTCGACGAAACTGAGCGAGTGCGAGTCGGTTGGCGTCGCACAGATCTGCTTCGCGATCCGGTCGCAGCCGCTCATGCGACGAACGCTACCGCGGACGGCGTAGCCCTTGGCCAGCAACTGCCGGGCGATGTGCCCGCCCAGAAAACCGCCGATGCCCGTGACAAGAACAATGGTCTCTCGATTGCCGACCGATTCCGAATGCATGTTGGCTCCTGTCCCATGTGGAATGCGTGAATTGGACAATTGGACTATTATTGTCTAATTGTCTTTTGACGCTTTGGACACGAACAGTCAATCTGTCTGAATGAGCGAACGAGATGCCAAAACCGATCACATTCTGGATGCCGCACTCCCGGTGTTCGTCCGCCACGGTTTCCGCAAGTCGTCCATGGCCGATATCGCGCGCGCCGCGGGAATTTCGCGGGCGTCGCTCTATCTGAGCTTCAACAGCAAGGAAGATCTGTTTCGGGCGGGCTCGACGCGTGCCCATGCGCGGACCATGCGCGATGTCGAGGCGGCACTCTCAGGCGCTGGCGACGTGTTCGGTCGCATGGAGACGGCGATGGCTGTGTTTCAGCGCGAATTGATCGCCCCTTTCGCCGGCAGCGCCGACGCCATTGAACTGTTCGACGTCAACATGGCTCTGGCCAAAGACATCACGCTCGCCGCGCGGGCCCGACTGGTTGCTCTGCTGGCGCAGGCGCTGAGCGATGCCGAGACCGCGGGCATGATTAATCTCGGCTCATTGCAAGCCAGACCCGCCGACGTCGCGGGAGTCATTGTCGCCGCGATCGATGGCATCAAGCACGCGGAGGGAGCCGGTCCGAAATTCGCGGAGGACATGCAGCTCTTCATGCGCTTGCTACGCGCAGCTATTTCTTGAGAAACTTGTCCGGCTGGATGGTGACCGTCATGTCGCGCGGCTTCGGGTTGACGAAATTGGCCAGCGCGAAAATCACGCCATAGACCACGCCGACGATCACCGCGACGACCGTCAAAAAGCGGAACAGGCTGGGCATGATCAGGGAACTCGGCGGCGAAATGGGACGATTCGTTCCGCCGGGGGCGGTCACCCTGTCCGGATACAGACTGCAAGAGGTGCTGGCAACGCTGGCGCTGGGGGTAGTATAGGTGACCGGAATGCGGCAAACCTCTGCGATCCCTTGTCGCTCACTGATTTTGCAGGTGTTTTTTGATGTCCGAGACCATCTTGCCGGCCATTGCCAGCGCATCCCAGGAGGCCGCCATCGTCGCGGCGCTGGGAAAGCGCTCGGTCGTGCTGGTGGGCATGATGGGGGCGGGCAAATCGACCATCGGCCGGCGCATGGCGACGCGGCTGCGGCTGCCTTTCGTCGATGCCGACAACGAGATCGAGGCGGCGGCCGGGATGTCGATCCCGGACATTTTTGAAGTCCACGGTGAACCGCATTTCCGCGACGGTGAGGCGCGGGTGATTGCCCGGCTGTTGGACAGTGGACCGATCCTGCTGGCGACCGGCGGCGGTGCGTTCCTGCGCGAGGACACCCGGCAGCGCATCCGCGACAAGGCGATCTCGCTGTGGCTGAAAGCTGACGCCGACGTGATTCTGCGCCGGGTCCGGCGTCGGGAAAACCGTCCGCTGCTGAAGACCGCCGATCCCGCCGCCACCATCGCGCGACTGATCGAGGCGCGCCATCCGTTCTACGAGCAGACCGACATCACGATCGACTCGCGCGACGTGCCGCATGAGAAGATCGTCGAGGAAGGCATCATCGCGCTGCATGAGCATCTGTTCCGCCCGCACGCAGCTTCCGCCATCTCCGAACCGACAGGCGATCCCTTGAGTTCTCAACTATGACCGCCCCGCTGAAACATTCCGATCCGATCGTCGTGGACGTCGCGTTGGCTGAGCGCGCCTATGACATTGTCATCGGCCGCAATGTACTGCCGTCGCTTGGTGCGCGGATCGCCAGACTGCGGCCGGGCGTGCGCACAGCGATCGTGACCGATGGGACCGTTGCCAAGCATTGGCTGGCTGCAACGGAAGCCTCGCTGGCGGAAGCCGGCATTCCGACCTCGCATATCGTTGTTGAGGAAGGCGAGGGGTCGAAGAGCTATGCGGGCCTGGAGAAAGTTTCCGAAGCGCTGATCGCGGCGAAAATCGAGCGCAACGATCTCGTCATCGCGCTCGGTGGCGGAGTGGTTGGCGATCTCGCCGGCTTTGCCGCAGCGATCATCCGCCGTGGTGTCGAGTTCGTGCAGGTGCCGACCTCGCTGCTGGCGCAGGTCGACTCATCCGTCGGCGGCAAGACCGGGATCAATTCGCCGCAGGGCAAGAACCTGCTCGGTGCCTTCCACCAGCCGGTACTCGTGGTGGCCGACACGGCGGTCCTCGATACGCTGTCGCCCCGGCAGTTCCGCGCCGGCTATGCGGAAGTCGCCAAATATGGCGTGCTTGGCGATGTTGCGTTTTTCACGTGGCTCGAAGCCAACCATGCCGACATCATGCGCGGCGGTAGCGCTCGTGAACATGCGATCGCTACCTCGTGCCGTGCCAAGGCAGGCGTCGTGTCGCGCGACGAACGTGAGAATGGCGAACGCGCACTGCTCAATCTCGGTCATACCTTCGGGCATGCGCTGGAAGCGGTGACCGGCTTCTCGGACCGGTTGTTCCATGGCGAGGGCGTGTCGGTCGGCATGGTGCTGGCTGCGCAACTATCGGCGCAGCTTGGAATGATCGCGGAGAGCGATGCGACCCGCGTGCAGCATCATCTCGCCGATGTGGGTCTCCCCACGAAGCTGCAGGACATTGCCGGCTTCGCGCAGGAAGGCCTCGCGGACGCGGATACGCTGATGGCGCTGATGGCGCAGGACAAGAAGGTGAAACGCGGCAAGCTCACCTTTATTTTGCTGGAAGCCGTCGGCCGGGCCGTCATTGCAAACGATGTTGATCCCGCGACGGTTCGCGCCTTTCTGCATCAGAAGCTGACGGGATAGAACTGACCGTGTCCGGTTTGGGAGTTACCAAAGCCGGCGCCGTCGCAGGACTTTCATGAATTCGATTACCGTCAATCTGCTGATCGCGATCTTCCTGCTCGCCGCCAACGCGTTTTACGTGGCGGCGGAGTTCGCGCTGGTCAAAAGCCGAGGCTTCCGCGTCAAGAGCATGGTCGAGCAGAACCGCTTCGGCGCGCGCCTGCTGCAGAACATGATGGGCAATATCGAAGCCTATCTGGCCTGCTGCCAGCTCGGCATCACCATGGCTTCTCTCGGCCTTGGCTGGGTCGGCGAGCCCACGGTGGCGGCACTGCTGAAACCGGTGCTCGATCCGCTCGGGCTGTCGGAATCCGCGCTTCACTTTACGTCCTTCATTACCGGCTTCCTCGTCTTCTCCTCGCTGCATATCGTGATCGGCGAACAGGTGCCGAAGACGCTGGCGATTCGGCAGCCGGAGCCGGTGTCGCAATGGATCGCCTATCCGCTTTATGCGTCCTACATCCTGTTCTATCCGCTGAACTGGCTGCTCAACGCGGCGTCACGCGGCACGCTGGCACTGCTCGGTGTGCAGGAGGCCTCGCCGCATGAAATTCTCACCGGCGTTGAGATTGAGGGCCTTGTCGGAGAGTCTGCCGAACATGGCGGCATCGCGTCGGGCGAGGCTGAGTATATCCAGAACGTGTTTCGCTTCGGCGATCTCGCGGTGTCCGATGTCATGGTCCATCGCACGGCGATGGTGACGCTGAATGCGGACCTGCCGTCCGAAGAGCTGGTGCGCGAAGTGCTGGCCACCGAATACACCCGCATTCCCCTCTGGCGTGAGAAGCCGGAAAACATCATCGGCGTGCTCCACGCCAAGGACCTGCTGCGCGCGATCCGCGCCGTCGATGGCGATACCGCAAAGATCGACGTAGCTTCGATCGCGCTGCCGCCGTGGTTCGTCCCGGAGATGCGCCCGCTGTCGGATCAGTTGAAAGCCTTCCGCCGTCGCAAGACCCACTTCGCGCTCGTCGTCGACGAATATGGCGAAGTCGAAGGCATGGTGACGCTGGAAGACGTGCTGGAAGAAATCGTTGGCGACATCGCTGACGAGCATGACGTGGTCGTCGCCGGCGTGCGCGCGCAGGCCGATGGTTCGGTGGTGGTCGATGGTTCGGTGCCGATCCGCGACCTCAACCGCGCCATGGACTGGCATTTGCCGGATGATGAAGCGACCACGGTAGCCGGTCTCGTCATTCACGAGGCGCGCTCCATCCCCGAGCGCGGGCAAAGCTTCACCTTCTACAACTTCCGCTTCCGCGTGCTGCGCCGTGAGCGCAACCGCATCACCGCGCTGCGTATCGGGCCGGTGCCGACCGAGCCGGAAGTGCCGGAGAAAAAGCCGCGGGCCGGGACCTCGTTCTAGGCCATCGCCGGTCCGGTTCTTGCTTTTGCCTTCTTCCATGAGCTGCCATTCCATTGAATGGCGCAACTGGAGCGAGCGATGAACAAGTCCTGGCGATTGTCGTGCGTATTGGCCGCTGTATTGATGTCCGGCGCTGCGCTGGCCGACACCAACTGGCCGACGAAGCCGATCAAGGCGGTCAATCCGTTCGGTGCCGGCAGTGCGGGTGACGTGGTCCCGCGCCTTTTCTTCGAAAAACTGAGCACGGAGCTCGGGCAACCGATCGTGATTGAAAATCGCGTGGGTGCGGGCGGCTCGGTGGGCACGGGCGCGGTCGCGAAGAGCGATCCGGATGGCTACACCTTGCTGTCGCAGACCAACGCCATCTCCATTGCGCCCGCGATCTTCCCCAACCTCAACTACGACACCACCAGGGAGCTGTCCTCGGTGCTGATGATTGGCTATGCGGCCAATGTGATGATCGTGCCCAACGAACGGCCATGGAAAACGATTCAGGATTTCCTGGCTTCCGCGAAGACCAGGGGCACTGTGATCAATTACGGCTCCGTTGGCGTTGGCAGCGCCGTGCATATCAGTTCGGAAAAATTCCGCGCCGCCGGCGGTTTCGAGGCCACGCATATCCCGTATCGCGGCGGCTCGGAGGTGATCGCCGATATCATCGGCGGTCGCATCGATTTCTACTTCTGCCCGCTGGCCACGGCGCTGCCGCTGATCCGCGAAGGTCAGGTCCGCGCGCTGGTGGTGTCGACGCCGACCCGTGTGCGTGATCTGCCGGATGTGCCGACGCCGATCGACGCCGGGCTCAAGGATGCGGACAGCTCAATCTGGTTCGGCGTGTTTGTGCCATCGAAAACGCCGCCGGAGATCGTCGAGAAGCTCTATGTGACTGGCACCAAGGTGCTGAACACGGCTGACATGCAGGCTTCGCTGAAGAAGATTGGTGTCGAGCCGATGCCGATGAAGTCATCCGAGATGGATGCGCTGCTGGTCAAGGAAATCGCCGACAACAAGGTGCTGCTCAAAAGCGAGGTCGCGGCCAAGTAGGCGGACTGGCCGGCCTCGCCAGCACGGGTGAGGCCGGCATTGTCCTTTGTCTGGGCTGGATCACCGCGCGTTTGGGCGTTGTTTTAGGCTTCAAACGGTCCGAAACTTGCTTCGCTGTCGCCGATTGGCCCGATCATTGGGCGGCCATTCCCATCGAATGGTATTATTGGAGCAAGTAATGAGTAAGTTTGTGCGGTGGTCGTGTGTTTTCGCCGGTGTGCTGCTGTCGTCTGTCGCGGCGCAGGCCGAAAACAACTGGCCGAGCCGTTTGATCAAGGCCACCATCCCGTTCGGCCCCGGCAGCGCCACCGACGTGGTGCCGCGGATATTCTTTGAGCGCCTCGGCCCCGAACTCGGTCAGACGATCGTGGTCGAGAACCGGGTCGGTGGTGGCGGCTCGATCGGCACCAATGCGGTGGCCAAGGCGGAGCCGGACGGCTACAGCATCCTGGCGCATTCTTCGGCGCTGGCGATTACGCCGGCAATCTTTCCGAACCTGCCCTATGACACGTCGAAAGACCTGTCGTCGGTCATCATGATCGGCTCCAGCCCGCAAATCATGATCATTCCGAAGGAGCGGCCCTGGAAGACCGTGGACGATTTCCTCAAGGATGCGAAAGCCAAGGGATCGCAGATCAATTTCGGTTCGGTGGGCGTCGGCAGCGCCGTGCATATCAGTGCCGAGAAATTTCGCCTCGCTGCCAAATTCGAAGCGACCCACGTGCCGTATCGCGGCGGTCCAGAAGTGATCGCCGATATTCTTGGTGGCCGTATCGATTTCTACTTCTGCCCGGCGGCGACCGCTTTGCCGCTGATCCGCGAGGGGCAAGTGCGTGCATTGGTCGTCTCCACCGACAAGCGCAGCAATGAACTGCCCGACGTGCCGTCGATGACGGAAGTCGGTCTGAAGGACGGCGTCAGCGAGAGCTGGATCGGCGTATTCGTACCCTCCAAGACGTCGTCCGAGATCGTCGCCAAGATGCACGACGCCGGCGTCAAGGTACTCGCCAAACCTGAGATGCAGGCGGCTCTGAAGAAGATCGGTGTGGAGACGATCACGATGGAGCCGAAAGCGATGGATGAGCTGGTGGCAAAGGAAGTCGCCGCCAATATCGCACTGCTCAAAGATGTGAAGCAGTAAGCGCTGCGCGCTGTCTCTCCCGGCTGTGCGCGGGGAGAGGCAGGAAAAAGTGCTAGCCGCCCAAATACGCTTCGCGAATGCGCGGATCGTCGGCCAGCACCGAGGCCGGGCCCGACAGCGTGATCGATCCGGTCTCCAGTACGAAAGCGCGTGCAGCCACTTCCAGTGCCATCGCCGAATTCTGCTCGACGAGCAACACGCCCAGTCCAGTGCGTTTATTCAGCTCGACGATCTTGTCGAACACCTGCTCGATCACGATGGGCGCGAGCCCCAGCGATGGTTCATCCAGCATCAGAAGGCTCGGCCGTGACATCAGCGCGCGGCCGATCGCCAGCATCTGCTGTTCGCCGCCGGAGAGCGACCACCCGCCTTGCTTGATGCGCTCCTTCAGTCGTGGAAACAGTTCGAACACCAGCGCCAGATCGTCTTCGACCTCGGCCTTCTTGTAGGCGCGGGACGCCGTTCCCGTGATCAGGTTCTCGCGCACGGTGAGGCCCGGAAATATCCGGCGGCCTTCGGGGCAATGCGCGATGCCGGCGCCGACGATGGTTTCCACAGCGGTGCCGTGGATGGCCTCGCTCTTCCACGAAATCGAGCCGAACGTTGGTCGCAGCAGGCCGGAGATGGTGCTCAGGGTTGTCGTTTTGCCGGCGCCGTTGCCGCCAATCAGCGCGACGATCTCGCCCATTTCGACGCTGAACGAGATGCCCTTCAGTACTTCGATGTGGCCGTAGGAGACATGGAGGTTCTCGATCTTAAGCATGGCGATGCCGCCTGCCGAGATAGGCCTCGATCACCAATGGGTTTTGCTGAACCGCGCTTGGCGCGCCTTCAGCGATCTTCTTCCCAAAATCCAATACGGCCACGCGGTCGCTGATCCCCATCACCAGTCGTACATTGTGTTCGACCAGCAATATGGTGATGCCCTTGCCCTTCAGTTTCGCGATGGTGTCGAGCAGGGTCATGCTCTCGGTCATGTTCATGCCGGCGGCGGGCTCATCCAGCAGCAACACCTTCGGTTTCGATGCCAGTGCGCGTGCGATTTCCAGCAGGCGTTGCTGCGCATAGGGCAACTGGGTCGGGCGATCGTCCGCGCGTGCGGCGAGACTGACGATCTCCAGCGCTTCGCGCGAGGTGCTCTCGATCTCAGCCTCGCGTTGTCGCTGCGTGCCGTTCGACAGCATGATGTTGAGCATCGACATGGGCGTGTTGCAGGCTGCAGCGACTTTCACATTTTCCAGCACGGTGAGATTGGAGAACACCCGGATGTTCTGGAACGTGCGCGCCAGGCCAAGCCGGGCGATGCGGTTTGGCCTGAGGCGGAATATCTCCTTGCCGTCGATGCGGATTGAGCCGGCATCTGCGTGCGACGCGCCGGACAGCGCATTCAGCAGCGTGGTCTTGCCGGAGCCGTTGGGGCCGATGATCGCCTGCACGATGCCCCTGGGCACATCGAGATCGACACCATCGAGCGCGACGAGGCCGCCGAAGCGCCGCGTCACGCCACGCGCAGTGATGATCGTTTGATCCGTCATCGCGCACCTACCCAGCGCGGCAGTCGCGCAGCCAGCGAAGCAAGACCGCCGGGCGCCAGCACGATCACGGCGATGACGCCGAGGCCGTAGAGCACGAGGTACCATTGCCCGAGAAACCGCAACGCCTCCGGCAGAATGGTCAGGCCGACGGCGCCGATGATGCAGCCGGGGATCGAGCCCATGCCGCCGACGATCAGCATGGTCATCAGCAGGATGGCCTGGGTGCCGGAGAAACTGTCCGGGCTGATGAAGCGGATCGAGGAGGCGTAGAGGCAACCCGCGAGGCCGGCATAGACCGCACCGATCATGAAGGCGATCAGCTTGGTACGCGTGGTGTCGACGCCGCTCTGTTCGGCGGCGATCTCGGAATCCTTGGTGGCGATCATGGCGCGGCCGAGGGACGACTGCCTGATCCGAGCGGCCACGAGAACCGCAATCGCCAGCACGGCGATCAGCAAATAGTAATGCTGGATCTGCCCCTGCGGGCCGATGCCGAACACGCTGATACCCGGGATCGCGCGGAGGCCGGAGGTGCCGCCCGTCACCGGCTCCCAATGTACGATGATCAACCGGACGATCTCGCCGAAGCCGATCGTGGTCATTGCGAGATAATAGGTGCGCAGCCGCAACGTCGGCAGGCCAAGCACGAGACTCGCCGCCATCACGATGACCACCGACAGGAATGGCGTCGTGATCCAGGGCAATCCGGCTTTGGCGGCGATGCCTGTAGTGTAGGCGCCGAGGCCGTAGAATGCGGCCTGGCCGAAATTGATCTGGCCGACCCAGCCGGTGGCGAAGTTCAAGCCGAGCACGACGATGGCGTTGAGAATGGCGATGTTGAGGAGCTGAATGACATAGTTGTCATGGGTCGCTGCCGGGATCAGCAGCGCCACCACAACGCCAAGCGGGAGCGGAAACCAGTGTTTCACTGTCATACCTTCTCGCTGCTCTTCTCGCCGAACAGTCCGCGCGGCCAGGCCACGAGCACGGCGATCATCACGATGAAGGCATAGGCATCGCGGAAATTCGAGGAGATGTAGCGCGCGCCGAAGGTTTCGGTGAGGCCGAGAAACAACCCGCCGATCACCGCGCCCGGCAGATTGCCGAAGCCGCCGATCACGCTGACGACGAAACCCTTGAGACCTAAGCTGCCACCCATGGTCGGTTCGGCAAGAAAGATCGGCGCAACCAGCAGGCCAGCGATGCCCGACAGGATCGCACCGAAGGCAAAGGCCACCGCGATGATGCGGTTGACGGAAATCCCGACCAGCCGCGCGGTGTGCAGATCTTGCGCAGTCGCCTGCATCAGGATGCCGAAGCGCGTTCTGGTGAGCATCAGATATTGCAGCAGCAGGATCACGGCCAGCGTACAGAAGATGAAGAGCTGGTGCATCGAAATGACGACGCCGGCAAAACGCAGCGGTGGGCCGCGGGCCGGCGAGGGCAGCGAGACCGGCAGTGGCCCCCAGACGATCAGCGCGATGTTCTCCAACACGATGCCCATCGCGATGGTAGTGAGGATCACGAGGAATGGTGGCCGCCCGCGCAAGGGGAAATAGACCAGCACCATGAAGACGATGCCGATCAGCGCCATCGCCAGCATGGTGGAGGCCCAGGCCAGCGCCATCGGCAGCTCATGCGTCACCGCGCCCGAAATGCCGATAAAGGCACCGAGCATCAACAACTGTCCCTGCGCGAAATTGACGATCTGGACGGTGTTGAAGATTAGCAGCAGACCGAGCGCCACGAGAGCATAGATGCTCCCGAGCGCCAGGCCGTTGACGACGAGCTGGCCCATAAAGTTTTAGAACCCGCTCTCTTTGATCGGTCCGGTGAATTCCGGGGTCTTGCCTTTGTTGCGGTAGATGCCGAGCGTATGGGTGAGATCGCCATTGGCATCGGCCTGGTAGGCGATCAGCATGCCCTTGAAGTCCTTGGTGGCAGCCATGGCGTCGCGGATCGCCGGCTTGTCGCAGCCGACGTTCTCGATGATCGACTTCAGCATGTAGATCGAGTCGTAATAGGAGACGGTAAAGTTATCGGCCGGCACCTTGTATTTGTCCTGCACGCGCTTTGCCCAATCCAGAATCTTCGGATCGGTCGAGGTCTGCGGGATCATGCCGCCGATCGCATAATTGCCGTCGGCTTCGGCCGCGGAGAGATTGTTCAGCGTGGTCTGCGCGACAATGCTGGTATTGCCGATAGTGGTCAGCTTGATGCCGAGATCGCCCATCTGCTTCAGCACCAGCGTGATGTCGGAGGGACGACCGAACAGGATCAGGCTGTCGGCGCCCTTGTCCTTGATCTCCAGAAGCTGCGCGCTCATGTCCTTGTCGGACGGGGCATAAGAGGCTGTCGCGACCGGCATGACATTGAGTTTGGCGAGTGCCGCCTGAATGCCCTTCGACGCGCCGAGGCCGTAATCGTCGGCAACGACGAGAATGCCGGGCTTGGTCTTCTTCAGCGACTTCACGAGATATTCGGGGATCAGTTCGGCGAGCTGGCCGTCATGGGCGTGGGTGCGGAACAGCCACTTCGAGCCCTGCGCGGTGACTTTCGCGTTGGTGGCGCCGACGATGAACGGGGTCTCGGATTTGTTGACGCTCTCGGTCTGTGCAAACACATGCGGCGAGATCATCGACGACATGATGACCAGCGGCTTGCTCTCGATGATGCGATTCATCGCATTCAGAGCGTCGGTCGACGAGGCGCCGGTGTCCTCGGTGGTGAGTGCGATCTTCTTGCCGGAAATGCCGCCGGCGGCGTTGATCTCGTCGACAGCGAATTCAGCGCCGTTGCGGGCTTGGGTGCCGAGCAGCGCGAGATTGCCAGTCAGCGGCGTGGTAAGGCCGAACGGAATCGTCGCTGGACAGGCCGCTGCATCGGCCTTGGCAGTGTTGGTGACACCGATCAGACACAGCAGCGCCGCGCCTGTCATCATGGTCTTGGAGAATCCCTGCAACATCGACGTTCCCTGGTTACACTCAGCTTGCATTCTGTATGCAAGCTGAGTGCCAGATCGTCGACATTTCGAGGTGCTGAATGCCGGCGGCGATCAAGCCGCCGTGTTTACGCTACGCTTCGATATCCATGCGTATGAGAATGCGTTCGGCGCTGTCGTTCCAGACATCCATCCTCACGATCTTGCCGTCCCGCACGACGAAGCGATCGACATAGCGATTGCCTTCGAACGGCGTGCCGTCATGCCATTCGCCGTACAGAGTGCCGGTGTTGTAGACGATGGTCTCGCCATTCCCCGGCGACACGTCGGTGCGCTCCATCTTTTTCTTCACCCATTTGTAGCGCATGGCGTTGAACGCGGTGGCATCGCGCGGATGCTTGAACTTGCGGCCGCCGGTGAAGGTGATCGCGACGTCGGCCGACATGAAGGTGCCGGCGGTTTCCGGGTCCGGCACCATGGAGGCCACGAGAAACCGCTCGACGAGGTCGGCAGCCTGGGCGGTTTCATCGGTGACGGGCGCAAGCGCGGTGGGGGATTGCGACATCGGGTTTCTCCTGCGGGCAGATGCTGGCGCCATCATAGCAAAACCGATGCCAGAATTGTATTCGGTAGATGCATCAGATCGTATACAATTCTTGTGTGGCGCGCCTCATTATTGGGCGTTCCTTGAAGCAAGATTTGAAGATATTGTCTTATTTTCAGATAGTTAGTCAGAGGTTAAATCGCATGCGCCTTGGCACATGCCTTGCTTGCCCGCGCATATGCTTTCGCTACGTCCCGATCGGTGGCGTGGCCTCTTCAGGAGTCCTCCCATGACCTTCGATCTCATCCTGCGCAACGCGCGCATTGCCGACCGGCCCGATGGCCCGGTGGATATCGGCATTCGCGGCGGGCGGTTCGAGGCCATCGAGATCGGCCTGCCGCGCGGCGTGGCGCCGGATCAGGATGTCGGCGGCCGGCTGCTCGTGCCGGGCTTCGTGGAGACGCATATCCATCTCGACAAATCCTGTCTCCTCGGCCGCTGCAATTGCGCGAATGGTACGCTCGTGGAGGTGATCAGCGAAGTCTCCCGGGCCAAACGCGACTTCACCGAAGAGGACGTCTACGCGCGCGCATCGCAGACGCTGGAGAAAGCGATCAAGCACGGCACCAACCGCATGCGCACGCATGTGGAGGTCGATCCGCGCATCGGCCTGACCAGCTTTCGCGCGCTGAAGAAGCTGAAGCAGGACTACGCCTGGGCGATCGATCTGCAGCTCTGCGTGTTTCCGCAGGAAGGATTGCTCGACGATCCCGGCTGCGAGGACGTCCTGCTGCAGGCGATGCGAGAGGGCGCTGATCTTCTCGGCGGCGTGCCTTACATCGACAAGGACTCGAACGGCCAGATCGCCAGGATCTTCGGCATTGCGCGGGAGTTCGGCGTCGATATCGATTTCCACCTCGATTTCGATCTCGATCCAACGCGGTCGGACTACGAAGAGGTCTGCCGCATGACGGAGGCCACAGGCTGGGGCGGCCGTGTCGCCATCGGTCATGCCACAAAGCTGTCGGCGATGCCGCCAGCGGATTTCGAGGCGGCGGCGAAACGGCTCGCCGATGCCGGCGTCGCGGTCACGGTGTTGCCGGCGACCGACCTGTTCCTCACTGGCCGCGACCACGATCACAATGTGCCGCGCGGCGTCACCTCGGCGCACAAGCTCCGTGCGCTTGGCGTGAACGCCAATATCTCCACCAACAACGTGCTGAATCCGTTCACGCCGTTCGGCGATGTCTCGCTGATCCGCATGATCAATCTCTATGCCAATGTGATGCAGGTCGGCGCCATGGACGACCTTGCCGGATGTCTCGACCTCGTGACGTCCGCACCGGCGACGCTGCTCAACCTGAAGCACTACGGCATTGCCGTCGGCAATCCCGCCGATCTCGTGGTGCTCGATTGCGAGACCAAGGCAGAGGCGGTATGCGAGATCGCGCAGCCGCTGTTCGGTTTCAAGAACGGCATCAGGACCTTCATCAGGCCGGCTGCGAGTCTGCTCAAGCCCCACTGAAGCGGGCGTCCTTTTGTCGTACGGAGACTTCGATGCCGATCAATGACACGCTCAACGCCTTTGTGGATCATGGCCACATCGAAGTGCAGACCACGACAGAGGGGCCTCTCGCGGGTCTCACCTTTGCGCTGAAGGATTTCTTCGATCTCGCCAATGTGCCGACCGGCGCCGGCAGCCCGGAATGGCTGGCGACACATCCGGTGCCAACCAAATCCACGCCGATCGTGGATCGTTTGTTGAATGCCGGAGCGAAGTTGGTCGGCAAGACGCACACGGATGAACTGGCCTGGAGCCTGAATGGCGAGAACGCGCATTACGGCACGCCGATCAATCCGGCTGCGCCCGGCCGCATTCCCGGCGGCTCGTCGAGCGGGTCGGCCGCTGCGACCGCTGGCGCGCTCGTCGATTTCGCCATCGGCTCCGACACCGGTGGTTCGGTGCGTTTGCCCGCCAGCTATTGCGGTGTCTACGGCATTCGCACCACGCATGGTCGCATTCCGCTCGATGGCGCGGTGCCGCTGGCGCCGAGTTACGACACTGTCGGCTGGTTCGCGCGCTCGCCCGAATTGATGGTCGAGGTCGGCAAGGTGTTGCTCGACAAGGCGCGTGCCCCGCGCCGGGTGAAGAAGGTTCTGATCGCAAGCGACCTGTTTGGCGCTGTCGATGAGAAGGTTCGCAACCTGCTGCAGCCGTCGGTCGATCGCATCAAGGCGCTGGTTGGCGCGAGCGAGGAGGTGGATGTCGCGAGCGGTGAACTCAACGCTTGGCGCAACACCTTCCGTGTAGTTCAGTCGGAAGAAGCCTGGGCCGCGCAGGGCGAATGGATCAAGGCGACCCAGCCGAAGCTCGGCCCCGGCGTGAAGGAGCGTTTCGCTGCTGCGGCGGTTCTCGATCCCGCCGAGATCGCCGCTGCGCGGGCCATGCGAAAAGTCATCATTGAACGCGTGCTGTCGCTGCTGCCGACCGATACGGTGTTGCTGCTGCCGACCGCGCCGGGGATTGCGCCGCTGCGCAACACACCGGATGTGACGCTCGACGTATTTCGTGCCCGCGCGATCGAACTGCTCTGTGTGTCCGGCCATGCCGGCACGCCGCAGGTCTCACTGCCTGTCGCCAGGCTCGACGATTGCCCGATCGGGTTGTCGATCATGGGCGCGCGGGACTGCGATGAGGATATTCTGGCGCTGGCCGTGGAGTTGGGGAAGTAACGCACCGGCCGTGTGCTCCCTCTCCCCGCTCTACGCGGGGAGAGGGGTGGGGTGAGGGGCTGAGCACTCACTAAAATAAATCGAATGACGTTGCGGGTCGCACAATCCGATCTGAGAGATCAATCATTGAGGAGAGGCGCTGCCATGCCCCTCACCCGACCGGCTACGCTGCGCTTTGCCGGTCGACCTCTCCCCGCAATGCGGGGAGAGGTTAAGTAAGACTACTTCGCTTTGCCCGCGCCCTTCTCGGCGGCGCGGCGGAGCGCTTCCGCAAATGCACCACCGCCACTGCTCTCCTGCTTCGCCGGAGCACGCGACGTCATCTGGCGCTCGTTGAAGCGCGGGCCGCGATCGGCTTGCGGGCGGTCGGCCTTGGCGCCGACGGGGTCGTCCATGCGCAGCGTCAGAGCGATGCGCTTGCGGGCGACTTCGACTTCCAGCACCTTCACCTTGACGATGTCGCCTGACTTCACGACCTCGCGCGGATCCTTGATGAAGGTCTTGGACATCGCCGAGATGTGCACGAGACCATCCTGATGCACGCCGATATCGACGAAGGCGCCGAAAGCAGCGACGTTGGTCACGGTGCCTTCGAGCACCATGCCGGGCTTGAGGTCGCTGAGCTTCTCGACACCTTCCATGAACACCGCAGCCTTGAAGGCGGGGCGGGGGTCGCGGCCGGGCTTTTCGAGTTCTTTCAGAATGTCGGTGACCGTCGGCAGACCGAAGGTGTCATCGACGAAGCTCTTGGGTTGCACCTTGCGCAGGATCTCGGCATTGCCGATCAGCGCCTTGATGTCGCTCTTGGTGGCTTCGAGAATCTTGCGCACCAGCGGATAGGCTTCCGGATGCACGCCGGACTTGTCGAGCGGATCCTCGCCATCATTGATGCGCAGGAAGCCGGCGCATTGTTCGAACGCCTTCGGGCCAAGCCGCGGCACTTCCTTCAGCGCCTTGCGTGACTTGAACGGGCCGTTGGCGTCGCGGTGCTGCACGATGCTCTGCGCCAGACCGGTGCCGATGCCGGACACGCGTGCCAGCAGCGGCGCCGATGCCGTGTTCACGTCGACACCGACGCCGTTCACGCAGTCTTCCACGACGGCATCGAGCGACCGCGCCAGTTTGCTCTCGCCGAGGTCGTGCTGATACTGGCCGACGCCGATCGCTTTTGGATCGATCTTCACCAGTTCGGCCAGCGGATCCTGCAGGCGGCGCGCGATCGACACCGCGCCGCGCAGCGTGACGTCGAGCTCGGGCAGTTCTTCAGAAGCGAAGGCCGAGGCCGAATAGACCGAGGCGCCGGCTTCCGACACCACGATCTTCGACATCTTCAAATCCGGCAGCAGCTTCACCAGCTCCATCGCCAGCTTGTCGGTCTCGCGCGAGGCCGTCCCGTTGCCTATGGCGATCAGATCGACCTTGTGCTGGACGGCGAGCTTGCCGAGCATGGCGAGCGACGCATCCCACTGGCGCTGCGGCTCATGCGGATAAATCGTGGTCGTTGCGACGACTTTACCGGTGGCGTCGATAATCGCGGTCTTCACACCCGAACGGAAACCGGGATCGAGACCCATGGTGACGCGCGCGCCGGCAGGCGCTGCGAGCAGGAGATCGCGCAAATTGGAGGCGAACACGCGGACGCCTTCTTCTTCGGCCGCAGTCCACAGCCGCATGCGCAGGTCGATGTTGAGATGGACCTGGATCTTGGTGCGCCAGGCCCAGCGCGTGGTTTCGGTCAGCCACTTGTCACCGGGGCGGCCTTGATCGGAAACGCCGAAGCGATTCATGATCTTCAGCTCATAGGAGCTCGGTGTGGTGGTCGGGGCGGGCGTCGCCGGCACCGGCTCAGGCTGCATCGCGAGGTCGAGGATCTCTTCTTTCTCGCCGCGGAACAACGCCAGGATACGGTGTGATGGCAGCTTGTGCAGCGGCTCGCTGAAGTCGAAATAGTCCTTGAACTTCTCGCCTTCGGTCTTCTTGCCGGTGCGCACGGTCGAGGCCATCAGTCCATTCGACCACATCTGCTCGCGCAGCGCGCCGATCAGATCGGCGTCTTCGGCGAAGCGCTCGACAAGAATGGCGCGCGCGCCGTCGAGCGCAGCGGCGACATCGGCGACGTTCTTCTCGGCATTGACGAAAGCTTCTGCAACTTTCTTTGGATCGTTCTGCGGCTCGGTGAGCAGCAGCTCAGACAGCGGCTCGAGGCCGGCTTCCTTGGCGATCTCGGCCTTGGTGCGTCGCTTCGGCTTGAACGGCAGATAGATGTCTTCGAGACGGCCCTTGGTGTCGGCGGTCATGATGGCGGTTTCGAGCGCAGCGTCGAGCTTGCCCTGTTCGCGCACTGATTCCAGAATCACGAGGCGGCGTTCTTCGAGTTCGCGCAGATAGGTCAGGCGCTCTTCCAGCGTGCGCAGTTGCGCGTCATCGAGACCGCCGGTGATCTCCTTGCGGTAGCGTGCAACGAAGGGCACCGTCGCGCCGCCGTTGAGCAGTTCTACCGTCGCCGCGACCTGCTGTTCGCGCACGCCAAGTTCGTCTGCGATCTTCTGATTGATGTTTGCCACGCGTAGAGATTCCTTCGAAATTCCGTGGCGGGTCATACCGCCGTCGCAAAACGCTTATGGACCGATGCCGCACGATTCATCAACCCCGGCGGATGCAGTCGATTGTTCTGTGGATCGCGTTGTTTTGCTTCGAAAATTGCAGTGTTCGATGCGCTTCATGACAGTGCGGCTGTGCAAAAATATAATGCTAGATCGCGGCCTGCGAACTGTGTAGACGGACGTTCCTTTCGGGAGCGGCAATGTCGGTTTGTGGTCTGGATTTTGGGACGTCGAACACGACGCTAGGCACGGTCATCAATGATGTTCCGGTGCTGGCGGCGCTCGAAGACTATCATGTCACAATTCCGAGTGCGATCTTTTACAAGGCCGATACCGGCGCCTTCATCGGCCGCAAAGCGATCGAAGCCTATGTCGAGGGGGCGCCTGGCCGCCTGATGCGCAGCCTTAAATCCGTGCTTGGCACGTCGCTGATCGACGAGACGACGCGCGTCGGCCGCGAACGCGTCAGCTTCCGCAATGTCATCGCCTATTATCTCGGTGCGGTGAAGCGGCGTGCGGAACAGGCCACAGGGCTTGAACTCCGCCAAGTCGTCCATGGCCGTCCCGTCCATTTCGTCGACGACAATCCGGCGGGCGATGCCAAGGCCGAAGCTACGCTGCGCGCTATAGCGAAAGACGTCGGCTTCGAGGACGTCACGTTCCAGTTCGAGCCGATTGCCGCGGCGCTGGATTACGAGCGCCAGATCAATTCGGAGGAGATCGCGCTGATCGCCGATATCGGCGGCGGCACGTCGGATTTCTCCATCGTGCGCCTTTCGCCCGAGCGGCACCGTCATGCCGATCGCAAGGACGACATTCTCGCCAATGACGGCGTGCGCATCGGCGGTACCGATTTCGACAGACATCTCAGCCTCGGCGTGATCATGCCGCTGCTCGGCTATCGCTCGGCGATGAAGCGCGCGGGGCTCGATGTGCCGTCAGGCTATTTCCACGATCTGGCGACCTGGTCGAGCATCAACCGGATGTACGATTCCAAGGTCATGAATGAGGTGAAACAGGTGCGCTATGAGGCACAGCAGCCGGAGCTGCTGGATCGCTTGGTGCGCGTACTGGACGAGCAGCGCGGCCACACACTGGCCATGGAAGTCGAGGGCGCCAAGATTGGCCTGTCCAACAAGCCGAAATCGAGCATCGCGCTGGACTGGATCGAGCCGGGTTTGGCCGCTGGCGTCGCCCGCAAGGAACTCGTCAGCCACACCCAGTTGCTCGCCGATCGGATCACCGCGCGGATCAAGATCTGCCTGAACCAGGCCGGATTGAAGCCCGAAGCGATCGATGCGGTGTTCCTGACCGGCGGTTCGGTGCAGCTCGCCCATGTCCGCAAGGCGATCACGGCGGCGCTGCCGGCCGCCCGCGCTATCGATGGCGACACGTTCGGGGCCGTCGGCAAGGGTTTGACTGTCGAGGCGGCCCGCCGCTACGGGCACGGCTAGACCCAAAGGCCAGGGCAGTAAAAAGGGGGCTGAACGCCTTGTGGTTATGCGCGGCGGTCGCTTGATCCGGCGCCCGGCACAGCCATATTAAGTCCATGGCGAAGCTCTCGAATCGCGACAGGATTCTCACCGCAGGCCTCGCGGTCGTGCATGCGCGCGGCTATGCGGGCGCCAGCGTTCGCGACATCGTGCATGCCGCCGGCGTGCCGCAGGGCACCTTCACCAACCACTTTACCTCCAAGGAAGAATTCGGCCTCGAGATCATCGATCTCTATTTCGCGAAGGGCCGCGAGCTGATGGCGCAGACGCTGCGCAATGAAGGTCTGTCGCCGCTGGCGCGGTTGCGCGCCTATATCGATGCCAACGTGGCCCGGCTGAGCGAAGACCAGATGTGCAACGGTTGCCTGTTCGGCAACTTCACGGCAGAAGCCAGCGACCACAGCGACCTCATTCGCGACCGGCTGCTGACGATCTTCGCCGATGTTCAGCAGAGTATTGCCGAATGCCTGACCTCCGCGGTGAAATACGGCGAGCTGCCGGCCGACTTCAAATGCGCGGAGGTTGCGGGTTTCATCGTCTCCTCGCTGCAGGGTGCCAACCTGCTGTCGAAAGCTGAACGCAGCCCGGCACCGATTGAGCGCTTCGCGCAGGTGCTGTTCACGCAGGTGCTGCGCTGAGCTGATTGCTGCTCTGCACAGACATTGCCGCTCCCCGGGTCTTTCGCTAAACCGTGCGACATGACAGCGCGGCCCGCAGAGGCCGTCGCCGACAACAAGCGACCGGGAGTGAACCATGAGCCAGACCGCCGTCGGCGCGCGCGCCACGCGCAGCGCGAAATCCGACATCGAAACCTCGACCATCCGCGCCATTTCCTGGCGGCTGATCCCGTTTCTGGTGCTGGCTTATTTCCTGGCCTATCTCGACCGCGTCAATCTTGGCTTCGCCGCGCTCACCATGAATGCCGAGCTGAATTTCTCGCCCACCGTTTTTGCGTGGGGCGCCGGCATCTTCTTCATCGGCTACTTCATTTTTGAAGTTCCCAGCAATATCGCGCTGGAGAAATTCGGCGCCAGCCGCTGGATCGCGCGCATTATGGTGAGCTGGGGCATCATCTCCGCACTGATGGCGATCGTCAGTGGCCCGTGGAGCTTCTACACGCTGCGCTTTCTGCTCGGTGTCGCTGAGGCCGGCTTCTTCCCCGGCATTATCCTCTATCTCACTTACTGGTTTCCGGCCGAATATCGCGCGCGTTTCCTCGCCGCCTTCGCGATCGCGGTGCCCGTATCCACGGTGATTGGCGCGCCGATCTCCGGCATGCTGCTGGGGCTCGACGGCGTCATGGGCCTGAAAGGCTGGCAGTGGCTGTTCATCATCGAAGGGATTCCTTCGGTCATTCTTGGCGTCGTCACCTGGTTCTATCTCACCGACAAGCCTGAAAAGGCCGAATGGCTGACGCCCGACCAGAAGATGTGGCTGTCCGACAAGCTGGAAGGCGAGCGTCTCGCCAAGGAGAGCGCCCATGGCATGACGCTAGGGCAGGCGCTGTCATCGCCGAAGGTGCTGATGCTGAGCGTGATCTATTTCGGCTTCGTCGGCGCGCTCTATGGCATGCAGTTCTGGCTGCCGCAGATCGTGAAGGCGTTCGGCTTCACCAACCTGCAGACCGGTTTCGTCACCGCGATCCCCTATCTGTTCGGCTCCATTGCCATGGTGCTGTGGGCTCAGCATTCCGACAAGACCCGCGAGCGCGTCTGGCATGTCGGCCTGCCGCTGCTGCTGACCGCCGTGGCGCTCGCGCTGTCCGGCATCTCCACCAATCCGACCCTGACCATGGTCGCGCTGACGGTCGCTGCGATCGGCGTGTTCTGCACCTTCGCACTGTTCTGGACGCTGCCGACGGCGTGGCTGAGCGGCACGGCGGCGGCCGGCGCCATCGCGTTGATCAATTCGATCGGCAATCTCGCGGGCTTCGGCGGTCCCTATCTGATCGGCTGGGTCAAGGAATTGACCGGCAGCACCTCGACCGGGCTTCTGGTCCTGGCGGCCATGCCGCTGGTGGCCGGAATCCTTGTGCTGGTCGGCAATCACGGGACAGCAACGGAGTTCGCAGCTACCGGCAAACCGGCACGGGTGAAATAAGGCCGTGATGCGGTGCGGCAATCTGGCGAAATCGTGATCACTGACGAATATTGACATTCGTCAGTGATCACGCCTAAGTTCCCTTCGAACATTCATTCGAAGGACGCTCGTGATGCTCGGCCACACCAAAGTCAGCGCTTTCCGCAAGCCATTCGCCGCTGCGCTCCTGCTGATCCCGGCCCTTGCTCTGGCCGGCTGCGGCAAGAAGACCGAGGCGGAAGCCAAGCCGACCCGCCCCGTGCTGGTCGCGACCGTGCATTACGAGCCGGAATCGCCGCAGCGCAGTTTCGTCGGCACCATCCGCCCGCGGATCGAGACCGATATGGGCTTCCGGGTCACCGGCAAGGTCGCCAAGCGCCTCGTGGAGGTCGGCCAGAACGTCGAGATCGGCCAGCCACTGGCGACCCTCGACGAGGTCGATCTGAAGCTGCAGGCCGAGCAGGCGGTCGCCGAACTCAACGCATCCACGGGCGTGCTGGCCAATGCCACCGCAGCCGAGGGCCGCGCCACCGAACTGCGCGCCAAGGGCTGGTCTACCCAGGCACAGCTCGATCAGGCCAAAGCCACAGGCGACGAAGCCCGTGCACGTCTCAATCGCGCCGAGCGCTCGGTCGAACTCACCAAGAACAGCCTCTCTTATGCGACGCTGATCGCCGACACCCGCGGCGTTGTCACCGCGACGCTGATCGATGCCGGTCAGGTCGTCGCCGCCGGGCAGGCCGCGATCCGTGTCGCGCGTTTCGGCGAGAAGGAGGCGGTGGTTTCCATTCCGGAAACGCTGGTTGGCCGCGCCAAGGAAGGCAAAGCCAGCGTGACGCTGTGGTCCGAGCCCGGCAAGCAATATGCCGCCAAGCTGCGTGAACTTGCGCCCAATGCCGACACCGCGACGCGCACTTATCTCGCCAAGTTCTCGCTGCCCGAGGCCGACGACAAGGTGTCGCTCGGCATGACGGCGACGCTGACGCTGTCCGATCCCGCCACCGAACGCGTTGCGCGCGTGCCGCTCTCGGCGCTGTTCAGTCAGGGCAACAACCCTTCGCTCTACGTCGTGAGCGCATCGGGCGACGTCGCGCTGCAGCCGGTCAAGGTGAAGTCCTATGAGAGCAACGACGTCATCATCTCAGGTGGCGTCGATGAAGGTGCCAAGATCGTGACGCTGGGCGTGCAGAAGCTCGACCCGGCGCTGAAGGTTCACGTCGTCTCCGCATTGTCGTTTTAAGACGCTCGCATTCAAAGGACGAAGCCGATGCATCGCTTCAACCTCTCCGCCTGGGCCGTCGCTCATCCGGCACTGATTTTGTTTCTGATCATCGCGCTCGGTGTCGGCGGCTTCTTCTCTTACGAGAAGCTCGGCCGTGCCGAAGATCCATCTTTCACGGTGAAGGTCGTTAACGTCACGGCGATCTGGCCGGGGGCGACCGCCAAGGAAATGCAGGAGCAGGTTGCAGATCCCATCGAGAAGAAGATGCAGGAACTGCCTTACTTCGAAAAGGTGCAGACCTATTCGAAGCCGAACTTCACGGCGCTGCAGGTCACGTTCAGGGATAACGCGCCCGCCAAGGAAGTACCGTTCCTGTTCTATCTGTTGCGCAAGAAGCTCGCCGACGTGCAGGGCAGCCTGCCCGCCAATCTGATCGGGCCGACGGTCAATGACGAGTTCAGCGACGTCGATTCCATTCTCTACATGATGACCGGCGACGGCGCCGACTTCAAACAGTTGAAGGTGGTCGCCGAAGGCCTGCGCCAGCGCCTGTTGAAGGTGAAAGGCGTCACCAAGGTCAATCTCTACGGTACGCAGGATGAGCGCATTTTCGTCGAATTTTCCCACGCCAAGCTGGCGACGCTCGGCATCACGCCGCAGACGCTGTTCGACTCGCTGGCCAAGCAGAACGCGATCCAGCCGGCGGGCACGGTGGAAACCTCGTCGCAGCGCGTGCCGCTGCGCGTCACCGGTGCACTTGATGGCGCCAAAACCGTCGCGGAGACGCCGGTCGAGAGTAACGGGCGCACGTTCCGCCTCGGCGATATCGCGACGGTCAGCCATGGCTTCGTCGATCCGCCGGATTTCAAGGTCCGGCAGAAGGGCCAATACGCACTCGGCATCGGCGTGGTGACGGCGAACGGCGCCAACATTCTTGAACTCGGCAAGGACGTCGAAAAGGCCAAGAACGAGTTCATGGTCGCCGTCCCGCAGGGCGTCAATGTCGAGCAGATCGCCGATCAGCCGCTGGTGGTCGAACACGCCGTTGGCGAATTTACGCACTCATTCATCGAGGCCCTGGCGATCGTGCTGTTCGTCAGCTTCCTTGCGCTCGGCTGGCGCACCGGCATCGTGGTAGCGCTGTCGGTGCCGCTGGTGCTCGGTATCGTCTTCATGGTCATGAATGCGATGGGCATGGACCTGCATCGCATCACGCTCGGCGCGCTGATCATCGCGCTCGGCCTCCTGGTCGACGACGCGATCATCGCGGTCGAGATGATGGTGGTGAAAATGGAGCAGGGCTGGGACCGCGTGCGCGCGGCGTCCTTCGCCTGGGAATCGACGGCGTTTCCGATGCTCACGGGCACGCTCATCACGGCCGTCGGCTTCCTGCCGATCGGCTTCGCCAATTCCGCGGTCGGCGAATATGCCGGTGGCATCTTCTGGGTGGTCGCGATTGCGCTGATCGCTTCATGGTTCGTCGCGGTGATCTTCACGCCCTATATCGGCGTGAAGCTGCTGCCGAACTTTGCTGCCCACGGCAAGGCCCATCACGATCCGCATGCGGTCTATGAGACGCGCATCTATCGCGGTCTGCGCAGTGTCGTGCAGTGGTGCGTCACGCACCGCATCAAGGTGGTGGCTGCCACGGTCGGTATCTTCATCGCCGCCATCGTTGGTTTCGGCCATGTCCAGCAGCAGTTCTTCCCGCTGTCTGAGCGCCCCGAACTGTTCCTGCAGCTGCGCCTGCCGGAAGGCACGGCCTTTGGCGTTACCGAAAAGGCGGTCAAGGACGCCGAGAAGCTGCTCAAGGACGACAAGGACATCTCCACCTATACGGCCTATGTCGGCCGCGGCTCGCCGCGCTTCTGGCTCGGCCTCAATCCGCAGCTCCCGAACGAGGCCTTCGCCGAGATCGTGATCGTGTCCAAGGATGTCGAGGCACGCGAGCGCATCAAGTCCAAGATCGAGAAGGCCGTCGCCGATGGCCAGCTGCCGGAAGCACGCGTGCGCGTCGATCGCTTCAATTTCGGTCCGCCGGTCGGTTTCCCCGTCCAGTTCCGCGTCATCGGGCCGGATACCGCGACCGTGCGGGATATAGCCTACAGGGTGCGCGAAGTAATGCGCGCCAACAAGAATATGGTCGATCCGCAGCTCGACTGGAACGAACAGACGCCTTCCCTCAGGCTGGTGGTCGACCAGGATCGCGCCCGCGCCCTCGGCCTGACGCCGCAGGAGTTGTCACAATCCCTGGCGATGCTGATCTCCGGCGCGTCGGTCACGAACGTGCGTGACGGTATCGAGAAAGTGGGTGTCGTTGCCCGGGCCGTGCCGTCGGAACGCCTCGATCTCGGCCGTGTGGGCGATCTCACCATCATCTCGCGCAACGGCGTTCCGGTGCCGCTGTCGCAGGTGGCGAAGATCGAATACGCCCATGAGGAGCCGATCCTCTGGCGCCGTAACCGCGACATGGCGATCACCGTGCGCGGCGACGTCGTCGACGGCGTGCAGCCGCCGGACGTCACCAACCAGATTTGGCCGCAGTTGCAGCAGATTCGCGACAGCCTGCAGCCGGCCTATCGCATCGAGATCGGCGGCGCAGTGGAGGAATCCAGCAAGGGCAATGCCTCGATTGCCGTACTGTTTCCGCTGATGATGATCATCATGCTGACGCTGCTGATGGTGCAGTTGCAGAGCTTCTCGCGCCTGATCCTGGTGTTCCTGACGGCGCCGCTCGGCATCGTCGGCGCCTCTTTGGCGCTGAACGTTGCCAACAAGCCGTTCGGCTTCGTGGCATTGCTCGGCCTGATCGCGCTGGCGGGTATGATCATGCGCAACGCCGTTATTCTGGTGGATCAGATCGAAACCGACGTGCGGCACGGCCTGACCCGCCGCGAAGCCATCGTCGAGGCGACCGTGCGCCGTGCGCGTCCGGTCATCCTGACGGCGTTGGCCGCCATTTTGGCGATGATCCCGCTGTCGCGCTCGGCCTTCTGGGGCCCGATGGCGGTCACCATCATGGGTGGATTGTTTGTGGCGACGTTCTTGACGTTGTTGTATCTCCCGGGCCTCTATGCCCTATGGTTTCGCAAGAGCCTGGATGAACGCGGATCGGGTGAGGATGTGGATCATCACGCACCGCACCATCACGACAAGCAACAGGCCTTTCCGCTTGCTGCCGAATAGCTAAAGACTGTTATCCGAGATGACTCTGATTTCTGAACACGTCGAAGCCGATATGCGGGGCCGCATCGTTGTGGTCGCGGAAAAGCTGTTTCGTGAAATCGGCTACCAGAAGACCACCGTCGCCGACATCGCGAAGGTGCTGCGGATGTCACCGGCGAACGTCTATCGTTTCTTCGATTCGAAGAAGTCGATCATCGCGGCTGTGGCGCAGCGGTTGATGGGGGAAGTTGAAGAGGCCGCTGGAGCGATTGCTGAAAATCCGCAGCCGGCCGCCGCGCGGCTCCGCGAACTGCTGACGTCGATCCATGAGATGAATGCCGAACGCTATGTCGGCGATGCCAAGCTGCATGAGATGGTCGCCATCGCCATGGAAGAGAGTTGGGATGTCTGCACTGCTCATATGGAGCGCATCACCGTTACCATCGGCGGTGTCATCGCGGACGGTGCTGCCAAGGGTGAGTTTCAGGCTCCGGACGTCGAATTGGCAGCCATGTGCGCCTGCACCGCCATGATGCGCTTCTTTCACCCGCAGATGATCGCGCAATGTGCGACGAAACCTGGCCCGACCCTGGACCAGATGATCGACTTCGTTCTTGCCGGGTTGGCCCCGCGGGGCTAGACGATCTCTCTGACGTCAATTCAGGGGATCTTCCGCGTGACCGCATTCGATCTGCATTCTTACGAGCCCGTCAACGGCCACGGCCTCAAGCACGATCCCTTCAATGCCATCATCGGTCCGCGTCCGATCGGGTGGGTCTCCTCCCGGGATGCCAATGGCCACGTTAATCTGGCGCCATACAGCTTCTTCAACGCCTTCAACTACACGCCGCCGCTGATCGGCTTTTCCAGCATCGGGATCAAGGACTCCGCCCGCAACATGCAGGCGACGAAGGAATTCGTCTGGAATTTGGCCACCATGGATCTGGCCAAGCAGATGAATGCCACGGCGGCGCATGTCGGCCCGGAAGTCGATGAATTCGAGATCGCCGGCCTGACGCCGGTGCCGAGCAAGCTGGTGAACGTACCTCGTGTCGGCGAGAGCCGGGTCGCTTTCGAATGCAAGGTGACCCAGATCATCGAACTCAAGGGCGCGAACGGTGCCTCGGCCAACGCCTTCCTCACCATGGGTGAGGTCGTCGCCGTGCATATCGACAAGACCCTGATTGTGGACGGCGTCTATCAGACTGCATTGGCTGGCCCGATCCTGCGCGCCGGCCGCCGCGGCGACTATTTCCACATCAAGCAGGACGCCATGTTCGAGATGAACCGGCCGGACTGAGGCCGGCTATTCTTCCGGCATTTCGGTCGCGCGACCACTGGTCACGCGGCGGGAAATCGCCTTTCGGGAACCGTTGCGGTATCCTGTCGTTAATGATGGCTCGATGCTGTCAAATTTCGCTTGAATTTCAATGCGAAAGCTAAGGTGACACCGACACCGTCCCGCTAAGAGCGTCTGCCTTTTGGCGCCCGTGGTCCGCCCGGACTGCTGGTCGTCTCGATTGAGAGGAAGCCTCCATGAGCTCGTCCAGCTTGCGCCGTGATTATCTCACCAAGCCGATCTTTGGCTGGGCCAAGGGCGTGCTACCGAAAATGTCGGATACCGAGCGCGAGGCGCTGGAAGCCGGCGACGTCTGGTGGGATGTGGATCTGTTCACCGGCAATCCGGACTGGGCCAAGCTGCTCGCCGTCAAGCCGGCCACACTGACCGACGAAGAACAGGCCTTCATGACCGGACCTGTCGATCGTCTCTGCGAGATGATCGACGACTGGAAGATCAATTGGGAATTGCGCGATCTGCCGCCGGACGTCTGGGAGTTCATCAAGCGCGAAAAGTTCTTCGGCATGATCATTCCGAAGGAATTCGGAGGTCTCGGCTTCTCGCCTTATGCGCATTCGGAAGTGGTGCGCAAAATTTCGTCGCGGTCGGTGGTCGCCGCCGTCACCGTGATGGTGCCCAACTCGCTCGGCCCCGGCGAACTGCTGATGAAGTTCGGCACCGACGCGCAGCGCCAGCGCTGGCTGCCGCGCCTTGCCGATGGACGCGACATTCCCTGTTTCGGCCTCACCAGCCCGGAAGCGGGCTCGGACGCGGCCTCGATGACCGACAGCGGCATCATCTGCAAGGGCACGTTCGAAGGCCAGGAGGTTCTGGGCCTGCGCCTCAACTGGCACAAGCGCTACATCACGCTCGGCCCGGTCGCGACGCTGATCGGTCTCGCCTTCAAGGCCTATGACCCCGATCACCTCGTGGGCTCTCAGGATGAGCTTGGCATCACGGTTGCGCTGATCCCGCATGATCTTCCGGGCGTCGAGATCGGCCAGCGCCATCTACCGTCGATGCAGGTGTTCCAGAACGGCCCGAACTGGGGCCGCGACGTTTTCATCCCGCTCGACTACATCATCGGCGGTCAGGAGCGGCTTGGTCAGGGTTGGAAGATGCTGATGTCGGCGCTCGCCGCCGGCCGTGGCATCTCATTGCCGTCCCTGTCTGCGGCCGGTGCCGCCTATGCCGCGCGCACCACTGGTGCCTATGCCCGCATCCGCGAACAGTTCAACATTTCGATCAGCAAGTTCGAAGGCATCGAGGAGCCGCTCGCCCGCATCGCCGGCACGGCCTATCTGCTCGATGCCGCACGGCGCCTGACCTCGGCGGCGCTCAATCAAGGCCATCATCCCGCGGTTATCTCCGGCATCATGAAGCTGCATGCCACCGAGCGTATGCGCCTGGCCATCGATGATGCCATGGACATCCATGGCGGCAAGGCTGTGATCGACGGACCGCAGAATTATATGGGCAATCTCTATCGCGCGGTGCCGGTCGGCATCACGGTGGAAGGTGCCAACATCCTGACGCGCAATCTCATCGTGTTCGGGCAGGGCGCCATCCGCGCGCATCCTTATCTGCTGCAGGAAATGAATGCGCTCGGCGATCCCGACAAGGCGAAGGGCTTAGAGGCCTTCGACACTGCGTTCTGGAAACATATCGGCCATAGCGTCACCACGCTGTTCCGCGCCTGGGGCCGCTGCTGGACCGGTGGCGTATTCGCGCCTGCGCCGGATGCCGGCGATGCCACACATTTCTATCGCCAGCTCTCGCGTTATTCCTCGGCCTTCGCATTGTGCGCCGACATGGCGTTGCTGACGCTGGGCGGAGCGTTGAAGCGCAAGGAAATGCTGTCGGCGCGGTTCGGCGATATTCTCTCCGAGCTTTATCTGCTCTCGGCTGCGCTGAAGCGCTGGGAGGACGAAGGCCGCCAGCAGGACGACCTGCCGGCGCTTGAATGGTGTATGGCGTCCGGCTTCAAGACCATCGAGAACCGCTTTGCGGAGATTCTGGCCAACCTGCCGAACCGCTTTGTCGCCGGCATCCTCAAATTCATCGTGCAGCCATATGGTGCATCGGTGCTCGGGCCTTCGGACCGCGTGGTGCATCGCTGCGCGCAGATGATCCTGGAGCCGTCGGCGACGCGCGATCGCCTGACGCCGGATCTGTCGCATGTGGATGATGACCGCGGTCTCGCGCGGCTTGAGAAGGCGTTCAAACTGGTGACATCGAGTGACGATATTGCCAAGCGCATTCGGACGGCGAAGCTCAAGAACTGGAAGGATGCAGTGACGCAGGGCGTCATCACTCAGGCCGAGGGCGAAAAGCTCGCCGCTGCGCAGGAAGCCGTCAAGCTGGTGATCGAGGTCGATCACTTCGCGCCGGAAGAGCTGTCGCCCGGCTATAAGAAGTCCGATAACGTGCACCAGTTCTTCCAGGAACTTGGTGAGCAGCGGGCAGCAAGCTGATGGCAAGACTTTCATGACAAGACCAGTCTATATCGTCGACGGCAGCCGCACGCCGTTCCTGAAGGCGCGCAGCGGCCCCGGCCCGTTCACCCCTGTCGATCTTGCCGTTCAATGCGGCCGCCCGCTGCTGGCACGGCAGCCATTTGCGCCCGATGCCTTCGATCAGGTGATCCTCGGCTGCGTCAATGTCATCGCGGATGAGATGAACCCGGCGCGCGTCGCAGCACTTCGGCTCGGTATGGGCGAGGCGATGGTGGCCTTCACCGTGCAGATCAATTGTGGCTCCGGCATGCAGTCGATCGACACCGGCTATCGCTACATCCGCGAAGGCAATGCCGATCTGATCCTCGCTGGCGGCGCCGAAGCGCTCAGCCATGCGCCGCTGGTCTGGCCGCAGAACGGCGTGCGCTGGTTCGCCGGGCTTGCCATGGCCAAGGGTGTGCTCGGCAAGGTGGCGGCGATCGCCAAGGCCCGGCCGGCTTATTTCAAGCCGATCATCGGCCTTGAGCGCGGTCTCACCGATCCGATCACCGACCTCAATATGGGCCAGACCGCCGAGAAGGTCGGGCATCTGTTCGGCATCACGCGTGCGCAGGCCGATGCCTATGCCGTCGAAAGCCACAAGCGCCTTGCGCATGCGCAGGAACAGGGCTGGCTGAAAGGCGAGGTTGAGACCGCCTTCGACCGTAAGGGCAATTTCTACGACCACGATGACGGCGTCCGCGCGGATTCGTCGGTCGACAAGCTCGCGACACTGAAGCCGGTATTCGAACGTCCGTGGGGGCAGGTCACCGCGGGCAATTCCTCGCAGATCACCGATGGTGCGTCATGGACGGTCCTTGCGTCCGAAGAAGCGGTGGTGAAACATGGTCTTACGCCGAAGGCGGTGATCGTCGACAGCCAGTGGTCTGCGCTCGATCCGTCGATCATGGGGCTCGGTCCGGTGTTGTCGTCGAACGATCTGTTGAAGCGCAACAGCATGACGATTCAGGACATCGAGACCTGGGAGCTCAACGAAGCCTTCGCCACGCAGGTGCTCGGCTGTCTCGCCGCGTGGAAGGACGAGAAATTTTGCCGCGAGGTGCTCGGCCTCGATGGCGCCGCCGGCGAGATCGATCGTGCCAGGCTCAATGTCGATGGTGGTGCGATCAGCCTCGGCCATCCCGTTGGCACGTCTGGCAACCGTATTGTGCTGCATCTCGTCAATGCGATGAAGCGGCTTGGCACCAAGCGGGGTATCGCTACCGAATGTATCGGCGGCGGCCTCGGTGGCGCGATGTTGATCGAGACGGTGTGAGGGCGTCATGGACAGCAAGATCATGGACGTTCTTGGGGATCGCGTGCTCGAACTCGGGCCGGCTCCCGACACATCTGGCGCTTATCGCCACTTCAAGCTGACGCGCGATGCCGATGGCATCGCGTGGCTGTTGTTTGACCGCGCCGATGCGAGCGCCAATACGCTGTCAGCTGTGGTGCTGGAAGAATTCGATCAGGTACTGAACGCGCTGGAAGCTCAGCGCCCGACTGGCATCGTGGTTCGTTCGGCCAAAACGTCCGGCTTCATTGCCGGCGCCGACGTCAATGAATTTCGCGGCGCCAGCGACCCATTGGAAGTGGAAACGCAGATCAGCCGCGCTCACGCGGTGATCGATCGCTTCGAGGCGCTGAAGATCCCGACGGTGGCCGTCATTCACGGTTTCTGCCTGGGCGGAGGCCTCGAAGTGGCATTGGCTTGCCAGATGCGCATCGCCATCGATGGTGCGCGCTTCGGTTTTCCGGAAGTCATGCTCGGCCTGCATCCAGGTTTGGGCGGCACAGCGCGCTTCACGCATCTGGTCAACCCGATGCAGGCGATGCCGCTGATGCTGACCGGCAAGACCATCGACGCACGCAAGGCGAAAGCGATCGGCCTTGTCGATGCGGTGACTGAGGAACGCCATGTCCGTAACGCCGTGCGCGATGCGGTGTTCGGCAAGCTCAAGCGCGCCAAGCCGAGTGCGCTGATCCCGATCATGAACTTCTCGCCGGTGCGTGGCATTCTCGCCTCGCGCATGGTCGCCGAAGCCTCGAAGGCTGCGCCGCGCGAACATTATCCCGCGCCCTATGCGTTGATCGAGCTGTGGGAGAAGCATGGCGGTGACCGTGCGGCGATGCTCAATGCCGAGAAGGCGTCCTTCGCCCGGCTGATGGTGACGGCGACGGCGCAGAACCTGATCCGCGTTTTCTTTTTGCGCGAGCAGATGAAGAAGCTCGCCGGTGACGGCAACACGATCAAGCATGTCCATGTCATCGGCGCCGGCGCCATGGGCGGCGACATCGCGGCGTGGTGCGCGCATCAGGACATCCGTGTCACGCTCGCCGACATGAAACCTGAACCTATCGCGGGCGCCATCAAGCGCGCCGCCGATCTCTACAGCAAGATCATCCGCAAGCGCACCGATCAGCGTGATACGCTGGATCGCCTGATCCCCGATATGGACGGCGAGGGCGTACGCAATGCCGACCTCATCATCGAGGCGGTGTCGGAGAAGCTCGAACTGAAGCAGAAGGTCTATGCCGGCATTGAGCCGCGCATGAAGCCGGATGCGATCCTCGCCACCAATACATCGAGCATTCCCCTGCAGGATCTGCGCAGCA
Source organism: Tardiphaga sp. 862_B3_N4_1 (assembly GCF_051811085.1). Classification (NCBI taxonomy): domain Bacteria; kingdom Pseudomonadati; phylum Pseudomonadota; class Alphaproteobacteria; order Hyphomicrobiales; family Nitrobacteraceae; genus Tardiphaga; species Tardiphaga sp. 862_B3_N4_1. The sequence continues at coordinate 2,471,575 of NZ_JBPWQB010000002.1, forward strand.
CACTGGCGCGGCCGGAGCGGCTGCTCGGCCTGCACTTCTTCAACCCGGTGTCCCGCCTGCAACTGGTCGAAGTCGTCAGCCATGACGGTGTGGATCAGGATATGCTGAAGAAGGCCACGGCTTTCGTCGGCGCAATTGATCGCCTACCGCTGCCGGTGAAGAGTTCGCCGGGTTTCCTCGTCAATCGCGCGCTCACGCCCTACATGCTCGAGGCGATGATGCTGATGGAGGAGAAAGTCGACAAGGAAACCATCGACGCCGCCGCCGAACAGTTCGGCATGCCGATGGGACCGATCGAGCTGGCCGATCAGGTCGGGCTCGACATCTGCCTTGCCGTAGGCGACATGCTGCGCTCCAAGTTTGGCGACCTGCTGCCGCCGACGCCGGCCTGGCTGCGCGAGAAGGTCAACAAGGGCGAGCTCGGCAAGAAGACCGGCAAGGGCTTCTATACGTGGCGCGACGGCAAGGCCGAGAAGAGCTCCAGCGCGGTCGCAACGGCCCGTCCGACGCAGGAGATGATCGATCGCCTAGTGCTGCCGATGTCCAATGTCTGCGTCGCCTGTCTGCGCGAAGGCATCGTTGACAACCCCGATGTGGTCGATGGCGCAATGATCTTCGGCACCGGCTATGCGCCGTTCCGCGGCGGCCCGCTGAACTATGCGCGGACGCGTGGAACCGAGAATATCACCGCCACGCTGCGCACGCTGGCGGCCCGGTTCGGCGATCGCTTTGCGCCGGATGCCGGCTGGGAAACCTTTAAATGATGACTCAATTTGCGGCAGGCTTTGCTCATGACTGAATCAACGACGCAGCCAGTGACGGGGCTGGATGCGGAACCGACCGGCGATCTCACCATCCGCACGGTGGCGATGCCGGCGGATACCAATGCCAATGGCGATATCTTTGGCGGCTGGCTGCTCAGCCAGATGGATCTTGGCGGCGGCATCTTTGCCGCCAAGGTGGCGAAGACGCGCACGGTCACCGTCGCCATCGAGGCAATGACCTTCCGCAAGGCCGTTCATGTCGGTGATGTCGTGTCCGTGCATGCGGAACTGGTGCGGATGGGCCGCACGTCACTTACCGTGCATATCGAGGCCTGGGTGCTTCGCCGCAATGAAAACGCCCCGATCCTGGTGACCGACGGCAATTTCACCTTTGTGTCCATTGACGAGGTGGGGCGCCCGCAGGTGATCAAACGACCGGATGCGACGATCTCGACCTGAGCAATTCTAAACACCGGCGGGAACGAAATACCTCCTCTGCAGTTAGTGGCCCGGAATATGCATCGCCTATCGCGTAGGGGGCCGCCATGTCAGACACTTACATCATCGAAGTCTCATCGCAGGCTGCCGGCATCGTGGTTCGCGATCCCGGTGGGTACAGGTTCTTCGCCGCGTCTCACCGTTTCAACCCGATGGAAGGCCAACTGTTTCGCAATGCGCGCGAAGCTGAACGCGCTGCCTTTCAATTCGCGCAGGGTATCCAAGCAGCTGTGACGCCCTAGAGGGCGACTCTCTTACGACATCGCAGCGGCGACGCGCATGGCGCCTGCGCCGGTGATGCGTTGACCATTGCCGCTAACACCCGCACCATGGAACCGTTCGTTCCGAGGTGCCCTTGTGACTGCTGGCCTGACCCATCGCCAATCCGAAATCCTGAATCACGCGCGCGCCTTTGGCCGCGTGATGGTCGATGATCTGGTGCGCCGCTTCGAGGTGTCCGCACAGACCATCCGCAAGGATCTCAACGATCTCTGCGACCAGCGCCTGCTGACGCGTATCCACGGCGGCGCCATCGTCGCGTCGGGCGTGGAAAACCTCGCTTATGAAGCGCGGCGATTCGTGGCCGCCGAGGAAAAGAAGGCGATTGGTGTTGCTGCCGCGGCGCAGATTCCCAATGGCTCGTCGCTGTTCATCAATATCGGGACCACCACGGAAGAAGTCGCGAGCGCCCTGACCAATCACGAAAACCTGCTGGTCATCACCAACAATCTCAATGTGGCGATGATGCTCTATCGTCACCCGCATATCGAGGTAATTGTCGCCGGCGGTACCGTGCGTCGCTCGGATGGTGCGGTGATCGGCTCCACGGCGATCAAGCTGATCGGCCAATTCAAGGTCGATTACGCCATCATCGGTGCCTCCGCGATCGACGAGGAGGGCGCGCTGCTCGACTTCGACTATCGCGAGGTGCAGGCGGCGCAGGCGATCATCGCCAATGCCCGCAGTGTCATGCTGGTCTGCGATTCGACCAAGCTGCGGCGCTCGGCGGCCGTGCGCATCGCCCATATCAGCCAGATACAGACCTTCGTGACCGACGTCCCGCTGCCGCCCTCCTTGCAGGAGATCTGCCGGAGCCGGGGCGTTCAAGTGATCGCCGCCCTGCCGGGCTCCGCCGACGATGCGGACGACCTGGAACCCGAGCCGACCCCGCTTTAGAGCCTGTTCAGACCCCGAAAACGCCAGTTGCTTTCGTTTTAGGTTGTGGTTTAATCGAAAACGAAAGCCAAATCGCTGAAAGCGAAGATGGCGCGTCCGAAGGAAGGCGCCAGACAAGTGGCGCAGGAGGGGAGACGGGGTGGGTCAGATCTACGACCTCGCAATCATTGGTGGTGGTGTGAACGGCTGCGGCATCGCCCGCGACGCCGTCGGCCGCGGCAATTCCGTGTTCCTTTGCGAGATGAACGATCTGGCCAGCGGCACCTCGTCCTGGTCGACCAAGCTGATCCATGGCGGGTTGCGCTACCTCGAATATTACGATTTCAAACTGGTGCGCCACGCGTTGCTGGAACGCGAAGTTCTCTGGCAGATCGCGCCGCATATCATCCGCCCCTTGCGTTTCGTGCTGCCGCATCACGCCGGTCTGCGGCCCGCCTGGCTGCTGCGCTTGGGCTTGTTCCTCTACGACCATATCGGCGGCCGTAAACTTCTGCCCCCGACGCGCACACTCGATCTCACCCGCGACGAGACCGGCAAGCCGCTGGCGCCCGGCCGGTTCAAGCGTGGCTTTGAATATTCCGACTGCTCGGTAGATGATGCGCGCCTTGTCGTGCTCACCGCGCGTGATGCCGCCGATCGGGGCGCTGAGATCCGCACGCGCACGCGCGCAACCGAGATCAGGCAGGCTGACGGGATGTGGCAGGTCACGGTGCAGGATACGGCGACGGGCGACCGCTCGACCATCAGTGCGCGCACGCTGGTCAATGCCGGTGGTCCGTGGGTCGAGAATGTTCTGGCGGTCGGTGCCGGCGTCAATGCGAAGGCGAAAGTCCGCCTCGTGCAGGGCTCGCATATCGTGGTGCCGAAACTTTACAGCCACGACCGCGCCTACATCTTCCAGAATGCCGATGGTCGTATCGTATTTGCGATTCCCTATCAGGACGATTTCACCCTGATCGGTACCACCGATATCGATTATGACGGCGATCCCGCCGATGTGAGAATCTCTGCCGACGAGATCAATTATCTCTGCAAGTCGGTCAGCGAATATCTCGCCAGGCCCGTGCTGGCCGAAGACGTGGTGTGGACCTATTCCGGCGTGCGCCCGCTCTATGACGACGGCGCCAACGAGGCCAAGGCGGCGACGCGCGACTATGTGTTCGAGCTCGATCTGCCCGGCGGCCTGCCGCTGCTGTCGATTTATGGTGGCAAGATCACGACCTATCGTCGTCTCGCCGAAGAAGCCTTGCAGAAGCTTGCGCCGTATCTGAAGGGCACCAAGGCCAAGGAAGGCTGGACGGCCCATGCCACGCTGCCTGGCGGTGATTTCGATGTCTCTGCGGTCGATGCGCTGATCGCCGAATTGTTGCGCGACTATCCGTTCCTGACGCCGGCCCATGCCAACCGGCTGGCGCATGCCTATGGCACGCGCGCCGCGAAGATGCTGGGCACCGCGAAGTCGCCGGCCGATCTCGGTCAGGCCTTTGGGGCAACGCTGACCGAGCGCGAAGTGCGCTATCTCATGGCGCATGAATGGGCCGTCAGTGCCGAGGATATCGTGTGGCGCCGTTCCAAACTCGGTCTGCGCCTGTCGAAGGAAGAGATCGCGGCTCTCGATCAATGGCTGCAGGCTAATCGCGCGCAGCCCGCCAATCCGATGCGTGAAGCGGGAGCGCGATCATGAGCGTCGCACTGGATCACGTCTCGCAGATGGTTGATGGAGTCACGACGATCCGTGACGTCTCGCTGACGCTGGAAAGGGGCACGCTGAACGTGCTGCTCGGGCCAACGCTGGCCGGCAAGACCTCGATCATGCGGCTGCTGGCCGGGCTCGACAAGCCAACGCAAGGCCGCGTGTTGGTCGATAGCAAGGACGTCACCGGCGTCGATATCCGCAAGCGTTCGGTGGCAATGGTCTATCAGCAGTTCATCAATTACCCCTCGCTGTCGGTCTATGAGAATATCGCCTCGCCGCTGCGCGTGCAGGGCAAGCCGAAAGCCGAGATCGAAACCCGCGTGCACGAAGCTGCGGCCTTGCTCAAGCTTGAGCCCTATCTGAAGCGCACGCCGCTGCAGCTCTCCGGGGGCCAGCAGCAGCGCACGGCGATTGCCCGCGCGCTGGTCAAGGGTGCCGATCTCGTGCTGCTCGACGAGCCGCTCGCCAATCTCGACTACAAGCTGCGCGAGGAATTGCGCACCGAACTGCCGAAGATTTTCGAGGCCTCCGGTGCGATTTTCGTCTATGCGACGACGGAGCCCTCCGAAGCGCTTTTGTTGGGCGGCAGCACCGTGTGTTTGTGGGAAGGCCAGGTTTTGCAGGTCGGCCAGACTTCCAAAGTCTATCGCCATCCCGAGACTCTCAAGGCCGCCGAAGTGTTCTCCGATCCGCCACTTAACCTGGTGGTGATCGAGAAGAAGAACGGAAATGTGCACTATGCCGGTGGCGCGACAGCGCCCGCCAGCGGGCTCTACGCAAACCTCGCCGACGGCAGCTATCGCGTTGGCTTCCGCGCGCATCAGCTCGAAGTCGCCAGTGGTCTCGCCGGACGGCATGCGTTTCCGGCGGAAGTGACCGTGACCGAAATCACCGGGTCGGAAAGCTTCGTCCATCTGAAACGCGACGCATCGAACTGGGTTGCGGTGCTGCAGGGCGTGCATGAATTCCTGCCCGGCCACATGCTCGACGCCGTGCTCGATCCCGCCAATCTGTTCGTCTTCGATGGCCGCGACCGTCTGGTTGCCGCTCCCAACAGCACGCAGGGAGCGTAACATGGCCCGCATCGATCTCGTCGATCTCGCGCAGTCCTACAGCGGCAATGATGCCGACCCGGAATCATTCGCGCTGAAGCCGATCTCCATGACCTGGCGGCAAGGCGGCGCCTATGCGCTGCTCGGCCCATCCGGTTGCGGCAAGACCACGCTGCTCAATTTGATCTCCGGCATCGTGACGCCGACGCGCGGGCAGATCCTGTTCGACGGCAAGGATATCACGCCGCTGTCGACGCAGAAACGCAACATCGCGCAGGTGTTCCAGTTTCCGGTCATCTACGACACCATGACGGTCGGCGAGAATCTCGCTTTTCCGCTGAAGAATCGCGGCGTGCCGAAGGCGCAGATCGATGCACGTGTCGCCGAGATCGGCGAACTCCTCGATCTCACGCCCTATCTGGGTCGCAAGGCGACGCGGCTAACGCCCGATGCCAAGCAGAAGATCTCGCTCGGCCGCGGTCTGGTGCGCTCCGATGTCGCCGCCGTGCTGTTCGACGAACCACTGACGGTGATCGATCCCGCCCTGAAATGGGAATTGCGGTCGAAGCTGAAGGCGCTGCACCGCGCGCTGGATCTGACGATGATCTATGTAACTCACGACCAAACCGAAGCGTTGACCTTTGCCGATACGGTGGTGGTGATGCATGACGGCCGTGTCGTACAGTCCGGCACGCCGCAGGAATTGTTCGACAAGCCCGCACATACATTCGTCGGCTATTTCATCGGCTCGCCCGGCATGAATATCGTGCCGGCCGAAGTCAGCGGCCGCGAGGCGCGTATCGGCGGGCACGTGATCGCGCTGCAGCGCAGCTACGACAAGTTGCCAGCGGGCGCGACAATCGAAATCGGCGTTCGCCCCGAATTCGTCCATGTTGCGACGCCCGCACCGGGCTTGCTGTTGGCGCAGGTCGAGCGGGTCGACGATCTTGGTCGCATCAGTTTCGCGCGCGTCCGCATCGGCGGCGTCAAGTTCGCCGCGCGCGTCCCTCAGGGATTTTCTGTTGCGGGGAGCGATGTCGGGCTGGTGTTCGATCCCAGCCGGGTGCACGTTTACGCCGACAGCCGCCTTGTCGAAGGGGTTGCATGATGGACAAAACCGTCAATCAAAAAGCCTGGTTCCTCGTCCTGCCGGTGTTTCTCATCGTGGCGTTCTCCGCGGTGCTGCCGCTGATGACGGTCGTGAACTATTCGGTGCAGGACACCTTCGGCAACAACCAATTCTTCTGGAACGGCGTCGGCTGGTTCAAGGAGCTGCTTGATCCGTCCAGCGATCTCGGCGGGCGCTTCTACGCGTCCCTGCTGCGCAATCTGGCTTTCTCCGCGATCATCCTCGCCATCGAAGTGCCACTCGGCATTCTGGTCGCGTTGTCGATGCCGCGTGACGGCTGGCGCGTCGCAGCCTGCCTCGTGATCCTCGCGCTGCCGCTTTTGATTCCATGGAACGTGGTCGGCACCATCTGGCAGATCTTCGGGCGGCCCGACATTGGCCTGCTCGGCTACACGCTCAACCACATGGGTATCGACTATAATTACGTGTCGAACGAGTTTGATGCCTGGGCCACCGTCATCGTGATGGATGTCTGGCACTGGACCAGCCTCGTCGCGCTGCTGTGTTACGCAGGCCTGAAATCGATCCCCGATGCTTATTATCAGGCGGCACAGATCGACGGCGCGTCGCGCTGGGCGGTGTTTCGCGCGATCCAGTTGCCGAAGCTCAACCGTGTGTTGCTGATCGGCGTGCTGTTGCGTTTCATGGATAGTTTCATGATCTATACCGAGCCCTTCGTGGTCACCGGCGGCGGCCCCGGCAATTCGACCACCTTCGTCTCCATTGAGCTTGTCAAGATCGCGCTCGGCCAGTTCGATCTCGGCAAGGCTGCGGCGCTGTCGCTGGTCTACAACATCATCGTGCTGATCGTGTGCTGGATATTCTACACCGTGATGACCAATGCCGGCGTCGATCACACCAAGCGCGAGGGAGCGGTCTGATGCATACGATCCCTGGGCGTCGCATTATCCTGTTACTGTTTTTGGTGTTCTTGCTGCTGCCGATCTACTGGCTCGTGAATATGAGCTTCAAGACCAATGGCGAGATCGTCTCGACCATGACGCTGTGGCCGCACCAGCCGACGCTGGAGAATTACACGCGGATCTTCACCGATGAGAGCTGGTATTCCGGTTACATCAATTCGCTGAAATACGTCATCATTAACACCATCCTGTCGATCTCTTTCGCGCTGCCGGCAGCTTACGCGTTCTCGCGCTATCGTTTCCTCGGCGACAAGCACCTGTTCTTCTGGCTGCTGTCGAACCGGATGGCGCCGCCTGCGGTGTTTGCACTGCCATTCTTCAATCTCTATTCGGCGATCGGCCTGTTCGATACGCCGTGGGCCGTGGCGCTCGCGCATTGCCTGTTCAACGTTCCGCTGGCGGTGTGGATTCTCGAAGGATTCGTGTCCGGCGTGCCGCGCGAGATCGACGAGACGGCGTTTCTTGATGGCTACTCGTTTCCGAAGTTCTTCGTAAAGATTCTCGTGCCGCTGATCGCGTCGGGCATCGGCGTCGCTGCCTTCTTCTGCTTCATGTTCTCCTGGGTCGAATTGCTGCTTGCGCGCACGCTGACCTCGGTGAATGCCAAGCCGATCTCGGCGGTCATGACGCGCACTGTATCCGCCTCCGGCATGGATTGGGGCCTGCTCGCCGCCGCCGGTGTGCTGACCATCATCCCCGGCGCGCTCGTCATCTGGTTCGTCCGCAATTACATCGCGCGCGGTTTCGCGCTTGGCCGGGTCTAGGAGGTCGTCATGGAAAACATCGCATGGATGGCCTGGACGTCGCCGACGGCGATCTTCTTCGGCCTGCTGGCACTCACGCTGGGCACCATGACTTGGCTCGCAGTCGCTTATCCCGAAGCCGAACGCATCGGCATCCTGCGCATTCCCACCACGCGCGGCGACCGGCTGTTCCTGTCGCTGATCGCGGCGGCCGTCATCCACCTGTTGTGGATCGGCTTCGTCGGTTCCGACCCGATCGCGACGCTGCCGATCGGCGAGGAGGGAGTTGAAATCTCGAATCTGTGGTTCGCGACATTGATTTCGCTGGTCTCGGCGGTGGCAATTTTTCGCACCGTCTGACCGGCATGGACTGCAGTCCCGGGATGAACCCGGGCCTGAAACAGAAGTGAGGGAGGAAGCTATGAGGCACCTGACGACACAGGCACGTCGCCCGACGCGCCATATCATGATGACCAGCGCTGCTGCGTTGATCACGGCGACTGCGTTGCTCGCCGCACCGGCCAAGGCCGACGACGCCACCATTCAGAAGTGGATCGACAGCGAATTCCAGCCATCGACGCTGTCGAAGGCAGAGCAGCTGAAAGAACTGCAGTGGTACGAGAAGGCCGCGCAGCCGTTCAAAGGCTTGGAGATCAATATCGTCTCCGAAACCATCACCACGCACGAATACGAATCGCGCACGCTGGCCAAGGCGTTCTCCGAAATCACCGGCATCAAGCTGAAGCACGACCTGATCCAGGAAGGCGACGTGGTCGAGAAGCTGCAAACCCAGATGCAGTCCGGCAAGAACGTCTATGACGGCTGGATCAACGACTCCGACCTGATCGGCACGCATTTCCGCTACGGCCAGACCATCGCGCTGTCGGACTACATGACCGCAGAAGGCAAGGACGTCACCAGCCCGACGCTCGACGTCAAGGACTTCATTGGAACGTCCTTCACCACCGCGCCGGACAAGAAGATGTATCAACTGCCCGACCAGCAGTTCGCCAACCTTTACTGGTTCCGGTACGACTGGTTCACCAATCCCGACTACAAGGCCAAGTTCAAGGCCAAGTATGGCTACGATCTCGGCGTGCCCGTGAACTGGTCGGCCTATGAAGATATTGCCGAGTTCTTCACCAACGACATCAAGGAGATCAACGGCGTCAAGGTCTATGGCCACATGGACTACGGCAAGAAGGATCCGTCGCTCGGCTGGCGTTTCACCGACGCCTGGCTGTCGATGGCCGGCAACGGCGACAGGGGTCTTCCGAACGGTCTGCCCGTCGATGAATGGGGCATCCGCATGGAAGGCTGCCGTCCGGTGGGCTCCTCCGTCGAGCGCGGCGGCGATACCAACGGTCCGGCAGCGGTCTACTCGATCGCGAAATACCTCGACTGGATGAAGAAGTATGCCCCGCCGCAGGCGCAAGGCATGACCTTCTCGGAGTCGGGGCCGGTGCCGGCGCAGGGCAATATCGCCCAGCAGATGTTCTGGTACACCGCCTTCACCGCCGACATGGTGAAGCCGGGTCTTGCGGTCATGAATGCCGACGGTACGCCGAAGTGGCGCATGGCCCCGTCGCCGCATGGCTCGTACTGGAAGGAAGGCATGAAGCTCGGCTATCAGGACGTCGGTTCGGGCACGCTGCTCAAGTCGACCCCGGCCGATCGCCGCAAGGCGGCCTGGCTCTATCTGCAGTTCATCACCTCGAAGACGGTGTCGCTGAAGAAGAGCCATGTCGGTCTCACCTTCATCCGTGAGAGCGATATCTGGGACAAGTCGTTCACCGAACGTGCGCCGAAGCTCGGCGGTCTGGTCGAGTTCTATCGCTCGCCGGCCCGCGTGCAGTGGTCGCCGACCGGCAACAACATCCCGGATTATCCGAAGCTGGCGCAGTTGTGGTGGCAGAACATCGGCGATGCGTCGTCCGGTGCGAAGACCCCGCAGCAGGCGATGGACTCACTGGCCGCAGCTCAGGATTCGGTGCTCGAACGTCTTGAACGATCCAAGGTTCAGGGCGAATGCGGACCGAAGCTGAACAAGAAGGAAACGGCCGAGTTCTGGTATGCGAAGTCCGCCAAGGACGGCAACATCGCGCCCCAGCGCAAGCTGGCGAACGAGAAGCCGAAGGGCGAGACGGTGGACTACGACACCCTGATCAAGTCGTGGCCTGCGACCCCGCCGCAGAAGCGCGCGTCGAACTAAGGCGAACTTTCTGAACAACAAAAAAGGCCGGGAGCGATCCCGGCCTTTTCTCTTGCTGTCATTCCGGGTTCGCGCCCGCAAAGATGCGTGTGCGCCCCGGAATGACGGCGTACTTACTCCGCTGCCTGCTTCGCGCCCAGCACCGGGTAATCCGTGTAGCCCTTCGCGCCGCCGCCATAGAACGTCGCCTTGTCGGCATCGTTGAGTGGTGCGCCGATCTTCAGGCGCTCGACCAGATCCGGATTCGAGATGAACGGCTTGCCGAAGGCGATCAGGTCGGCGGCATCGGCCGCGAGCACCTTGTTGGCCAGCGCGAGATCGAAGCCGTTATTGGCGATATATGTACCCTTGAAGCGCTTGCGCAGGCTGGCATAGTCGAACGGTGCGACGTCGCGCGGACCGCCGGTCGCGCCTTCGACGACATGCAGATAGACGAGCTTCTCGGCGCTGAGCCCGTCGGTGATGTAGTCGAACAGCTTTTGGGCCTGCTTGTCGGCGGCGGCATCGTTGGCCGGCGTCACCGGCGAGATGCGGATACCGGTTCTGTCGCCGCCGATTTCCTTGGCAACTGCCGCGGCCACTTCCAGCATCAGTTTGGCGCGGTTCTCGAGCGAACCGCCATAGGCGTCGGTGCGCTTGTTGGTGCTGTCACGCGCGAATTGCTCAAGCAGATAACCGTTGGCGCCATGGATCTCTACGCCGTCGAAACCGGCCTCGACCGCATTGGCAGCGCCGCGTGCGAAACTATCAATGACGCCTTGAATTTCACCCAGCTCCAGCGCGCGGGGCTCCGAGACGTCGGTGAAGGTGTTGTTGACGAAGGTCTTGGTGTTGGCGCGGATCGCCGAAGGGGCCACCGGCGCTCCGCCATTCGGCTGCAGGCTGACATGCGAGATGCGGCCGACGTGCCAGATCTGCATATAGATGTGACCGCCTTTGGCATGCACGGCCTCGGTCACCTTCTTCCAGCCAGCGATCTGCTCCTTGGTGTAGATGCCCGGGACGTCCTGATAGCCCTGGCCCTGCTGCGAGACGGGTGTGCCTTCGGTTACCAAAAGGCCGGCGCTGGCACGCTGGCTATAATATTCGATCGCCAGCGGGTTCGGCACGTTGCCCGGCAATGCGCGATTGCGCGTCAGCGGCGCCATCACCGTGCGATTGGTCAGCGTGTTTGCACCAAGCTTGTAGGGTTCGAAGAGTTTGGACGTGCTCATGATGAATGATCCAGTCGATGAAAGGTGAAATCGAATTGGGCATCATGCAGCGCATTGGCAATACCGCTGCGCTGCATGTCGTTGGTTCAGGATAAAACGATCGTGGCGATGACGGATTGAATGATCATGATCTCTCTATCGGTCGGCCAGCAGCCGAATATCCTGCGGTGATGGCGCGGCTTACTGCGCGCCGAGGAAGTCGCGCTTGCCGACATCGATGCCGCACATCCGCAGGATGCCGTGGGCAGTGGTGATGTGGAAATAGAAGCTCGGTAGCGAGAAGCTGGTGAGGAATTGCTGGCCGGACATGGTGGTGGTCTTGCCGGGGCCGGTGGGGAAGGTGATCTCCCGGGTCTCGCCGCCGTCGAATTGGGCGGGCTTGTAGTTCTTCAGGTAATCGACGGTCCTGCCGATTCGCTGCTGCAATTCATCGAAGGTCGTTTCGGTATCCGGCACCGCCGGCACTTCGCTGCCGGACAGGCGCGCGCTGCCCTTGGTGGCGAAATCGCAGGAGAGCTGGACCTGCCGGCTCAGCGGCAGCATGTCCGGGAAAAGTCGCGTGCCGAGCAGGACGGCGGGCTCGATCTTCTTTGCGGCAGCATAGGTTTCGGCCTTTTCCAGCCCAGCGGACAGACTGCCCAGCATCTGCAGATAGGCAGGCACGACGGAATCATAGAACGGCATGAGGATGCTCTTTTGTGATGCGTTTCGAGGCACAGCGCGGCAGGTCGAGAAAGATGCTGTTGCATGGAGTTGGGGCGCGGTTGGCTGATTTCAACCGCCCGGCCTCACAAAAGAGAAGAAATTTCGAGGCTTATCCCGATAAGGGGATACCGATTCTTCGCTTCGCTTTATCCCCCGGATTTCAATGCTGTGAGCAATTCAGCCGTCGGCCAGGAGTCCGCGGGCAGGCCGAACTTGACCTGCATGGCCTTGACCGCCGTGCGGCTCTGCTGGCCGAGGATGCCGTCGATCTTGCCGACATTGAAGCCGCGCTTCGCCAGCAGTTGCTGCAGCTCGCGAAGTTCGGGATGTGACAGCTGCGCGACAGGGGCGGAGGGCTGCCGCATCTTGGAGGCGCCATTGATGCGGGTGGCGAGATAGGCCGCGGTGGTCGAATAGATCAGCGAATTATTCCATTCGGTATAGGCGGCGAAATTCGCGTAAGCGAGGAAAGCGGGACCGTGCCGGCCCATCGGCAGCAGCAGCGAGGCCGGCATACTGTCATTCGGCAGCGGCCGTCCATCGGGATAGCTGACGCCGAATGACGCCCATTTGGCGCGCGGCAGTTGAATAGTGAGATCGGCCTGATCCCAAGGTACGTTCTCGGTGACGCGCACCTCCTGCAGCCATGGTTCGCCGCGCCGCCATTTAAGGCCCGTGGAAATGTAATGCGCCGTCGAGCCGATCACGTCGGCGGGGCTGCGCAGCAAATTACGATGGCCATCGCCGTCGTAGTCGACGGCATAGTTGAAGTAGTGCGTCGGCAGGAACTGCGTCTGGCCGAGTTCGCCGGCCCATGAGCCGATCATCTCGGCCGGCGACAGGTCACCGCGATCGATGATCTTCAGCGCGGCGATGGTCTCGTCCTGAAACATCTTCGAGCGCCGGCAGTCATAGGCCAGCGACACCAGCGAGCGTAGCGTCTGCAGATTGCCCATCTGCACCCCGAAGTCGCTCTCCAGTGCCCAGAACGCCGCGATGACGGCCGGCGGCACGCCATATTCCTTCTCGGCGCGCGCAAAGGCTGCGGCGTTCGCCTTGATCTTGAGCTGCCCGTTCTGCATCCGGTAATCCGCCGCCATGCGTCCGGCAAATTGCGTGAACAACTGCCCGAACACCCGCTGCCCGCGGTCGCGATTGACGATGCCCTGATCGTAGACGAGATAGGGCGCCGCTTCCGCCATCGCGCGCTGCGATACCCCGCTAGCGACAGCCTGCTGTTTCAGCCCGGCAAGGAATTGGTCGAAGCTCTGGCCGCCATGACAGGACGCTGCGCGCTGCGCGGAGGCGGGGGAGGTGAAGGAGATAAGGGCAGATGCTGCAACGAGAATTGTGAATCGCACAGACATTCGCAGCATGAACCAGACCTCTCCGCTGTCGTACCCGGACTTGATCCAGGCATCCATCTTTCTTCCACACTAACATTCAAGATGGATGGCCGGGTCAAGCCCGGCCATGACATGTCATACAAGCATCAGCGCTCGAGGACCCACCGTGTCACGGCCTGATGAAAATTCAACGGTCCGGGTACGGTCATATGGGTCTTCACATACTTGAAGCCGGCTTTTTGCAAGGTTCGATTCGGCCCGATGTTGAAGGCATTCGGCTCGCAGAACAGCGATTTCAGCTTCAGCATATCGAAATAAAGTGCGGCGCTCTGGCGGACGCATTGAGTGCCGATACCGCTCTGCCGTTTATCCGGGTGCAGCACGTGAAGATGCATGGTGGCGCTTTCGCCGTAGACAATCTTGTCACAACTGGAAAACCCGATGGGCTGATTATCCATTAGCCACAGCGCGACAACGGCGGCGCGGCGTTCCGGCGGGAGTGCATATTGTTGGCCGATACGCTCTTGCCAGATCAGCGCCGGCGGCATCCTGGTTGGATCGACGCCCATCGTTTCCAGGAATTCCGGCGTGGCATTGTGGAAATAAGTGCTGACGACGTGAGCTTCGGACGGCAGCATTTCCCGGACCAGCAACGTCATCAATGGCCTCAAAGTTAGGGGCGATCGGGAAGACCTTGCAATTATAGTTCCCGCGCATTGCTGAAAGCAAATGACGATACCCGCCGCGTATTCTCGTCCAGGATCAGACTGCGCGTGATCGGCGGCTCGGCGCGCTGGCTGCAATTCTCGCGCTCGCAGAGGCGGCAATTGACGCCGATCGGCGTGCCTTCAGTCTTCTCCAGATCGAGGCCTGCTGAATAGGCTAGCTTGCCGGCATGGCGGATCTCGCAGCCGAGGCCGATGGCGAAGCGCGGTTGCGGCTGCGGATGCGGCGCTGCGGGCCGGCGTAGCGTCTGTGCGATGGAGAAATAGCGGCTGCCGTCGGGGAGTTCTATCACCTGGCTCAGCAGGCGGTCCGGCGTGTCGAAGGTCGAATGCACGTTCCACAGCGGGCAGGTGCCGCCGAATTTCGAAAACGGGAAGGTGCCGGATGAAAACCGCTTCGAGACGTTGCCGGCATTGTCGACGCGCAGCATGAAAAAGGGCACGCCGCGCGCGTTCGGGCGCTGCAGCGTTGTCAGGCGATGGCAGATCTGCTCGAAGCCGACATTGAAGCGCTGGCCGAGCACCTGCACGTCGTAGCTCAGCGCTTCCGCGGCGGCATGGAACGCCGCATAGGGCATCAGCGCGGCGGCTGCGAAATAGTTGGCCAGCGTGATGCGATAGAGCCGCCGTGTGGTGTCGTCGAGCGGCCCGGCGCGGCCGATGATGGTCTCGAAATGCGATGAGCACTCGACGAGGCCGATTTGGAATGCGACCTGAAAGGCGCGGCCGGGCGCATCGACCATTTCCGAGATCAGCAGCTGCCGGCGATGTCGGTCGAAACGTCTGAGCGTCTCGCGCATCACATCCACCGGCATGATGCGAGTGACGATCGAATATTTGTCGCGCAGTCGCGTGCTCAGCGCCGCAAACAGATCCTGCGACGGCACGTTGATCTCGTCGCGCAGGCTTTCGGCGGCCGCTTCGAGTTCGGGGAAGTAGTTGCGGTTGGCTTCGATCAAATCACGCACGCGCTCGATCGGATTGGCTTCGAATGGCGCGCCTTCGTGCCGATCGGCCATCTGCGCCGCCACCATGGTCTCGCCGCGCCGCGCTTCGGTATAGGCCGCGTAGAGCCGCTGCAGCGCATGCGTGACGCCGGGACAGAGTTCGGCAAGGTCGCGCAATTCCTGTTTCGGCAAATCGATCTGGCGAAACAGCGGATCGGAAAAGATCTCGTTCAGCTCCGCGAAGAAGCGATCTTCATCCGCCGTCGCGAGATCGCGGAGATCGAGGTCATAGGTCTCGGCGAGGCGCAGCAGCAACTGCGCGGTGACCGGCCGCTGGTTGCGCTCAATCAGATTGATGTAGCTCGGCGAAATGCCGAGGCCCTCTGCCATCTGGGTCTGGGACAGGCCCTGTTGCTGCCGGATCCGCCTGAAGCGCGGCCCCACGAACAGCTTCTTGCCAGACTCGCCCGCCATCCGCGCCAATTCCTGGTTCCCGAGTCGCCACTCGGTCGTTGATTGTGACAAAATCGACAAAATGACATTTATTACAAGTCGTGATGTTACATCACATCACCATTCAAACACAAGGCATCTGGTGGTTTTGCCTGACATGGCGTTATCTGTTCACACGGTGAATGCATCGCATGTCACGAATGTCGATTTAAGGAATGAACAGGAGCACGACATGTCACACGGTAGCAATTTCTGGGTCATCGGCGGCGAGTTCGGTTCGATGAACTTCCACAAGCTGGTTGAAGGCTCGGCCCAGGTGCAGGGCCCGTTCAAGACGCGCAAGCAGGCCGAAGAAGCCTGGAAGACCGTGTCGGAAGAGAATCGCCACCGCGCCGGCGTCCGCTTCTCCATCGTCGAAGAGCCGAGCCGCCAGGTCGCTTAGGACCGACGGTTCGCCTGAGGCTGAGACCCGAGCGGCGCCAGTGCCGCCGCTCGCCTCAAGCCTGTCGCTGATTTGCCCATAAGAAGACGTCCAAGGATATCAGCGGCCTCATCCGGGAAACCGGGTGGGGCCGTTGATGCGTTTAGCGGCCAAGCCTCTGGAAACAAACGGCCTTTCCGGCACTCGTGGTTACTGATAGGTTACTGCCCGGTGGATGGCGCGCTCAGGCAGCCAGAAAGGGGTCCAGCGTGGCGAGTAACGGGACGAAGCCTGTCGAGGAAGTCAGGCCGCAGCGACTGCGCGACGCGTTGCGTCAGGCTCGCATCGAGGCGGCCGATCGCACCGGTGTCGTCGTCGAGTTGCGCGATGCCGAAGTGGCGCGGCTGGAGATCCTCAATGAAGCGCTCGATCCGCTGTTCGCCGAGATTCCTGTTGGCATCGAGATGTTCGACCGGGGCATTAGCCAGGGCGACACGCCGCGGCTGTGGATCGACATGGTCGCCCATGTCGCCATGGGGCGTGACAAGCGCATGTATCGCTTCGTGCAGGACACCCGCCATGGCCGCGTGGTGCTGGGCGAGGCGCATGACATTCCGACCATCGTAAAGGCGGTCACCGACTATATCGCGCGCCGCATGATTGAGCGCGAGCACGCGCTGGTGACAATGCCGGCGCCGGAGGTAGCGACGGCGGTGAAGAAGCCGCGCAGCAGATTCTGGCCGTTCGTGTTCGGTGTGATTGTCGGCGTCGTGGGACTATTTGCGCTCGCGTTGTTCGTGTCCGTGCGCGGACATTAGTCACGCTACACCAGCATCGTCCGCGTCAGCTCGTGCACCATATTGCTGCCCCCGAACCCTCGCACCGTCTGCTCGCAGCGCCAGCGTTCGCCGTCGCGTTCGATGGCGAACAGATTGTAGGCCGCTGCCGGCTTGTGGCCGTGTGCAACCGATGATGCCGATGGCACGCCGATTGCGGGAATGCGCCGCTGTGGGCCGTCGAACCACATGGTCGAATGAATGTGGTCGTGGCCGTGCAGGATCAGTTCGACGCCGTGGCGCTTGAGCACAGCTTGCAGCGCTTCGGAATCCGTCAGTCGCTTCATTTTCTGCTTTGAGCGTAGTGGATGATGAATCAGCAATACGCGAAACAGATGAGCGTCGGCGAGGCCGCCAAGCATAATGTTGAGCGCCCTAAGCTGTGCGTCGCCGAGCGAGCCCGTCGCCATGAACGGCGCGGTTGGCACACTCGACGACACGCCGATCAGAGCCAGCGGGCTGCGGATACGCAGAAATGGAAAGCGCGTATCGGGGGTGCCGTCACTGCGCATATAGTCGCCGAAAGTCTCGGCGAAACGTTCGGGTGCTCCGCGCACATAGCCGTCGTGATTGCCGGGTACCAGCGAGACCTTGTCCGGTGTGCCGACGCTTTCGATCCAGCGGCGCGCGCGCGGGAATTCGGCATCCAGGGCGAGATTCACGAGATCGCCAGTGACGGCAATATGGTCCGGCTGCTGCGCCTGCATGTCGCTGACGATGACATCCAGCATATCGCGGCGGTGGATCAGATGCCGGTTACGCCGCCAGTTCAGATAGCCGAGCACGCGCTGCCCCAGGAGCTCGCGCCAGTGCGGCTCTGGCATCGGCGGAACATGCGGATCGGACAGATGGGCGAGGGTGAAAGCGGTCATGAGAAGCGATCTGCCCCTGCGCGTATGTGAACAAGCCGGCTCAATGCGCCCTCATGCCTGTGAAATCCCTGCATGTTTTGGCAAGGTGGGGCATATGACGCAAGCACCCACCGTGTCGCCAGCCAGGAATTTGCCGCGATGACCTCACCGACGTTGCGGCAGCGGCTGGAGCCGACCCTGCGCAAATTCGTGCATCTGTATTTCCGCTTCGCCCGCGGCATGACCTTGGGCGTCCGCGCCGTGGTGCTGGACGCTGACAATCGCGTGTTTCTAGTCCGGCATACTTATGTCACCGGCTGGTATCTACCCGGCGGCGGCGTCGAAGTCGGCCAGACCTTTCGCGAGGCGCTAGACATGGAGCTGCGGGAAGAGGGGCGCATCGAACTCACGGGAGAGCCGGTTCTGCATGGTGTCTTTCTCAACAGTCACGTCTCGATCCGCGATCATGTGGCGGTCTATGTGGTCAGGCAGTTCCGGCAGGACTGGTTGCCCGAGCCCAATCGCGAAATCGCCGAAACCGGTTTCTTCGCCCTCGATGCCCTGCCTCACGACACCACCGAGGGCACCCGGCTGCGGCTGGCCGAGATCTTCGACGGCAAGCCGATCAGTGCTACCTGGCGGGTCTGATCCCGTCCGCCCGGGCAATGGACCGCGCGCCCGCCAAATGCTATCCCGCCTCCCGACATGAATGACCTTTCTCTGACCATCCTGGCGGAAACCGCCAACGACGCCCAGATCATCGAACGGCTGCATGCCCGCACCTTCGGCCCGGGCCGTTACGTGCTATCAGCCTACCGGCTGCGTGAACATGTCGGTCATCTGCTCGACCTGTCTTTCACGGCACGGATCGGCACGCTGCTGGTCGGCTCGGTCCGGCAATTGCCGATCTGTGTGGGTGATACGCCGGCACTGCTGCTCGGGCCGCTGACCGTCGAGCCGCCATTCCGCAGCCGCGGCGTCGGCCGCAAGCTGCTGGACCGCGCCATCGCCGATGCGCGCAAGAAGGGGCACAAGCTCATCGTGCTGGTCGGCGACGAGCCCTATTACCGCCGGGTCGGCTTCAAGGCGATCCCTAAGGGCAATGTGACCATGCCGGGTCCGGTCGATCAAAACCGGTTGCTTGTGCTCGAGCTGGTGGAGGGCGCCGCTACGGGTCTCGCCGGCGCCGTTCGGCCGGATTGGGACGCGGCGAAGTAATTTTTTGATCCAAGCCGTCATTCCGGGGCGCGCGCAGCGTTAGCTGCGAGCGAACCCGGAATCTCGAAGTGATAGAACCGCATGAGGTTCCGGGTTCGCGCATTCAGCCGCGCTGAATGCACGCCCCGGAACGACGAGTACCAATCAGAACTTCACACTAGCAAATGCCCGCACGTTCAGCCCGGGCTGCAGCACATTGTCCTTGTTATAGGACACCGCGTTGCGGATGGTCTCGTTCAACAGATTGTTGCCGACCACGCCGAGGGTCATTTCCTTGGCGCCGTAGATGCGCGGATCGAGCAGCGTCTTGTAGCTCACTTCCGCTTTCAGCAGGTTGTAGCCCGATGTCGGCGTCTCCGCGATCTCAGCGATGTCGTTCTGCGCGAAAGCGTGCAGCAAGTTCACGCGCGCGAACCAGTTGGCATCGCGCCAGAACAGGCCGCCGCCGGCACGCACCGGCGGAATGCGCGGCACATTGGTGCCGTCGCTGAAGGTCGCGCGCACGATGTCGGCCTGGGTCTCGATACCCCATGTGCCGCCATAGATCTGCGCAACATCGAGCTGGCTCTGGAATTCGCCGCCGCGGAAGGTGGCGTCACGCTGCGAATAGATCGCCTGGTTCAGTTCGAGGCCAAGCCCCGCCTGGCAGACTCCGTCTCCGCAGGTGTTGCCGGTCAGGCGGCGATAGATGAAGCCGCTATATTGCGTGTAGTAACCGGTGAGCTCGAAGCGGAACGGACCGGCGGCGCGGCGCAGGCCGAGTTCGACCGACTTCGCCGTCTCGATGCCGAGATTGGGATTGCCGATGTCGAAGGTCTCGGTCGCATCATGTCCGCCGCGCGAGAACAGTTCGGCGGGCTTCGGTGCGCGCTCGGTATATTGCGCGGTGATGCTGGCGGAGAGCCCATACCAGGGCAGGTCCTGGATCAGGCCGATGCTGCCGCTCTTCGGCGTGAAGGTGAGGTTACGCCCGACCGCCGGACCGATCGCGCCAGGATCGGCATTGAGATCGAACTCGTTCGGGATCGACGATGGCGTCGTGCCTGACAGTTCGACATGCTCGATGCGGCCGGCGATCTGCGCCTTCGTGGTTTCGGTGAATTTGAACTCGTTGAAGCTGTAGCCGGCAATCCTTGTGTTCTTATTCGGATCCCACAGACCATTGAGCGGGCTGCCGATGTCATCGGGGCTCGGTGCCGTCAGCTCCTGATGATTGACCTGCAGGCCGAAGGCCGACGTGATCGTGGCGAAACGTGCGTTGAAGGGCATCATCTGCACTTCGAGCCGGCCTTCCTGCTCCTTGTTGGTGAAGGTCTGGCGCACGCCATCGGACAAGAGGTCGCTGGCGTCGGCAAGGCCGATCTCGTTGTGCTTGTAGTTGGTCGCGCCGACCCAGAAGCGGATCGCTTCGACCGCCGCGGCGTCCGGGCGATATTCGCCCTTGGCCGTGAACTTGGTCTGCTGGCCGGCGATACGGGTGCCGACCTGCGCGCCTTCAACGCCCGGAATGCGATAGGTCGTGTTGTTCTGGGTGATCGCCGCGCCGATATAGCCGCCGGTGAAGAAGTAGGAGCCGCCGACCGATGCGCCGGCCGACTGGTTAGCCGAGTTCGGCTGACGTCCATTGAAGGCAAGGCCGGGATCGGCATAGGGATAGCTCGGCACATTGTAGTCGCCGGCCTTGCGTCCATAGACATCGGCATGAACCGCGACATTGCCGCCGCCGGCATCGAGCAGGATGCCGCCATCAACACCGCGATCCACCGAACTGAACGAGGTGCGGACTTCGGCATTCATGCAGCCCGGCGCCGCGAGACCGGCGGCCGGCGCCTTCACCGGCATGCCGTAGCTCTGGAACGGCGCCGCCACGGCGCAGTTCGGCAGCGCATCGGGAATGCGATTGTTGGACGCGCTGACCACGCCGCCGATCGATTGCGAGCCATAACGCAGCGTCGCCGGGCCGCGGATCACCTCGATCTGATTGGCGGCAAACGGATCCACCGGCACGAAATGATCTTCGCCGAGGTCGGATGCGCCGTTGCTGCCAATGCCGTTTTCGACGATGCCGACACGATTGACGTCGAGACCCCTGATGATCGGCCGGCTTGATGCGCCCGGTGCGTAGCCGGAGCCGGTTATGCCAGGCTTGTTGGCGAGCAGGTCGCCGAGCGTCGAGGCACCGGAACGGCGGATCTCGTCATTCGGCACCACGGTGACGGTGGCGAACTGATCGGTAACGATCGGGAGTTCGCCCTGCTGCGCCTGCACGGCCGGCTCTGCCTCGACGGGCACCGGCGCGGCATTGCGGTTCGGCGCGGGGCGCGTGACATGAGTATGCGCGGTGCGTGACGGCACCGGCTTGCGGCGCACGATCGGGCTTGGCGCGGTGACTTCCACGGCGGGAAGCTGCGTCTGCGCCAGCACGGATTGCGGGAGGCAGCTCAGTCCCACCACGGCAGATGTGCCGAGCAGGAGGGCGCGCTTGAATTGAATCGACATAGTTTTTGTCCTGACTTCACCGGCGGCGCGGTTTGTGCGCTTGAGCCGGGACTCGCGGTGATGCGAATCTGACTTCGGTTACGCCGTTCGCGAGGAATTCGCGGCAGCGATCGTCAAAGGTCGTGTCAGGAAACAGGAGGGCCGCGCGGCTGCGACGCGCCGCTGATGGCGTCGAGATGGTCGAATTCAGCTTCGGTGATCCGCTGCAGCAGGACGGCAGCCTGCGGCAACAGCAGCACCGGCGGCACAGCGAACAGCGCCGTGCCGGCCATCGCCATGACGGCGCAAATGGCGCAGGGATCCGCGGCGCGGTGATGGTGGTCAGTGTCCGGAGCAGCCGGTGTTTGCGTAACGTCGCTGGCCGAGAGTGCCAAGGCAGTGTCGAGAGGGGCTGCGTGAACGGTCCCGCCATGGACGTGTCCGAATGACAGAACGAGCTGCACCGCCAGCGCGAACAGCGCCAGCTTTGCCCCATGTCTGATATTCGTGCGAAACCACTTCATGCCGACAGGCCGCCCCGCATCGGCTGGCGGAGAGGTCTGCCAGTACCGATGTTATAATGTAACATCGCGCGCCAGGCGGCCGGGTGTCAACGGCCAGTCATCGCCGGACATAGAAACCGGGCAGGCTGTGGGATTACGGCAACGCTCGCGGCGACGCATCGATGGGGCAACCAGAGTGGCGACGAAAGACACCCAAATTGTGCGTTACGCCGTCCCGCGCCTTGCGATGGCCGCCGTGTGCGCGCTGGCGAGCACACGCGCCGTCGTCTTCTGAAATTGCAGCGCCGCGGGCGATAGGCTGCGGCCGGTCTGTTGCACCCAGGACAACTGCCGGGTGATCGCCGGGCGCACGAGCTGGAAAGCGATCAGACCTGGGTACTGCTCGGTCGGCATCATATAGGAGGGCAAGATCGCATAGCCGATGCCCTTCGCCGTCATCGAAAGCGCCGTGTTGATGAGCGACACTTCGTGGGTCGGGATGAGCACCTTGCCATCGCGCCCCAGCCGTCGGTCGATCTGTGCTCGGATCAGCGTGTCGCGGCGCATCGCGATGGTCGGCAGTGTCGCGAGTTCATCCCACGATAGCGTTTGCATCGCTGCGATCGGGCAACCCGGCCAGCCGATGGCGCTGAGACGCCCTCTCACCAGAGGCGTCAACGTCACCTCGGGCACCGGGCCATCCACGCTGCCGATGGCGAATTCGGCGTCCGACGCGAGCAGCGCGCTTACGAGCTGATCGGATGCGACATCGCGCATGATGACATCAACGTCGGGATAAGCGGTGCGGAATGTCGCGAGCACGGCCGGCATGAGCGCGGAGGCTGCACCGGCCGATGCGACGAAGACGACTGTGCCGCTCCGTGCTTCCGACAGGCTGCGCATCTGACGCGTGAGGCTGAGCGCGTCGCCCAACATACGCTCTGCGGCTCGGACTGCGTCGCGTCCGGCTGCGGTCGGTACACACGACCGTGTTGTGCGGTCGAACATTGGCAGGCCTAACTGCAATTCAAGCTGGCGGAGCAGCAGGCTGACCGCCGCCTGGGTGATGTGAAGTTCTTGAGCTGCGCGCGTCATCGAGCCTGTGCGGCTGACCGCGACGAGTGCTTCCAGTTGGCGAAGGGTGATATTCATCAGGTAATCTTATCAATTAATACCGGAAAAGCGACTTCTCTTATCAAGAGTTGCGGCTAGCTTCAACGTAACGCGCGCAGACGCGGTCGAGGGAACCTGCCATGCAAGACTATGAGACATCCGTCGTTATTGTCGGCGCCGGGCCCGTGGGCCTTACCGCTGCTCTGGACCTTGCATCCAGAGGGATAGGCGTGATCGTGCTCGAGACGCGGCATGCCGGCGAGCCGCCCAATGTCAAATGCAATCACGTTTCGGCCCGATCGATGGAGGTTTTTCGCCGGCTTGGCATCGTGACCCAAATCCGCGACGCTGGTCTGCCGCCCGACTTTCCCAACGATTGTTCGTATCGCACCACCGCAACGGGCATCGAACTCAGCCGGATCGTCATCCCGTCGCGCACCACGCGCTACACCGCAACGGATGGACCTGACACGTGGTGGCCGACACCCGAACCGCCGCACCGCATCAACCAGATCTATCTGGAGCCTGTTCTGTTTGCGAACGCGGCCGCCAATCCCAGGATCACGATTTTGTCCCGCACCGAGATGGTGCATTTCGATCAGGACATATCGGGCGTCTTGGTCAAGGCCCGTGGGCTCGATGAGGACCGATCCTTCACCATCCGTGCCCGTTTTCTCATTGGATGTGACGGCGGCCGCTCATTGACACGCAAGCTGATCGGCGCGTCATTTGTCGGAACGCCTGTGATCCAGCGGGTTCAATCGACCCTCATTGATGCGCCGGATCTGAAGACCCTGATGCAGCCCCACACACCAGCCTGGATGGTGCTGGCGCTCAACCCGCGCCGTACCGGCACTGTCGTTGCCATCGACGGGCATGACCGGTGGCTGATCCACAATCACCTCAAGCCGGACGAGCCGGAATTCGACTCGGTCGATCGCGACTGGTCCATCCGTACAATTTTGGGCGTCGGGCCTGATTTCAATTACGAGGTCGTCAGCAAGGAAGACTGGGTCGGGCGCCGTCTTGTCGCCGATCGCTTCCGCGACCGCCGCGCCTTCATCTGCGGGGATGCTGCGCATCTGTGGATGCCTTACGCCGGCTACGGAATGAACGCCGGCATCGCTGATGCAGTTTCGCTGTGCTGGATGCTCGCAGCGCATCTCAACGGCTGGGCGGATGCCGGTCTGCTCGATGCCTATGCGGCCGAACGTCAGCCGATCACCGATCAGGTGTCACGGTTCGCGATGGAGCATGCGCTTGCCAGCATCAGCCAGCGCGGCGCAGTACCTGCGGTGATCGAGGAAGACAGCGAAGCGGGTGCGGCGGCGCGTGCCGCGGTCGGCCGTGCCGCATATGATCTCAACGTGAAGCAATACTGCTGCGCGGGGCTCAATTTCGGTTACTTCTATGATCAGTCACCGGTCATCGCCTATGATGGCGAGGCGCCGCCGGCCTATACGATGGGCGATTTTGAACCCTCGACGGTGCCGGGCGCCAGGATGCCGCATGTCTGGCTGAGCGATGGCCGTTCGATCTTTGACGCGATGGGGCCCGGCTATACGCTTTTGCGCTACGATCCGGCTTGCGATGTGACTGCGTTGAGAGAGGCCGCGCGCCGCAACGGAGTTCCTCTGACGCTGATCGATCTGTCGATAGCGGAGGTCGATGCAGGGCAACCCGCTGAAGCATTGCTGCTGGTGCGGCCGGATCAGCATATTGCCTGGCGTGGTCGCCTCCCTCCGCCGGACCCCGACGCGTTGATTGATCTCATCACGGGCAGAACCGCGTCTACGCATCGGAGCGCAGCCGCGCACCAAAACTCAGCCTCGCATACTGTTTCGGGAGCAATCGCATGACTGTATTCGCTCCGACCCGCAGGATGTTGCTTGCAGGCGCCGCCAGTTCGATCGTGGTCGGTACGACGACGCCCGTGTGGGCCGCCTATCCTGACCAACTCATCAAGATTGTCGTCACCTTTCCGCCAGGCGGCAGCGCCGACATCTTCATTCGTGCGCTTGAGCCGGTGATCGCTGCAGACCTGAAGCAGGGCTTCATCATCGAAAATCGCGGCGGCGCGGGCGGCAATATCGGTATGCAGGCGGTGGCGCAGGCGAAGCCTGACGGCTACACCTTAGGCGTGGCGCCGGCAGGCGCATTGACCATCAACCCTCATATCAGCCCGGCGACGTCTTTCGATCCGATCAAGGATCTGGCGCCGATTACGCTGCTCGCCGATATCCCGTTTGTGCTGGTCGCAGCGCCTGACGCCCCATTTGCCACGCTCAAAGAGGCGCTTGCGACTGCTGTTGCAAAGCCCGGGCAACTATCGGTGGGATATGGCGGCAACGGCACCGTGATGCACATGACGGCTGCGCTGTTTCTCCAAACAACGAATATCAAACTGACGCTCGTTCCCTATCGGGGCACAGGGCCTGCGGTGACCGATGTCCTTGCCGGGCATATCCCGCTTGCGGTGTTGGACATCCCCAGTTCGCTGGAATTGATCCGTGCCGGACGACTGAAACCACTTGGCGTCACCAGTGCCAAGCGCGTGCCGTTCCTTCCCGAAGTGCCCACACTCGATGAGCAAGGTGTTGCCGGGTTTGAATCGACGGGCTGGTTCGGCCTCGTGGCTCCCGCCGCGACACCTGGTGACATCGTGACGCGCTTGAATGCCGCCTTCGTCAAGGCTCTGGGAGACCCGGACGTGATCGAGAAGCTGCGGACGATCGGTGCACAGCCGGCACCAATGACGCCGGAAGCCTTCGCGGCCTATATCCGCTCAGAAAGCGCCAAATGGGGGCGTCTCACGCGGGAGATGAACCTCGCGGCGCAATGACCCGGCCGCCATTGGTTCGTACTATCGGCTCTCCCGGAGCCACGTCGCGGCAAACGCGCCGAGCAGCAGCAGCAGCCCGATCAGGCCGGCAAACATCGGCAGCACGCCAACGCCGCGGACCACGCTGGCATCGCGCATATGCACGCCCATCCAGCCGTCGCCGCGGAATACGGTCGAGGAGCGCACCGGCACGATGCGCGGCAGCTCGATGCCCGAGCCTTCATTGATCCGTCGGGCGTCGCCACCACTGGCCTGCGCCAGCGGCTTCAGCATCTCGGTGGTCGAGGTGACCTCGGAGAATTCCTTCGGGTTGATCGGGCCGACATTGATCAGCGCCTTCAGCGTGCCGTCGGTGGCCTGCCACAGACCGAGTTCATCGGCCGGCGTGGTCGCGCGCCACAGACCGGGCTCGCCGGCTGACAGCGTCAGTTCGCGGGTCTTGCCTGATGGTGAGGTCACCGTCACGGGCTGCACGGCGTCGCCCATGGTCTGCCTGACCACGACGAGGTCCTTGCCCTGACTCTGCAGCTTGAGTGCTTCCTCGTCGAGATCCGGCTGCTTCATCAGCCAGTGCGACGTGCGACGAAGCAGATCGAGATGCGGGCCGCCGCCTTCATAGCCGCGCGCCCATAGCCAGATGTGATCCGACAGCAGCAGCGCGACGCGGCCCTCGCCAGAACGCGACAGTAGCAGCAGCGGCTGGCCGTCGGCGCCAGTCATCACAGGCGGCGTGGTGGTGTTGCGGGTCTCGACGGTGCGGAAGAAACGGCTCCATTTTGGCGGCTCGGAATTGGAGCCTTCGAGACCGCGCGTCACCGGGTGACGTTTGCCGATATCGCTGAGATGCGCATAGAACGGTTTCTCGCTGACACCGACAGGTTCGGCAGGCAGCACCGAATCCAGCGGTGTGCGCCAGATCGACGTGTTCGATGCATAGTCGGGACCAGCCGACACCAGCACGGCACCGCCGGCGCGGACATAGCGCGCGATATTGTCGAAATAGGCGATCGGCAGCACGCCCTGGCGGGCATAGCGATCGAAGATGATCAGCTGGAATTCGTGAATCTTCTGCTGGAACAGTTCGCGGGTCGGAAACGCAATCAGCGACAGCTCGTTGATCGGCGTGCCGTCTTGCTTCTCCGGCGGGCGCAAAATCGTGAAGTGGACGAGATCGATCGACGCATCGGACTTCAGCAGGTTGCGCCAGGTGCGTTCGCCGGAGTGCGGCTCGCCCGACACCAGCAGCACGCGGAGTTTGTCGCGCACGCCATCGATGGCGACCACGGCGCGGTTGTTGACCAGAGTGAGTTCGTTATCGAGCGGCGAGGCTTCGATCTCGACGATATTCGGGCCAGCATGTTTGATGTCGATATCGACCGACACGGTCTGGCCCGACAGCACCGTGCGCTCGCTCAGCGTATCGCCGTCGCGGCGAATGGCGACGCGGGCGCGTTCGCCGGTGACGCCCTGATCGTCGAGCCGGAACGTGACGCGCTGCGACTGGCCGACGATGCCAAATCTGGGAGCAGCGGTGATGGCGATGCGGCGATCGCGTTCGTCCTTGCGGCCGGTGATCAGCGCATGGACCGGCGCATTGAAGCCGAGGCCGGCGACATTGGCCGGAATATCGTGAACGCGGCCATCGGTGATCAGGAAGGCGCCGGCGACACGATCTGTCGGTACATCGGAGAGAGCAGAGGACAACGCGCCGAACAATTTGGTGCCGTCGGTCTCGCCATCGGCCTGTCCGGCTTCGACGACACGGACTTCGAGGCCCTTGACCTGCTTCAGCCGGTCGACCAGCTGCTTCTGTGCTTCCTCGGTTTCCTTGGTGCGCTCGCCGAAATTCTGGCTCGGGCTCTTGTCGATGACGACGGCGGCGACCGAGGACAGCGGCTCGCGCTCCTCGCGCGTGAAGGAGGGATTGGCCAGCGCCAGCAGGATCAGCGCCAATGCGGCCACACGCACTGCAGCACCGCGTGCACGGCCGAGCAATAGCAATGCTGATATCGCCACGATGGCGGCGAGGCCGATCCACAGTACGATGGTCGGGACGAGGGGCGTAAACGCGATGCCGTATTGCATGTCGCGCTCCTATTGTCCGAGACGTTCGATGAGCGCCGGCGCGTGCACCTGATCGGCCTTGTAGTTGCCGGTCAGCGTGTACATCACGATGTTGACACCGGCGCGGAACGCAAATTCGCGCTGCCGCGGTTCGCCGGGCGTCAGTGGCAGCATCGGCTGGCCATCGGGGCGCATCGCCCAGGCGCCGGCAAGATCGTTCGAGGTGATGATGATCGGCGATACGCCGTCGCCGCCGCGAGCCGGACGCGAGGCAGCGTCATCGCCATCATCGCGCGGCAGCGTTTCGACCCAGGTCGGTCCGGAATTGAAGCGGCCGGGGAAGTCGCGCAGAAGATAGAAGGTCTTGGTCAGCACATGTTCGCGCGGCACCGGCTCGAGCTCGGGCACATCGAGCGAGGACAGGATATTGCGTAGCGTCAGCATGCCGGGCGTCTGCGACTCGCCGTTCGGTCCGGGCGGGGCTTCGACGGCGTCGCGGGTGTCGAACAGCACCGTGCCACCTTGCTTCATGTAAGCGTCGATGCGGTTGATGGCTTCCTGCGGCGGCTTAGCCGCGCCGGGAATGATCGGCCAGTAGATCAGCGGGAAGAATGACAGTTCATCGCGAGAAGGATCGACGCCGACCGGCTCACCTGCTTCCAGCGCGGTACGCTGCGCGAGAAACAGCGTCAGTCCGGTCATGCCCGACTTCACGATGGAGTCGACATCGGCATTCCCAGTGACGACGTAAGCGAGACGTGTCTGCGATACGGCTTTGACGGCGAAATCGTCGCTGGCCGGATCGGCGCGTGACGGCGTCGGCGCGCCGATCACACTCGTCAGCGCGAGAGCAACTGCGAGTGCGGTAGACACAGCACGGCGGCGGAACATCGCGGCGATGGCACCGCCGAGCAGCGCGACGATGATCGCGTCCACCAAAAACAGCGCCAGCGCCGTGGAGAGCAGGATGCCGCGAAGGTCGCGCGGTTCGGCATTGGTGTAGCTGGCGCGGTTGGCCTTCAGGCCTGAGAAATCGATAGGCTCAATGCGATCGGCCGATGCCAGTGCATTCACCGCGAGCGGGCCATCGGCAGGGCCATAGAAGCCCGGCGGGTGATCGAGCGTGGCGCGGTCGCGATAGTCAGCGGCGAGCGGCTTGGCTGTCGATGGCGGCGGGGTGAAGGCACCGAATCCATCGAGCGTGCGCAGCGGCGCGACCGTTTCCGCGCCGGTCTCGCCGGCGACACCTGCACCGGGCGTGGACGTATAACCGGAGATATCGACGACCCTGCGCAGCATTTCGACGAAGGTGCCAGACAATGGCAGATCGGACCAGCGCATATCGGCGCTGACATGGAATAGCGTCACAAGACCCTTGCCGCGGCGTTCGCCGGTGACCAGCGGCGTGCCGTCGACCAGCGAGGCCCAGCTTTTCGAGGCCAGCGCAGCGTTCGGCTCGGCGAGCACCTGGCGGTTCACGGTGATGTCTTTCGGGACAGGCAGACCGGCGAAGGGACCATCGGCGGCGAAGGACGCCAGATGTTGCGGCTTCTCCCAGGTCAGGCTGCCGCCGAGGCTGCGGTCGCCGCGGCGCAGTTTCACCGGGACGAGATCGTCGTCGCCTTGCGCGAGGCGTGGGCCGGCGAAACGTACCAGCACGCCGCCCGCATCGATCCAGGCATTCAGACGCTCGCGGATTTCCGGCGACAGGGTGCCGACATCGGCCAGCACGATCATTGGGAGCTTCTGGTCGAGGAACTGCGTGATCGCCTGCTGCGGCGCGCCGCGATCGCCGAGGCGGACGTCAGCGAACGGCGCCAATGCGCGGGTGAGATAGAAGGTCGAGGCTAGCAGCGGCTGCGCGGTATCGTTGGTGGCGCCCGAGACGATGCCGATGGCGCGACGGCGCCAGCGCTTGTCCAGCAGTTGCACGGCGCCGGCGGAGCGTTCGCCGGTGATTTCAAGCCGTGCGATGTCGTTGCGCAATTCGACAGGTAGGTCGAACGACGCTTCGGTCTCGCGGTCGTTCGGCGTGAACAGGAACTTGGCCTCGCCGACCGGCGATCCCTTCTGGTCGAGACCGCGCACCACGCCGCCGTCAGGGCCGCCGCTATTGGCGCGCAGCACCTTCACGGTCATCTTCGCCGCGGCATTTTCCGCTGCGACCAGCGCATGGGCCGGCGTGGCTCCGCCGTCATAGATGGTCAGTGTGCGGTCGCCGATGGTCTTCGCAAGGCCTTGCGTGAAGTCAACGCCACGGCCGGTGTCGACTCCGTCGGAGAGCCAGACGATTTCGCTGTCGCCGGTGGCCTTCAGGAAGCGCTCCAGCGCCGGCAGCGTATCGACGCGGTCGATGGCATAGGGCTTCGGCGAGAGCTGGCGCAGCGCGACGCGGGCGGTGCCGCCGGGTAGCATTGTGATGTCGCGGTTCGGTTCCGACAGCGGAACAAGGGCCACGCCGCGGCGATTGCTGTCGGCATTGGCAATCAGCTCATCCGCCGCCTTGACGCGAGCGTCCCAGCTCGCCGCGGCGCTCCAGCCATCGTCCAGCAAAATCGTCAGCGGCGCATTGCTGCCGGCCGTGCCGGTCTGCGGATTCCAGATCGGACCGGCGGCAGCGAAGATAATGAGCGCCGCAGCCAGCAGGCGCAGCAGCGTCAGCCACCAGGGCGAGCGCGACGGGGTTTCTTCCTTCGGCGTGATATCGAACAGCAGACGTGTCGGCGGAAACGCGATGCGCTGCGGACGCGGTGGCATCACGCGCAGCAGCCACCATAGCACCGGAAGGCTGATCAGGCCGAGCAGCAGCAGCGGTTGGGCGAAGGCGAGCGGAAAGCCAGGGATCATGCTAAACGTCCTGCCTTGACCATGCCGCCGCCGGCAGATTTGCTGACCATCATGCCGCCATGCAGGAACAGCAGCAGCTCAGCCGCCGAGCGGCTGGTGGTGTGTGTCGAGAACAGCCAGCCGAGCTTGGCGGTCTCGGCGCGGATTTCCTCGCGATGCGCGGCGACGCGGGCGACGTAATCCTCGGCCCAGGTCTGTGCACGGCCTGCGGTGATCACGTTGCCGCTTTCGGGCTCGACGAATTCGACGCGGCCGGAATAGGGGAAACTCTCTTCGGCGGGATCTACGACCTGCACCAGTGCGCCATGCGCGCCGGATGACGACAGACCGGCCAGCATCTCCTTGATCTCCGGCATCGGCGACCAGAAGTCGCCGAGCACCACGATCTCGGCCAGTGCTGAGGGCACAAACGAAGGTGGCAGGCTGGCGCGGTTCGTCGTGTCGTGCAGCATCGCCTGCGCCATCTTGTCGATGACGCTGCGGCTGGAAGTCGGATTCATCAGGCCGGGCACGCCGACGCGTTCACCGCCGGCCACCAGCAATTCAGCCAGTGCGAAGGTGACGATCAGCGCGCGTTCGAGCTTGCTGTCGCGCGCGCCCTTGGAGGTAAAGGTCATCGACAGCGACCGGTCGGGCCACAGCCAAACGGTGTGCGCGGCTTCCCATTCCTGCTCGCGGACATACAAATGATCGTCGCGCGCCGAACGGCGCCAGTCGACATTCTGCGACGGTTCGCCGGAGACGAAGCGACGATATTGCCAGAAACTTTCGCCATGGCCCGCGCGGCGCCGGCCATGCAGGCCATGGATGACGGTCGCAGCAATGCGCCGGGCCTCCAGCACCAGACGCGGCAATGACGCAGCAAGCGAACGGCTTTCACCATCGGCGCGGCGGACTGCGATGATCTCCTGCGTGGCGTGATCCGGCGCTGCGGCCATTAACCGATCCGCGTCTTGAGCTGACGGATGACGTCGGGGACTGTGCGGCCTTCGGCACGCGCCGAGAAGGTCAGCGCCATACGATGCTTCAGGATCGGTTCGGCGAGATAGAGCACGTCGTCGATCGACGGCGCGAGACGGCCATCGAGCAATGCACGGGCACGCACTGCCAGCATCAGCGACTGTGATGCGCGAGGACCTGGGCCCCAGGCGATCAGCTTGCTGGCATCGCCTGCGTCCGGTCCCGGACGTGCCGAGCGCACCAATGTAAGAATCGCTTCGACCACGCTGTCGCCGACCGGCAGACGGCGGATTAGGCGCTGCGCGGTAATCAGCGTTTCAGCGGTCACGGCAGCCTTGGCGATGGTTTCTTCGGCGCCGGTGGTTTCGAACAGGATGCGGCGTTCAGCGTCGCGATCCGGATAATCGACGTCGATCTCCATCAGGAAGCGATCGAGCTGCGCTTCCGGCAGCGGATAGGTGCCTTCCTGTTCCAGCGGATTCTGCGTGGCCAGCACATGGAACGGCTTCGGCAGATCGTGCCGGGCGCCGGCGACGGTGATGTGCTGTTCCTGCATCGCCTGCAGCAATGCGGATTGCGTGCGCGGCGAGGCGCGGTTGATTTCGTCGGCCATCAGAAGCTGTGCGAAGACAGGTCCCGAGATGAAGCGGAACGAGCGCTTGCCGGCGACGCTCTCGTCCAGCACTTCGGCGCCGAGAATGTCTGAAGGCATCAGGTCGGGGGTGAACTGGATGCGCTTGGCATCGAGGCCGAGCGTGACGCCCAGCGTTTCCACCAGCTTGGTTTTGGCGAGGCCCGGAACACCGATCAGCAGCGCATGGCCGCCGGACAGGATGGTCACCAGCGTGTTTTCGACGACGCGTTCCTGGCCGAAGATGACAGTGGAGATCGCTTCCTTGGCGGCGCGCATCTGGCCAGCCACCTGTTCCGCGGAGCGGACAATCACGTCTTCGAGTTTCTCGACACTGTCAGCGCCAGCCATCCATTGCTCCTTCGGGTGAACGGCGCCTGAAATACGCCGCCGCATTTGTCGTCACGCCATCTTAGTATTCCATGGACCTGATGCTAAACTTAAGCGAAGGCCATGTATTTGTTGAATTAAACTATCCCCACAATATCGGGATGCGGCTATGAACTGCATCACGTTGTGGCGAGTTTGAATGTGACACCGCACGTTTCAAGACTTGAGGTTCAAGACTTGCACCAAACGTGCCAAATGGCAGTGGTAAAGTCAGGGCAAACAATGGCGAAGCAAGGGCAGATCGCAAATCAGGGGCTGGATGGCCTGACCACTGCGGCGAGGGATGCGGCGGCCAACGGTAAAGCCGGCAAGGGCCTGCCGCCGGTGCATCTGTGGAATCCGCCATTCTGCGGCGATCTCGACATGCGAATCGCTGGCGATGGTACGTGGTTCTATTTGGGAACGCCGATCGGCCGGCCCGCATTGGTGCGGTTGTTCTCAACGATCCTGAAGCGTGAGGGCGGCAAGCACTTTCTCGTGACCCCCGTGGAGAAGGTCGGCATCACCGTGGACGATGCCCCATTTCTCGCCGTCGAGATGCTCAAGGAGCAGGACACGCGCGGCACGGTGTTGAAGTTTCGCACTAATGTGGACGATTGGGTGGAGTGTGACAGCATACACCGGCTGCGATTCGAGATGGCTGAAGACGGCGGGCTGACGCCCTACCTGCATGTCCGCAGTGACCTGTGGGCCAAGGTGACGCGGGCGGTCTATTACGATCTGGTTGACATGGGCGAGGAGCGGATGGTCGATGGTACTGCGATGTTCGGCATCGCCTCCGCGGGCGCGTTTTTCGCCATGGCCGATGCGGAGCAGGTCAGGGAAGCTACATAAGTGAGCCGATTGAAGTGAGCCGGGCGAATGAGCCGATGCTGAAGACCGACGCGGATGCCGCGGATATCGGTTCAGTTGAGTTTTTCAAGCGGGCGAAGGCACGCCTGAATTTTGATGTGCCCGAGGGGCTCACCGACGCCAGCATCGTTCCCGTCACCGGCGATGCCGGCAATGACCGCATGATCCAGATCGTGGCGCAGGAGCGGCCGATCCGCCCGGCCGCGGTCCTGATCGGCATCGTCGAACACGAACAACCAACTGTGCTGCTTACCCAGCGCTCCGCGCATCTCAACGATCATGCCGGACAGATCTCGTTTCCCGGTGGCAAGATCGATCCGACCGATGTCTCGCCGCTGGACGCCGCGTTGCGCGAGGCCGAGGAGGAAATCGGTCTCGATCGCTCCTTCGTCGAGCCGATCGGTTATCTCGATCTCTATGCAACCGGCTTCGGCTTTCGCATCCTGCCGACGCTGGCGCGGGTGAAGCCGGGCTTCAGTCTCACGATCAACGAGAACGAAGTCGAAAGCGCATTCGAGGTGCCGCTGGCGTTTCTGATGGACCCCGCCAATCATCAGTTGCACAGCAAGGAATTCCGCGGCATGGAGCGGTCCTATTACGCGATGCCGTTCGCCGAACGTTATATTTGGGGCGCTACCGCAGGCATCCTGCGCGTGCTGTATGAACGGATCGTGCTCACATGATCCGTCCGGTTCTGACCGAAGTCGGCATTTTCCTCATCCCGTTCGCGCTTTATGCCATTTTCCTCATCGCGACCAAGAATGGCGTGACACTGAAATCGTCATGGCCGATGCCGGTGATGATCAGGCTCGCCATCGCTGCCGCCGTGCTGGTGATTGTCAGCCTCGTGCTGCTGGCGCAGTTTTCCGGCGCGCCGCCGGGATCGACCTATGTCCCGGCGCATATCGAAAACGGCAGGCTGGTTCCCGGGGTCGAAAGATGAGCGTGCGCAAACTGCCCGACGCGCCGTGGCTCACGTCAGGACCGTCCGGGCAGGTGCTGGCGCTGCTCAATGGCAATGGCGAGGAAGCCCGCGCGGTCGGCGGCGCTGTGCGCAACGCTCTGATGAAATTGCCAGTGGGCGAAATCGATATCGCCACGACGGCCATGCCCGATGAAGTGATCCGCCGCGCCAAGGCGGCCCATATCAAGAGCGTACCGACGGGCATTGAGCACGGTACGGTGACGCTGGTGGTCGATGGCGCACCGTTCGAGATCACGACATTGCGCGAAGACGTCGAGACCTTTGGCCGCAAGGCCAAGGTGGCATTCGGGCGCGACTGGAAGCGCGATGCCGAACGACGTGATTTCACGATGAACGGTCTTTCCGCATCCATCGACGGCGTAGTGCACGATTATGTCGGCGGCCTCTCCGATCTCGATGCCCGGCGGGTGCGCTTCATCGGCGATCCCGATAGGCGCATCGCCGAAGACTATCTGCGCATTCTCAGGTTCTTCCGCATTCATGCCGCCTATGGCGCCGGGGTACCGGATCGCGAAGGTTATCTCGCCAGCATTCGCGGCCGCGATGGACTGGCGGGAATATCGGCCGAGCGTATCAGGATGGAGTTGCTCAAGCTGCTGGTGGCCGATGGGGCCTTCGCGGCGGTGGATGCGATGGTCGATGCCGGCCTAATGCTGCGGATCGCGGGCGGCGTCACCTACATGGGACCGTTCGCCGCAATGATCACCATCGAGCAGGCTCTGGGGCAAAAACCCGATGCGGTTCTGCGGCTTGGCGCGCTCGGCGTGGCCGTCACCGAGGATGCGCGGCGGCTTGCGCAAAAGCTGCGGCTGTCCAATGACGAAACAAAGGCCTTGGATTCCATGGGCCATCGCTGGTGGCGGCTGAAGGGCATGGATGAATCCCATGCCCGGCGGCGGCTCTATCGCTTGGGCGAAACCCGTTATCGCAACCGCATGATGCTCGCCTGGGCCCGCGCCGGCCGCGATGCCGATGTAGAGGCGTGGAAAACGCTCCTAACCTTGCCGGAACGATGGACACCGCCGGTGTTTCCGCTCAGGGCCGCCGACTTCATGGCGCGCGGCATCGCCAAGGGCCCGGCGCTCGGCCATGTGCTGGCGCTGGCGGAAGATGCCTGGCTGGCGCTGGACTTTCCGATGGAGGTCGATGTGTTGACCGTTATCGCCGACCAGACGATTGCGCGATTCAAGCACGACCATCAGCTCTAAGTCTCGATGGTACCATGAAGCACGTCATTCGCCCCGGTTCTGCCGATATCAGCGATGATGCCGACGTCGTTGTGCCGTGGTGGAGTTTCACCAAGACGCTGATTGCCGCCGCGGCACTGACCATGGTGCGTGATGGACAGTTGGCTCTGGATGATGCGTTGCCGGGCGAGTCCTTTGCGCTCCGCCAGTTGTTGCAGCATCGCGCCGGTCTGGCCGACTACGGTTCTGTTACGGCCTACCATGCGGCTGTCGCTGCCGGTGAAGACGCCTGGCCGGTGGACCAGCTGCTGCACTCAGTTTCTGCTCTGCATGCCGGAATTGAGCCGGGCCATTTCGCCTATTCGAATGTCGGCTATTTGCTGGTCCGGGAACATCTCGAACGCGTGAGCGGGCTGGGGCTCGATGCCTTGATACGACACCGGTTGCTCGAACCCTTCGGTGTGGTCGGGCCGCGCATCGCCAATCAACGCAGCGATCTCGCCGATGTCCGGATGGGCAATGCGCAGTCTTACGATCCGCGCTGGGTCTATCACGGGCTGGCGGTCGGGACATTGCGCGATGCCGCAATGCTGTTGCACCGCTTGATGACGACGGACTTGCTGCCTGTGGGGCTGCGCGACGAGATGTGCCACGGAATCGCAGTGGGTGATCCCGGTACAGGACGTCCGTGGCAACACGCGGCTTACGGCCTTGGCGTTATGGCTGGAACGACAACCAGTAATTTACGCGTCGTCGGGCATACCGGCGGAGGTCCGGGCAGTGGCATCGCCGTCTATCATTGTCCCGAACATGCGCAAGCAACCGTTGCGGTCTTCGCGACCGACGGTGCTGCAGGCAATATCGAGGCGGACGCGTTCAAACTCGGTCTGCAAAGATGAGCAACAAGCCGCCGCCGGACATTTGCGCCCGGCGGCGGACGGCCTGATCAGGCCACCTTGCTCTTGTGCTCTTCTTCTTCGTCGTCGTGTTCTTCAGTCTCGTCCTCTTCGCTCTCGTCTTCGTCGTCATGCGGGATGACGAGGGCGAGTTCGAGCACGGCACGCGGAAGGGTCTCGCGGAACAGATCGCCTTCCTCGCCCAGCCAGATGCATTCGATGTTGTCGCCGTCAACGTCGGCCACGGTCAGCGGGCAACCGCCCGACTTCAGCATGACGACATCGCCTGATTTCAATTCCATGGTCGGCTCCCGAAATGTGTTTGGCGCGCACTGAGTCTAGCTCCGCGTCATGACAGGCCGAACACGGGGATGTTTCTGTCAGCTATTTTTGCTGAAGCAGTTTTGCGAGTTCCGCGCCGAGGCCGACGCTCTCCAGCGCAGGCGGCGGGCTGCTGTCGAGACCTTTCGCTGCTGCGGCGATCACGGCACGCGTGCCGGTTTCGACGGAACACAAGACGGGTACCGGCACGTCAGCTTGGATGCGAGACGCAAGGCCGGCGAGTGCTGCGCCGCCAAGGATCACGACCTCGGCCCCGTCGTCCGTGGCACAGGCCGTGCAAGCGCTGGCGAGCGCGGCCAGTGCTGCATCGGGATTCCGCGCGATATCGCCGCCGGTCGGTGCGATGGTGCGCACCTTGGCGAGCTTGTCGGCCAAGCCGATGCTCCCGACGAATTCCCGGAGCATCGGCCCCCACAGCGCGCCGCCGGTGACGATGGCGAAACGCCCGCGTCTGGAGGCCTCGATGCAGGAAGCTTCGGCCATGCCGACCACGGGAACGTCTGCAATTTCGCGCAGCGCCAGCAGGCCGGGGTCGCCGAAGCAGGCGAGGTAGACCGCATCGCAGCCGGCGCCATGAGAAGCATAGGCGTCGAGCGCCGCATGGCCTGCGATGGCCGCCGAGGCGCGCGTCGAAATATAGCGGGCGCCGAACCGGCCGGTCGCCGGCACAAAGGTCGCGGCATCGCCGGCTACGGCCTCGACATGCCGTTTTACGAGCGTGGTGACGCTCTCGGTGGTGTTGGGATTGATCAACAGAATGCGCACAGGGAGGCTTTCGATGAGTCCGTCCACTATAGGCGCCAGTGCGGGAAATGCACGGCGATCATCGAAACGCATGCGGGCGCATGAGACGTGCCGCCCGCCGCCGTCCTAGCTGCCGGCGCCATAATAGGCTTCGCTGCGGACGATCTGGTGATCGGCATCGAAATCCATCATCTCGCACGCCCGGGTCGGTCCACTGGGCAGCGGCGCGCTCCACCAGACCGTCAGGCGCTGTAACGCGCCGTCCCAGGCGGCGCTCTCCAAGGTGAGATGTGGCTCGGATAGCCCGCCATAGGCGGCGTGCCAGTAGGTGCGAATGGCGTCGCGTCCCTTTATGGTGGATGATCCCGCCAGTTTCGTTGCCAGCGGGCTGCGTATCTCACCTTCGGGAGCAAAATGATCAACGATCGTATCGATCGCAAGCCGGTTCCAGTTTGCAGCCCATTGCTGCGCGAATGCCATCGCGTCCTGCCGCGTCAACATGCATCCTGTCTCCCTGTCGTGAGCCTTCGATGAGCCCATCTTCTGTGAAGCCTAACACCGCCCGCAATCAAGTCAATGTTATTGACCTGAAGAAGCTCGATCCACTCGATGATGCACTGGCGCTGATGTATTTCGGATGGCGCGGGATGACGCGTGCGGCTGACGAGTATCTGGCGACGGTCGGCCTGTCTCGGGTTCACCATCGCATTCTCTATGCCGTGCTGCGCGGCGAGGGCATCACGATGTCGGATCTACTGGCGATCCTGCAGATTTCGAAACAGGCGCTGCATCGCCCGATGAAGCAATTGCTCGATGAGGGCTATGTGGCCGTCAAGCGCGATCCGACGCGGCATCGTTTCAAGATTCTTGAACTGACGCCCGCCGGCCGCGCGGTCGAGCGCATCGCATCCGGTCATGAGCGTAAGATCATGGCGCGCGCCTTCAAGAAGGCGGGGGCGGGCAGCCAGGCCGCATGGTCGGCGGTGATGGCGGAGGCGGCGCGCGACTAGCCAAGTTCAAGTCTTAAGGTCAACAATATTGACTTGAAAGGCAAGCTCTGCCATCCCGGTCCCATAACAAGGATGTTCACGGGACGGCGGAGGCAAACATGACAACTGAGATTGGTGACGCGAGCAGCGGCCTGAAGCTTGTGCAGCAGGCCTTCGCCGCAGGCGGATTTGCGCGCGGCATCGGCCGCACACTCGGCATCAAGGGCGAGTCCGCAGAGCAGGGCAAGGTTGTGCTGGTCGGCTCGCCGAACGAGGATCACTACAATCCGCTCGGAACGGTGCATGGCGGTTACGCAGCCACGATGTTAGATGGCGCCATCGCGCTGGCGGTGCAGACCTCGCTGCCAGCAGGAACCGGTTACGCGACGCTCGATCTCAAGGTCACCTATATCCGTGCCATGACGGCCGCGTCAGGGCCGATCCGCGCCGAGGGCCGTATCATTCACATGGGGCGCAGGATGGCTGCGACGGAGGGGACGCTGACCGACAAGGATGGCAGGCTTTGCGCGCATGCGACCGCGACCTGCATGATCACAGGGAAAGACTAGAGCATGATCCCGAAAGCTGGATTCCGGTTTTCGCCGACAAACGAATTCGTTTGTCGAGAGATCATGCTCCAATAAAGACCCTAGCCCTACGGCCCGAAATACACGCAGCTCTCATTGCAGCTGTCGCGAAACACGCCGACGCGGACCACCGGAGCCTTGTCGGCGACGCGGTCCCAGATGAAGCGCGAGAGATTTTCCAGCGTCGGAATGCCGATCGCTTCGATCTTGTTGAGAAACTTGTGGTCGAGCGTCTTGCGCAGCTCGTCGAGGCTGCGGTCGAGCAAGCCGAGATCCATCACCATGCCGGTCACGGGATCCGGCACGCCGCGAATGGTGACTTCGGCGCGGAAGGAGTGGCCATGGATTTCCTGGCTCACTTCACCGAGCGTGGTGTGAGACAGCGCATGCGCCGCCTCGAAGCGAAACGATTTGGTCAGTTCCCACATAGGAAGTCGTCGTCCTTAGAAGTCCGGGTCCTTAGCGGATCCCAAGTGTCTTGTGTGTCTGCACGCTCAGCCGCCATTGCGGGTGGCGCAGGCAGTAATCCACCGCGTCAGCGGTATTGCTGATGGCGTCCGGCCCGTCCATCGGCTGCAATGAGAAACGCTCGAAGGTGAGGCCTTCGAATTTCTCCGGCATCGCCTGTGGTTGCGGATAGACCAGCTTCAATTCGTGTCCGCTGTGCACCACCAGTTCCGCACCGGCCTTGGGGCTGACGCAGACCCAGTCGATGCCTGCGGGCGGCGCGACCGTGCCGTTGGTCTCGACGCCGATCTCGAAGCCGCGCGCATGCAGCGCGTCGATCAGTTCGGCATCCACCTGTAGCAGCGGTTCGCCGCCAGTCAGCACCACATAGCGGTTGCCGGATGGTCCCACCCATTGTGCGGCGATGATGTCGGCGAGCTTCTCGGCGTCCGGGTAGCGGCCGCCCAGCGTGCCGTCCATACCGACGAAGTCGGTGTCGCAGAACTGGCAGGTCGCCCCGGCGCGGTCCTGTTCCCGGCCGGTCCAGAGATTGCAGCCCGAAAACCGGCAGAAGACGGACGCGCGGCCGGCATGGGCGCCTTCGCCCTGCAGTGTCAGGAAGATTTCTTTGACCGCATAACTCACTGTCTTAGCTCTCTAAAACCGGCATGCCCGAACCGGCTCGGGCCACATCTCGGTTCCATATGGGGTAAGCCGCGGCTCTTAGCACGGCTGGCCGGTGGATGTCCCGGCCGATCACCGACATGTCAATTGCGATGTCCGGCGCGGGCCGCCAAAGGTCGATGACATCACGTCAAATTGTCGCACCTGGATACCATGCAGCCGTCGCTCGTCACATCCGGCAGTTCTGCCGCCGCCACACGTACGTGCGGGACCTGCACCATGTGCTGCAAGGTCTATCGCATCGACGACCTCGCCAAGCCGGCGGGCAAGTGGTGCAAGCACTGCGCAATCGCGCAGGGTTGTAAGATCTACGACAGCCGGCCACAGCAATGCCGCGCCTTCGATTGCGTCTGGATCCAGGACAACGAGATGCCGGAATCCTGGAAGCCGGAAAATTCGAAGATCGTGTTTTCGGTCTATCCGACCACCGGCTTCATCTATGGGCAGGTCGATCCCGGCTCGCCTTTCGCCTGGCAGAAGGAGCCGATCCATTCCGGCCTGATCGCCTGGTCGGAGAAGCTGCTGGCGGAACGTCGCCACCTGCTGATCTTCGTCGGCGGCAATGCCACGCTGATCATGCCCACGGGGCCAGTGCCGATCGGCCCGATGTCGCCGGCGGACGGCTTCATCATTCGCGAGACGTTTACGGCGAAGGGCAAGGACTACATCGCCACGCGTGTGCCGAGCGGGCGGTAGTCAGCCGATCTCGGGCATCAACTCTCAGCGTAACGGCACGTTCAGTCGGTCGCCTATGAGCTGGTAGAGACGCGAGGCGACTACGGCCACGAGCGTCAACGCAACAACCAGTATTGCGCCGAACCACAGCGTACTCACAACCATACCCACATGGTTTCTCGAGCCCACCAGCGATGCGACCGCAAGAGCAAGCAAGCCGATTGGAATAAGCGGCAGGATCGTTGCCATGAGCACGAACCAGATGTGACGGCGTGTGTCGCTTACTGCATTTTGCCAAGTGGCTCCCGGGGCATCGACAGCCACCGCCGGTAGAAGTGCGAGGCAATACTGGACGGCGACCAAGCCGGCGAGATGGATAATGGTCACGACCACCGAGCGACTGGAGCCGGGGAATGATTGACCAGCGCTATAATAAACAGGACCTCTTGGCGTCGTGAGGGCTTCCAGAAGTGATGGCACGCCCATGATGAAAACAGCCAAAGCGAGCCAGCCGAAATATGACTGGAAACGCGGTTCGGACGGTGTGAAATCGTATTGATGGGTCAATTCGCCGAGCACGACAAGTCGGTGGATTGCCAGCAAGAACGGCGTCAGCAGGAAACATAATCCGGTCGTTATCGTTTGTCGGGCAAGCGCTTGTGCGATTGGATCTCGTGTCAGGAACAACGGTCCAATCAGCGCCGCCACAGTGCCGATGGATACGATCGCAGTCGCGATCAGTGCAGGAAGCCAAGCCGTTCGTAGGGCATGATACAAATCCCAGTAGGCCCATACGAGCATGTTGAGAACTGACGGACGGGTGCGAGTCATCAAGGGTCTCCCGATAATGACCGGTATCAGTATCCCGTCCGTCTTAAAGACGTCGCTGCGCGCGTCGTTAACAAATCATGACGTTTGTCGAAGAACGTGCCTCAGAGTCCTCTTTTTGTATGAACGCGATGCTGTCCGAAAACCGGCGTCCGCTTCTCGGGATCGCGCTCTAGCCGCGCGTCTGCCTGAGCGCTTCACCGAGCGCCATGGCCACCGTCATCGCCAGATTGATCGAGCGCAGATCCTGGCGCATCGGAATCACCAGCCGTGTATCGGCGGCCGCTGCGACGTCGTCCGGCACACCGGCACTCTCGCGGCCGAACAGCAGAATCTCATCGTCAGAATAGCGATGCTCGAGATAGGGCGTGGCGCCCTTGGTGGTGAACAGCGCGAGACGATGGCCGGCCTCGCGCCGCCAGTCCTCGAAATGCCGCCATGAATCGTGCCGGACGATCGACACCTGATCGAGATAGTCCATGCCGGCGCGGCGGAAATGGCGGTCGGAGGTCGGAAAGCCCGCCGGTTCGATAATATGAGCTTCGACATCGAGACAGGCACAGAGCCGCAGGATGGTGCCGGTGTTCTGCGGAATGTCAGGCTGGTAGAGGGCGATGCGCACGGCGGACTTTCTCCGGCCGCATCTTGATCGACGCGACCCATGTCAGGCGATAGCGCCTGACATGCAGTCGGACAAGGCCGGCGGCTCTACTCCGCCGGCGCGAGTCGCGTATTCGAACGTGCTTCCGTTGTCGCGCGTACCTTCACGCGCGCGCGGCGCTTGCGCCACCAGATCACCACGCCGGTGACTGAGAGCGCCGCCACGACCAGGCCCATCGCCGAAATCAGGATGCGGCCGGGCAGACCCAGGATTCGTCCCGAATGCATCGGGAACTGCATCTGCACGAAGATGTCGGCGGCGGTGCCGACCCAGGGCAGCTTGGCGCCGAGCGGACGGCC
This sequence comes from Tardiphaga sp. 862_B3_N4_1, assembly GCF_051811085.1. NCBI lineage: Bacteria > Pseudomonadati > Pseudomonadota > Alphaproteobacteria > Hyphomicrobiales > Nitrobacteraceae > Tardiphaga > Tardiphaga sp. 862_B3_N4_1. The sequence continues at coordinate 2,514,488 of NZ_JBPWQB010000002.1, forward strand.
GTCCTCGCTGTCGTAAAACAGCGACGGCGGGCCGACGCCGGCGGCGCCGTGATCGTCGCCCGGCTCGAAGAAGAACACCTGATACACACCATGTGCCGGGCCGTAGAACAGCGAGCCGATCGGTGTGGTCCAGCCGCGTGCCTTGCCGTCGGCGGTGGCGCGCTCGAGGATCTGGGCCCAGGTCATCTTGGGTTCGATCGGGTTATCGAGGTGACGATACTCCCGCTGCTCGTAAGGCGTCGGCGTGTAGTCCGAGAACTTCTTCATCAGCGGCGAAAAGACTTCGAAATACAGGTTCAACGAGAACGCCGTGAACGCGATGATGAACAGCAGGGCCCAGGTCCACAGGCTGAAGGCGCGGTGGATGTCGAAATTGATCCGGTAGGCGCTGCCCGAGGTCTTGATCATCCAGGCCGGCTTCCAGCGCGCCCAGAACCCCTTGCCGAGTTCGCGCGCGACGGCGGGAGCGGCTCCCGCCTTGACGCGTTTGCGCGATGGCAGTGTCAGATAGAATCCGATGAAGCAATCGATGGTCCAGATGATGGCGATGACGCCGAGGATGCGCATGCCCCAGCGGTCGCTGCCCCAGAATTCCGGGATATGCATCGTGTAGTGCAGCTTGTAGAGGAACGAGACGAAGTTCTCGCGGGTCACGGGCCAGACGGCGCCCCAATAGCGGCGGCCGAGTTCTTCGCCGGTGTTGGGATCGAGGAAGATCTGATTGTAATCAAGCGTGTAACGCTTGCTTGTCGTGGGATCGATCCGCGGCAGAACAAAGAACGAGAGCGACTCATTCTTTTCCGGCGTCATGTACATGTGGATCACGCGCGCGCGCGGATCGCGCTGCTCGATCAGGCCCGCGAGTTCGATCGATGGTTTAGCGGGCCCCGCGGTGGTGACGTCCTTCAGCTTGCTGTTGAGAAGATCGTCAAGCTCGTGATCCCACGAGATAACCGCGCCGGTGACGCCCGAGAAGAACAGGAAGGCGGCGGTGAGGAGTCCAGCCCAGCGATGCAGGCGCCCGAAGATCGATCTCATGGCGTTCCGCCCGTGTTGTTGTGGTCGCGTTTACTACCAAGTGTCGCCACTGCCGGTCGAGAGACCGGCGGTGGCGTATTGTCGCGCTTTAGGGTGATTCTAATGTTCACCAGCGATAGGTCAGCTTGGCGACGACTTTGCGCGAGTCACCGTAGAAGCAACCATAAACGGGGCTGTAGCAGGATGAAACATAGCGGGTGTCCGCAATGTTGGTGACGTTGAGCGCGAGCCGGTAGTTCTTCTGATTATAGGCCAGTAGCGCGTCGACCACGGTGGCTCCCGGCACCTTGCTTGTGTTGGCATCGTCGGCCCAGCTATCGCCGATGTAGCGAATGCCGCCGCCGATCTGGACGCCCTCGAACAGGCCGCCTTGCATCGTGTAGTCGCTCCAGATGCCCAAGCGATTCATCGGCACGGTGGTCAGAGCCTTGCCAACATTCACCGGATCCTTGGTGACTTCGATGTCGATGTAGGAATAGGCGGCGCGGACATTGAAGCCGGCGGCGAGGGTGGCGGTGGCCTCCACTTCGATGCCGCGAGAATTGACCTCGCCGGTCTGGATCGCCGTGAACGGTGCAACAGGCAGAAAGCGAACGACATTTTGCCGGGTCAGGTCGAAGGCGGCAAGCGTGATCATCGCATTGACGCCGACCGGCTGATACTTGATGCCGACCTCATGCTGATGCGCTGTTTCCGGCGCCAGCAGGCTGCCATTGGCGATGTTCAGCACCGGCAGGAACGACTCCGAGTAGCTGTAATAGGGCGCCACGCCGCTGTCGAAATTGTAGATCACGCCCGCACGACCGGTGAAGGCCGAGGCGTCGGTGGAGGTCGATGAACCGTCCATGTAGTTGTCGTAGGTCGTCTTGGCGAAATCCTGCCGGCCGCCGAGCTGGACCGAGAGCCGGCCGAGCCTGATCTGGTCCTGGGCATAGATGCCAACCTGCGATTGCTTCACACGATAGTCTTCGTAGAGCGCGCCCTTGGTCCAGGTGTTGGTGTAGACGGGGTTGAAGACGTTGAGGGGATCGGCGCTGTAGCTCGTGTTGACGTCGGTCGATGTCGTGTTTCGATAGTCGATGCCGAACAGCGTGGTGTGGCTCAGGATGCCGGTGGTGAAGTGGCCCTCCAGCTGGTTGTCGACGGCGATGGAGTTGATCGTCGATGCCGATGATCCGCCGTAGCGGTAGAGCAGCCCGGCGGCTTCGTCGAGGTAACCGCCGGCATTGATGCTGTCGGATTCGTTGTGCATCCACGAGTAGCGCAGGTTCTGCCGGAAGGTCAGGTTATCGTTGATGTTATGCGCGAACAGGTAGCCAACCGAAGCGATCTCGTTGTCGTATCTGTTGAAGCCGGGTTCGCCGGTGTTGCGGTTGATAGGGATGATACGGCCCGCATTCGGATAGATCGTGCCGGATGCCGGCAGGAACTGCAGACCCCAGCCGTTCTTCTCCTTCTGATAATTCGCCAGTACTGTGAGTGTGGTGTCTTCGTTCGGCTTGAAGGTGACGGCCGGCGCGATGAAGACGCGGCTGTCCCTGGCGTCATCGACCTGCGTGCCGCCGTCACGGACCAGGCCGGTCAGGCGATAGAGCACCGTGCCTTCCTTGTTGGCGGGACCGCCAAAATCGAACTCGCCCTGATAGCGGTCGAAACTGCCGCCTGACACCGAGATTTCGCCGAACTGCCGGGCGGTCGGAAGCTTGCTGACATAGTTGAGAATGCCGCCCGGCCCGCTGCCACCATACATCACCGAAGACGGCCCTTTCAGCACTTCGAGACGAGACGCGCCGAAGGGATCGAGGCTGTCGAAATGGATATAGGGCGTGCTGGGCAGCCGCAGGCCATCAAGGTACAGCCCCTGCTGCGTCATGTCGAAGCCGCGGATCTGAATGCCGCCATTGCGGGTATCGGAACCGCCATTGACGTCGCCATTGGCGCCCGCGGTGTAGCGCAGCGCCTGAGTGAGGGTCTGTGCGTCCTGGGTCTTGATCTGGTCGGAGGTGATCACCGAGATCGATTGCGGAGTTTCCATGATCGGGGTGTCGGTCTTGGTGGCGGAGCCGCTGCGATTGGCGACGAAGCCGATCACGGGGCCGCCGGCGCGCTCACCGGCGTTGGGATTGGCTGGTGCCACCGGTGCCGCCTGCGGCGCACGGGCCGTGCGATTGGTGCGGGCGGCGCGGCTGGTCGATGCGCGCTGGGTCGGCCTGGCCGTCGCCGGACGCGTACGCTGCTGCGGCGCATCCACCGTCACTGGCGGCAGGGCAGACTGAGCGTCGGCAGCACCTGTCGGAATCGACAAAGCGAGACCGCTGACGGCGCAAAGACATAGAGCCCGAAGCGTATGCAGCCGAGTTGCCGATTCGATGAAGTGGGATGTTGTCATGACGCTGCGATGCCCCAGTTAGGCCGGCTCTACCGGTAAAATTTGGATGCTTTCGCTTTAGCGCAGGCGAAGAATGAGAACAGAATTAGGGATTTAGAACGTCTTCAAACGCGCTACTTGAGCGCGATTTGTTGCTGAAACGACGCAGAATTATTCACGATCATGAATTGTTGCTGTTTTTGCCTGACCGTCGCGCGAATCATGGCGCGCGAGAGGTGTCCGGAAAATCGGCGGAGCGCGATCGACTGCGAATCGCGATCCCTTGTCCCGCCAAAAGCCTGATGGCCGTTTCCGATAGTCACGACGTGCCGAATTATCCGCCGCGCGGAAAGGCGTTGATTCTGTGGTGCATCGCATCTTGCTTCGCCGATCGTAGGCTTGCACTGCCGCACCAAGGGTGCCAATAGAACGATTCTGGACTGCGTGTTCTGCCTGTTAGGCAAGGACTAGTAGGCCTCTGCCGCCGTGGGGAGAATCGCGGGCGTCGGTTTTTTGCTTCAGGTCAACGCAAAGACGTGACCGGGAGTGTCTAAGCCGGCTGCAGATAAGAAAGGGTTGGGATCGTGACGACAACGTCTTCGGCGGAACACACGCGCCGTGATTTCTTGTTCGTGGCCACTGGGGCAGTGGCTGCAGTGGGCGCCGCAGCCGCCGTCTGGCCGCTGATTTCTCAAATGAATCCAGATGCTTCGACCATCGCGGCGGGTGCGCCGATCGAGGTCGATCTGGCCCCCATCGCCGAGGGGCAGGACATCAAGGTGTTCTGGCGCGGCAAGCCGATCTACATCATGAACCGGACCAAGAAGCAGGTCGAAGAGGCGCGCGCCGTTCCGGTGTCGAGCCTGCCCGATCCGCAGACCGATCAGGCTCGCGTCAAGGAAGGCCACGACCAGTGGTTGGTCGTCATCGGCATCTGCACCCATCTGGGCTGCATCCCGATTGCTCACGAAGGCGCTTACGACGGCTTTTTCTGCCCCTGCCACGGTTCGGTCTACGACACTTCGGGCCGCATCCGTCAGGGTCCGGCGCCGCTCAACCTGCCGATCCCGCCTTACGCCTTCGTCTCTGACACCAAGATCAAGATCGGCTGAGCTGTCGGATCCCATCCGATCTCGCGCCGATAGTGTTTTTCTCTTCTCAGGATCGCATCATGAGCGGACCATCGACCTACCAGCCGACCAATCCCGCTTTGCAGTGGATTGAAAAGCGTCTGCCAATTATCGGCCTCGTCCATTCCTCCTTCGTTGCCTATCCGACACCGCGTAACCTGAATTACTGGTGGACGTTCGGCGGCATCCTGTCCTTCATGCTCGGCGTGCAGATCGTCACCGGCGTGATCCTGGCGATGCACTACACGCCGCATGTGGACATGGCGTTCAATTCGGTCGAGAGCATTGTCCGCGATGTGAATTACGGCTGGCTGTTGCGTTATCTGCACTCCAACGGCGCATCGATGTTCTTCATCGCCGTCTACATCCATATGCTGCGTGGCCTGTATTACGGGTCGTACAAGGCACCTCGCGAAATCCTCTGGATCCTCGGCGTGATCATCTACCTTCTGATGATGGCGACTGGTTTCATGGGCTACGTGCTGCCGTGGGGCCAGATGAGCTTCTGGGGCGCCACCGTCATCACCAACCTGTTCTCGGCGATTCCCTATGTGGGCGAGAGCATCGTGACCCTGCTGTGGGGCGGCTATTCGGTCGGCAATCCGACGCTGAACCGCTTCTTCTCGCTGCATTACCTGCTGCCCTTCGTGATCGCCGGCGTCGTCGTGCTGCACGTCTGGGCGCTGCATGTCGCCGGTCAGAACAATCCGGCCGGCGTCGAGCCGAAGACCGAGAAGGATACCGTGCCGTTCACGCCCTACGCGACCATCAAGGATGGTTTCGGCATGGTCTGCTTCATGATCTTCTACGCTTGGTTCGTGTTCTACATCCCGAACTATCTCGGCGATCCCGATAACTACATCCCGGCCAATCCCGGTGTGACGCCCGCGCACATCGTGCCGGAATGGTACTACCTGCCGTTCTACGCCATCCTGCGTTCGATCCCGAGCAAGCTCGGCGGCGTCATCGCGATGTTCTCGGCGATCATCGTGCTGGCCTTCCTGCCGTGGCTCGATACCGCCAAGACCAAGTCGTCGAAGTATCGTCCGCTGGCCAAGCAGTTCTTCTGGATGTTCGTCGTGGTGGCGGTCCTGCTCGGCTGGCTCGGCGGCAAGCCCGCGGAAGGCATCTACATCATCGCCGGCCGTGTCCTGACCTTCTGCTACTTCGCCTACTTCCTGATCGTGCTGCCGATCCTCAGCCGTATCGAAACGCCTCGCGCAGTGCCGAACTCGATCGCTGACGATGTGCTGGCCAAATACGGCAAGAAGGCAGCCTCCGCGATCGTCGCGCTGGTTCTCGCCGGTGGTCTGATGGCCGGCGGCACGCAGAGCGCCAAGGCTGCCGACGAGCATGGCGGCCCGACGCCGCCGTCTCTGAGCTGGTCGTTTGCCGGCCCGTTCGGCAAGTTTGACCGCGGTGCCCTGCAGCGCGGCTACAAGGTCTACAAGGAAGTCTGTTCGACCTGTCACTCGATGAGCCTGATCCACTTCCGCAACCTCGCGGACGTGGGCGGCCCGGGCTTCTCTGCGGCTCAGGCGCTGGCAGTGGCATCCGAGATCAAGGTGCAGGACGGTCCGAACGACGCCGGCGATATGTTCGAACGTCCCGGTCGTCTCGCGGATCCATTCCCCAAGCCGTTCCCGAACGAGAACGCGGCGCGCGCAGCCAATGGCGGTGCCTATCCGCCGGATCTGTCGCTGATGGCCAAGGCCCGCAACTACGACCGCGGCTTCCCGCAATTCGTGTTCGACTTCTTCACCCAGTTCCAGGAGAAGGGCCCGAACTACATCGACGCGCTGCTGCAGGGCTATGTCGATCCGGCGCCGAAGGATTTCGCGCTGCCGCCGGGCGCGTATTACAACAAGTACTTCCCCGGCCACGCCATCAAGATGCCGAAGCCGATCTCCGACGATCAGGTGACCTATGACGACGGCACCCCGCAGAAGGTCGAGAACTACGCCAAGGACGTTTCGACCTTCCTGATGTGGACCGCGGAGCCGCATCTTGAGGCCCGCAAGCGTATTGGCTTGCAGGTGATGGTGTTCCTGATCATCTTCGCGTTCCTGATGTATTTCACGAAGAAGAAGGTCTGGGCGAACGCTCACTGAGCGTCGCAAACATTCTTTCAAAAGGGCCCCTGATGGGGCCCTTTTTCGTTTTCAGCCTGTGCGCGCCCGGACCATGGATTCTCGGGGAACCGTTGATTAAGCTTTGCGCAAAGGCGGGAGACGCGGGCTCGGTGAGCGTCACGGATATCCACGCTCATCGGGGGGATGGATGGCGGGCGCGGCGATCGACGATATTCTGTTGAACATCAGTCCGGGTGGTCAGATGGCGCTCGGCATCGTGCTGGCGCTGATCATGTATGGCGTCGCGCTCGATCTTCGCGTCGCCGATTTCGTCGATGTGTTCCGACGTCCGGCGGCGCCGCTCGCGGGGCTCGCCGCGCAACTGATCCTCCTGCCGGCGGTCACATGGGCGATCACCATGGTGTTAAAGCCGCAGCCCTCCATCGCGCTTGGCATGATGGTGGTGGCGGCCTGTCCTGGCGGGAACATCTCCAATCTCATCACCCATATGGCGCGCGGCAACACCGCGCTGTCGGTGTCGATGACTGGCATCTCCAGCTTGCTCGCGTCCGTCACGACGCCGCTGAACATCCTGTTCTGGGCCGGGCTCAATCCGCAAACCGCGGCGCTGCTGCGCCAGGTGAGCGTCGATCCCGTCTCGTTTATCGGATCGACCGTGCTGCTGCTCGGCGTGCCGATGGTTGCCGGTCTGCTCACGGTGCGTCATCTGCCGGGGCTGGCCGACCGTCTGCGCCGGCCGCTGCAGATCCTCTCTTTCGTGTTCCTGATCGGATTTATTCTGGCCGCGACGATCACCAACTGGCGCTACATCGCGGTATTCTCGACGGCGGTGCTGCCCTTCGTCGTGCTGCATAACGCGATCGCCGTCGCGCTTGGTTGGAGCGTCGCAAGAGTCCTGCGGCTGAGCGACTACGACACCCGCGCGCTCACCATTGAAGTCAGCATGCATAATTCCGGCCTGGGGCTGGCGCTGATCCTCACGCAATTCGACGGCCTTGGCGGGGCTGCGCTGGTCGCCGCTGGCTGGGGAGTCTGGCACCTCGTCTCCGGCTGGGCGCTGGCGGCCTGGTGGAAACGGCGCGATCCGCATCCGGCACGCATTGAAGGTGCTGCATGAGCGACGCGATGGCGAATAGCGGCGTGCTGATCACCGGCGCGGCAGGCTTCATCGGCAGCGCTTTGCTGCGCGCACTCGCGGCCGGTGGCGACGGGCCGGTGACAGCGCTCGATCTGCGCGAGGTGCCGCCGCAACAGCGTCTCGACGGCATTGCCTACGAGCATGGCGACATCCGAGATCCCGCCTTGAAGGATGTCATCGCCCGCGTGAAGCCACGCACCGTTGTGCATCTCGCCTCGGTCGTTGCCGTCGGAGGCGACGACCGGCGCGACTATGAGATCGATGTGCTGGGCACGCGCAATGTGCTGGAAGCCTGTCTCGCGGCTGGTGTCGGCCACCTCATCGTCACCTCGAGCGGCGCGGCCTATGGCTATCACGCCGACAATCCCGTCCCGTTGCGCGAGACCGATCCGCTGCGCGGTAACGAGGATTTCCCTTATGCACGCAACAAGCGTGAGGTCGAGGAGATGCTGGCGCGCTGGCGTAGCGATCATCCACGATTGCGGCAGACCGTGTTTCGCCCCTGCACGGTGCTGGGGCCGACCACGAACAACCAGATCACTGCGTTGTTCGAGCGCCCTGTTGTCACCGGCCTCAGTGGCGCCGCAACGCCGTTCTCGCTGATCGCCGATTCCGATGTGGTGGCGGCACTGGCGCAGGCCGTGCACACTGGCAACGGCGGCATCTATAATCTCGCCGGCGATGGTACGCTCAGCCTGCGCGAGATTGCGCAGCTAAATGGCAAGCCGTTCATTCCAATTCCGCCCGCGGTGATGAAGGGCGCGCTGTGGTTGCTCCATGCGCTCGGGCTGACCAAACTGACGCCGCAGAATGTCAAATTCATTCAGTATCGTCCGGTGCTCGACAACACCCGGCTCAAATCCGAATTCGGTTATTCGCCCAAGCTTGATGCGCGCGCCGTGTTCGAACGCTATCGCGACGAACGCCCGGAGCTGATGTCATGACTTTCCTCGTCATCGGCGCCGGTCCCGCAGGTCTTGCCGCAATCCAGAGCCTGAAGGCCGCTGGCCATGCTGTGGAAGCCGTCGAGCAGAATGCCGATATTGGCGGGCAGTGGCTGTATGGCGCGGCGCCGAGTGCGGTCTATGCCTCGACGCATCTGATCTCGTCGAAGCGCACCACGGCCTTTGCGGATTTCCCGATGCCGGAGGACTGGCCGGCCTATCCCGGCCATCGTCAGGTGCTGGATTATCTGCAGAGCTATGCCCGGCATTTCGATCTCTATCCGCTGATCCGCTTCAACACCGGCCTGCGCAGCCTGACGCGGCAGGAAAGTGGATGGCACGCTGCTTTCAGCGACGGCACGTCGGCAGACTATGCCGGCGTCATCATCGCCAATGGCCATCTCAGCGATCCCCTGATCCCCAAAACGTCAGGCACCTTTGATGGCCCACTGATGCATGCCAAGGATTACAAAACCGCGGACATCTTCGCCGGCCAGCGCGTGCTGGTGGTGGGCATGGGCAATACCGGCTGCGACATTGTCGTCGATGCGGTCCATCGCGCGGATAAAGTGTTGTGGAGCGTGCGCAGCGGCAATCATTTCGTGCCAAAGTTTCTCGCCGGCAAGCCGGCGGACGAAGGCAATCACAAGCCGAAGCGCTTCATCATTCCGAAGAACCTGCGCTCAAGGCTGCACGAGCCGATCCTGCGCTTCATCGTCGGCGCGCCGGAGCGCTTCGGTCTGCCGAAGCCACAGCACCGCCTCTATGACCGCACGCCGATCGTCAATTCACTGGTGCTGCAGCATCTCGGCCAGGGCGATGTCGGCTTGCGCAAGCCGGTCCGCGAATTCAACGGCAAGTCGGTCGTGTTCGCCGATGGCCGCTGCGACGAGGTCGATCTGGTGTTGCTTGCGACCGGCTACCGGATCACGTTTCCGTTCCTCGGCGATCTCCGTGCACTCGATTGGCAGGACGCGATCGGTGCGCCAAGGCTGTTCATGAACATGTTTCCGTCGGAGGATAACGGCTTGTATGTGGCCGGGCTGCTGGAAGGCGCGGGCGTGGGTTGGGAAGGGCGTGCATTGCAGGCCCGCGTGATCGCAGCCTATCTCGCGGCCAAGGCCGCGCGGCCGGATGCGGCAGCAGCGCTGCGGCAGGAGATCACGCAATGGTTCGCGCAACCGCCACGGCGGGACGGCGGCGAACACGGACTGTTTGTCGATTTTCTGACCTACAAGCGAGACCTGCAGCGCGCGCTGGCCCGGTTGAGTTGACACGTGAGGGGTCTATAAGTTGCCCCGAACCATTCCAGCGGAGGACATCATGGGAACATCGATCAGCTTCAAGCGCCCCGACGGCAAGGAAGCCAAGGGCTATCTCGCCAATGCCCAGGCCGGCAACGCGCCGGGCGTCGTCGTCATCCAGGAATGGTGGGGTCTTCAAGAGCAGATCAAGGGCCTGGCCGATCGTCTCGCGCTGGCCGGCTTCGATGCGCTGGCGCCTGATCTCTATAACGGCGTGGTCGTGCCCTATCACGACACGGATGCGGCCGGCAAAGAGATGAACTCGCTCGATTTCATGGACGCCACCACGCAGACCGTGCGCGGCGCGGCGCAGTACCTGTCGCGCAACGGTGCCAAAGTCGGTCTCACCGGTTTCTGCCTCGGCGGAGCGGTGACCATCATCGGTTCGTGCAAGATTCCCGAACTCAAGGCCGCCGTGGCGTTCTATGGCATTCCGCCGGAGCAGGCCGCCAAGCCCGCCGATGTGCAGGTGCCGCTGCAGGGCCACTTCGCCAATCGCGACGACTGGTGCACGCCTGCGGTGGTTGATGCGTTCGAGAACGGCCTGAAGGCTGCCGGCAAGTCGGCCGAGTTCTTCCGCTATGACGCCGACCACGCTTTCGTCAACGAGCAGCGCGTCAGCGTACATGACCGTGAAGCCGCCGAACTCGCCTGGGGCCGCGCGACCGCGTTCTTCAAGAAGCACCTGGGCTGAGGTCCTATGATCGGATGCTGATCCGCAGAGCGCGCCCCGATGAAGCGGCCGAGATATGCGATGTCTTGCGCCGCTCCATCGCCGAGCTCTGCGGCGCCGATCATCATGACGATCCGGCGATCCTGAGACGTTGGCTCGCCAACAAGACTCCTAAAATAGTGGAGGGCTGGATCGCCCATCCGGACAATTTCGTTCTCGTCGCGGTCGAGGAAGAAACAGTGCTCGCCGTCGGCATCGTCAGACACGATGGCGAGATTACGTGCAACTACATCTCGCCGGATGCCCGGTTCCGGGGCGTCAGCAAGGCGATGCTGGCACAGCTTGAGGCGACCGCACGGGACCATGGCAACGATGTCTGCCATCTGATCAGCACCGAGACAGCCCATCGCCTGTATCGGTCTGCCGGCTATGAAGACTGCGGAGTGCCGCAGGGAAAATTCGGCACGACGTCATCCTTTCCGATGCTGAAGCGGCTCACTGGTTAATCCCACACACGTGACGCATAGCCGCGTGGCAGCTTGATGCGACAGGCCTGACCTTGTAGGTCGAGGCCGATGACATCCGACTTCACCATTTCCGATTTGCGCCAGCAGCCCGACTTCTTCGATACCGTCGCCGATCGTATCTGGCAGGCGTGGTGGAAACGCCATGGCGTGCCCGAGGCCTATATCGTCGAGCGACTGCGCGAGAACATGCAGGGGACCGACCTGCCGATCGCGCTGGTGGCCCATCGTGGGCCAGACTTTCTCGGAACGGCGTCGCTGCTGGTGTCCGATCTCGACGAGCGCCCGCAATATACGCCCTGGGTCGCGGCGGTCTGGACCGAGCCCGATGCCCGCAAACAGGGCATCGCCCCGGCGCTGATCGAGCGGGCCTGCCTGGAGGCCTTCTCTCGGGGGCATGCCCGGGTCTATCTCTGCGCTGCCCCGCCCCGTCGGGCCTGGTACGAGAGCATCGGCTGGACCCCGATCGAGGACGGCGTCGGGGCGCTCAAACTGACGGTATTCGTCCGGGAGCGGCCGGGGGCCGTTTAGTCCCTTGACGTTCCGGGCCGGCCATGGTGATTTGCCGGCCATGAGCACCCCTGTCCGCAACAGCCGTCGTTGGTGGCGCACCTCCTGAAGAGGTGGTCGGTGCGATTTGCTTATTTTCAATCGTCGAAGGCCGCCATCGCAGTGCGACGGCCTTTGCTTGTTTGTTCTGTGTGGCGCCCCCTCCGGCATGTTTCCTAAGAGGACACCATGAACAGGACTGTGTTTTCGCTCCCCGCTGACAGCGCCTACAAGACCCGAGCGGGTCTCACCGTGGCGCGCCATGTCGATTATTTCACCGGCGGCACCGCGCTGGACGATCTGATCGTCCGGCTCGACCAGCGCCGCGGTGTGGTGTTGTCGTCGGGCACCACGGTGCCCGGCCGCTATGAGAGCTTCGATCTCGGTTTTTCCGATCCGCCGTTGCTGCTGGAAACCACCGGGACGGATTTCACGCTGACGGCGCTGAACAAGCGTGGCCAGGTATTGATCGCCTTCCTCGCCGATACGCTGCAGGATCCCTGTATCGCGCTCGACGGGCGGACGATGTCGAAGCTCAAGGGCCACATCATCCGCGGCGAGGCGCCGGTCGAGGAAGACCAGCGCACCCGCCGCGCCAGCGTGATGTCGTTGGTGCGCGACATGGTCGCGCAATTGTTCTCCTCAGACGATTCCATGCTCGGGCTCTATGGCGCCTTCGCCTATGACCTCGTGTTCCAGATGGAAGACCTGAAGCAGAAGCGCACGCGCGAGGCCGACCAGCGCGACATCGTGCTGTATCTGCCCGACACGCTGCTGGCCTATGACCGCGCCACCGGCCGCGGCGTGGTGATGTCCTATGATTTCACCTGGAAGGATCGCACGACCGAAGGCCTGCCGCGTGATACGCCCGACAGCGGCTACAACAAGGCGCCGCGCCAGGGCTTTGCCGATCACGCCCCCGGCGAATATCAGAAGACGGTCGAGAACGCCCGCGCCGCTTTCGCGCGCGGCGACCTGTTCGAGGCGGTGCCCGGGCAATTATTTGCTGAACCTTGCGAACGCTCGCCGGCCGAGGTTTTCCAGCGCCTCTGCGTGATCAATCCGTCGCCTTACGGCGCACTGATGAATCTCGGCGACGGCGAATTTCTCGTCGCTGCCTCGCCCGAGATGTTCGTGCGCTCCGACGGTCGCCGCGTCGAGACCTGTCCGATCTCCGGCACCATCGCGCGTGGCGTCGATGCCATCGGCGATGCCGAACAGATCCGGCAGTTGCTGAATTCGGAGAAAGACGAGTTCGAACTCAACATGTGCACCGACGTCGATCGTAACGACAAGGCGCGTGTCTGCGTGCCCGGCACGATCAAGGTGCTGGCGCGTCGGCAGATCGAGACCTACTCAAAACTGTTCCATACTGTCGATCATGTGGAAGGCATGCTGCGGCCGGGCTTTGACGCGCTCGATGCGTTCCTGACCCATGCCTGGGCGGTGACGGTGACCGGTGCGCCGAAACTGTGGGCGATGCAGTTCGTCGAGGATAACGAGCGCTCGTCGCGGCGTTGGTATGCCGGCGCGATTGGTGCCGTGTCATTCGATGGCGGCATCAATACCGGCATTACCATCCGTACCATCCGCATGAAGGATGGCCTCGCCGAAGTGCGCGTCGGCGCGACGCTGCTGTTCGATTCAGATCCCGTCGCCGAAGAGAAGGAATGCCAGACCAAGGCCGCAGCCCTGTTCCAAGCGCTGCGTGGCGATCCGCCGAAGCGCCTGTCGGCCTTCGCGCCGGATGCAACCGGTTCGGGCAAGAAGGTGCTGCTGATCGATCACGATGACAGTTTCGTGCATATGCTGGCGGATTATTTCCGTCAGGTCGGCGCCACCGTCAGCGTGGTTCGTCATGTCCATGCACAGACAGTCCTGAACCGCGAGAGTTTCGATCTCCTCGTGCTGTCGCCGGGGCCGGGACGTCCCGCCGATTTCGGCATAGGCAAGACACTCGATACCGCGCTGGACAAGAAACTGCCGGTGTTCGGCGTCTGCCTGGGCGTGCAGGCAATCGGCGAATATTTCGGCGGCGTGCTGGGCCAGCTCGCGCAGCCGGCGCATGGACGGCCGTCGCGCGTGCAGGTGCGCGGCGGAAAGTTGATGAACGGTCTGCCCAATGAAATCGTCATCGGCCGCTATCACTCGCTGTTTGTCGAGCAGGACAGCATGCCCGATGTGCTCACCGTGACGGCCTCGACCGAGGACGGTGTCGCCATGGCCATCGAACACAAGACGCTGCCGGTCGGCGGCGTGCAGTTTCATCCGGAATCGCTGATGTCGCTTAACGGCGAGGTCGGCTTACGTATCGTCGAAAACGCATTTCGGTTGGGGCAGCGCCCCAACTGATCTCCATCTGAAGAATCGAAAGACCCTGATGACACCCGAACTCGCGCACGATCTCAAAGCCTCCGTCCGCACCATTGTGGATTATCCGAAGCCGGGTATCCTGTTTCGCGACATCACCACACTGCTGGGTGATGCACGCTCGTTCCGCCGCGCGGTGGATGAGCTGGTGCAGCCCTGGGCGGGGCTGAAGATCGACAAGGTCGCCGGCATGGAAGCGCGCGGCTTCATCATCGGCGGCGCGGTGGCGCATCAGTTGTCGGCCGGTTTCGTGCCAATCCGCAAGAAGGGCAAGCTCCCGCACACCACCGTGCGCATCGCTTACTCTCTCGAATACGGCATCGACGAGATGGAAGTGCATGCCGACGCCATCAAGCCCGGTGAGCGCGTGATCCTGGTGGATGATCTGATCGCCACCGGCGGCACGGCTGAAGGTGCGGTCAAATTGATGCGCCAGATCGGTGCTGAGGTGATGGCCGCCTGTTTCATCATCGACCTGCCGGATCTCGGCGGCGCGGCCAAGCTGCGGGCGATGAATGTGCCGGTGCGGACGTTGATGACGTTCGACGGGCATTGATTGCCCGTCACGACCCCTGTAGCAGCAGCCCCAGCTCGATCTCCCGAAAGCTGAAATAATTCTTCCTGATCCACTGATGCAGCTCGGTGGATGAATCCTGCTCCGAGCGCAAATAGCCGGTGAAGGAGAAATTCAGCCGGTCGATATAGGTCTTGAGGAACACCGGCAGTGCCGCGATGCGCAGCATGCGGCCCTGCGCCAGCGCCACCGGGATTTCGCCGCGCAGCACGTGTTCGTTGTCGATCACATAGAGCGAATTGCGGGTGAATTGCTGCTGCAGCATCTCATAGCCGCGCAATGAGGCGCGGTCGCTGTCGCCCATGAAGAACACGATGGGCGCCACGCCGCGGCGTGCGGCTTCCTTGGCGAAACCGATCTCGCCGGTCATTTTGAAGAATTCGTCGAAGGCGAAATAGCCGAGGTCGATCACCTTGGCGACGTCGTCGTTGATGATGAGCCGGTCCATCAGCGACATCTTGCCAAATGTGTCGCCGATATCGGCGGTCTCGGTCAGCTTCGGCAGGAAATCCAGCAGCGACGGTTCTTTCAGGCTGACATCGAAGGCGGTGACGTCGCCGCGCTGCAGCTTCAGGAATTCGCACAACAAGCGCGCGACGAGGGTCTTGCCGACCATCGGTCGCGTCGAGCAGATGATATAAATGGGCGTGCGTCGCATCGGCGCAATATCAGGCGAATCCGACGCCGCTCCAATCGTTAAATGGACTTACTTCTCGCCGGGGCTGCGGGCGCCGGGCTTGTCGTGGACGATGTCGGTCAGCTTGATGCGGTCGAATTCGCTCCAGACATTGGCCAGCCAGTGCCGGACATAGCCGCGCAGCACGAACGAATAATTCGCGGTCTCGTCATGCGGTCCCTTGTTGGCGACGAATTTCAGGAACGGCACGCTGGAGACTTCGACCTGCTCATAGGCCATTTCGTTCAGCTTCGGGATGGTGATCTCGGTGGCGCCCTTGATGCGGTGGAAATAGGAGTTGTAGGTCGCCTGGTCCCATTCGAAGAAGCTGGTGTTGTTGATGAAGTTCTTCACCAGGAAATACTTGGCGCCGTCCATGAAGCCGGCGGTCTCGGCGATCTCGTCCAGGGAGGCGATCGACGGGCCGAGTATATGGAAAACGGCAAAGGTAATCTGGCCGGACTTGGCGGCATCGAGGAAGCCGATGTCACGCAGATCGGCCAGCGCCCGCGACAGCAGGCCTGCGCGGACGTCGATCACGGTCACTGAGGGGGATGCGCTGTTGAGCGTATCGAAGATCTTCATCTGGTCGGACGTGGTCGTCATGTCGACGATTTCGGTGATGTCCGAATGGAACCGCTTCAGCGTGCCGCGCGGCGCTTCGGTGTCGAAAGCGCGCGTCGGGACGTTGTTGGCGCTGAAATAGTCCAGAACCGTCCGCGAAACCGTGGTCTTGCCGACCCCACCCTTGTCCGCGCCGACGACAATCACTGCTGGCTTCGCCATGGAATTCCTTTGCCGCTTTCAACTGGAGCATCCGCGCGATGGAGATTCGCGCGCCGGAGAACACTACCCGATGCCTGCTTTGGGCGCGAACATGGCAGAAACAAGGGGGATTTCAATCGCTGAAAGATATGGCCCACGGAAATCATTGGGAAATTCTCAATATTTGGCTGCCGGCGTTGTTTCCCGCATTACGGCTACCCGACCGGGCTTGCAGGTGCCGGGGTCCCCGGCGGCGCTCACCACACCGTGATTGATGCGACGCACAAAATAGATTGCAGCCTAATCGATAGGGTCCTATCTAATTTCCATGCCCCACTCCCAAGCGCATATCCAGGCCGAACTGGGCCTGCTGGTTGCGCGACTGGCACGGGTCTGGCGCCGCAAGGCTGACCAGACCCTGTCGGCGCATGGCCTGTCCGAAGCCACGGCCCATCCGCTGCTGATCCTGTCGCGGCCCGGACGGGAGAATGTGCGTCAGGGCGTGCTCGCCGATGAAATGGGGCTTGAGGGCCCGTCGGTGGTCCGGCTGATCGATCTGCTGGCCGCCGAAGGGCTCGTCGAGCGCCGCGAGGACCCGACCGATCGCCGCGCCAAGGTGCTGCATCTGACGCCACTGGGCGAAGCCAAGGCCGAAGAGATCAGGCGCGTGATGCGGCGGCTGCGCAGTGATCTGATGAAGGGCATCGCGCCCGATGAACTCGCGGTCGCTTTCGATGTGCTCGGGCGGATCGAGCAATCGGCCAATCGCCTGTATGAGGCCGCCGAGGAGGCGGAGGCGCTGCCATGACCTCCGCTGCTGCCCAACCGCCGTTTCTCGTCCGCCACGCCGACATCATCTTCTCCGTCAAAACCTTCATCGCCGGCATGATGGCTTTGCTGATCGGCTTTGCGATGGATCTGCCGCGGCCCTACTGGGCGCTGGCCACGGTCTATATCGCCTCGCAGCCGCTGGCCGGCGCTACGCGTTCGAAAGCGCTGTTTCGCGTCATCGGCACACTGGTCGGGGCTTCGGCCAGCGTGGTACTGGTCCCGAATCTCGTCAATTCGCCGGAACTGCTCAGCCTCGCCATCGCGCTGTGGGTCGGTCTCTGTCTCTATGTGTCGCTGCTGGACCGGACCCCCCGCGGCTACATGTTCATGCTGGCGGGCTACACCTGCGCGCTGATCAGCTTTCCCTCGGTCAACGAACCCGCAGCGATCTTCGATACCGCCGTGGCGCGCAGCGAGGAGATCATCGTCGGCATTCTCTGCGCGACGCTGGTATCCACGATCCTGCTGCCGCGCAGCGTCGGCCCCGCGGTTGCAGCGCGGGTCGATAGCTGGCTCGCCGGTGCGCGCAAGCTGACCCAAGACGTGCTGGCCGGCCGCAGCGCCGATCCGGCCACGCGCGATCTGCGCCTCAAGCTCGCCGCCGATGCCGTCGATATCGATACGCTCGCCGATCATCTGGCCTATGATCGGCTCGGCGGACGCGAGACCTCACGCTGGATGCGCGCCCTGCGCACGCGCATGCTGACATTTCTGCCATTGCTGTCGTCCATAGGCGATCGTATCGACGCGCTGGGCGAAGACGCGCGGACGACCTCACCGCAATTGATGGCGCTGATCGACGACGTCTCCGCCTGGATCGCCGACAACGATACCGACCGCGAACCCGCCGAGCGGCTGCGCAGCATGATCGCCGCGCAGCAGCCGAAGCTGAGCGCGTCGTCGTCGTGGACCGAGATCATGATCGCCAGTCTGCTGATGCGGATGCGCGAGCTTGTCGATATTTCGGCGGATTGCCGGGTCCTCAATCAGGCGATTGCCGAGGGCGGCCGTCCGCCGGGCGCGAAACTCGCCTTTCAGGCTGAAGCCGGTGTGGCCCCGGTGCGGCATGTCGATCACGGCATGGCGCTATGGTCCGCAGCAGGCGTATTCGTGACCATCCTCGTCTGCGGCGCGTTCTGGATCGCCACCGGCTGGACCGATGGCGCGACAGCACCGACCATGGCGGCTGTCGGCTGCTCGTTCTTCGCCAGCATGGATGATCCCGCGGTGGGGTTGCGCGGCTTTGCCAAATGGACGCTGGCCGCGATGGTGATCATCGCGCTCTATCTGTTCGCGATCCTGCCGGCTATCACCGATGTCGAAGTGCTGGTCGCCGTGCTGGCGCCGCCGTTCCTGCTGTTTGGCTATCTCATCGCACGCCCCGCCACCTTCTTCATCGGCATGCTGCTGGCGGCGAATACCGCGACGCTGATGGCGTTGCAGACGACTTACAATGCCGACTTCGCAAGTTTCGCCAATTCCAGCGTGGCTTTCTTCGTCGGTACTGAACTGTCGGTCATCTCGATCCAGTTGATCCGCTCAGTCGGCTCCGAATGGAGTGTGAAGCGGCTGATGCGGCGCGGCTGGATCGCCATCGCGCAGGCTGCCGAACAGCGCGGCAACCGCGACCGCGCGGCCTTTGCCGGGCTGATGCTGAACCGCATCGGCCTTCTGGCGCCACGGCTGACGGCGCTGAAGGATTCGCCGCTGCGTGCTGTCGACAACCTGCGCGAATTGCGCGTCGGGCTGAATATCGTCGATCTGCGCCGGGCGCGTCATCATCTGTCTTCACCGACGCTCAATGCGATGGACACGATGCTAGACGAACTGGCCGCGAGCTTCCGCAACTACAAAGGCGGTGCGATGCCGGAACCACTGCTGGCGAAAGTCGATCACGCGCTGTCGGAAGCCATGGGCGAACGCGGGGCAGGGCGCGAGGATGCGCTGATCGGGCTCGTTGGCATTCGTCGCGGTCTGTTCCCGACGGCACCTGCCTATTTGCCCGAACCGGGCCTTCATGCCGGGAGTGTGGCGGCATGAGATATGAAATCGATCTGTTCGGTGTGCTGTTGCCATCGCTGATGCTGTGGCTGGTCATCACTTACGCCATCGGCGCGCTGCTGCGCCCGCTGATCGAGCGCTCTGGCCTCTATCGCTATGTCTGGCATCGCGCGCTGTTCGATCTCGCTCTGTATGTCTGCCTGCTGGGCGGCGTGGTCTATTTATCCTCCGGATTGCTGTCATGAAAAACGCTGTGAGTTTCGTTCGTCGTTTCGCTGTCACCGCACTGGCCGTCGTCGCCGCGCTCGCCGTCGGGCGCTATCTCTGGGTCTATTATATGGATGCGCCGTGGACCCGCGACGGCCGCGTCCGTGCTGACGTGGTGACAGTGGCGCCGGATGTGTCCGGTTTCGTTACCGAGATTCTGGTGAAGGACAATCAGAAGGTGGCCCGCGGCGATGTCATCATGCGGATCGACCGCGCACGTTTCGCGCTGGCGCTGCAGCAGTCGGAGGCCGTCGTCGCCGGCCGCAGGGCCAGCCTGGAGCAGGCCGAACTCGATCTCAAGCGGTACAAGGAGCTGACAACGGCTGCTGTCTCGCAGCAGAAGCAGGAGCAGGTGCTTGCAACGCAGCTGCTGGCCAAGGCGTCGCTGGATCAGGCCATTGCCGATCGGGCCGTGGCGCAGCTCAATCTCGATCGCAGCGAGGTTCACGCGCCGGTCTCGGGCGTGATCTCCAACATGGACCTGCGCCCGGGGACCTATGTCACCGCCGGCAAGGGTGTGATGGCATTGGTTGATACGTCGAGCCTGCATGTGGACGGCTATTTCGAGGAGACCAAGCTGTCGCGGATCCACGTCGGCGATCCTGTCCACATTCACTTGATGGGTGATGCCGCCAAGCTCACCGGCCATGTGGAGAGCGTTGCCGCCGGCATCGAGGACCGCGACCGCGCAGAGGGTAGCAACCTGCTCGCCAATGTGACCCCGACCTTCAGTTGGGTCCGTCTCGCCCAGCGCGTGCCGGTGCGCATCGCGCTCGACGCTGTTCCGGCAGGTGCGACGCTGGTCGCGGGCCGCACGGCGACGGTGGAGATTTTGCCGGGCAACGGGACGACGATTGCGAAGGTGAACTGACGCTTCAGGCGTCCGTATCCGGCATCGTATCCAGCAGCATCGTCTCAAATCGCGCACGGATCTCGCGGGGCGTGGCGCCGAAGCGCTTTTTGAAGGTGCGGTTGAAATACGAGAGGTCGCCGAAGCCGACCTCGAAAGCGATGGTGCTGACGGCGCGATCTCCGCGGTTGCCGTCGCGCAGCATGTGGAAGGCGCGTTCCAGACGGCGCTCCAGCAGGTAGTCCGAAAACGTCCGGCCTTCGGTCTCGAACAATTTCTGGAAATAACGCGCGGTGACGCCATGGGTGGTCGCGAGCCGCTCCAGTGACAGCGTCGGCTGGCTGAGGCTGGCCTCGATATCGGCCTTGAGCGACAGCAGGCTGATAGTCGGCCGATCCTGGCGCCATGCGCCACGCCGCGCCGGCGCATCGGCTTCATCGATCATGGTGGCGACGAGGCCGTTCATATAATCGATGGCAAGGCCGGTCAGCGCCGCCGAATTCATCGGCAACAATCCGCGCATTACGGCAGCGGCGTAATGGCCGAGCGCGATCAGCCCGCCATTGTCATGGGCGATGTGGCGCAATCCGGTATGGCCATTGCTGGTGAGTAGCAGGCAGTCGACGCGGCTCACATCATTCATGATGAAGGTGGTGGCGCGGCCGGGATCGAGAATGATCGCCTCGCGCGGCATGCATGTCTGGCGCTGGCCATCCTGCTGGACGATCACCACGCCGTCGGAAGGCCGCAGCACCAGGATATCCTGCGACGAGTCGTTGCCAGTCGTAGCGGCATCGTCGTCGGGCATGGTCCAGAGCGGTGCGGGATCGAAACACGACATCAGTCCGAGATGCGGCTGCATCCGCAGGATCGCCTTTGACTGGAACGGCGCTGCGCGAAACGATCCCAGCGAATTGCGCTGCACGGTCTTCCACGGCAGGCGGCTCTCAAGCGGCTTGCGCAGGGTGTCATCGATATCGTCGGCAACCAGCCAGAGCGGGACGAGAGGGCAATCAGGAGCGGCATCGACGCAGGATGGAGATCGCGACTGATGCGCGTTTGCCACAGCATCGAATCCAAACCGCTTCGTTCGCTCCAGTCCGACTATCAATTCACCGAGTCCAAGTCATGCAATGGGCTGTGCCGTATCGCTGTGACGATAGACGGAATGCACAGGCGTAAGAAGAGTAAAGCTGCGGCTGGAATTTACATTGATTCCAAACTGCTGCGGCCTCGGTCGAATTGACCGGCTCGACCTCTCCAGTGCTTCGTCGCCACGAACATACGGAAGATTCCGAGCTCATGCGTTACAGCCAGTTCCTTCTCATCCCCGCCGTCGGGCTCATGTCGTCGCAGGCCGTTGCGCAGCAGAGCGCGGGCGTCACGCTCGACGAGATCACGGTAACGGCCGCGCGTGCCCAGCGCTCGATTTCGGATATTCCGCAGACCGTGCAGGTGGTCGATCAGAAGGAGATTGACGAGCAGCTCAAGCAGAGCGGCAGCGCATCGGCGCTGCTGGCAAAATTGCTGCCGGGCTTCTCGGTGTCGAACCAGACCATCTCCGGTGCTTCCGAAAGCTATCGCGGCCGCGACCTTCTGGTGCTGATGGACGGCGTGCCGCTGACGACGCCGCTCCGCGACGTCTCGCGCGTCCTGTCGCTGATCGATCTGAATTCCGTCGAGCGCATCGAACTGGTCGCCGGTGCATCGAGCCTGTATGGCGCCGGCGCGACGGGCGGTACGGTGAATTTCGTCACCAAGAAAGCGCAGCCGGGCGGTCCGCGCGTCAGCGTCAACACGGCGCTGCGCACCTTCACCGCGGATCCCGGCGGTTCGCTGGCACCGGAAATGTCGGCGACGGTCAGTGGCAAGGGCACGAATGGCATCGACTATGTATTCGTCGGCAGCGGCCGCGGCGCGCAGAAGACTTATGACGGCGCGGGCCGCGAGCTGCCATCGGACGCCATGCTCGGGCAGGGAGGTGGTGATCGTCTCGCCAGCGGCAATTTCCTGGGCAAGATCGGTTACGATTTCGATGGCGGCAAGCGCATCGAAGCCTCGATCAGCCAGTTCTATCTCGACCAGACGCCGAAATACCTCACCGACTATTCCGGCGCTTATGCGAAGCCGGATTTCACCAAGCCCTATACCGGGCAGAGCGTGCTGGAAGATTCGCGCTCGTTCCAATTGCGCTACAGCGATACCGACTTCGTGCTCGGCAATCTCAGCGTGGTCGGCTTCTACAATGACATCAAGAAGCGCTTCAACTATTCGGAGTTCTCCTATCCCTATAACTCGCTGGTTTATTATTCCGGCAACCCGCTGAGCCCGACCAGCCCCGCCAACCAGACCACGCTGTATTCCGAGCGCGGAGGCGTCAATCTGACGATCGATACGCCGCTCGACCGCATCTGGAACGGCGCCAAGGTGACCTGGGGCACGGACGTCGTCCATGACAAGACATGGCAGACGCTGACCGATGGCCGCGATGTGTTCACGCCGTTGACCCAGGTGACGACCGCCGGATTTGCATTGGTACAAGTCCCGATCACCGATCGGCTGACCGCGCGGGGCGGCGTTCGCTACGAGCATTTCGATCTCAGCGTCGACGACTTCCTGCGTCCGGCCGCCTATGCCGCGATCTCGCCCGTGACGCGCTTCGTTCTGCCGGCGCTCAATGTTATCGGCGGCCAGTACGAATATGCCTCGCCGACCTATAATCTCGGCGCGACCTTCAAGCTCAACAACAAGATCGATCTGTTCGGCGGTTTCTCGCAGGGCTATGCGCTGCCCGATGTCGGCGCCTATACGCGCCGCGCCGGCCTGTCATCCACGGCCTTTGCCTGTCCGGTGGCGACGCCGAACTGCCTGCCGCTGGCGCGCCAGACCATCTCCTTCACCTCGATCGCGCCGGAAGCCCAGATCGTCAATAACTATGAAATCGGCGTCCGCGGCGGCGACGGCCCCTACAAGGGCAGCATCACCGGTTTTGTCAGCACCTCCGAGAAGGGCGTGACGTTCGATCCGGTCACCAACCTGATCTCGCAGCAGAAGGAAATGATCTACGGCGTCGAATATATCGGCGAGATGGCGATCAGCCGGAATTTCACGCTGGGTACCACGATCGGCTACAAGGAAGGCCGCTACGACACCAACAAGGATGGCGTGCTCGACTCGTGGCTGCCCAACAACCGGATCGGCAGTCCGGTGCGCGGTCTGATCTTCGGCGACTATCGCTTCGACAACGGCATCAAGCTGCGCATTGAAGGCGAGGGCTATGCCAGCCGCAACCGCGGCATCAACCTGACCAATACGGTCTATCCCATCGAGGGTGGTTTCACGATGAATGCCGCGCTGAGCGGGCCGGTCTATGGCGGCGAGGCCTATGCAGCCGTCAACAACCTGTTCGATACGGAGCTGCAGAACCCGACAGCAACCTCGGTGCGCAACCTGCCGGTCTATTCCTGGGGCCGCACCGTGACGGTCGGCTATCGCAAGACATTCTAGGGCGTGATCCCGAAAAGTGGTCGCCGGTTTTCGGATCAGATCACGCTCAAACGAGACAAACCTTCCAAGGCCACTTCCCAGGGAGTTTTAATTGCCATCATGGTGGATCTGGAGATTGATGGGAGCCTGCTGACGCTACGGTTCCTGCCGCCTTACGCGGAGACGGACGAGCGCGATTATCTGGCCGCGTTGGCCCGGGTCGGCGAGCATGATGCGCCATTCGAACTTCTGACCGTGTTCGGGGGCGGCGGGAAACTGTCCGTCGCCGGCGAGCGGGAGCAGGCGCTGTGGTTCAAGGCGACGCGCGGCCATATCTCCGCGCGCTGCCGTGCCGTGGCGATTGTACGCCCGGGCGCCAACAAGAAGATGGAAGAGACGTTTCGGAAGCTCTGGCCGATGCCGCTGGTGGCGCTCGAGGACGAGATCGCCGCGCGCGCCTTTCTCGCCGAACATCGCGGCCTCGCATGAGCACCGCGGAGCTCAACGCATCTGCGCCGGTCGCCGTCATGGGGCGCAAGCGGCTGTTCGTCGTCCTCGGCGGGCTGTATCTGGCGCAGGCGATCCCGTCCTATCTGTTCGCCGCCGCCCTGCCGCCGATCATGCGCGAAGCCGGCGTGTCGCGCAGCGAGATCGGCTATCTCAGCCTCTGGTTTCTGCCGTTGCTGCTGAAGTTCTTCTGGGCGCCGGTGGTGGATCGCATCCGCCCGTTCGCGCGCGCGCATCGCGCCGGCTGGGTGATCGTGACCCAGACCGGCGTGATTATCAGCCTGCTGTGCCTGATCCCGCTCGGCGCAACCAATATCTGGGGCATCATCACGGTTGGCCTGTTCGGCTCGTTGCTGATCTCGACGCAGGATATCGCCACTGATGGCTATGCCGCGAAATATCTCGCGCCGGAGGATCGCGCCATCGGCAACGCCATCCAGGGCGGCTCGGTCGCGTTCGGTGTCGTGATCGGCGGCACGCTCGGGCTGGTGCTGTATGCGCAGATCGGTTGGACCGGTATGCTGCTGACCATCGCCGGCTTCTCGTTGATCCCGCTCTTTGCCGCCTTCGCCATGCGCGAGGACGAAGCCGGGCAGATCGATCCGTCGAAGCCGCGGCCTTCCGTGATGGCCTTCCTGCGCCGCCGCGAGGTGCGCAACATTCTCTGGATCGCACTGATCTACCGGATGAGCGAGGGCCTCGTGAAGGCGATGGAGGGCAGCTATCTCGTCGATGCCGGCGTGCCGCTCAAACAGATAGGTTATCTTTCCGGCGGCGCCGCGACGACGGCGGGCCTCGCGGGTGCCGCTGGCGCAGCATGGCTGTTGCAACGCTGCGGCACCGGCTGGACGCTGGGGTTGCTCGGCATTCTCCGCACCATCTGCTTTGCGCTGTTCACGGCGCATGCGCTGGGCGTGGTGACCGGCATCTGGCCGATTTTCGGCGCGGCCGGATTCCAGACCTTGATCCGCTATATGGAGATCGTCGCGCTCTACAGCCTGTTCATGGCCGCGGCATCGAAGGATCAGCCGGGCACCGACTTCACCATTCTCGCCTGCGCCCAGCTCATCATCTACTTCATCGGCTCGATGCTGTCGGGCCGTATTGCCGATCTGCTCGGCTATGGGACGCTGTTCAGCGTCGCCACAGTGTTGTCGCTGATCGCGGCGATTGCAACGATGCGCATTCTCGCCGCGCAACCGCCCGCTAGTTTGACGCCGGCGCAGCCTGCGTGAAGCTGCGATCGACGGCCTTGCTGACATCGACCTGCTTTGACAGGATTCCGTAGCGCGTGGCGCGGTCGGAGGCTTCCTGGAACTCCTTCACCACGCCATCGTCGATGGCGATCGGCCGTGTGTCCTGCGCCTTGTAGGCGCGCGCCAGCACGTCTTCCGGCAGCTTGGTCAGCTCGGCGGTGTTCTTTGCATAGACCTCGACATTCTCACGCGACCAGGTGCGGGCCTTGTTGAGCCGCTGCAACAGGTCGGCGACGGCCTCGCGCTTGGTGGCAATCGCCTGTTCGGAAGCGACGATAAAGGTCAGGGTCGGGGTCAGACCGGTGCCATCGGCAACCACCCGCGCATTGTCCTTGAGCACGGCATAGGAGATGTACGGCTCCCATACGGCCCAGCCGTCGATCGAACCGGCGAGAAGTGCAATCTTGGCATCGACGGGACCGAGCGGCGCGAAAGTTGCTTCGCTGGTCTTGTAACCGGCTTTCTCCAGCGTCGCCTCAATCAGGAACTGGCCCCAGCCGCCGCGGGTGCCTGCGAGGCGCTTGCCCTTGAGGTCGGCAGCGGTCTTGATCGGTGAATCGTTGCGCACCAGGATCGCCTGTGTGTCCGCATTGGAGCGTGTGCCGCCTATCGCCTTGATCGGTGCGCCGTTGGCATAGACCGTGAGGAACGAGAGGTCGCCGGTGTAACCGACATCGAGTGCGCCGGCATTGATGGCTTCGAGAATCGGCGCCGCCGCAGGGAATTCCGACCACTGGATCTTGTAGGGCAAGTCCTTCGCCAAGCCGGAGATCTCCAGCAGCGAGCGGTTGCCGCCCTTCTGGTCGCCGACGCGCAGCGTGATCTGGTCTGCCGCGAAAGCGGAGGTGGCGAGCGTTGCGCTGAAGGCTGTGGCGATGAGCGTTGATAGCAAACGGCGTGTAGGGGAGGCGGTGGTCATGGTCACTTTCTCTGATGCAATGGCGAGCATCAAAGCTACGTCCGACACGGATTCAGTCAATGAAATGGCTGACTGAATATCATCGAGCGAAAGCAACGAATGTAGCGTTGCTGGAAATGGCGTGGAAGTTTTGCGCTTTCAGAAAATCTGATGTGTTTTGGCCCACCGTCAACCTGCGTGCGCATTCCCGCCCAACTCTGCCGCCTTTCCGCCAGAATTCCCTTCCGCGGCGCATTTGGTGCGCCGCAGAATAGCCACGAGCGTCAGCCGAAATAGGGAATGGATTACTCCGAACAGACAAAAACCCTGGCGCTATTTCGCAATCGGGCCGTTTGGAGCGCGACGGATTTGGAAGTCGCCCGGCATTCGGGCCGGGAGCATTTCAAAGTGGGTTGTGTGCTTCAATTGATTTCGTCGCTGACCGTGGGCGGGTCCGAGCGACTGCTGATCAATTTCGCTGCCAGTTGCACGCCGGGAGAGGACATTCCGCAGGTTTTCGTCGTCATTAACGACTTTTTCCATCCCGATCTTGCTGCCGAGCTCTCCGCGACAGGTCATCCGGTCTACTTCCTCAAGCGTCCACCCGGGAACCGCAATCCACGTGTCATTCTAAGTTTACTCAACATCATCCGCCGTCACGATATTCGCATCATCCATGCGCATGACAGCGGCGCCAAGCACTTCGCCATGTTGAGTAAACTGTATCGTCCGATGAGCGTCGGCTACACGATTCACAATACCGGCCTCGTCAACGCGTGGGACCGCGTAAAGCTTCGGCTGCATCAGCGGTTCGTCGATTGGAACATCGCGATCTCTGCTGCGGTCGAGCGTGAATGTGAAGCTGTCAAACTGAAGCGCCTGTTCAAGGTGCATAACGGCATCCCGCTCGCGACATTCGATAGAGTGGCGCGGCAACGTCGCTTCGGCTCGCCGCTGCGGCTGATCAACGTGGCCCGCATCTATCCCAAGCAGAAGGGGCAGGACATCCTGATCAAGGCGGTCAGTCTCTGCGCGGCACGCGGGCTCGACATTCGCTGCGATTTTGTCGGCAGCCCGCCAGCGGGCGACGAGTCGACCCTCCTGAGTTTGAAGGCACAGGCGATCGCCGAAAATGTCGCCGATCGTATTCGCTTTCTGTGTGGGCGCACCGATGTGTGCCGTCCGCTGGACGAGGCCGATATCTTCGTCCTGCCATCGCGTTTCGAAGGTTTCGGACTGGTGCTGCTCGAAGCCATGGCGGTCGGCCTGCCTGTCATCGCCGCGGATGTCGATGGCCCGGCCGAACTGCTGGTGGATGGCTCGAACGGTATCAAATTCAAGGTCGGATCCGCCGAGGATCTCGCCGACAAGATCGCGGCGCTTGCGGCGCAGCCTGAGCTCGCCGCGAAGATCGCAAGGACGGCGAAGGATTTCGTCACCGAATTCGATATCGCCAATATGCGCGACCAGTATTTCGGCATCTACGGGCAGATGATGAAGGCGAGCTAGCCTGATGTCTTGCGTGCGCGCTTGCCGGTGGCAGCGAGTTTGTCAGCAAGAAATTCCAGCAGCACTTCGACACGGGCAGGGCGGGGACCGCCCGGTGGCGTGACGAGGTAGACACCGCTCGACGATTGCGACCAGTCCTGCAACACGGCTTCCAGCGCGCCGCTCGCCAATGCATCACCGACGATGAAATCCGGCAAGTCGCTGATCCCCAATCCGGCGATCAGCGCAGGCAGCAGCGCCTCGCCATTGTTGACGCGGAGCGGCCCCGCCGGCCGAACGCTGGCCTGTTCGCCGGCCGCATTGGTGAAGTGCCAGACGCCGGGGGTCGAGAGATAGGTGTAGCCAAAGCATTTGTGGTCGGCGAGATGCATGGGGTGCGTCGGCCGGCCGTATTTCGCAAAATAGGACGGTGCCGCCACGATGTGGCGCTTCACCGGGCAGAGCCGCCGCGCGATCAGCGATGAGTCCGGCAGCGTGGCGATGCGGATTGCAGCATCGAAACCTTCGCCGATCAGATCGACGGTGGCGTCGCTGAGGCTGAGGTCGATGGAGACTTCCGGATATTTGGCGAGGAACTCCGGCAGCAGATGCGCCACCGTATTGGTGCCGTAGGTCATCGGCACGGCCAGCCGTACCAGCCCGCGCGGCGTCGCCGACTGCGCCAGCGCCTCGTTCTCGAGCGCTTCGCCGTCCGCCAGCAATTGCGCAGCCTTCACCGCCAGCGTCCGGCCTGCATCGGTCAGCGCCAGCCGCCGCGAGGTCCGGTTGAACAGCCTGGCACCGAGGCGGTCCTCCAGCCGGCTCACCGCCTTGGAGACGGTGGCCTTGGACAGGGTCAGCTCGGTTGCCGCCGCCGCAAAGGACCGCAGTTCGACCACCTTGGCGAAAATCGCCAGCGCCTCGAAGTCGGGAAGTTTTGACATCTCAAAATCCGAAACGATGAGTTTCAATCATTTCTATTTATGCGCCATCTGAGAGGCCATATCCAGATGCCCAGGATGCAAATGCATCAAACGACGGAGATTTCGTCATGATCGACCTCAGACCTTTCGACAAACTCGGCGGCGCCGACCACGGCTGGCTCAAGGCTAAGCACCATTTCTCGTTCGGCAGCCACTACGACCCCGAGAATATGGGCCACGGCAGCTTGCGCGTCTGGAACGACGACGAGATCGCGCCGAACACCGGTTTCCCGGCTCATCCGCATTCCAACATGGAAATCATCACCTATGTCCGCGAAGGCGCGATCACGCATCAGGACAGTCTGGGCAACACGGGTCGCACCGAGGCTGGCGACGTCCAGGTGATGAGTGCGGGCTCAGGCATCCGGCACTCCGAATACAATCTGGAGGCATCGACCACGCGGATCTTCCAGATCTGGATCGAGCCCACACAAACGGGCGGCCAGCCTTGCTGGGGCGCCAAGCCGTTCCCGAAGGCCGATCGCTCCGGCCAGTTCGTCACCATTGCCAGTGGCTTCAAGGACGACGCTGGGGCACTGCCTATCCGGGCTGACGCCCGCGTGCTGGCAACGACGCTGAAGGCCGGTGAGACCGCGCAATATCCGCTGGGTAGCTCGCGCAACGGCTACCTCGTGCCGGCGGCTGGCGCGATTGAGATCAACGGCATTCGCGTCAACGCCCGCGACGGCGTCGCCATCCGTGATGAAGCAAACGTCACGATCAAGGCGCTGGAAGATTCCGAACTCGTTCTGGTGGACGCCGCCTGACGCAAGTCAAAGGCGCCCACCAATCATCAACCCGACCTATTCATCCCAATCCAACGGAGACTGACCATGACCAAAGTACTCGTTCTGTATTATTCCGCTTACGGCCATATCGAAGCGATGGCCAATGCCGTCGCCGAAGGTGCCCGCGAAGCCGGTGCCACTGTCGATATCAAGCGGGTGCCTGAACTGGTGCCTGCCGAGGTCGCCAAGGCGTCCTACTACAAGATGGACCAGGCTGCCCCGATCGCGACCATCGACGATCTCGCCAATTACGACGCCATCATCGTCGGCACCGGCACCCGCTTCGGCCGCATGTCCTCGCAGATGGCCAACTTCCTCGATCAGGCCGGTGGCCTGTGGATGAAGGGCGCGCTGCATGGCAAGGTCGGCGGTGCCTTCACCGCGACCGCGACCCAGCATGGCGGCCAGGAGACCACGCTGTTCTCCATCATCACCAACCTGCTGCATTTCGGCATGACCATCGTCGGCCTCAATTACGGCTTCCAGGGCCAGATGAAGCTCGATGAAGTCACCGGCGGTTCGCCTTACGGCGCGACCACCCTGACCGGTGGCGACGGCAGCCGCCAGCCTTCGGCCAACGAGCTGGCCGGTGCCCGCTATCAGGGCAAGGCGATCGCCGAGACCGCGAAGAAACTTCACGGTTAAGCTGCGTGGCTAACTAAAAAGAGATGGCTGACAAGAGAAAGGCGGCGTTCTGATTGCAGAGCGCCGCTCTATCTATGCTGGAACAAACGGATTCGATTTCATCATGCTCGACGTGTATTTCATCTATCAGCTGGCCCGGCGGCCGCTGCACGCGATGGCCCGGAAATGGCTTTGTCGCGGCATCGCGCATGTGACCAGGGGCGAAGTCGTTTGCCCCGAATGCCGCCAACACTGAAACGTTCCTCGATTGTTGGACTGGCAACGTTGCGTCTGGGGACGTAGACTTCGGCTATGTCGAAGCCAGCCAGCCCGCCCGCGCCAGCCCTCAGTATCCGCATCGACCTCGATCCCGAGGGACGGATCGGACCGGGCAAGATTCAGCTTCTCGAACATATTCATGCCACCGGTTCGATTTCGGCCGCTGGCCGCGCCATGGCGATGTCCTACAAGCGCGCCTGGGATCTGGTGGATGAACTCAACCGGATCTGCGGGCAGCCTGCCGTCGAGCGCCAGACTGGCGGCAAGAATGGGGGCGGAGCTCTCCTCACGCCATTCGGCCTTACGCTCATCAAGCGCTATCGCGGCATCGAAAACGCTGCGGCCACCGCCGCGCGCAAGGAGCTGCTGGCGCTGAAGGGCGACATCGGCAAGAAGCGCAGGTTCTAACCGGTCCAGCCGGCGGTATCACCGTTGTATCCGGATAAATATATCGTGACGGTCACCCCGATCGCGCTTTCGAATGGCTCTTTTCTGGAATAGGATTGATGCATCCTTGGTCGCTCGTGGCGCGCCGTGGTCTAAACTGGAACTTCGCAATGTTCGACGCCCAATGCGATCTGGCTGCGCTTGTCTATGACAAGGATCAGGATCCCGACGCAGTGTTGCACACCTTCGCGGCGGATTTGAGCAAGCAGGGCATTCGCGCCGTCGGATTGGTGCAACTCGGGCATCGCGAATTCGACGTGCCGAAGCTGACTGCGGTCATGCTGCACACCGGTGCGCACGTGCGCTTGTTTCAGGATCTCGGTCCCGGCGCCAAGGGCTGCAAGCTCGATGTCGGACAATTGCTCGATGCCGGCACGCAGGTCGCCGACGCCATCGACGAGGGCGCCGATCTGGTCATCATCAACCGGTTCGGCAAGCAGGAGCGCGAGGGCAAGGGGCTCGCTTATCTGATCGAGCGCGCGCTCTCTAGCGATATCCCCGTGGTGATCGCCGTGCCGTTGCATCGCTTCGCCGAATGGATCGCATTTGCCGATGGCATGAGCGTGAAGCTGCATTGCGATCGCGAGTCGCTCGACGGCTGGTGGGCGAAAGTCTCTTGTCGCACCGAGGGACTTATACGTCAGGACCATCGCAGCGTTTGCGAAGTGGTGAAATAGAATTCCATCAACGCGCAGTCGTCAATCGTCCGAATACCGTTGCTCCTGCCACGGATCGCCGCGGTTGTGATAACCGCGGACTTCCCAATAGCCGGGCTTGTCGTCGCCGACGAACTGGATGCGCTGCAGCCACTTGGCGCTCTTCCAGAAATACAGATGCGGCACGATCACGCGCACGGGGCCGCCATGGTCGCGCTCGATCGGGGAGCCCTGCCACGAATGTGCCAGCAGTGCGTCTTCGGCAGCGAAGTCTTCCAATGACAGGTTGGTGGTGTAGCCGTCATGGGATTCCAGCACCACGAAGCGTGCCTCGGGCTTCGGCTGGCAGGCGTCGAGCAGCGCGCGGGTCGAAAGACCCTCCCACTGGTTGTTGTAACGCGACCAGGTGGTGACGCAGTGGATGTCCGAGATGAAGGTCGATTGCGGCTGCGCGCTGAACTGGCCGAAATCCCAGAACAGCGGCGTCTCGACGGCGCCGTAGACATCGAGGCGCCAGCGCTCGCGAGGGATGTTTGGCGTGATGCCCAGATCCAGTACCGGCCAATCCTGGGTCAGGTGCTGGCCGGGCGGGAGCCGCTGGTCGTCCGGGCGCGCAATCTTGCCGGTGAGAAACCGGCCTTCGCGCGCCCAGCGCTGTTTGGTCTGCGTCAGCTTGGATTCCGGCGGGGTGTGATCCTCGGTCATGGCTGACGCTCCTTGGCTAGACGTTGACCATCACTCGTGACGGTGCATCGCCGACTTGTGCTTGGTGTCGCGCATGGTGGCGTAAATCAGCAGCGACAGGAAGATCATGCCCGACAGATAATAGTAGAACCACTGTTCATGACCGATCTGCTTGAAGTACAGCGCGATCGCCGGCGCCGTACCGCCGAAGATTGACACCGTCAGCGCATAGGGCACGCCGACGCCCAGCGCACGGATATTGGTCGGGAACAGTTCGGCCTTCACCACCGCATTGATCGAGGTATAGCCGGCCACGAAGATCCAGGCGCCGCAGATCAGCAGGAACGCCGTGAATGGCGACTTGGTGGTCTGCAGCGTGGTGAGGATCGGAACAGTCGCCAGCGTGCCGGCAACGCCGAAGAAGATCAGCAGCGGCTTGCGGCCGATGCGGTCGGAGATCGCGCCATAGATCGGCTGCAGCAGGCAGGCGAATATCAGCGTGCCGAAGATCACCGTGGTGGTTTGGTCCGCGGTGAGGCCGACCGAGAGCTTGACGAAGGTCTGCATGTAGGTGGTGAAGGTATAGAACGCTGCGGTGCCGCCGGCGGTGAGGCCGACAACCAGCAGCAATTCGCGCGGATAGGCCATCAGCGCGCGCAGCGAACCCATTGGCTTGGCCTGCTTCTTCGCTTCAACGAACTGGTCAGTCTCGTGCATGTCGCGACGCATCACGGCGGTGAAGACCGCAAGACCAGCGCCGATCACGAACGGAATGCGCCAGCCCCAGTCCTTCAGCTCCTGCTCGGTGAGGAACACCTTCTGCAGCAGCAGGAGCACGATGATCGCGGTCAGCTGGCCGCCGATCAGCGTGACATACTGGAAGCTCGAATAGAAACCGCGATGCTTGGGATCGGCAACTTCCGAGAGATAGGTGGCGCTGGCGCCGTATTCGCCGCCGAGGCTGAGGCCTTCGATGATGCGGGCGAGCGCGAGCAGGATCGGTGCCGCGATGCCGATGGTGGCGTAGGTCGGCGTGCAGGCGATGATCAGCGAGCCGAAGCACATGCACAGGACCGAGATCGTCAGCGATATACGACGGCCATAGGTGTCGGCGAGATAGCCGAACAGCCAGCCGCCGAGCGGCCGCATCAGGAAGGTGGCGGCAAACAGCACGGCCGCATTGAGCTGCTGAACGACGGGGTCGGAGTTCGGGAAGAAGGCCGGTGCGAAATACAGGGCGAAGGCGGTGTAGGCGTAGAAGTCGTACCATTCGACGAGATTGCCCATCGAGCCGATGAAGATCGCCTTGATGCGTTTTTTGGCGTCGTCGAAATGGAGTTTGCCGTCCGCCGGCGGTGCGAATGAATCTGCCACGTAGAACCCTCGTATTCCGTGAAATGAAATGTCCCGTTGCCACGCTCGGCACGAAAAGCCAATGCCGCGGAATGCATTGCTGCTGGCAGGATCGTTCTGTCAGGCGATGCCCGCATCCCGGCCGCGGCCGCACATGACTAGCCGCGACGTGCGACAATGTGGCTTAGACAAAAGTCTATGAAGGGTAGCGGTACTCCGGGCGGCCCTGCCCAAAGACATCGTCCTGGCGGCACAAGGCCAGCCAGGACGAGCGAGTATGAGGGCGGAGTTCCGTTACTTCGCCGGACGCGGATCGATCGGCGTGGAATCGCGCAGGCCCAGAATGTCTTCCAGCACGCGTGCGCCGGCGAGCAGTGAGGCTTCGCCGCGCGGCGGGCCGACCACCTGCAGACCGACCGGCAGACCCGTCGATGTGAAGCCGCAAGGCATCGACAGCGCCGGGCAGCAGGTCAGGGTGATCGCATAGACGATGCCCAGCCACTGCACGTAGTTATCAAATTTGGTGCCGTTGCATTCGGCGAGATAGCGCTGCTCGATCGGGAACGGCGGCGTGATGGTCGCCGGGCACAGCAGCAGGTCGTAGGTCTGGAAGAACTCGTAGGCACGTGCCGCCAGCGTGACACGCTGCGCTTCCGCCTTCGCCAGGTCATCGACCGTGAGCTTCAGGCCCTGCTCGATGTTCCAGATTACTTCCGGCTTCAGCTGATCGCGCTTGTCGCGGAGCAGCTGGAGCTTCGAGATCGCGAAGTCGTAGGCGCGCAGCACATGGAAGCATTCGTGGGCTTCGCGCAGGTCGGGATGCGCTTCCTCGACGATGACGCCGGCGTCGGCGAATGCCATCGCTGCCTTGCGGGTGATGGCGACCACTTCGGGGTCCACGGGGGTGATGCCGAGATCCGGCGAATAGGCGATGCGCTTCGGTTTGGTACCGGCGCGCACGGCCGAGCGGAACGAGGTCGGCAGTTTCGGCAGCGAGATCAGATCGGCGGGATGTTCGCCGCTCATGGCATCCAGCATCAGCGCGAGGTCTTCCACGGTGCGGGCCATCGGGCCCTGCACGCTCACCATCCGGGCGAGCGCCACGGCGGGCGTGGACGCAACGCGGCCGACGCTCGGACGCAGGCCGACGATGCCGCAGAAGCTGGCGGGGTTGCGCAGCGAACCGCCCATGTCGGAGCCATGGGCAATCCACGCCGTGCCGCTGGCAAGTGCTGCCGCGGCGCCGCCGGACGAGCCGGCGGCCGACTTCGACAGGTCCCACGGATTCAGCGTCGCACCGAACACTTCGTTGAACGTATTGGCGCCCGCGCCGAATTCAGGCGTGTTGGATTTCGCATAGATCACGCCGCCGTTTTCTTCGAGGCGTTCGACCAGCACGTTGGACTTGGTCGGCACCACGTCCTTGTAGATCGGCGAGCCCTGTGTGGTGCGCACGCCGGCGACGGCGGTGAGATCCTTGATCGGCACCGGCAGGCCGGCAAGGATGCCGCGTTCGCCGAGCGGCTTCTTCATCAATTCCTTCGCGTGATCGCGGGCGCGATCGAAACACAGGATCGGCAGCGCGTTGACCTGGCCATCGACTTCCTTGATGCGCGCTTCCAGCGCGTCCAGCAGGTCGAGCGGCGTTACCGTCCCGGCATTGAGTTGATCGACCACGGCGCAGGCCGTTGCTTTGATGAGATCTTGCTGAGAGGCCACGCACGTCTCCAATTTCGGATGCAGAGCAATTCGTATGCTTGGGATGTCGATCCCGACGTAGCCGTGTAGACCATTTTCTGGATAAATGGGACTCGCAGGCAGTGTCGCCTCACACAATGCAGGGATGCAACCATGAGTAAGCCTTTCGGCGATTCCAACTGGCGCGCGATGACGCGCGAGCAGCTCGATGCCGGTCTGAACAACTCGACTGCCGTTGCGGGCAGCGCCGACATCGCCGCCGGATGGGGCCAGCGCTCTGACGCGATGAAGGCGAAGTATCCCGCGCATCTCGACGTCGCCTATGGCCCGCGCGAGCGCAACAGGTTCGATTTCATCAAGGCCGCCGACAGCGGGCCGACACTGCTGCTGATCCATGGTGGCTACTGGCAGATGCGCTCGAAGGATTTTTTCACCTGCTTCGCTGCAGGTCCCATCGCCCACGGTATCAACGTCGCTGCAATTGGTTACACACTCGCGCCGGATGCGACGCTGGAGGAGATCGTGGCCGAGATGCATGCCGGCGTCGATGCGCTGGTTGAGAAGCTTCCCTCGCTCGGCGGCGATCCGAACCGCATCGTGGTGTCCGGCTGGTCCGCCGGTGGTCATCTCACCTCGACGACGCTGTCGCATCCGAAGGTGAAGGGCGGCGTCGCCATTTCGGGCATCTACGATCTCGAGCCGATCCGCGCGTCCTATTTGAATGAAAAGCTGAAGCTGGACGAGGCGATGTCGAAGCGGCAGTCGCCGCTGCTGCAGGATGGCGGCCCGAACAAGCCGCTCGCGCTGGTGGTTGGCGGCGGCGAATTGCCGATCCTGCGCCAGCAGACGGCGGACCTTGCCGTGCACCGGGCAAAGTACGGTTTGCCGGTGAGCTATGAGGAGATCCCGGGCGCTGATCACTTCTCGATCATGAAAGAGCTGGAATCGCCGACGGGGCGGATCACGACGCTGATCAAGGAATTGGTCGCGCGGATTTAGAATCAGACCAGCAATTTGAGTATGTGAGACGTATCCCGGCGCCGCTCGTCAGCGCCGGGATTGTTTTGTCTACAGCCCCTGTCCGCCCGACACCTCGATCCGCTGCGCGTTCACCCAGCGATTGTCCTCCGACAGCAGGTTCGCGATCATCGGTCCGATATCGTCGGGCAGGCCGACGCGGCCAAGGGCGGTCATGCCGGCGATCGTCTTGTTGATGTCTGGATTGTCACGCACGGCACCGCCGCCGAAATCGGTTTCGATTGCGCCGGGCGCGACCGTGTTCACGGTGATCCGGCGGCTGCCCAGTTCCTTCGCCATATACATGGTCATCACCTCGACGGCGCCTTTCATGGCGGCATAAGCGGCGTAGCCCGGGAGGCACATGCGGGTCAGTCCGGACGACAGGTTCACGATGCGACCGCCGTCTGCCATCAGTGGCAGCAGTGCCTGCGTGAGAAAGAACACGCCCTTGAAATGGACGTTCACCAGCCCGTCGAACTGCGCCTCGGTAGTGTCGGAGATCAGTGCATAATCGCCGTGTCCGGCATTGTTCACGAGATGGTCGAACGTCTCGCGCGACCAGGTTTCGCGCAGCGCTGTTCGCAGACGGCCAGCAAATTTGGCGAGGCCGGCAATCTTGCCGGTGTCGAGTTGCAGCGCCACCGCCTTGCGGCCCATGTGCTGGATTTCAGAGACGACAGCCTGTGCGTCTTCGCTGCGGCTTTGATAGGTGAGGACGACATCGCCGCCGTGACGGGCGATGTTGAGAGCGGTATTGCGGCCGAGACCGCGGCTGGCGCCGGTAATGAGGGTAATCTTGGTCATGGTCAGCTCCTGTGGTGTGACCATTCCGATATCGCCCCGACGAACCAGGGCTAGTTGCCCGAAGCTCGACGTTCCTTGCCTAATCCTCCAAAATCATGTGCTGGCGCATTTACGATGATGTAGGCTGAGCCTCATGACCACGCTTCTCAATGCCGTTC
The DNA here is from genome assembly GCF_051811085.1 of Tardiphaga sp. 862_B3_N4_1. Lineage (NCBI taxonomy): Bacteria > Pseudomonadati > Pseudomonadota > Alphaproteobacteria > Hyphomicrobiales > Nitrobacteraceae > Tardiphaga > Tardiphaga sp. 862_B3_N4_1. Next base: position 2,551,712 of record NZ_JBPWQB010000002.1, read on the forward strand.
GCCGTTACACAGAGACCCATGCTGATAGTGCCGGCATCGCGACTACGCCGATCCTTGGCCTTGCTGCCGTGCGCGCAACCACACCCAGCGACATTATCCACGCGATCTTCCAGCCGCTGATCTGCCTCGTCGTGCAGGGCACCAAGCATGTCACCATGGGCACGGAGAGTTTTGTCTTCGCCGCCGGGGATTCGCTGATCATCACGGCCGATGTTCCGATCGTCAGTCAAATCACGCGGGCGAGCATTGCCGCGCCCTATCTCTCGCTGGTGTTCGAACTTGATCTGGCCGTGATCGCCGAACTGGTTGTTGAGATGAAAGCGGAGCCAAGCGCTGATCTCGCGCGTGTCCGGGTCGAGCCCACCGATGCCGAAGTTGCGGACGCGGCGTTGCGGCTGATGCGCTTGCTCGATCGTCCGGCGTCATTGCCGGTGCTGCGCGCGCAGCTGGTGCGGGAGATGCATTACTGGCTGCTGGCTGGTCGCCACGGGCCGGCGATCCGACGGCTTGGCTGGCCGGATAGTCACGCACAACGTGTCGCGCGCGCGGTCGCGGTGTTGCGCGCCGATTTCGCGCGGCCGGTGCTGGTCGAGCGTCTTGCAGATGTTGCGGGCATGAGCCCGTCATCATTCCACCAGCATTTCCGCAGCGTGACGTCGCTCTCGCCGCTGCAATTTCAGAAGCAGTTGCGTCTGATCGAGGCGCGGCGGCTGATGCTGTGGGAGGGCGCGACCGCGAGCAGCGCGGCCTTCGCCGTCGGTTATGAGAGCGTGCCGCAATTCACCCGGGAATATGGCCGCATGTTCGGCGCGCCGCCGGTACGCGACATCGAGGCTGCGCGTGACAAGGCACGCTCCGTGGCGTGATCGCCAGCGCATTGCCGGCCATGGCGCCGGAATGCCGCGCGGCTCATTCGATTGCGGCGACGCGAATGGGACGTGTTCCGACCGGAGCGCCGGTCTCGCGGTCGATGGTAACGGGATCGATCTCCGTTCCGGCCTCTGCGTCGAAGAACCGGGTGACGTCGCCCCCGCCGCGATGCTTGCGTCCCCACGCACCGATCGCAAATAGCACCGGCAGAAAGTCGCGGCCGGCTTCCGTCAGCACATATTCGTCCCGTGGCGGACGCTCGGAATAGCGACGTTTCTCCAGCAGCCCTTCGTCGGTCAGGGCTGAAAGACGCCCCGTTAGCATCGTTGGCGCGATACCGAGGCCTTTGCGGAAATCATCGAAGCGGGTCAGCCCCGCATGGGCGTCGCGCATGATCAGCATGCTCCATGCGTCCCCCACTACCGCAAGGCTTCGGGCAATCAGGCATGGCTGGTCCGAAAGATTCTTCATGTCGGTATCTTTTTAGTAGTGACTTACTATTAATTCGATAGTAACACCGTCTCCAAGGATGTTCCACGATAAAATGAAGGCAGAAGCGATGAGTACAGGAGAGCGCAGCCGTGTCGGGTTGGTGACAGCACAGGTGCTGCGGCAATGGAGCAAACAATGACGAGTGCTCCTGGCAACGTTGGATCTGGTGCGCGCTACGTTGAGGCGCCCAATCTCTCCATCAACGTCGGAGGAACTGCCTTTGCCTATCGAGATCTAGGCCCCCGGGGCGGCGTGCCGCTCATTCTCCTCAATCATTGGGGAGCAGTGCTGGACAATTTCGACCCGCGGATCGTTGACGGCCTCGCCAGCAAACACCGCGTGATCGCGACCAACTATCGCGGCATCGGCGCGTCGGGCGGAACAGCACCTGTGACTATCGACGAAATGGCGCGCGACGCGATTGCCCTGATCCGGGCGCTGGGTTTCGAGAAGGTCGATCTGCTCGGCTTTTCCCTCGGCGGATTTGTGGCGCAGGATGTTGCGCTTAAAGCTCCCGGTCTTGTGCGAAAGCTCATCCTGACTGGCACCGGTCCTGCGGGCGGCAAAGGTATCGATAAGGTCGGAGCGGTGTCCTGGCCGCTCATGATCAAGGGTCTGCTGACGCTACACGACCCGAAATTGTATCTGTTTTTCACATCTACGGCCAATGGTCGCCAGGCCGCGAAGGCCTTTCTGAAGCGGTTGAAGGAACGCAAGGCGGACAGGGACAAGGGCCCGACTCCTGGCGCCTTCCTGCGGCAACTTAAGGCAATCAAAGCCTGGGGCCGACAGGCGCCTCAGGATCTCGGCCGTATCAAGATCCCCGTCCTGATCGCGAATGGCGACAACGATATCATGGTCCCGACTGTGAACAGCACCGACTTGGCCGAACGCATCCCCGGAGCGCAACTGGTGATCTACGAAGACGCCGGGCATGGCGGGATATTCCAGTACCACGCTGATTTCGTGCCGAAGGCTCTTTCCTTCCTGAGCGATTGGCGCCGCTGCTAACTTGAGATTGGAGAAAGCCCATGAAGGCATTCGTCGTTGATAAGTACAAAAAGAAGGGCGCTCTGCGCCTGGCCAACGTGCCCGAACCGGAAGTGCAGGACACTGATGTTCTGGTCCGGGTTCACGCCACAGCTGTGAACCTGCTGGATTCCAAGCTCCGGGATGGAGAGTTCAAGCTTATTCTTCCCTATCGTCCGCCTTTTATCCTGGGTCACGACGTCGCCGGAACGGTTGTCAGGACAGGATCCAAGGCCAGCCGGTTCAAGGTGGGCGACGAAGTCTATGCGCGGCCGCGCGATCATCGGGTCGGTACATTCGCCGAATTCATCGCCATCAATGAAGCTGACGTGGCGCTGAAGCCGAAAAATCTCAGCATGACGGAAGCGGCATCCATCCCGCTGGTGGGGCTAACGGCGTGGCAGGCGCTGGTCGAAGTGGGCAAGGTGAAGCCCGGCCAGAAGGTCTTCATTCAGGCCGGCTCCGGTGGTGTCGGGACTTTTGCAATCCAGCTCGCCAAGTATCTCGGCGCTACAGTTGCGACGACAACCAGTGTAAAGAATGCCGAACTGGTCAAAAGTCTCGGGGCGGATGTGGTCATCGACTACAAGACGCAGGACTTCGAGAAGGTCCTGTCGGGCTACGATCTTGTGCTGAATAGTCAGGATCCAAAGACGCTCGATAAATCTCTGGGTGTGCTCAAGCCGGGCGGCCAGCTCATTTCCATTTCCGGTCCGCCCGATCCGGCTTTCGCCAAGGAAGCCGGTCTGAACCTGTTCCTGAAACTGATCATGCGTCTGCTGAGCCGTGGCGTGAGGAAAAAAGCCGAGCGCCTCGGCCTACGCTATTCATTCCTGTTCATGCGCGCGCAGGGGCAGCAGTTGAGCGAGATTACGTCCCTGATCGAAGCCGGCGTGATCCGGCCGGTCGTCGATAAGGTGTTCCCGTTCGAGAACACCGGGGATGCGCTGGCCTATGTCGAGACCGGCCGCGCGAAGGGCAAGGTGGTCATCGCGGTGCAGTGAGGTCTGGCCTTAGTGCGTCCGTGCCAGACAGAACGCCACGACCTGCTCCAGTGCAGTCTTCATCGGCGACGACGGAAACAGCGCCAGTGCATCGACCGCCATGGCGCCGTAATGCTGGGCGCGGTTGATCGTGTCTTCCAGTGCGCGGTGCTTGGTCATCAGGCCGATCGCGTGATCGAGGTCGCCTTCGCCGATCTCGCCGCGCTCCAGCGCCTTGATCCAGAATTCGCGCTCGGCGTCGTTGCCGCGGCGGAAGGCGAGCACCACGGGCAGGGTGATCTTGCCCTCGCGGAAATCGTCGCCGACATTCTTGCCGAGCTTGGCGGCCTTGCCGCCGTAGTCGAGCACGTCGTCGATGAGCTGGAAGGCGATGCCGAGATTCATGCCGACCGAACGGCACGCGGTCTGTTCGGCCTTCGGGCGGTTCGCGATCACCGGGCCGACTTCGCAGGCGGCGGCAAACAGTTCGGCCGTCTTGCCGCGGATGACCGCGAGATATTCGTCTTCGGTGGTCGCGGTGTTCTTGGCGGCGGCGAGCTGCATCACTTCGCCCTCCGCAATGGTGGCGGCAGCCGAGGATAGAATATCGAGCGCGCGTAGCGAGCCGACCTCGACCATCATGCGGAAGGCCTGGCCGAGCAGGAAGTCGCCGACAAGAACGCTGGCCTCGTTGCCCCACAGCATGCGCGCGGACAGCTTGCCGCGGCGCAGTTCGCTCTGGTCGACCACGTCGTCATGCAGCAGCGTCGCGGTGTGCATGAATTCGACGGACGCCGCGAGCTTGATATGGCCGTCGCCGGTGTAGCCGGTGAGGTTGGCCATCGCGAGCGTCAGCATCGGGCGCAGCCGCTTGCCGCCCGACGAGATCAGGTGGTTGGCGACCTCGGGGATCATGGTGACTTCCGAGCCGGTCCGCGACAGGATGGTCGCATTGACGCGCTCCATGTCAGAGGCGACAAGGCTGACCAACTGGTCGATCGACGCTGTCGCGTGACTCTCGAAGGGAACAATCACCGCCACGCTGGGCTCTCCGAATTACAAGGGCGCTTCGTCGGGCCATGAAAAAGGCAGGCACTGGCAGCGCTTATATTCAAATAGGGCGAATTCACGTTGAAAACAGGTGTCCCCATCTGCTGAATTGCCGTCGACCGATATCGGGCCGCACAATAGAAACTGCGCAGCGGCGCGGCAAGGGCATCGGAACCTTGACTTCCCCATAGATACACACCCGGTTACTGGCAGGGAGCGACCTCCAATTGCGCGAAATCATGCGGACGAACGATGTGGTGCTGGTCTCGGCGGTGGGCGCGCTGCTCGACGGCGCGAATATCCACCATCTGGTGCTGGACCAGAATATGAGCGTGATCGAGGGATCGCTGGGCATCATTCCGCGCCGGATCCTGGTGCATGAGGACGATGACCTGCAGGCGCGCCGCGTGCTGACGGATGCCGGACTGGCCCACGAGTTGCGGCCGCAGGATTGATGTGATGGCTGACGCGATCGTGACCACGGAGGACGGCTTCCTGGGTGGCCAATTGCGGCTGCGGCAGCCGAAATCCGGCCATCGCGCCGGCCATGACGCGATCCTGCTGGCGGCCGCAACGTCAGCGCAGGCTGGTCACAAGGTCGTCGATTTCGGATCGGGCGTGGGGACGGCCGGTCTGGCGCTGGCGCGGCGTGTCCCCGGCCTGTCCCTGACGCTGGTCGAGATCGATCCGCAACTGGCTGAACTGGCGAGGGAAAATGCTGCAGCGAATGGTATTGCTGCGGATGTCGTGACGCTCGACATCGCCGCAAGCGCGGAGCTGTTCGCTGCCGCAGGCCTGCCGCAAGACAGCGCCGACGCGGTGCTGATGAATCCGCCCTTCAACGATCCCGCGCGCCATCGCGCTTCGCCGAACAAGTCGCGCGAGATCGCCCATGTCGCGACGGAAGACACGTTGCAGACATGGATTCACGCGGCGCGGCGGCTGCTCAAATCCGGCGGCGTGCTGACATTGATCTGGCGGGCGGACGGATTGCCCGATGTGCTAGCGGCGCTGGGTCGCGGCTTCGGCAGCGTCGCAATCATGCCGGTGCATGGCGATGCGACGGCGCCGGCGATCAGGGTGTTGGTGCGTGCTGTGAAGGGTGGCCGCGCGCCTGCGGCAATTGAGCCCGGCATCTCGCTGCGGGATGCGGATGGCGCGCCTGATCTCCATATCCAGCGCGTGCTGGCCGGGCAGGCGGTTCTGCCGTGGTCGTCGCTTCGGACATCGCTCTAGGCGATGCCGCAGTCAGCGTACTGTTTATTGAGGAGCTGTTTCGGAACGTTTCTGCGGCGCCGACGTGAAGTGGATCGCCGTGAGCAGCGTACCGATGATCAGCATGAGCAGATAGATTTTCATGTCTTCTCCCGCTGCGGCGTAAAGGCCTGTTATGGTTTTCAAACGCTGAAAGCGTCTCTCGGTTCAATGACAGCAGCGTGATAAAAGTTGGTTAATGTCGAGGAAATTTGAATGAGCGAATCCAATTTAAAAGCGGCGATCACAAGGCTGCTGCCTGCGCGTTTCCGTCGCGCAACTGCAGTCGTGCCGGTGGTGCGTCTGTCCGGAACGATCGGCGCCGTCACGCCGCTGCGTCCGGGATTGTCGCTCGCGGGCGTGGCAAGGCTGCTGGACAAGGCATTCGCGACGAAGAATGCCAAGGCTGTTGCGCTGGTGATCAATTCACCGGGCGGCTCGCCGGTGCAGTCGCGGCAGATCTATCTGCGCATCCGCCAGCTCGCGGCGGAGAAGAAACTACCGGTGTTCGTGTTCGTGGAGGACGTCGCGGCGTCCGGCGGCTACATGATCGCCTGCGCCGGCGATGAAATCTTTGTCGATCCGTCATCGATCGTCGGCTCCATCGGTGTCGTCGGCGGCACCTTCGGTTTTCAGGAATTGATCAAGAAGATCGGTGTCGAGCGGCGTCTCTATACGGCGGGTGAGCACAAGGCGATGCTCGATCCGTTCCTGCCGGAAAATGCCGATGATGTGGCGCGGCTGAAATCGCTTCAGCGCGAAATCCACGCGATCTTCATCAATCTCGTGAAGGAGAGCCGCGGTGCCCGGCTGAAGGGCGCCGAGGACGTGCTGTTCTCCGGAGAATACTGGGCCGGCGAAAAATCCATCGCGCTTGGCCTTAGCGATGCCATTGGCGATCTGCGCTCGGTGCTGCGCGCGCGCTATGGCGACAAGGTGCAGATGCCAGTGATCGCGCAGCCATCCGGCATGTTGTCAGGTCTGCTCGGTCGCAAATCGGGAGCGGGCTCGCAGCTATCGCTCGACGGCCTGTCGGGACTGCCGGATCAACTGATCTCGGCGCTGGAGACGCGCGCGCTGTGGTCCAAATACGGCTTTTAGCAGGACGGTATTGCGCGGCATTTGGTGGCTTAAAAGCTAATTGCAGGAATCCGGCACTTGCGCGAGACTATCGGCAGGGGGCTTGAGATGAACGACAGGAATCGACAGATGCCGCCGCTGGTCGCACTTGCAGGCGCGCTTGGGAGCGCAGCCGTTGTCCGCTGGGCCTACAGAACCGCCAAGCGGATCAATCATGAGTTGGAAGAAGCCCGCCAGGCGCGGGTGGCTGAACGCAGTGGGACCACGGACGTCCCGACCCTGCGCCGCGATCCCGTCACGGGCGCGTATCGGCCGGGCTAGACGCCGCAAACGGGCCCCCAAAACATTTGCGCCGGCCTGAGGACGGGGCACGTCCTCGAGACCGGCGACAAAGTTGGGCTTTCAGGCTTGGAGGTCCTTCGGCCCTGGAGATTTGGACAACTTAAGACTTGGAGGTCTCCGGTCCGTGCAACCGTCGTTGCCGGACCGTTCAATGGGGCAAGTCCCGACGACCGGGTTCGTTCCCACCGATGCCATTCAGGATAGTGCGCGGGACTTAACGACTGCCCCTGCTGATCAGGCGATGTGCCGGCGCGGTTACCCTCCGGTTACCGCCAAATCGGGCCGCATTGCCTTGATTCCGCAAGGCCGCGCCGATACGGTCCGCGCGCTTTGATCCGCCTTGATCCCCTTGGCGAATCCCCGGAAAAACGGCCCAGAAAACCACCATGGACTCCCTGCCTCCGCACATGCGCCCGGAACGTTCGTTCCAGGGCTTCATTCTCGCTCTGCAGCGGTTTTGGGCCGAGCAGGGCTGCGTGATCCTGCAGCCCTACGACATGGAAATGGGCGCCGGCACCTTCCATCCCGCGACGACCTTGCGCGCGCTGGGGCCGAAGCCCTGGAAGGCCGCCTATGTGCAGCCGTCGCGCCGGCCGAAGGATGGCCGTTACGGCGAGAACCCGAACCGGCTGCAGCATTATTACCAGTTCCAGGTGATCATGAAGCCGTCGCCGGCGAACCTGCAGGACCTCTATCTCCAGTCCCTCAAGGCCATCGGCATCGACACCGCCTTGCATGACGTGCGCTTCGTCGAGGACGACTGGGAGAGCCCGACACTGGGTGCCTGGGGTCTCGGCTGGGAATGCTGGTGCGACGGCATGGAAGTCAGCCAGTTCACCTACTTCCAGCAGGTCGCGGGCGTCGAATGCGCGCCGGTCGCTGGCGAACTCACTTACGGTCTCGAACGTCTTGCGATGTATGTGCAGGGTGTCGACCGCGTCTACGATCTCAACTTCAACGGCCGCGACGGCGCCGACAAGGTGACCTATGGCGACGTCTTCCTGCAGGCCGAGCAGGAATATTCGCGGCACAATTTCGAACACGCCGACACCGCGATGCTGTTCGAGCAGTTCAAGATGGCCGAGGCCGCCTGCAAGAAATATCTCGACGCCGGCTGGAAGAGCGACAAGCGCGAAGAACATCTGATGGCGCTGCCGGCCTATGACCAGTGCATCAAGGCCAGCCATGTCTTCAATCTGCTCGATGCGCGCGGCGTGATCTCGGTCACCGAGCGCCAGAGCTACATCATGCGCGTCCGCGAACTCGCCAAGGCCTGCGGCGAAGCGTGGGTGCATACCGAAGCCGGAAGTGCTGCCTGATGCCTGATCTTCTCCTCGAACTGTTCTCCGAAGAAATCCCCGCCCGCATGCAGGCCAAGGCGGCGGAAGATCTGCGCCGCATTGTGACCGATAGGCTGGTCGCCGAAGGTCTCGTCTATGAAGGCGCGAAGGCTTTTGCGACGCCGCGTCGCCTGACGCTGACGGTGCACGGCATTCCCGCACGCCAGTCGGACCTCAAGCAGGAGCGCAAGGGACCTCGCGTCGGCGGCGCCGAAGCCGCGATCCAGGGCTTTCTGAAAGCCACCGGTCTTGCGTCGCTCGACGAAGCAAAAATTCAGCGCGATCCCAAGGGCGATTTCTACATCGCGTTGACGGAAAAGCCGGGCAAGCCGACGGTCGACGTGCTGGCCGAGATCCTCCCCATTATCATCCGCACCTTCCCGTGGCCGAAGCAGATGCGCTGGGGTGCGGCTTCCGCGAAATCCAGCGCGCTGACCTGGGTGCGTCCGCTGCATTCCATCGTTGCGACCTTCGGCATCGAAACCGAAGAACCGGAAGTGGTGCAGTTCGACCTGAGCGGCGTGAGTGTCGGTCAGACCACCTACGGTCATCGCTTCCTCGCGCCCGACGCGATCCAGGTGCGCCGTTTCGACGATTACGTGGCGAAGCTGCAGGCCGCCAAGGTCGTGCTTGATCCCGAGCGCCGCAAGGAGATCATCCTGGCCGATGCGCGGCAGCTCACATTCGCGCAGGGCTATGAGCTGGTTGAAGACCCCGCGCTGCTCGACGAAGTCGCGGGCCTGGTCGAATGGCCGGTGGTGCTGATGGGCTCGTTCGACAAGGACTTCCTGTCGATCCCGGACGAAGTGATCCGCGCCACCATCCGCGCCAACCAGAAGTGCTTTGTAGTCCGCGATCCCAAGACGCAGAAGTTGACCAACAAGTTCATCATCACCGCCAATATCGAAGCGAGCGACGGCGGCACGGCGATCATCGCCGGCAACGAGCGCGTCATCCGCGCGCGCTTGTCGGACGCGAAGTTCTTTTACGAGACGGATCTAAAGACGAAGCTTGAAGCGCGGCTGCCGAAATTCGAGCAGATCGTGTTTCATGAGAAGCTCGGCACCCAGGCCGCGCGTATCGCCCGTATCGAAAAGCTGGCTACCGCGATCGCGCCGCTGGTCGGCGCCGATGCTGCGAAGACTGCGCGCGCAGCCAAGCTGGCAAAGACCGATCTGCTCACCGAAGTGGTCGGTGAATTCCCCGAGCTGCAGGGCTTGATGGGCAAGTACTACGCGCTGGCGCAAGGCGAGGACGCCGCTGTCGCTGCCGCGAGTGAGGATCACTACAAGCCGCAAGGTCCGACCGATCGTGTGCCGACTGATCCGGTGAGCATCGCTGTGGCTTTGGCGGACAAGCTCGATACGCTGGTGGGCTTCTGGGCCATCGACGAGAAGCCAACGGGATCGAAGGACCCGTTCGCATTGCGTCGTGCGGCGCTCGGCATGATACGGATGATTGTCGCTAACAATCTTCGCGTTAGCTTAGCGAACATTTTCGGTGAGGGTCTCACAGGCTATACGTCTCAGGGCAACGCGATCGTTCGTAAGGGAATCGAGGGATGGGCTAAGCCTTCCGACTCCGTTCGTGGTGCGGTTGAGTCGGCATATGATGCCTGGACTGCTGGTGGTGTGAGAGATTTTATTTCGGACCGCCTCAAAGGCCAACTCCGCGACCAAGGCGCGCGTCACGATCTCGTCGATGCGGTGTTTGCGCTCGGCGGTCAGGACGATCTGTTGATGGTGGTCCGCCGCGTCGAAGCGCTCGGCAAGTTTCTCGATAGCGACGATGGCAAGAACCTGCTGGCCGGCACCAAGCGCGCCAATAATATTTTGGCCATCGAGGAGAAGAAGGACAAGCGCAAGTTCGACGGCGCGCCGGATGCTGCGCTGTTCAAGCTCGATGAAGAAAAGGCGCTGGCCAAGGCGATTGCCGAGGTAGGTCCGGAAGCGAGCGCGGCTGTTGCCAAGGAAGACTTCGCCGGCGCGATGACCGCCATGGCCAAGCTGCGGCCGGCGGTGGATGCGTTCTTCGACAGAGTGAAGGTCAATGACGACGACGCGGCGGTCCGCGAAAATCGTCTGAAGCTGTTGAACGAGATCCGCGCGGCGACGCGTGCGGTGGCGGATTTCTCGAAGATCCAGGATTGAGACGGAGGCCGGTATACCGTCCTCTCTACGTCATGGCCGGGCTTGTCCCGGCCATCCACGTCTTCCTGTGCACGCTGCCAAGGCGTGGATGCCCGGGACAAGCCCGGGCATGACAGAGTGTCGAGCCCAGAAATATCCCGACACCTTCCGAAACATTTACCCTTCATTAACCATCCCTTGAAATGGTCCGGTTCCGTAACGGTTTCTTAACCGTCGCTTCCCAGCGCGGGCAGGACTGCCCAAGGATCGCCCATGACCTCGGTCCATACCGGCCTCAATCCCTATGCCAATTACGGCTCCGCCTATGCGCGGGCCGCCGCCACTGCGCAGCCATCGCTGGCCAATGCGCTCAACAGTAATGAAAGCGCCTCGTCGTCCTCGTCCGATGCGGCGACCAATCTGACGCTGTCGGAGGCGGCGCGGGCGAAGCTTGCGAGCTCCGGCTCCGACAAGGATATCGCGACCGTCATTACGGATCTGCGGGCGAAGCTGGCGGCCCAATATGTGGCCGCAAAGGCGACGGGTCCGCTGGACAAGGACGGCAAGCTGACCATCGATCTCTCGACGCTGGATCGCCGTTCGCTCTACGCCATGGCCACCAACAATGGCGGTACCTTCACCGCCGACGAGCAGAAGGTCGCCCAAGCCGAACTGGGCAATCGTTTCAACGCGGCGCTGGCGCCTGCTGCAGGCACGGCCAAGCTCACCGGCGATTTCAGCGGCATCTACAAGGCGGCGCTGGACTATCTCGATGCCGCGGGCAGCGAAGAGAAAGCCTCGGCGGCCTGGTCCGCGCAGCGCGAGGCCGTGCTGAAGGGCATTCAGGCGACCGAGCAGACACCGACCAAGGCGCCATCAGGCATCGCCAACGATCCGGTCGCAGCCTATCTCGCGCAGCCCGATACAACGACGCCCGTGCAGGACATCGCCACCGTTGCGAAGAGCGTGCGTGCGGCGCTGGATGCGCAGGCCAAGGCGGCGAAAGAGGCGGGCAAGGGCGAACTCGTTTATGACAGCCGCCGCAAGACCGGCCAGCTCGCGGATTTTTCCGCCGTTGACAACCGTTCGCTGTCAGCGATCTCCCTCAATCAGGATGGTCTGTTCTCGAAGGAAGAGAGTTTCGCCGCCAAGCAGGTGCTCGATTCACGTAATCGCACCAGCATTCTCGAGGCGTTGCAGGCAAGCCAGAAGAGCGGCGATCCCAGCCAGTTCAGCCTCGGCATTCTCAATACCTATTCGGCGATGAGCGATGAGGAGCGGACCGCCTCCAACTGGACGCCGAGTTTCCGCGACAATGCAGTGGCGAGCTACAAGTCGACCAATCACATCCTGTCGCTGCTGAAGAGCGGATAAGCGTCGATACAGGAAGGTGCTGCAACACTCCGTCCTCATCCTGAGGAGCGGCATCTTCGCCGCGTCTCGAAGGATGGCTGCAAACGCCGGCGCTCACCCATTCATGGTTCGAGACGCGCGAAGTCGCGCTCCTCACCATGAGGCGGAGCTTGTGGCGTCATGCGCAAACAAAAAAAGCCCCGCCCGGTGGGGGATGACCGGGGCGGGGCTTCTTCGCCCGGTCGCCATTCGCGGCGCCCGAACGAATCTTCTTTCAACGTGACGTGCTAGTCGACGACCTGCACGATGCGGCGTGAGCGCGGCTCCACCAGCACCGTCTGACCATTCACCACCGTGTAGCGATACGGCGTCGTCGCAACCGTCTGCGGCACGTCGTAATAGGTCACGCCGGCTTCCGGCAGCGTGGTGCCGACGACGATGCGATCGGGCACGGTAAAGGTCGGCACGCGTTCGCGCACCACATACTCACGGAATGCCGGACGCTCCTGCACGGTGATGCCATCGGGATCGTTGTTGTCGACGATGACGCGATCGCCGCCCGATACACCGACGGTGACGCCCTGAGCCTGCACGGCCAGCGGAGTGCTGAGCGCGCCGACAAGGGCCGCTGCTGCAATAAGTTTGTTTCGCATGATCGTCTCCTTCGTGAACGATGTCCGGCTTGCCGCGCCGGTCTGTGCCATCCAGCCTGGTTTGGTTTATTCACCGTCGGCCAATGCATGCCGCCAGCGATCGTTCCGGAATTTTCCACGCGCAATTGCTGGTTTTTGATGCACTGCATGCAGGTATGCGGGAACCCATTGATGGGCAGGGCGTCTTTATGCTGCTAAATCCCCGCGGCGCATCGCACCCGAATCGATTCCCTCACGGAGACACCCCATGGTCATCACGGCAGCTCACATCCAGCCGATCGTCGCGCTCATCGCTGGCGTTCTGATTTTGATCATGCCGCGGTTTCTCAATCTGGTGGTGGCGATCTATCTGATCTTCGTCGGACTGGCCGGACTCGGCGTCTTCAGGATGTTGAAGATCGGCTAAATTTCGACACGGCCGTTACCTACAGCGGTACCTCCGGGCTGCTTGCGCCACGTCCCTGAAACGTGGTGTAACGCGGCACATTTCCCTGTCGTTTCCTCTCGCGGATTGATTGAGAACCATGGCCAAAACCGCCTCGAAGTCCAAGAAAGCCCCTGCGAAGTCAAAGCTGTCCAAGGCTGCGCCCAAAGTAGCTTCGGTGGCCCGCAAGGCGCTTAAGAAGCCAGCTGCAAAACCTGCAGCAAAATCCGCGGCGAAGGCCAAAACGGCTGTGAAAGCAAAGGTTGCTCCGAAGCCCGTTGCAAAGGCTCCCGCATCCAAGAAGGCGGTTGTAGCCAAATCTTCTACAGCCAAGACTTCGGCGACCAAGGCCGTCAAGAAGGCCACCAGCAAGCCGGTGACTGACGTCATCAAGGCTGGCAAGTGGGTTTATTCGTTCGGCGGCGGCAAGGCCGAGGGCAAGGCTGGCCTGCGCGACCTGCTCGGCGGCAAGGGCGCGAACCTCGCCGAAATGGCCAATCTTGGCCTGCCGGTGCCTCCCGGCTTCACCATTCCGACCTCGGTCTGCACCTATTTCTACGCGAACGGCAAATCCTATCCGAAGGAATTGCAGTCGCAGGTGGAGAAGGCGCTCGAGGCCGTCGGCAAGATCACCGGCAAGGGCTTCGGCGACGAGAAAAATCCGCTGCTGGTTTCGGTGCGCTCCGGCGCCCGCGCCTCGATGCCGGGCATGATGGATACGGTCCTCAATCTCGGTCTCAACGACACCACGGTGGAAGCGCTGGCCGAACTGTCGGGCGACAAGCGCTTTGCCTATGACAGCTATCGCCGCTTCATCACCATGTATTCCGACGTGGTCCTCGGCTTCGAGCATCATCACTTCGAGGACATTCTCGACACCTACAAGGACAACAAGGGCTACACACTCGACACCGATCTCGATGGTGACGACTGGGTCAAGCTTGTCGGCCAGTACAAGGAAGCCGTCGCGCGCGAAACGGGGAAGGACTTCCCGCAGGATCCGCACGAGCAGCTCTGGGGCGCCGTCGGCGCCGTGTTCTCATCCTGGATGAATACCCGCGCGGTGACCTATCGCCGCCTGCACGATATCCCGGAGTCGTGGGGCACCGCCGTCAGCGTGCAGGCCATGGTGTTCGGCAATATGGGCGAGACCTCGGCCACCGGCGTTGCGTTCACGCGCAACCCGTCGACCGGCGAGAGCAAGCTGTATGGCGAATTCCTGATCAACGCGCAGGGTGAAGACGTGGTGGCGGGCATCCGCACGCCGCAGGACATCACCGAAGACGCGCGGATCGAGAGCGGTTCGGACAAGGCGTCGATGGAAGCGGCGATGCCGGAGGCGTTCAAGGAATTGACGCGCATCTACACCCAGCTCGAGAAGCATTACCGCGACATGCAGGACATGGAGTTCACGGTCGAGCAGGGCCGGCTCTGGATGCTGCAGACCCGCAATGGCAAGCGTACTGCCAAGGCGTCGATCCGCATCGCGGTCGAACTCGCCAATGAAGGCGTGATTTCGCAGAAGGACGCCGTGTCGCGCATCGATCCGGCGTCGCTGGATCAGCTCCTGCATCCGACCATCGATCCATCAGCCAATCGCGACGTCATCGCCACCGGCCTTCCGGCATCGCCAGGCGCCGCATCGGGCGAGATCGTGTTCTCGTCGGACGAAGCCGCCAAGCTGCAGGCCGACGGAAAGAAGGTTATTCTTGTTCGCGTCGAAACCTCGCCGGAAGACATTCACGGCATGCACGCTGCCGAAGGCATTCTTACCACCCGCGGCGGCATGACCTCGCATGCGGCGGTGGTCGCGCGCGGCATGGGCAAGCCCTGCGTCTCCGGCTGCGGCACCGTCCGCGTCGACTACGGCCGCGGCACCATGTCGATCGGCGGTCGTGTGTTCAAGGCTGGCGACGTCATCACCATCGACGGTTCGGTTGGCCATGTGCTGTCTGGCCGCATGCCGATGATCGAGCCGGAATTGTCGGGCGAGTTCGCAACGCTGATGGGCTGGGCCGACAAGGTCCGCAAGCTCAAGGTCCGCGTCAATGGCGACACGCCGGAAGATGCCCGCACCGCCATCAAGTACGGCGCGGAAGGCATCGGCCTGTGCCGCACCGAGCACATGTTCTTCGAAGAGACCCGCATCCGCACCGTGCGCGAGATGATCCTCGCCGAAGACGAGCAGGCCCGCCGCGCCGCGCTTGCCAAGCTGTTGCCGATGCAGCGTGCCGACTTCGTCGAACTGTTCGAAATCATGAAGGGCCTGCCGGTTACCATCCGTCTGCTCGATCCGCCGCTGCACGAATTCCTGCCGCACACCCAGGGCGAAGTCGAGGAAGTGGCGCGTGTCATGGGCACCGATCCGCGCAAGCTTGCGGACCGTGCGCGTGATCTCGCCGAGTTTAATCCGATGCTCGGCTTCCGCGGCGTACGCATCGCGATCGCCTATCCGGAAATCGCCGAGATGCAGGCGCGCGCGCTGTTCGAAGCCGCGATCGAAGCGGGCAAGCGCACTGGCGAACAGGTCGGCCTCGAAGTCATGGTGCCGCTGATCGTCACCAAGATGGAGTTCGATCTCATCAAGGCGCGCATCGATGCCACTGCGGTGTCGGTGATGAAGGAGACCGGCGGCAAGCTGAACTATTCGGTCGGTACCATGATCGAACTGCCGCGTGCCTGTCTGCTGGCTGGCGAGATTGCCGAGACCGCCGAGTTCTTCTCGTTCGGTACCAACGATCTCACGCAGACGACCTTCGGCATCAGCCGTGACGACGCCGCGAGCTTCCTCGGTACTTATATCGCCAAGGGCATTCTGCCCGTCGATCCGTTCATCACGGTCGACCGCAGCGGCGTCGGCGAACTCGTGAAGATTGGCGTCGCGCGTGGCCGCAAGACTCGCCCTGATATCAAGGTTGGTATCTGCGGTGAGCACGGCGGTGATCCGGCATCGGTAGCCTTCTGCCATGAGATCGGCCTCGACTACGTGTCGTGCTCGCCCTATCGCGTGCCGATCGCGCGTCTCGCTGCCGCACAGGCTGCGCTCGGCAAGGAAATTTCCAGCCAGGCGTAAGTGCTTCGCTGATTTCATGATCTGAAAAATGGCCGGGGAGTTCCCCCGGCCATTTTTATTGCGTGCCTCATGCCGTGTTTGTTCGTGCGTCGGAATGGAACTCGCAAACATTTTCACGCGCGTGCAAATTTCTCTTCATCATCTTTGTCAACGCGATGTTTACTACTTTTGTGGAGCCGCGGTTTACCAAGGCTTTCGAATGATTTTGCGCTGCGTTCGTACAGCTTGCGTGTGGCGTCGTTGCATCGCCGATTAACTCCGCGGCAACTTTGATTCCGTACTAACGAAATAGATCGAAATGTACGGATGTGCAGATTAGTGCCGTGCAGGGCGATGCTGGTGTAAGCGTTGCGTGAGCGTATCGATGTTAGTACTGCGTAACCGGCCGAAGGGCGCGCGTGGCGCGTTCTTCGGCTTCGGTCTCTGCGTTTTCGCATTGGCCCCGACAGAATCTGGCTATCAGGACATCGCCTCGCTGCTGGCTCGCCAGCCGGGCGTGACCGAACGCTGGCAGAAGCGCGTGTTCGCGCCCGCCGTCTCCTCCATCCAGGTTGCGACATTCTCGTTCGGTCGCCCAATGGGCACGGCCTCGCGCAATCCGACCTTGCAGCTCGCCAGCCTCGACAATTCCGGCATCGCCGCCAGCGGAGCGCTGACTGACATCACCGGTGCACTGACCCGCAATCCGCTGGCGCAACAGCCGCGCCGCTATGAGGCCGCCGATTTCCCCAAGGTGGATCGATCGCTGAAGGGCGATCGCCTCGCCATCCGCGCGCCGGAGACCGTGGCGCCCGATGAGCCGGCCAGACAGGACTCTTTCGACGACAACAGATCGGTGATGGGCGCGAAGACCGTCGATGCGCTGCCATCCGCGCAGCATGCCCCGCTCGATCCAGAACTCGATGAAGCGCTGCGTGCCCCGCCGCTTGCTCAATACGACGCATCGCAGTCCGTGCAGCCCACCGAGGACGCCAAGACCGATGCAGCGGTGATCCCCGTTGAGCCGGCGCCGGCCAAGGACGGCTTCTCGGTGAAGACCGCGAGCCTGTTTTTCGGTAGCTCGTCGCTCGGCGCATCGGTCGAGACCATGGAGCGCTGGCAACCCGGCGAAGAGCCGACCATTGTAATGCCAGGCACAGCTGTGCCAGGCACAGCCGTGCCGGGCATTGCCATGCCGGGCTCAAGCCTCGACCCGGACATGAAGGCTACGGCGGTGGTGCCGAATGCGGTGATCAACCCGACCGACGGCGGCGAAAGCGTTGCCGGCAAGGGCGAGGTCAACAGCGCCAATCAGCGTGCGAAGACGCCGGCCGAACGTATGGGCCTCACCGAGCAGACCCGCGGCAAGCAGGAAAAATGTCTGACGGAAGCCATCTATTTCGAGGCCCGCGGCGAGGCGGTGCGCGGCCAGATGGCGGTGGCGCAGGTGGTGATGAACCGCGTGTTCTCCGGCTTCTATCCGACAACCGTCTGCGGCGTCGTCTATCAGAACAAGCATCGCCGCCTGGCCTGCCAGTTCACCTTCGCCTGCGACGGCATTCCGGATGTCGTGAAAGAGCCCGACATGTGGGAACGCGCCCGCAAGATAGCGAAGGCGACACTGGATGGTCGGATCTGGCTGCCGGAAGTCGCGAAGTCCACGCATTATCATGCCTATTGGGTGCACCCGTCTTGGGTCCGCGAGATGAAGAAGATGTACAAGACCGGCGTGCATTCCTTCTATCGCCCACGTAACTGGGGCGACGGCAGCGAAGCGCCAAGCTGGGGCACGGCGGCGCAGACGGCGGAAATCTCCGCCAAGCTCTCCGAAATCAAGCCGTAGCAGCCACGACTTTACCTCCGAGCCTGCCAAGAGCGATGCCATGCCCGGCATCGCTCTTTCCATTCCGGATTCCGCAAATGTCATCCCGACCCTGGGCCGGGATGACGTCTGCGCGGCCCTGCATCCCAGCAATGCATCCCCCGAAATCCCCATCAACGCCATTGGGATTTCCATGCGAATGCATTAATCTCCCGTCCAATCCGGACTGGGCCTGCGCTCTTGGGCCGGCTGAATTTTCAATCCGAATTTGATCCGGGGAAACGACATGGCGGCAATTGACGGCGCGACGCGCCCGGCATCTGGTTTTGGCTGGCGTACGCCGCTGGTGATCATCATCTGCGGATCGCTGATCGGCATGCTGACCTTCGGGCCGCGCTCCAGCGTCGGCTTCTTCATGCAGCCCTTCAGCCAGGAGTTCGGCTGGGGCCGTGACGTTTTCGCGCTCGCCTTCGCCGTGCAAAACCTGCTCTGGGGCATCGGCCAGCCTTTCGCCGGCGCCGTTGCCGACAAGTTCGGCAGCGTGCGCGTGATCTGCGTCGGCGCCTTCCTCTATGCGGCTGGCTTGCTGATGATGCGCTATTCCTCGACACCGCTCGAGCTGAATATCAGCGCTGGACTGCTGATCGGTTTTGGCCTGTCGGGTTGCTCGTTCAATCTGGTGCTGTCTGCCTTCGGCAAACTGGTGCCGCCGGAATGGCGCGGCATCGCGCTCGGCGCCGGCACCGCCGCAGGCTCGTTCGGCCAGTTCATTTTCGCGCCTTTCACAGTGGCGATGATCGACAACACCGGCTGGCAGGCGACGCTCACCGTGTTTGCGGTGCTGATGTTGCTGGTGATCCCGTTGTCGCTCGCGTTGGCGACTCCAACCGCGAGTGCTGCGTCCGCCGACGCGCCGGTGGCGCAGAAGCAGTCGTTCAAGAGCGCACTCACGGAAGCCTTCGGCCATCGCTCCTATGTGCTGCTGGTGCTCGGCTTCTTCACCTGCGGCTTCCAGCTCGCTTTCATCACCATGCATCTGCCGGCCTATCTGGTCGATCGCGGCTTGCCGGCGGCTGTGGGCGGCTGGGTGATTGCCATCATCGGCCTGTTCAACATCATCGGCTCGCTGACGGTCGGCTATGTGCAGGGCAAACTGCCGAAGCGCTACATCCTCTCCTTCATCTATTTCACCCGCGCGCTGGCGACGGTGGCCTTCATCATGCTGCCGCTGACGACCACCTCGGCGCTCGTTTTCGGCGCCATCAGCGGGCTTGCCTGGCTCTCCACCGTGCCACCGACATCGAGTCTGGTGTCGCTGATGTTCGGCACGCGCTGGCTGGCCACGCTGTACGGCTTTGCTTTCTTCAGCCATCAGGTCGGTGGCTTCCTTGGCGCCTGGCTGGGCGGCGTCGTGTTCGACAAGTTCGGCTCCTACACGCCGGTGTGGTGGCTGTCGGTGCTGTTTGGCGTGTTGTCGGCGCTGATCAATCTGCCGATCGTGGAAGAGCCGGTGAAGCGTCCGATTGCACAGCCGGCATGAGCCTGTTGTTGACTCGCTGATCTCCAGCGATAAAAATTGATCTTGGCCGTCCCAATCGGGGCGGCCTTCGTTCTCAGGGCGGGGTGAAAATCCCCACCGGCGGTAATCGGGCGCAAGCTCGGGAGCCCGCGAGCGCCTGACGGGTTACACCGTCAGGGTCAGCAGATCCGGTGCGATGCCGGAGCCGACGGTCATAGTCCGGATGAAAGAGAACGGGTATGCGCACGGACTCCGCTTCGGCGGATGCTCGGCGTGTGACCGTACGTCCTGATTCTGGTCTCAAACCGCGAGAGCATCCATGAATCAGCCTGTGATGAACTTCAAAACTTCCACTTCCGTAAATCTTGCACCATCGACCGGGCGGATCGCCTTCATCCAGTCGTGCTGGCACAAAGATATCGTCGATCAATGCCGTGTCGGCTTCACAGCCGAACTTGCGCGGCAAGGCGTGCCCGACAGCCAGATCGATATCTTCGAAGTCCCCGGCGCCTTCGAAATTCCGTTGCAGGCCAAATTGCTGGCGCGCACCGGGCGCTATGTCGCGATCGTCGCCACCGGGCTCATCGTGGACGGTGGCATCTATCGCCATGAATTCGTCTCTGACGCCGTCATCAACGGGTTGATGCGGGTGCAGCTCGACAGCGAGGTGCCGGTGATATCTGCGGTGCTGACGCCGCAGCATTTCCACGAGCACGCCGAGCACGTCAGATTCTTCCGCGAGCATTTCGTTGTGAAGGGCACCGAGGCAGCGACGGCCTGTGCGGCGACCATCGCCAATATTGCGGCGACCCGGCAACTGGCCGCCTGATCGCCGCAACACCGCGTTATGCCGCCATGGCCGGGCAGCGCTGCAGAGCTCCTGCCCGGCTGGCGCGGGTGGCGTTTCCCGCAACGGCGCGGCATAATTCGGCAACGGAAATCACAAGCAAAAACTCGGGAGTGGCGTGTTGGGAACGTTCAAGGCTGTCCGCATCGACAAGGCTGACAAAGGCACCACGGTTGCGCTGACGCAGTTCGACGAATCCGAATTGATGGACGGCGACGTCACCGTGCGGGTCGAATGGTCCACGGTGAATTACAAGGACGGCCTCGCCGTCACCGGCAAGGCGCCGGTGGTGCGCCGCTTTCCGATGATCGCCGGCATCGATTTCGCAGGCACGGTGGAAGCCTCAGAAAATCCGAACTGGAAGCCCGGCGACAAGGTGATCGGCAATGGCTGGGGCATGGGCGAAACCCATCTTGGCGCATATGCCGAAAAGACCCGCGTGAAGGGCGACTGGCTGGTTCGGCTGCCGGACGGCATGACCACCCGCGACGCCATGGCGGTCGGCACGGCCGGCTACACGGCAATGCTCAGCGTGCTGGCGCTGGAGAAGCACGGGCTGAAGCCGGCCGATGGGCCGATCGTCGTCACGGGGGCTGCCGGCGGCGTCGGCTCCGTGGCCATCGCCGTGCTGTCGAAGCTCGGCTACCAGGTCATCGCCTCGACTGGCCGGACCTCGGAGGAGGGTTATCTCAAGGGCCTCGGCGCCAGCGAGATCATCGACCGCAACGAGCTGTCGGGCCCGGCCAAGCCGCTGGCAAAGGAGCGCTGGGCGGGCGGCATCGACAGCGTCGGTTCGACCACCCTGGCGAATCTCCTGTCGATGACCAAGTATCGCGGCGCTATCGCCGCCTGCGGTCTCGCAGCCGGCATGGACCTGCCATCTTCGGTTGCACCGTTCATTTTACGCGGCGTGTGTCTTCTCGGCATCGATTCTGTCATGTGCCCGATCGAGCTGCGACAGCAGGCCTGGGCGCGGTTGGCGACGGATCTGGATCACACAAAACTCGCTGAAATCACTCAGGAAATTCCGCTGGACCAGGTGATCGAGGCCGGCGCCAAGGTGCTGGCCGGTCAGGTCCGCGGGCGAATCGTGGTAAAGATCGGCTAACGACGTTCAGACTTTACCAACCAACCTGCTCCATTGTTGCCACGGTTGGTATGGTAAGCAGCGGGTAAAGACATCAGGCGGTCATCCGCGCTCGGTTGTTCGGAGTATCCTATGGTTGCGCGTTATGTGTTGGGAGCGGTGCTTGCCGCCACGGTGGCGACCCCCGCGCTGGCTGGGTCGATGACGGCCGAAGAGGCCCGCAAGTTTGTTGCCGGCAAGGTCTTTGCCTTCACCTGTTTCGACGGCACCCGCGGCGCAGGCCGCGTGTTCGACGATGGCGGTGCGGCGGGCGCCGTGCAGTTCTCGGGCTCCGGTCCGGCGCGCAACATGCGCCTCCCGGGCAACACGCTGCAGGTCCGCGGCGAGGCCATTTGCGCCTCGATCAAGGGCATCCCGTTCGAACCGTGTTTCAATCTCAACAAGAATGACGAGCGCAGCTTCCGTGGCTCGGTTTCCGGCATGGGCTTCGCGTATTGCGATTTCCGCCACCAGGGCGGCCGCGGCCAGATGCTGATGGCCCGCTCGCTGTCGGCCCCGCGCTCGCTGCGCGCGCCGTCCACCACCCGTTCGGCCGATGCTTCCGCTGGCGCCGACAACACCGTGACCCGCGTCTCGACCCCGCGCGTCGAGAGCAGCAAGATCGACGCCGTCGGATCGATCAAGTCCGAGCCGGCCAAGGAAATTGCCAAGACGCCGGAGCCGGAAAAGACTGAAGCGCTCGAACTGCGCAAATCCACCAACTAAGCAACTAGGCGTGGCGACCCCAAGGGCCCTGTAGCGGCTCCTGCGCGCTGCCTGTAGGCGATTTGCCGTTGCTCCATGGGCCGGAGCGCGGCGGCAGCGGCGGCGTGTCGTCGGCCTCTCCGGGCGCATCCGTATCGGACGGCAGTGCCATCCGGCCGGGATCGTGTCCTCCGGCGAATTTCACCAATGCAGCCACCCGCGAATCCACCGATGGATGTGTCGCGAACAAGTCGGCAAAACCCTCGCGGGGATTGTCGATGCACATCTCCATGACGGCCGAAGTCGCGCCAGGCAGTTCGCCGCGATTCTCGATCTTGCGCAGCGCCGAGATCATGGCGTCGGGATTCTTGGTCAGCTCCACCGACCCCGCATCGGCCAGTAATTCGCGCGAGCGCGACAGCGCGAAGCGCACCACCAGCGACAGCGCCCAGGCCAACGCGATCAGCGCCACGGCGATGATGATCACGAACACCGCACCGCCGCCGGAGCCCTTGCTGTTGCTGTCAGACGAGGAAGACGATCGCGACGATCGGCTGCCGCCGAAGCGGAAACCGGAATTGATGAATATCCGGAAGAACAGTTCAGCCGCAAAGCCGACCACGCCGGCGATGATGACGGCGACTACCATCAGCTGCACGTCGCCATTGCGGATATGCGTCAGCTCGTGGCCGAGCACTGCTTCCATCTCGTCATCGTTGAGCGCGCGCAGGAGGCCCGTCGTGACCGTGACGGAATATTGCCTGGGGTTCAGGCCGGTGGCGAAGGCGTTCAGCGCATCAGAGTCCATCACCTTCAGCTTCGGCATCGGTATGCCGCGCGAGATGCAGAGGTTTTCAAGGAGATTATAGAGTCGCGGCTGCTCCTGCCGCGTCACGCTTGCACTGCCGGTGATGCTGTCGATCATCTTCTGATGACCGAAATAGGCGATGACGATCCACAGCACTGCGCCGATGGTGGCGAAGGGCAACGCCTTGATCAGGTCGCGTGTTGCAGCGTTGATGTAATACGCAACCGAGCCGTTGCTGTTAACGGCCACCTCGCCGATCAGGGCGCCGGCGAACACCATCACATAGATCAGCAGGAACAATCCTGCGAGCAGCAGCATCGAACGCGTCTTGTTCGAGGCGATATGCGTATAGAGACCATAGGCGGCCATGATGCGCTGCTCGGTTCAGGCCGCGATCAGAACTTGACCTGCGGCACGGCTTCGACCTCCTTACGGGTCTCGCCGAGATCGAAGAACACCTTCGGATGGAAGCCGAAGGTGCCGGCGAACAGGGCCGCAGGCATCTGCTGGATGCCGGTGTTGTATTCGGAGACGGCATTGTTGAAGAACCGGCGCGACGCCGCGATCTTGTTCTCGATGTCCGAGAGCTCGGTCTGCAACTGCTGGAAATTCGCATTGGCCTTGAGGTCGGGATAGGCCTCGGACAGCGCGATCAGCCGGCCGAGCGCGCCGGAGAGCTGGTTTTCCGCGGCGCCGACCTGCGCCGGGCCCTGTGCATTCATCGCCGAATTGCGCGCCTTGATGACGTCGTCGAGGGTGCCGCGCTCATGCGCCGCATAGCCCTTCACGGTCTCGATCAGGTTCGGGATCAGGTCGTGGCGCTGCTTGAGCTGCACGTCGATATCGGCAAAGGACTGGTTGACCCGCTGGCTCAGCGCCACCAGTCGGTTGTAGGCAGCAAATGCCAGGACAATCAGGACAACGATGACGCCAAGAACGATCCAGCCGGTCGACATGTAAGAACCCCCAAAAGAAACCATCAAACCCAAAGCCTAGCCGATCACGCGGCCACAGAGCAGGGGCCGCAGGCATGTCGCGGCAGGGATTGGTCGCCGCGAGGGTGGAATACGTTCAAAGACGCTCCCCCATCGCGCCCTGTCATGTGTACCCCTCTGCTACAACTTTGGAAGGAGATGTTGTCGGTCTGCACCGTTGCGGTGCTGCATCAGTCGACAGGAGACATCAGCAGATCGCCTGCGGGTTAGCGCCGGTGCGCTATCCGTCATCCAGCTGTCATGCGCAAAACCTAATGAAACCCTAACCTTTGGGCTGGGGAATGAACTGTGATGTTGGAATGGCGTAACGGCGCGAGCCGGCTTGCGATGGGCGTGGTTGTGGCGGCGCTGTTCGCGCCGATGACGGCGGAGGCGGCATCGTTCACGGTGGCAAACGGTGCGAGCGACGCGTCCAAAACGCTAAACGGTACGGAAACTGGAACCGTGGAGGCCGGTGGCCTGCTGACCGGAGCAACCGCAATTACATGGGGTGTGACCGGCCCGCTTCCTTCACCCGCACCCGGCGTGACCATCGATAATTCTGGCACGATCACTGGTACCACGCGCGCTATCGGCACATCTGGCTCCGGAACGCCGCGCAATCTGACTCTGTGGAATCGTGCGGGTGGTACGATCACGGGCATTGGCAACGACGCTTTCCAGATCGGCAATGATATCGGAAGCGGCACGGTCAACGTCTATAACTACGGCACGATCCTCTCGAACGGCGGTCAGGCGCTCGATTTTGATGCCATCTCCTCGACGACGGCGACGGTGAACATCGTCAACTTTGCGACCGGCGTGATCAAGAGCACAGCCAATGACGCGATCCGTCCCGGGCAGGGCGCGGTGGTGACAAACTACGGTTTGATCTATTCGGAAGGAGTAGTCGGTGCCAGCAATGACGGCATCGACTGGCAGGGTCATTCCGGCACTGTAATCAACAAGACCGGTGGCATTATCTCCGGCCTACGCCACGGCATCACCACCGATGTCGATGTGAAAGTTACCAATGAGGTCGGAGCGACAATCATCGGCCGCAACGGATCCGGCGTGGGATCCGACGGCGCGGGCACCGTAGTGAACTATGGCCGCATCACCGGCGCTTATGATGGCAGCGGCGTTGGTGACGGCGATGGCGTCGATGTCGATAACATTGCTAGCGTAACTAATTATGGGATTATCGAGGGGACGGGCGCTGCCGGTTACAAAAATGGCCTTGCCAACGCGAGCGAAGGTCTCTCCATCGGTGGCGGAACGATTCTCAACTATGGAACGATCTCCGGTGCCGATGCTGGCATCGTCGTGAATAACGACGGCAATCTCAACCGCAGCGGCCTCGCCGCAACCACGTTGACCAACTACGGAACCATCGTTGGCCAGAAGAGCTATGCGATCCGCATGGAGAACAAGCTTGGCACCGCAGCGGACAACGATACGATTACGAACTATGGAACGATCATCGGCAACGGCGCAATCCCGAACCCGAACGCTACGGTTCTGACCGATACCGGTACGCCCGATCCTGCCAACGGTACACTGAACGGCGTGACCTATGCTGCCGGCTCCGCCCGCTTCATTCGCGGCGATGGCTCCGCCATCCAGATGGGCGAAGGCAACGACCTGTTGACCAATTACGGCACCATTATCGGCAATAACGGCCGCGCCGTGAACATGGAAGGCGGCAACGACACCGTCAACATCATGAAGGGCTCGCGCATCGTCGGTCTCGTCGATGGCGGCGTCGGCACCGATACGCTGAACTACAACAAGGCGGGCCTCACCGACGCCAAGCGCGCCGCACTGCAGGCCGGTCAGACCGTGAATATCGGCGGTACGCTCTATACGTCATTCGAGGTGATCACCGGAACGTCGTCTTCGTTCGCCTCCTTTGCCAGCGCGGGCTCGCTGGGCGTCGCCTCGCTGTTCGACAATCTGCCGGCCACCGCCACCAGCAGTGCGGTGGTCAATCTGCTCGACAGCGTTGCCAGCTCGGCAGATGTCGGCGCGGCGCTGGCGCAGCTCACGCCCGCGGCCTATCAGGGCCTCGGCCGCATGACCATGAATGACGCGTTCCAGACGACCTCGCTGGTCGGCCAACACCTGACGCAGAACCGCCTCGGCGGCCTCGGCACCGACATGTCCGGCGTCGGTAATGCGCTGGCGATGTTCGACGGCGGCATGTTCGACAAGAATTTCGGTGCGGATCGTGCGCTGGCCGCGGTGACGGGATTCCCTGGTAGCGCAAGTTCTGCGCTGGCCGATGCCGGCTGGGGCGCTAATGCCGCCGATGCGATGGCCTATGCGCCGGTGACCAAGGCTCTGCCCGGTCTGCGTCCGGTGGCTCTCGCCGCGGAAGAGGGCCTGTTCATCACGTCGGGCGCCAGCTTCGCCCGCGAAGGCGCACGCACTGACGCGCCAAGCTTCAAGTCGAACACGGTCAACGTGCTCGCCGGCTACGACCGGCACATCACGGACAGCATCGTCGCCGGCGTGTTCGGTGGCTACGCGCTGACCCGCGGCGATATCGATAATGTTGGCAGCCACACCAAGATCTCGACCGGCACCATCGGCGGCTACGGCACCTATCAGGCGCCCGGCTGGTTCGCGACCGCCATGGGCCTCTATGGCTTCAGCGATTATGACACCACGCGCGTGGCAGTCGGCACGACGAACACCGCGGCCTTCAGCGGTGATCACTATGCGATCCGCGGCACGGTCGGCACCGATCTGCGCGTCAGCGGCTGGGTCGTCACGCCGGAGATCGGCCTGCAATATACGCGGGTGATGACCGATGGCTTCGCCGAACGCGGTGGTGCGGCGGCCCTCGTGGTTGGCTCGGACAGTTCGGAATCGCTGCGCTCCAGCGTCGGCGCCCGCTTCGCCTATGACTACGCGCTGAATGGCGGCGTGCTGACGCCGGAATTGCGGCTGGCCTGGCTGCATGAATTCAGCGACGGCGTGCGCGGCATCACTGCGAGCTTCGCCGACACCACGCTGCCGGGTTCGTTCATCACTGCGACCGGCAGCGCGCTGCGCGATCGCGGCGTGATCGGTGCCGGCGTGTCGGGCAAGCTGGCACCGCTCACGGTGCTGTCGGTGAACTATGATGCGATCGTCGGCAGCAACGATGCCGTCGCGCATCAGGTGATGGGCCGCATCCGGCATTCGTTCTGATCTTTTTTCCCCTCTCCCCCAGCGCAGCGAAGCTGCGCGCCGCGGGAGAGGGTGCCTTCGCGGAGCGAAGGCGGGAGAGGGCCTTGCTTGTGGCGCCCCCTCTCCCGTCTCGAACCCGCTTCGCGTGTTCGATCCACCCTCTCCCGCCAAACGTCGCTACGCTCCGTTCGGGGGAGAGGGGAAACAAGAAGCCGCTTACGGCTTCGCCATATGCCAGGCGCCGTTCAGGAAGCCGTCGCCATTAGTGTCGCCGGCGGCGGTGTCCTTCTTGAAAGTGTAGAGCGGCTTGCCTTTATAGGCCCACATCTTCTTGCCGTCGTCGCGCACGACGATGGTCATGTCGGCGCTTGGCTTGGCATCGTCCACCGCGAACAGCGGCGGCCAGTTTTCGGCGCAGGGGCCGTTGCACATCGACTTGCCGCCGGCGTCCTTGTCGAAGGTGTAGAGCGTCATGCCCTTGGCATCGACGAAGGTCTTGCCCTTGGCGGTGTCGGCGGTCTTCAGCATCTGCGCCGAGGCGGCGCTTGAGGCGAGCATGAGAGTCAGAGCCGCGAGGGCGGCGAATGATTTGGTCATTGCAGCGTTACTCCTGATGATTGGGCGACGCAGTCGCGTCAGGAGAACAAACGCCAGCTGTAGAGAATTATTCCATGGATGATGTCGGTGCATCGAAAACCGCATCGCCCCAGTCGAGCTTGCGGAACTTTGCATACTTCGCCTTGTCGCGGCGCGGTGCGCTCGCGGCGATCACGCCTGCATTTGTGCAGAGTTTTGCCGTGATTTCGATCTTTGTCGTCACCGGTTGCGCAAGCACGCGCGACGGCCGCTGCGCAACAGGCGCACGCGACAGCGCGACATAAATAAATTTCTCGTCCTCATAGGGAAGTTCTGCGGATTTGAGTTGTTTATGCACACGGGAGCGCTGCAGCCGCTGGCTGAAGTGGCACCAATCGGGCTTTGTCAGCGGACATGCATCGTCATGCGGGCAGGGCGCGATCACATGCGCGCCGTTCTTGATGAGCTGCGCACGTGCATCGAGGATGCGTTGATATCCCGCCGGCGTGCCAGGCTCGACAATGAGCAATGTATCATTGGTCTTCGCCCACATCGCCGCGACGAGTTTCGTCCGCGCGGCGTCGTTGAGCTCATTGATGACATAGCTCGCAATGACGAGATCGGCGGATGGGGCATTGGCGATTGTCGCGGCAGCGTCGCCGAGCGTGTAGTTCATCGCGGGGATGCGGTGGCTGTCCTGCGCCAGACCGAGCGCAAGAGCGCGCAGAGCGGGATTGGCATCGAGCAGCGTGAACGCAGCGAGCGACGCGAAGGCTTCGGCGCAGGCCCATGTCGCCGTTCCCGGCCCGGCGCCACAATCGAGTAGCGTGGCCGGTGCGAAGTCCGGTCGTGTCTCCTGCAGCGCATTGAGGCTGGCGATGACCGCCGCATAGGTCGCGGGCATGCGGGCGAGCGCATAGGCCAGTGCGTCGCTCTCGTTCCGGATGGTCGTCGAGCCGCCGCCAGAGCGATAGGTCTGCGAGATTGCATCGGAGCGCGCAGCCGCGTCGTTGCGCGAGAAGCCGTGCAGGCGGGCGTTGAGGGCCGCGGTAAGTTCGGCGGGGAGATCGCTCGACATCGGTGATCCGTCATTCCGTCGCGGCGCGCCGCGACCTTCGTATTGAACCCGGGGCCGCGGCTGCGACACCAACAGGCCTTCTCACCAGATGGCGTCGGTGACGCCAAGACAGGAATATCGACGATGGATCACCCGGTCAATTTCACCGCACTTGCGGCGCTTCTGCCCGGTGACGCGCGCGAAGATCTCAGCCGCGCGCTTGGTGCGCGCTGGTGCGAACCTGCGCCGCATCAGCAGGGCCGCGTCACCGCTTTGTCGAAGCAGCACGGCTTTGAAGCGCAAATCGATACAGCGGGACGGATCGGCGCTATTCGTTATCGCGACCCGTTCCCCGCCACGCTGGGTGTTCTCGGTCTGCGGATCGGTATGCCGGTTGCGGACGCGCTGGCGGCGCTGCCGCAGCTCGCGCTGTCGCACCGCGCGCCGGTCTACGATTCCATGCATTTCGTCGCCGACGTCTCGCATGCGACGAAGCTTGCGCTGGAGTTTCGCTGGCAGGAGCTTTACGCGATCTCGTTGCGCAATCCGGCGGCCGTCTATCCGGACAAGCAGCCGATGGCGTATCCGGTGGCTGCCGGTGCGCCCGGCGCTCCCTTCGGCGATCCGAACTTCAAACTCGCCGTCATGTCGTCATTGCTGGAGAGCGGCGCGCTCGATCTGGCCGCGCCCGAGGATCTTGCCGCGTTCGTGCTGAAACGCGCGGTCGATCTCGAGGAGGACGGTTACGATCTGATCAGCGAGGCCCACGATTATCTGGTGCGCTATCCCCTGACCGAGGCGGACCTGGCGAAGGTCGAGGCCATCACCTTCGATGGCGGCAACGAGATCTATCCCTATTGCTATTATTTCTGGGACGGCGAGAGCGAGGAGTTCGACATTTCCAGCACGGTCGGGATCGGCCTGTGCCAGAACCTGCGGCAGCTCACCTGCATCGCGATGATCGAGCGGCTGGATGCGGCGGATCTCGTCGGCCTCGGCAAGCTCGAAGCGCTCCATCTGCCGTCGGTGTGCGACAATCCCGGGCGTCTGCTCGAGCTCCCTGCGCTGAAGAAGCTGACATTCCCGGAAACCGCCATCAGCGATCCGGCTTTGATCGCGGCGTTAAAGGCGCGTGGCGTCGCGGTGCGCATCGACGCGTAGGAGAGGCGCGCTGCCCTCCCCACCTGGCGAAGCTTCGCTTTGCGCGGGGGGAGGGCAGGAAGAGTTACGCCACTTCCTGATCGAGGATCTTCACGGCGTTTTCGAGATCCACCGAGACCAGCTGCGACACGCCGCGCTCAGCCATCGTCACGCCGTACAGGCGGTGCATGCGCGCCATGGTGATCGGGTTGTGCGTGATGGTGATGAAGCGCGTTTCGGTCGAGGCGCACATTTCATGCAGCAGGCTGCAGAAGCGCTCCACGTTGTGGTCGTCGAGCGGCGCGTCGACTTCGTCCAGCACGCAGATCGGCGACGGGTTGGTCAGGAACACCGCGAAGATCAGCGCCAGCGCGGTCAGCGCCTGCTCACCACCTGACAGCAGCGACAGGGTCTGCGGCTTCTTGCCGGGCGGCTTGGCGACGATTTCGAGACCGGCCTCAAGCGGATCGTCGCTCTCGATCAGCTTCAGCTCGGCTTCGCCGCCGCCGAACAGTTCGACGAACATGCGCTTGAAGTGGCCGTTGACGATGTCGAACGAGGTCATCAGCCGTTCGCGGGCTTCCTTGTTCAGGCTCTGGATGCCGGTGCGCAGCTTCTTGATGGCTTCGACGAGGTCGTCGCGCTCGGTGGCGAGGCCGTTATGCGTGCCTTCGACTTCGTTGAGCTCTTCTTCGGCGCGCAGGTTGACGGCGCCGAGACGCTCGCGATCACGACGCAGTTTTTCCAGATCGGCTTCGATATCGGCCAACGGCGGCAGCGTGTCGTCCTGGCGGACTTCGGCCAGCGCCGCGACGCCTTCCGGCTCGACTTCCAGCATGTCGCGGATTTCGCGCTCGATGTCCTCCAAGCGGCGCTTGCCGCTTTCCATCCGCTCTTCGGTGCGTGCGCAGGCTTCGCGCGCGGCCGACAAAGCTTCCAGCGAGCCGCGGGCATCGCGGTCGGTCTCGCGCATGGCGTTTTCGGCCGAGGCGAGGGCATTGGCGGCGAGCTGACGGGCCTGTTCGGCGCTCTCGACTTCCGAGATCAGCGCGCGGCGCTTCTGTAGATAGAGCGCCGGGGCGTCTTCGAGTTCGGCGCGTTCGCGGGTCACTTCGGCGACGCGGGCGGCGACGGTTTCGATCTGCGACGCGGCGGAGGTCTTGCGGTTCGCCCAGTCGGTGCGCTCGGCGATGATCGCCTGCAGGCGGCGGTCGGCGAGTTCGGCCTCGCGGGCCAGCGCCTGCGCTTCGGCGCGCACCTGGGCGGCACCGCGGCGATGGCCTTCGATCTCGCCGCGCACGGTCGCGAGCTGCGCCTCGGCGTCGGAGCTTTCCGGCAGATATTCCAGCGCGGCATGCGCGCTCTCATGCGCCGCTTCGGCTTCCATGCGATCGTTGGAGAGGCGTGACTGCGCTTCGGTCAGCGTCGCGCGGCGGGCCGCATGGCGGTTGATCTCGCGCTCGGCATTGGCATGGCGCTCGCGGGCCTGGTCGACGTCGCGGCGGGCATTGCGCAGCGCATCGCGCGATGCGCCTTCGGCCGAAGCCGCAGCCTTCAGCGCCTGTTCGGCACTTTCCAGCGCTTCACGCTTGGCGATGGCGTCGATCTTGGCGTTTTCCAGATCGGCTTCGATATCGGTCAGGCGTGCACGTTCGGCGAGGCGACGGGCGGCGCCGGTCGGCGCATGGGCACCGGCCACGAAACCGTCCCAGCGCCAGACGTCGCCTTCCAGCGACACCAGCCGCTGGCCGGTCTGCAACTGCGAGACGAGGGCTGCGCCCTGATCCTTGGAGACGACGCCGATCTGCTTCAGGCGGCGTGCGAGTTCGGCCGGCGCATTGACATGCGAGGCCAGCGATTCCACGCCCGCAGGCAGCGCCGGATCGTTGGCGTGATCGCCGGCATTGGTCCAGCGCATCGGCGCCGAGGGATCGACCGGCGCGTCGAGATCGTCGCCGAGCACGGCGCCGAGCGCCTTTTCATAGCCCTTGGTGACGCTGACGCCATCGATGATCGGCGGCCACAGGTTCTTGGTTTCGCCGTTCAGGATCTTCGAAATCGTGCGGGCTTCGGTCTCGAGCCGCTGCACCTTCCTGTCGGCGTCGTTGAGCGGCGCGCGCGAGGCTTCCAGTGTCTGCCGTGCCGCGACATGGGCGGCCTCGTTGTCGGCCACGCTGCCTTCGGCCTGCAGCAGGATTTCCTGCGAGGTCTCCATCAGGGCGGCGAGTTCGTCCAGGTCGCCGAAGCCTGACGTCTGCGCCGTCAGCGCCTCAATCTCGGCCTCGACGCTGGCGATTTCCTGGCCCAGACGCGCGAGGCGATCGGCCTGGCTGCGCACGTTGGACTGCAACTGGTTGCGCTTGGCGGTCATGTCCGCATGGGCGGTGGTGAGTTCGGTGAAGGTGCGCTCGGCGGCGGCCAGCACGGCCTCGGCCTCGGAGACGCGGTCATCGACGCCGCCACGCAGCTCGACGCGCTGCATGATCTCTTCCTTGAGCATCGCGTCTTCTTCGTCGAGACGCAGCAGCGCGAATTCGGCGTCTTCCGACTGCTTCATCTCGCGCGCGACGTCGCTCTCGAATTGCGTCAGGCGACGGTCGAGCTCGGCGGCGCGCTCCTTGGCGCGCTCTTCCTCGCGGTCGAGCATGTCGCGGGCATTGGTCAGGCGCTGCAGGCCGGCGGCAGCGGCGGCTTCCGCCTCGCGCAGCGCGGGCAATTCACTGGCGCGGATCGCCTGGATACGCGCGGCTTCGCCCTGCTCACGCGTACGTTCGGCGAGATCGCGGACATACTGGTCGTGCAGCGTTGCCGCTTCGGCATTGTCCTGATGCGCCTGCAGCCAGCGTAGGTGGAACAGCATGGCTTCGGCCTTGCGCACCTTGCCGGCGACTTCGCGGTAGCGGATCGCCTGGCGGGCCTGCTTCTTCAGGCCTTCCATCTGGCCCGACAACTGGCCGATCACGTCCTCGACGCGGGTCAAATTGGTTTCGGCGGCCTTCAGGCGCAGCTCGGCTTCGTGGCGGCGCGCATGCAGGCCGGCGACGCCGGCGGCGTCTTCCAGCACGCGGCGGCGCTGCTCGGGCTTTGCCTGGATGATTTCGCCGATCTTGCCCTGGTGGACGAGGGCGGGCGAACGCGCGCCGGTGGCGGCGTCGGCAAACAGGATCTGCACGTCGCGGGCGCGGACATCGCGGCCGTTGATGCGGTACTGCGACCCGGCTTCGCGCTCGATGCGGCGGGAGATTTCGAGAATCTCGGCGTCATTGACCATGGCCGGCGCGGTGCGATCGGTATTGTCGATCGTCATCACCACTTCGGCGTGGTTGCGGGAGGCGCGGTTGCCGGAGCCGGCGAAGATCACCGCGTCCATGTCGGCGGCGCGCAGCGACTTGTGCGAGGTCTCGCCCATCGCCCAGCGCAGCGCTTCCACCAGATTGGACTTGCCGCAGCCATTGGGGCCGACGACGCCGGTCAGACCGGGCTCGATCATGAAGTCGGTCGGTTCGACGAACGACTTGAATCCGTGCAGGCGCAGGCGCGTGAGTTTCATGGATACGGTACTCTAGGTTAGCCGAAAAGCCCCGAGAATCGCGAATCCCCCAGCACGAACAATAGCATAAATGCAGCTGCCGCGCGGACGGAGACTCGCTGGTCGCGGCTCTCATTGGCCCGGACAATGGCGAGACGAGGGCAGCCGCGCAACCGCGGAACCCCGCTTTTCCCAAGGGTTTTGCGGGGGATAGGTGGGGGAGGGAGCGAAAAAGGGCTTGTTTTAAGGGGGATGGGGGAGGTGCGGTTGGACTAGATCACTTTAGCACTTGCCGATTTTACAATTGGAGCGAAACCGGCTCGGTCTGAACTCAAACCAGCGCAGCAGAAAAAAGCAACCTTTGCGGGTATTTTTATATCAGAGTTGTGCTGGGCGATGTAACCTCAGTGGAGTTAGAGCTACTCAAAGGCTTGGATGATGCCTGCTTCAATGTTGATGATTGCCGTTGATTGGTACGGCCCGTTCAATTCGATACGCAGCGCAAAGGTTGTTTGTGAGCAGAACGGCGTTACGGATTTTTTGTATCTTGCGATAAGCAAAGACGGAAAGGACAAATCCTATATTGGCCTGTCGGGGAATGCGACCGGACGCCTAACGGAGGCCCACCATATTTTAGGTGGGCTAGAGGAAGGTGACATAGATTTGTGGATTGGTTTGATTTCTTCTCAATCGGAGGCTGGGCGCAAGCCGGCTGATGCGTACGTTACTCACAGCGGCGTGTTGCATATTGCGGAGCACATGATCGCCTACTTGCTAGAGACGACTGAGAACGTGAGTAAGCGTAGAAATCCACCAGAACGAAGCGCCGCAGTATTTAGTAGATGGTTCTGGCCAGTTGCTCCTTGGAAACGGCGAAGTCATCGCGCGCACCCGAAGTGGCCTGATTTTATCGAGTTCGACGCGGATGAGAAGTTTGCAAAGCTAACGTGGTTTGGTGGGAAACTCGTCAAGTACGACGCTGAACAAATTGAAGGCCTCAAGCGAGATTAGCCGCGTTTGCTTTTATGCAACCACAGACGCAGGTTAAAATCAGAGATATCTAATGTGGCGGATTGCCGGGGCCGTTCTCATTATGACAGCTATTGCAACAGCCGAAGCTGCTCCGGTGGCAACGCAGATTTTCGAGCTGAATACAATTCTTATGGAAACGACCTTCCAAGTAGTAGGTCCAAGCTCCAAAGAAAAAGGAAAGAGTTCGACGGGAACCGGATTTGTAGTCGGCAAGCCCGATAAAGCGGGCGCCTTCAGCTATTTCGTGTTGGTCACCGCCGCTCACGTATTCGATGACATTGAGGGTGACGTCGCTACGATAACCACCCGTGAGAAACAGACTGATGGCTCGTATGTGGTCAAGCCGAAAAGTCTTTTCATTCGCGATAGCGGAAAGCCCATCTTCGTCCGCCACCCGAGCCTGGACGTGGCCGCTATATACGTGGCATTGCCTGCTTCGTACGGTGCAATGAAGCAAATTGGCGACACTCTCCTCGCTTCAGAGGCAGATGTCAGCAAGTACGAGATCCATGCAGGCGATGAATTGTTTTGCCTGGGATACCCATTAGGTGCATCGGGCCCGTACGGCTTTCCTGTCCTTCGTAGCGGGAAGATCGCCTCTTTTCCGCTCACTCCAGTTAAGTTGCATCCCAGCTGGATATTCGACTTTCGTGTATTCCCCGGCAACAGTGGCGGCCCTGTTTACCTTATCGATCGAAGTCGGATGTATAACAACAACATCAATCTAGGCGAAACGCTTCAGATGGTTGTCGGTCTCGTTACGCAACAGCTCTTCGCCAACGATGGCACATCGTCTCCTCGGGATCTCCAACTCGGTGTCGTGATCCCAGCAGAGTTTATTCGAGAGACGATGAACTTGTTGCCTGCTGATCCGCCCGAATCGACGACAAAGTGACTTTTGCTGCAGCGGATACGGCGAAGGAGTTCCTTGGCTATTAGGAGAAGGTAGCCGACGGCCCTCCATCATGCCAGCGCTTGGCCTGCGAGCTGGTCGTTGCTCTACGGCATGCGGTCGCTTCGGTGTCAGTTGGATTTTGGATGTCGAGGCTGCGTTGGCCGCGGCCCGATTGGTCGGAGCATGAGTATGGAGCGCTACGTGTGCCACTCGTGCTCCGCCCTGTTGGCGCAAGATAGAGGCGAGCTAGCGTCGCTGCAGATCAACTCACACGTCCCGCGCATATCCATTCGGACGACGCTGCTGCGGCGCGCCGAGCACGGCGATGCAGAGGCCGAGAAATGCCAGGCCGATGATCTCGCAGATGAAATTTTCAAACATGATACGCCCTCACGCTAATGGGATGAGAATGCGGAGATGGCGCTTAAGCGTTCCTTAATGCGCGTTTACGCTTCGATAATGTGTGGAAACACAGTTAATCCGCGAGGACACTATCCGTTAACATCCGGCTATCGCAGGGTGTCAGCCGCAGGGTGTCAGCGGGCGTGAGTCTCTGCGCTGCGCGGCATCGGAATTTTGGCCTTCAGCGCGGCTTCGCCTTCGGGCGTGATGCAATAGCGCACCAGCGAGCCGGCCTGGAGCGCGATCCAGGTCTTGGCGACCATCTTGGACAGGGTCTTCGGCCCGGCAGGCATCAAATGCGGCGCAAGCAGGCCCGGCGTATCGCGCAATTTCTGAAGCGCGGTGCGCTCGACATAATGCGGCAGGTGGCTGGCGCGTGTCGGCATGGGGCAAGTCTCATCGAGTTGGACGAGGGGGACTGAACTATTCTTTTGGGTGAACTACATGAACGCATGAGCGCGGCTTCAGTTGCATCCGGCATCGAAAAAATGCCCGGCGGGTACTTGACAGTTTTCCTATAAGATTATAATCAAATCTTATCCGGTTCGCGAGGGGCGCTTCATGAGGCGTCTTGAGGTGGGACAGGATGCGGCGCCTGCGGGTGTGGGGTGACGTACCCCGCACACTCGGGAGGCTTGGGGTCACCGTCCGGGCCCACTACGGGGCTCTGCCACTCATGCTGGCTGGACGTGGTATTGGTGAACGGCGCGAAATCGTCGGGATAAGCGGAGTGCGGAGCTCTGCCCTTTACCCGGAAGAACGGTCCCTCAGCTAAAAAGACGTCGCGGTGGCGCGCCCTCAAGGCGTTGCGCGGTTGCAGCTTGCCGGCGTTCCGGTGGAGCGGATCGCGACACACACCACCCTTTGCGCCTGATGGCGCGCCGCCACCCCTCATGTTTCAGGAGGGGGATTGCTCACACCTCGGACGCGCAAGCGCCGCGAGAATGCGAGAGCTCGGCTGTTTGAAGCGAAGAATCAGAGAAGACGATGCGCGGCAGCGCGCTAATGCGACGCGCTGGCCGAGAACGCGTTGACGATGACCACGCCGGTCAGGATGAAGCCGATGCCGATAATGGCGGCGAGATCGAGCGCCTGCCGGAACGCGAAATAGCTCACCGCAGAAATCAGCACGATGCCGAGCCCGCTCCAGATCGCATAGGCGATGCCGACCGGCATCACTTTCAGCGCATGGGACAGGAAATAGAGCGACAGGATGTAGCAGACGGCCATGCCGAACGTCGGCCAGAGCTTCGTGAACTGCTGCGACTGCGCCAGCAGCGCCGTGCCGATGGTTTCGAGCACGATGGCGCAGCCGAGGGCGGCGTAGTTGAGGAAGGTCGGGGTCATGAAAGGGCTCGGGCGTTCAGGAATCCCTCCCCGCGCAAAAACGGGGGAGGGACAAGAAGACCTCAGCTCTTCAGCAGCGGGGTGATCTTCTTGGAGAATTCCTCGAACGACTGCTCGCCCTTCAGCATTTCGCCATTGATGAAGAAGGTCGGTGTCGAGTTCACCTTCAGCACTTCATTGGCGTATTTCTGGTCGGCGGCGATCTTGTCGAGCAGCGCCTGGTCCTTCAGGCATTCTTCCACGGCCTGCTGGCTGAGGCCGGCCTGCTTGCCGATGCGGGTCAGGGTTGCGGCGGTGTCCTTCATCACCCAGTCGTTCTGCTGCTTGAACAGCATGTCGATGACGGCGAAGTACTTGCCCGAGTCTTCCTTGGCGATGCAGCGCGCCAGCATCGAGCCGGCGGCGGCCTTGATGTCGAGCGGGAATTCGCGAAACACGAAGCGGATCTTGTTGGTGTCGATGAAGGCTTCCTTGATCTTCGGGAACACCTGCTCGGTGAAGGCCGCGCAATGCGGGCAGGTCATCGAGGCATATTCGGTGACGGTGACGGCGGCATCCTTCGGGCCGAGCGCCATGTCGGGCAGCGACACCGGCTTGGCGACGTCGACGGCGTTCTGCGCGAATGCCTCGGAGATCAGCTGCAGCGGCGACAGGCCGATGGCTGCTGCGGCGCCGGTGAGGGCAATGGCGGCGGTGAAGTCACGGCGCGTGATGATCAAAGGAATGCTCCAAAGCGGCGGCGGACGCCGGGACAAGGTTCGCTTCGCTAACTTGAAACCACAAATGTGGCAAGCACGCGCCGGTTCCGGCCGGGCTGGAAAGCCTCAACTTCGCTTGATCGAGGCGCCGAGCCGCGCCAGCGCCTCGCGCAAGGCGTCGTCCTCGACCTCGGGCAGCGTTTCCGCAACCTGGGCGATGGCCTTGGCATCCGGCGGCTTCACGGTGCGGCGAGGCTGCGGCCGTGACAGCGGCGCCTGGCGCAGCGCGATCTTGCCGACCGCATTCCAGCCGAAAAAGCGATTCACCCGCTGCAGGATCGCATCCGACGAATGCTGGATCTCCAGCGCCATCGGGCCCTCGACGCGCAGGATGAGCGTCGCCGGCTCCTGCGGCTGGCCTTCCACCGGCCGCGGCCACTGGATCTTCAAGGGCTCCGAGAAATTCGCCACCTGCTGGCCGGCGATTTCGGCCCAGCGTGTCACCAGCTCGCGCGAAGCAAAGCCCTGTTTGGCATAGGCATCGGCAAACACCCCGCCGAGCAGGACGGAGAGTGGTTTCGCCGAGATGTAGCCGGGCTTGTTCATGGTCGGGCGTTTTGGATACATGGTCGGCATGAGTCTATCAGCCGCCGCCACCCGACGAAAGAAACCTTCCGCACGGGATAGCGGGGAAAGCGCCGCCGCCAAGCGTCCGGCCCAATTGCTCGCCTGGTATGACAAGCATCGCCGGAGATTGCCGTGGCGGCCTTTGCCGGGCGAGGGCATCGATCCCTATCGGGTCTGGCTGTCGGAAATCATGCTGCAGCAGACCACGGTTCAGGCGGTGGGGCCGTATTTCGCCAAGTTCCTGGCGCGCTGGCCCACGGTGAGCGATCTCGGCAGCGCCTCGCAGGACGACGTGCTGCGGATGTGGGCAGGGCTCGGCTACTACTCCCGCGCGCGCAATCTGCATGCCTGCGCCGTCACCGTGCTGCGCGATCATAGCGGCGCCTTTCCGGATACCGAGGACGGCCTGCGCGCGTTGCCCGGCATCGGGCCCTATACGGCATCGGCCATCGCCGCGATTGCCTTTGGCCGCCAATGCATGCCGGTGGACGGCAATATCGAGCGCGTGACGTCGCGGCTCTATGCGGTGGAAGAACCGCTGCCGAAATCCAAGCCCGTCATCGTGGGGCTCGCCGCCACGCTGCTCGGTCCGACGCGCGCGGGCGACAGCGCCCAGGCGCTTATGGATCTGGGCTCCACCATCTGCACGCCGAAGAAGCCCGCCTGTGCGCTGTGCCCGATCAACGACGATTGCGCCGCCAGGACACGCGGCGATCAGGAGACGTTTCCGCGCAAACTGCCGAAGAAGGCCGGCACCTTACGCAAGGGGGCAGCCTTCGTGGTCACGCGCGGCAACGAACTCCTGGTGCGCACCCGCCCGGAAAAGGGCTTGCTCGGAAATATGACCGAAGTGCCGTCATCGGAGTGGCTGGCGGGTCACGATGACAAGGATGCCTTGAAGCAGGCGCCGACCCTGAAAAATCTCACGGCGTGGCATCGCAAAGTCGGTGCGGTCACCCATATCTTCACGCACTTCCCGCTGGAGCTCGCCGTCTATACGGCGCATGTGCCGCCCCGCACCCGCCCCCCGGAGGGGATGCGCTGGGTCCCGATCGCAACATTGGATGACGAAGCTCTGCCGAACGTCATGCGCAAGGTCATCGCGCATGGACTGGATTGAAGTTTGAATCCGGACGCTTGAATGCGCCGGCGCGCGAGCTGCATCAGCCCGCGCCGGAAAGTTGCGATGATTGCGGCATCGTCACGATCGGCGGCTTCGCATTGAGGCCTTCAACCTGGAATCCGGCGACGCGCTTGTAGTTGGCGGCGATGTCTTCGAGTTCCTGCTGCGAGAGCACGTCGGTGACGACATTGAATCCCTCAGGCGCGCGCTCCTCGACGATCTGCATGACCTGTTCCGGTCCGTTGCGGCGGTTCAACATCACAAGGTCGGTGGTCGCGGGGCGTCGCTCGGCCTCATAGGCTTCGAGCGCAGCCGGCACGTCGCCAAGCGCAAGAATTTCACGCGTCAGTACGCGTGCATCGAGGATGGCCTGCGACGCGCCATTGGAACCGATCGGATACATCGGATGCGCGGCGTCTCCCATCAGCGTCACGCGGCCGAGGGTCCAGCGATCGACCGGATCGCGGTCGACCAGCGGATATTCGTACGCGTGCGGGCAATTGCTGATCAGACCGGGTACGTCGAGCCAGTCGAAGCGCCAGTCCTTGAACCAGGGCAGGAATTCGTCGAGTCTGGCCGCACGGTTGTAGTCCTCGCGGCGCCATTCATAGGTCGGCGGCATGTGCCGTTCGGCCACCCAGTTGATGTCGTATTTGCCGTCGGCGTCCGGCTCCTGCGAGATCGGATAGCAGACGAATTTCAGGATCTCGTGGCCGGCCATGATCATGGTGCGGCCGGTCAAAAACGCATCGCCCTTGGTGATACCGCGCCAGAGAATGCGGCCGTTCCAGAGCGGCGCGCCTTCCTGCGGATAGAGCTTCTGCCGGATCGCCGAATGGATGCCATCGGCGGCAATCAACAGCGTGCCGTCATAGCTGCCGGCGGATTTGCCGGTGACCTTGTCGATGAAGTCGGCGCGGACGCCGTCCGGCGTTTCGGTCCAGCCGCTCAGGTGATGGCTGGTGAGGATGTTCTCGGCGCCAAGGCGTTCGATGGCGGTGTCGAGCAGGATCTGCTGTAGCCTGCCACGATGGATCGAGAACTGCGGCCATTTGTAGCCGGCTTCGATGCCGCGCGGCTCGCTCCAGATCGGCTTGCCGTGCTTGGAGAAGAAGGCGAGCTCGCGGGTGCGCACGCCCGATGCGTCGAGCTGGTCGTGCAGGCCGAGCTCGATCAGCTCGCGCACCGCATGCGGCAGCACATTGATGCCGACGCCGAGCGGCCTGAGTGCCGGCACGCTTTCAAACACGCGGCATGGCACGCCGATCTGGTGCAGGCTGAGCGCAAGCGTCAGTCCGCCAATTCCGCCGCCCGCAATGAGAACGGTCATCTTTGTTGCCTCCCCCTCGATTTGATCGAGGTCATGGCACGGGAGAGGCGATGGCGGCAACTGGGACGATCGCGACGGGGAAACGCGTCCGATCGTCCGCCGGCAGCGAATTCATGGTGGACGGAACCTTAACGCAAAATTCAGCCGCGTTCCCTAATACCGGTAGCACTACTTTTGGGGTGAATCGGTCACCGACAGGTCAATGATGTCCAACCAGATTAAGCCGAGCGGCCGCGAGACTTTCTTTCCGGCATCGGAGCTCATCGTATCAAAGACGGATCTCAAGGGGCGCATGACCTATGTGAACCGTCTGTTCTGCAAGATGGCCGGTTACGAAGAGGCCGACCTGCTCGGCCAGCCGCACAACCTCATTCGTCATCCCGATATGCCGCGCAGCGTCTTCAAGCTGCTCTGGGACACGGTCGAGGAGCGCCGCGAGATTTTCGCCTTCGTAAAAAACATGGCGAGCAATGGCGATCACTACTGGGTCTTCGCCCATGTCACGCCGTCCTACGGCCTCGACGGCAAGATCGCCGGCTATCATTCCAATCGCCGTGTCCCGCCGCCGGATCTCATCAAGAAGACGATCGCGCCTCTTTATGCCGACGTGCTGGCAATCGAGAAGCGACACGTGAACGGCAAGGAATCCCTCGCCGCCGGCTACAAGGCCCTTACCGATTTCGTTGCATCCCAGAAAGTCAGCTATGACGAACTTATGTTTTCTCTCAAGAGCGCAGCTTAGCACGCTCGTCGTCATTGCCGGCTCTGCGCTTGCTCTGGTGCTTCAGTTCTTCGGTCTTCCGCTCGCGGCCATGGTCTGTCAGGCCGTTGCGATCGCTGCGGCTGTTACCGCGCTTGTCCTGATGGGCAAGACGGCGCGCCTGATCGAGAAGGCGCGCGTGGCCTGCCAGCGCATTGCGCAGGGCGACTTCGAGGCCCGCATTCTGGGAATTCCCGTGCGCGGCGTGACCGGCGAGTTGCTGCACAGCGTCAATGACATGATCGACGGCTGCGATGCTTTCGTGCGCGAATCCACCGCGGCGATGGCAGCGCTCAACGACAATAAATATTACCGGCGTATCCTGCCGGGCGGATTGCATGGCGGCCTGCTGCATGGCGCGAAAGCGATGAATGCTGCGACCGACAGTATCGCCGACCGCATCAGGAATTTCGAGCGCCAGACCAGCCAGCTTGAATCCACGGTGGGTGGCATCGTATCCGCGCTCGACAGCGGCGCGGTCGAGATGAGCAGCACGGCAGGCAATCTGCGGACTGGCGCATCCTCGACATTGACCCGGGTCACGTCGGTGGCGGCTGCATCCGAACAGGCGTCCGCCAACATGCAATCGGTGGCTTCGGCCACAGCGCGGCTGTCGTCAAGCGCCAGCGAAGTGGGCGCCGACGTCAATCGCTCGGCGGCGATTGCCGGCCGCGCGGTCGAACGCGTCGCCGATGCAGCCAGCAATGTCGATGTGCTTCGCGCTGTCGCCGTACGCATCAGTGAAGTCGTGACCTCGATCAACGTGATCGCCAGCCAGACCAATCTGCTGGCGCTGAACGCAACGATCGAGGCGGCCCGCGCGGGCGATGCCGGCCGCGGCTTTGCCGTGGTGGCGCACGAAGTGAAGGCGCTGGCGACACAGACCGCCAACTTCACCGCCGAGATCGAAAAGGAAATCGGCCAGGTTCAGTCAGCGACCGACAAAGTCAGCTCGTCGATCACCGAGATCGGCACCGTGATTGCGGAAGTGAACGAGATCACCGGCAAGGTCGCGAGCGCCTCCGAAGCGCAGTCGGCGGCAACGGCCGATATCGCGCGCAACATCGACGAGGCCTTCGCCGTCGTGCGCGAGATTTCAACCAACATCCAGTCGCTGGCAACGACCGCCAAGGACACCGAACAACTCGCCACATCGACCATGGTGGCATCGGGCGATCTGTCGTCGCAGTCGGGATTGCTGACCAAGGAAATCCGCGGCTATCTCGGCGAGGCCCGGCAAAATCTGGTACGCCAGGCTGCCGCGCGCTGATCGCGTCCGCTCATTTCGAATGATCTGGAATTGGCGCCGTTGCGGCGCCAATTTCGTTTGTGGTGAAAGGCGCGCCTGTTAGGCGCTGATATCCGTGAAGAAGCCGCTGGCGCTGCCGCCATTCTCGGTCTTCTTGTTCACGGCTTCCTTGATCTTGTCGGCAATCTTCTGCTCGACCTCCCGGCGTTGCTCCGGCGACATGTTGTTCAATTCTTCTTCCGTTACGCCGATGCTCGACAGCAGCGCGTCGCGCATTTTTTCTGCTGGCGTCTTTTTCGCGTAGTCGAGGAATTTCTCTTCCGGCGATTTTGCTATCGCTGTTGCATTGCCGAGGCCGCTCTCGGCCTTGTCGGATGGCTGCAGTCTGGTCGGAAGCTTGAAGGACTGCATGCTGGAGATAATGGAGTTCGACATCTGAATTTCTCTTGCTGTGAGATGTTTGCGACCCGCTACGCAAAAATCAGGCCATCAGAAATATTCAGAAATCATAAGCGGTTAGGTATTTGTAGTAGCTGTCAGGCGTTGCCTGCCGGCAAGCTTTGCCGGCAAAATTGACCGAGGCGCGCTGCGTCAGGCCGTGCGGCGCTTTGGCGGGTCGAGTTCGCGGCCGGTCTCCAGCATGATCTTGCGGAGCCAGATCGATCCGGAATCGAATTGCGCGCGTGTCGGCGTGAACATGAATTGTTCGTCGATGCCGGGATCGAATGGTGGCGCAATTGTCGTGAGCGATAGTGGCTGAGCCAATGCGGCAATCAGGCGTCGCGGCACAAAGGCCACGAGATCGGTCCGTGCCGCGACATGCAGCGCCTCGATATAGCTCGGCACGACGAGGGCAATCTGCCGCTCCAGTTTCTTGCTGCGCAGCCAGTCGTCGATCAGATCTTCGCTCTGGCCGCGGAGCACCACGGCGATATGACGGGCTTTGAGAAATCCCTCGGTC
Organism: Tardiphaga sp. 862_B3_N4_1; assembly: GCF_051811085.1. Taxonomy (NCBI): domain Bacteria; kingdom Pseudomonadati; phylum Pseudomonadota; class Alphaproteobacteria; order Hyphomicrobiales; family Nitrobacteraceae; genus Tardiphaga; species Tardiphaga sp. 862_B3_N4_1. The sequence goes on from NZ_JBPWQB010000002.1 coordinate 2,595,467, forward strand.
GTCTTCAGGCGCGCTACTGCCGGATAGCCCTTGCGGACGGCAAGGGCGTCGGAATCGACATAGAGCAACTGACGATGGAAGCCGTTGAAGGCGTTGCCGATGCTGATCACCATGTCGAGGCTGCGGGCGAATTCCGCCGTCATGATCGACGGGCCGCGCCATGGCACGATGTTGATCTGGACGCCCGGCGCGACACTGTCGAGCTTCTTCATCAATGGCGGCATCAGCAGTTCGACAGCCAGATCCGGCATCATCAGCCGAAAGTGCCGGTCGCTTTGGCGGGCATCGAAGACATCCGGGATGAACAGTCCGCGGACTTGCTCCAGTGTCTGGGCAAGTGGACCGCGCAGGGCCTGCGCGCGCGGCGTCAGCTCCATGCGGGCGCCGACGCGGACGAGCAGGGGATCGCCGAGAACATCACGGAGCCGGCGCAGCGCGTGGCTCGCCGCCGGTTGCGACAGGCCGATCCGCATCGCGGCTCGGCCGACATTGCCTTCCAGCAGCAATGCATCGAGCGCGACAAGCAGATTGAGATCCAGCGCGGCTAAATTCATGAGCCGAATATATATCATACAGACTATCGATTGGAAGAATGGGGATTGTCCAACCCATACTGCGTCATCGTTCAAACGATGGAGCAGAACAATGAGCACGGCAGACAACAAGAAGCTTATTCAGCAGGTCTATAGCGATTCAGCCAACCGCAGCGGCACGACCTTCGCCGATCATCTCGCCGATGACGCATGCTGGATCGTCGTCGGCCAGTATTCCTGGGGGCGTACGTTCAAGGGGAAGGACGCGATCCTCAACGGCCTCATGGGGCATTTCAGGTCGCTATTCGACATTCGACCGCGCACGGTCGCTTCCAACTTCATTGCGGAAGGCAATCTGGTGGTGGTCGAGGCCAAGGGCGACAATGTCACCAAGACTGGCGATCGTTACGACAACGACTACTGCATGGTGTGGCGCGTCGAGAACGGCAAGATTACCACGATCAAGGAATATTGCGACACGGCGCTCGTGGAGCGGGTGCTGGGCCCTTTCCCGGAGGAAATGGCGCGCCTGCACGCCTGACACATAAATGCCGGGCGCAGTGTTGCGTCCGGCATTCGTTGGATGGCTCGTGATCAGGCTGCGCTGGTGGCGAGATGTTTGAACATGGCGGCGCGGGCTTCGTCGTCCATCTCGGCCTTGAACTTGAATGTGTCCTTCAGGGCGACAGCCTTCGCTGCGGCCGGGCGTGCCGAGATCTCATCATGCAGGCGCTTTACGTTGGGGAATTGGCCAAAGCCTTCGTCGCCGAGAATGAAGTTGGTCATCCGCACCCAGCCCCAGACATCCATGTCGACGATCGTGTAGCTGTCGCCGACCATATATTGCCGTCCGGCCAGGCGTTCATTGAGCACGCCGAGATGGCGTTTCGCCTCGAACTGATAGCGGTTATGCGCGTAATCGATCTTCTCTGGCGCGAAATGCTTGAAGTGCACGGCCTGGCCGAAAAACGGACCGACGCCGGTGGCGACGAACATCAGCCAGGACAGCATCTCGCCGCGATTGGCCGGGGTGTTGGCGGGTAGGAATTTGCCGGTCTTCTCGGCGAGGTAGAGCAGGATGGCGTTGCTGTCGAACACCTTGACGCCGTCGTCGTCGATCGCCGGCACTTTGCCGTTCGGATTGACCTTCAGGAAGTCCTGATTGAACTGCGCGCCTGTGCGGGTGTCGATGGCGATGGGCTCATAGGCCACGCCGGCTTCTTCCAGAAACAGCGCGACCTTGGTCGGGTTCGGCGACCCGTTGAAGTAAAACTTCAGCATCTCAAATCTCCCTGGATTTCATACGTCAAAGCACGAGGCGGGGCCGCTGATGCGGACCGTCGTCTCGTGCTTGGAATTCAGGGGGAGTGCAAGCGATGTTTTGACGATGGCCGGGCGCATGCGTCCGGCCGGTGGCATGGGTGGGGCGTTTAGACCGCGCCCATCTCGCTGCGGATTTCGGCGCGGAGTTCGTCGATCAGGCGCAGGCCCTTCTTGGTCTCGACGTGCCAGAACGTCCAACCATTGCAGGAGGCCGAGCCCTGGGCCATCGCGCCCATGCGATGGATCGAGCCGACCTTGTCGCCGAACATGATGGCGCCGTCGGCGCGCACCAGTGCGCCATGACGCTTCTTCAGATCGACCAGCTTGGTGCCGGGCGAGATCATGCCGCGCTCGACCAGTTCGGAGAACGCCACGCGGGGTGCGCTGCGGGCGGTCATGAACGGTGCCAGCGTTGCCTCGGGCAGTGGCTCGATCGCGGCGATGCGTGCTTCGGCAGCGGCGGCATAGTCGCGGTCGCGTTCGAAGCCGATGTAATTGCGACCAAGGCGCTTGGCGACAGCGCCAGTGGTGCCGGTGCCGTTGAACGGATCGATCACGAGGTCGCCGGGCTTCGACGACGACAGCAGCACGCGGGCGAGCAAGCCTTCCGGCTTCTGGGTCGGGTGAACCTTCTTGCCGTCCGAGCCCTTCAGGCGTTCGTCGCCGGTGCAGAGCGGGATCAGCCAGTCGGAACGCGCCTGCACGTCTTCATTGGCGGCCTTGAGGGCTTCGTAATTGAACGTATAGCCCTTGGCGTTCTCATCGCGCGCAGCCCAGATCATGGTCTCATGCGCATTGGTGAAGCGACGGCCGCGGAAATTCGGCATCGGATTCGATTTGCGCCACACGATATCGTTGAGGACCCAGAAGCCGAGATCCTGCATGATCGCGCCGACGCGGAAAATATTGTGATAGGAGCCGATGACCCACAGGGTCGCCGACGGCTTCATGATACGGCGTGCGGCGAGGAGCCACGCGCGCGTGAAGTCGTCATATGCGGCGAATGACGAGAACTTGTCCCAGTCATTATTCACCGCATCGACATGCGATTCATCGGGGCGCTTGAGATCGCCCTTCAGCTGCAGATTGTACGGCGGATCTGCGAACACCAGATCGACCGACCCTGCCGGGAGTTTTGACATCTCTGCGACGCAATCACCAATGACGATGCTGCTGCTCGGAGAGGTTTCGAAGTGAGAGCGGGGCGCCCTTGCAGACGCCCCGCGACGCGAAACAACCATGACTCAATTACTCTGACTCAGGCGACGCTGTCGGCGACGCGGGACTAAACAACCGACAGGCAGACATTGACCGGGCAAAGTAAAAATCGACTTAATTGGTAACGAGTTCGAACTAGGCAAGTTTTGCCGGGCAGGTTAATGCTTAATGGAATGGAAATTTTGCGCTGCAATTGCGTTATGGTGTTCGGATCGCGTCAAACCGGTCTAAAATGCTGCGACTTGAAATGAAGGAATTACCTCATGCGTTACGATGACTTCCGTCGCAGCGACAATATCGACGACCGTCGTGACGATAGCGGCGGCGGATATGGCGGCGGAGGTGGCGGTGGTTTCGGAATTCCGGGCGGTGGCGGTGGTCTCGGCATCGGCACGGTGATTGTGCTTGGCCTCGTTGGTTGGGCGTTCGGCATCGATCCGCGCATCTTGATCGGCGGTGCAGAAATTCTCACCGGCGGCCAGCAGGCGCCGACCTATCAGACCGATCGGCGCTCGACGCCGACGAAATCAGGCGCACCCACCGACGAGATGGGCAGCATGATCTCCGGCGTGCTCGGCGAGATCGACGATCGCTGGGACGAAATCTTCAAGGAGAGCGGGCAGAAATATACCGGGCCGCAGATCGTGCTGTTTCGTAATGCCACCAATGGCGGGCGCTGCGGCAATGCGCAGTCGGCGATGGGGCCGTTCTACTGTCCGCCCGACAAGAAGATCTATCTCGACACCGGCTTCTTCCGTCAGGTCGAAACCAAATTCCGCGGTTGCTCGGGCAATGCCTGTAAATTTACCGCGGCCTATATCATTGCGCATGAAGCCGGCCATCACATTCAGAACCTGCTCGGGATCATTCCGCGCGTGACACGGCTGCAGCAGCAGGCGGGCAGCAAGGCTGAGGCCAATCTGCTGCAGGTTCGCGTTGAACTGCAGGCCGATTGCCTCTCCGGCGTCTGGGTCAATCGCGAATCGAAGAAGCGGCCCGGTTTCCTCGAAGCCGGTGACATCGATGCCGCGCTGCAGACCGCGTCCGCCATCGGCGACGATACGCTGCAACGTCAGGCACAGGGTCGCGTCGTGCCGGATTCCTTCACGCACGGTTCTGCCGAACAGCGCAAGCGCTGGTTCATGACCGGCTATCAGCAGGGCACCGTGCAGGCCTGCAATACATTCGCGACGGATCGACTGTAACGACGATGGAGCCCGACACGACCAAAGCCTTCGTACCGCTCAACATTGCGGTACTGACGATTTCCGACACGCGGTCGCTCGATGACGACAAGTCCGGCGCGACGCTGGCCGATCGGCTGACATCGGCTGGTCACGTGTTGGCGAAGCGCGAGATCGTCACGGACGATGTCGAAGCGATCCGCAAGATCGTGCGCGCATGGATTGCCGATCCCGGCGTGGACGCGATCATCACGACCGGCGGCACGGGGTTCACCGGCCGCGATGTCACGCCGGAAGCCATCGAGCCGCTGTTCGAGAAGCGGATGGATGGTTTCTCGATTGCGTTTCACATGCTGAGCCACGCCAAGATCGGTACCTCGACGATCCAGAGTCGCGCGACTGCTGGCACCGCCGGCGCGACATTTATCTTCTGCCTGCCGGGTTCGCCCGGCGCCTGCCGCGATGGCTGGGACGGCATCCTTGCCGCGCAACTGGATTACCGCACGCGGCCCTGCAATTTCGTGGAGATCATGCCGCGGCTGGATGAGCATTTGCGACGCCCGAAGGCGAAGGGCGCGTCGGTCTAGAGCACGAGTTCCCAGGTCTCGCCGATCAAATCCTGCCCGAAACTGCGATGCGGCTCGGTGGCGACCAGCGCGAAACCTGCATCCTGATAGACTTTTCGCGCAGCGCCCAGATTGCTCTGGGTCCACAGCGTGATCCTGCGATAACCGCATTGCCGCGCAAAGGCGATGGATTCCGTCACCATGCGCTGGCCGAGCTTTTGTCCGCGCGCCTTGGGATCGATCAGCAAGAGCCGAAACTTGGCGACATCGTCGGATGCCTTTACGAGAAACAGCGAGCCGACGGGCGCGCCATCCATCTCGGCGATCCAGCATCGTTCGCGCGTGGCATCGCATGATGCAAGGAATTCTGCGGCGATGTCGGCTACCAGCGCCTTAAAGGATGCATCGAATCCGTATTCGGCCGCATAGAGCTCGCCGTGACTGCGGATGACCCAGTCGATATCGCCAGGCTGGAGATCGCGTAGCACTGCAAGCTGAACAGCATCGGGGGCTTGGGCGGCCATGGTCAGGCGACGATGATCCGGCTGCGCAGCAATGTGCGTGAGGAGCGGCCGAGCTGGCGCAGCAGCCGCGCTTCGGAGCGCCGGGCATCGGGTGCGTAGCCCCCGAGACGGTCGTAGTGTTCGCGTGCAATCAGCAGACCTTGATCGGCCTTGGGGCCTGTGATCATCCGGACCAGGTGCTTCAGGCCATCGCGAAAATTGGTCTCGTCATAGGGCGAGCGCGCATAGCGGAAAATGCCCGCGCGGGGGCGGTTGCTGGTCGATACGCGCTGGATGAATTGCTGGGTCTCCTCGATCCAGCCGGCATCGAGCACGGCGCCGGCATGGAGAAACATTAGCCAGGGCGAGCGCGCCTGCTTGGCGCCGGCGGCCATCGCCGCGGCGCGCGATCCCTGCGAGGTCAGGAAGCCGCAGCCCGCGACATCGGCGACACGTTCGATGACATCGGTGCCAGCGCGATCGACCAGCAGCACTTCGCGGATCACACCGGCAGCAGCGCCCGGCACCAGCGCTGCCAGTGTGGCAACAGCGGGCTGTTCGACGCCTTCGGTGGGGATGATCACGCTCAGCATGGGTGTCGGATAATACCTCTCAACAACGGGGTGGCCGCGTTATCATTTCGTCATAGTCTATGCGGCACCGGCGGCTGCTGCAATTTCGGGGCGGTTCGACTTTCGGCCGCCCCTGCAAGGCGGCGGGAGAATGCACAGTGCCCCGGCCGTGTGCCACCCTATTTATGTTCTTGCTTTGTTCCATGTGTACGCTATCGTGGCTTCATGAGTCGCCAGATCGCTGCCCTCAAGCACCCGCCGGTCCCGGCGCCCTCCGATAAGCCGGCGGGTGCGCTTTCCCCTTTTCCCGAGATCGCAGTGGCGATCGACAAGCAGCGGCGGCGCGGCCGCGGTGCCCAGTCCAACGACAGCGGGCGCTACGAGGCCGAGGCCCGGGTAGCCTTTGATGATGGCTGGCAGAGCCTCGATGAATTGCCGCCGTTCAAGACGACCGTTGCGACGGACACCGCGCGCAAGGTCATCACGCGCAATGAGTCGCCGGATATCGGCTTCGACCGTTCGATCAATCCCTATCGCGGCTGCGAGCATGGCTGCGTCTATTGTTTCGCGCGGCCGACCCACGCCTATCTCGGTCTCTCGCCCGGGATCGATTTCGAATCCAAACTGTTCGTGAAGCCCGATGCGCCGGCGCTGCTCGAGAAGGAGCTGGCCGCCGCCGAATACGAGCCGAAGATGATCGCGATCGGTACCAATACCGATCCGTATCAGCCGATCGAGCGCGAGCGGCAGGTGATGCGCGGCATTCTCGAAGTGCTGGAGAAGACCGGCCATCCCGTCGGCATCGTCACGAAGTCTGCCTTGGTGACGCGCGATATCGATATCCTGGCGCGGATGGCGAAGCGCAATCTGGTCAAAGTGGCGCTGTCGGTGACGTCGCTCGATCCGAAGCTCGCGCGCACCATGGAGCCGCGCGCGTCGACGCCGTCGAAGCGGCTGGAAGCTTTGCGGCAGCTATCCGAGGCTGGCATTCCGACCACGGTGATGGTGGCGCCGGTGATCCCCGCGCTGAATGACAGCGAGATCGAGCGCATTCTCGATGCCGCCGCGCATGCCGGCGTCAAGGAAGCCAGTTACGTTTTGTTGCGGCTACCGATGGAAGTGCGCGATCTGTTTCGCGAATGGCTGATCGCGAATTATCCGGATCGCTACCGCCATGTCTTCACGCTGATCCGCGAAATGCGCGGTGGCCGCGATTACGACTCGCAATGGGGCACGCGCATGAAGGGCACCGGACCGATGGCCTGGATGATCGGTCGCCGCTTCGAGATCGCCTGCACGAAGCTTGGCCTCAACAAGCGTCGTTCGAAACTCACCCTCGATCATTTCGAGAAGCCGGCCGGTGCCGGTCAGCAACTGAATCTGTTCTAACTCCGCAGGTCTCGCAGCGTACGGAGTGGTGGAGAGGGGACGTTGGCAGGAAACCAGAGCCTGCCAACGTCCCTCTTTTCGATCTATAGAGTGAGTACAGGAGTGACACGCATGACGATGACGAAACCACCGGCGCCGATCGCGCGCATGACGGTAATCACGTTGGGCGTGGCGGATATGCGCAGGAGCATTGCGTTCTACGAAGCGCTGGGCTTTACGCGAAAGGCCCGTGCCTCTGGCGAGGCCATCGCCTTTTTTGACACCGGCGCCAGCGTCCTCGCGCTGTTTCCATGGGATCAACTGGCGCAGGACGCGACATTGCCTGACCATCCAAGGCCGCAGGCGTTTCGCGGCAGCACGCTGGCGTGGAATTGCCGCTCCGAAGGCGAGGTCGATGCGGTCCTCGCTTTCGCTGTCGATTGTGGTGGATCGCTTTTGAAGCCAGCGCGAAAGACCGATTACGGTGGCTATTCCGGCTACTTTGCGGACCCGGACGGGCACGCCTGGGACGTGGTGACGGCACCGGGGATCGAGGTCGGCGACGACCGGCGGGTGCATCTGGACGATTAAAGCGGCAATCTGAATAGCGGGCACGATCCCGAGTTCCCGGTTGCGCGTGTTGGCCTGCTTCAGCAGGATCGCCGGATGATTCGAGATGCGAAAAAGAAGCCCCCCGCCAAGCCGTGCAAGAGCAAGATCGTTGTCGCGCCATGCTTTACGCGCGAATTCGCGCTGCTGGAGAGAGGCATCTGGCCGGTGGCTGGTTGCGACGAGGCCGGGCGTGGTCCGCTGGCAGGACCGGTCGTTGCCGCCGCGGTTGTGTTGGATCCGAACAACATTCCAAAAGGCCTCGACGATTCCAAGAAGCTGACAGAGAGCAAGCGCGAGGCGCTGTTTGAGGAAATCTGCGCTACGTCGTCATTTGCCGTCGCCTACGCATCACCCGCCCGGATCGACCGCGACAACATCCTGCGGGCGTCGCTCTGGGCGCTGGCGCGTGCGGTCGCGTCGCTCCCGGACGCGCCGAAACATGTGTTCGTCGATGGCCGCGACAAGATCGACACGACGGCCGATTGCGAGGCGGTCATTGGCGGCGACGCGTTGGTGCTCTCCATCGCAGCAGCTTCGATCATCGCCAAGGTGTCGCGCGACCGGCTGATGTGCCGGCTGGCCGAGGATTGTCCGGGCTATGGTTTCGAGGTGCACAAAGGTTATGGCGTGCCGCAGCATATGGCCGCGCTGAACGAATTGGGGCCCAGCATTCATCATCGCAGCCTGTTCGCGCCGGTTGTTGCGGCGCGTGCGCGTCATCAGACTGGCGTCCGTGCGGCGGGTCTGATCGAAGTCCACACCACCATCGATATCGAGATATCCGCCTGAGCGCTCAGGCGGTTGCCTCTCTTGGCTCTGCGCCGTATCACCTGAGCACGCTTCATTCCCTGCTGGCCGGTTCAGACGTTCAATGCGTTTCACCTCCCTGATCGTCGAACTGATCCGCGCCCGGCCACGGCTGGTGTTCTGGATCGTCGTGCTGTGTCAGGCCGCGATCTGGCTCGTCGTCCCCCTGCTGCTGTATCGCGGACCGCCGGGCGATCTCGCCACCGTGTTGGCCTATGGCCGGGAATATCAAGTCGGTACCCATATGGGACCGCCGCTGGCGTTCTGGCTGGCCGACATCGCCTTTCGGGCCGCCGGCAATCATGTTTTCGGTGTCTATCTGCTGGCGCAGATCTGCGCCGTCCTCACCTTCCGCGCGGTCTATCAGCTGGGCAGTGCCATCGTCGGCGGCCCGCAGGCTGTCATCGCCGTGCTGCTCACCATGACGGTTACGGCCTTTAGCACGCCCAGCATCGAATTCGGCCCGCTGATCCTGGCGCGTCCGCTCTGGGCGATGTTCCTGCTGCATGCCTGGCTCGCGATCGGGCAGGGCCGTCGCAATGCCTGGTTCGCGCTGTCCATCGAGGCCGGCCTGCTGCTGCTGACCACGCCTCATGCCATGTGGTTGTTGCCGCTGCCGCTCGTCTTCGGTCTCGCGACCTCGCGTGGCCGCCGTAACCTGACGTCGTTCGACCCGCTTTATGCCTTACTGGTCATCGCGGTGCTGACATTGCCATGGGCCATGTGGGTGATCCGGGCCGGGGCACCGATTGTGCCTGTACCGCCGCAACTGACCGATATCGCCGGCCAGGCGCGGCAGTGGGGCGTGCTGATGGCCTGGCTGCTTGCGTCAATTACCGGCGTGATCGTTCTCACGGTGATGAACTGGGGCCGCATCGTTCCGAAGACCGAGGAAGCTCCCATCATCTTCCGCCCACCGGTCGATCCGCCGGCGCGGGGCTATGTGTTTTTCTTCGCACTCGCGCCGGGATTGCTCGGCAGCCTGTTCGGCGCGCTTTACGGCCTCGATCGCGTTGTCGGCGGCGCCGGCATTGCTCTGGTCATGTCGGGTCTGGCCGTCGTCGTGGCGTCGGGCGATCTGATCGCGCTGCGGCGCCAGCGCGTGCTGCGCAAGGTCTGGGCCTTCGCCATCATCGCGCCGGCCCTCGCAGCCTTCGCCAGTCTTGTGATTCTGCCTTGGGTCGACGGCCCCGAAGATGTGACGGCGCTGCCTGCACGCGAGATCGGGCGCTTCTTCGGCGAGAGCTTCGAGCGCCGGACCAATAAGTCATTGCCGGCGGTGGCCGGCGATGCGCAACTCGCAGCATTGATCGGGATGAGCGCGTCACGGCCGCATTTGCTGAACGATGCAGTGCCTTCGCGCACGCCATGGATCACGCCCGCGAAGTTCGCCGAGACCGGCGGCGTCGTGGTGTGGCGCGCGGCAGATACGATCGGCACGCCGCCCGCGGAGATCGCGCAGCGCTTCCCTAATCTCGTACCGGAAGTCCCGCGCGCCTTCGAGCGTCTGGTGAATGGCCGGCAACCCTTGCTGCGGATCGGCTGGGCGATCGTGCGGCCGAAGGCGCCCTAGCTGGTCCTGCCCGACGGCGCTTCCAGCGCCTTCGCGATCGCGCGCAGATCCATCCAGGTCATCCGCTTATAAGACGGCGAGCGCAGCAGATAGGCGGGGTGGAACGTCGCGAGCGCTTTGATCTTGCGGGTGCCGGTGTCGTAGTCGACCCAGCGTCCCCTGGACTTCATGATGCCGTCGCGGGTCTGCAGCAGTGTCTGTGTCGAGGGATTGCCGAGCGTGATGAGGATGTCCGGATTCACCAGCTCGATCTGGCGCTGGATGAACGGCAGGCAGATTTGCGTCTCCTGCGGCGTCGGCGTGCGGTTGCCCGGCGGCCGCCATGGAATCACATTGGCGATATAGACGTCGGTGCGCTTCAGGCCGATCGCGCCCATCATCAGATCGAGCAGTTTGCCGGAGCGGCCGACGAAGGGCAGGCCCTCGATGTCCTCGTCGCGGCCGGGTGCCTCGCCGACGAACATGATCCGCGCCTGTGGATTGCCGTCGGCAAACACCAGTTGGGTCGCGGTCGATTTCAGGGCGCAGCCGTCGAATGTATCCAGCATGCCACGCAGCACCTCGAGCGAGGGCGCGGTGCGCGCGGCGTCCCGGGCGGCGGCAATCGCCACGTCCGGGGCGACCTCGACGCGTGCGGGTGGGCGTGCTGGGGGCGGCGGCATGCCATTCAGCGGTGGTCGCTTCGGCGCGCTGTCGGACAGCTCCCGGGCAGGCGGCGGGAGGTCGTCCGACAGCCGGTTCACCGGCTCATCCATCAATGCGCAATCGACCCCGGCCTCCAGATAAAAGGCGAGCAGTTGCGCAACGCTGGGGTGGGGTTCAGGCGTCATGAGAGGGGGTCACAGGCATGCCAGCAATCTAGGCCGGATCGCCGCCCAGCGAAACGCCCCCTGTGCATTTAGGTGGTTGTTCTTCCGTCAAAAATCGGAAACAACAGCCCTTAGAAGCGTTCTGAACGGGTTGGAAACGGGTCTGAGACGAGATTATGAGCACTGAAGAACTTCCGCCGCGCGAGTCCATGGAATTCGACGTCGTCATCGTCGGTGCCGGGCCCTCCGGTCTGTCGGCCGCGATCCGGCTGAAACAGCTCAATGCGGACCTGTCCATCGTCGTGGTGGAAAAGGGTTCCGAAGTCGGTGCGCACATCCTGTCCGGCGCGGTGATCGATCCCGTCAATCTCGACAAGCTGATCCCGGACTGGCGCGACGATGCGGACTGCCCGCTCAAGACCCAGGTCAAGGACGACCAGTTCTATTTCATGACCAAGACCGGCGGCTTCAAGCTGCCGAACTTCCTGATGCCGCCGTTGATGAACAATCATCACTGCTACATCACCTCGCTCGGTATGGTGTGCCGCTGGTTGGGCGCGAAGGCAGAAGCTCTCGGCGTCGAAATCTATCCCGGCTTCGCGGCTGCCGAGACGCTGTATGACGACAATGGCGCCGTGCGCGGCATCGCCACTGGCGACATGGGCATCGGCCGCGACGGCAAGCCGAAGGATTCGTTCACGCGCGGCATGGAACTGCTCGGCAAATACACGCTGTTCGCCGAAGGCGCGCGTGGCTCGCTGACCAAGCAGATCATCGCCAAATTCGCCCTCGACAAGGATTGCGAGCCCGGCAAGTTCGGCATCGGCATCAAGGAAGTCTGGCAGATCGATCCGGCCAAGCACCAGAAGGGCACGGTGAAGCACTCGTTCGGCTGGCCGCTCGACAATGACGTGGGCGGCGGCACGTTCCTGTACCACTACGACGATAACCTCGTGGCTGTCGGCTTCGTGCTGCACCTGAACTACGAAAACCCCTATCTCTATCCGTTCGAGGAATTCCAGCGCTTCAAGACCCATCCGCTGATCCGCGACACATTCGAAGGCGGCAAGCGCCTCGCCTACGGTTCGCGTGCGATCACCGAGGGCGGCTACCAGTCGGTGCCGAAGCTGGTCTTCCCGGGCGGGGCGCTGATCGGCTGCGCCGCAGGCTTCGTCAACGTGCCGCGCATCAAGGGTGTTCACAACGCCATGGCATCAGGCATGCAGGCGGCCGAACACGTCTCCGCCGCGCTGGCGGCCGGTCGCGCCAATGACGAGTTGATGGAATACGAGACCGGCTGGCGGTCGTCCTCGATCGGGAAGGATCTCTATCCGGTCCGCAATGCCAAGCCGCTGTGGTCCAAGTTCGGGACCCTCCTCGGCAACGCGCTCGGTGGCTTCGACATGTGGTGCAACACGTTCGGCTTCTCGCTGTTCGGCACGCAGAAGCATGAGAAGCCGGATCGCAAGGCGCTCAAGCCCGCCAAGCAGTATCAGCCGATCGTCTATCCGAAGCCGGACGGCAAGATCACCTTCGATCGCCTGTCCTCGGTATTTCTGTCGAACACCAATCACGAGGAAGACCAGCCGATCCATCTCAAAGTTGCCGACATGGCGCTGCAGAAGTCGTCGGAGCACGACGTCTTTGCCGGCCCGTCGAATCGCTATTGCCCGGCAGGCGTCTATGAGTGGGTTGAAGAGTCGAGCGGTGCGCGATTCCAGATCAATGCGCAGAATTGCGTCCATTGCAAAACCTGCGACGTGAAGGACCCCAACGGGAACATCACCTGGGTTCCGCCGGAAGGTGGCGGCGGCCCGAACTACGAGGCGATGTAACCGGCTCGCTGATTACGATTGTGTGAGCAGCGGCGCCTGTTGGCGGGCCGCTACACCGGCCGGATGTCACGATAACGCCACAGTGCGAGCGTTTTCAGGGGCAGTGGCGCAATCCGGCGGCCCAATTGCTGACAGGCTTCAAGGTGCCATTGGTGCGATCGCGCCCCCGATCCTTGCGATTGACCGCCAAACGCGGCATTGTTGACATGCGTACTATTGCCGGGTCGGCTGCGCATCCGAGCCTGTCTTGCAGTCCTGCTCGCATTTTGCTCGATATCCTGCCCGTAAATCCTGGAGCTAGGCGAACCCTATGTTGTCCATCCGTTTCAATCGTTTGACGCTCGCTGCCGCGACGGTCGCCGTCCTCGCGATGCCCGGTCAGCTGCTGGCGCAAACCCCGGATCATACCGGCGATAGCTCGGCTGCCCAGTTTCCCACCTCCCGTGACCTGAAGTCGCTCACCACCGCCGGCAGCTATCTGGCCGCCCGCCACGCCAGCGTCGAGCGCGACGCCACCTCGGCTGCGGCGTTTTACCGCTCCGCGCTGCGTACCGATCCGAAGAACAACGAACTGCTCGATCGCGCCTTCATCTCCTCGCTCGCGGACGGCGATATCGAAGAGGCCGTCAAGCTCGCCGATCGCATCCTCACCATCGACAAGTCGAACCGCGTCGCCCGCCTCGTTGTGGGCGTGCGCGATCTCAAGCTGAAGAAATACGCTGCTGCGCAAACCAATATCAACCAGTCAGTGCGTGGCCCGATCACCGACCTCGTTGCGACGCTGCTGTCGGCCTGGGCCGGCTACGGCGCCGGTGAGAGCAGGACGGCGATTGCCAATATCGACAAGCTGGCCGGTCCGGAATGGTATCCGATCTTCAAGGATCTGCATGCCGGCCTGATCCTCGATCTTGCCAACAAGCAGAAGGATGCGGGCGCCCGTTTCGAGCGTGCCTACAAGCTCGACGACTCCGCGTTGCGCGTGGTCGACGCCTATGGCCGCTGGACCTCGCGCAACAAGGACGATGCCGCAGCGCTCGGCATCTATGAGACCTTCAACAAGAAGCTCGCCCGTCACCCGCTGGTGCTGGAAGGTATCCGCGAGACCAAGGCCGGCAAGAAGCTGGCGCCGCTGGTCGACAGCCCGCAGGCTGGCGCTGCTGAAGCGCTCTATGGCATCGGCGCGTCGCTGACACGCCGCGGCGGTGAGGATCTCGCGCTGGTCTATCTGCAGCTCTCGCTTTACCTCAAGCCGGATCACTCGCTGGCGCTGCTGTCGCTCGCCGACCTCTATGAGTCGGTGAAGAAGCCGCAGATGGCCATCAAGGTCTATGAGCGCGTGCCCGCCAATTCGGCGCTGAAGCGCAACGCGCAGATCCAGCAGGCCACCGATCTCGATGCGGCTGATCGCAGCGACGAAGGCATCAAGATTCTCAAGGGCGTCGTCGCCGAAGATCCGAAGGATCTCGAAGCCATTATGGCGCTCGGCAATATCGAGCGTGGTCGCAAGAAATTCGCCGATTGCTCCGAGACCTATACCAAGGGCATCGACGTCATTTCCGCCAACCAGGACAAGCCGAACTGGGTGTATTTCTACTTCCGCGGCATCTGCCTGGAGCGTTCGAAGCAGTGGGCCAAGGCTGAAGTCGACATGCGCAAGGCGCTCGAATTGCAGCCCGAACAGCCGCATGTTCTGAACTATCTCGGCTATTCCTGGATCGATCAGGGCATCAACCTCGACGACGCCATGAAGATGATCAAGCGCGCCGTCGACCAGCGTCCGGATGATGGCTACATCGTCGACTCGCTCGGCTGGGCCTATTACCGCATCGGCAATTTCGACGACGCTGTGAAGCAGCTTGAGCGCGCCATCGACCTGAAGCCGGAAGATCCGACCATCAACGACCATCTCGGCGATGCCTATTGGCGCGTCGGTCGCAAGCTGGAAGCCAAGTTCCAGTGGCAGCACGCCAAGGATCTGAAGCCGGAAGCCGAAGAGATTCCGAAGATCGAAGCCAAGATGGAAAACGGTCTGTCGGACGAGCCATCGTCGTCGGCTGCATCCAACGACAAGAAAAAAGAAGACGGTAAAGGCGGCTGATTCAATGGTTGGGGGCACGACCGGTTCAACGAGCCCGGTTCTCGAAGAAGATGCGCGCGCCAAGGTCAATCTGACCCTGCGCGTCATCGGCCGTCGAGTTGACGGCTATCATGATCTCGAAAGCGTCGTGGCCTTTGCCGATTGCGCCGATAGATTGACGCTGGATGCGGGCGGCGATCTGTCGCTG
The DNA here is from genome assembly GCF_051811085.1 of Tardiphaga sp. 862_B3_N4_1. Taxonomy (NCBI): domain Bacteria; kingdom Pseudomonadati; phylum Pseudomonadota; class Alphaproteobacteria; order Hyphomicrobiales; family Nitrobacteraceae; genus Tardiphaga; species Tardiphaga sp. 862_B3_N4_1. The sequence goes on from NZ_JBPWQB010000002.1 coordinate 2,610,655, forward strand.
ACCGCGACCGGCCCGCGCGCGCAGGAATGCGGCGACACCGCCGATAATCTCGTGATCAAGGCCGCACGGCTGCTCGGCGAGCGCGTCGAGGGTCTTACATTCGGGCGCTTTGCACTCGACAAGCACTTGCCGGTTGCCGCCGGCATTGGCGGCGGGTCGGCGGATGCTGCCGCAGCGCTCCGCCTCCTGGTGCGCGCCAACAATCTCGAAATGGACGATCCCCGCGTGCTCGAAGTGGCGCGCCTGACCGGCGCCGATGTGCCGGTTTGCGTGCCGTCGCACGCCTGCGTGATGACGGGTGTGGGCGAAAACCTGCTGCCGCTCAGCATTCCGCGTTTGCCCTGCGTGATGGTCAATCCGCGCGTGCCGGTAGCGACCAAGGATGTGTTCAAGGAGCTCGGCCTGAAGAATGGCGAGCTGCGTGTCGGCGTCAAAGACGTCCTGAAACGGGCCACCTGGCCGAATGAAGGCGGCTCACTCGATGCCTGGATCGACGCGCTCAATGCCGGAACCAATGATCTTGAAGCGCCCGCATTGAAGGTCGAGCCCGTGATTGACACCGTGCTGTCGGCCTTGCGCGGTGCCGAAGGCGTTCGCTTGGCTCGCATGTCGGGTTCGGGCGCGACCTGTTTTGCGCTGTTCGGCAATGACACCGACGCGCAGCGCGCGGCCGGCGCCATCCAGCTCGCTCATCCGCTGTGGTGGGTGCATTCCGGCGCACTGAGCTAGCGCGCTTTTTCCCTCGCCCCGCCTGCGGGGAGAGGGTGGCGCGGACGAAGTCCGCGACGGGTGAGGGGGAGCCAGCGAGTGAAACACTGGCTCCCCCTCACCCGGATCACTCGCTGCCGCTCGTGCTCCGACCTCTCCCCGCAAGCGGGGCGAGGTTAAGAAAAGCGACTAACTGCTCCAGCCTGCGCTGTATCCGCCATCCACGGTGTAGATCACGCCGGTCGTATAGCCCGCGCGATCGGACGTCAGAAACGTCATCATGTCGGCGATCTCGCGCGGTTTCGCAGCGCGGCCGAGTGGCAGACCCTGCTGCAATTCCCGAAAGCGGTTCTCGTCGCCCAATTGGGTCTTGGCGCGGGTCTTCATCAGCGTGACGTGACGCTCGGTCTCGACCGGGCCGGGATTGATGCCGACGACGCGGATATTGTCCTTCAGGCTCTTGCCGCCCAGCGCCCGCGTAAACGCCATCAGCGCCGCATTGCCGGCGCTTCCGCAGATGTAATTGGCGTCAAACTTCTCGCCGGCCGCGCCGATATCGTTGACGATCACGCCGTGGCCGCGGGCCTTCATCTGCGCATAGACGAGGCGCGTCAGATTGATGAAGCCGAACACTTTGAGATCCCAGGCATGGCGCCAGGTCGGCTCGTCGATCCTGTCGAGCGATCCGCCGGGAATATCGCCGGCATTGTTGACGAGGATGTCGATATCGCCGGCGGCAGCCGCCAGCGACGCCAGATCGTCCGGCTTGCGCAGATCGACGCCATGCACGGCGACGTCGATCTGGTGGTTGGATCGCAGCCGGTCTGCCAGCGCTTGCATCTGCTCCACATTGCGGGCCGCGAGGCGGAGATCGCAGCCTTCTTCGGCAAACGCTTCCGCGGCCGCCGCGCCGATACCCTTGGATGCGCCCGTGATCAGGACGCGCTTGCCGCGCAAATGAAGATCCATGGAATGCCTCTGGATTGCAGAAGGGATTGTCTGCGACAGAGTTAGGCCCCTGCGGCAAAACCGGTCAACATTGCAGTGCAGCGTTGATCGCAGGCCGGCTTTGGTCCACATCTGCAGGCAGAATTACTGGCGAAGGAAACCCCACGTGAGCGCACAAAAAGAATATCGGATCGCGGTCATCCCCGGCGACGGCATCGGCAAGGAAGTCATGCCGGAAGGCCTGCGCGTCCTTGAAGCGGCAGCGAAAAAGCATCGCGTGAAGGTGCATTTCGATCATTACGACTTCTCGTCCTATGACTATTACGAGAAGCATGGCCAGATGATGCCGGACGACTGGAAAGCGCAGATAGGCAAGCACGATGCGATCTATTTCGGCGCCGTCGGCCTGCCGGCAAAGATTCCGGATCACATTTCGTTGTGGGGCTCGCTGATCAAGTTCCGGCGCGAATTCGACCAATACGTCAATCTACGCCCGGTGCGCCTGATGCCCGGCGTGCCCTGTCCGCTGGTCGGTCGCAAACCCGGCGACATCGACTTCTGGGTGGTGCGCGAGAATACCGAAGGTGAATATTCATCCGTCGGCGGTCGCATGTTCCCGGACACCGACCGTGAATTCGTTACCCAGCAGACGGTGATGACCCGCACCGGTGTCGACCGCATCCTGAAGTTCGCGTTCGATCTCGCGCAGTCGCGGCCGAAGAAGCACCTGACCTCGGCGACCAAGTCCAACGGCATCGCGATTACGATGCCCTATTGGGACGAACGCGTGAAGGCGATGGGCGCGAACTATCCCGATGTGAAGTGGGACCAGTATCACATCGACATTCTCACCGCGAATTTCGTAATGCATCCGGACTGGTTCGACGTCGTGGTTGCATCCAACTTGTTTGGCGACATCCTGTCCGATTTGGGCCCGGCCTGCACCGGCACCATCGGCATCGCGCCATCCGGCAATATCAATCCGACTGGCGATTTCCCGTCGGTGTTCGAGCCGGTGCATGGCTCGGCGCCGGATATTGCCGGGCAGGGCATCGCGAATCCGATCGGTATGATCTGGTCCGGCGCGATGATGCTGGAGCATCTCGGCGAGAAGGCTGCAGCGGATTCCATCGTCAAGGCGATTGAACGCACGCTCGGTGAACGCACGCTGCGGACGCGCGATCTCGGCGGTCAGGCCGATACAGGCGCTTGCGGCAAGGCCGTCGCGGAGATGGTGGAGTAATTCTGCTTCTTGCGCATCTAGAAAAATGCCCGGCTTTTGAGCCGGGCATTTTCATTTTGGGAGTTCGCAGCGCTTAAGCCGCAATCCGCCGGCAATGCTTCCACGCCGCTGCGATCAGATTGATGCTGGCCTCTGGCGTGCGGAACGCGGAATGCGCCGATAGCGTCACATTAGGCAGTGTCGTCAGCACATGGTTCGCGGGTAGCGGTTCGATGTCGAACACGTCGAGACCGGCATGGCGCAGATGGCCGGAGCGCAGCGCATCGATCATCGCCGCTTCATCGATCACGGCGCCGCGGGCAGTATTGACGAGGATCGCGCCCTTCTTCATCTGCGCGATGCGGTCGCGTGTTATCATGCCGCGCGTCTCGTCATTCAGCAGCAGATGGATCGAGACGACGTCGCTCTTGGCCAGCACTGTCTCCATGTCGGTGAATTCCACACCGGGATGGGTCTTCGGCGACCGGTTCCAGGCAATCACCTTCATGCCCGAACCGAGCGCAATACGCGCGACTTCCGCAGCGATGCCGCCGAAGCCGATCAGACCAACCGTTTTGCCGGTGAGCTCCATGCCTTCATCGCGCAGCCAGTTGCCGGCCCGCATTTCACGGTCCTGCTGGGCAAGGCCGCGTGCGGCAGCCCACATATGTGCAATGGCGCATTCGGCGACGGCGGTGTCGCCGTAGCCGCGGATCAGGTGGACTTCGATCCCCAGCCCGGCAAGCTCCTCGATATTCATGTAGCTGCGCGCGCCGGTGCCGAGAAACACGACATGCTTCAGGCCGGCGCACTGCTTGGCCACATCGGTCGGCAGATAGGTGTGATCGATGATGGCGATCTCGGCGCCGTCCAGCACCTCAGGCAAATCGGCCGACTTGATGTCCTCATCGCGATTGATCTTTACCGCGATGTCGCCCGGCTGCGTCAGCCGTTCCAGAATCTTCGCCAGCTCTTCGCTGGCATCGACGAATACACCCCGCATCACTATCCCCTGTCTGTCTTCGTTACTTCGATGCGACGCCGGCAAGCGCCAGCACCGTATGCATCAATACATTGGCGCCGGCGGCGCAATCTTCCTGCGTCGAGCTTTCGAGCTCGTTGTGGCTGATGCCATCCTTGCTCGGAATGAACACCATCGCAGTCGGCATGATGTTGTTGAGGTTGCAGGCGTCGTGGCCGGCGCCTGAGGTGATACGGCGATGCGAGTAGCCGAGCGACGTCGCGGCGGTCTCGACCGCATTGACGAAGTCCTTGTTGAAGTGCGTCGGCGGCTTGTGCCAGACTTTGTCGAAGGCGACGTCGACCTTGCGATGCGCAGCGATCTCCTTGATGGCATCGCGCACGCCTTTCTCGATGGCGTCGAGCTTGCCGGCGTCGGCGCTGCGCAGATCCATGGTGAAGGCGATCTCGCCGGGGATCACATTGCGTGACGGATTTGCGATCACGGCTTCGCCGATGGTGCCGAGCGCGCCGATATTGCTGACCACACGCTCGGTGGCGAGCACGATCTCCGACAATGTCGCCAGCGCATCCTTGCGCAGTGGCATCGGCGTCGAGCCGGCATGGCTCTCGAAGCCGGTGATCATGCCGTCGAACCACAGCACGCCCTGGCCAGCTTCAACCACGCCGATGGTCTTGCTCTCTGCCTCGAGGATCGGGCCCTGTTCGATATGCAGTTCGACGAAGCCTGAGAATTTCTGCGTGCCGACCGCAACGTCGCCGCGATAGCCAATCTCGTCGAGCGCTTCGCCGACGGTGACACCTGCAATGTCCTTGCGTGACAGAATGTCGTCGGTGGTGAAGTCGCCGACATAGGCGGCGGAGGCCATCATCGCCGGCGCAAAGCGCGAGCCTTCCTCGTTGGTCCAGTTGGCGATGCAGATCGGCATCTCGGTTTCGATGCCGGCATCGTTCAGCGTGCGGACGACTTCGAGCGCGCCGAGCACACCGAGAATGCCGTCGAACTTGCCGCCAGTCGGCTGGGTATCGAGATGCGAGCCGATGCCGATCGGCGCCTTAGACATGTCGCGGCCCTTGCGCAGCGCGAACATCGAACCGAGGGCATCGACATGCACCTCCAGGCCAGCGTCTTCGCAGGCCTTGCGAAACCAGTTGCGGACCAGTTTGTCTTCAGGCCCGAGCGTCAGGCGTCGCACGCCGCCTTTTGGGGTGCCGCCGAATTTCGCTGTCTCGTTGATCGTGTCCCACAGCCGTGCGGAATCGATTTTGAGGTTGTCGCCAAGCTTGGTCATGCGGTCTGTCCCGAGAAGTTTGTGTTGAAGAGGCCTGCTTTTCAATGACCCGACGCTGCCGGCTCGTCAACCAATGGGCTGTTCTGCGCCAGTTGCGCAGCAATGCCTGCGACGAGTTCGATCGCGGCCGTGTCGGGTGACGCGAGCCAGCTTGCCGAAAATGTCAGCGGCTGGAGCTGCAGGTTGGTATTGAGCAATTGTAGGCGTCCGTCCGCGAGTTCGTTCTCGATGATGGCTGTCGGGATCAGTGCTATGCCTAAGCCCTCAATCGCCATGTGCATTACGGTAGACAGCGACGCGCTGGCGTGCAGCCGGATCGGTGGCAGGTCGGGCCGGTTGAACAGCGAGCGCGCGATCTCGTAGGGCCGGGTCTTGCGCGAGAAGGTGATGATGGGAAATTTCGCGAGGTCATGGATCGAGAGCAGATCATTGCCGAGCCCGAGCGAAGGGCTGGCGAGAAAGCCGACGGGGTAGTCGCACAGCACACGGTTGCGAATGTTGGATGTCGAAAGCGGCCCGAGCACGAAAGCGAGATCGATCTCCTGTGCCTGCAGCCGCGCATTCAGGTTCGGCGTGATATCAACCTCGATTTCGAGGGACAGGTTCGGATACGAGATGTTGACGTGCTTGATCAGCCGCGTCAGCAAAGTGTGGACGATGGTCTCGGCGACGCCGAGCCGCAGCACGCCGCGCATTGCCGAGCGATCGCCAACCGCCGCCATCATCTCTGAGCGCAGGCCGATCAGCTTTTCGGCATAGACCAGCATCTGCCGTCCGGCCGTCGTCGGCGAGGCCATACGGCGGTCACGCTGCAGAAGCCGCACGCCCATCTCTTGTTCCAGTTGCGCGATACGCTGGGAGATTGCCGGCTGGGTCGTGTTGAGCTTCTGGGCCGCGCCGCGGAAGCTGCCGAGATTGACCACCCAGAGAAAAGTCTCCAGCGCCTTGAAGTCCGCCATGGATGCGATCCGGCTATCGATAAGTAGGATTTATGGATGTCGATTAAAAACAACGATTAGACATTATACTAGCCCTGAGTTTCAGTGCGTGTCGAGGCAGAATTAGGCAGGACACTAAGATGGCTATTTCTTCGGCAGCGCAGCAAAGCGACGATCGATCCTCGGATTTGCCCAGCGCGGTTGCTCGCCGCGAATATCGCGCGGGCAAATATGGCAGCACCGCCGGAGTAGCCCCGGGTTATGTCCAGGGCAATCTCGTGATTTTGCCGGAAGCCCAGGCCGCAGCCTTTCATCGCTTCTGCCAGCTCAATCCGAAGCCGTGCCCGATCATCGGCATGTCGGATGTCGGCAATCCAAGCATTCCCGCGCTCGGTCTTGATCTCGATATCCGGACTGACATTCCGCAATATGTCGTCTGGAAGGATGGCGAGGCGATTGATCGCCCTTACGAGGTGACGAAGTACTGGCGCGACGATCTCGTGTCTTTCGTCATCGGATGTTCGTATTCGTTCGAGGAAGCCATGATGGCCGACGATCTGCCGATCCGTCATATCGAGCAGGATGTGCTGGTGCCGATGTATCGCACCAACATCGCCTGCAAATCCGCAGGCCCGTTCGCCGGGCCGATGGTGGTGTCGATGCGACCGCTGAAGCCGGCTGATGCGATCCGCGCCGTCCAGATCACCTCGCGTTTTCCCGCAGTGCATGGTGCGCCGGTACATCTGGGTCTGCCGCAGTCGATCGGCATCAAGGATATCAACAAGCCTGATTACGGCGATGCGGTGCGCATCAATGATGACGAGATCCCGGTGTTCTGGGCCTGTGGCGTGACGCCGCAAGCCGTCATTGCTGCAGCGCGCGTACCGTTTGCGATTACGCATGCGCCGGGTGTCATGCTCGTCACGGACCTGAAGAATAAGCATTTGGCTGTTTTATAAGAAGCAGCTTGCCGATCTTTCGGGCTTTACCGTAACCTTGATTAGTTTCATCGATAGCCGCCGGTCACAAAGGACAAAGACATGACGATTTCTCGCCGAAACGTATTGCTTGGAGGCGCCGCTTCCGCCGCGCTGCTGCCTCTCGCCAAGCCTGCGCGCGCCCAGGTCAAGGAAGTCGTGATCGGCGTGATTTATCCGCTGTCTGGCGCCAGCGCGCAGATCGGCGTCGACGCGCAGAAGGCTTTCGAAACGGCTGCCGATATCATCAACAAGGATTACGATTTCGCGTTGCCGATGGCGAAGGGTGAAGGCTTCACCGGTCTCGGCGGCGCCAAGGTGCGTCTCGTATTTGCCGATCACCAGGCCGATCCGCAGAAGGGCCGCGCTGAAGCCGAACGCCTCATCACCCAGGAAAAGGTCTCGGCCATCGTCGGCACCTACCAGAGCGCCGTAGCCGTCACCGTCAGCCAGATCTGCGAGCGCTACCAGATCCCGTTCCTGTCGGCCGACAACTCGTCGCCAAGCTTGCATCGCCGCGGTTTGAAATATTACTTCCGCGCCGCTCCGCATGACGAAATGTTCTCGACGGCGATGTTCGATTTCTTCGATGCGCTGAAGAAAAGGGGGCAGAAGATCGAGACGCTGGCGCTGTTCCATGAAGACACGATTTTCGGTACGGACTCGGCGAATGCGCAGCTCAAGCTCGCTGCCGACCGCGGTTACAAGATCGTCGCGGACATCAAGTATCGCGCCAATTCGCCGTCGCTCACTGCCGAAGTGCAGCAGCTCAAAGCTGCCAATGCCGACGTGCTGATGCCGTCGAGCTACACCACCGATGGCATCCTGCTCATCAAGACCATGGGCGAACTCGGCTACAAGGCCAAGAACATCGTCGCACAGGACGCCGGCTTCTCCGAGAAGGCGCTGTATGACGCGGTCGGTGACAAGATTCCGGGCGTGATCTCGCGCGGTTCTTTCTCGCTCGATCTCGCCGCCAAGCGTCCGATGGTCGGCAAGATCAACGACATGTTCAAGGAGAAGTCCGGCAAGGACTTCAACGACTACTCCTCGCGCCAGTTCATGGGCCTGATCGTGATGGCCGACGCCATCAATCGTGCCAAGTCCACCGATGGTGAGAAAATCCGCGAAGCGCTGGTCGCCACCGACATGCCGGGCGAAAGCACGATCATGCCGTGGGCCAAGGTCAAGTTCGACGAGTTGGGCCAGAACAACAACGCCGATCCGGTACTGCTGCAGTATAATGGTGGCAAGTTCGTTACCATCTTCCCGCCGCAGGCCGCCGTGGCGGATGCGATCTGGCCGATGCCGTAAGGCGCGTTCTCTAAACGCATGTGGCGTCGTCGTCGGACTCGACGACGTCACCACACACTCCGGTGTCATCCCCGCCTAGCACGCCGAAGGCGTGCGGGGGGCGGGGATCCATATCCTCCGAAGGATTGGTTTGCACCTGGTCTGACCGGCATCGCCCAGTTGTGATGTCGGTGGTTATGGGTCCCCGCTTTCGCGGGGACGACAGACAGAGAGGATTACTTCGTGACCGCCGCGACCATCATCCAGAGCCTTGCCAGCGGATTGCTGATGGGGCTGCTCTACGGCCTGCTCGCGGTCGGCCTCGCGCTGATCTTCGGGTTGATGGACGTCACCAACTTCGCCCATGGCGAATTCCTGATGTTGGCGATGTACCTCACCTTCTTCCTGTTCATGTTCTGGGCGGTCGACCCACTGCTGTCGATCCCGCTGGTGGCGGCCGGCATGTTCGTGTTCGGCGCGGTGATCTATCTCGTGATCATACGCTTCGCGATGCGGGCCAAGGCCAATATCGGCATGGTGCAGATCTTCGCAACCTTCGGCCTCGCCATTCTGATGCGCGGCCTCGCGCAGTTCTTCTTCACCCCGGATTATCGCAGCATCCCGGCCTCGATGCTCGGCGGCAAGACCATCTCGATCTTCGGCGTATTTCTGCCGGTGCCACAGCTGGTCGGCGCGCTGATTTCCATTGCCGCCTTCGGCGCGCTCTACTTCTTCATGAAGAAGACCGACTTCGGTCGCGCGCTCGAAGCGACCCGTGAGGATGCCGGTGCCGTGGCGCTGGTCGGCATCGACAAGAACAAGGTGTTCGCCCTCGGCTGGGGCCTCGGCTCGGCGCTAATCGGTTTGGCCGGCGGCGTGATGGCGATCTTCTTCTACATCTATCCCGACGTGGGCGCGTCCTTTGCGCTGATCGCTTATGTCACCGTGGCGCTCGGCGGCTTCGGTAGCGTGTTCGGCGCGTTCGCGGGCGGCATCATCGTCGGTCTGGTCGAGGCGACCACGGCGATGATCCTGCCGCCGTCGCTCAAATCGGTCGGCATCTATGCCGTCTATCTTCTCGTCGTCTTTGTCCGGCCGCGCGGCCTGTTCGGATCGATCTGATGGACAGCTTCACCCAACGTCGCCGCCGCGACCTCATCCTCGCCGCCGCGCTTGCGGCCATCGCCGCCTGCGTGCCGTTCTTCGTCAAGGACGTCTATGTCCAGAACATCATGGTGCTGACTCTGATGTATGCGGCGCTGTCGCAGGCCTGGAATATCCTCGGCGGCTATTGCGGCCAGATTTCGCTCGGGCATGCGCTCTATTTCGGCCTCGGCGCCTATACGACGGCGCTGCTGTTCACCAAATTCGGCGTGCTGCCGTGGTTCGGCATGCTCGGCGGTGGTATCATCTCCGCGCTGATCGCGCTCGCCTTGGGCTATCCGACCTTCCGCCTGCGCGGCCATTACTTCGTCATCGCCACCATCGTCATCGCCGAAATTGGCTTCCTGCTGTTCCACAACTGGGACTATGCCGGTGCGGCGCTCGGCATCGACATCCCGGTCCGCGGCGATAGCTGGGCCAAGTTCCAGTTCACGCGTAGCAAGCTGCCCTTCTACTACTTCGCCCTCGTGTTCTGCTGCGTCGCCTGGTTCATCACCTGGTGGCTGGAAGACTCCAAATGGGGCTTCTGGTGGCGCGCGGTGAAGGATAATCCCGATGCGGCCGAAAGCCTCGGCGTCGTGGTGTTCAATTCCAAGATGGGCGCGGCCGCCGTCTCGGCCTTCCTCACCGCGATCGGCGGTGCGTTCTACGCCCAGTTCGTTTCCTATATCGACCCCGAAAGCGTCATGACCTTCCAGTTCTCGCTGCTGATGGCACTGCCGGCGGTGCTGGGCGGTATCGGCACGCTGTGGGGCCCGGTGCTCGGCGCGGTCATCCTGATCCCGATGACCGAACTGACGCGCTCCTTCATCGGCGGCTCCGGCCGCGGCGTCGATCTCATCCTCTATGGCGCAGTGATCGTCGTGATCTCGCTGGCGCGGCCCGATGGTTTGATCGGCCTGTTCTCGCGACGTCCGGCTTCGAAAGGAGTGCCGCAATGACGACACCTCTTCTCGAAACCCGTGGCGTCTGGCAGCGCTTCGGCGGCCTGATCGCCAATAGCGACGTCTCGATCTCCGTCGGCGCTGGCGAAATCGTCGGCCTGATCGGGCCGAACGGCGCCGGCAAGTCGACACTGTTCAACCTGATCGCCGGCGTGCTGCCGCCGACGCAGGGCACGATCTGGTTCAACGGCGAGAACGTCACGCAGATGCCGGCGGCGGAACGCTGCCAGCGCGGTATCGCGCGCACCTTCCAGGTGGTGAAGAGCTTCGAGACCATGACCGTGATCGACAACGTCATCGTCGGCGCGCTGATCCGCAACGAAAAGATGCGCGATGCGCGGCGCAAGGCACATGAGGTGCTTGAGTTCTGCGGTCTTGCCCCGCGCGCCGACAAGCTTGCTAGGGATCTCATTCCGTCGGAGAAGCGCCGCCTCGAAGTGGCGCGTGCGCTGGCCACCGAACCGAAGCTCCTGATGCTCGACGAATGTCTCACCGGCCTGACGCCGCTCGAGGCGCAGTCGGGTGTGGCCCTGGTCCGCAAGGTCCGCGAGACCGGCGTCACCGTGCTGATGGTTGAACACGTCATGGAAATCGTCATGCCGCTGGTCGACCGCGCCATCGTGCTCAATCTCGGCAAGAAGCTTGTCGAGGGCAAACCCGCGGATGTCGTGCGGCATCCTGAAGTCATCAGTGCATATCTCGGGGATCGCCATGCTGTCGGTGCGTGAGGCCACCACCGCCTATCAGGGGCTGGTCGCCATTTCGGACGTCACCATCGACGTCGCCAAGGGCGAGATCGTCGCCGTCTGCGGCTCCAACGGCGCCGGCAAGTCGACGCTGATCAAGACCATTGCCGGCGCCGAGCGCCCGCGTTCGGGCACCGTCACCTTCGATGGCGAGCAGATCAACGGCGTGCCGCAGCATCTCATCACCGCGCGCGGCATCGCCTATGTGCCGGAAAACCGCCGGCTGTTTCCGCGGTTGTCGGTGGAAGACAACCTCCGCCTCGGCAGCTACATGTATCGCGGCAAGCCCGATCGCGACGAGCCGTTGAAGCTGGTGTTCGACCTGTTCCCGCGCCTTTCCGAACGTCTCGAGCAACGCGCCGAAACCCTGTCCGGCGGCGAGCAGCAGATGCTGGCCATCAGCCGCGCACTGATGACCCGACCGCGCCTGTTGATGCTCGACGAGCCGTCGCAGGGCATCATGCCGAAGCTGGTGGACGAGATCTTTCAGGCGGTCATCAAGATCCGCGACGCGGGCATGACTGTGCTGATCGTCGAGCAGCGGATGGCCGAAGTGCTGGAGATCGCCGACCGCGCCTACATCCTGCAGACCGGCCGCGTCCAGATGCAGGGCAAGGCCTCGGAGATCGCGACCAATCCGGATGTGCGCAAGGCGTATCTGGGGCTGTAAGTCCCGGAATTGTCCCGTTTAAAGCCGCTGACGAACGTGTTATCGTTCTTGGATGAGCAACGTCGAAGACATCGAGAAGGCGATCGAGAATCTGCCACCGGCGGAGCTAGCGCAATTCCGTGCCTGGTTCGAGGCTTTTGACGCCGAAGTGTTCGATCAAAAGATTGCTGCTGATGCATCGTCAGGGAAGCTGGACCGCTTGGCCGAGCAAGCTCTGAACGGCTCCAGCCAAGGCCGCGCGCGCGACCTGTGAAACACCTCGCCAGTCCGGAATTCTGGGCGGCCTATCAGCGATTACCCGTTCACGTTCGTTCATTGGCAGACAAGAATTTCGCACTGCTGAAAAGTAACCCCAGTCACCCTTCGCTGCACTTGAAGAAGATCGGCCGCTACGTTTCGGCGCGCGTTGGCCTGCGTTATCGGGCTTTGGCCGTTGAGGTTGATGATGGTTTGCTATGGTTCTGGATTGGATCGCACGCCGACTACGATCAACTCCTTAAATGAGCCGCCTGGCTCAATCGTGCCCATGCGCGTCATGATCGGGCAGAACCAGCCCGAACGTCGCCACCAGGTCCTTCACTTGTGCCGGCGTCAGGTGTCGCGGGTTGAGCCCGCGCAGCAGCAGATAGAGTTTCGCGGTTTCCTCGAGTTCCTCGATGGCATAGACCGCTGCTTCCAGCGTGTCGCCGGACACCACCGGGCCGTGATTGGCCAACAGCACGGATGAATATTTGCCGGCGAGGCCCTTTATGGCGTCGGCGACCGCCGGATCGCCCGGCCGATAATACGGCACCAGGGCCGTCGCGCCGCATTTCATCAGGTAATAGGGCGTCATCGGTGGCAGCGCGGCGCGCGGATCGATTTCCGGCAGCATCGAGACGGCGACCGAATGGGTCGAATGCAGATGCACCACGGCGCGGGCGGCGCTGCGTGTCTCATACAGTGCCGTATGCAGCGGAACCTCTTTGGTTGGCGCGTCGCCAGATATGAGGCGGCCGTTGCTGTCGAGGCGCGACAGCCGGGCCGGATCGAGTGAGCCCAGTGACGCATTGGTCGGGCTCACGAGCCAGCCGCCATCATCGCAGCGCACACTGATATTGCCTGATGAGCCCGGCGTCAGCCCACGGTCGAACAGCGAGCGGCCGAGCCGGCAGATCTCTTCACGGAGCTTTGTGTCAGTCACCGGATGTCCTCGGTCTTTTCTAGGCATTTCCTCGTGATGCTTTTTCCCACGCTTTGGCATGATGGCCAAGCCGTGTTACCGAGAGGCAAGGCCGCCTCAAGCTGGCTATCGAGGACCCCTAGGGAATTGCCGCATGTCACCTGCATCTGAAAAACCAAGTTCTGAGAGACCAAGCGTCGCCGTTATTGGTCTGGGATCGATGGGCTATGGCATGGCCTTGTCGCTCAAGAAGGCCGGCTTCATGGTGACCGGCTGTGACGTCTCGGCGGATGCGGTGAAGCGCTTCGTGGCCGACGGAGGGCAGGGCGCGGATACCCCGGCCGGCGCTGCGCAGGGTGCGGATATCGTCATCAGCGTCGTCGTCAATGCCGCGCAGACGGAGACCATCCTGTTCGGGACGGATGGCGTTGCCGAAACGCTGCCGAAAGGTGCGGTATTCGTATCGTCCGCGACGATGGATCCCGATGTCGCCCGCCGCCTTGCCGGGGATCTCGAAGCCACCGGCCGACATTACCTCGATGCCCCGATCTCCGGCGGTGCACAGCGCGCGGCGCAGGGCGAACTCACCATTCTTGCATCCGGCAGCGAGGCTGCCTTTGCCAAGGCGCGGCCGGCGCTCGATGCGATGGCCGCCAAGCTCTACGAACTCGGCGATGCCGCCGGGCAGGGCGCCGCTTTCAAGATGATCAACCAGCTCCTCGCAGGCGTACATATCGCCGCCGCCTCGGAAGCCATCGCGTTTGCCGCCAAGCAGGGTCTCGATATCCGCAAGGTCTACGAGGTGATCACCGCCTCCGCCGGCAACTCCTGGATGTTCGAGAACCGCATGCCGCATGTGCTCGATGGCGATTACACGCCGCGCAGCGCGGTCGATATCTTCGTCAAGGATCTTGGCATCATCCAGGACATGGCGCGTACAGCGAAATTCCCCGTGCCGGTCTCCGCTGCGGCACTGCAGATGTTTCTGATGACCTCGGCCTCCGGCATGGGCCGCGATGACGATGCGTCGGTGGCGCGGATGTATGCCAAGGTCACCGGCACCAAGCTGCCGGGCGAGCCGAATTAAGAACACGAGGACGATCGATGCCCCGCTTCGCCGCCAATCTCAGCATGATGTTCAACGAACACGCATTCCTCGATCGCTTCGATGCCGCGGCCAAGGCAGGCTTTACTGCGGTGGAGTTCCTGTTCCCCTACGAGCATCCGCCGGAAGCGATCGCCGAACGACTGGAACGCAACGGGCTCAAGCAGGTGCTGTTCAATCTGCCACCGGGCGATTGGAATGCCGGCGAAAAGGGTTTTGCCGCACGTCCCGACAAGTTCGATGAGCTCCGGCAGAGCATTCACACGGCACTGCCTTATGCCCTGGCCACCAATGTCCGCCGCCTGCACATGATGGCGGGTCTCGCCGATCGCAAGGATCGGAAGGCCGTCGCGGCCTTCCGCAAATCCGTTGAATGGGCCGCGAATTTTCTCGGCGAACATGGCGTCGACGTGGTGATTGAGCCGATCAACCCGCGCGACGTGCCCGGCTATTTTCTCAACGACTTCATGTTCGCGCGCGACATCATCGCTGACATGAAGATTCCCAATCTCGGGCTGCAGTTCGATATCTATCACTGCCAGATCATGCACGGTGACGTGACGATGCGGCTGCGCGAGATGCTGCCGTGGATCGGGCATATCCAGATCGCCAGCGTGCCGTCGCGCAACGAACCGTCCGGTGAGGAACTGAACTATCCGTTCCTGTTCGATGAACTCGACCGGCTCGGCTACGACAATTATGTCGGCTGCGAATATCGCCCGGCCGGCGACACGGTCGCAGGACTTGGCTGGTTCAAGCCCTATGCCGGAGTGAAAGCATGACGCTGGCGCTGGGCTGCATCGCTGACGACTACACGGGTGCGTCCGACCTGGCCAACACGCTGACCCGCTGCGGTCTGCGCACGGTGCAGACCATCGGCATTCCTGCTGATGATCTGCAGCTGCCGGACGTCGATGCCGTTGTAGTATCGCTGAAGAGTCGCTCGATCGCGGCCAGCAAGGCGGTCGAGAAATCGCGCGCCGCCGAAAAATGGATACGCAGCCGCGGCGCGGATCATGTGCTGTTCAAGATCTGTTCGACATTCGATTCCACCGATGCCGGCAATATCGGCCCGGTGATGGACGCGTTGCGGCTCGATTCCGGTGACAATATCGTGCTGGTGACGCCGGCATTCCCCGAGACCGGCCGCACGGTCTATCAGGGCAATCTGTTCGTTGGCTCCGTGCCGCTGAACGAGAGTCCGCTGAAGGATCACCCGCTCAATCCGATGCACGACTCCAATCTCGTCCGTGTGCTGGCGCGGCAGAGCGCGACAAATATCGGGTTGGTCGATCTCGGCGTTGTCGCCTGCGGCGCCGACGTGGTGCGGACGCATCTCGATGGACTGTCGGAGAATGGCTTTGGCGCGGCGATCATCGACGCGGTGTTTGCCAGCGATCTGGAAACCATCGGTGCGGTCGCCCTGAGTCATCGCGTCTCGGTCGGTGCGTCCGGCATGGGGCTTGGTCTCGCGCGCGCACTGGTCGCGTCGGGGCGCGTCAAGGCGAATGCGGCGACATCGATCAAGGATACGCCTGTGGGCGGCGCTGCAGCCTGTCTGGCTGGGAGTTGTTCGCAGGCGACGCTGCAGCAGATCGCGCGCGCCGAACTGGTGATGCCGGTGTTGCATCTCGATCCCGAACAGGTGATTGCCGGTGGCGCGGAAGTTCAGCGCGCGCTCGGCTGGGCGAAAGAGCGGCTCGGCAAAGGCCCGGTCCTGATCGCCAGCAGTTCGACGCCGGATCAGGTGACAGCCCTGCAAAAGCGCCATGGCCGCGATGCGGCGGGGCACGCCATCGAGCAGGCGATGGCCGATCTCGCTGAAGGTCTCGTCCGCGCCGGCGTACAACGGCTCGTCGTGGCTGGCGGCGAGACTTCCGGCGCTGTCGTGGATCGTTTGGGCATTCCGGGTTTTCTGGTCGGTGCGGAAATCGCCGCCGGTGTGCCGGTGTTGCGCGCAGTCGGCGCGGCAGAGCGCCAGATGCTGCTGGCGCTGAAGTCCGGCAATTTCGGTGGACCGGCTTTTTTTGAAGATGCGCTTGGCCTGATGACCTGATGAGTGTCGCCCAATCCCGGGGCGACAGGCTGCCCGAATAGGCAGGGCGCTGCTTGCGCCGCGCGCATTACAGATAGTTCATCTTGACCGGCCCATGACACCTTGGGTGTCGCGAGCCGCAGCCGCGTCTATTTAAGCCTAAAACTGTTGTGCGGACGCCACGGCGGCCCGGAAACAATTAACAATACCGCTGAAGTGAATTGCCGTGAGGCTTCGCGCGTTAGCTATTTTGTCGCAGGTCGGGTAAATCTGCTGGCGTGGACAGGCCGGGAAACCGCTCGTTCGCAGCCCTTCATGCAAAGAGGATTGCCCGTTCATTCATGAACCGAGCCGATAGGCTTATGCCGGCCCGGCTCACTAATCGGATGCGGATGATCTCTCTAAACAGGTGAATTCGATCGTGGGCAGGCGGGTTCCCGCAGTGCCCCTCTCGTCAATATATCGAGGACTGCCCGTTCATGATCTCGTTGGTGCGCATCGCCCTGACCCGGCCTTACACCTTTGTGGTGCTGGCCCTGCTGCTGCTGATTGTCGGGCCGCTGGCCGCACTTCGCACGCCAACCGATATTTTCCCGGATATTCGCATCCCCGTCATCGGCGTGGTCTGGCAGTATACCGGCCTGCCGCCGGACCAGATGTCCGGCCGTATCACCACGCCGTTCCAGCGCGCACTGACCACCACGGTCAATGATATCGAGCATATCACTGCCAATTCCTATGCCGGCTTCGGCATCATCAAGATCTTCTTCCAGCCCAATGTCGACATCCGCACCGCCAACGCGCAGGTCACCGCGATCTCACAGACGCTGATCAAGCAGTTGCCGCCCGGCGCCACGCCCCCGCTGATTCTGAACTACTCGGCCTCGACGGTTCCGATCATCAACGTTGCATTGTCGGGTGACGGTCTTACCGAACAGAACCTCGCCGATATCGGCATCAACCAGCTCCGTACGCCGTTGGTCACCGTGCCAGGTGCCGCGATCCCATATCCGTTTGGCGGCAAACAGCGTCAGATTCAGATCGATCTCAATCCGGGCGCGCTACAGGCGCGTGGTCTCTCGGGTCAGGACGTCGCCAATGCATTGGCGGCGCAGAACCTGATCACGCCGGTCGGCACGCAGAAGATCGGCGAGTTCGAATACACGATCAACCTCAACAACTCGCCGCTGAAGATCGAAGAACTCGGCCGGCTGCCAATCAAGAGCGTCAACGGCGCCATGGTCTATGTGGATGACGTCGCCACCGTGCGCGACGGCAATCCGCCGCAGACCAATATCGTGCATGTGGATGGCAATCGCTCGGTGCTGATGCAGGTGCTGAAGGCCGGTTCGGTTTCGACGCTCGATATCATATCCGGCATCAAGCAGAAGGTGATCGATTATCGCGCCGCGTTGCCGGACGCATTGAAGATCAGCTATATCGGCGACCAATCCGGCTTCGTGCGCGGCGCCATCGAGGGCGTGGCCGTGGAAGGCGTCATCGCGGCCTTGCTGACGTCGGTGATGATCCTGCTGTTCCTTGGCAGCTGGCGTTCCACCGTTATCATCGCGGTGTCGATCCCGCTGGCGGTGCTCGGTGCCATCATCATGCTGTCGATGATCGGCGAAACGCTGAACATCATGACGCTGGGCGGTCTGGCGCTCGCAGTCGGCATTCTCGTCGACGATGCCACGGTGACCATCGAGAACATCAATTACCATCTAGAGCAGGGCAAGGACGTCGAGACCTCGATCATGGATGGTGCGGCGCAGATCGTGACGCCGGCTTTCGTGTCACTGCTGTGTATCTGTATCGTCTTCGTGCCGATGTTCTTCCTCAACGGCATTGCGCGCTTCCTGTTCGTACCGATGGCCGAAGCGGTGATGTTCGCGATGGTCTGGTCGTTCCTGCTGTCGCGCACGCTGGTGCCGACCATGGCCAAGTATCTGCTGCAGCCGCATGTCCATCATGACGGCGAGAAACCGCCGACCCGCAATCCGCTGGTGCGTTTCCAGCGTGGCTTCGAGGCCGGCTTCGAGCGTATCCGTGGCGGCTATCACGGCCTGCTGGATATGGCGCTGGCGCGGCGCCCCGTTTTTGTGATTGGCTTCCTCGGCGTCGTCGGCGTGTCGTTTCTGCTGGTGCCGTTCCTTGGCCGTAACTTCTTCCCGTCGGTCGACGGCGGCGCCATCCTGATGCATGTTCGCGCGCAGGTCGGCACCCGCATCGAGGAAACCGCGAACCAGTTCGCTGATATCACCAAGGCGGTGCGCAAGATCATCCCGCCGGATCAGATCGAGACCATGACCGACAATATCGGCATGCCCGTCTCCGGCATCAATCTCACCTATAACAACACCGGCGTGATCGGCCCCCAGGATGGTGACTTCCAGATCAAGCTGAAGGAAGGCCACAGGCCGACCGAGGAATATGTGCGACAATTGCGCGAGCAACTGCCGCGGCAGTTCCCGGGCGTCAGCTTTGCCTTCCTGCCTGCCGACATCGTCAGCCAGATCCTGAACTTCGGCGCTCCGGCCCCGATCGACCTGCAGATCCGCGGTGCGAATCTCGCGGCGAACTTCGAATATGCCAACAAGCTGCTCGGCAAGATCCGTCGCATTCCCGGCATTGCCGATGCACGGCTCCAGCAGTCGCCGAACAATCCCGGCTTCAACATCGATGTCGACCGCACCCGTGCGCAGTATGTCGGCCTGACCGAGCGCGATGTCACCAACAGCCTCGTGGTCAACCTCGCAGGTTCGTCGCAAGTCGCGCCGACCTATTATCTCAGTCCTGATAACGGCGTGTCCTATTCCATCGTGATGCAGACGCCGCAATACAAACTGGATTCGCTGGGGGCGCTGGAGACGCTGCCGATCACCGCCGTGAATGCCAGCAACAACTCCCCGATGCTCGGCGGCATTGCCAGCATCAATCGCTCGACCTCGAATGCCGTGGTGTCGCAATATGACATCCAGTCGATGGTGCAGATCTATGCCACCACGCAGGGCCGCGATCTCGGCTCCGTGTCCAACGATATCTACAAGGTGCTCGAAGAAACCAAGGCGGATGTGCCGAAGGGCAGCAATGTGGCGCTGCTCGGTCAGGTGCAGACCATGAACAGCGCCTTCGCCGGCCTTTTGTTCGGCCTGCTCGGCGCGATCGTGCTGATCTATCTCTTGATCGTCGTGAACTTCCAGTCCTGGTCCGATCCGTTCGTGATCATCACCGCGCTGCCGGCGGCATTGGCCGGTATCGTCTGGATGCTGTTCACGACGCAGACCACGCTGTCGGTTCCGGCATTGACCGGTGCCATCATGTGTATGGGTGTCGCGACGGCCAATTCGGTGCTGGTGATTTCCTTTGCCCGCGAGCGCTACGCGATCCTCGGCGACCCCATCAAGGCCGCCTCGGAAGCCGGTTTCGTCCGCTTCCGGCCTGTGCTCATGACCGCTTTGGCCATGATCATCGGCATGGCGCCGATGGCGCTCGGGCTGGGCGAAGGCGGCGAGCAGAATGCGCCACTTGGCCGCGCTGTCATCGGCGGCCTGATTTTTGCTACCATCGCCACGTTGATGTTCGTGCCGGTGGTGTTCAGCATGGTTCACAAGAAACAGCAGCCTGCGCCGGACGCGGCCACCTCGGAGACTTTGCATGCCCACTGAGCAGACCCCCCCGGTATCGCGCCGCAAGCTCGGCCTGGTCGGAGTGATTGGCCTGTGCGCCGCAGGCGCCATCGTCGTCACCGGCATCATGGCCCGCGCCAAGACCGAGAGCGATTTAAAGGCCTGGACCGACGATCAGGCGATCCCAACGGTGGCTGTGGCTCCGCCGGATGCCCGCGTTCTCAACGCGTCGCTCGATCTGCCCGGCCGGCTCGAAGCCTATTACCGCGCGCCGATTTTTGCCCGCGTCTCGGGCTATCTGAAGAGCTGGAGCGCCGATATCGGTGCACAGGTCAAATCCGGCCAGGTGATCGCCGAGATCGAAGCCCCGGACCTCGATCAGCAGTTGCTGCAGGCCCGTGCTGACCTTGTCAGCCAGCAGTCCAGCGCCAAACTGTCGGAAGCGACGCTGAACCGCCGCAAGACGCTGGTGGCGTCGAATTTCGTCTCGGCGCAGGAAATCGACGAACGCACCGCCGACCTCAATAACAAGCGCGCCGCCGTGAATTCCGGCCAGGCCAATGTCGAACGGCTGGAAGCACTCGCCGGTTACAAGAAGATCACCGCGCCGTTCGATGGTGTTGTGACCCAGCGCAATACCGACGTCGGCGCGCTGATCTCGGGCGGCACCGGCACCGGCGCCGCGATGTTCGTGGTATCTGATATCAAGAAGTTGCGCGTTTATGTCGACGTGCCGCAGAGCTATGTGCCGGCGATCAGGTTAGGCGCCAAGGCGATCATCAGCGTGCCCGATCATCCGAACAAGACGTTCCCGGCCACGGTGGAGGCCTCGTCGCAATCGGTCGATGTGGCGTCGGGCACCACGCGCATGCAGCTCGTGCTCGACAACCCCAATGGCGAATTGCTGCCGGGTGGCTATGCCAATGTGAAGATGAGCCTCGCGCGCGATTCCGCGCCGCTGCATGTGCCGGCTTCGGCGCTGATCTTCAACAAGAGCGGTCTACGCGTCGCGACCGTTGGCCCGGACGACAAGATCCTGTTCAAGACCGTGACCATTGCCCGCGATCTCGGCCGCGACATCGAGCTCGCGTCCGGCATCACCGCCGATGACCGTATCGTCATTGCCCCGCCGGACGGCCTCAACGACGGCGACAAGGTCCGCATTACCGGCGGCAGCGCGCCGAAGAGCGGTAAGCCGACGGCAGAGACGGACAAGAAGGAAGTGAAGGGGTAGGGCGTTGACGCCGCGCTATGCCGGGCTCGTATGCCCGGCATAACGACCCCTGCGTTTACGATTATCTAGTGCGTGATGCCTTCGCGATCGAACAGCGCCATCAGGGTGCAGCTCATTGTTGCGATCAGTTTCTCCTCGCCTCGCTCCACCGCAAAGGCCTGGCCCTCACAAACCGTTATGGTTCGGCCGGGCTTGAGCACGCGGGCCCGAAACAGGAACTGCTCGCCGCGGGCCGGGGCCAGAAAATTGGTCTTGAATTCGACGGTCAGAACCGCGGCATCGTCGGGCATCAGCGAGAAGGCGGCATACCCGCAGGCTGTATCCAGCGCTGTCGTGATGATGCCGGCATGAATGAACCCGTGCTGCTGCGTAAAGGCGGTGTTGTACGGCATTTTGAGCTCGACTTCGCCGGCTGCCTGACGCGCAACTTCGATACCCAGTGTCGCCATCGCCGTTTGGCGGGCGAAGCTCGCCTGCACGCGGGCCTCGAAGTTTGCGTCCTTTGGAATGAATTTGGTCATTTCGCTTTATCGCGCCTTTCGCCACTCCAGCACGCCGTCACCTGCCGTGCTGATCGGCCCTGACGCTCCCACCGGCGTCTTGTCCTGATCCATCAGAAACGCCAGCGTCGCCTGGTCCTGCACCGGCACACGCGCCAGCGCGCGTTCATTGGCAGCAGTGCGCAGGATCACCACGCCGTGCTCGATCTCGCCGCTGCGGCCGTAGATCACCGTGAAGCTTTCGACAGTGCCGTTGCCCGAGGCCTCGGTGACATATGTCGGAACGGGCTTGCGGTTGCGATCAGCGTCTGCCTGCACGTTTGTATCCTGTGCGATCGGTGCCTTGGGTATCGCCTTCGACACCACCAGCGCGTGGTGCTTGGTGACGAAGCCGCCTTGCGCGTAGAGCAATCCAGTCTTGGTCCCCGCGCGGATTTTGCGGACCATCGCGCAGGCGGCATGCGCCATGTAGTCGTTCAGCGGCGCGCCAAAGAAGGTGAGACCGCCGGTCACGGTTGGTTGTACATCGCTGCCAAGGCCGAGGGTGCGGCGGGCCATCTTCGGCACGCAGGGGAAGCAGCTATAGAGCTCGATGGCGCCGAAATTCTTGCCGGAGCCGCCGACCAGATCCATCGCGACTTTCAGCACCGCATTCTGCGCGTGGCTTTCCACATACTGGTCGCGGTCGAGATAGTCGCGCGGCTCCTCGGCCGAAGCGCCGCCCCAGATATGCACGATGCGATCCTCGGGCACGCCGGCAGCGCGCGCCTTGGCAAGGCTGGTGACGAGGATGGCGGCCGACTGGTTCACCATCGGATTGGCGACCATCAGCTTGGTATAGGGCCAGGCGATCAGCCGGTTGTCAGGCGTCGGCGTTGTGATCTCGTCGGGCGTGAAGGCCTTCTTGTTCCACGCTTCCGGATTGGTCGCCGCGACGCCTGCATAGCGCGACCACAGCTCGCCGGATTCGCGATGGGCCTCGCGCGGCGTCTGGCCCCAATGCGCGGCGGAGGCGGCTTCATAGAACGGGTAGACCGTGACCGGTTTGGCCACGCCGAGCTTGGTCGCCATCGGCTTCTGGTAGTTGGCACCGCGCAGCGGCTCCGGCGCATCCTTGGCGAATGGCGTCCAGGGCAGATCCACCTTGGCGCGTTCGGCCTTGGTGGCCGTGCCCTGCGATTCCGCGCCGGTGATCGCTGCGACCTGAGATTCGCCGCGCGCGATACGCTTGGCTGCTTCATGAATGTAACGGATCGGGCTCTCGCCGCCGACCGGGCCGTAATAGGCGTGCTTCGGCGCGATGCCGAGCTTCTCGCTGAGCTGCTTCTCCGGTGCGGTGTAGCGCCAGCTCAGGAAGTTCACGATGTCGAGCGAGTCGATATCCCCAAGCAGCTTCCCGCCAGAGTCCTGCTCCGCGCGCTTCAGCGCCTCGATCATCAGCGCGAGCGGCTCGAGACCCTCCGTGAGCTCCTTCGGATGATCCGAGAATTCGCCGACGCCGACGATGACGGGGATGCGGTCTTCAGCTTGGTTCGACGCTGCCATTGTTCTTGCTCTTGCCTTTATTCGGAAACCAGCATGGTGAGGTGCTCTGCCGCTTCGGCAAAGTCCTCCTTGAATTCCTGCACAACTGCGCCTGCCGACTTGACGCTGTCAATCAGGCCGACGCCTTGCCCGACGAAATAGCTGACCAGATCCCGTGCCTGCGCATTGCCCGCGGCTGCGGAACGATCAATCGAGGCGAAAGCATCGCGGCTGATCAGGCTCTGCAGCGGCATCGGCAGCGCGCCGGGACTGTCCTCGCCGCGATCCCAGGCATCGGTCCAGACCGAGCGCAATTGCCGTGCGGGCTTGCCTGTGCGTCCCTTGGAGCGGATCGCGTCACGCGACGAGGCGGCAATCATCTTCTCGCGAAAAATTTCGGAGGTTTCGGATTCTGTCGTGGCCAACCACACCGAACCGGTCCAGACGCCTGCCGCGCCCATCGCCATACAGCCGGCCATCTGCCGCCCGGTCATGATGCCGCCAGCGGCG
The DNA here is from genome assembly GCF_051811085.1 of Tardiphaga sp. 862_B3_N4_1. NCBI lineage: Bacteria > Pseudomonadati > Pseudomonadota > Alphaproteobacteria > Hyphomicrobiales > Nitrobacteraceae > Tardiphaga > Tardiphaga sp. 862_B3_N4_1. The sequence goes on from NZ_JBPWQB010000002.1 coordinate 2,634,234, forward strand.
AGCACCGGGACCTCGCGCATCGGCTTGATGGCCTTGATCACCTCCGGTACCAGCACCATGGTCGAGACCTCGCCGCAATGGCCGCCGGCCTCGGTGCCCTGCGCCACGAGAATATCGACGCCGGCCGCAACCTGCCGGATCGCATGTTCCTTGGCACCGACGAGCGCTGCCACGGGGACGCCATGGGCTTTGCCCATCTCGATCATCGCCTTCGGCGGCACGCCGAGTGCATTGGCGATCAGCCGGATCGGATGATTGAAGGAGACGTCGAGCAGCCGCAGTGCAGTCTCGCCATCGAATGGCTGCGGCTGATCGGAGGAGACTTCGGTGATCTTGAGATCGACGCCGTATTTCTTCAGCAGGTTCTTGGTAAAAGCGCGATGTTCCGGCGTGATGCGGCGCTCCAGCGACTTCCAGGTGACATCCTTCTCGCCTGCGGTAGAGATGTTCTCCGGGATCAGCACGTCGATGCCGTAGGGCTTGCCGTCGACGTGATCGTCGATCCACCTCAGTTCCTGCTCCAGCGTTTCCGGCGAATGCGCGGTGGCGCCGAGCACACCGAAGCCGCCGGCGCGGCTGACGGCGGCAACCACGTCGCGGCAATGGCTGAAAGCGAGTAGCGGAAACGCGATGCCCAGCATCTCGCAGATCGGCGACTTCATCGGCGTGTCTCCCTGAATCTCTTGTGACCCGCTTCATGTGGCGAGTTCGTGATGAACGCTAGCGTATGGGGAAGGGCGATGCCAAGCGGACGAGGGGCATTCCGCCTGGCAAAATACCGGGGCAACGACGCCCGATTTCCTGCTTGCGCTTTCGCGTTATGCGGGAAATGCTACCTGTAACAAGCAAAGCAAAAAATACGGGAGTGAACGCATGGCCGCTGCTCAGCCGCAACCTGTCTCGCATCAGAACGCGCGTATCGATGTCGTGGTCGTCGGCGCCGGGTTCGCAGGGCTTTATTTGTTGTACAAATTGCGTGGCCTCGGTCTTGCCGTGAAGGTGTTCGAACAGGGCGGCGATGTCGGCGGCACATGGTACTGGAACCGCTATCCCGGCGCTCGCTGCGACGTCGAGAGCATGCAGTATTCGTTCTCGTTCGATGACAAATTGCAGCAGGAATGGAACTGGAGTGAGCGCTACGCGCCGCAACCGGAAATCCTGCGCTATGCCGGCCATGTCGCCGATCGCTACGATCTGCGCAGGGATATCCAGTTCAACACGACGGTCAAAGCTGCTGTCTTCGACGAACGCGCCAATCGATGGACGGTGACGACTTCCGATGGTCAGACCACCACCGCGCAGCATGTCGTGCTCGCGACGGGTTGCCTGTCGAACGCCCGTACGCCCGAATTCAGGGGCATGAAGGACTTCAAGGGCAAGGTCTATCACACCGGCAACTGGCCGCATGAGACAGTCGATTTCACCGGCCTGCGCGTCGGCGTCATCGGCACCGGCTCGTCGGCGATCCAGTCGATCCCGCTGATCGCCGAACAGGCGAGCCAGCTCACCGTGTTCCAGCGCACCGCGAATTTCAGCGTGCCGGCGCGCAATGCGCCGCTCACCGATGATGAGCGTAAATCGTTTCGCGACAATTATCCGGAGATTCGCCGGCAGGCGCGTGAGGATTTCAAGAACGGCATCGTGCAGCCGATTCCGGATCGCGGCGCGCTCGACGATCCGGAAAATGAAAGGCGTGAGAAGTATCATGCGCGATGGACATCGGGCGGGCTTACCTTCATGGGCGTCTACAATAACCTGGTTCTGGATCAGCGCGCCAACGATACCGCCGCCGATTTTATCCGCGAGAGAATTTCGGAGATCGTCAGCGATCCCGAAACGGCAAGGCTGCTGCAGCCGAAGGATCATCCGGTTGGTTCAAAGCGTATCTGCGTCGACACAGATTACTATGCGACCTTCAATCGCCCGCATGTGACGCTGGTCGATATCAAGGCCCATCCGATCGAGCAGATTCTGCCGCATGCCGTGCGCACCGGCGGCAAGGATTACGAGGTCGACGCGTTGGTGCTCGCCACCGGCTTCGATGCGATGACCGGCTCGGTCGCCAAGATCGACATTCGCGGCCGCAGCGGCCAGACGCTGAATGACAAATGGGCGGAAGGCCCGCGAACCTATCTCGGCTTGATGAGTGCCGGCTTCCCGAACCTCTTTATCGTCACCGGCCCCGGCTCGCCGTCTGTGCTGTCGAACATGATCGTGTCCATTGAGCAGCATGTCGACTGGATCACCGACTGCCTTAGCTACATGCGTAACCGTGGCGCAGAGGTGATCGAGGCGACGCATCCCGCGGAGGACAAGTGGGTCGCGCATGTCAATGAGGTGGCGGCCGGCACGCTCTATTCGCAGGCCAATTCCTGGTACATGGGCGCGAATATTCCCGGCAAGCCGCAGATTTTCATGCCCTATATCGGCGGCGTCGGTGTCTACCGGCAGATCTGCAATGATGTCGCAACAAAGGACTATGAGGGATTCGCGATGACGGTGGGCGCGCGGCCAAAGGAGGCGGTGGCATCGTAGAGGTGGGCCGAGAAACTAGGTCCCCCCGGTCGTCATGGCCGGGCTTGTCCCGGCCATCCACGTCTTACTTCGCGCTGAGGCCAAGACGTGAATCCCCGGGACATCTAGCGAAGCTCGCTTCGCGCCGCCCGGGGATGACGTCTGTGTTTTTGGCTAAAAAGCCGTATACCCGCCATCGATCACGAACGTATCCGCCGTGTGATACGACGATGCCTTGCTCATCAGATAAACCGCGATGCCGCCGAAATCCGAGGGCTCGCCGAAACGGCGCACCGGAATGCGCGGCATCACATTGGCGACGAATTTCTCGTTGCCCATGATCCCGGCGGTCATGTCGCTCTTGATCCAGCCGGGCAGGATCGCATTGGCTGTCACGCCCTGACGGGCCAATTCGACGGCCAGCGCGCGCACCAGCGCATTGATCGCGGCCTTGGTCGCCGCATAGTGCTCGTTGCGCGCGGTGCCGAAGATCGAGGCGAGGCTCGATGTTGCGACCAGCCGGCCGAACTTGTCACCGCCTTCGGCCCGTTCGGTCATATGCCGTGCGGCCACCTGGAAGGCATGGAAGACACCGTCCAGATTGGTGGCGAACATGGTACGCCACTGCTCTTCGGTGCGGTCAATGAAATTGTGCCGGCCGCCGCCGCCGATGCCGGCATTGGCGAAGCAGCCATCGACACGGCCGAATGTCTTGAGCGTGGCATCCATCGCCGCCTTCACCGAGGCGGTGTCGGTCACGTCGCAGACCAGCGTGTCGACCTTGCCGGTGCAATCCGCCATGGTGGCAGCCGCGGCTTTGTTCTTCTCGGCGTTGCGGCCCCAGATCGAGACGTTGCAACCGGCGGTGGCCAGCGCCTGCGCGATGCCGAGGCCAATACCGCCATTGCCGCCGGTGATGATGGCCACGCGGCCGCTCAGGTCGAAAATGTGTGTTGGCGTTGCCATGTCAGCGTTTCCATGTTTGGCGCGCGTTATGCCGTGCGTCCGTTGGTGGGCTGGTGTTCCCCAGGAAGCATGGACAAGCGCGTCCGAAAAATCAAATATGCCGCCTGACATACAATCGCATGATCCCGAAAAGTGGATGCCGGTTTTCGGATCAGATCATGCCCAGACAGAGCTTCCATACCGCGGAATAAACACGCGGATCATCCCGTGAGGAAACCATGCAGTTCAAACACGTCACGCTCGATTTCGACGGTAATGTCGCCATCCTGAAGCTCGATCATCAGGAGGTCATGAACGCGGTGTCGGTCGACATGCTCGGCGGCCTCGGCGAAGCGCTGGACGAGATCGATGATCGCAAGGCGGACGTGCGCTGCGTGGTCCTCACCGGCGCCGGCCGTGCCTTCTGCACGGGCGCCAATCTTCAGGGGCGCAACAATCAGCTCACAAAGGCGCGCAGCAACGCCGGCGCCACGCTGGAGACTGCCTTCCATCCGTTCCTGCGCCGGCTGCAGAACCTGCATTGCCCGATCGTCACCGCGGTAAATGGCCCCGCCGCCGGCGCTGGCATGAGCTTTGCGCTGATGGGCGATCTCATTCTGTGTGCGCGCTCGTCCTATTTCCTGCAGGCTTTCCGTCGTATCGGGCTGGTGCCGGATTGCGGCTCGACCTGGATCCTGCCGCGCTTGATCGGCAAGGCGCGTTCGGTCGAACTGTCGTTGCTTGGTGAAAAGCTGCCGGCCGAGAAGGCGCTGGAATGGGGCCTCGTCAATCGCGTCTATGACGATGCGGCGCTGATGGATGAAGCCATGAAGCTCGCTCACGATCTCGCCAATGGTCCGACGCTGGCGCTGTCGCTGATCCGCAAGCTCTACTGGGAAAGCCCGGAGAATTCCTTCGAGGACCAGATCAATCTCGAGGTAAAATCGCAGCGCGCCGCCGGTGCTTCGCCGGACTTCAAGGAAGGCGTCGCCGCATTCCTGGAAAAACGTCCGGCCAAGTTCACGGGCAAATAGGCCTTGAGCTCAGCTTCCGTCGCGGAGCTGCTCGCACGCAGCGTCACGTCGTGGTGCAATGGCGCCACCGGCGTGACATCCGCAGCGCGGCTGTCCGGCGGCGCCAGCCAAGAAACGTGGTCGTTCGACATCACGCATCCTGATGGCGCCATCGGCGCAATCCTGCGCCGCGCACCGTCGGGTTATGGCGCTGCGCCCGGCCGAGCCGCAGGGCTCGATGCCGAAGCGGTGCTGATGCAACTCGCGCATGACGCCGGTCTGCCGTCGCCGAAGGTGCTTCACGTTCTCAAAGCGGATGACGATCTGGGAACGGGTTTCATCATGCAGCGAGTCGCCGGCGAAACCATCCCGCGCAAGATCTTGCGTGACGATGAATTCGCCGACGCGCGGCCCAAACTTGCCCGGCAATGCGGGGAGATCCTTGCCGGGATCCACGGACTGTCCGCTGCAAGCCTGCCGCAGCTTCGCCGCATGAATGCCGCAGCAGAAATCGCCGAATTGCAGCGTGAGATCGACGGTTTTGGCTGGCCGCGGCCGGTGTTCCAGCTGGCGCTCTGCTGGCTGCGCGATCACGATCCCGGCCCGTCCGAGCGCGTCACTTTGGTGCATGGTGATTTCCGTCACGGCAATCTGATGATCGGGCCCGATGGCGTCCGCGCGGTGCTGGACTGGGAGCTCGCGCATCTCGGCGATCCCATGGAAGATCTCGGCTGGATCTGCGTCAATTCATGGCGCTTCGGCGTCATCGACAAGCCGGTCGGCGGTTTCGGCACCTATGAAGATTTGTTCGCCGGCTACGAGACGGCCAGCGGCATCGCCGTCGATGTGGCACGCGTGAAATTCTGGGAAGTGATGGGCACGCTGCGCTGGGGCGTGATGTGCGTTGGCATGATGCAGCGGTTTCGTCTCGGCCCGGATCATTCGATGGAGCGTGCGATGATCGGGCGGCGCTCGTCGGAGACGGAGATCGATCTGTTACGGCTATTGGCGCCGCGCGCATGACCCCGAAAAGTGGCGACCGGTTTTCGGATCAGATCATGCGCAAAAACAAGGTGATGACATGCAGGACGAACCGAGGCCGGACGAACTGGTAAAGGCCGTTGCCGACTTCCTCCGCAACGACATTGCGCCTCAGATCTCGGGCCATGCGGCGTTCAAGCTGCGGGTCGCGATCAACGCGCTCGATCTGGTGACCCGGCAGCTCACGCTCGCCGGCGACAGCGACGCCGCCGAGCTACATGGATTGACGATGCTGCTCGGCGTGCATGGCACGCTCGACGGGTTGAACCAGGATCTTGCCGACCGCATCGCGCAAGGCGACATCGATCTCACGACGCCCGATGTGAAAGAGCATCTGTGGCAGACGACACTGGCGAAGCTCGCCGTCGATCAGCCGAATTACGCGGCGTACAAACGCGAGCTGGAACCGAAGTAAGCGCCGCGGCGCTACTTCCCCTTCCAGTTCGGCTTGCGCTTCTCCGAAAACGCCTTCGGCCCTTCCACATAATCCTCCGACGCTGCCATGGCCTTCACCGCGGGATATTCGCGCTGCTCGGTAATCGCCTGTTCCAGCGACACCGCCATGCCTTTCTGGATCGCCTGCTTGGAGGCGCGGATGGACATCGGTGAGTTCTCGCAGATGGTCTCGGCCCAACGCAGCGCGGCGTTCAGGGCCTCGCCCTGCGGCACCACTTCATTGACGAAGCCGAGCTCATAGCCTTCCTGCGGCTTCACATGGCGCGCGGTGAGGATCATGCCCATGGCGCGCTTCATGCCGATCTGGCGCGGCAGGCGCTGCAGGCCGCCAGCGAGTGCGGCGAGGCCGACGCGCGGCTCGGGCAGGGCAAAGGTCGCATTCTCCGCAGCGATGATCAGGTCGCAGGCCAGTGCGATCTCGAAGCCTCCGCCCATGGCGACGCCGTTCACCGCAGCGATGATCGGTTTGTCACAATCGAAGCGCGCGGTGAGGCCGGCGAAGCCCGACGTGTTCCAGCCGCGCTTGCCGCCGGCGGCCTGCCACTTCAGATCGTTGCCGGCACAGAACGCTTTGTCGCCGGCGCCGGTGACGATCGCCACCCACTGTTCGGGATCGCTAGCGAAGTCGTTGAACACCTCGTGCAACTCGTTATGCGCATCGGTGTGCAGTGCGTTGTAAACTTCCGGACGCGACAGCGTCACGATGGTGATCGGTCCCTTGCGGGTCACGGTTGAGAATTGCAGAGCCATCGCGGCCTCCCTTTTGTTTTTCGTTAGGCAGAATTTACGCCGCGCGGGCGCGCTTGACTTGATCGGACGATGCCATCTTAATCGCTCGATTAACAAGAGCAACAAAGCTCGGAAAACAATCGGGAGAGCGCCTTGGATTTTTCCCTGCCGGCCGATCTGGTCGCCTATCTCGCTGAACTCGATTCATTCATCCTGCGCGAGATCAAACCGCTCGAAGAGCGGGATGACAATATCCGCTTCTTCGATCATCGCCGCGAATGGGCGCGCACCGATTTCGACAATGGCGGGTTGCCGCGGCATGAATGGGAGCAGCTGCTGCGTCAGGCGAAGAAACTCGCCGACGGCGCCGGCCATCTGCGCTTTGCAATCCCAAAGCGCTATGGCGGCAAAGATGGCAGCAATCTCTGGATGGCTGTCATCCGCGAACATTTCGCCGCCAAAGGCCTCGGCCTGCACAACGATCTGCAGAACGAACATTCCATTGTCGGCAATCTGCCGCTGGTGACGATGCTGGATCGTTACGGCCGCGAGGACCAGAAGGAGATGATCGAGGGCTCGATCACCGGCAAATATCGCATCACCTTCGGCCTCACCGAACCCGAGCACGGCTCCGATGCCACGCATATGGAGACGACGGCCGTCGAGGCGACGCGTGATGGCGTTAAGGGCTGGGTCATCAACGGCGAGAAGATGTGGACCACGGGCATGCACGTGGCCACGCATTGCGCGCTGTTCGCGCGCACGTCGGGGAACGATGGCGATGCGCGCGGTATCACCTGTTTCCTGGTGCCGGCGAAGGCTGCGGGCGTGAAGATTGAAGAGTATATGTGGACCTTCAACATGCCCACGGACCATCCGCGCGTGTCATTCACCGATGTGTTCGTGCCGGATGATGCACTGTTCGGCGAGATCGGTCGTGGTCTGTCGCTGGCGCAGTGCTTTGTGCATGAGAACCGCATCCGTCAGGCGGCGAGCTCACTCGGCGCCGCAGTCTATTGCATCAATGAAAGCGTGAAATATGCGCGCGAGCGAAAACCGTTCGGCGAGGAGCTGGCGCGCAACCAGGGAATTCAGTTTCCGTTGGTCGAGCTGGCGACGCAGGCGGAGATGCTGCGACTCCTGATCCGCAAGACGGCGTGGGAGATGGACCAGCTCACCCAGGCGCAGGTCGAACACACGCTGTCCGACAAGGTGTCGATGTGTAACTACTGGGCCAACCGGCTGTGCTGCGAGTCCGCCGATCGCGCGATGCAGGTGCATGGCGGCATGGGCTATTCACGGCACAAGCCGTTCGAACACATCTATCGCCATCACCGTCGCTATCGCATCACCGAAGGCAGCGAGGAAATCCAGAAGCGCAAGGTTGCAGGATTCCTGTTTGGCTATATGGGCGTCAACAAGCACTGATGTGCTGCGTCAGTTGATGTAGCCTGGAATTTCTGCAGGCGAGGTCACCAGGTGCTTCGCCCCGGCGCTCGTTAGCTCCTCGCGGCCGCCATAGCCATAGAGTACGCCGATCGCCGGAATGCCGTTATTCGCTGCGCCGATGATGTCGTGCTTGCGATCGCCGATCATGATCGCTCGCGCGGGATCGGCGGAGGTTTCGTCGAGCGCATAACGCAGCAGGTCGCTCTTGTCGACGCGAGTGCCATCGAGCTCTGAGCCAAATACGCGCGTGAAGTATTGGCGCAGGCCGAAGTGATCGACGATGCGATCGGCAAATACATGCGGCTTGCTGGTGGCGACAAACAGCCGGCGGCCTGTTGTGTGCAACGTATCGAGCGTCGCGGTGATGCCATCATAAAGCGTGTTCTCGAACAGGCCGATCGTGCCGAAGCGTTCGCGATAGAGTTCGACGCCGCGATCGGCATCTTTCTCGCTGCCGAGCAGTGCCACGAAGCTGGCGCGCAGCGGTGGGCCGATGCACCAGGTCAGTTCGTCCTGTGTCGGGACGGGAAGCCCGAGCTTGCCGAGCGCATACTGGATCGAGCCCGTGATGCCGATCTTGGGATCGGTCAGCGTCCCGTCGAGATCGAAAAAGACAGTGTCGATGGCATGTGGCTTCATCTAGTTCGCATACCTTGCGGTGAGATCGCGCGAGATCCGCGAGCCTTCGTCGATATAGCGGCGGATCGCGATACTGGCAGCAGGCGTGCAGGTCCGGTAGGTCTGCTGGAAGCCGTTATAGCCGCGGTTGAAACCGGCGATCATGCGGGCGCGGCGCTCGCCCGACGGCGTCTCGGCATCGACCAGCGCCTGCATTTCGTTGCGCCATTTGTTGCCTTCGTTGTTGCCGCAGATGCCGCGCAGATAATGCAGCGCGCCGAGAATCTCGGACATCCGCTGCAGGTCATTGTCGAACGGCGCAGCCGTGTCCTGTGCCCGGGCAGAGCCAGCGCAGGTCATCGCAATGGTCAGAATGATGAGCAGATGCTTCAACATGAATGGTCCCGGAACCCGGCTGATATGCCTTTTCAAGGCGTCTGAAGCAAGGCAACGCTGCTGGTGCGGCAAGGAGCTATCTATGGTCCGACCAGATCTTCCGCCATAGCGAGGATCGGGCCGAGGCCATCGGTGGTTTTGAAGGCGCCGAGATCGTCCGGCGCGACCCACTGGAAATCGTCAAGTTCGTCATTCAGCTCGGGCTCGCCAGCCACCCAGCGAGCGGCAAAGGACATGATCAGGTAATGCCCCGCGACCTTGTCGTTGGGCAGCACTTCGCGGAAGCCGGACAGGCCGACAATATCGATGGTCAGCCCGGTTTCCTCCATCACCTCGCGTGCGAGCGCGACGGCGAGGGATTCGCCGAATTCCACGCGTCCGCCGGGGAGCGAATAGAAGCCCTTGCCCGGCGAGCGGGCGCGGCGGACCAGCAGTACCTTGCCATCCCGGAAGATGGCGGCGCTGGTAGCGAGCTGCGGATGGGTAGGAGGCGTGTCGGTCACGAGGTCATTGCGCCATAATGCTATCGATGTCGGATTCCTGATCGCGGCCGTTGATAATGCCGCCGGCCGTTCCGACCATGGGCTTGACCCAGCCGGCAGCCTGTTCGGCCAGCATGGCGCGGGTCCGGTCCTGCTGCACGGTGCGCATGGCTTCGCCGACAGTTGTCAGGATTTGCGTCATGTTCGCGACCAGCGCATCGAATTCTGCACGGATGGCCGGGCGTGCAGCCTCATAGGATGCGATGGCGAGATCGCGTGCCTTGAAGTTGGATTTGATGAAGTGCTCGGCATAGCTGAGCGGCTGCCATTCCAGGAACAGCTCATAGCAGTCCGGCATGTCCGGGATCAGCTCGAGCAACATGATGGCTTCATTGAAGTGATTGAGATAGTCGGTCGCCAGACCCGTGCGTGGGTTGATATTGGCGGCCATCAGCTCGGCAGCGGACGCGACGGGGCCGGCACCGGCACTGGCCAGATCGTGATGGTCATGCTGCGCCGGTTGTATGGCCGTCAGGGTCATATGTCGCACTGTTGGGGTTTTGGGTTAAAACCGCCTGAAGAGGCAGGATTGCGGATCGAGAATGTGCGGGCGGTTTGTCATTACATCAGCGCCGGAAGCGTTACGGCAGGTATTCAGTTATATCGAGCAACCGAATTTTCCTGCGAGGTACAATATTGCGCCGACGCAGCCGGTTCCTGTTGTCATCGTTGAAAACGGATCCCGGCATTTCCGTCTAATGCGATGGGGCCTTTTGCCCTCCTGGGTCAAGGACCCGCGGAAGTTTACGCTTCTGATTAATGCACGCGCCGAGACGGTGCAAGAAAAGCCGGCCTTCAAAAACGCGATTCGCCGCCGCCGCTGTCTGATTCCGGCCGATGGCTATTACGAATGGCAAAATCGCGGTGAACGCAAACAACCGTATTTTATCCACCCACGTGCAGGCGGGCCTATGGGATTCGCAGGTCTTGCGGAGACCTGGATGGGACCGAACGGCGAAGAAGTCGACACGGTTGCGATCATCACTGCGGAAGCCAGCACGGGCATGTCGGTACTGCACCATCGCGTGCCGGTGACGATCGCACCCGATCATTTCGGCCAGTGGCTCGATTGCAGTTCGGATAGCGCGTCCGACGTGATGACGATGCTCGCTGCGCCCGCAGACGGCACCTTCGCCTGGCATCCGGTGGCGATGGCCGTCAACAAGGTGGCCAATGACGATGCGCAACTGATCCTGCCGATCTCGGCGGAAGAGGCCGCTGTGGAGCAGGTGAAGCCGATGAGGGCGCCGCGCAAGGTCGTGGTGGTCGAGGACGACGGGCAGGGATCATTGTTCTAGTTCAGGGCGTCAGCGGCCGTCCGTCGAGCCACTTGGCATAGATCACGCGCTTCTGTTCGCCATAGCCGAGCGACTCATAAAACGCCTGCACCTTGGTATTATCCGAGCGCACCATGAGCTGCATCTTCTCGATGCCGCGCTCGCGCAGCCAGTCTTCGGCTGCACTCATGATGCCGCGGCCGAAATCCTGGCGCTGGTGGTCGGGATCGACCGAGACGTAATAGACCCAGCCGCGATGGCCATCATGGCCGACCAGCACGGAGGCGACGATGGTCCTTCCCTTGCGACCGACCAGGACATCGGCATTGGTGCCTGTGCGCGCCAGCCTGATATCGGCCTCCGGATCGTTCCAGGGCCGCACCAGTCCGCAGCGCAGCCAGAGCTGAACGACCGCTTGAATGTCGGTGTCGACGAGCCGGGCAACTTTCAATGTTGCACCGGCAGCAGCACCTTGCCCGGATTGAGGATGTTCAGCGGATCCAGCATCGCCTTCAAGCTGCGCATCAGCTCGATGGCGACGGGGTCCTTCACCGAGGGCAGCTCAGCCGCCTTCATCTGGCCGATGCCATGTTCGGCGGAGATCGAACCGCCCATGCGCAACACGACGTCGAAGACGACTTCGTTGACGTCGTGCCAGCGCGCCAGGAATTTCTCGCGGCCGTCGCTGTCGCCGAGCGTCTCCTTGGGCTGCGTGACATTGTAGTGGATGTTGCCGTCGCCGAGATGACCGAACGGCACCGGACGTGCGCCGGGCATCAGCTTCACGACGGCCGCATTGGCTTCGGCGATGAAGGCGGGCACGGAAGCGACCGGCACCGAGATATCGTGCTTGATCGATCCGCCTTCCGGCTTCTGCGCTGGCGAGATTTCCTCGCGCAGTTTCCAGAACGCCTGACGGTGGGCGATATTTTCGGCAATCACGGCGTCATCCACGATGCCGTCTTCGAAGCCGCGTTCGAGGATCGCCTCCAATGTCGCGCGGGCATCGTCGCGTCCCGACGACAATTCCATCAAGACATACCAGGCGTGTTTGCTGGAGAGCGGATCGCGAATGCCGATACCGTGACGGACGCTGAAATCGACAGCGATATCGGCGATCAGTTCGAAACTGGTGAGGTTGCCGCCGGCCTCGGAGCGGGAGATGCTGAGCAGCTTCAGCGCATCGTCCGGCGACTTCAGGCCGACAAAGGCGGTCTCGACCGCGCGCGGCTTCGGAAACAGTTTCAGCGTTGCCGCGGTGATGATGCCGAGCGAGCCTTCAGCGCCGATGAAGATATTGCGCAGGTCGTAACCGGTATTGTCCTTCTTCAGCTTCGACAGGCCATTGAGAATGCGGCCATCGGCCAGCACGACTTCGAGGCCGAGGGCCATCTCCCGCGCGACGCCATAGGCGAGGGCGGTCGTACCGCCGGCATTGCTGGAGAGATTGCCGCCGATGGTGCAGCTGCCTTCGGAGCCCAGCGACAGCGGAAACAGCCGGTCGGCTTCGGCGGCGCGCTGCTGCGCGACCTGCAGCACGAGGCCGGCTTCCACCGTCATGGTGTTGGACGAGGTGTCCAGATCGCGCACCTTGTCCATCCGGCGCATCGACAGCACGACCTCGCCGCCATAGGGCGTCTGGCCGCCGACGAGCCCGGTATTGCCGCCTTGCGGCACCAGTGCGGTGCGGGTCTCGGTGGCGAGTTTGCAGATCGCGGCGACTTCGGCGGTCGAGCCTGGGCGCAGTACCAGCGGCGAGGTGCCGAAAAACAGGTTGCGATCCTCGGTGACGTATTGATGCACGTCGGCCTGATCGGTGATGGCGTATTTGTCGCCGACGATGGCCCGGAAGCGCGCAATGGTTTCGGGAGAAAGCGTGGGCGGCTTCGGCTGGACGATATTCATAACTATTCCCTTGGATATTTTCTTGGCGCGTTTCTTGGTCTCGTGTTCGCGTTACACGGCCGCGCGGCGCAGCCGGTCATTGATGGCTTCGCCGAGCCCATGGTTCGGCACCGGCATCACCGCGATGCCGCTCGCGCCCGAAGCCATAGCAGCGGCGTCGAGCGCGCGAAGATAGCCGAAAAGATTGGTGGCGGCTTCCCCGAGATCGCCCTGTTCGGACAAATTCAGGATAGCAGCGGCGGCCTCCATACCCGGCAATGACGCCGGCCCAAAAGCCAGCAATGCCTCGCCGGGATTCACGGCCTCGGCCAGCAGCCGCACCCGTGTCCGCGGTGCATAATGCGAGGCCAGCATGCCCGGCGCCAGCGGCTGGTTTGTATCGCTTGCGGGTTCGTCCGGCGGGCTCGCCAGCGGCTGGCCCAATACCTGTTCGATCGCTTCGCGCGGCAGGCCACCGGGGCGGAGCAGCATCGGCGTGTCGAAACAACCGACGATGGTGGATTCAACGCCCACTTCAACCGGTCCGCCATCGAGAATCATGTCGATCCGGCCATCCAGATCGCTCAGCACATGGGCTGCGGTGGTCGGCGAGACATGCCCGGAGATATTGGCTGACGGCGCCACCACGGCACCGCCAAAGGCCTGCAGGAGCGCGTGGGCCACGGGATGGGCCGGCACACGAATGGCAATGGTGTCGAGGCCGGCGGTGGCCAGATCAGCCACCGGGCAGTCCGCCGCCTTGGGCAGCACCAGCGTCAGTGGCCCCGGCCAGAACGCCTCGGCAAGCGCCAGCGCGCGCGCATCGAATCGGGCAATGCGCCGGGCTGCGGCGAGATCGGCTACATGGGCGATCAGCGGATTGAACGACGGCCGTCCCTTGGCCTCATAGATCCCCGCCACGGCCCGTGGATTGGCTGCATCGGCGCCGAGCCCGTAGACCGTCTCGGTCGGGAACGCCAGCAGCCCGCCCGCGCGCAGGCAGCGCGCCGCCTCCGCGATATGGGCGGCGTCGGCGGGGCTCATCCGGGTGGTCAGGCCTACGGCCATGCAGGGCAGATCCTTGTCTTCAAAATTGGTCAGGCTTCTTTACCGGGGTTCTTGCAGGATGCGAAACCCAAGGCTATAAGCCGCGCTCTTAGTCGGAGTGTGGCTCAGCCCGGTAGAGCACTGCGTTCGGGACGCAGGGGTCGCAGGTTCGAATCCTGCCACTCCGACCATGATTTCAATGACTTAGCGTCATTTTACGGCGCCGCCGTCTGTCAAAAATCTCCCCATTTTCATCTGAGTACAACCGCCCGGGCGCGCGAGTTGCTGCTGTGCGCCGCTATCCGCCTTCAAAAACGCGCTTGCGGGCATTCTCGATATGCGACCGCATGGCTTCGCGCGCTCCGGCTTCGTCTCTGGAGGCGATTGCATCGAGCACGGCCCGGTGCTCCTCTTGCCCACGCAGAAGTCGGTCGCGAGGCTGGATCAAGGAGAGATTTCGATTGAGCGTGATACCCACGCTCACCTGAGACTGGATCGCGGCGAGAGTCGCCGCGAAGAAGCGGTTGCCGGTGGCCTCTGCGACTGAGCGGTGGAACGCGATGTCTTCCTCTACGCCAAGCGCGGCATCTGCGATCACTTGATCAAGTGCTGCGATTGCTTCGCTGATCCGGCGCAGACCTTCCGGATCGTGATCGCGCGCGGCAAGCGCGGCAGCTTCTCCTTCGATGCCGATGCGAAATACGAAACAGCGCTGTATATCGGCAATGCTTCCCACAGGAGCGTAGTTGTAAACGTCTGCCGCGGGACGTCGCATCACGAACGAACCGGCGCCCTGCCGCGATGCGACGACGCCGTCATCGCGCAGCCGCATCAGTGCTTCACGGACGACCGGGCGCGAAACGCCAAGCTGATCTGCCAGGCGTGTCTCGGGAGGAAGCCGCGCATTGACCGGGTAGATTCCGACCGTGATCTGGCTGAGGACATGATCGTAGACGCGGTCGCTAAGCTTTCCCGTCACAGCCGGGCGCTCCGGAATGTCGTCCCGCTTGACCGTTGAGCCCATGTTCACCCCGTCCTTGCTCCGAACATGCTCCAGTCTTTGGCAACATTACATCTTTTTGACAAGTCGGTGCACTGCCGCTGACAATCCGGGATTGTAGCGCTGGCCAAACTGCTTAGGCGCGAGCGGCCGTGAGGGCGTCCGGTCAATCGCGGGCGGCGGCGTCTGACAGCCAAGCCTCGATCAGCCGCTGCACGTGAAGAGCGGAGCGCACGCTATTGAACGGCTCGCGTCGTTGTTCGATTGCATCCAGCATCTCGGTGATCACCCCCCGATGTGGCCCGTGATCGAATGCCATCGGATCGGCGCCTCCGCCGCCGGATTGCGCAGTCCCGACGGTCTCTGGCGGGCCTTCGTGACGATGGATGACCAATTGAAACGTCTCGAGATAGGCCGAACCGCGCGTGCCCGCGATTTCGATACGCTCCGGATAGCCGGGCCGCGCAACACTGGTGGCATCGAGCACGCCGATGGCACCGCTTTGGAAACGGACCGCGGCCGCGGTCACGTCTTCAGTATCGATCGTTCGGAGCGGTGAGGTCGATGCAAAACCGGCGACGTCCTTGTGCGGCCCCACGAAATGCAGAAGCAGATCAAGCGTATGGATGGCCTGCGTGAGCAATACGCCGCCGCCATCGCGAGCCTTCATGCCGCGGCCCGGTTGACGGAAATAGGCGTCATCACGCCACCAGCGGATCGATGCACTCGCCGACAGGATATCGCCCAGATCTCCTTGATCCAGCACAGCCTTCAGGCGTAGTGCTGCGGGACGAAAGCGATGTTGCAGGCACACGCCGCACCGCACGTCAGCAGCCTCCGTGACGGCCGCGAGTTCCTCACCCCTGGCAACCGATATCTCGACGGGCTTCTCCACCAGAATGTGCTTCCCTGCTGCGGCTGCAGCCTGCACGGTCGCCAGATGCCTTCCAGGGGGCGTCAGTATCAGGACGAGATCGAGATCCGAGCGCGACAGCAAATCCTCTTGGCTATCGAAAACCGGAACGCCCCACTGCTGTGAAAACGCTGACCGCCGGTCCGCTGACGGCGCAAATCCGCCGACGATCGTAATCCGTCCCTGCGCCTGCAATTCAAGTAACGAAAGAATATGCGGCTTCACCGCCATTCCGAGCCCAATCAGGCCGACTCCAATTGGCATGCGTTTCTCCCGATGGCCGACCTTCTCAAGGCGCCGACTTGTCGGCTCTTAGGGTCGGGTATGACGTCACAGACTGATATGCGAACGAGCAAGACGGGCAAGGTGCGACATCGCGACATCAGCAAGTCCCGCTCATGATCGGCCGATTGCGATCTCCCAATGCTTGACAGATGTCGCCCAACTCGTCGATGCTGTGTTTACAAATAAATGACAACCGCGCGCGACGCGGGTGCATATGCCAGGGAGGAATCGGAAATGCGGATCTGTCCGAATGCATTATTGCGCCCGTTTGCCGGCGCCGTGGCTGTCCTCGCCGTGACGGCCTTCGCTGGTGAATCCCTGAGGGCCGCCGAGCCGATCGTTCTCTCGATCATCGATACCGGTGGCGATCTCGCATCTACCCAGGTCATCATCGAGAACTACAAGAAGGCCAATCCCGACAAGATCAAGGAGATCAGGATTCAGCGTGCGCCGGCGCCGGAGCTGCCGGCCAAGATCAAAGCTCAGCAGGATGCCGGACGGCTGGACATCAACCTTGTGCTGACCGGACAGGACGGTGGCGCGTTTCTCGCTGCCAACAACCAGCTGATCAAGATTCCTGACTTCGAGAAACAGTTTCCGCGCGATGAGATGACGCCTGCCGGCAAGGCGCTATACGACGAAGGCCGCGATTATATGGTGCCGTCGGTGGGCAACGCCGGCGGGCCGGTGTTCGTCTACAATCCCAGCAAGGTGCCCAACCCGCCGAAAACCGCCGAAGAATTGTTGGCCTGGGCAAAGGCAAATCCGGGCCGGCTGATGTATGCGCGTCCGGCGAATAGCGGACCGGGACGGTCGATCGTACTGGGCATGGCCCACATCCTGAATGACTCAAAGCCGCTTGATCCCGACAAGGGGTGGGACAAGACCTGGGCCTATCTGAAGGAGCTTGGGCAATACGTCGAATACTATCCGACGGGCACCGCGATCACGTTGAAGGAATTCGCCCAGGGGCAACGTTGGATGATTGCCGGCATCATGGAATGGGACATGAAGCCCCGCGCCCAGAGCGTCATCCCGCCGGACTCCAAGATCACCATCCTTCAGAACACGACCTTCGTGGTCGACGGACATTACTGGTGCATCCCCACAGGCGTGCCGAAAGAACAGGTCGACGTCATTCTCGATCTCATGAAGTTCATGCGCCGGCCCGAGCAGCAGGTGCTTTCCTGGCCGGGCTTCATTGGGCCGACGATCACCGCGGCCACCATGGAAAAGGCACCCAAGGAGATTCAGGAACTGGTGAAGGAGTTCTGGCGGCCCGAATACGACGAGGTCGGCACCAAATGGAAAGTATCCCCGCCGCTCGGCGTGAAGGAATTGAGCTACGCGATGGACCGTTGGGACCGGGAAGTGGGCGCAAACCAGGTCAAGAAGTAATCCATTCGATGAGCGTGTGGGTCCGCATGCACGGACCCGCCGGTGGCTTTGTTGCTTCTTACTCAGAAACGGGACGACATGAACGGGCCGGGAGATACGTTGGACTCGCTGAAGCTTGGAATCACCAAGCGCTATGGCAACAAGACCGTGCTGGACAACCTTGAACTCGATATCCGAAAGGGCGAGTTCGTCACCTTTCTCGGACCGAGTGGATGCGGAAAGTCGACGGCCTTGTCGATCGTCGCTGGCCTGATTGCGGCGACCGAGGGCGAGATCAGGCTCAATGGGGCGCGGGTCGATCATCTGCCGCCCGAGAAGCGCGCGTTCGGAATGGTGTTTCAAAACTACGCGCTGTTTCCTCACATGACGGTCTTCGACAACGTTTCGTTCGGGCTCACCTTGAAGCCATTGTCCAAGGAGGAGATCAAGAAGCGCACCGATGCGATGCTCAAGCTGGTGCAATTGACCGGCTATGAGGAGCGCTATCCGGGCCAGCTCTCCGGCGGTCAGCAGCAACGCGTTGCGATTGCGCGTGCCCTCGTGTTGCATCCGCGCCTGATGTTGTTCGACGAGCCGCTTTCGAATCTCGACGCGAAGCTAAGGGTCGAGATGCGTGCGGAGATCAAGCAGATCCACGCCGCGCTGGGGCTGACGTCGATCTACGTGACCCACGACCAGGCCGAAGCATTGTCGCTATCGGACAGGATCGTGGTGCTGCGCAATGGCGTCCTGATGCAGTCGGGCACCCCACAGGAAATCCACGACCGGCCGAAGAACGTCTTCGTGGCGGACTTCATGGGCTTTCGGAATTTCTTCAAGGTCAGGATCGCGTCGGTGTTGGACGGGATCGCCGAGGGCGTTGGTGACGGAATCCGGATTCGCGCGCGGGCAGGGGTCGATGTGCGAGCGGATACCGACATGGTGATGGCGATACGTCCGGACGATATCCGGGCGGGCGGTGAGGTGGTTTCCGGTGCCGAAGATGTTAGTGGCCGTGTCGAAGTGGTCGAGTATCTCGGTCGGGAACAGGAAGCCGCCATACGCATCAATGACAACACGCGAGTCTGGTTACGCACCGCCGAGGCGATACGAACCACCGACACGATTGGCCTTCAGTTTCCGATCGACAAGGTCGTCCTGCTTCCTGCGGAATAGGCGAGAAAATAATGCGCGCCGTAGCCAACGATGAGAAGAGCGAATTCGACGCGCTGGCATTCTTCTGTTTGCTGCCGTCCTTGCTCTACGTTCTCTGCATGTTCGTCTATCCGTTTCTGTATGGTGTCTATCTCAGCCTTCAGCCGCAAAAGGTTGGCGGCTTCAGCCTCGCGAACTATCTCACCTTCTTCAGCGATCCCTATCAGTATGGTACGATCTGGATCACCTTCAGTCTGGCGATTCCCACTACGATCGTTGTCCTTCTGCTCGCTCTTTGGCTGGCTTACGGCATGCGCCGGGGCATTTTCATGGAACGGACCGTGACGACGATCTTGATCATGCCTATTTCGCTTGGCGTGATCCTGCTGTCGGAAGGTATCTTGGGTTTCTATGGTTCGCAGGGTTGGTTCAATCAGGTCCTTCTCGGATTAGGGCTTATCAAAGAGCCGTTCATTCTGACCCATAACTACGCTGGCGTTATGCTGGCGTTGTTCATGCAGCAGTTTCCGTTCTGTTTCCTGATGCTGCTGGGATACATATCCGGCATCGATCCCAGCCTTGAACGCTCGGCGCGGATGCTTGGTGCGACACCTTCGATTGTCTTCCGACGCGTGATGTTGCCGCTCATCGCGCCCGGTCTTGCCATCGCATTCGCACTGGTGTTCGTCATGAGCTTTGCGGTCTTTCCCTCGGCCATCATGCTCGGGCAGCCGGCGGGTACCACGCGCACGATCTCTATTGCGGCCTATCAGAAGGCCTTCGAACAATATGACATGTCGGCTGCTTCCGCGATCGCAGTGATTATGGGCCTGTGTCAGCTGGCAGCGCTGCTGGTGATCATCCTGTTCCGTCGCCGGTTGTCGCCGGCAGCGACCATGGGCGTCGGAAAGAGATAGGGCCGCACAATGCGAAGCAGAATGTGGAAGCTCTCGCTCTATCTGTTCATTGTGGGTTTCATCCTCAACATGCTTGGGATCGTGTCGCATGTTGTCGTGAGCTCGTTTGCCAAGCGTTGGTTCGGCGGCCTGCTGCCGCCGGCCTATACGACGGACTGGTTCGCTTATGCGTGGAAGAATTTCGATCTGGGGCAGGTGTTAGGTGTCACGCTGCTAATCGTAGTCGTTGTCGTCTTCCTTGCATTGGCCATTGGATTTCCGGCCGCTTACATTCTTGCGCGACGAAATTTCCGATTCAAATCGGTCATTCTGCTGCTGTATTTTCTGCCGCTGGTCATCCCACAAATGACTTACGGGATTCCGCTGGCGACTACTCTTTATCGATACGGGGTCGGCGGATCCGTCGTCGGCGTGATTCTGGCGGTCCTGGTGCCGATGGTCCCGTTGGCCGTCTTCGTGTTGATGCCATTTTTCGAGCAGATCAGCGTCAATCTGGAATGGAGCGGGTCAATGCTTGGCGCAAGCCGGGCTCAGATTTTCAGGCGGATTCTGTTTCCCCTGATGGTACCGGGAATACTGACCGCCGGCGTCCTTGTGCTGGTCAATACGATATCGAATTTCGAGCTCGCATTTCTCCTCGGCGGCGGTGGATCGCAGACGCTCGTCGTCGCGTTATTCTACAATATGTTTGCCGGTGGTGTTCGCCCCGTCTATTCCATCGATGCCATGGCCGTGATCTACATGGTGATGGTCATGACGCTGCTTCTGATCGCATTGCGGTTCGTGCGCCCGACACAGATGGTGTTCAAGCTCGACAAGTAAATTCATGTTTGAGGCTGCGCGTGCTTGGTCATCGCTAGGGTTGGCTCATGGCGCAAGGCCGACAGGAACCACCATGCCGAAGCATGGAGTCGGACCTAGTAACCGGCATTGACTTTTGTCGCGATCTTGAACCTGCCGTTCGAGGCGCGGATGGGTGGAACATTGAACAGTCCGATGACGAACAGCCGGTTGGGTTCTCGTTAGCATATTGGTTCATGGGCATCAGCGCGGTCCTACGGGCGCCTGTTTCCAAATTGAATTTCGTGACTTTGCGGGTACCTTGTATTTTGCGCCATACTAGCTTGGACTTCATCCGCTAACCGACGGGGTAACGGTGCAGGTCATCTTCGCGCCGATCAATTTGACAGCTGATGCGCCTGGCCAGACTCCGACTGGTGATCGGAAGCTGCTGTCGGTCGTTTCGGCGCTGAGATGGATTCGGCGCTATGTCGAAGCTGAAACCCGCGCGTCCCCTCAATGGGTTGACGTCGTCAGCAGGCTAACTGCGGCGAGCGAAGATTCGGCCAGCACTGTTGACGCTAGGAATGCGTTTCACGATGCAATGGTCGCCTATGGTTGGGCCAAGCGGAGCGTCCATTGATTTCGTTTCGGCAAGCGACCGCGCGTGTTAGCCGCCGACATAGATATTTCCAGTATGACGGATTCAATCTGGTGCTGCGCGCGGCTGATGCGGAAAATCGATCGCTTCTGTTGCGGTTCATTTACCTGAGCGCCGCGGCGCTTCGGGAAATGTTTTCCGCCAGGGTCTGAAGTCTTGGTAAAAAGGTTTTGAGCAATTCACGTCGATCAATTGCAGAGATAAAATAAGTCATTCCTACTGTCGCAAGCACCTTGTCTCCACTCATGAACAAACCGGTTCATCCCCTCGCCAGCGATGTTCGACGCTGTGGCGTGATCTCGAGTGGTGGAATCGCCGAATTCCCTCCCTACATATGCAGTCCTAGATGCCGCGTCCGCGGCGGTTTGGCATGATTTGCTGCCGAGAGATAAACGTCCCCTATGACCCCACCCAATGTCCTTCGCGACTTCGTCGATCGCCATCAACGTCTGTTTGTCCTGACCGGTGCGGGCTGCAGCACCAATTCGGGCATTCCCGATTATCGCGACACCGACGGCAACTGGAAGCGCACGCAGCCTGTGACTTTCCAAGCCTTCATGGGCGAGGAACTGACGCGGCAGCGTTATTGGGCGCGCAGTCTCATTGGCTGGCGTCGGTTCGGCCAAGCGCGGCCGAACGATGCGCATCACGCGCTGGCGCGGCTCGAACAGATCGGAAAATGCGAGGTTCTGCTCACGCAGAATGTCGACCGGCTGCATCAGTCGGCAGGCAGCAAGAAGGTCATCGATCTTCACGGCCGGCTCGATCTCGTGCGCTGCATGGGATGTGAACGCCGGATCCAGCGCGATGAATTCCAGCACGAGATGGGTCACCTGAACCCTGGCTGGCTCGAGTTCGATGCGGCCGTCGCGCCCGATGGCGATGCCGATCTGGAGGGCGTCGATTTCGCATCATTCGTGGTGCCGGCCTGCGAGATCTGCGGCGGCATCCTCAAGCCGGATGTCGTGTTCTTCGGCGAGAGCGTGCCGCGCGCATTCGTCGATGCCGCGCTCGGCCACCTGCAGAACGCCGATGCCATGCTGATCGCCGGTTCGTCTTTGATGGTCTATTCCGGCTTTCGCTTCGTGCAAGCGGCGGTGCGCGCGGGAATTCCGATTGCCGCGGTCAATCTCGGCCGCACGCGCGCCGACGAGTTTCTCAGCTTCAAAGTCGAAGATCGCTGCGAGGACGCGCTCGCATTTCTGCTTCAGCGGGCGGAAGCGCCCTAACGGCGAAGGCCCCGGCTCACGCTGCCAGATCCCACAGTCGCGGACAGCCGCGCAGAACCACGGCGCGGCCCGTGGGTGTCAGCGCCGGATCAGTGTCCGATAGCGCAACCAGTCCCATCGCAACCAGCTGATCGAGCACGTAACGGTTCAGCTTGGCCGGTGGCAGGATCGCTGGGCGAAGCATCCGCAGTGTGTCCCACTGGTTTTCGGTGAGCTGATATTCGGTCTCGGTCGACATGGTGTCCTGCTTGGATGAATCAGTGCATTTAGTGCGCATGGCTTACGGAACCCGCATGACCTTGATGCGACATGGCGGGGGCGAAATCTGGAAATCACCGGATTGTTGGATGACGCCAAAACGCTGCTTTTGCGCAGCTGTCACATGGACGTGCAACAGAACGCGCGAACACATGCGCGAATCACGGCGTGCTCAGACCTAATGAAAAGTAGAACAATGTGCCACCCGCATTGAAAAATATCATGCAGCTGATGCGTACGCGCCTCAGCTGGAGGTGGCTTGGCGCGCTCCTTAGCATAGCAATTGCTACGATTGCGTTTATGGCGCTGTCCAAGGCGCTCAAGGGCGTGGATTTCGCCCACGTGCTGTCTGCCATGCACATGGTACCGCCAGGCAGCATCGCGCTGGCGCTGGTGCTGGTGGCGATCTCCTATGGCAGCCTGACGCTGTATGACTGGCTGGCGCTGCAGATGATCGGGCGAGGGGACATTCCTTTCAGGGTTGCAGCGCTGGCCAATTTCACCAGCTATCCGATTTCGCACGGAACCGGCGCCGTGCTGCTGGTGTCATCGGCGGTGCGCTACCGGATCTATGCACCGCATGGCATCGGCCCCGCCGGCGTCGCGCGCATCTGCTTCCTGACCGGGCTCACCTTCTGGCTCGGCAATCTCACCGCACTGGCGCTCAGCACCCTGCATGAGCCAGGCGCCATCAGCCGGATCGATCAGCTCTCGCCCGAGATCAACCGCTTCATCGCGGTGGCCATTCTCGTGGGTATCATCGCTTATGTCGGCTGGACATGGAACGGTATGCGGACGCTCGGTGGCCGCAACTGGTCGGTGCCGGTTCCGAGCGGGCGCAACGTGTTCTTTCAGATTGGCATCGGGCTCGTCGATCTCGGCGCGGCGGCGCTGACGATGTATGTGCTGATCCCCGTGACGATGGATGTCGGCGTCGCGCAGGTGATCGTCGTCTTCATCGCCGCCACGCTGCTCGGCTTCGCCAGCCATGCGCCCGCCGGCATCGGCGTGTTCGATGCGACGATCCTGGTCGGGCTCGGCGGCGAACATACCGAACAGCTACTAGCTGTGCTGCTGCTGTTCCGGCTGTTCTATCACCTGATTCCGTTCGTGCTGTCGCTGACGCTGTTCGGCGCCGTTGAAGCCTACCGGAATGTGAACAGGCGCAAGCTCGCCTGAATTACTTCAGCAGTGTCAGCACCGCCGATTGCGCATAGCCGCGGAACGGACGATTGAAGTCGAGATTGGCGTGGTGACGCTCGGCGAGTGCCTTCAGCACATCGAGAAGCTCGCGGCGCGGCGTCACGTCGAACAGCGTCAGCCAGCGCAACAGCAGCTTGCTCGCGATCTTTGGCAACCGCTCCTGATGTCCGAAATCGACGATATGCAGTTGGCCGCCGGGCTTGAGCTGCGACACGGCGTGATCGAGCACATCCTGCCAGCTCGGGATCATCGAGAGGCTGTAGGAAATCATGACGTGATCGAATGACGGAACAGCAAAGATGCGTGCCGGATCGAAATTCGTCGCATCGCCGTGGGCGACACGGACGGTATCCGTGAGCTCGTTGCGGGCAATGGAAGCGATGGCCGTGGTCAGCATCTCGGTCGAAATATCGATGCCGTAGAATACCGCTTGTGGATATCTGCGGGCAGCCTGAACCAGATTGCGGCCGGTACCGCAGCCGATCTCCAGCACCGTCGCGTCCGACGCGGGTGTCAGTTCGGCGATGAGCTGATCACGGCCGAGAAGATAGTACCGGCGCGTTGCGTCATAGATGAAGCGCTGCCAGCGATACATCCGGTTCATGCGATGCGTGGCTTCGTTCGACCATGCGGGCTGACCGCCGTCTTCGTATTCGGAGACAATCGTCATGGCGCACCTCGTCGCATCCGGATGAGCGATCCATTTCATCGCAACACGACAGCGGTGTGACAGTGGTTTCGTCGCGGGAATCGGCCGAAATTTAGAATGACTGTCGCAAAACCGCAGTCTGCGCTTGATAAAAATTTCAGATTGTCGATTCGAAGGGTCCAAGAAACCGATGAATACGCATCTGATCGCCGACGCCGTTCGCAATAGCCGTGGTCGCGAGGAAACGACGATCTGGGACAGGCTGTTCGCCTTCTGGTTCCGTCGGCTGGTCTACACCCAGATCTGGGAAGATCCCGAAGCGGACATGGCGGCGCTGAAACTGGCGCCCGGTTCGACGATTGTCACCATCTCCAGCGGCGGCTGCAACGCGCTGTCCTATCTGTCGGCGAAGCCCGAGCATGTCTATGCGGTCGATCTGAATGAAGCGCATCTGTCGCTGCTGAAGCTGAAGCTCGCAGGCCTGCGAGCACTGCCGAACTATCAGGACTTCTGGAAATTCTTCGGCGAAGGCGCCTCGGATACCAATGTCGGCCTGTATCGCGAGCGGCTGCGCCCGCTGCTCGATGCCGAAGCGCGCGGCTATTGGGACGAACGCGATATCCAGGGCCGCCCGCGCTACGGTTACTTCAGTGACGGCTTCTATCGCCACGGCGCGCTCGGCCGCTTCATCGGCTTCGCGCATACGCTGGCGAAACTTGCCCGCATCGATCTCAAGGCGTTGTTGCATGAGGACAAGCAGTCCCCGGCGCGCAAGCGTGCGCTGGAACGACTGCACTGGCTGTTCCACTCCCGGCTCGCTCGTATGATAACGAAGACGCCAGCGCTGTTGTTCAGCCTCGGCATCCCGCCGCAGCAGCGCACATTGCTGGGCGGCAATCAGCCGCTCAACGAAGTGCTGCATCAGCGTCTGCTCGCTCTGATCGACGTGCATCCGAACGCCAACAACTATTTTGCCTGGCAGGCGCTGAGCCGCAGCTATGTCGGCCCCGGTGACAAGTGCTTGCCGCTCTATCTGCAGCAGAGCCGTTACGCGGACACCGCCAGCCGCGCTGCTCTGGTCACGCCGGTGCATGCCAATCTGCGCGTGTTCCTGGAGAGCCTTCCAGCCCGCCAGATCGACGCGGTCGTGCTGCTGGATTCGCAGGACTGGATGGCGCCGGATGAAATCCGTGCGCTGTGGGACGCGATCGACCGCGCCGGCAAGGATGGCATCCGGGTGATCTTCCGCACCGCCGGTGCCGAGTCGCCGCTGGACGATCCTGAACATGCATCGCTGCGTGAGACGTGGCAGCGCGATGAGGCGCGCAGTGCCGAAGGTCTGGCTGCGGATCGTTCGGGCATCTATGGCGGGTTTCATCTGTATACGCGGAAGGCGTAGGCGTTGCTGTCTTAACCTCTCCCCGCAAGCGGGGAGAGGTAAGAAGCGAGCACGTGAACGTCACACCCCCAGATAAATCTGCTGGATATACTTGTCGCCAGCAATCTCCGCAGACGTCCCCTCACGGATCGTCCGTCCATGCTCCAGCACATAGACGCGATCCGCGATCCGCAGCGTTGATGTAGCGTCCTGTTCGACGATCAGGATCGCGGTGCCGTCTCTCCGGATTTGCTGGATCGAGTCGAAGATCAGCCCCTTCAGCCGCGGCGCGATGCCGACGGACGGCTCATCCAAAAGCAATAGCTCGGGCCGGCCCATCAGCGCGCGGCCGATGGCTACCATCTGCTGTTCGCCGCCGGACAATGTGCTGGACTGTTGCCATTGCCGTTCGCGCAGCACCGGGAATAGCGTGAAGACGCGCTCCAGGTCCTTCTCGACGTCCGCGTTGTTCTTGCGCAGGTAAGCGCCGAGCTGCAGGTTCTTCAGCACCGACAATTCCGAGAACAGTTTTCGCCCCTCGGGACAGTGGCAGATGCCCTTGGCAACGACGTTATATGGCTCGATCGGATGCAAGGACGCATCCTTGAAATTCAGTGTGCCTTGCGATGCGATCGAGCGCGAGATCGCTTTCAGCAGCGTGGTCTTGCCGGCGCCATTGGGGCCGAGCACGCCGATGAGTTCGCCTTTCTCGACCCTGATAGAGACGGATTCGATCGCCAGCGCCTTGCCATAGCTGACCTTGAGATCGGCGACTTCAAGCAGAGGCATGGGCTTCCTCCGTCTTGCCGATATAGGCTTCGATCACCTTCTCGTTCTTCACGATTTCTTCCGGTGGGCCGACGGCGATGATCTCGCCGAAATTCATCGCGATCACGCGCGATACCAATGCCATGAACTCGCGCAGCTTGTGTTCGATCAGCAAAATAGTGAGGTTCTCCTCGCGATGCAGCCTGCGGATCAACTGTGCCAGTTGTTCGATCTCGCTGCTGCCAAGCCCTGCGAAGGGTTCGTCGAGCAGCAGCAGGTCGGGGCGGGTCGCCAGTGCACGCGCGATCTCGAGCCGTCGCAGGTCGCCGTATGGCAGCGTCTCCACCGGTTCCTTGTCACGACCGCCGAGGCCGACCTGTCCCAGCAGATAGCTGGCGCGCGCCTCCTTGTCCTTGTCCTCGCTGGCGCGCGGCGACATGCAGGCCACCAGCACGTTCTCCAATAGGTTCATGCCGACAAAGGGACGCGTGAGCTGGAAGGTGCGCGCCATGCCGCGATTGACCACCTTGTAGGGGGCGAGTTCGCGCACCAGTTCGCCGTTGAAGTGAATAGTGCCGGTGGTCGGCTGCATGAAGCCGGTGAGGATGTTGAACAGTGTGGTCTTGCCGGCGCCGTTGGGGCCGAGAATGCCGGTGAACTCGCCTTTCTTCAGCGTGAAGCTCGCGTTCTTGACGGCGGTGAGGCCGCCGAAGCGCTTGGTCACGCCGTTGACTTCGAGCAGGTCAGTCATCGCAGGCGCTCCGTCAGCCGGCGCCAGAGCGGCGCGATCAGTCCATTGGGCAGGAAGAACAGGATCAGCATCAGGGTCAGCGTGTAGATCCACAGCCGGTATTCGCCGAAGCCGCGCAGCATCTCGGTGAGCAGCGTCAGCAGGATCGCGGCGATGGCGGCGCCATAGATCGAGCCGATGCCGCCAACATAGACCATGATGATGACCGTGATCGACACAACGACCGAGAACAGCGGCGGCGACACCTGCAGCTGGTAATGCGCATAGAGCGCGCCCCCCAGACCGGCAAAGCCGGCTGAGATCATCAGCGACACGATCTTGTAGAAGGTGACGTTGATGCCGGCGGCCTGACAGGTCGCCTCGTCGCCGCGGATGGCGCGCAGCAGGAGCCCCCAATGCGATCGGGCCAGCAGTGTCAGTACGATCACGGTGACTGCGAGAATCGCCAGCACGAACCAGTAGTAATGCAGCGGGTTTTTCATCAAGGGATCGAGGCCGTAGATGCCTTCCTCGCCGCCGGTATATTCCCAGAAGATCAGACACAGCCGCTGCAGGATCGCCGAGGCGGACAGCATCGCCAGCGCGAAATAAGGCCCACGCAGCCGCAATGTCGGGAAGCCGACCAGCAGGCTGAAAGCGATGGCGATCACCACGCCGAGCGGCAGGCTGACCCACGGATTTGTCGACCAGATCGAGGACAGGAAGCCCGCGGTATAGGCGCCAGCGCCGATGAACAGCGAATGGCCGAAATTCTCGCGCCCGGTGAGGCCGGACATGAAGTCCCAGCTCGATGCCCAGATGCCGTAGATCACGCAGACCGTGAGCACGCCGGTGAGATAGTTGCTGGCAGCGAACATGGGCAGCAGCGCGAGAAAGGCGACGACGAGGATTCCGCCTGCGATGTCGATGGGGGCGATGCGTTTCATGTCAGAATGCTGCCCGTCGCCCGAGGAGTCCTGACGGACGTATCATCAGCGTGACGACGACCGCGACCAGCGACACCAGCTCCGTCCATGATGTTGAAATCAGATAGGCGACGATGGTCTCGGAATAGCCGAGGATCAGCGACGCGATGATGCTGCCGGGGATCGAGCCGAGGCCGCCGACGATGACGATGGCGAAGGCCTTCACCATGGGCAGCAGGCCCATGGTCGGCTGTACCGTGAGGAACGGCGACACCAGCACGCCGGCAAGCGCCGCGGTGCCGGCGGAGATCGCCATCACGATGGAGAAAATGCGGTTGGTCGGGATGCCCATATATTGCGCAGCTTCCGGATCCTGCGATACCGCGAGGATGGCCGCGCCGAGGCGCGTGCGCTGAATGAACAGCCAGAGGCCGAGCAGCACGAGGACACCGGCGACAAGGGCGAGCAGGCGCTGGCCGGAGATATCGACGCCGCCGATCGAGAGCTTGTCAGCCACGAAGGAAGGCACGTTGCGATATTCGGAGCCGAAAGTGATGAACAGCGCCTGTTCGACCGCGAGCGAGACGGCGAGGGTGATCATCAGCACGGCGAGCTGAGACGAGCGCAACGGACGCACTAGAAAACGCTCCATCACCACGCCGAAGCCTGCGACGATCAATACCGCCAGCGGAGCTGCGATGAAGAGCGGAACGCCGAGCAGCGAGGTGAGGACATAGGCCGCATAGGCGCCGAGTGCGTAGAACGAGCCATGGGCGAGATTGAGGATGCGGGCGACGCCGAAGATCAGGGTGAAACCAACGGCCAGCATCGCATAGATGGCGCTGGAGACCGCGCCGTAGATCAGAATCTGAAGCATGAGAACCCGCTGTTGAAGACCGGACGGCGGAGGGCGAACTTCTTCGGGCTCGCTTCTCCCGTTTTCCGGCCGGCGAGGGATCGCCGGCCGCGCGGTTACGCTGCGGTCAGATGACCGCCATCAACAAATCAGTTGCTCATCCAGGGCGGTGCGATCATCGGGCCGGTAGCGGCTTCCTTCGGCCAGACCACGACGCGGGCGCCGTCCTTCTGCCACTGCACGAACAGCAGGTTCTGCAGTCCCGGGCCGGTCTTCACATCGTGTACTTCGTCGAACACCAGCTTGCCGGCGATGCCGACATGGTCGGTCTTCTCCAGCTCCTTGATGACAGCGTCGGGCTCGATGGAGTTGGCGCGCTTCACGGCATCGGCATAGACATAAACGGCGTCATAGGCGCCGATGCCGGTATAGACGGGCGCGGTGCCGAAGCGCTTCACGAATTCATCCCAGAACGGAATGGTCTTCGGGGTAAGCGGCGCGCGGATGGCGAACATGCCGACGGTTTCGGCATTGGCCTTGCCGCTGACGCGCGTGAAGAAGTCGGCGTCCTGGCTCTTGACGTCGATGCCGCCGATCGGAATCGGTACCTGAGCGTCATGCCACTGCTTGACGAAGATGTCCGAGGAGGCGTGCGACAGGATCACGATCAGATATTGCGCGCCGGAGTTCTTCACCTTGGCGAAGAGCGGTGAGAAATCAGAAGTCGAGGTGTCGAAGAATTCGGCCAGCGTCACGTCGGTGCCGCCGTCGGTGGCGCCTTTTTTCAGGATCGGAACGAGGTCCTGCACCCATTTGGCGTTTTCGCCGACGATGGCGATCTTCTTCAGGCCCATCTCGCCTTTCAGCTTGCCGTTGATGAAGTCGACCAGCGCGCGCGCCTGATGCGCCGCGTTGATGGGGAAGGCGCGGAAGATGTATTTGTAGTTCTCATAGTCGGTTTTCACCTTTGCGGTGATGGCAGGTGAAGCAGCACCGACGCCGAGATAGATTGTCTTGGCGCTGGAGATGTGCGGCAGCTGGGCCAGCGTCACGCCTGACGTGTAGCCGCCGATCAGCACGTTGACCTTGTCGTCGGCGGTGAGCTTCTTGATTGCAGCAATGCCCTGTTCGGGATTCTCGGTCTCGTCAGCGACAACCATTTCGAGCTTGCGGCCGAGCAACCCGCCCTTGGCATTGATCTCTTCAATGGCCAGCTTCGCGGCGTTCTGGGTGTCGCGGCCGACCTGCAGCTGGACCGACGTCGGAATGCCGATCTTGATCGGCGCTTGCTGGGCAGATGCTGGAGCAGTGGAAGCAAGGGCGCCAGCAACAATCATACTCGCAACCGCAAGCGGCCTCAGAAATGAGTCCATGGTGTCTCTCCCTAGAGGCATCTGGGTCGTTGCCCGATGCTTTTTTGTGTGATCACAGACTGCCAAGTGCGGCGAGAGCAAGTCAAGGAAGATTGCGCGCAGCAACACTGTGTCGCGGATTAAATTGCGAGCATTCACAACGTGTACTTCTGTTGCGTTGCGATGACGCGCAGGCGCAATGTGCCTTGCAGTTGTAGGCGCGCAGCCGGCTGTGCGAGGCTTGACGCTGATGGATCATCTCGCGGGATGAACATGGAGAGGCCGGAATGGATGAACAGGGCGCAGGCACCGAGTCAACCTTTCAAGCCATTCGCGCCATCGACTACACGGTCATCTTCGTCCGCGACATGGACGCGATGCGGCACTTCTACGAGACGCTGCTCGGCTTTTCGCTGCAGCGCGTGCTGTCGTCCGGCTGGATAAATTTCGTATCGGCAGCAACACGTTAGCTCTGGCGATGCCAAGCCGCACCGCGTCGGATCATCCGATCCCGGTTGGCAGTGCAGCACTTCAGCTCGCCTTCAAGGTTTCCGTGGCGGAGGTCGATGCGTGTGCCGAGGAATTAGTGCGAAAAGGTATCAGCCTCGTGTCACCGCCGACCGATCAGGTCTTTGGACATCGCACGCTGTTCTTTCGCGATCCCGACGGGAATTTGCTGGAGGTGTTCGCTGATATCTAGGCGTCACCGATGCTCTGCACGTGATCGGACGCACGCAGTCACAGCACGACGCAGGTCGCGTGATCGGTAACGGCTGCGTGTTTGGGTGGTCAGGATTGTCGGCCAAGGGGTGGGACCGCCGACGCAGGTAATAACGGCGGTCCCGTGCCGTGCATTGAAATTCGGGGTTGGAAAGCGACTTCCACACCCCACTGCGCGACGCGATCGACGCTATCCCAGCCGGGTTTTGTCGCAACTTAAACCAAATCTTAACCTAACCGATTAGGCTTACCTGGCCGGCCTTTCGAGCATTTTTAGTAAAGGTGGAGAATAATCTACTCCGCAGCCCGGGCCAGCAGCGTAATGTCGTTGGCATTGGCGCAATAGTTCTCGTAGTTCGCCGCCGCCGTTTTGGCTGCGAGGTCGATCCCGCAGGCCCGCTTGTGCGCGCAACTGGCGCAGGCGTGGCGCATCTCCATCATGTCAGGCGGCCGGATCTTGGCAATGGCGGCTTCGTCAAAACCGAGCGCACGGAGCATCTGCGGCAATTCCTCCGCACCGTTCACGCCTCTGCGAACGATCGTATCGAGATCGCTTGGCGCAAGGCCAAGCTCATGGGCCATGCGTTTGAACTCGCCGCTGTCGAGCGCACCGAGTTCGTTGAGCTGGCGACGCTGGATCAACCAGTCGCCAATGCGTTCGATGAGATTGCTGACGACGGGATAGGGCTGGACGGATGTCATGGCGGTCTCCGCTGCTGAGAGTGATTGAGCGAAGGGTCTGCGCAGCAGCGCGGAGTCGCATTGCGCTGGATCAATCGGTGGGTGCGCCATGGACGGTTAGTCTTACCGCCAGAAATGCCTGCGCCGCAGGCACTTTCCGGGGAAACTCGAGGCTGGATTCAACGTTATCCATGCTTAACTTAGAGACATTGTTAGTCCAGAAGCCGGGAACCGGCCTCAGGAGGCGTAAATGAGTTGCAAGCGTTTGAGTATGATTGCGGCCGGCGTCAGTCTGCTGGCGTGCGTCGGTGCCGCGCAAGCGGACACATACAAGCCCGGCGAATTCTTGCTGCTCGACCTGCAGAAGGCCGTGCTGTCGCCGAAACTGCTGGGCCCGCCCGCGTCATTCGAGCAGGTGCAGATCCAGGCCAAGGCCGATGCGAAGGCGAATGTGAAAGCTGATCCGGCGAAGGCAGCACCGCGTCTTGTGCGCGCGCAGTCTGCGAAGCCGGTGGCACAGCGCGCCGCTGCGCAGAAGAAGGTTGCCCGTCGCAGCAATCCGCTGAACGCCAATGCGGCGGACACGCGGGTGCAGGTCTGGCCGTGCCGCACAGGTGGCATCTGCAGCTGGCAGAAATGAAAAGGCGGCGGATTGCTCCGCCGCCCATTCGGTCTTCAGGCTGAGGCCTGAATGATCAAGCCTTGATCTCTTCCACGCCGCACCATTCGGCGATGAACAGCGCCAGTGCCGTCGTCGTCTTCTTCAGCGAGGGCAGGTTGACGCCTTCGTCGAAGCCGTGGACGCCGCGCGAGATGCAGCCGTAGTTCAGCGTCGGCACATTGTCGAACAACGCGTAGACGCGGCTGTCGAGATAGGCGAGCGAGATTTCTGGCTTCGGCTTCTGGCCGAACACCGCTTCATGCGCCGCGGCCAGCGTGGCTTCTGCATCCGAGCCCGGCTTGAGTTCGTAGCCTTCGGCCTGGAAGCCGTTGAAGGTCACGGTCGGCGGGATATTCGACAGGAACGGGTCCTGATGCGCGAAGGCGGCGACGCAGTCGGTGATCT
Source organism: Tardiphaga sp. 862_B3_N4_1 (assembly GCF_051811085.1). Taxonomy (NCBI): domain Bacteria; kingdom Pseudomonadati; phylum Pseudomonadota; class Alphaproteobacteria; order Hyphomicrobiales; family Nitrobacteraceae; genus Tardiphaga; species Tardiphaga sp. 862_B3_N4_1. The sequence goes on from NZ_JBPWQB010000002.1 coordinate 2,667,049, forward strand.
CCTTCTTTGCCGCTTCGGCGGTCTTGCCGGGCAGCAGCGAGATGCGGAAGTCCACCTTGCACCAGGCCGGGACTGACGACGCCCAGTCGCCGCCGGCGATCTTGCCGATGTTCAGGTTGACCGGTTTCTCGATGTTCTTGAAGTGCTCGTGCTGGTCCTTGGTCGCATTCCACTTCGCTTCGAGCTTGCGCAATTCACCGATGATCCGATAGGCGCCGTCGATGGCGTTAGCGCCGGTGCCCATGCGCTGCACATGCACCGGCACGCCGCGGACTTCGACCTGGAACCAGACCACGCCGATATTGGCGCGGGTGATCGTCTCATGCGACGGCTCCGATACCACCACGGCGTCGGCCTTGTAGCCGCGCAGATGCGTCATCAGCGCGCCGTCACCGGTGGATTCTTCTTCCACGACAGACTGCAGATAGACCGTCGCTGCCGGCTGCAGGCCGAGGCTCTTGAGTGCGTCGAGCGCGAAGATGTTGGAGGCGCAGCCGGCCTTCATGTCGCCGGCGCCGCGGCCCTGCATCCAGTCACCTTGGATGACGGGGTCATAGGGCGGCGTGGTCCACATGTCGTGCGGGCCTTCCGGCACAACGTCCACATGGCCCTGCATGATCAGCGAGCGGCCTTTTTCCTCGCGCGGATAATGCGTGCCGACCACGATCGGCGCGGTCGAATGCAGTTCGTCCCACGCGCCGGCGCCGGGATGATGCCCGAGCGCGGCGCGGTCCATCTCGAAGCGCTCCATCTTGTAACCGCGCGCCTTCATGGCGCGGAACATGAAGTCCTGCATCGTGTGTTCGTTGCCGCGCGTGGAGACGTGGCGCACCATGTCCTGGGTGAACTTCACCTGGGCATCGAAGCCCTTGTCGACGGCGGCGATGATCTTGTCGCGGAGGGCGGGATCGAGAGCCATGTTGTTTTTCCTTTTCTTGTGAGAGGGCTCAGGCGGTCAGCGCGCGCTCGAGCTTTTCCATGCCTTCGTCGAGGATTTCGTCCTGGGCGGTCAGCGGAACGAGCACGCGGATGGTGTTGAAATTGACGCCGCAGGACAGCAGGATCAGGCCTTCCTCGGTGGCCTTCTGCGTCACCTTCTTGGTCACTTCGGCGTCCGGCGTATCAGAGCCGCGCTCCTTGACGATGTCGAAGGCGATCATGGCGCCGACATTGCGGATGCTGGCGATCGGCACGAGGTCGTTTCGCTGCTGCATTTTCTTCAGGCGCGTGGTGATGCGCTCGCCGATATGGTTGGCGCGGTCGATCAGCTTCTCTTTCTCGAACACGTCGAGCACGGCCATTGCTGCTGCAATCGCCAGCGGGTTGCCGGCATAGGTGCCGCCGAGGCCGCCCGGATCGGCTGCGTCCATGATCTTGGCCTTGCCGATCACGCCCGACAGCGGGAAGCCGCCGGCGAGGCTCTTCGCCACGGTGATGAGGTCAGGCTTCACGTCGTAATGTTCCATCGCGAACATCTTGCCGGTGCGGCCGTAACCGGTCTGCACTTCGTCGGCGATGAAGACGATTCCATTCTCGTCGCAGATCTTGCGCAGCGCGCGCATCAATTCCGGCGGCGCCTGGTGGAAGCCGCCTTCGCCCTGCACCGGCTCGATGATGATGGCAGCGACACGGGCCGGATCAATGTCGGCCTTGAACAGGAAGCTCAGATACTTGAGCGATTCCTCAACCGTGACGTCGAGCGGCGCGGCCGGAAACGGTACGTGCCAGACTTCCGGCATGGCTCCGCCAAAGCCCTTCTTGTACGGGAACACCTTGCCGGTCATGGTCATGGTCATATGGGTGCGACCATGGAAACCGCCGGTGAAGGCGATCACGCCGGCGCGGCCGGTGGCGGCGCGGGCCATCTTGATGGCGTTCTCGGTCGCTTCGGCGCCGGTGGTGAAGAATGCGGTCTTGGTGGCGCCGTCGATCGGCGCCAGCTTGTTCAGGCGCTCGGCGAGGGTCACGTAGGATTCATACAGCAGCACCTGGAAGCAGGTGTGCGTGAAGTTCTCCATCTGCGCACGCACGGCGGCCATGATGGTCGGGTGGCAGTGGCCGGTGTTGAGCACGGCGATACCGCCGGCGAAGTCCACATAGCGCTTGCCTTCGACGTCCCAGACTTCCGCATTCAGCGCGCGCTGCGCCGAGATCGGAGTGGAATGGCCGATGCCGCGGGGAACGGCGGCTTCGCGGCGTGCGAAGATTTCTGCGTTGGTCGACATTCGAGTTTGTCCTTCGAGTTTTCTTGGATGTTGTTGGGTGTGGATCAGTGGATGGAGCAGGCTGCTGCGCCGGGCGCTGTAAGCTCCCTCGCCCCGCTCTTGCGGAGAGAGGGGTGGGGTGAGGGGCTCTTGCGATCCGCAAGTGCAGTGCGTGCGATGAGCGCCGTGCCATGCCCCTCACCCGCCGCGAAGACGCGGCGACCTCTCCCCGCGCAGAGCGGGGAGAGGTTAAGAGAGCGCGGCGTGCTGGTGTTCACTCGATAAGTCCAATCACCGCGCGGCTTCGAAACCGGCGAGGGTCGAGGTGAGGTTGGCGCCTAGGATATCCGAGAGATATCCGCCTTCCTGAACGAGCACCGTGGGCAGGCCCATGCGCGCCACGGCTTCGCCGATGCGCTTGAAGCCCGGGGTGGTGACCTTGAGTGCGGCCAGCGGATCGTGCTCGGATGCATCGAGGCCGAGGGCGAGAACGAGGGCGGTCGGCGCAAACGACTTGATGGTCTTCTCGGCGACAGCGAGCGCGTCGATGAAGCCGTCATCGCCGGTGCCGAGCGCGAGCGGAATATTGAGATTGGTGCCGAGGCCGTTGCCTTCGCCCTTCTCATGGGCATAGCCCCAGACGAAGGGGTAGTAACCGACGGGATCGGCATGGATCGACACTGTCAACACGTCCGGACGCGCATAGAAAATGCCCTGTGTGCCGTTGCCGTGATGCACGTCGACATCGAGGATTGCGACGCGCTCATGCTTGGTGCGCAGATGCTCGGCGGCGATGGCCGAATTATTCATGAAGCAGAAGCCGCCGGCCATGTCGCGATAGGCGTGATGGCCGGGCGGCCGACACAGCGCATAGACCGCGTCCTCACCGTCCATCACCATCTGCGCCGCGGTAACGGCGACGTCGGTGGATGCGCAGGCACCTAGCCAGGTGCCTGGACCGATCGGCGCCGCGGTATCGGCGGTGTGCCAGCCGAGCTTGCCGGTGATGTGGGTGGGATAGCTGCCCGCCACGCGGTTCGGGTGGATATTGGCGATCATTTCCGGGCCGTAGTCCGGCAGCTTGATCCATTCTTCCCAGGCGCCTTCGAGGAAGCGCAAATATTCCGGCGAGTGCACGCGGGCACGTGGGCCCTGGCCGAATTCGGTCGGCGCGACGATCGTGTGCTTGCCGTCGGCGAGGCCTTTCAGCAGGCGCTCGGCGCGCTCCGGCTGCTCGGTGGTTTTACGGACCTGACCGCGCACTAGGAAGAACTGCGGATCATGGCTCTTGTGCTTGTCGGAATACACTGCCTTCACGTAGCGGCTCCATTCGTTGAGGAGGGAAGTTCGCGGACCAGCTTGCCGACTTCGCGCCAGGCAGCGCCGATGTGATAGTCGATCCGCGCGGTGATGATATCGGGATGCCCCTGTTCGAGGACTTCGAGCAGTGCCTCATGGGTCTGCGCAATACGGTGCGGATCGTCATAGAGCCGGCCGATCAGGCCGATCGTCATACGCAGTTCCGAAGCAAGATCGTCGAACAATCGCAACAGGCGTTTGCTGCCGGCAATTTCGCAGATCATGCGATGAAATTTGTAATCTTCCTCGATCTGTCGCGCGTGATCGTCGATCGCGGCAGTCTCATGCATGACGTCGATCTGCCGGCGCAGCATGTCGCGATTGGCAGGCGTCATGTTCTTGGAGGCGAGCACGCCGGCATGACATTCGACGCAAATGCGCAGGTCGTAGACCTCGTCGATATCCGTCGCTTCGAGCTTGCGGACGAAGAAGCCGCGGCGCGGATGCGAGACCAGCAGGCCCTGTTGCTCGAGCAGCCGTGCAGCCTCGCGGACAGGGGCGCGGCTGACGCCGAGCTCGCGGGCGATGCCGGCTTCGACGACTTTGGCGCCGGGCAGCAGCTGCCCCTTGATGATGGCCTGGGTCAGGATGCGTGCGACCTGCCCGACAAGATCGGTGTCGGCGAGGGCGGTCAGACCAACTGGAGGAGACATCAAACGCATGCGGGGGACCCGTTTCTTCCCCTGTACAAGAATTAATCGTCGATTGTCGACAGTTTAATCTTGCGAGCTGCCATGCGATTGTGTTTCCTGCCCGCACCTTAAAAAAGCCGGGAACCGCGCCTGTGAATATGCACGCAAACCTTACGCCGACCCTCGATGCCGCCAAGCAGGTCCGTATCGACCTCGCCGCTGCCTATCGCCTGATCCATCGCCTCGGCCTCGATGACAGCATTTACACGCATATTTCGGTGCGCGTCCCCGGCACCCAGGACCGCTTCCTGATCAATCCCTATGGCATGCGCTTCGAGGAAGTGACGGCCGGCAACCTCGTCACCGTCGACGTCGACGGTAAAGTTGTCGACGATCCGCTCGGCCTCGGCATCAATCCGGCCGGCTTCACCATTCACAGCGCCGTTCACGCTGCGCGCCACGATGCGCAGTGCGTGCTGCATACGCATACCGTTGCCGGTGTTGCCGTGTCATGCCTGAAGGACGGCCTGCAGCCGCTGAACCAGTGGTCGATGCAGTTCACCGACCGCATCGCATATCATGACTTCGAAGGCATCGCGCTGGACCTGTCCGAGCGTGAGCGCCTGGTCGCCGATCTCGGCGACAAGATGGTTCTCATCCTGCGCAACCACGGCCTGCTCACCTGCGGCCGCTCGGTTGGTGAGGCCTTCAAGCTGATGTTCAACATGGAGCGCTCCTGCCGCGCGCAGCTCGCGATTCTTTCAACCGGCGCAGAAGTCATTCGCCCGTCCCACGCCATTGCCGCACACACCGCCGGCCAGTATGACCGCGGTTACGACAAGGTGCATGGCACCGAAGGCGGCAAGCCGGACAGCGAGTGGGAAGCGTTCAAGCGCATGCTCGATCGCACGGACGCCGATTACAAGAATTGATCCGACTTCCGCTACACATCGTCAACTGATCTGGGTTACGTGCCAGCCGGCACTAAGGGGAAAGATATGTTGAAGAAATTTGTATTGGCTTTGGCACTGACCAGCGTGAGCCCGCTCGTCTTCACGAGCACGATGGCGCTCGCGCAGGAGCCGAAGATGGGCGGCACCATCAATGCGGTGATCCAGCCAGAGCCGCCGGGCCTGATGCTGGCACTCGTCCAGAACGGCCCGACCCAGATGGTCTCGGGCAACATTTATGAAGGCCTGCTGCGCTACAGCAAGACACTGGAGCCGCAGCCCGGTCTCGCCGAGAGCTGGACCATCAGCCCGGATGCGAAAACCTACACGTTCAAGCTCAAGCAGGGCGTGACCTGGCACGACGGCAAGCCGTTCACCGCTGGCGACGTGCTGTTCTCCATCGAGACGCTCAAGGTCACCCATGCCCGCGCGCGCAACAACCTCGTGCAGCTCGACAAGGTCGAAGCACCGGATGATTACACCGTCGTCTTCACGCTGAAACAGCCCTTTGGCCCCTTCATCGGCATCTTCGAAGTCGGCTCGATGCCGATCATCCCGAAGCACATCTATGAAGGCTCCGACGTCAAGACCAATCCGGCGAACAATACGCCGATCGGTACTGGCCCGTTCATGTTCAAGGAATGGAAGAAGGGCTCATTCATCCAGCTGGTGAAGAACCCGAACTACCACGTCAAGGGCAAGCCCTATATCGACGGCATTTACTGGCAGATCATTCCGGACGCCGCTGCGCGTTCGGTGGCCTACGAGACCGGCAAGGTCGATGTGCTGCCCGGCGGTTCGATCGAGAACTTCGACGTACCGCGCGTCAGCAAGCTGCCGAACACCTGCGTCACCGGCGACGGCTGGGAGTTCTTCTCGCCGATGGCCTGGATGTGGCTCAACAACCGCACCCCCGTGCTCGCCAACAAGAAGGTTCGTCAGGCGATCATGTATGCGGTGGACCGCGAATTCGCCAGGGACGTGATCTGGAACGGCCTCGGCAAGGTGGCTACCGGCCCGTCCTCGTCGGCGATCAAGTTCTACACCGACAACGTGCAGAAGTACCCGTACGATCCGGCCAAGGCCAAGGCGCTGCTGAAGGAAGCCGGCTACAAGGGCGAGAAGGTCCGCCTGATGCCGCTGCCTTACGGCGAAACCTGGTCGCGTTGGGGTGAAGCTGTGAAGCAGAACCTCGTCGACGTCGGCATGAATATCGAGACCATCGCCACCGACGTGCCTGGTTCGAACCAGAAGAACATGGAGTGGGATTACGATATCTCCTTCACCTATCTCTATCAGTACGGCGATCCGGCGCTCGGCGTTGGCCGCAACTACGTGACGAGCGCAATCGCCAAGGGCCAGCTCTTCAACAATCTCGAGGGATACTCCAATCCCGAGGTCGACAAGCTATTCGAAGAGGGCGCCGTTGCCACGCCGGATTCGAAGCGCAAGGAAATCTACGAGAAGGTCCAGAAGATCCTCGTCGAAGACGTGCCCGTGGCATGGCAGCTTGAACTGCAGTTCCCGACCATCACCAACTGCAAGATCAAGAACCTGATCACGACCGGTATCGGCGTCAATGACGGCTTCCGCGACGCCTGGATCGACAAGTAAGCTTTCAGCCTGATGCCCGTGACGATCCCTGGGATCGTCACGGGTTTTCTTTGTGTACTCTGACCTGAATGCGATGGACCTCTGATGCTGTCATTCGTTGCCCAGAGGATCGTGAAGGGCGTGTTCGTCCTGCTTGCGATCATCGTGATGAACTTCTTCCTGATCCGTCTTGCGCCCGGTGATCCCGCAGCGGTGATGGCCGGTGAGGCCGGCGCCAGCGATGAGCAATTCGTCCAGCAGCTGCGTGAAAAGTTCTCACTGGACAAACCGCTGCCGGAGCAGCTGTTCATTTACGTGAAGGGTGTCGTCACCCTCGACCTCGGTTTCTCGTTCCGCCAGCAGATGCCGGTCGCGAAGCTGATCGCCGAGCGTCTGCCGGCGACGCTGCTGCTGACGCTGACGGCGTTCGGCATATCGCTGTTACTGGGCATCACATTCGGTACGCTGGCCGCGAGATTTGCGGGGACGTGGGCGGACACCGCCATCACTGTCTCGGCGCTGCTGTTCTATGCCACGCCGATCTTCTGGGTCGCGCTGATGTCGATCCTGCTGTTCTCGGTCTATCTCGGCTGGCTGCCGAGCTTCGGCTACGAGACCGTCGGTGGAAACTTTACCGGATGGGCACATGTGAAAGACGTGGCTCTGCATCTGGTGATGCCGGCGATGACCATCGGCTTGTTCTTCATGGCGACCTATACGCGCATGACGCGCGCCTCGATGCTTGAGGTCAAGCGGCTGGATTTCGTCAAGACCGCCCGCGCCAAGGGCCTGCGCGACAACATCATCCAGCGCCGCCACGTGCTGCGCAACGCGCTACTGCCGGTGGTGACGCTGGCCGGCGTCCATTCCGGTACGTTGGTCGGCGGCGCCGTGCTCACCGAGACGGTGTTTGCATGGCCCGGCATTGGCAGGTTGCTCTATGAGGCGCTCTTGCAACGCGATTATAACCTTCTGCTCGGCGTCTTCGTGGTCTGCTCGGCGATGGTCCTGATCTTCAACCTCGTCACCGACCTCGTTTATCGACTGGTCGATCCACGCATCGAGTTTGCATCATGAAGAAGTTCTGGAAATTGATGCTGCGCAATCCCGGCGGCGTTATCGGTCTGGTCATCATCACGCTTGCGATTTTCGTCGCGCTGTTCGGGCAGATGATCTTCCCGACCTCGCCCTGGCGCATGGTGCAGCGGCCGTTCCTGCCGCCCTTCACCAATCCCATGGTGACCCTCGGCACCGATGCGCTGGGCCGCGACGTGTTCGCCGGCCTGATCTACGGCGCACGCGTGTCGTTGCTCGTCGGTCTCGTCTCGACCACGGTGGCGCTGACCATCGGCGTGCCGCTCGGCGCCATCGCCGGTTATTTCGGCGGCAAGGTCGACGACGCCCTGATGCGCTTCACCGAGTTCTTCCAGACCATTCCGAGCTTCCCGCTGGCCATTGTGCTCGTGGCGATCCTGCAGCCGTCGATCTATTCCATCGTTGGTTCCATCGCCATCGTCTCGTGGCCGCCGGTGGCGCGTCTGGTACGCGGCGAGGTGCTGTCGCTGCGCACGCGCGAATATGTCCAGGCGGCCATCGTGACCGGCCAGAGCAATACCTGGATCATCTCGCGCGAGATTTTGCCGAATGCGCTGTCGCCGGTGATCGTGCTGGCGTCGCTGATGGTGGCCAATGCGATCCTGCTGGAATCCTCGCTGTCGTTCCTCGGCCTCGGCGATCCCAACCTGATGTCCTGGGGCTACATGGTCGGCGCGGGCCGGACGGTGATCCGTCAAGCCTGGTGGATCACGGTCTTCCCCGGCGTCGCCATCCTGATTTCGGTGCTCGGCATGAACCTGATCGGCGAAGGCCTCAACGATGCGCTCAATCCGCGCCTGGCGAAGGATAGCCGCTGATGACCGCTACCCCCGCCGTTTCCATCAAGAACCTGAAGATTGCTTTGCCGAAGAGCGCCGAACGCCCTTATGCGGTCGATGGCGTCTCCATCGATCTCATTCCCGGTGAAATCGTCTGCGTCGTCGGCGAATCCGGTTCCGGCAAATCCATGTGCGCGCACGCGCTGATGGGCCTGTTGCCGGATACGGTGAAGACCGAGACCGGCGAAGTTCTGTTCGAGGGGCAGAATCTCTTGAAGCTGGACGAAAGCGGCTGGCGCGAAGTGCGCGGCCGCGGCATCGCCATGGTGTTCCAGGAGCCGATGACCGCGCTCAATCCGCTGATGCGGATTGGCGAGCAGATGATGGAAATGTTCGAGGCGCATAATCTTTTGACGCCGAAGGAGCGCCGCGCCAAGGCCCTCAGCCTCGCCAAGGAAGTCGGTCTGCCCGATCCAGAGCGCATCATCCGCGCCTATCCGCACCAGCTCTCCGGTGGTCAGCGCCAGCGTGCGATGATCGCCATGGCACTTGCGCTCGAACCATCGGTGCTCGTCGCCGACGAGCCGACCACGGCACTCGACGTCACCACGCAGGCTCAGATCCTCAAGCTGATCCGCAATCTGCAGCGCAGCCGCAACATGGCGGTGATGTTCATCACCCACGATTTCGGCGTCGTTGCCGATATCGCCGATCGTGTCGTGGTGTTGCGCCATGGCAAGATCGTGGAAGAAGGCTCGATCGACGCCGTCTTCAGGAATCCGCAGCACGATTACACCAAGGCGCTTCTCGCTGCCGTGCCGTCGATGCATCCGCCGGTGCGCGCGTCGCTGGATGAAAATGCGAAGGCTGTCGAGGTCATCGGCCTCGACAAGACCTATGTGACCTCGGGCGGCTGGTTCAAGCCGGATCGCCGCGTGCAGGCGGCCAACGAAGTCACGTTCTCCATCATGCAGGGCGAGACCGTCGGCCTGGTCGGCGAGTCCGGTTCGGGCAAATCGTCAGTGGCGCGTCTGGTGATGCGTCTGATCGAGGCCGACCGCGGCACCGTGCGCATCGGGGATATCGATCTCACGGCCCTCGAAGGCAAGGCGCTGCGCGCGCAGCGCCACCGCATCCAGATGATCTTTCAGGACCCGTTCGCCTCGCTCAATCCGCGTCGCCGGGTCGGCCAGATCATCACCGATGGCCCGATCGCCCGCGGCACCGATCCCAAGATCGCGATGCAGCGTGCGCGTGATCTGCTGGGGATGGTCGGCCTCGATGCCGGTTCGCTCGACCGCTATCCGCATGAATTCTCCGGCGGCCAGCGCCAGCGTCTCGGCATCGCCCGCGCGCTTGCGATGGATCCGGAGATCATCGTCGCCGACGAAGCCGTCTCCGCGCTCGACGTCTCGGTGCAGGCGCAGGTGCTGAAGCTGCTCGAAGACCTCAAGGCCCGCCTTGGTCTCTCGATGCTGTTCATCACCCACGACCTTCGTGTCGCCGCACAGATCTGCGATCGCATCGCGGTGATGCAGCGCGGTGTCATCGTCGAGCTGAAGCCGACGGCGCAGCTGTTCGCGTCGCCGGAACATCCCTACACCCGCGAATTGCTCGGCGCCGTCCCCGGCCAGAGTTCGCCATCCCAGGCCGCATGACCTTATGCCGACGCCTCCCGTGACTTGCGTTTTCCTGAGCAGGACCATCAACCTGCGCAAATACCTGACCAACGAGATCGCCCGGCTCGACGGCAAGGTGAATTTTGTCGACCATCTCGACGGCACCGATCCCGCTAAAATCGACATGGCGGTGAGCTGGCATCCGCATGCGGATGCGTTCGATCACTATCCGAACCTGAAGGCGGCGTGTTCCATCGGCGCCGGTGCCGACAGCATCCTGAATTGTCCAAGCCTGCGCGACGGTATCGATGTGGTGCGCGTGGTCGAGCCGGCACAGGCGCAGATGATGTCGGGCTTCGTGATCTGGAACGTGATCTATCACCAGCGCCAGTTCGGGACTTATCTGCAGAACCAGCGCGATCACGTATGGAAGCGCCTCGGCGGCGGACGTCGCCCGTCCGAGGTTGCGATCGGCATTCTCGGCTACGGTGCCATCGGCGCGCGCGTCGCGTCCGATCTGGCGATGCTCGGCTTTCCCGTCCGGGTCTGGAGCCGCTCGGCCAAGCCGACGACGCCGGGTGTGATCGGCTTCCACGGCAGCGATGGGCTCGACGCGATGCTCGCGGGCTCAGGGGTACTGGTCAATCTGCTGCCGCTCACCGAGGAAACCCGCGGTATCCTCAATGCAAGCCTGTTCGCCAGGATGCCGCGCGGCAGCTATCTCATTCAGGTCGGTCGCGGCGAGCACTCCGTCGAGCAGGATATCCTCGATGCGCTCGCCAGCGGACAGCTCTCCGGCGCGACACTCGATGTATTCCACACCGAACCGCTGCCCAAAGACCATCCGTTCTGGTCGCATCCGCAGATCGTGCTGACGCCGCACGACGCCTGCGAGGTCACGATGACCGCGATCGGCGATACGATTTTGGCGACGGCCGAAGCCGTGAAGCTGGGCGTGCAGCCGAAAGATTCGGTGGATCGCAGCCGGGGATATTAGTTGGATGGAGCGGCTTGCTTCCCTCGCCCCGCTTGCGGGGAGAGGGTGGCGTGACAAGCGAAGCTTGTCGCGACGGGTGAGGGGGAGCTAGCGAGTAGAACACTAGCTCCCCCTCACCCGAAGCCTCGCTAGCCACTCGGCTCCGACCTCTCCCCGCAAGCGGGGCGAGGTTAAGAAACGACTACTCCACCGCCAGCCCGACCATCGCCGCCGACGCTTCCAGCCAATGCAGGAAACTCCCAGCCATGCTGCGCGCAACCGCGATGTGGAAAGTCGGCGCTTCATCCACCTTCCACAGCGTCACACCCATATGCGCGACCTGCGTGGCGGCCACGCTGCCGGCGGGAAACGCCGCGGCGCTAAGATCGATGGCGACGCCCTTGGCGAGCACATCGAGCAGGGCCGGACCTGACAGCCGGAGCAGGCCAACGCTGTCGGACTGATCGGCGACGGAGGCGAGGCCGTCGAGCTGCTGCGCAAGGCTATTGACGAAACGCGGTGTGCCCGCATCATGCGTCACCAGCCAGCGGCCGGGACCGGTGCCGAGAAACGACGTCGCATCGCTGCCGGAGCCGTGCGGTCCCAGTGGCAGGTTGATATCGAACTGTTCCTTCACGGCAGCAGCGAGCGGGGCACTCTGGCCCCTGCGGGCCATGACGGTAGCAATGGCGATGCCGCGACGCCCGCGTGCGATGACACCGCGGCCATCGCCCATGGAGCGCAACTCAGCGAAGGCGGAGATGTGAGCGAGATCAAGCACGCAACCGCGCTCCTTCTGCATCGACGAAGACGGGATCGACGACCTCAAGTTCGAGATCGCCGGAGCGTACGGGGTCCCAGGCGCGGATGGCCTCGCCGTGCCGTTCCGGTCCGCGCGCCAGCAGGCCAAGGCCGATCCAGTGATTATTGCCCGGGCTGAAAGCCGTCGACGTGATGAATCCGGCATTGTTGTCCGGCGCAGGCGTCACGCCGCGCGCGAACAGCAGTGACCCGTTGCGCAGGCGCTGGCTGCGATCGACGGGGCGCAGGCCGACCAGCGTAGGGCGGTCGGGATCGATCAGCGCTTCACGCGCCGCCATGGTGCGGCCGATAAACTCCTTCTTCACCGACATCATGCGTCCAAGCCCGAGATCGCGCGCCACGGTCTGGCCGTTGAGTTCGGAGCCGGCGACATGGCCCTTTTCGATCCGCATCACGCTGAGCGCTTCGGTGCCATAGGGCGTAACGCCGAGCGGCTTGCCGGCCTGCATCAGCGCGTTGAACAGCGCCTCGCCATAGCCCGCGGGCGCGGCGATCTCGTAAGCGAGTTCGCCGGAGAACGAGACGCGAAACAGCCGCAGCGGAATGTTGCCGACATGGAATTCGGCACAGGCCAGATAGGGGAAGGACTCGTTGGAGACATCGAAGGCATCGTCGAGCAATGCCTGCAGCAGCTCGCGCGACTTAGGCCCGGCGACGGCATACTGCGCCCATTGCTCGGTGACCGAGACCATCTGCAGGTCGAGTTCGGGCCACAGCACCTGATGGCAGTATTCGAGATGCTGCATCACCTTGCCGGCATTCACGGTCGTGGTGGTCATCACATAGTGATCGGCGGAGAGCCGCGCGGTGGTGCCGTCGTCCATCACGAAACCGTCCTCGCGCAGCATCACGCCGTAGCGCACCTTGCCGACGGGCAGCGTCGAGAAGGTGTTGATGTAGACGTGGTCGAGGAACGTGCCGACATCGGAGCCGCACAGCGCGATCTTGCCGAGGGTCGAGACATCGCAGATGCCGACGCTGGAGCGCACAGCCTTCACCTCGCGGGTGACGCTCTGCAGCCAGTCATTCTCGCCGGGCGCATTGAACCACTGCGCGCGCATCCATTGGCCGGCTTCGACGAAGGTGGCGTTCAATGCAGCGGAGGCTGTGTGGCTCGCGGTCAGTCGCACCGGTTTGAAATGCTTGCCGCTGTGCAGGCCCGCGAAAGCACCGATGGCGACCGGGACATGCGGTGGGCGTGCCCGCGTCGCGCCGGTCTCGGCGATGGTCTTCCTGATCTCGCCGGCGAGGATCGCCAAGCCGTTGACATTGGATGTCTTGCCCTGATCGGTCGCCATGCCCAAAGTCGTGTAGCGCTTGAGCTGCTCGACCGAACGGAAGCCCTCCTGCGCAGCGAGAGCAATATCGGTCGCGGTGACATCGTTCTGCAGGTCAACGAACGCCTTGCGGCGCGATCTCTTAAACAGCCAGACCGGATTGTTGCCGGACGCCTCGTCGCTGGCGGTGATGGGCTTCTGCGTCTGCAGGCCGACGCCGACATGCGAAGCAGCTTTTGCTCCGGCCAGTGTACCGCTCTCCAATGCCCGCGCCAGCGTCCATTGCGCGGCTGCGGCGCCCGCGATTTGCATGCCGGGCGGCATGTCGTTGCAGAGAAATGCGGATTTCTCCTCCGACCAGTTGCCCTTGCCGCCCAGATGCGTGGCGATGCCGATGCTCGGCGACCAGCCGCCGGAAACGCCAAGCGTGTCCACAGCCACGCTGCGGGTCTTGCCCGCACTGTCGGTGATCTCGATCGTCGTCAGCCTGCGATAGCCTGACGTGTCGGAGACATGCGCGCCGAGAAACTGCGGTGCATTGCCAGCGAGTTTGCGCACCTCAGGCGAAACCTCCGTCCGTGCATCGACCACAACAGCGATCTCGGCGCCGGCCGCTTGCAAGTCGAACGCACTGCGCCAGCCATCGTCCGATGTCGTGAAGATCGCAACGCGTTGGCCCGGCACCACGCCGAAGCGGTTGGCATAAGTGCGCAATGCCGAAGCCAGCAAGATGCCGGGCCTGTCATTGCCGGGAAATACAAGCGGTCGTTCCTGCGCGCCAGCGGCGAGCACGCATTGCTTGGCGACGATCTTCCACAGCCGTTGGCGCGGCATGAACGGCGGTGGCACCGGCAGATGATCGCTGACGCGCTCGATGGCGCCATATTCGCCGTCATAGACGCCGAACACGGCGGTGCGCTTGAGGATGCGGACATTCGGTAGCGTGCCGAGTTCGGCTTCAGCTAGCGTCGCCCATGAGGCCGCTGAGATGCCATCGATCTGCGCGGTGTCGCTGAGCAGACGACCTCCAAGAACGAAGTCTTCTTCGGCGAGGATCACGCGCGCACCGGCGCGGCCTGCGGCCAGCGCTGCGGCAAGGCCCGCGGGACCTGCGCCGATCACCAGCAGGTCACAGAAGGCGTGCGATTTTTCGTAAGTGTCGGGATCGTCGAGGCCGCTGAGTGCGCCGAGGCCCGCCGAGGCACGGATGGCGGGCTCGTAGAATTTCTCCCAGAACAATGCCGGCCACATGAAGGTCTTGTAGTAGAAGCCTGCATTGAGCAGCGGGCCGGCGAGCTGATGCACGGCGCGCAGATCGAAATTTGGCGACGGCCAGCAATTCTGGCTCGATGCGTCCAGGCCATCAAACAGCTCGACTGTGGTTGCCTTGGTGTTTGGTTCGGCGCGCGCGCCCGAGCGCAGCGTCACCAGCGCATTCGGCTCTTCCGGCCCGGCCGAGAAGATGCCGCGCGGCCGGTGATATTTGAACGACCGGCCGACCAGCATCGTGTCGTTGGCGAGCAGCGCCGAGGCCAATGTGTCGCCGGTATAGCCGCCATAGGTCTTGCCGTCGAAGGTGAAATTGATCGGCTTCGATCGGTCGATCAATCCGCCGGAGGCGAGGCGACGCGAGATGCTCATGATGCAGCCTCATCATGGGCCAGCACGGCGTCGATCACCTCATGCGTCGAGACGTTGCGCGTCACCTTCAGCCAGGCGTGGCAGCCGGCGGCGTGATACCAGTATTCCCTGTGAACGCCGACTGAATTGTCGCGCAGATAGACATAGTCGAACATCGCGTCCGTGTTCTCGAGCGCGGGCCGCGTCAGCGTGGCGTCGCCGGAATAGGAAAATTCCGAAGCATCACGGGATCCGCAATAAGGGCAGGGGATGCGCATGGGGCCTCAGTGCAGGTTCGGTTGGGCGCCCTGGCCCTTTTCATCGATGATGTGGCCTGAGCGAAACCGGTTAAGCAGCAGGCGATTGGCAGCAGGATGCGGTTCGTCTTTCGCCAGCAGATGCGCGAAGACGAAGCCCGAGCCGGGCGTCGCCTTGAAGCCGCCATAGCACCAGCCGGCATTGAGGTAGAGCCCATTGATATGGGTGCGGTCGATGATCGGCGAGCCGTCCATCGACATGTCGACGAGGCCGCCCCAGTTGCGCAGCATGCGTGCGCGGCCGATCGCCGGCATCAGGGCCATGCCGCCTTCGCAGACATCCTCGACGACAGGCAGATTGCCGCGCTGGGCATAGGAGTTGTAGCCGTCGATATCGCCGCCGAACACGAGTCCGCCCTTGTCGGACTGGCTGATATAAAAATGCCCGGCCCCGAAGGTGATGACCCCGGGAATGACAGGCTTCAATCCTTCGGAGACGAAGGCCTGCAGCACGTGGCTCTCGATCGGCAGCCGCATCCCGGCCATGGCTGCGACACGAGACGATGAGCCGGCGACTGCGAGGCCGATCTTTTTCGCTCTGATCGCGCCGCGCGAGGTCTGCACGCCCACCGCATGACCGTCGACGATATCGATCCCTGTCACTTCGCAATTCTGGATCACGTCGACGCCGCGATCGCTGGCGCCGCGGGCGTAGCCCCAGGCGACGGCATCATGGCGCACGGTGCCGCCGCGCTTCTGCAACAAGCCGCCCTGGATCGGGAAGCGTGCATTGTCGAAATTCAGGAACGGATAGAGTTTGCGCACGCCCTCGCGGTCCAGCAACTCGCTGTCGGCGCCGTTCAGCCGCATCATGTTGCCGCGCCGGGCATAGGCGTCGCGCTGGCCGTCGGAATGATAGAGGTTCAACACACCACGCTGGCTGACCATGGCGTTGTAATTGAAGTCCTGCTCGAGGCCTTCCCACAGTTTCAGCGACAGCTCATAGAGCGAGATGTTCTCGGAGAGCAGATAGTTGGAGCGGATGATGGTGGTGTTGCGGCCGATATTGCCTGACCCGATCCAGCTCTTCTCCAGCACGGCGATGTTCCTGAGGCCGTATTCCTTCGCCAGATAATAGGCGGTCGCCAGCCCATGCCCGCCGCCGCCGACAATGACAATGTCGTATTCGGGTTTCGGCGCAGCATCACGCCATTGCGGCGTCCAGCCTTTGTGGCCGGTGAGGGTTTGCCTGAGCAGCGACGTCAGCGAATAGCGCATGGAGAATCCGGGTGGCGATCAGGCCCGGAGTGTCGCGTATTTCGGGGATTGGCACCAGTCCATGGGCGACATTCAGAAGCCCACCAGCGACATCGTGAGATGATGCCGTTTAGCGCGCCAGCCAGAAGCCGCCCACCACCAGGATCATGGCCAGCAGGCTGATGACCCCAAGCACGGCCGCAGTGATGGCCAGCAGGCCGTGGGAGTCGAGCCATCCGCGTAATGCCTTTTCCATGGTGCTGAAACTCTCCCGGTGATTTGAGTTTATCGTTGCAGGCTGGCACCGTATCAAACACTTCAGGCGCCGTCGTCTCGGACGGTTTCGCCATATTGAAGAATTGACATGCTTGAGGAAGTGACATGGACAATCTGAACACGCAGGGCATTTCAGTGCCGAAGCTCGGCCTCGGCACATTCAAGCTCACGGGCGACGGCTGCGTCGCCGGCGTGGAAAGCGCCATCGGCCTCGGTTATCGCCACATCGACACCGCCGAAATGTATGGCAACGAGGCCGAAGTCGGCGCCGGCATCAAGGCTTCGGGTATCGCGCGGAGGGATCTGCATGTCACCACCAAGGTCTGGCACGAGAATCTCGCGCCGGATGCCATCAGGCGCGCCTTCGACACCAGCATGAAGAAACTCGGTCTCGATGTCATCGATCTCTATCTGGTGCACTGGCCCTCGAAGGGCATGAACCTGCCGGCGATCTTCGAGACGCTGCTGAAGCTGAAGGATGAGGGCCGCGTCCGCGCCATCGGCGTCGCGAATTTTCCGGTCAAGCTGATGAAGCAGGCGGTGGAGGAGATCGGCGCGCCGGTTGCCTGCAACCAGGTTGAATATCACGCGCTGCTCGACCAGACGAAGCTGCTGACCTATCTGCGGTCGAAGTCGATCCCGCTGGTGGCCTATTGCCCGCTCGGTCAGGGCCGGCTGGCCGACAACGATGTGATGAAAAAGATCGCCGCCAAGCACGGCGTGTCAGCGGCGCAGGTCGCATTGAAATGGCTGCTCGATCAGGATGGCGTCGCGGCGATCCCCAAGGCGTCGCGCAAGGAAAGTCAGCAGGCCAATCTCGATGCGCTGAAGGTCACGCTGGACGACGACGACCGCAAGGCGATCGCGGCGCTACCGAAGACGCAGCGGCTGGTCAATCCGGGCTTCGCGCCGGATTGGGATTGATCTTTCTTGCTTCCCCTCTCCCACCTAGCGAAGCGCAGCTTCGCTAGGTGGGAGAGGGTGCCTGAGCGAAGCGAAGGCGGGAGAGGGGGCGCCACAACGTACGGAGCCTGTGGCGCTCCCTCTCCCGTCTCGAACCGCTGCGCGGTTCGATCCACCCTCTCCCGCTGCGCGCTGCTTCGCCGCGCTGGGGGAGAGGGGAAGGAAGCCCCCCATCACCCGTGACTGTGCCCCTTTTTCTTCCCTTCCGCCTTCTTCCCCGTCGGCATCATCACCACGCGGCCATATTTCACGCCGCGCTCCGCGATGATGTGATCGGCGAAATGCTGCACCTCGCTGCCCGAGCCACGCAGCGCCGTGACTTCCATGCAGTTGTCGCCGTCGAGATGCACATGCAGCGTCGCCAGCGAGAGGTCGTGGTGATGGTGATAGGTGTCGACCAGACGGCGTGACAGGTCGCGCTGGGCGTGATCATAGACATAGACCAGGGCGGCGACGCATTCGCCGGTCTTGCCCTTCTCTTGTGTCGCCTGCTGCATGCCGGCCCTGGCGAAATCGCGGATCGCTTCGGAGCGGTTCTGATAGCCGTGTTCGGCGATCATCGCATCCAGCTCTTCCATCAGGTCGTCATCGAGCGTGATCGTAATGCGCTGCATCGGTCCTCTCAAATAGTATGACGAATCTTTGACTTCATCATACTTGGCATGCCAGTGTGTTCCGGTTGAACCCAGCATAGCCCGGCCGACTGACCGTTGCATCGCTCTCTCTTTTCATCGGCCGGAATCGCCCTGGCTTCGCTCGCAGCTGTCACGCCGTCGGCTGCGCAGCCGGCGACAGTGCTGTCGCCGGTCGAAGTCGAGGCGCCGCCGCGGCCTGCGGCCAAACCACGTGTACCGCGCAGCGGGAATGAGGCAGGCCGCCCGGAGGCACGCCATGTTGCCGCACCGACGTTGGGGGCCGGCGGCATGAGTGTCACGCCCGGCGCCAGTGCAGCGCAGACGCCGGTCGCCTCCGCCAGCGAGAAGAATATCAGCGGCGCCGAGGTCAATGCGCGGCCGCTGTCGCGCCCGGCCGAAGCGCTCGAAGTCGCGCCCGGCCTGATCGTCACCCAGCATTCCGGTGACGGCAAAGCCAACCAGTATTTCCTGCGCGGCGTGAATCTTGATCACGGCACGGATCTCGCCATCTTCATCGACGGCATGCCGGTGAACATGCGGACCCATGGTCACGGCCAGGGCTATGCCGATACAAATTTTCTGATCCCCGAGCTGATCAATTCAGTCAACGTCCGCAAGGGGCCGTATTTCGCCGACGAAGGCGACTTCTCGTCCGTCGGTGCAGTTCATGTCAGCCTGATCGACAGCGTTGCGCGCACCATGGCGTCGATCACGTCAGGCAGCTTCGGCTATAACCGCGCCTTCGGCGTCACCTCGGGCAAAGTCGGCGAAGGCACGCTGCTGGTGGCCGCCGAGGCCAATATCTATAACGGCCCGTGGGACAATCCCGACAAGCTCCAGAAGCTCAATGGCGTGATCCGCTACAGCCAGGGCACCGCCGACAATGGTTTGTCGCTGACCGGTATGGCCTATGGCAACAAGTGGAATTCCACCGATCAGGTGCCGCTGCGCGCAATCACTTCCGGCGAGATCGGCCGCTATGGCGCGCTCGATCCCAGCGATGGCGGCAATTCGGAGCGTTTCTCGCTGTCCGGCCGTCTCCGGCAAACCGATCTCGACAGCGCAACCAAACTCGATTTCTACGTCATCAAGAGCAAGCTCAATCTGTGGAACAACTTCACGTTCTTTCTGAGCGATCCCGTCAATGGCGACCAGTTTCACCAATATGACGACCGCGTGCTCGGCGGCATCAATGCCGCGCATACATTCAAGTACACTATCGCGGGCTTCCGCAACGAAACCGAGGTCGGCATCCAGAGCCGCTACGACGATATCAATGTCAGCCTCGGCAACACCATCAAGCGGCAATATCTGTCCATCACGCGCAGCGACGGCGTGAAGGAAGGCAGCGTCGGCGTGTTCGTCCAGAACACCACCTTCTGGACCGACTGGCTGCGCACCAATATCGGCTGGCGCGGTGACTATTACGACACCACGGTCAATTCGTTCTTCAATCCGGTGAACTCCGGCAGCGCCACGGCGACCATCGGCAGCCCCAAGGCAGGTTTGGTGATTGGTCCCTTCGCCAGGACTGAACTGTTCCTGAATGCCGGCGAGGGCTTTCACAGCAACGATGCGCGCGGTGTGACCATCAAGGAATCGCCGAGCGACGGATCGCCGGTCGATAGCTCGCCATTCCTGGTGAAGACCAAGGGTGCAGAGATCGGATTGCGCACCAAGCTCGTGCCGGGTCTGACCAGTTCGGTCGCCTTCTTCATGCTGGATTCGGCCTCCGAAATCCTGTTCGTCGGTGACGCCGGAGATACTGAAGCCAGTCGTCCCAGCCGCCGCGTCGGCTTCGAATGGACCAACGACTACAAACCGACATCATGGCTGAGTCTTGAAGCCGACCTCGCAATGACGCGTGCGCGCTTTCGCGGCAGCAATGCCGATCAGGCGGCGGCCTATGCGGAGCTCGATGGCTATCCGGCCTCGCAGATCGGCAACGCGCCCGGCAATTTCATTCCTGGCGCGCCCAACATGATCGCCTCGGCTGGCATCAGGCTGGGCGATGCCACCGGCTGGTTTGGCGCCTTGCGCTATCGTTATTTCGGCCCGCGTCCGCTGACTGAAGACGCGGCCTTCATCTCGCCAGCCACGGGTTTGCTGAACGGCCAGGTTGGTTACCGCTTCGACAATGGCTGGCGCATCCAGCTCGATGCCTTCAACATGCTCGACAGCAAGTCCGACCAGATCACCTATGCCTATGGCTCGCTGCTGAAGACGGACTCGCTATTCGCCATGTGTTTCCCGGCGGGCGGTGGAGCGCCGACGGCATCTGCCGCGGTGTGCCAGACCGGCATCATGGATCGCGTGCTGCATCCGGTCGAACCGCTGGCCTTGCGGGTGACGGTGGCCGGCCGGTTCTGATCTCGCGGTTCCGACTTTGCCGCAGCGCAGCTTGCCTATTCGAAAAGGCGGTAGCATCATCCCTCCCAATGAAAAGAGGCAGGGAGGTGTTGATGCTCGTACGGGTTCGTTCCGTTTCGCGCCGTTGGCCATTCACGCGTGCCAGCGCCGGTTTGAAGGCGCTGCTGGCGATCGTGTCGCTCCCGTTAGCAACAGGGTTCATCATGTCATCGGCCAGTGCCGCCACTTACGTCTATGTCGGCAATGCCGACAGCCAGAACATCAGCATCCTCGAACTGAAGGCGAATGGCAGTCTCGCTGCGATCGATACCGTGGCGGTGCCGGGACCGGCGAAGCCCGGCGGCTCGCTGCCGCTGGCCATCAGTCCCGAAAAGCACCGGCTCTATGCTGGTTTGCGCAACGAGCCGTACACAGCGGTGACCTTCGATATCGATGCCAAAACTGGAAAACTGAAACTGGTCGGCCCCGGGCCACTGGCGGATTCCATGGCCTATATCGCGGTCGATCGCACCGGGCGCTTTCTGCTCAGCGCGTCCTATGGCGGCAACAAGGTGACGGTGAATGCGATCGGGCCGAATGGCGTGATCGCGCCGGCACAGCAGGTCGTCGCCACCGAACCGAACGCGCACTGCATCATCGTCGATCCCACCAATCGCTATGTGCTGCATACGAGCCTCGGCGGCGATGTGATCTATCAGCAGAAATTCGATGCCAAGGCGGGAAAGCTGACGCCGAACGATCCGCCGACCGTGAGCGTGAAGGCCAAGGGCGGCCCGCGCCATCTGGTGTTCTCGCCGGACAAGAAGTTCGTCTATCTGCTCAACGAACTCGACGCGGCGATCTATGTATTTCCGTGGGACGCTGCCACCGGCACGTTGAAGAAGGAAACGCAGGTCGCTTCTGCCTTGCCGAAGGGATTCGACGGCAAGCCCTGGGCGGCGGATATCCATCTGACGCCGGACGGCAAGTTTCTCTATGCGTCGGAGCGCACCAGCAACACGATCGCGGCGTTTCGTATCGATCCCAAAACCGGCGCGCTGACGTCGCTCGGCTCCACCGCCACGGAGAAGCAGCCGCGCGGATTCAACATCGATCCGTCAGGTCGCTATCTGCTGGCGGTCGGGCAGCTATCCAATAGCATGACGGCCTATTCCATCGATAAGGCGACGGGCAGCCTGACCAAGCTGAGCGAAACCGCGGTGGGCAAGAATCCGAACTGGGTCGAGATCGTGAATTTGCCGTAAGGACTGTCTCACTTCGAGCCGACGCACCGTCCTCTCGCTCCCTCTCCCCGCAATGCGGGGAGAGGTTAAGCAGCCATCCGATAGCTTCCGCCGATGACTGGATCGCCATCTGTCAGCACCAGGCCGCGGGCGACGAGATCTTCCAGATGCGCCAGCACGGAATAGCCGGCGGCGTTGGTCAGGCGGGGATCGAGGCCGATATAGATTGCGCGGACGATGGTCGGGATATCCGCCTCGCCCTTGCCGAGGCGATGCAGGATCGAGGCTTCGCGGGCGCGGCGGTGGCGAATGAGAAAGCGGACATAGCGCTGCGCGTCGGGAATGTCCGGGCCGTGGCCGGAGAAATACAGGTCCTCATCGCGCGCGGCGAGTTTATCGAGCGAGGCCATGTAGTCGATCATCGAGCCATCGGGCGGCGCGACGATGGAGGTCGACCAGCCCATCACGTGATCGGCGACAAACAAATACTTCTTCTCGCGCCAGGCAAAGGCCATGTGGTTGGCGGTATGGCCCGGTGTCGCCACGCCTTCCAGCGCCCAGCTGTCGCCTTCGATCACGTCGCCATCGGCCACCAGCACGTCCGGCTTGAAGTCGCGGTCGGCGCCGGATTCCGGCGAATGTTTCTCACTCTCGAAGCGGGGCCGCGAGGCGCGGTGTGGACCTTCGGCATAGACCGTGGCTGATGTGGCGGCCTTGAGTGCTGCAGTGTTCGGTGAATGGTCGCTATGGGTGTGGGTGACGAAAATATGCGTCACGGTCTCGCCCTTCACGGCATCGAGCAGCGCCTGCAGATGGGCGTCATTGGCCGGGCCGGGATCGATGATCGCGACCTTGCCGGTGCCGACGATATAGCTGTTGGTTCCGGTAAAGGTGAAAGGCGAGGGGTTGTTGCAGAGAACCCGGCGCACGTTTGGGCGAACCTGATCGACGACGCCGGGCTTGAGCGGGTAATCGCGATTGAACGGAACGTCGTCGTTGGCGCCGTTATCCTTGTCGCTCATGGTCGGTCCTTCCCAGGGTGTTCTTGGCCTGTGATGACTAGCAACATGATTAGGGAAATCAACAGCGCGGAGACGCGCCTGCCATGCATGCTTAAACACCGTCATGGCCGGGCTTGTCCCGGCCATCCACGTCCTGCCGTATGCGCCGTCGAGGCGTGGATGCCCGGAACAAGCCCGGGCATGACGAACTCTGGAAGCACAGATCTGGAAGTTACGCGTGCCCCGTCCCGAACATCAGCGATCGATGCGCGCCGACCCCGGCCATCGCGCCATCGCCCACCGCAAGCGCCACGGAGCCCGTCGCGCGCGCCATGTCACCGCAGGCGAATACGCCGGAGACGGTGGTTTCCTTGAACATGTCGGTCTGCAGGAACGGTCCCATCGGCCCGTCTTCCAGGGCACAGCCAAGCTGTGCGCCGAGCGGTGACGCCGGGCTGGTGCGCGTCAGCGTGAACATGCCATCGAGCGGAATGACGCGGCCATCGGCGAGTTCGACATCGATGGATGCGCCTGACAATCGCCTGATCGGTTCGCGCTCGATAGTGACACTGCGCTGCATCAGTTGCGTGATCTGCTCAGCGTCCGGCGTGAACGCGCCGTTGAGAAACAGCGTCGTCGATCCCCAGTCCGGCAGCATCAAGGCGTGATGCATCGACATCTCGGACGATGCCAGCACGCCGATGCGACCCTGATCCAATTCATAGCCGTGGCAATACGGACAGTGAAACACATGCTTGCCCCAGCGCTCGGTGAGGCCGGGGACATCCGGCAGTGCATCCACGACGCCGGCGGCGAGGATGACGCGCCTAGCTTGATAATGCGTGCCGGTCTCGGCGCTGACGATGAAGTCGTTCACGACGCCCGAGCCACCTGCGGCCGTCGCATCGACCCATTCGACAGTGGGATATTTCATCAACTGCGCGCGGGCGTCTGCAGCGATTGCGCCGGGGGCCCGGCCATCTTGGCCGAGAAAGCCATGGGAGTGTTCAGCGAAGCGATTACGGCGCTGGCCGGAATCCATGACCAGGACCTTGCGGCGGGCACGCGCCAATTGCAGCGCTGCGGAGAGGCCGGCATAGCTGCCGCCGATGACGATGGCATCGAAACTCATTTTGTCTTCCTTGAAATCTTGCTCTGAATTTTGCTGCGATGATCCTCCGCCCGCGCGTGAAAATCCGCGGCGAGCTGCGCCAACGTGACATCCGCAAGGCGGCCGATCAGCACGGCTTCCGCTTCCGCGAAGGCCGATGTGAGCGAGTGATTGACAGCCTGCTCGACGAGGCAGGTCGGGCTTTCCAGATGAATACCCATGGCCATCAGGCTGGGCTTGCCCAGCGCGTCATAGATGTCCTTCAGCGTCACGGTTGCGAGGTCGCGCGCGATCTCCCAGCCGCCGCCATGGCCCTTTTCGGAACGCACGAGGCCCGCTTCGCGCAGTCCCGCCATGGTGCGGCGGACGACCACTGCATTGGTGGTCATGCATATGGCCAGTTCGGCGGAGGTCATCGGGCGGTTCTGCTCGGCCATGTGCAGCAGCGCATGCAGCGTGGCAGAGAGGCGGTTGTCTCGTCTCATGTAACTTATGATGATACATGAAAGGGCGAACGTCAACCCTCTGTCATTCCGGGGCGGGGCCGACGCCGCAGGCGGCGGGACCGAGCCCGGAATCTCGACATGGGAGTCTCCGTAGCCAAACACTCCGGGATTCCAGGTTCGCGTCCGGCAAGAGCCGGCCACGCCCCGGAATGACGGAAGTATGGCCAAAATAAAAAATGCCCGGCGCGAGGCCGGGCATTTCGAAGCTTTGAAACCTGAAGCGTAGGCGCTTAACCGAACGCCTGGATACCCGTGATCGCACGTCCCAGGATCAGCGCGTGGACGTCATGCGTGCCCTCATAGGTGTTCACGGTCTCCAGGTTCTGCGCATGGCGCATCACATGGTATTCGGCCTGGATGCCGTTGCCGCCGTGCATGTCGCGGGCCATGCGGGCGATATCCAGCGACTTGCCGCAATTGTTGCGCTTCACCACCGAGATCATGTCCGGGTGGAAATTGCCTTCGTCCATCAGGCGACCGACGCGGAGCGAGCCCTGCAGGCCGAGCGAGATTTCGGTCAGCATGTCGGCGAGCTTCTTCTGCACCAGCTGGGTGGCCGCGAGCGGGCGGTTGAACTGCTTGCGGTCCAGCGTGTACTGGCGGGCGCGGGCCATGCAGTCCTCGGCGGCGCCGAGCACGCCCCAGGAGATGCCGTAGCGGGCGCGATTGAGGCAGCCGAACGGACCCTTGAGGCCCGACACGTTGGGCAGCAGATTCTCTTCCGGCACGATCACGCCGTCCATGACGATTTCGCCAGTGATCGAAGCGCGCAGCGAGAGCTTCCCGCCGATCTTCGGCGCCGTGAGGCCCTTCATGCCCTTCTCGAGAATGAAGCCGCGGATCTGGTTGTCATGCGCGGCGGACTTCGCCCACACCACGAACACGTCGGCGATCGGCGCATTCGAGATCCACATCTTGGAGCCCGAGAGCTTGTAGCCGTCCGACACCTTCTCGGCGCGGGTCTTCATGCCGCCGGGATCGGAGCCGGCATCGGGTTCGGTGAGGCCGAAGCAGCCGACCCACTCACCGGTGGCGAGCTTGGGCAGGTATTTCTTGCGCTGGTTCTCATCGCCGTAAGCATAGATCGGATACATCACCAGCGACGACTGCACCGAGTTCATCGAGCGGTAGCCCGAGTCGACGCGCTCGATTTCGCGGGCGACGAGGCCGTAGGCGACATAGCTGGCATTGGCGCAGCCATAGTCTTCCGGCAGCGTGATGCCGATCAGGCCGAGCTCGCCCATCTCGTTGAAGATCTCGCGGTCGGTATGCTCATTGAGATAAGCGTCGTTGACGCGCGGCAGCAGCTTGTCCTGGGCGTAAGCGCGCGCGGTGTCGCGGATCATGCGCTCGTCTTCGGTGAGCTGGCTATCGAGCAGGAACGCATCGTCCCACTGGAAACTTGCAGCGGCCGGCTTGTCCTTTGCCTTGGGGGCAACGCTCATCGAAATCCCTTTCACATCATGGCTGAGTAATGCGCATTGGCTGCGCGTGTTCTGGTCGCAAGCGCTGTTTCGCTCAACAGGATGCCGTCTCAGGCGGCACCCGCGCATTGCGTGCTACGGCATTTTAGTTCTTTGAACTATCGCCATCAAGCTGTTCGTTGCAGGCGATCTCGATGCCGAAACCCGACAGGCCCTTGTAGTCATGGGTCGACGAGGTCAGGTGGCGGATCGAGGTGACGCCGAGATCGCGCAGGATCTGTGCACCGACGCCGATTTCACGCCACTGCCGGTTGCGGTCGGCTTCCGCCGACTTCGGCGCATCGAGCGGCTCGACGGGCACGCCCGCGGCGCCATCGCGCAGATAGACCAGCACGCCGCTGCCGTTCTTCTTGAAGCGTTCCAGCACGGGCTGCATCTTAGCCGGGCCGAAAAACACGTCGCGCACGATGTTCGGCTTGTGGAAGCGCGTCAGCACGTTCTTGCCGTCGCCGACGCTGCCGTAAACGAAGGCAACATGGTGGATCGGATCGAACGGCGAGCGATAGGAATAGCCGTGCAGCGGGCCGATCGGACTGTCGGTGGTGAAGGTCGAGACGCGCTCGATCAGCTTCTCGCGGGCCTGACGATAGGCGATCATGTCAGCGATCGTGACATGCTTGAGCTTGTGCTTGGCCGCGAAGTCGACGACCTGCTGGCCCTTCATCACCGAGCCATCGTCGTTCATCAATTCGCTGATGACGCCGACGGGCGCGAGATTGGCCAGCTTGCAGAGATCGACGGCGGCTTCGGTATGGCCGGAGCGCATCAGCACGCCGCCCTCCCTAGCGATCAGCGGGAAGATATGACCGGGACGGGCGAAGTCATTGGCGCCGGCATTCGGATTGGCCAGTGCGCGGCAGCAGGAGGCGCGCTCATCGGCTGAAATGCCGGTACCGCCATCGGGCTTGTAGTCGATGGAGACGGTAAAGGCGGTGGTGTGGTTGCTATCGTTGTTGACGACCATCGGATCGAGCCGCAGACGCCGCGCATCCTCGGTGGTGATCGGCGCACAGACGATGCCGGAGGTATGCCGGATGATGAAGGCCATCTTCTCGGCGGTACAGAACGACGCGGCGACGATGAGGTCGCCTTCACCCTCGCGATCGTCATCGTCGGTCACCACGACCATTTCGCCGGCGGCAAAGGCTTGCAGAACGTCTGAAATCGGGTCGGCCATAAAATTCGCCTCGGATGCACTCTTGCTCTGTGTGAGGTCCATATGGCGCAGAGCGGGGGGCGGTGCAACCCGCGGAAATGGGGGGCGGTATGCGGGTTCGCAGTGCGGAATGGGGAGTTTGCCTTCTCCCCGCTTGCGGGGAGAAGGTGGCCCGAGCTTGCGAAGCATGATCGGGTCGGATGAGGGGGACGTTCCACGAACTGATGAGTGGATGGAAAGTCCCCCTCACCCGCCGCGAAGACGCGGCGACCTCTCCCCGCAAGCGGGGAGAGGTCAAGGCAGCACTTCCCGCCGCTCCGCCAGCTGCGCGTCCATTTCGGCGCGTTTATCGTCCAGCAGGCCCTGATCGGCGGCCTCGATCACCTCATACAGCGCATGGGCGTCGCTGAGCCGGGGCACGGTGACGTAGTCGGCGCCGGCGGCGTAAATATCGCTCACGTCGCCGAGCACGTCCGCCGTCGAGATGATCTTGGCGGAAGGGTTGATCGAGCGGACATGGCGGACCAGTTTCTCGTTATTCGCGCCCTTCAGGAGCGAGTCCGGCACGCTGAGAATGATGATCTCGGCCTTGCCGACGCCGGCATGGACCAGCGTGTCGACATTGCTGATGTCGCCATAGATCACGTGCTGGCCGCGCCCGACCAAAGTGCGGAAGACGTTCGGATTGAAGTCGACGACGCTGATCTGGTCGAGCAGCGACGCGTTCTGGCGCTCGATCTCGGCGAGCAGGGCGGACGCGGTGCGGAAGAAGCCGAGAATGACGATGCGGCGGGCGTCGCCATGGCCCTCGGCATGATCGCCCTCGCGGCCCTGGCCGTGATCGAGGTCGCGCAGCCCGATGCGCTTCATCGGGCCGATCAAGAGGCGCGTGATCTGGTCGCTGCGCATCATCGCGAAGGTGGAGAGGACCGCCAGGATCACGAAGGCAAAGGACGCCGCGCTGGAGGTCTGCGTTGTGATATGGCCGGCGGCAATGCCCGTTTGCAGCACCACCAGCGAGAATTCGCTGATCTGCGCCAGATTGAGCGCCGGCAACAGGCTGGCGCGCAGGCCCTGCTTCATCAGATACAGCGGCGTGAAGGTCGTGAGCATGCGGCTGATCACGGTGAACACGGCGATGATCAGGGCGAGGCCGATAGTGGCGCCGTTCGGGATCGGGATCGTCATGCCGACGGCGACGAAGAACAGCGTGATGAAGAAATCCCGCAGCGTCGTCACCTTGGCAGTGACGTCGAGCGCGTAGGGGAAGGTCGATAGCGATACGCCAGCCACCAGCGAGCCCATCTCGCGCGACAGATGCAGCCGCTCGGCGATTTCGCCAATCAGGAAGCACCAGGCCAGCGCGCCCAGCAGCACCAGCTCCGGCCGTCGCGCGATCTGATGGAACAGCGCCGGCAGCACATAGCGGCTCAGGATCAGCGCAGTGGCGACCAGCACGCCGACGCGGGCGATCGACAGCGCGACAACGCTGACCTGCAAATCGGCAAGGCTCGGCTGCACCGCCAGAAACAGGATCGCGAAGATATCCTGCAGCACCAGGATGCCGAGCGTGATGCGACCGGGCAGAGTGTCCAGCTCGCGCTTCTCATAGAGCACCTTGACGATGACCACCGTGGAGGAGAGCGCACAGGCGACGCTGAGATACAGCGCATCGAATCCGCCGCCGCCGAGCTTGAGCCCGAGCGCCATGAAGAAGGCGGCGCCGAGCACGCAGCCTGCGATCAACTGGCCGCCCGCGGCGAACAGGATGACCTTGCCGGCGCGGATGATCTTCTTCAGATCGATCTCGAGACCGATCATGAACAGCATGAAGATCAGGCCGAGTTCGGAGATCGTGCTGATGGATTCGTCCGACTTGACCCAGCCGATGCCGAATGGCCCAATGATGAAGCCGGCAATCAGATAAGCAAGAATCAACGGCTGACGGGTGAAATGCGCAATAAGCCCGATGCCCCACGCAAACAGGATACACAGCGTGATATCGCGGATTAAGTCGTGCATGCCCCTGCCGGAAAAGCCTTACATTTCGGCGGCACTCTAATGGTGCGCCGCGTGAGGGCAAAGCGGTAATATCCGGCATTCGGCGCGCGATACACGCGGGGGGCGGTCCAACGAGGCAGCCTTCATCATAAAAAGCTTCAGGGAGACGACGTCCATGACCACCACACGGTTCGACTACGCGCCATTGCTGCCGCCGGGCCTGCCCGCGGCTGCGGCAAAATGGACCGGTCTCGCCAAATACAGCTTCGTCGGCGGGAACAACGATATGGATCAGGTACCGGTGGAGGGCCTGACTGCCGCCGCCAATGCCGTCATGCTGCGCGAGGGACGCACGCTGGCAACCTACGGTCTGGCGAGCGGTCCGCAGGGCTATCTGCCGCTGCGCACTTTCATCGCCGCCAAGCTGAAGCGCGACGCAAGCATCGATTGTACGGCTGATGATATCCTGGTCGTCTCCGGCTCGCTGCAGGCGCTCGATCTCGTCAATCACAGCTTGCTGGCCAAGGGCGACACCGTCATCATCGAGCGCGACTGCTATCAAGGCTCCATCAACCGGCTCACCCGTCTCGGCGTCAATATCGTCGGCATCCCCTTGGATGACGACGGCATGCGGATGGACGCGCTAGCCTCAGCATTGGAAGATCTGAAGGCGAAGGGCATCCGGCCGAAATATATCTATACGATCCCGACCGTGCAGAACCCGACCGCCACCATCATGCCGGAAAGCCGTCGCCGCGAGCTGCTGGCGCTGTCTGCCAGATATGGCGTCCCCATCTTTGAGGACGATTGCTATGCCGATCTGATCTGGAACGGCGAGCGTCCGCCGGCGATTCACGCGATGGATAAGACCGGCAGCGTGATCCATATCGGCTCGTTCTCCAAGTCGATCGCGCCTGCGCTTCGCGTCGGCTACATCGTCGCGCCCTGGGAGATCATGTCACGCATGCTGGCGCTGAAGACCGATGCCGGCTCAGGCGCCCTGGAGCAGATGGTCCTCGCCGAATATTGCGTGCCGCATTTCGCCAGTCATGTGCCGAAGGCGACGCGCGGACTACGCGCCAAGCTGGAGACGCTGATGGATGCGCTCAACGAGCAGTTCGGCACGGCGGCGGAATTCGACGAACCCAAAGGCGGCATCTTTCTGTGGGTGAAACTGCCCGCCAATGTTGATGCGATGAAGCTCTATCAGGCCGCGCTCAAGGCCGGCGTGTCGATCAATCCCGGCCCGGAGTGGTCTGTCGACAAGGCCTATGCGCATAGCCACATTCGCATCTGCTTTGCCAGCCCCACGCATGACGAAATCCGCGAAGGGATCGCGGTTCTCGCCGACGTCTGCCGGCAGGAGTTCGGTGTACCAGAGCGGATCGCGAATGTGGAGAAACGCGCGCAGGGGTAAGAGCTGGTCGGGGGGCGGGAGCCTACTTCTTCGCGCCCTTGGCCGCGGCCTTTGCCGGCGTCGCTGCCTTCTTCGGTGCCGGCGCGCTGTCGACGGCGGTGTTGATGTCGTCGATCAGCTTGGTGATGCGCGCGGCGTTGCTGCCGAGATCGCCTTCGAAATAGCGTGACGACGAGCGAATATCGACGCGCGAGCCTTCGCCGTCGGGTGTGAAGCGGATCGAGACGTCCTCGCGAAACCCCATGATAGGGGTGCGCGCCACCGCCTCGATGCGGCCAATGCGGCGCGGGGGCTGCGGCGGACGCTCGTCGATGACGATCCACTTGCGCTTTTCCACCAAAGCGCGCGTCACGTCATAGGCGCGTTGTACAGGCACCTCCAGCTCCACCGGCTCGATATCCGGATAGGCCGTGCGCTGCTGCTCCGCGGAGTAGAGGCCGGAATAGACGGCTGAATTGGTGCCGTCGCCGGTCCGCAGCCGCGCCAGCGCCTCGAAGCGCGGCGGGTCGACCGGGTCGGTGGTGATGTCGTGGATCTTCGGCAGCTTGCGATACTGGTACGCAAGGTAGCCGGGATACGCCAGGATCACGACGTCGAGCATCAGCGCCACCATGATCACGCTCATGCCCCGCGAGCCGTTCTGCCAGATCGCGGCAAAGCCGGCGAGCGCCACCAGGATCGACAGGCCGGCGAATCCCAACGCGCCGAAGAAGGTCATCAGTGCCGGTTTCACTTCGAGGAACCCGAAGCGGACGATGATGATCGAGGTGAGGGCGGCAATGGCGGCGAAAACCGCGAGGCGCCGCGCCCACAGCGCCAGGCTGGATACTGGCTCCGACTGGTAAGCGGCCGAAAACCTGCGTGCCATGGGGAATTTCTGCCGGATTGAACTTGCGAAGGCGCTGATAGCGCCGGATTCCGAATAGGGTGCTTGAGACCATGCCGGGCCGGGAATTTCAAGGCACTTTGGCGGACGGGACTCCTCGTTTAAGAATGGGGCCGCGGCCGTTCAGACTTCTCCCCTGGAATAACGAGAAGAAGCAAACGAGGCCGCAGGGAGCGCCTGCCATGCTGGTCGAAACCACGGATTATGAGACGCTCGCCCGCAATTTCCGCTGGGATGTGCCGGAGCGATTCAACATCGCGACGGTGGCCTGCGACCGTCATGCCGACGGTAGCGGGCGGCTGGCGCTGATCTATGTGGACGAGGACCGCGGCACGCATCGTTTCTCCTTCGACGAGATGCAGGCTTTCTCGCGCAGCTTCGCCAATGTGCTAAAGGCGGATGGCCTGCAGCGCGGCGACCGCATTGCGGTGTTTTTGTCCCAATCGGTGGAATTGCCGGTGGCGCATCTCGCGGCGTTCCGGTCCGGGCTGGTGTCGGTGCCGCTGTTCACGCTGTTCGGCGAGGACGCGTTGGAATTCCGCCTTGCCAATTCCGGGGCCAAGGCCATCGTCACCGACGCGAGTGGCTGGGACAAGTTGTCGAAAATCCGCGAGCGGCTGCCTCATTTACAAGATATCTACGTCACGGACAGTGCACCGCATGCCGGCGCCAAATCGTTCTGGTCGGCGATCGAGGCGGCGTCCGAAGACTTCACCACGGTCGATACGTCCTGCGACGATCCCGCCATCATCATCTACACCTCGGGCACCACGGGAAATCCCAAGGGCGCGCTGCATGCCCATCGCGTGCTGCTCGGCCATCTGCCCAATGTGGAGATGGTGCACGGCTTCTTTCCGAAGCCGGGCGACGTCTACTGGACGCCGGCCGACTGGGCCTGGATCGGCGGGCTGTTCGATGCGCTGTTTCCGGCCTGGTATCACGGCGTGCCGATCGTTGGCTATCGCGCCAGGAAATTCGAACCTGACGCCGCGATGCAGCTGATGGCCGATCACAAGATACGCAATGTGTTCCTGCCGCCGACGGCGCTGAAGCTGATGCGGCAGGCAAACGTGAAACATGATGGCGTGAAGCTGCGTAGCATGCTCACCGGCGGCGAGTCGCTCGGTTCTGAATTGCTCGACTGGGTGCGCAATACGTTCGGTATCGATGCCCATGAAATCTACGGCCAGACCGAATGCAATCTCGTGGTCGGCAACAATGCCGATCTGTTTCCGATCCGCCCGGGCTCCATGGGCAAGCCGACGCCGGGTTTCGATGTGCGTATCGTCAATGAGCAGGGCGAAGAACTGCCGCGCGGCGAGCGGGGCATTGTCGGTATCAGACAGCCTAATCCCTGCACCATGCTCGGCTATTGGCAGAACCCCGAAGGTACCGCCAAGAAATTCGCCGGCGAATTCCTGCTCACCGGCGATCTCGGCATTCAGGATGATGACGGTTACTTCTGGTACGTGTCACGCGAAGACGACGTGATCACATCCGCAGGTTATCGTATCGGTCCGTCGGAGATCGAGCATACGCTGCTGAAGCATCCCGCGGTGGCGCTGTCGGCGGTGGTCGGCATTCCCGATCCGATCCGCACCGAGGCTGTGAAGGCCTGGATCGTGCTGCGCCCGGGCTTTGAACCGAGTGATGAGCTGGCGCGCGAGCTGCAGGACTTCGTCAAGTCGCAACTCGCGGCGCATGAATATCCGCGTTACGTGCAGTTTGCGGAGTCGCTGCCGATGACGGCGACGGGCAAAGTGCTCAGGCGGGAATTGCGGGCGCTGGGGTAGAGCGCTCTTTCTTAACCTCTCCCCGCAAATGCGGGGAGAGGGAGCGCACGGCCGGCACCTCGCCTCACATCCCCGGCACCTTGATCCCCATCTCCTTCAGCGCCGCCAGTAGCTTCAGCGGCGGCTCCATCTGGATTGCGGGGACCTTGCCCGTTTCTAGCAAACTCTTCAGGCTCGAAAGGATCGCTGGCCAACCGGCGCGTCCGCCGGACAGGATGTCGTCGCTGAGTTCGCGATCATGCGCCTGCGTCATCGTCAGCTTCACCGTCTCGGCCGACGGCATGAGATCATAGGTGACGAGTGTCGAGCCGAGCGCTTCGACAAGTCCGGGCCAGTTCACGTCCCATGTGATGGTGACCTTGCGCGGCGGATCGTGTTCGATCACCTCGCCCGAAACATGCAACGATCCATCCGGCGCGAGAACCTTGAACGCGCCGCCGACGTTTCCCTCGAGCTGCACCGCGAAGCCGGAGAAATACTGCCGGCTGAACTCCGCCGAGGTCAGTGCCTGCCACACTTTTTCGGGCGTGGCGGCGATATAGATCGTGTAGACGATCGCGGGCCGGAACCTGTTGATATCGATCATGGCCGTTGCTCCATGCGTGCAGTGACAGGCAACCAGATGGCGCCCTGCCGGGCAAGTGTGTTTTGCTGCGAGCAATACGAGTGCTAGTGTTAAGACAACACACCGTCGTCATGCCCGGCCTTGTGCCGGGCATCCACGTCTTAGCCTGCAGTAAAGGCGTGGACGGCCGGGACAAGCCCGGCCATGACGTAGATAAAATCGGAATAGGAGCGTGCCGATGTCCCTGCAAGTCTATCTCGCCTTTGTCGCTGCCTGCATCGCGCTGGCGCTGCTCCCTGGCCCGAACGTCACTTTGGTGATCGCCAACGGCCTGCGCTACGGCACGCGCGCGGCGATGATCAGCATTGCCGGCACGCAAGCGGGTCTTGCCGTGGTCATCGGCATCGTCGCGCTCGGCCTCGCGACGCTGATGGCCACCATGGGCTACTGGTTCGACTGGGTGCGCTTTGCCGGCGCGGCCTATCTGGTGTGGCTCGGCATCAAGATGGTCCGCGCGCCGGTCGAGGGCATCGATGCGGATACGCCGCCGGCGCCGCCGCGCGGCGGTTTCTTCCTGCAGGGCATGATGGTGCTGCTCAGCAATCCGAAAGTGCTCGTGTTCTTCGGCGCCTTCATTCCGCAATTCGTCGACATGGAGAAGAACCACATCCTGCAGGTCGGAATTCTCGGTGCGACCTTCATGGTGACGGCCGCGCTCACCGATATCGTCTACGCGGTGGCCGCGGGCCGCGCACGACAATTCTTCTCGGCGCGGCGGACGCGGTTGCTGTCGCGCATCTCCGGCGGCTTCATGATCGGCGGCGGGGTCTGGCTGGCGCTGACCCGGGCACGGTGAGTCTTTTGTCGCGCTGAACCTTTCTCTGCATGGCCACGTCAAACCTCGGGGCGCGCCGCGCCGTGCCATGAGGTTTCGCCGTGCCCGACATTCCCTGGTTCGTTTATGCCATGCTGCTGGCGCCGTTCGGCCTGATCCTGGTCGCTGCCGGCTATAAATATCTGCAGGTCCGCGCTGCCAGGGACTGGCCGTCCACCTTCGGCAAGGTGATCGTTTCGACCTCCGAAGTGCGCGACGTCAAGGTGCTCGACGACACGCGCGAGGAGCGCAAGCGTACCGAAAAACGCAATTTTGCGAATATCGTCTACGAATACACCGTTAGCGGACAGAAGCTCACCAACAACCGCGTCAGTATCGGCGAGGACCGCGGCAATTTCGAAGTCGCCGAGACAATCGCGCGCTATCCGGTCGGCACCGCGGTGATGGTGTATTACAATCCGCGACACCCGCGCGACGCCGTGCTCGATCGCGAGATGCCGAAGGGGATCGGCGGCTGCCTTGGCATCGCTGCAGTTATCGTGCTGGCGATTGTGGTCGGCGGCATCTTTGGCGGCGTCCGCATCAACGAATTCATCGCAGAGCATCTTGCCGATCCGAAGCGATCGCCGATTGTGACGGCGCTCTGCGGGTTCGGCTTCCTCGTTGCCTTGTTCGGCCTGGCGCTACACCGGCAGGGATCTCTGGCCAAGAAGTGGCCGGTCGTGCCCGGCATCGTCAAACTGGGCGCGCCCGAGACCTATGTGAGCCGTGACAGCGACACCGGTCGTAGCGGGCCGGTGATGCAGACCCGGAACGTGCAATACAACTATCGTTTCAAGCACGTCGCCTATATCGGATCCGCCGGGAGCCTGAGCACCAGCAACCCGAACCCGCCGCAATGGCAGTTGCGGCTGTTCGGGATGGACTACAAGAACGGTGACGCGGTGAAGGTCTTCGTCAATCCGGACAATCCGTCTGACTCGACGCTGAGCCCTGGTGGCCGCGCGGCGTATTTCCTGTGGGCGGTTGCGGCGGGATTTGTGGTGGTGGCTTATTTCATCGGGACGCACGGCTAGGCACCTCACGCCGCGCGGGTGCATTGGCAGCATCAAGAGCTAGAGATGCGATGCGCGCGGCGTGATCAGCGTCGCCTCGATCTCGCCGAAGATGCGCGTCAACCGCTCCGCCCATTCGGTCTGGCCGCTGACATCGGTGATCAGATCCTGCCGGATCTCGATGCCCGTATTCATCAACCCGCGCTTCTCGCCATGCACGGGAATTGTGTAGTCGGTGGCATCGGACACCGCATAAGGCTCGTTGTCGCCCACCACCAGATCGGCTTCGGCGCGCAACAGCTGCAGCAGCAGCGGTGGCAGTTTGCTGTCGTGCTGATAGAGCGTGCCGATATGCCAGGGGCGGGGAATGCCGGCATAGACAGGCGTGAAACTGTGCAGCGACACCAGCACTGTCGGCTGGCCCTTCGCCAGCCTTGCATCGATCACCTCGTCGATGCGCCGGTGATACGGATCGAAGATCAGCTCGCGCCGGCGCGCCTTCGCATCGGACGTGAGACCGTCATTGCCGGGCACGGTGGTCGCCTCGCTGATCAGCGGAATCGCGCTTACGGCGTCCGGCGGGCGGTTGCAGTCGATGACGAGCCGCGAATAGCGCTGGGCTACCAGATGCGCATCGAGCGCCCGAGCCATCTGCTCGGCCACGCCGGCGATGCCGACATCCCAGGCGATGTGGCGGGCGAGCTCGCTTTCTGGCAGGCCGAGATCGCCGAGCATCTCGGGAATCAGCCGGCCGTAGTGATCGCAGGTCAGCAGAAAAGGAGAGTGTCCGGCGGTATTGAGTTCCAGAACGGGCGGAACCTCCTGGGGGCCGAGACGTAGGGATGTGTCCTGATTGCTATCCAAGGCTCTGTCCAAAATTCTGTCCAAGGCTTTTTCCCGATATTGCCTAACGATGCGGCATCCCGGCCTGTGATTCTGCAGGCTTCCGTATAAATTACACGGGACAAATCACGCATGAACGAACCATTGATGCCCCTGCTCACGATTCATCACAAGACCGAATATCGCTACGCGCATCCCGTCGCGTTCGGCGAACACCGGATCATGCTGCGGCCGCGCGATGGCCATGATCTGCGCATGCTCAACGGCAAGCTCGAGATCACGCCCGAGCCGGCGTCGCTGCGCTGGATCCACGACGTGTTCGGCAATTCAGTGGCGATCGCCACCTTCGACGAGCACGCGCGAAAGCTCACCTTCGTCTCCACCGCGACCATCGAACATCTGCCGTCGGACGAGTTCGCGCTGACCGCCGATGACAAGGCCTATTTCTATCCGTTCCTGTACGACGGCGAAGAACTGCCCGATCTGCAGGAATTCATCCGGCCGCAATATGGCGATCCCGATGGCGAACTCGCCACATGGGCGCGCGGATTTCTCGACCCGCAGGGGCGCACGCCGACCGTCAATATTCTGACCGGCATGACGCTCGGCATCCGCAAGCAGTTCGCCTATCGCAAGCGCTACGAGCACGGCACCCAGCATCCGCTCGATACGCTGCAGACCAAATCCGGCACCTGCCGCGATTTCGCGCTGTTCATGATCGAGGCGCTGCGCCGGCTTGGCATCGCCGCGCGGTTCGTGTCGGGCTATCTGTTCATCCATGGCGACCGCGAGCACAATTATGTCGGCGGCGGCTCGACCCATGCCTGGGTGCAGGTCTATCTGCCGGCCGCAGGCTGGATCGAATTCGACCCGACCAATGGCATCATCGGCAGCAAGGATCTCATTCGCGTCGCGGTGGCGCGCGATCCGCGCCAGGCGGTGCCGCTGCACGGCACCTATATGGGCTCGGCCGATGCATTTCTCGGCATGGATGTGAGTATCAATGTGGTGTCCGCGGGCGACGATGTCGCCGCGGCGCTGGCCGAGAAAGTCTGACTTAGATCATGCCCGATCGCGTTTTCGTCTATGGCACGCTGATGCGCGGCTTCGATCACCCGATGTCGAAGCTGCTCTCGTCCGGTGCCGATTTCCTTGGTGAAGCCTCCTGCCGCGGCAGGCTGTACATGGTCGCGCATTATCCCGGCCTGCTGCATTCCGACGAGGCCAATGATGTCGTGTTTGGAGAGCTGTTCCGGCTGCGGAATGTGGATGAACTGATGGCCGCGCTCGACGACTATGAGAGCGTCGGCCCGGGCCATCCGCAGCCGAATCTGTATCTGCGTGAGCGGATTGCTGTGACGCTCGCCGATGGCAGCGTGAGCGAAGCCTGGACCTATATCTACAACAAGCCGGTCGATGAAACGAAGCGCATCATGTCGGGCCGCTTCCTGGCGCCTTAGGCAACCTTCTTCCGGCTCGCCACTTCCAGCCCGAACAAAGCCAGCGCAATCAGCGATGCACCGATGCCGATCAGCGCGATCATCGACGTGCCGCCTGATGCCACGGCAAATCCACTGAAGCCCGAACCGATCGCGCCGCCGAAGAAGGCGCAGGCAAGAAACAGTGCGTTGAGCCGGCTGCGGATGTTGCCGGCGAGGGCATAGATCGCGCGCTGTCCGGCCACGACATTGCCCTGCGTGCCGGCATCGATCAGGATGCCCGCGATCACGAACAGCGTCACGGCAGTCGCGCCGCCGGTGTGGCCGCCGATCCAGGTCAGCACAAAGCTCACCAGCACCAGCAGCATCGCGGTGACGGTGACAAGATCGCCGCGGCCGCGATCGGCGAGGCGTCCCGCAAGCGGCGCCACCAGTGCGCCGCCCGCGCCGGACAGTAGGAAGGCCGACATGGCGATATGGCCGAACGAAAATGGCGGCTGGTCCAGCACCAGCGGCATCGCCGTCCAGAACAGGCTGAACGAGCCGTAGAGCAGGCATTGATAGGCCGAGCGCTGTTGCAGCACCCGCGTGGTCAGCATCAGGTCCCACAGCGAGTGGATCAGCGTCGCATAGGTCAACTCATGCTTCGGTTGCCGGCGTGGCAGCGCGATCACCATCAGTGCGAATACGCCGCACATCAGCACCGCGGACATCACGAACACGGCGCGCCAGCCGAACGAGCCGGCCACCATGGTGGCCAGCGGCCGCGACAGCAGGATGCCGAACAGCAACCCGCTCATCACGGTGCCGACGATCTGCCCGCGCCGTTGCTCCGGCGCCAGATGCGCGACCACCGGCAAGATCATCTGCGTGCCCACGGCGGCGATACCGAGCAGCAAGGTCGAGGCGATGAAGATCGCTGCAGTGGGTGCGGCTGCGGCGATCAGCAGGCTCACGATCAGGCTGCCCAGTGTGATCAGGATCAGCCGTTTGTTCTCGACGAGATCGCCGAGCGGCACCAGGAACAGCAGGCCCAGCACATAGCCGAACATCACCATGGTGAGCATGATGCCGGCCGATGACAGGTCGAGCCCGAAGCTCTCGCTGATCGGCCCCACCAGCGGCTGCGCGTAATAGATATTGGCGACAGTGACGCCGCAGGCGACGGCAAAGGAAAAAATCAGCCAGCCGCCGGGACCGGAGTCGCGGGCGAGATGTTCGGACGATGAGGACATGGAGGCTTTCAGGCGGGCGGGGCGGTGGGAGAGATATGGCGCATGTGATGCCGTGCCAGAAGTGCGGCGTCTTGAATGGGAGCCATGCAGCGTGCCGTTCCGGTCTAGCCTCGTCATTCCGGGGCGCGCTCTTGCGCGAACCCGGAATCCCGAAATGTTCAGAACATGTCGGGATTCCGGGTCTGAACTTTGGCCGGCTTCGCCGACCGACGTTCATCCCGGAATGACGAGTGGGGCGCGTTTACACCACCGCCTTCACCACCCGCACATCTATCTCGCGTTCCACATAGCTCCACTCTTCCGTCTCGCGCAGGCCGCCGACGAGATCCTCGAATTCCTGCGCGTGCTCCGGCGCATATTCGAACCAGGTGAGGAAATCGAAGGGCTCGCCGAGATCGCGCGAATGATAGAGCTGGCGGGCGATGGCGGGCAGGTATTTCAGGCTGTCGGCGATGTGGCGGGATTTGTCCTCGAAAATCCGGCGGCGCTCGTTCTGGGTCATGTCCCACCACGCCGCGTTCTTCCGGATCGGGATCAGCGCACCATGGGTTGCCTCTGGTCGGCCGAGGCCGGCCTGTGCCGCAACCAGCGCGATCTTCTCGTTGCGCTCGACATAGCGGACGTGGCTGGCGACGCCGGCGAGGCGCCAGGATGTCTGGGAGGGTAAGAGCGGCAGCGAGATGGCGTCGGCATGGGTGATGGAAAGCGCGGTGACGGGTTTCAGCGTCTCGCCCCTGACGGACGAGATCGAGATCACCTGCCATGCACCGGTATTTCCGCCGCGGAATGTCGTGAACATGGAATATGAGAGCGTGGAACCGGGGTGAGTTCAAGCAAATTGACACAAACTCGTCATTCCGGCGTCGCGCAGCGCCAGCTGTGAGCGAATCCGGAATCTCGTCATGTTCATCACCTCCCGGTGGATAGACATGATGAACATGTCGGGATTCCGGGTCTGCGCTCCGACCGGCTTTGCCGGCCTCGCGCATCCCGGAATGACAGTGATTGGCTCTAAGTCCCGGCCGTCCTGTGTATAATGGGGCGAAACCCGGCAGCGGGCTGCGATTTCTGGCCTTTGCCGCCGCGCGCCCTATATGCAGTACACCCCATGCGCTTCACGCCCCAATTCCTCGACGATCTGCGCGCCCGGCTTCCGGTTTCGGAAGTCGTGAGCAAGCGCGTCAAGCTGAAGAAGGCGGGGCGGGAGTGGAAGGGGCTGTCGCCGTTCCAGCAGGAGAAGTCGCCGTCGTTTTTCGTCAATGACGAGAAGGGATTTTACCACGACTTCTCGTCAGGCAAGCACGGCGACATCATCAATTTCGTGATGGAGACCGACGGCGCCAGCTTCGTTGAGGCGGTCGAGCGGCTGGCGCAAATGGCAGGCGTCGCGCTGCCGGCGGCGACGCCGGATGCCGCGCGCCACGAGCAGCGTCGCAAGACGCTGTATGATGTGATGGATCTCGCCGCAAAATTCTTCGCGGACACGCTGGTGGGGCGCGAGGGCGCCCGTGCGCGCGGCTATCTCGCCGATCGAGGTATCACGCCCGCGGTGCAGCTCCAGTTCCGCATGGGCTTTGCATCCGAAGATCGTTTCGCGCTGAAGGAATATCTCGGCGCCGCCGGCGTGCCGGTGCCCGACATGGTCGAAGCGGGTCTGCTGATCGGCGGCGAGGACATTCCGGTGCCCTATGATCGCTTTCGTGATCGCGTGATGTTTCCGATTTCCGACGTGCGCGGGCGCATTATCGCCTTTGGCGGCCGCGCGCTGAAGAAGGATGCGCCGGCGAAATATCTGAACTCGCCGGAAACGCCGCTGTTTCACAAGGGCGACAATCTCTACAACCTGCCGATGGCGCGAAAGGCTGCCCACGACGGCGCGCCTTTGGTGGTGGTCGAAGGCTATGTCGACGTCATCGCCATGGTCGGCGTCGGCTTTCCCGGTGCGGTCGCGCCGCTCGGCACGGCGCTGACCGAGAACCAGTTGCAGCTGCTCTGGAAGATGGCCGACGAGCCGATCCTGTGTTTCGACGGCGACAAGGCCGGGCAGAAGGCGGCATGGCGCGCGGCGGAGCTGGCGCTGCCGCATCTCAAGCCCGGCAAGAGTTTGCGCTTTGCGCTGCTGCCCGAAGGGCAGGACCCCGACGACCTCGCGCGCTCCGGTGGCCGCGCCGCGATCGAGGACGTAATGGCTGCGGCGGGCACGTTATCGGATCTGATCTGGGCGCGCGAGATCGCCGGCGGCACCTTCGCGACGCCGGAGCGCCGTGCGGCGCTGGAGGCGCGGATCAACGAATTGTCGAACGGCATCCGCGACGACGTCGTGAAGAAATACTACCGCCAGGACATGACCGAGCGGCTGCAGCGCGCCTTCGGCACCGGCCCAAAAAACTACGGCGGTAACTACGGCGGTAACAACGGTGGCCGCGGCGGCTTCCAGCAGGGCGGCGGAGGCGGCGGTTTTGCCCGTTCTCCGCGCCCGTTTACCCCCGGTCCGGCCGGGCGAATCAGTGGCGGCGGGCGGGGCGGGGCCAATGCCGGGCCCCAGACCATCCAGCGCGGGCCCTATCAGGTGGTCAGTCCACAGCTTGCGACGTCGTCGATCATGCGCGGCCAGCGCAGCGCCATTTCCAGGCGCGAGGCGCTGATCGTGCAGTCGCTGATCAACCATCCCTGGCTGCTGCATGACCGGCTGGAGGAGGTGGCGGCACTGGAACTCGCCCATCCCGAGATGCACCGGCTGCGTGCCGGGATCATCGCGGCCTTTGCCCATGAGCATCATCACGGCGATGAGGCCGAGCAAAGTGAACAAATGCGTTCAGATCTGGTTAAAGCTGGATATTCCGAGCAATTACAACACGTTGAGCAGGCGGTTACCACTCAGGCAGTGTGGGCGGCGCGGCCTGGTGCGGCCCGCGAGGATGTTCTTTCCACCTGGACGCAGCTCGTTGCCTTGCATCGCCAGTGGCACTCATTACTTAGGGAGCTTAAAGACGCGGAGCTTGCTCTGGGCGCAGAAGCGAGCGAAACGAACTACGGCTGGTTGCGCGATGTGAAGGCCCGGTTGGCTGAGGTCGACGGGATCGAGGCGCTGATCGAGGGGTTCGGAGAATCCTCGGGGCGGTTCCAGCGCAGTTCGTGAAGCAACTTTGCTGCGGATGGTGCCCGGGCAAACCGCGAAAAGACTCGCCAAACCCATGGTTTGGCTGCAAAAACAGGGTTAATCCGGGCTTAAGGCTCTCCACGTTAAGGGTCTGGGCTTAAGTAGTGAAAACCGCGAAGACGACGTCGGGGGTGGCGATGGATATGCGCCGCCCTTTGTGCGTCAAGCGGTGACGATGATTGGATCGGGGCGCTTGCGCCCCCTGGATTGATAGTGGGGCGGTGACGCCCCCGGCGTGAGCGCGTTTCAGGAGCATTGAATGGCCACCAAGGCAAAGACGCTGCAGACCAAGGACAAGGAAAAAGACGACAAGGCAGCTGACACGCCGGAGAAGGACTCCGCAGACGCGCCGTCACCTTTGCTCGACCTGTCCGACGCTGCCGTCAAGAAGATGATCAAGCAGGCCAAGAAGCGCGGCTTCGTGACCTTCGATCAGCTCAACGACGTCTTGCCGTCCGATACCACCTCTCCTGAACAGATCGAAGACATCATGTCGATGCTCTCCGACATGGGCATCAACGTTTCCGAAAACGAAGACTCCGACGGCGAGGAAGAGAGCAAGGACGAGGACGACGATACCGACAACGAACTCGTCGAAGTCACGCAGAAGGCCGTCACCGAAGTCAAGAAGTCGGAGCCCGGCGAGCGCACCGACGATCCCGTCCGGATGTATCTGCGCGAGATGGGCACCGTCGAGCTGCTGTCGCGCGAAGGCGAAATCGCCATTGCGAAGCGCATCGAGGCCGGCCGCGAGGCGATGATCGCAGGCCTCTGCGAAAGCCCGCTGACCTTCCAGGCCATCATCATCTGGCGCGATGAACTCAACGAAGGAAAGATCTTCCTTCGCGACATCATCGATCTCGAAGCGACTTACGCTGGCCCCGACGCCAAGAACAACATGAACCCGGCGCTGATCGCTCCGCCCACGGGCGATGGCGAAGCTGTGGCCGAAGGCGCCGAAGCTGTTGCGGCTCCGCCTGCGGCGCCGCCGTCCGCCACCCCGTTCCGTCCGGCGCCGCCGCGTTCGGCGCCTGCTGCGGCCCCCGCCGGCGAAAGCACGTCGGAAGGCGCTGCCGACGGCGACATGGACGACGACGAGTTCGAGAACCAGATGTCGCTCGCCGCCATCGAGGCCGAGCTGAAGCCGAAGGTGGTCGAGACCTTCGACAAGATCGCCGACAGCTACAAGAAGCTGCGCAAGCTGCAGGAACAGGACATCGCGAACCAGCTCGAGAGCGCCTCGCAGGGCCCCTCGCTGTCGCCGTCGCAGGAGCGCAAGTACAAGAAGCTCAAAGACGAGATCATCGTCGAGGTGAAGTCGCTGCGCCTCAACCAGGCGCGTATCGATTCACTCGTCGAGCAGCTCTACGACATCAACAAGCGCCTCGTCTCGTTCGAAGGCCGCCTGCTGCGTCTCGGCGACAGCCACGGCGTCGCGCGCGAGGACTTCCTGCGCAACTATCAGGGCTCGGAGCTCGATCCGCGCTGGCTCAACCGCGTCTCGAAACTCTCGGCCAAGGGCTGGAAGAACTTCGTCGCCATCGAGAAGGACCGCATCAAGGAACTGCGCGGCGAAATCCAGCAGCTCGCAGCCCTCACGGGTCTTGAGATCGGTGAATTCCGCAAGATCGTGCACGGCGTGCAGAAGGGCGAGCGCGAAGCCCGCCAGGCGAAGAAGGAGATGGTGGAAGCCAACCTCCGTCTCGTGATCTCGATCGCCAAGAAGTATACGAACCGCGGCCTGCAGTTCCTGGATCTGATCCAGGAAGGCAATATCGGCCTGATGAAGGCCGTCGATAAGTTCGAATATCGCCGCGGCTACAAGTTCTCGACCTATGCGACCTGGTGGATCCGGCAGGCGATCACGCGTTCGATCGCCGACCAGGCCCGCACCATCCGCATTCCCGTGCACATGATCGAGACGATCAACAAGATCGTGCGCACCTCGCGTCAGATGCTCAACGAGATCGGCCGCGAACCGACCCCGGAAGAGCTCGCCGAAAAGCTCGGCATGCCGCTGGAGAAGGTCCGCAAGGTTCTGAAGATCGCCAAGGAGCCGCTGTCGCTCGAAACCCCGGTGGGTGACGAGGAAGACTCGCATCTCGGCGATTTCATCGAGGACAAGAACGCGATCCTGCCGATCGACGCGGCGATCCAGTCCAACCTGCGCGAAACCACCACGCGCGTGCTGGCCTCGCTCACCCCGCGCGAAGAGCGCGTGCTGCGCATGCGCTTCGGCATCGGCATGAACACCGACCACACGCTGGAAGAAGTCGGCCAGCAGTTCTCGGTGACGCGCGAACGTATCCGCCAGATCGAAGCCAAGGCGCTGCGCAAGCTGAAGCACCCGTCGCGCAGCCGCAAGCTGCGGTCGTTCCTGGATAACTAACGGTCGCTGTCGATCACTCGATCCTTCTGATGATGCCCGGCCTCGCGCCGGGCATTTTCGTGTGTGCGTGCCGCGCTTTCACGCGCTCGTTGCCAGGGTACGTGGTCGCAAGTATGTTCATGCTTTGTTCTTTTCGTCAAGAGGCTTTGTGTCG
This sequence comes from Tardiphaga sp. 862_B3_N4_1, assembly GCF_051811085.1. Lineage (NCBI taxonomy): Bacteria > Pseudomonadati > Pseudomonadota > Alphaproteobacteria > Hyphomicrobiales > Nitrobacteraceae > Tardiphaga > Tardiphaga sp. 862_B3_N4_1. The sequence continues at coordinate 2,711,986 of NZ_JBPWQB010000002.1, forward strand.
CGCGTGTCCGTCACCCGCCGCGGAGCGGATGGCGGATTACGTGTCGCCAATCGGTCCTGCGCGCGCTGGTTCGACGCCGCGGTTGTCCGGCGCGGTCTCTGTCGTGAGCCAGCCGGCCTCGCGCACCATGGCCACGGCCGAGCGGGAGACAGGGGCGGTGATCCCGTTGACGAGTTGCAGGCGCAGATTGCGGCCCTCGGTCACGGCGCGCACAACGGCCTTCCGCGCGACCCACCATGACCGGTGCACCTGCAGGCCGTCAGCGGCGCCGAGAGCCGTCATGGCCTGATTGAACGTTGCCAGCACCAACCGGGAGTGGCCGGCAATATGGTGGACGCGGACATAGTGATCTTCCATCTGCAGGCAAAGCACCGCGAAGGGCGGCGCACCGAGCAGGCCGAAAGCCGTTGGCGGAGCGTCGTCGGCTTCCTTGGCTTGGTGCCGCTTGTGTCGTCGCGCCTGAAGCAACAGGGTGAAGCCGAGCACGACAGGCAGGGTGGTGATCAGTCCTTGCACATACCAGTCGAGCGGGCCCAGCCTTCTCAGGAATGGCCATATCGATACGCCGATCCACGCGGTCCAGATCTGAAATGGGACGGTCAGGATGGCGGCGCCGAGGACGATCGCCGTCCACGTCATCCACGGCCTCAACTGGAATCGCAGCACCACGCGGATCAGGGAGCCATACAGCAGGACTCCCGGCCAGAAGCAGGCAAGCTGAAACGCCACGCGCTGCCATGCCGGTCCATTCAGATAGCTGCCGAATGGTCCGATCAGGCCGAGGAAGATGGCGCAGACGGTCGCGATCGCCAGGTCGATGGCCCAATCCCGCAGAAAATGACGTTGCCAAGCCTTGCTCATGACGCCTCATCGCAGCGGTCCGCCCACCGGCGAACCCGTTCGCCCATTGGCGAACAACGGCTGGCGCAGGGCGGCGCCCTTTGCAGAACTCGCGTGTCATCCCAATCCGCAGGAGGTTCCATGCGCAGCATCATCGCACAGGTTTTCGTCGCATTCATCGCTATCGCCGCCGCCAGCCAGGCCGACGCCGCGGTCGGCTTCCAGCATTTCAGCATCAGTGATCCACAAGGGCCACCCATCGAGGTCGGCGTTTGGTATCCCACCGGCGCTGCGCCGAAGCTGCAGGCGCTTGAGTCCGATCAACAGATGGTTGCCCGCGATGCGGCACTCGCGGGCGACCGCCTGCCGCTGGTGGTGATATCCCATGGTCACGGCGGCTCCTATGCCGGGCATCTCGACACCGCTATGGCCTTGGCCAATGCAGGTTTCGTCGTCGCCGCCCTCACGCATAACGGCGATAGCTGGCGCGACCCGGGCAACCCCACCGCGATCTGGGAACGGCCGCGCCAATTCAAGCTGGTCACTGATTATATGCTGGACGCATGGGGTGACCATGGGCGTATCGATGCGACGCGCGTCGGCGCGTTCGGCTTCTCGGCCGGCGGATTTACGGTGCTCGCGGTGGCCGGTGGCGAGCCGGACCTGCGGACTCTCGGGGATCACTGCAGGGCGCATCCCGCTTTCGAAGATTGCCAGATCGTCGAACGGCACCCGCTTCCGCTGGATGCCGCTATCGTCTGGGCCCACGATCCGCGCATCAAGGCGGTCGTCTCCGCGGCGCCCGCCCTTGGGTTTGCCTTCGGTCGCAAGGGCCTGGCGGCGGTCCGTCAGCCGGTCCAGCTTTGGCGGGCCGAGGACGACCAGGTCCTGCCACATCCCTATTATGCGGAGGCCGTCCGCCTCGCTTTGCCGACGTCGCCCGAGGCGCATGTCGTGGCGAATGCCGGGCACTACGATTTTTTGACGCCATGCTCCGCGCAACTGGCAACACGCGTGCCGGCGATCTGCACCAGCAGACCGGGGTTCGACCGCGCTGCATTTCATGAGCGCTTCGATCGCGACATCGTCGCGTTCTTTACACGGGCGCTGTAGTCGCGGCCTGGATTTGGTGAGTGACAGCTCTCTTCATCGAGATGGGCGCGCGCACCTGCGGTGCGCGTCGGCGGCCTCGGCCGCGTGCTGTTCGAAGGTCGGTCTGCCGAACTGGTTCCGGCGCCGGGAACAAATCGGGCGGGTCCCGCTTGAGTCGGGATTGTGTCGCGTCGTGTGAGTTGGAGTATTGCCATGGCCCCGCGTGCCAATTGGAAGGGCTTTTTGCGCCTGTCCCTCGTGAGCTGTCCGGTCGCGCTGTTTCCCGCCACGTCGGATTCCGAGAAGATCAGCTTCAACCAGATCAACCGCAACACCGGCCATCGCATCAAATATCTGAAGGTCGATGCGGATACCGGCGAGGAGGTGGCGGCGGACGACATCATGAAGGGCTTCAAGGTCGATACCGATACCTATGTCGAGGTGTCGAAAGACGAACTCGACAACATCGCGCTGGACTCCACCCGCACCATCGAGATCGACGAATTCGTGCCGAAGGCCGATATCGACCCGCGCTACGCCATCCGTCCCTATTACCTCGTGCCCGACGGCAAGATCGGCCACGACGCCTATGCGGTGATCCGCGAGACCATTCGCGACATGGGCAAGGTGGCCATCGGCCGGCTCGTGCTCACCAATCGCGAGCACATCATCGCGCTGGAGCCGCTGAAGAACGGGCTGATGGGCACGCTGCTGCGCTATCCCTATGAGGTGCGCGACGAGGCTGAGTATTTCGACGACATCCAGGACGTCAAGGTCACCAAGGACATGCTCGATCTGGCGCGGCATATCGTGGAGCAGAAGGCCGCGGAATTCGAGCCCGGCAAATTCGAGGATCGCTACGAGTCCGCGCTGGTCGATCTCGTCAACCAGAAGCGCAGCGGCGTCGCCCTCAAGCCGCATGGCAAGGCGCGGCCCGGCACCAATGTGGTCGATCTGATGACCGCCCTGCAGCAGAGCCTCAAGGGCGGCGGCGCCGCGCCGAAGCCAAAGGCGAAGAAGCCCCCGAAACGCGCCACCGGCCAGAAGGAAATGCTGCTGCCGATCACCGGCAAGAAGGAGCCCGCGCCGGCGAAGAAGGCGGTGCGGCCGGTGGCCAAAGGGGTGACCAAGGGCAGGAGGGCGGGATGACGCGCGCCTGGACCCCGTCGCTGGTGCCGGATGCCGGCGAGCAGACCGTCTATCTCGTGCTGGATTGTTTCGACCGCGCCGGCTGCGCCTGGCGCGAGGCCGATGTCGCGGCGACCGATCTCGAAACCGTCATCGCCGACCTGATGTCCGGCCAGTACAACGATCCGCAGCGCGTGATCGCCTTCAACACGGCCGAGCGCTGGGCCGACGACGTGTCGGAAGACGTCGCCCGCGAGATCCGCCGCCGCGCCGACCGCAATTACGAGGACGTCACCTCGTCGCTCGACGACTTCGTCCAGCGCCACGCCGGCCGCGAGCGGCAGCTCACGCTCAGGCTGGCGTGACAAGGGGCCTGAGATACTTCTCCGCGACGAGGGGGTGACCGAATAAAAAAGGCGGACCGCAAGGTCCGCCTTTTTATCGTGCGCGCTCTTAACCTCTCCCCGCAATGCGGGGAGAGGTCGACCGGCGGAGCCGGTCGGGTGAGGGGCCGTCACCAACGCAGCCTCGATCACGACCTTTCGGGTCGCACTGTCTCGAACTGGGGAGAATGTCCGCATGCCGCCTGGCACAGCTCGCTGTGCGCGGGAGCGGGAGAGGGGCACCGCATACGACGCGGCCCACGTTGATAACTCCGCCACACCCTTTGATTGTGCCGCGTCCCGCGCTAGCGTCACGCATTGCCCGATCAATTGTCTTGAAGCACATTTCATCCGAGGACATTGCCATGACGTCGCTCGCGCCGATGCTGCTCAGCCAGCGCATTGCCCAGGTCTGCCTGTTTCTGGTCGGCGCCATCGCCATCTTCGGTGGCTCGCTGCAGATGGTTCTCGGCCAGCCCGAGACCGCGCCGCGGCTGGACAACGTGCATCGCTTCATGGGCGGCATTTATCTGATGTCGGGCGTCATGGGCCTGTGGGCGGCATCGACCATTCGCGAGCACAACACGCTGGTCTTCCTGATGGCGGCGACGGTGTTCGTCGGCGGCCTCGGCCGCGTGCTGTCGATATCAAAAGTCGGCCTGCCCGAACCGCATGCCCTGTGGATCACCTATCTCGTGCCGGAGCTGGTGCTCCCGTGGATCATCATCGCGGCGCAGGTGATGACGAACAGGCAGATGGCGGGTGGGGCGGGGTGAGGGGTGCGCGAGCGTGAGGTGAGTCAGTGAAGTATAAGTCTCGGTTGACGAAATGGACGGATTCACCGACGGGGGATGTCTCCGTCCGTGCGTTTCGCGTTCTCTGTGTTGGGGGAAATCCATGAGCGATCCAGCGACGCCCGATTCGGTTCAGTTGAAGGTACTGGTCACCATCATTCCGGGGATACTCGGCTTCGTCGGATCGTGGATAGGCGCGCAGGTCGCGCTGTCGAACTTCAAGCAGCAGCGCGCTTTCGACAAGAAACTGGATTGGTATGAGCGAGCGGCCAGATCGCTACAGAGCCTCGCGCAGGATATCGAGGTGGCCGCTACCGCCCAGGCCGAGGATGACGTCGACCCGGAGCATCTCGAAGAGGTCTGGCGCGACGTTCAGCGCGGACATATCGAGCTTGAGAGCCTCGCGTTCGAAGCAGGCTTTTTCGGGTCTGTATCCGCTGCCGCACTGATGGACAAGATCAGGCTGGCGGTCGAGGGCGTTGCCGAACAGAGCGAGGCATTCGATCCGCAAGCCATCGACGATGAAGATTTGCAAGGTGAAGCCATCGATAAAATTATCGATCTGTCTGCCGAGCTGCGCGCAACTCACACGCCTCTCGTGGCGGAAGGGCGTAGGCACCTCGGGCTGGACGAGCTCAGCTGGTTCGAGAAATTGAAAGCAACGGGAATTTTGAAATAACCAGCATCGCCGATGTGCGGCTCTCTAGTCTCGGCCGTGTGCTGTCGATCACCAAGGTCGGCCTGCCCGAACCGCATGCAGTGTGGATCACCTATCTCGTGCCGGAGCTGGTGATCCCGTGGATCATCATCGCGGCGCAGGTGATGATGAACAGGCAGATGGCGGGTGGGGCCGGGTGAGGGGGCAGGGTGGGTTAGCGAAGTTTAATCTACTGCTGATCCGTCTTACGATTGCTACCTGCTGATGTGTAATCGACGGTTATCAGCGGGTGCTGGAGAACAAGGATGCTACATGTTCAACGTCTACGGTGATGAAAGCATTGGACCAGAGTATGTTGCCTATGCAGCGATTGTTGTTCCGGAAAACCGCACTGCCGATGCAGTAGCTGTTCTTACCGCATTGAAAGAAGAAACCGGGGCGACGGCGGAGGACGTGTTACACTGTAGGCAATTGTTCTCTGGTCAGCAGAGACAAAAAACTGCCTGGCACAGCAAGTCTATGGCCGAAGTCTTCGACATATACTCGAAATTGCTCTCTAGGCTTGCTCCGACAATATCACGAACCATCGTCTCACTGGGTAGAATTTCAGATTTTCCGACGTCGATATCGGGCGATCAATGGAGGCATATTGATCCCAATTTTGTCGGTCCCATGCCGTGGAGCGACGGATTTGAATTTAGCCCGAAGAACATTGCGAGTATGGGTGCGCAGGCTGTTGGAATCCCTCTGTCAAAATGGCCTGGTTTTGAGAAAACGACATTCTGGCCAGACCCAGATAACAGCATGATCGAGATGGCGGGAGGTCGTCGAAAGTTTAGTTCAATGGTCAACTGCTATGTTGATCATGGCGATCCTGCCACAAATCCGGCTGGTAAAATCCCCGTCATGTACAGCCGAGGCAGCAAGCCTGCACTGCTGCAAGTTGCCGATCTGGTAGCTTACATTGGTCAGCGTCAGGCTTCAAACGGCCGAACGCCCAACGACCAGAGGTTTGCTAAACTATGGAGGCAGATCAATGCTGAGAAGATAAAACTTGGCATTGCTCCTGATGGCGGCATCGGGATCAACATCCCAAACGAAGTACGGGACTTTGTCCCTGTGACTCCGAATTGCTGATTGAATAGCGTCACGGCCGCGTGCTGCTGATCTCGAACGTGGACCTGCCCGAATCGCATGCATTTTGGATCACCTAATCTCGTGCCGGAGCTGCCGATCCCGTGGATCATCATCGCGGGTAGGTGATGACGAATAGCAGATGGCGGGTGGGGCGAGGTGAGGGCTTGAGGGCCGTAGGGTGGGTTAGCGAAGCTGACCCGCGCTCATCTGATGGCGGCATTTCCTGCGCTTACGCCTAGGAGCCGGTCAGAGATGTCAATTGACCGACTTCGGGAGCTGCTTTTAGATCAATGGTGTAAAGCGGCTGCTGCAAGAATGGGAGCTCTTCTACCGGACGAAGCAAATGGCCAACAATTATATGGTAGCGAGGGCTTCCCATGAATGCGAAGAGTCGCAAACTAATCATAACGTAGATGTTTCCATTTATTGTTGGCGTGGACCATTGAATGTCATGCAAATGTTCGGCCGGAGAAGAGACTGCTGTGTCGCTGCCAATCCAATGCCAAGCTTGCCGTAGTGTTCGGCCTCGAACAAAACGCGATAGCACTGGGCGGAATGAGCCATGTCCTAGTTCTGCTGTTGCATAGGCATGGGCGATTTTGCAGAGCATCCTGCAATATGCATCGATATCCATCGGCGCGATGCGAAAACCATCTTTGTCTCCTGGCGCATATTTCTTGAACTCCTCGTGGTCAATTCGCGCCATCACCTCAATTCTTGTTTGAGCTTCCGGGTGTCGACCCACAATAAGGCCGGGAAAATCGAACTTGTAAGCCAAGAATACCAAGGGAAATTCCGCTGGTTTGACGGACAGTTCGGCGATTTTTTCGTAAGATAATATACTTCCATCTCGTGCGATTTCCTTGACCTTCATCTGGCGCAATAGAAAATCTTTTGGTTTCTGTTTTCCGGAGTTCGGCGTTCCAATCCGTGTTCGAAAAGGCCACCAGAGGTGACGAAGGCAAGCGTTTTCCGCATCCCTTGTTTTCGTCGCACATAACTTGCAACTGGATTTTGGAAGTATCAAAGAATTTCCAGCCAGTCCGTGAGCGATTATGTGCTCGTCGGTAAGAGGTCGGATTGATGTACTGCAGTATATGCACGCTCCAACAGGGGTGTAGCGCTTGCTGGGAGTGGTGATTTCAAGTGGAGCTAGAACGCCTACCATGATGGCAGTCTGACTCAATAAAAGAGATGGTGGAAGGGTAAGATAACTTAGAGATCAATACACCAGCGTTCTATCAGAAGTGAACAAAGGAAACTATACGATGGAGACCGGCGCATTCGCGAAAGAGTTGGCCAAGCAGTTGCCCGTGCGGGCAATCTACGACGATGCTCTTTCCCCTGGAGCTAAGCAGATCGGAAATTTGGCGGGCGACTTGGTCAAAACTCTTATGCTTGCGTTGGCGCCGGTTCAGATGCTCGGTGCCCTGCAGGATCGCTATCGTGAATTCTTAGATCGGTCTGTTCGTCGTGTGCGATCAGACGATCAAGTGGCTCCCGCGCCGCAAATTCTTGGTCCTGTCATTGAGGGGATACGGTACGAGGCTGCTGGGACGCCGATTGACGAGATGTTTTCTCAGTTGCTTAGCAGTGCGATGGACCGTCAGCGAACTCACCTTGCTCACCCGTCATATCCCTACCTAATCAAACAATTGTCGTCCGATGAGGCAAAAATTCTTGTGCTTCTCGCTGATCAGTCAAGGATATACAGGCTGGTTCGAACGTTTTCCTTGAAAGAGAATCGGTTCTACCCAAGCGAAATAGAAGCTGATGAGCTTCCGCGCGATGATCTCCTCTTCGGCAAAAACGTTCACTCGTACATGCAGCGCCTCTATCACTTGGGTCTGGCAGGCATTTTTGAAGTGCATCGCGAACCGACGCGTTACGGGGACGGTCGACAAAGTGGTGAGCGCATCGCTTATGACTATAGATTGACCGAGTTGGGAATTGTCTTTGTTGAAGCCTGCGTTTCAAAGAAAATGTCTTAAGGGGGAGTCTATGGCAGACCTTCGGCCCACAATTCTAACTCTTCGCAGTCATGTAGAAAGAATGGACAAAATTAGCGGGAAGGATTTTGCTGATCTTCTGATTAGAGCGCTTGAAGATATTGATAGACGTGTGAGTGCGTTGGAACGTGAGAAATCGGCGTCCTTCGGCAGGTGATTTATCGCTAGATAATCTGAGCTTTGTTGATCTACTCGATGGTTCGATCAATATGCCGCCTTGACGCGGCACCTCACTAGCGATGTCCTTACTTCTTCTTCACTTCTTCTTCGCGCCCACGCGTTCGACGCTCTTGATCTCCAGCGCCGGACGGCCGGACTTCTCGGCGATCTCGCGGTCCTGCTCGGCGATGGCGGCCTTGGCCGGCTCATCGCCGTCGAGTCCTCCCAACAATTCGGAGGGCACGCGGCGGTTGGAGCGCTGCGAGCCGTCTTCATAGAAGACGTTGAAGAAGGCGAATTCGCCTTTGGGATTGGTACCGGGTTTCTTGGCCATGGCGGTTAAGTGGGGGATGGCGCAGGCGAAGTCAAAGCCTTAGCGCGCAAAGCGTGCATGCATCTGTGGGCAAAAGCAGGCAGTGGTTACCGGCGGGACGCGCCGCCCGGCCCGCGACGGAAAGTTCATGGTTTGTTCTTGACGTTTCAGGAATAAGGATTATTATCCCTTCCGTCCTGCCCCACCGAGAGGGGCGATCGCGATCGTCACGTTCGCGGGGCAGGGTGCGGTGGACGCCGGAGATGCGGCGTCACGCGGTTCATGGGGGAACGTCTGTCTTCGGGCAGGACGGATCTGCGCCAGCACTGCCACTGGCAAGGAGACGGCCGACCTTGGGATGGAAAGCGCCCTGGACAGCGTGACGGACGACCAAGTCGAAACGCGTTCGGCCAAGTGCTTTGCGGCTACCCTGTCCCTCCGCCCTGGGACATTAATTTTGGTGATGGGACCGTTCGCCATGGCAGATGTGCAAGCAACCGAAAAAACACCGCAGGCGGAACGCCGGGCAATCGCTCGGCGCCTCCGAAAGTCCTGATGCACTCTCAATTGCGGAAGACCGCATTCGCATCAGGCCCAAGGGTGCAACGGGCACCCGGCGTTCCGCACGCCCTCTCACAGGAGGGTGGGAATGCAAAGGACGACGGCGCCCCCGCGCCGTAAACAATGGGGGTGATGACGCATGTCCGGCGATATGTCCGCTGCGGATGTCCGGCGCAGCAGAGGGGTGCCGTTGTTCGGACACACCGGTCATGCCACACTCCGGTATCGCCAACCCAACAGGTTTTTCATGACCAATCGTATCACCGCCATTGCCATTGCCGCTGTGTCCTTCGTCTCGGTTGCGCTGACGGCCACGTCCGCGCAGGCCGCCAAATGCGGCGGCGACTTCCAGGGTTTCATCGCGGCCATGTCGCAGGAGGCGGCCGCCGCCGGCGTGTCGCAGGGCGTGATCTCGCAGGCCTTTGCCGGCGTGACGCAGGACCCCGCGGTGCTGTCGTTCGATCGCCGCCAGCGCGGCACCTTCAACAAGAGTTTCGAGCAATATGTCTCGACCCGCGTCGGCCAGGGCCGCATCTCCATGGGCCTGCAGATGATGCAGCGTCACGCCTCGCTGCTGTCGCGCATCGAGCAGCGCTTCGGCGTGCCGCCTGAAATCGTGGTGGCGATCTGGGGCCTGGAGTCGGATTTCGGCAAGGGCGATATCGGCAAGATGCCGGTGATCCGCACGCTCTCCACCATGGCGCATGACTGCCGCCGCACCGAGCTGTTTCAGGGCGAGCTGATCGCGGCGCTGAAGATCCTGCAGCGCGGCGACCTGCCGCAGCGCGACCTGATCGGCGCCTATGCCGGCGAACTCGGCCAGACGCAATTCCTGCCGTCGAGCTACATCAAATACGGCGTCGATTTCGACGGCAACGGCCATGTCGATCTCAGGCATTCGGTGCCGGACGTGCTGGCCTCGACCGCGAATCTGCTCAAGACCGCAGGCTTCAAGGGCGGCCAGCCTTACGGCGAGGGCACGGCGAATTTCGAGGCGATGCGCGAGTGGAACAGGGCCACGATCTATCGCAAGACCATCGGCTATTTCGCCGATCGTCTCGCGGCAGGCCGATAGGCCACGGGGCGATGGGCAAGGCGAGGGCGCGCGCGGTTTTAAACTTTTGTTAAGCCGCGCGGCCGCCGGGCGAACTTTGGGAACCCCGATGGTGAAAGTCGGATTAACTCATTCCCTTTCACTCTTTCAAAACCACACTGGGGATTATCCGCCGCGAGTCAGATTCCGTTAAGCGTCGCCGACGCATTTTACCACCTGCTGGGAACGAGTGGTGAGAGTGATGGCGGGGATCGACAGCAGCGCGCAGAAGCGCGACGCACAACGTGGCGGGTATCGCCGATGTTGAACGTCGGCACGCTGTTCACGGTGTTCACCGTCAACTTTTTGGCCCTCGGCGTGGTCTGGGCCTATGTGGCCACCAGCTATCCCAATCTGCACGCCGCGCGTTACTGGACAGCCGCCGCGTTCGCCGCGGCGCTCGGCAACAGCATCTCAGTGCTGCGCGGCGTCGGCGTCGATCCGCTGATCGCCATCGTGCTGGGCAACGGCCTGCTGCTGCTGGCCACCAGCCTCGCCGCCATCGGCATGAATCAGTTTTACGGCCGCCCGGCGGGCTGGCGCGCGCAATCCGTCATCATCGCCGCCAGCCTGGCCGGCCTGCTGCTGTTTACGCTGTGGCACGACAACATGACGATCCGGGTGCTGATCTATTCCGCCGGACAGTCGGTCACCGTTGTCATGACCGTGCCGCTGTTGTTGTCGCGCAAGGATGGCGGCGGCAATGCCGGCGCCCGTCTCGCCGGCTGGCTCGCCATCACGCTCGTTGCTGCGCATGCCGTGCGCTCGGCCGCGGCGCTGGCGAATATCGGCGGCAATATGACCTTTGCCGATTTCAACAATCTCCAGGCCATGATGGTGCTGGTGCTGGTGTTCCTGGCGATGTCGTGGAATTTCGGATTCCTCCTGATGGCCATCGACCGCCTGCGCGGCGAGGTCGCCGAACTCGCACTGGTCGACGATCTCACCGGCGTCGCCAATCGTCGTCATCTCGTGCAGCGCCTCACCGAGGAATGCGCGCTGGCGCGCCGCACGCAAAAGCCGTTCGCGTTGCTGGCGATCGATCTCGACGGCTTCAAGGAAATCAATGACGGCCACGGCCATGCGGCCGGCGACGATTGCCTGCGTCACTTCACGCTGATGACCCAGAGCAAACTCCGCCCCGGCGATCTCCTCGCGCGTTCCGGCGGCGACGAGTTCAGCATCATCCTGCCGGCGACGACGCTGCATGAAGCGGCAAACATCGCGCGCCGCATTCTCGATGTGTGCCGCATCGACGCCGCGGGCTGTGCGCCCGGCGAGATTCCGATTGCGGCGTCCATCGGCGTGGCGCAGTGGCACCCGCAGGTCGGGCAGTATCCGGAGCGACTGATCGCGGCTGCCGACCAGGCGCTCTATGCCGCCAAGAACGACGGCAAGAACCGCTTCGCCCTATGCGATCTCGAAGCGCCGTCGATGGTGCCGGCTCTCAACATGGACGAAGCCATCGACCGCGCCCGCAAGCTGGCCTGATCGCCTCAGTTCATCGTCTTGTCGTGGGTGATGTCGATGATCGCGCCGGGCAGGCGGACGGGGCGGCCATGTCCGTCCAGCGTGCAACTGCCGCGCGCGAGAACCCAGCTGATCCGGTCGTTCTTGATCAACCGACACTCGCACTCAAAGATGCCGCCCGATCGCATCGCGGCCGCGACCGCCGCGTGCACCCGATCAACGTCATCGGGATGGACCGCCGCGAGATAGGCCATGTTCGGCAGACCGCGCGCGGCCGTTTCGGGATCGACATTGAAGAAGCGGGCAGCCCCGGCATCAAGATAGTTGCGGTCGTTGCTGATGTCCCAGTCCCAGAAACCGGCGATCAGTTCACGGGCGGCGAGCCGGCGCGGCATCGGCATCTCGAACGCGTCGTCTTCGGCCGTGGTCTGGTAGGCCTCTGCTGCCGCGAGCCGCAGGATGTAGGAGAGAAATTCGTGCTTCCGCTCCCGGGCGAAGCTTGCAATATCGAGGCACACGTCACCCAAGGGTCGTCGCATCGCTCATCCCCACCCGTTCCCGGCGGGGGCAGAATATAGCGGGCTCCTTGCAATTCAACCGGTGGTTGGAGAATTTCTGCGCAGCAAATATGGGGATCGCGGTGAAGCGCCCGATGAGGCGTGACGCGATGCCGCTTGCAGAGTTGGCGCCTGTCCCCCATGTCATGGCCATGATGAGCACAGGTCAATCAACCACTTACGACGCCGGCCGCCCGCGCAAACCGGCGTCCGCGCATGGTCCGATCATCGATCAGGATGGTTTTGAGGTTCGGCCCGAGCAACTTCGGCCGGATCTGCAGGGCTTTCGGTTCGACTTCGGAGCGGGCGCCAATCCGTTTGCCAATCTCACGCGCGAGCAACGGCTGGCGCGGCTGGATGCGCTGGCGAAACTGCTCGACGTCGCCTTCATCGTACCGGGCACCAAGATCCGCTACGGCATCGATGGCCTGATCGGCTTGATTCCGATCGTGGGCGACATCATCACCACGGCGATCTCGCTATGGGTGGTGCGCGAGGCACGGGCGCTCGGTGCGCCGTGGCATCTGACGGCGCGGATGCTGGGCAATGTTGCGGTGGACGGTGCTGTCGGCATCGTGCCGTTGATCGGCGATGCGTTCGACGTGATGTTCCGGGCCAATGTCCGCAACGTCAGAATGCTGCGCAAGTGGCTCGAAAAACAGCCCAGACTCTAGTTCAGAGTCCGGGCTGCGGTCGTCTCAATTCGTAAAGCTCAAGCTGCGTCGGCGTCGTCGGTCGCAGGCTCTTCGGCGCGCACGCGGCGCTCCAGCGGGAAGTCCTGGCTCTCATAGAGCGAGCGAATGCCGCTCTGGTCGAAACGCGCTTCCTCGACCTGGAGATAGGCGCCGTTCAGCGAGTCAGCCGGCAGCTCCTCGATCGCGAACTGGACGGCGGCGGCGGCCGTATCGAAACGACGATAGGCGAAACCGGCGCGCTTTTTCTTGCGGATCGCGGCGGGGAAGAGTTCGGCTGCGGTGTTGTAGCTGAAAGCTGCCATGGTCGGGGACCTCATCTGAATACGCAACGAAACGACGCTTCATTCGCAATGCAGCCGATCCGGCGGCGCGCGGAACATCATTTCAGGACAGACCCCAATATAAGCACGTTTTGGCCGATTGCGACACCTGCGATACAGCATGATGAATCGCCGGCCGCGGACGGTATTGCCGTAATAGCTTTGTGATTTAAAGAGCTTAGCGCGCGCTTAAGGCATGGGCAGCGGCGCGCGCGGCGCAATATTTGCCTATTGTCCGGTCACATCCGGCAGCGGCACGATTTTCAGGGGGGTGGTATAGGGCTCGACCCGCAGTGCCTCAGTCGACATAAGCCCCACTTGCCGCAAAGGCGCCTGCTCCAGCGCCCCGGCCTCAGCCTTGCGCACCGCGTACTGCCAGGCCGTCAGCGTACCCTTCTGGACCAGATGCTTGGCGACGCCGCCGGCGTTTTTGGCTTCGAAAGTGGAGAGCTGGTCATCGTTAATGCCGATGATGATCTCGTCCTTGGCCGTGATCACCTTGAACAGCGACACCTTGTCGGTCGCCAGTGCGGGGTGGGACACCAAGCTTTCGAGAATGAGACCCGCAAGGGCAATGCCGAGCAACAAACGGTTTGAACGGGTAGACATCTTGGTACTTTCTTATTCTTCTTCGTTAACGTGCATGCCGCTGAGGCATGTTCAAGTAACAGGCAATGTAAAGGTCGGGACAGAAATGCCCCGCGAGACTTCGATGAGTCGCACGGGGCATGGAAACAGTTCGATACCGGATACGTATTTATTTAGGCTGAAGTTTCAAGGCCGCCGAGTTGATGCAGTAGCGCAATCCCGTGGGTCCGGGGCCGTCGTCAAACACATGTCCGAGATGACCATTGCACTTGGAGCACAGCACTTCCGTGCGGATCATGCCGTGGGTCACATCGCGTTCTTCGTCGATATGACTTTCTCGTGAGGGCTGCGTGAAGCTCGGCCAGCCGCAGCCGGAATCGAACTTGGCGTCGGACTCGAATAGCGTCTGGCCGCAGCCGGCGCAGACGAAGGTGCCCGGCGTGTGGTCATGTTCGTACTCGCCGGTGAACGGACGCTCCGTCGCCTTTTCGCGCAGTACCGCATACTGCATCGGGGTCAGTTCGCGGCGCCATTCGGCTTCGCTCTTTTCGACCTTGCCGGGTGTCGTCTTGGTATCGGTCATTCTTTCTCCTTCCCGATTGGCCGTGGCTGCGAGCGCTCAGGTCAGTTTGTGACCTTCGACGCGCTCACCAGCGTCGGCTTCTCGATATAGTTCTGGGCAAAGATCTTCTTCAGGTTCTCGACCTTCGGAATATCGTTATAGGCAATATAGGGCTGGTTCGGGTGCAGCGTCAGGTAGTCCTGATGATAAGCTTCCGCCGGATAGAAGGCTTCGAGCATTCCGAGCTTGGTGACGATCGGCTTCTTGTAGACCTTCGCAGCGTTGAGCTGGGCGATATAGGCTTCCGCTACTTTCTTCTGCTCCGGCGTCGTCGCGAAAATTTCCGACCGATATTGCGTACCCGAATCCGGGCCCTGGCGATTCAGCTGGGTCGGGTCGTGTGCCACCGAGAAATAGATCTGCAGGATCTTGCCGTAGCTGATCTTTTGCGGGTCGTATTTGATCTCGACCGCTTCGGCGTGCCCGGTCGAGCCGGTGCTGACCGCGGTGTAATTGGCCGAGCTCTTGGAGCCGCCGGCATAGCCGGACACAGCGTTAACGACGCCTGCCGTGTGCTGGAATACGCCCTGGACGCCCCAGAAGCACCCACCCGCAATCACCGCAGTCTGAATGCCGGTCGCGGCCGGCGTGTCCGCTGCGGGTGCGGGAATGATGACAGCCTCTTCGGCGGCGAAAGTAGGAGCCACGAGGGCGGTCGAAATCGCCAATGCGCCGGCAAAGGCGCAGAGCGAGAGGCGGCTGAACAGGGAGCGGCGCATAGCAGGTCCTCTTGGATGATCGATGGCCGGATGACCGGCAGTCTAGACCGGAGCCCGTGGTTCGCAATCGGCATTTCCGGTGGGCACATCCGAGATACGGAAGAGGGTGCCGGTTGTTACGCGATGCCGCACACGAATTCGTGAGGATCTGACGAAGGCACGAAAAAGCCGCGGGACGTGAGTCTCGCGGCTTTTGTTTGGAGACGGCGCTGTCCGCTTATGGGCAGGGATAACGATTGCCGTCGTTGTTCAGATAAGTGCCTGACGCCGGATCGTAGGAACGATAGCGCTGCGAGCAATAGGCTGCGTTCTGCTGGGCTGCCGCGTTGGCCTGGCTGGCCGCAATCGCGCCGCCGATGATGGCGCCCGCTGCGAGGCCGCCGACGACGGCGCCAGCGCTGGGTCCGCGGCGATAGTAGCCGGGACCGTAGCCGTAGCGTGGGCCATAACCGTAGCGGCGATAATACTGCACGTTCTCGGTGGCCGACGGTACGGCACTGGCGAGGCCGGGCTGACTAAGCAGGGGCGCAGATGTTGCCGGCGCCGAAAACGCCAGCGCGCTTGCGCCGATCATCGTAGCCATCGTCAAGATTTTCGCGGGATGCATATCGAGCTCCTTATTAAGCGTAAGTGGCCGAAACGTTCGGGCGGGCATCTTGTTCCACGATGCCTAGGAGCCAGACGCGTCAGATCAGCGCATGCGATTGATTGCAAAATACGCGCGTTAAACCACGATGCTCAAGCGCTTCGCGGCGCGGGTGATGCCGGTGTAGAGCCAGCGGGCGCGGCTCTCCTGAAATGCAAAGCTCTCGTCGAACAGAACGACGTCGTCCCATTGCGAGCCCTGGCTTTTGTGCACGGTCAGCACGTAGCCATAGTCGAATTCGTCGTAAGGCTTGCGTTGCTCCCACGGCAGCGTCTCAACACCGCCCGAGAAACAGTCCGCGCGCACAGATACCTTGGTGACCTTGCCGCCAAAATCCTCATCCGGCGAAATTCGCATGGTGATGATCTGCGACTTCGAGGCAGCGCGCGCCTTCACGCGCCACAGACCGCCGTTGAACAGCACCTTCTTGCGGTTGTTGCGCAGGCAGACCAGCTTGTCATTGGCCACCGGCAGCAGGTCCTCGATGCCAAGTTTCTGCCGGACACGCATATTGTAGGCGCGGCGCGTGTTGTTGCGGCCAACCAGTACCTGATCGGCGGACATCACGCGATCCGGATCGAGTGCCTTGCGCGACACGATTTCGCTCAGGCCATATTGCCCGGGCTGCAGCGACCGCCCCTCGCGGACATCCATCGACATGCGCACGATCGGATCGTGCTCGGCCTGGCGATGCACTTCGGTCAGCATCACGTCGGGCTCGGTCTCGGTGAAGAAGCCGCCACCCTGGATCGGCGGCAACTGCGCGGGATCGCCGAGCACCAGCAGAGGGCAATCGAATGACAGCAGGTCGCGGCCAAGCTCGGCGTCGACCATCGAACATTCGTCGATCACGATCAGCTTGGCCTTGGAGGCTGGCGCGTCGTCCCACAGTTCGAAATTCGGCTGCTCCTCGCCGCTCTCACGGGCGCGATAGATCAGTGAGTGAATCGTGGAGGCGCCGTCGCAGCCCTTGTTGCGCATCACCAGCGCCGCCTTACCGGTAAAGGCTGCGAATTTCACCTCGCCGTCCACATTGTCGGCGACGTGCCGCGCCAATGTCGTCTTGCCGGTACCGGCAAAGCCGAACAGCCGGAACACCTGCGGTGTGCCGTTGCGGCCTGGCTTCGCCTTCAGCCAGTCGTCGACGGCTTTCAGCGCGGCATCCTGATGCGGGGTAAAGGTCGGCATTGCGTCTCTGGAAAGCGGTGCGCAGCCATTTTGCCGCGACTCAGCGGGGAAAGCTAACCATTCAGGCGTCTGACGCAAGCCGGAGACCCCCAAGTTGTGTGCGCCAACGTGGCCGGTTGCTCATTGTCGTTCCATGACGCAGTTATTAGGCTGCTTGAGCCCAGGGAGCCCATTTTGGAACGCAGACTGCTTCAGATCGCACTGGCGATTGTCGGCCTCGTGGCCATCCTGTTCGGCCTGACCGGCGTGCTGTTCGGCACCAGCCTCTCAGGCGTCAGGCTCGGCGTGACGATGGAAGGCTATGTGCGCTTCATCAAAGGCGTGCTGGTGGCGGTCGGGCTGATCTACTGGTCGGCGATCCCGCAGATCGAAAAACGCTTTGAGCGGATTTCGATCGTAACCTTCATTCTCGTGTTTGGTGCGGCTGCGCGTTTGCTAGCGGTGCTCAGTCATGGCTTTCCGACCGTGGGACTCCTGATCAGTCTGATCGGCGAACTCGTGGTCGTCCCGATGATCTGGCTGTGGCTCCGACATCTCGTGCGGCGGGGTGCGGTCGCATGAAGCGGATCGGCATCGGGATCTTCTATGTGATCGGCGCGATTTCGATCGGTTATCTCGCGCTCTACGCCTATGCGATGTTCACCCGGCAAGAGCTGACGCCGGGCGATCCGATCAAGATTTTTCGCAAGCAGGACGCGCCGAGCTATTCGCAGGGCGCGTCGTTGTCGTTCTTCGCGTAATTACATCGCGCCCATGGCAGCACGATAGTCGCCGGCGCCTGCTCCCGCCGGTGTGATCGGCAACCCGCCATCGGCATATTCGTTGAGCTTGTTGCGCAGCGTGCGGATCGAGATGCCAAGAATGTTGGCCGCATGGGTGCGGTTGCCGAGGCAGTGCTTCAGCGTCTCCAGGATCAGATCGCGCTCGACATCGGCTACGGTACGGCCGACCAGTGCGCGGGTGACGGTTTCTGCCGCCATGGTTGCA
Source organism: Tardiphaga sp. 862_B3_N4_1 (assembly GCF_051811085.1). NCBI lineage: Bacteria > Pseudomonadati > Pseudomonadota > Alphaproteobacteria > Hyphomicrobiales > Nitrobacteraceae > Tardiphaga > Tardiphaga sp. 862_B3_N4_1. Next base: position 2,729,945 of record NZ_JBPWQB010000002.1, read on the forward strand.
TGCGCCACGGCCGGCGGGGTCTTGGCGAGATCGAGACGATCGCCATCCGGGGTCAGGATGGCATCCGCGCCGATCTCGTCGCCGTTGGCCATCAGCACCGAACGGTGGATCGTGTTTTCGAGTTCACGGACGTTGCCCTGCCAGCGATTGGCGGTGAGTACGCGCCGCGCCTCGGCGGAGATCGGACGCACCGGCACGCCATTGGCGTCGGCATATTTCTTGGCAAAATGTTGCGCCAGCTCGAGAATGTCGGCCGGGCGATCGCGCAGCGGCGGGATCTTCAGGTTCACGACGTTGAGACGGAACAGCAGATCTTCGCGGAACGTACCTTCGCGTACGGCGTCGGACAGGTTGCGGTTCGACGTCGCGATGATGCGGATGTCCACCGGCACCGGCTTGGTGCCGCCGACGCGGTCGATGACGCGCTCCTGAATGGCGCGCAGCAGCTTCGACTGCAGCCGCACGTCCATTTCCGAGATTTCGTCGAGCAAGAGCGTGCCGCCGGTGGCTTCCTCGAACTTGCCGATGCGGCGTGCGATCGCGCCAGTGAAGGCACCCTTCTCGTGGCCGAACAGTTCGGACTCCAGGAGATGTTCGGGGATTGCAGCGCAGTTGATTGATATGAACGGCTTCTTGGCGCGGTTCGAGCGGGTATGGACATAGCGCGCCAGCACTTCCTTGCCGGTGCCGGATTCGCCCGTGATCATCACCGACGCATCGGAGCCGGCGATCTGCTGCGCCAGCTTGACCACCTTGCCCATCATTTCGTCGCGATAGATCAGGTCGCGGCTGTCATTGGCAACGGCGGCGAGAACGGCGGCGATCAGTTCCGGATCCGGCGGCAGCGGGATGTATTCTTTGGCGCCGGCATGGATCGCGGCGACCGCGGCGCGGGCATCGGTGGTGATGCCGCAGGCGACGATCGGCACATGGATGTGTTCGGCTTCCAACCGCATCACGAGGTCGCGGATGTCGAGGGCGACATCCACCAGCAGGAGGTCTGCGCCCTTGCCGCCGCGCAACACGCCCATCGCCTGATCGTGGCCTTCGGCATGAACCACGGAGGCGCCGTTATCCATGGCGATCTTGGTGGCGGTGGTGAGTTGGCCCTTGAGGGTACCAACGATGAGAAGCCGCATGGTGATCTCCTGTTATATCCTGGTCGCGCCCTTGAGGCGCCGTTTATCTCGAATTAGCTGCGTTCAGCCTTGATGATTTCAGTCATGGTGACGCCGAGCTTTTCTTCGACGAGAACGACTTCGCCGCGCGCCACCAGGCGGTTGTTCACGTAGATGTCGATCGCTTCGCCAACGCGGCGGTCGAGTTCGAGCACGGTGCCGGGCCCGAGCTTCAGCAATTCGCCCACACCCATCTTGGAGCGGCCGAGCACGGCCGAGACCTGGACTGGAACGTCGAAAACCGCTTCGAGATCGGCGGCAATACGCGTGACCTGTTCTTCGTCAGCATAGCCCACGTCCCCCATTGCGCCGGGATCGGTGGCATTGAGATCGGGAAGCGGCACCTGTGGATCGCTCATATTCTAGTCCTCACAGCCCTGTCAGGCCTGATTGCGCGACGCCATGTAGCGTCCGACGAGTTCGTTGATCTTGGCGTCGATGGTTGCGCGTTCGAGCACGACGCCGCCATCCGCCCATTCGATTTTGCAGTCGCCGTTCTCGATATCCGGCTCGGCGAGGATAACGAGGCGACCGGCGAAGCCGCTTTGTTTGGCCTGTTTCTCGATGCGTTCGCGTGCTTCGTCATAGAGCTGGTCGTTGATGCGCACCACGAGATGCGGCGTCGACACCAGATTCTTGAAACAGTCGTGGACCAGGGCCATGACTTCGGTGAGCGGCTCAACGGCGATCAATTCACTGCAGAGTTTGCGTGCCACCGACACCGCGACATCGACAGCTTCGGTTTCCATCTTTTCTTCGATGGCCCCGAAGCGCGACGAGATCGAGGAGATCGCAACACCGATCTGTTCCAGCGCCAATGCGGCGCGACGGTCGCTTTCGGCCTTCGCCTCGCGCTGGGCCGCATCGAAGCCGGCGCGATAGGCATGGGCTTCGGCGTTGGCGATTTTCTCCGCGATCTCGGCAGGCGTGATCGCGGGCGCCCGCGTCTTGTCGGGCGCTGCGAAGTCCATATCGAACAGAAATTTTGCGGGGGCGGCCATCAATACACCAGCTCGTCGTCGGCGCGGTTCTTGGTCAGCACGATTTCGCCCTTGGCGGCGAGATCCTTGGCCAAATTCACCAGCAGTGCCTGTGCCTCGTCGACATCGCGCAGACGGACCGGGCCGAGCGCGGCCATATCGTCGGTCAGCATCTTGGCGGCGCGGGACGACATGTTGCCCATGAAGAAGGCGCGCACTTCCTCGTTGGCGCTCTTCAGTGCGATACCCAGTTTGTCCTTGTCGATGCTGCGCATCAGGGTCTGTGCCGAGCCGGCATCGAGCTTGATGAGGTCGTCGAAGGTAAACATCAGCGCCTTGATGCGCTCGGCCGCCTCGCGATTGTCTTCTTCCAGCGAGGTGATGAAGCGTGTTTCGGTTTGGCGATCGAAGTTATTGAAGATTTCCGCCATGACTTCGTGCGCGTCGCGACGACGGGTCTGCGAGAGGTTCGACATGAATTCGACGCGCAGCGTCTGTTCGACGCGCTCGATGACTTCTTTCTGCACCGCTTCCATCTTGAGCATGCGGTTGATGACGTCGAGCGCGAGATCCTCGGGCAGGATGCCGAGGACGCGCGCTGCATGCTCCGGCTTCAGCTTCGACAGCACCACGGCAACGGTCTGCGGATATTCGTTCTTCAGGTAGTTCGCGAGAACCTCTTCCTGCACGTTCGAGAGTTTTTCCCACATGTTGCGGCCTGCAGGGCCGCGGATTTCTTCCATGATACCGCTGACGCGCTCGGACGGCAGATACTGGGTCAGCAGACGCTCGGTGGCATCGAAAGTGCCCATCAGGGCGCCGGAGGCGGACATCCGCGATACGAATTCGAGCAGCAGATCTTCGACCGTCTCCGGCTCGATGGTGCCGAGCGATGACATGTGGAGTGAAAGCTCGCGCACTTCGTCGTCGTCGAGCTGCGCCCAGACCTTCCCACCATATTGTTCACCCAGCGCCAGCATCAGGATGGCTGCGCGCTTCGGGCCGCTCAGTGGCTTTGCTGGCGCACGGCCGCCTTGGCGCTGTGCGAGCGATGCTACGACGCTGGCGATGTCGCTGCTGTTATCGCCGGTGGTTTGCGGAACGGATGCCATTCAGATCACGCCGGTTCCTGCAGCCATGCGCGAACAATGGCTGCGGTTTCGTTAGGGTTACGATCGGCCAGTTCGCCCACGCGATGCACGGATTGCGCGTGGACCTGACCCTGGATGGTGGCGACGTCGATCATGTTGGGGCCGCTGGCGGGAATGACGGTCTGTCCGTCAGCGCTGAGGGCGACACCGTCGGGAAGAACGAGAGCGTTGGCTGCAGGGAGCGCCGGCACGGGCTCAGAGGCGAGGACGCGGCGGACCAGCGGGCGGATGACCATGAACATCACGACCAGACCGAGCAGCATCATGACCGCGAGTTCGATGACGTGCATCACGTCATCCTTGGTGAATTGCATCATGCCGAGCAGACCGGTCGGCTCCGGCGTCGGAACGACAGTTGGGCCCTCGGCGAATTTCAGGTTGACGACCTCGACCTGATCGCCGCGCTTCTGGTCGAAGCCAATGGCCGAACGGACCAGCGCTGCGATGCGATCGAGTTCTTCCTTGGGGCGTTGGGCGTAGACCTGCTCGCCCTTCTCGTTCTTGCTGTAGCTGCCGTCGACCAGTACCGCGACCGAGATGCGATTGACACGGCCTGCTTCGGTCACTTCGGTCTTGGTGATGCGGGAGATTTCGTAGTTGTTGGTTTCTTCCGACTTCTTGCTTTGATCCTTCGCCGTCCCCGTGTTGCCGGCCGCCTGATTGCCTGGCAGTTCGTTGTTGACGGTGACTTGGCCATCCCGCTCGCCGACGGCGGAGGATTCTTCGCGGCTCTGGCTGGAGCGCAAGACCCGGCCTTCCGGGTCGAATTTGTCGGAGGTCTGCGTGACCTTGTTGTAGTCGAAGTCGGCTGTGAGCTGGACCCGGGCCCGGCCTGCGCCCACCACCGAGGAAACGATCGCTTCGACCTGGCTGCGCATCCGCTTCTCGAAGCCGGCGCGGCGCTCGTCGCCGGTGGCGCCCTCCATGGTCGCGTCGGCGGCGCCGTCGGCGAGCAGTTGTCCCGCTTCGTCGACGATCGAAACCCGGGCCGGCTTCAGGCCGTTGACGGCCGAGGCGACGACATGGCGGATCGCCCGGACCTGCTGCGGGTCGAGGGCGCCGCGGACGCGGACGACGATCGAGGCCGAAGGCTCGGGAGCTTCGCGGGAGAACAGGGGGCGTTCCGGCAGGACGAGGTGAACGCGGGCGAACTGTACCCGGTCGATCGCCCGGATGGTTCGCGCCAATTCGCCTTCGAGAGCACGCAAGTGGTTGATATTCTGAACAAAACTTGTTGTGCCGAGAGCGTCGGACTTGTCGAAGATCTCGTAGCCGACGCCGCCACCCTTGGGCAGGCCGCCTTCGGCCAGCTTCATGCGCAGGCGAGTCACCTTGTCCTTCGGCACCATGATGGCGGCACCGTCGTTCTTCAGCTCATAGGGGATAGCCTGGCGTTCCAGGTCCTTGATGATCGCCGAGGAGTCCTCGACGCTCAGGTCCGTGAACAGGGTGGTCATCTGCGGCGTAGTGACCCGCATGATGACGAAAGCAAAGAAGCCGATGAGCGCGGCCGTGACCGCAACCATCGCCATCAGGCGCGCCGCGCCGAGACCTTTAAGGAAACTTAGAAGACTCTGCACGAACCAGCCCCTGAGATTCGGCCTCAAAGACCGACTGGGCAAATTTTGCCGGGGTATGGTTTCGATATGGTTAACGGCGGTTAACGGGTGGCAAAAATATGGCCAAATGACGAAAACCGGCTTCCCGTGAGGGAGCCGGTTTTCATCGAATTGGAGATATTAACGATTCGTTTACTGACGATACTGCTGGATGCGGGTGGTCCGCAGTCCTGCCAGACCGTGCTGGTCGATCGAGAACTGCCAGGAGAGGAATTCGTCGACTGTCAGCGTATAGCGGCTGCAGGCTTCCTCAAGAGACAGAAGGCCACCGCGGACGGCGGCGACAACTTCGGCTTTGCGGCGGATGACCCACCGTTTGGTTCCGGGCGCGGGCAGATCCGCAATTGTTAACGGACTGCCGTCAGGCCCGATGACGTATTTGACCCTCGGGCGATGGGGTTCTGTCATGGCGTACTCACAAACTCTCAACCACTGAACTCACTTCAACAACCTACGCCCAGCGACTTAAAATTTGCCTAAGCCTACAACTCCAATGCGAATAGAACTGGATTTGGTTCGAAATAATCGTCCCGAGGAGATGATGCGGCGCAGCGTCAGGTTGTCTGTGTGGTTGGCGTCGAGGGAGTCGTTGGCGCCGTCGTCGGACGCACCACGCGCTTGATTTTGTCGACGGTATAGTTGGCGCCGTTGATCGAGAGCAGGGCGGGGCTCGCTGACAGATCGACGGAATCGACAACGCCCTGGACTTCCGTGGAGATGGCGACGTCGCGACCGTTGTCGTCCTTGCCCGTTGCCGTCAGCGTATAGGCTCCTTCGGGATACTGAACGCCGTCATTGCCTTTGCCATCCCATACAAAAGTGCCGTTGCCGGACTTCAACGTATACTTGCCGGTGTAGACAACGTTACCAGCGGAATTTGTAATGTTGACGGTGGCTGTCGAGTCCTTGTCGGCGAGTAGATTCCATGTCGCCGACGTCTTGAATTGCGCCGTGCTGCCATCGACAGCGACGTTGTTGCCGACATAGATGAGCGCCTGCGTCGCTTCTGTAGCTTTGCCGAGATCGACCAGGGCTTTCAACTGATCGTTCGACTTGAGCTGCTGTTCGACACCCGCGAACTGCACGAGCTGCTGCGTGAACTGGTTGGTATCGAGCGGATCGAGCGGGTTCTGGTTCTGCAGCTGCGTCGTCAGCAGCGTCAGGAACGTCTGGAAATTATCGGCAATGCCGGTGGTCGTCGAGCCGGAGCTGCTGCTTGAGTTCGATACCGGCGTAGTGCCGGATACGACAGGGCTTGGAGTCGTTGCGTCAACTGCCATGGTTCACTCCTCAGATACTGATGTCGACGCCGCTGCTGGATCCCAGCATGCGGCCATAACCGCGGCCCGCAGCAATCGCGGGCACGGACTCGTCTTCATGGATCACAAGGCGCTGGGCGTTGCGGCCCGAATTCTCGCCACTGTTCTGTTGCTGGCCTTGCGACTGATCGCGCAGGCTGAATTGTAGTCCGCTGTCGTTGGTCTTGAGGCCGGCCTGTTCGAGTGCGCGCTGCAGTTGCGGTGCATCCTGGCGCAACATGGTCAGGGTTTCCGGCTTCTCGACGGTGAGATGCGAGGTGACATTGCCATGCTTGTCGACTTCGAGCCGGACATCGATACGGCCAAGCTCGGCAGGGTCGAGCCGGATGTCGAAGCTGCTCTTGCCCGATTTGGCGTTCTGCACGATCTCGACGGCGACGCCGTCCAGAGGCACTGGCGCGTTGGTTGCGACCGTGGCGGTCAATTGCGGGGTCGCAGCTGCAATCGGCGTCGGTGCGGTCTGCAACGGCTGCTGCTGCAAGCTATTGGTGGTCGGCGCAGTCACATCCGGTACTGCAGCCTGAGCGGTATGTTCGGCGCGACGCTCATGGCCAGCGCTAGCCGCAGGCTTTGTAGCTTCCGGTGCAACGGCGGTCGCGTCAGTTGCTACGCCATCGACGAGTTTGTCGCCCGGCTTGGCATCCTTGCCGACGGTCGACGCTGCGGCCGCGTCGGCTGGCTGCGCGGACGCGATCTCGGTGGTTTTGGTCTTGTCTTCTGATTTGACCTCAGCCGTTGATGCCGTTGTGGCATCGGCTGCGCTGGTCTTCTTCGCGCCGGCTTTGCCGCCCGCGGGTGTCGCGGATGCGATAAGTGCCGCGAAATTCGCTTCGGCTTCCGGGGCCGTCGATGCAGGCGCCGCTTCGGCGTCAACCGTTGCGGCTTCGGTCACTGCCGTCTGGGCTTTCAAAACGGCTGCAGCGATGGCGAGAGGCTGTGCAACGCCGGTGGTTTCGGGCGCTGTCGGAGCTACCGTAACATCGGTCGTGGCCGCAGGCACGGGGATCGCGACGGCGACGGCGGCGACCGCGACGGGCTTCTCGGTTGGGGCCGTTGCGTCCGCGTCAGTCGTTGCGGTCTTGTCGGCATCCTTGGACGAGGCGTCCTTGGTGTCGGTCTTGTCGCCCGTCTTCGCGTCGGCCTTGGAATCGGCCTTCGTGTCGCTCGGATCGCTCTTCTTCGCCTTGCGGGAGTCCTGCGCGGCATCGGCTGCCTGGGTGTCGCGGTCACGTGCATTGGCGGCCGCGTTGTCGGTGCGATCATCGGACTGCCGCGTGCGGTCATTGCTCGAGGAGCGCGTGTCGTCGCGCCGTGCGGGTGCTGGCAGATCAGGCTGGGCGGCCGCGGCGCGGTCGCTATTGGTGCTGGCAACGGTGTTGCCGTCGACCAGCGAGCCGAAGCTGTCGGCGTCCGACCGCTGATCGTCGCGGGACGAATTCGATCGTGCGTTCTGAAACGAGACGTTTGAGACGATATCGGACGTGACGCTAACCACGGGCGGCCTTTCCAGAAGAGTTCTATCCTCCTTTCAGCAAGGACCGGGCCACCTCTCGTTTTATAAAAATATCTATACAAATCAGTATGTTGTAATTCGGGTGGAACCTCCGTGAGGACCGTCGCGGCATTATCTTTTCTGCCCGGCGGCAAGAATTGCCGTTTCCGGCGAGGCGCCGTGATTGATTGAGCGCAAGGCGGCCTATATTAAAGTGCCATATCCTAACCCATTGTCGGACCGACCTTAAGTTCCGGGATTTGGCTCCGTTTTCCTGATCGCGACGGTTTGCAGCCAGCGCGGTCGCATCAGTGACCGAAACCATGCTCAACAGTCTCGATCTCGAAGGCCGTCCGCAGGACACCAGGGTCGTGGTCGCCATGTCCGGCGGCGTCGACTCCTCGGCGACGGCTGCGCTGTTGAAGTCGCAGGGCTACGACGTCGTCGGTATTACGCTGCAACTCTACGATCACGGCGCCGCCACCCATCGCAAGGGCGCCTGCTGCGCCGGCCGTGACATCCATGATGCCCGCGACGTGGCCGAGCGGATCGGGATCCCGCATTACGTGCTGGATTACGAAAGCAGGTTCCGCGAGTCCGTCATCGACAATTTTGCCGCGAGCTATGCTTCCGGCGAAACGCCGGTGCCGTGCATCGAATGCAATCGTTCGGTCAAGTTCCGCGATCTGCTGGCGACCGCGCGCGATCTCGGCGCGCAGGCGCTGGCGACCGGTCATTATGTGGCCTCGCGCCGCCTTGCTAACGGCTCGCGCGCCATGGTCTGTGCTGCCGATGCGGATCGCGACCAGAGCTATTTCCTGTTCGCCACCACGCAGGAACAGCTCGATTATCTCCGCTTTCCGCTCGGTGACATGAGCAAGCCGCAGACCCGCGAATTGGCCCGGCAGTTCGATCTGTCGGTCGCCGACAAGCAGGACAGCCAGGACATTTGCTTCGTGCCGTCCGGCCGCTACACCGACGTGATCGAGCGTCTGAAGCCGAATGCGCTTGAACCCGGCGAGATCGTCGATATGGATGGCCATGTCATCGGCCGCCACGACGGCATTATCCATTTCACTATCGGTCAGCGCCGCGGCCTCGGTATTGCAGCGAGCGCGCCGCTCTATGTGATCAAACTCGACGCCGTCACCCGGCGCGTGGTGGTCGGCCCGCGCGAGGCCTTGCGGATGCACCGCATTGTGCTGCGCGACGTCAACTGGATCGGCGGCGGGACGCTCGATAGCGCTGTTGGCAATGGCCTCGAGCTGTTCGTCAAGGTGCGCTCGACCCGTGGACCACAGCCAGCCTGGTTGCGTGCTATGAATGGCGGCTACGAGATCGAACTGGTCGGCGGCGAGGAGGGCGTGTCGCCCGGTCAGGCCTGTGTGTTCTACGACGCGCCGGACGGTCAGGCCCGCGTGCTCGGCGGCGGCTTCATCAAGAGCGCTGCGGCGAAAAGCCCTGTCAGCATCTCCCCCCGCGATGCTAGTGTCCCTGCCGTCGCAGCAATGCGTGTGTAAGAGTTCAGGGTAGGGGCATGGCTGGCGATATCGACCGCGCGGGGGTCGCGAAGGCTTACGGGCGCTGGGCGCCGATTTACGATCTCGTTTTTGGCAAAGTGTTCGATAGCGGTCGGCAATCGACGATTATCGAGGCCGATCGCATCGGCGGCCGCATCCTGGATGTCGGCGTCGGCACGGGTCTGTCGCTGGTCGATTACGCCCGCACCACGAAGATTTGCGGCGTCGATATTTCCGAGCCGATGCTGCGCAAGGCGCATGAGCGCGTCCGCACCCACAACCTCACCAATGTCGAAACGCTGGCGGTTATGGATGCGAAGAATCTCGCATTCCCCGACAATCATTTCGATGCCGTCGTGGCGCAATATGTCATCACAGCCGTACCCGATCCGGAAGCGACGCTGGACGATTTCATCCGCGTGTTGAAACCAGGCGGCGAGCTCATTCTCGTCAATCACATCGGCGCCGAAAGCGGTCCGCGCAAGATTTTCGAACTGGCCTTTGCGCCGCTGGCCCGCCGGCTCGGCTGGCGACCGGAATTTCCGTGGAAGCGGCTGGTGGACTGGGCAACGGTCCACGGCGGGATCACGCTGGCCGAGCGCCGGCCGATGCCGCCGATGGGGCATTTTTCGCTGATCCGCTACATTAAATCCTGACTGTGGAGCGCGGGACCGGAACCTCCGTTCGCGCCCGCGGTTGGCTCCGGATGCAGATCAAACAGTCGCTCGTCATCGCAGGTCTAGTCATCGCCGGTTCCAGCGCCGCCTTCGCGCAGGCGCCGCCGACGCCTGCCACGCCTCCCGCACAGACCGCGCCGCCATCGGCCGAGCGCGCAAATGCCAATTGTGCACCCACACAAACGACCCCGCAGGGGACGATTGCTCCCAGCGGGACGACAACGGGCCAGAGCCCGGAGCCGCTGGGCGATAAACTCGCGAAATCAGATGGTGTCCTTTGCCCGCCGAGCAATGTCGATCCCGCGATGCGGGCACGCGCGCCGAATTCAGATAGTAGCAATACGCCGGTGATTCCCCCGCCCGGCAGTCCCGGCGGCGATCAAAGCGTTCGGCCGAAGTAAGCCTTAACGAGTTCGTCAGGCGCGCGGCACGGACACAGGCCGCGCGTCACGCGTTTGAGCTGCGAGACGGATACCGGCGTTAGCCGCACCAAATCCCTGATAGTTGCGGCGCTCGACAATCTCGAAGAAGAAGCGCTCATCGAAGCTCGGCGTGTAGATCTGGAAGAATTCACCGTCGCCTTCGCGATCATACAGGATCTGGTTGTCGCGCAGCGCAGCCATCAGCTCGGCATCGAGCCCATACTTGGCTTCCACGTCATCGTAGTAATTGTCGGGAATACGTAGGAATTTGGCGCCGCGTTTGCGCATATCGGCCACAGCAGAAAAGATATTGTCGCACAAGAACGCGATATGTTGCACGCCGGAACCGAAGAACTCCGAGATGAAGCGGTTCGACAGCGTGCGCGTTGCGGATGATCCGTTCAAAATGATGCGCAGCGACTGATTGGCTGATATCAGCGCCTGGCTTTGCACGAGGCCGACCGGATCCGGAATTTCCATCTGCGGCAGGCGCTGCAGGTCGAGAATGCCGGTGTAAAACAGAAGCCACGACAGCATCTCGTCATAGGGCATCGATTGCGAGATGTGATCGACGACGGAGAGATGGTCTGTACCGGCATTGCTCTGCAGCGGCTCGAAATCTACGTCCCAGTTCTTGCCGGCCGCTTCCAGGAAATAGAGAAGACTTCCGCCGACGCCGTGGATCGCCGGGATTTCCAGTTCGCCCGGTCCGACTGGCTGATAGAACGTCCGCGCCTGCAAGGCTTCCGCGCGCGCCATGGCCTGCTTGGTATTGCCGACGTCCAGTGCGATGGCGCACACGCCAGGGCCATGCGTCACGTAATGCGAATGTGCGAAACCGTCCGGCTCAGAATTGATCACGAGTTCGATGGCGCCCTGCGACCAGCGTTCGACGTCCTTGCTGCGATGAGCGCCAGTCTTGTGAAAGCCAAGTTGGCTGACCAGCGTCGCAAGGTCAGTCGCCTTGGTCTCGTTGACGGCGAATTCGATGAAGCCGACGCCGCGGGTGGATGTCTTTGGCTGCAGGGCGTCGGCCGGTGTCTTTGCCAGTTGATCCTGCAACAGGATCAGTGAGCGCAATCCGTCAGTGGCTGTGCGAACGGCGGAGCCTGCGCGGAACTGGTCGTTGAAAATCTCGAGGGACCACGCGCCGCTATAGCCGGTGGCTTGCACCGCTTCCATGAACTCAGCCACGGGCAGGTCGCCCTGACCGGGAAAGCAGCGAAAATGCCGGCTCCAGGACAAGACATCAAGGCCCAACTTCGGCGCGTCGGCGAGCTGCACCAGAAAGATCTTGTCCGCCGGGATGGATGCGATGGCGCTGACGGGAAATGCCGGGGCCAGCGCATGGAAGCTGTCGAGGATGACGCCGATCGACGGGTGATTGGCGCGGCGGACGATCTCCCAGGCATCGCGATAGTCATTGACATGGGCGCCCCAGGCCAGGGCCTCGAAGCCGACACGCATGCCATGCTGCGCGGCGAGGTCCCCAAGCTCGCGAAAATCCGCTGCGGCTCGGTCGATACCGCCAAGCGAGGCCGGCGAGATGTTGCTGCAGATCAGCATCAAGTCCGTCTGCAACTCTTTCATCAGGTCGAACTTGCGCGCCGCGCGCGCGAAGTTGCGGCTGCGCTGCGGCTCCGGCATGCCCTCGAAGTCGCGGAAGGGCTGGAAAGCGCAGATGGTCAGGCCGAGGTCGCGGCACATCTGGCCGACGTCCCGCGGGCTTCCATTGAAGGATAGAAGGTCCGCTTCAAAGATCTCGACCTCGTCAAAGCCGGCAGCAGCGATGGCGCGGAGTTTCTCATCCAGTGCGCCTGATAGCGAGACGGTAGCGATCGAGAGCTTGTTCATGCCGCGGTCTCCGTCATGGCGCCGCCGAGGAACAACTGTCCGATGCGCGGATCGTTAAGCACACGGTCGGCCTTGTCCATCAAGCGGGTCTGGCCGAGTTCGAGCACGATGCCGAAATCGGAAATCTCCAGTGCCGAGCGTGCGTTCTGCTCGATCATCAGGATCGAGACACCGCGGTCACGCAGCTCCTTCAGGATGTTGAAGGTCTGCAGCACCATCAGCGGCGACAGCCCAATGGAAGGTTCATCGATCAGCACCAGCTGCGGATTGAGCAGCAGGCCGCGGGCGATTTCGAGCTGCTTCTGCTCGCCGCCGGATAGCGTCGAGGCCTGTTGCTTCGCCTTGGTGCGCAGCACGGGGAATTTATCGAGCGCAGCTTCGATCCGAGCCGGCAGATCGGTGATGTCGCGGCCGGCGGCGACCGCACCGAGTTCGATATTGTGACGGACCGTGAGTTCCGGGAAGATATTGCGGCCCTGCGGGACGTAGCAGATGCCTGCCGTCAGCAGTGCACGCTGGCTGAGACCGGTGACGTCCTTGCCTTTGAATGTGACTTTGCCTTCGCGCAACTTTAGCAGACCGAAGATCGCCTTGAACACCGTGGACTTGCCGGCGCCGTTTGGCCCGATGACGGTGGTGATCGACCCAGCCGGCACCGTGAAGGTGGTGCCATTCAAGATCGTCATCTTGCCGTAGCCGCCGACAAGGTTCTGAACGTCCAGGATTGCATCGCTCATGGCACTATCCTCAATGTCCCAGATAGGCTTCGATCACGGCAGGATTGGCGCGGATTTCGTCCGGTCGCCCCACCGCAAGAACCTTGCCTTCGGCCATCACCATCACGCGTGTGCAGAGCGACATCACGAATTCCATGTTGTGCTCGATGACAACGAAAGTGGCGCGCTTCTCCCGGTTGATCGCCGCGAGGCGGTCCTTGAGATCCGCGAGCATGGTCAGGTTGACGCCGCCGGCAGGCTCGTCGAGCAGCACGAGGCGCGGTCCGCCCATGAAGGCCATCGCGGCATCGAGCAGTTTCTGCTGGCCATAAGAGAGGCCGCCGGCGGGCTCATCGGCGAGATGGTCGAGCTTGAAGAAGCCGATCATCTGGTTGGCCGCCTCGGTCAGTCCGGCATCGGATGGGCCGAGTAGGCGCGACAGCATGTTACCTTGGTGTTCCTGACCGGCAAGGATCAGGTTTTCGCGCACCGACAGCTTCGGGAATACCTGCAGCAATTGAAACGTGCGGCTGACACCGAGGCCGTTCAGCTCCGAAGGCCGCATGCCGGTGACCACCTTGCCGTCGACCTTCACTTCGCCGGCGCTTGGCGTGAGCTGGCCGAGGATGCAGTTGAACAAAGTGGACTTGCCGCAGCCGTTCGGACCGATCAGGCCGAGGATTTCCCCTTCCTGCACATCGAACGAGACGCCGTTGACAGCGGTGATGCCGCCAAAGCTCTTGCGGATATTGCTGACTTCGAGAACCGCGGTCATGGGGCCGTTTCCAGTTTCGCTTTGGCGACCGCACGTAATGCGGACGCTGCCTTGGTGCGGCGTTCGGAGATGTAACGATCGAGAATGCCGAGAATACCGGTGGGTGAGTAGATCAGCAGCAGGATCACTGCGATGGCATAGAGCATCAGATAGTAACCCTGCGTGAAGCGCAGCCATTCAGGCAACAGCACGGCGATCATCGCGCCAAGGAACGGCCCGAAGAAGAAACCGGAGCCGCCGACGATCACCATCATCAAGAGATCGAGCGACAGCGACAGGTGGAACGGCACGGGATCGACATATTGGGTCAGCGGCGCATAGAGCGTGCCCGCGACACCGCCGAGTGCGGAACCAATTGCAAAGGCCATCAGCGTATAGCGCCTTGTGTCGATGCCGAGCGAGAGCGCACGAACGGGATTTTCGCGCAGCGCAATGAAAGCGCGGCCCCAGGGCGAGCGGATCAGCCACCAGACAGCCAGTGAGACGATGCCGAGCGATCCCAGACAGACATAATAGAACGGCAACGGCCGCCGCGTCGGATAGCCGAAGATTTCCGGGCGAGGAATGTTGCTGATGCCGTAGATGCCCTTGGTCAGCCAATCCTCGTTCCGAAACACGAGAAAAGCGAGCGTCGAAAAGGCGAGGGTGACAAAAGCCAGATAGTGGTGCTGTACGCGCAGGGCGGGATAGCCGAGGATCCAGCCGATAGCGAAACACAGCACGATGGCGACGCCGAGCGCGCCGATGAGCGGCAGGCCGTTCGATGTCATGATCGCAGCCATATAAGCGCCGATGCCGACAAAGGCGCCCTGCGCCAGCGAGACCTGCCCGGCATAGCCCAGCGTCAGATTGAGCCCCATGGCGGCGATGGTCATCACAGCCCACTGGCTCAGGATGAACAGACCGTAGCGGTTGAAATTCATCGGGACGATGATCAGCGCGGCAATGACAACGATGCCGAAGCCGATCTTGAGGGTCTTCGCCGCGGTCATACGGTGCGCTCCTCAGGCCGGCCAAACATGCCTTGCGGCCGAAACAGAATGATCGCGATCAGCAGAACCAATGGCACGGCGGCGCGATACTGGGTGGAGACATAGGCGGCTGACAGATTGTCGACGACGCCGATCAGCAGGCCGCCGGCAATGGCGCCGCGGACCTGGTTGAAGCCGCCGACAATGGCGGCGATGAACGCGGCCTGGCCGAGCACTTCTCCGTTGGAGAATTTAGCGAGATAGATCGGCGTGATGAGGAGTGAGGCCAGCGCGACCAGAAACGCGTTGATCAGGAAGGTCAGCAGGATCATGCGTTCAACGGGCACGCCAATGATGCGCGCGACGGTCGGGTTTTGCGCGGCAGCCTGCATCTGGTGACCGATGGAGGTGCGGTTCAGCAGCGTTGTCAGGCCGAGCACGGCGAGAATCGCTAGCACCAGCACGCCAATGCTCTGCAGGGCGACGACGCGGCCGAAAATCGTGACGTCACCGCCCGGGATGATCGATGGAAACGGTGAGGCTTCGGCACTCCAGAATTGCTTGGCGGCTTCCTTGATGCCGATGGCCAGGGCCATGGTCGCAATCGCCAGCGGCAGCACGCCATGGCGCAGCATTGGATCGACCAGCAACATTTTGAAGCCGAGGCCCAGCAGCAGCAGCGACAGCGCGATGCCAATCAGGATCGCCAGCCAGAACGGTGCGCCGGCATGCATCACCGCCAGCATCAGGAAGGCCGGCAGCATGACGAATTCGCCCTGCGCGAAATTGATGGTCTGTGAGGTCTGCCACAGCAGTGTGAAGCCGACGGCGACGATCGCGTAGATCGCCCCGGTGGCAAGACCTGCGATGAGGAGATCGAGAAGGTTGGACATGTGGTTCTCCAAATGGCTGGCAGCTAAAGCACCGGCCGCGCGCTCCCTCGCCCCGCTTGCGGGGAGAGGGCTGGGGTGAGGGGTTCTTGCAAGTAAAACACTCGCTCCCCCTCACCCGAAGCCTCGCTTCCGCTTGGCTCCGACCTCTCCCCGCAAGCGGGGAGAGGTTAAGTACGCGAGGCCTCAGTTGCCGAGCTTTGGCAGCACCTGCTTGACGACCTGCTTGCCCTCGACGATCTCGACGAGGAAACCCTGTCTATCGATGTCGCCATTGGCGTCGAAGGTCGCGTCCATCAGGATGCCCGGCTCCTTGGCGGCGGTGATTGTGAAGCCGTGCAGGGCATCGGCGAAGCCCTTGGAATCGACCTTGCCCATCTTCTCGGTGGTGGCCTTGATCATGTAGATCGCGAGCCAGCCCTTGAGGCCGTTATGGTCTGGGACGTAGTTGTACTTCTTCACGAACTTGTCGCGGAACGCCTTGATCAGTTCGACCGGCGCGTCGGTGGTGAGGCCGACATGGCCGCGCGCGCCATTGGCCGCGTCGCCGGCGAGTTCGACGACCTTCTGTCCGACCAGCGTGGTTTCGCCGACCAGCGGCACAGTGATGCCCTGGCGTTTCAACTCCTTGAGTATGCGCGCGCTCTCTTCTTCGTTGACGTAAACAAAGACTGCATCCGGCGCTGCCGACTTGATCTTGCTGACATCGGCCGCGAAATCGGCCTGGCCGGCTTCGGTGGAGAGATCGGCCGCGACTTTGATATTGTACTTGGCGAATTCCTTGCTGATGGAATCGCGCCCGCCTTTGCCGAAGTCATTGTTAACCCAAACGATGGCGACCGACTTCGCCTTCAATTCGTCATTGATGTATTTGGCGACCTTGGGCATGGACGACTGCTGGCCAAACGACGTCCGGAACAGAAACTTGTTGCCGGTTGTCGTGAGTTCAGCGGCTTCGCCGCCCATGATTTGTGCGATGCCGGCTTCGGCGGCGAGCGGCGCGGTGACCTTCACCGAACCGGAATAGCCGGGCCCGAGCAGCACATAAGGCTCGGCGTCCAGTGCCTTCTGAACCTGGGCGCGGGCGACACCGGGGTTGGACTGCGAGTCTGCATGGGTCACTTCCAGCTTGCGGCCGAGTACACCGCCCTTGGAATTGATTTCTTCGATCGCGAGATCGATGCCGTTCTTCCAGTTGGTGCCGACGGTGGCGCCGCCGCCGGACAATTCGGCGACATTGGCGAGTTTAATAGGGGCTCCGGACTGCGCGATGGCAGCACCGGTCAATACAGTCGCGAGCAGGGCGCTCGCCAAAAAAACTGGCTTCATGGAATCCTCCTGTTGCTATTGTTGTGTTTGTGGGTGCGGCCTTATGAGCGGCCGCTTCATTCAGGCTGCGTTTGGTGTCGGGTACCTTTTGACCATGACGGCGTCGAAAGCAATTCCCATTTCAGTCGGTGAAGGCGCAAATCCTGTAAACAACTCAAAGGCATCGGCGGCCTGGTAGATCGCCAGATCGCGGCCGGTCATGACCGGCGCGCCTTTGGCCTTGGCCGCGTTGAGCAGCGGCGTCCACAGCGGGGAATACACGGCATCCGCAACCCACGCTTCCGCATGCAGCAGCGCATCGGGCACTGGCGTGCCGCGGTTGGGCAACATGCCGATGGGTGTGCCGTTGACGATGCCGACCGCGCCGCGAACGGCGTCATCGACGCTGTCCGCCACGCGGATGCTTTGCTTGTTGTGGAGCAGGGAAACGAGATGCCGGGCCTTGGCCGCGTCCGTATCGAAGATCCTGATCTCGGAAACGCCGAGATCAGCCAGCGCAAAGGCGATGGCCTTGCCGACGCCGCCGGTGCCGATGACCGCGACCGGGCCGTGGTTGGAATTGGCGACCAGTTGCTTGGCGGCCCGTGCAAAGCCCGTGGTGTCGGTGTTGTGGCCAGTCAGCCCGCCGTCGCGGACCACGACGGTGTTGACGGCGCCGATGGCCTTGGCCCCGGGCGAGAGCTCGTCGAGCAGATCGACTATGGCTTCCTTATAGGGGAAGGTCACGTTTATGCCGGCAAAACCGAGGCGACGGACGCTGTCCAGAATGGCGTGCAATCCGCTGCGGTCCGCACCGGCGATCTCGATCAGCTGATAGTAACAGCGTGCACCCATGGCCTCGGCGGCCCGCTCATGCATCGCCGGTGACGCTGAATGCGCGATCGGCGCGCCGAGCAGGCCGGTGAGGAAACGTTGGCCCGTCGCCGGGGTATGGGGCGTCGAAGAGGTCATGAACGGATGGCCAATACTTTCAATCATCATCGGAAACGGGACAGAAGATAGCGCGGCGGCGATCTAACACAATTACCCTGTTATACAACAAACATAACATGATGTTATTTTTTACGGACGCGCGAGACTGGCTTTGCAGCGGCAATTTTGTGAGAGCCGACTGCGCGCATCTCGGTGCGCAGGCAGTCGATGAAATGCTCGATATGCAGTGACAGCGGCGCGCCGCGTTTCACGGCGACATAGGTATCGAACCGGGTCGGCTCGACGATGCGGATCACCTCGACGCCGGGATAGCCGCCATGGGCCACCGTGAACTGGTCGATGACCGCGATGCCCAATCCTGCCTTCACCAGGGCACAGACCGTGGTGCCAAATCTCGCCCGGATGGTGATGTCGTATTTGAGTTTATTGCGGGCGAAGATCTCCGCCATGATCCGACCGTAGGGATCGTTGGGATCGATGCCGATGAGGGGATACCGAATGATCTCCTTGGCCGAGACCTGTTTGCGACCTGCGAGTTCGTGTCCCTCTGGCACGATGCAGAACAATTCGCCGGATGCCAGCGGCATAAAGTCGAGCCCGGGATGTTCGAGCCGATAGCTCATGGCGACGCAGTCGCCGCGACCGAGCAGCAGATAGTCGATCGCCTCCTCAAGCTTGAGAATGTTGATGTCAATCCGCAGGCCTGGATAACGCCGCCGCACCTGCTCGATGGCGCGTGGCACCATCACCTGCGAGATACTGGGAACCGATCCAATGCGCAATTCCGACAGTGTTCCGTGGCCGATCTTCGAGATGATCTCGGTGAGATCGTCGACTTTCTTGTAGACACCGTTGATCTGCTCGAAAATATTCTGCGCTTCAGGCGTCGGGAAGTAGCGTCCGTTCTGGCGCTGGAAGAAGCGGATGCCGAGCGACTTCTCGGTGTATTTGACCAGGCGGCTGATGCCGGGCGCGGACACATTCAGGAGTTTGGCAGCGCCGCCAATGGTGCCCGTCACCATGACGGCGCGGATCACTTCAACCTGGCGTAACGTCATCATGCGCAAAAACTCTCGTTATGCTGAACGGCGCGGATGGTGCGCCAGAATGCGCGCTCTTCTGCCCTGGATGGATATGGTGCCGACCGCGTCCGACGAACCGAGTAGCATCTTCCCCAGAGATTATCAGAACACATCTGAATTGATTCAATTTTTACCGACAGTTCGCAATCGAATTAACGCAAGTTGTAGGAGTGGATTGTAGAAGGGGCGCATTGGTCTATTTTCAGGTCAGCCCACATTCGTCGTTTCCGCCGTTGAGGTCCTATGCGCGTCGCTGTCGTCCACGATTGGCTCTACACGCTGGGCGGTGCCGAGCAGGTGCTGCGCGAGATATTGCAGTGCTATCCGGAAGCGGACGTGTTCACGCTGTTCGATGTGCTGACGCCGGAAGATCGCGCCAAGATCGGCTTCAAGAAGGCGCGTACCAGCTTCCTGCAGAAGATGCCGTTCATCCGCAAACGTCATCGGTCATATTTGCCACTCATGCCGATCGCGATCGAGCAGTTCGATCTGTCGGGCTACGACCTGGTTATTTCCAGCAGTTATGCGGTGGCCAAGGGCGTGATTACCGGTCCGAACCAGCTCCACGTGTCCTATGTGCATTCGCCGATGCGTTATGCGTGGGATCTGCAGCACGCTTATCTGAATGAAAGCGGCTACACCGCCGGCATCAAGAGCGCGTTGGCGCGGGCACTGCTGCACCGCATCCGGATCTGGGACGTGCGCACGGCCCACGGTCCGGACGCCATGCTGGCGAACTCCAATTTCGTCGCCAAGCGGATCAAGAAGGTCTATGGCCGCGACGCCAAGGTCATCTATCCGCCGGTGACCATGTCGAAGCTGCCGCCCGATCTGCCGGTCGGGGACCACTTCCTCGCGGCAAGTCGCCTGGTGCCCTACAAGAAGATCGAGGCCGTGATCCAAGCCTTTGCCGAACTGCCGGATCAGAAGCTGATCGTTGCAGGCGACGGCCCGGATGCGGAACGGCTGAAGGCAATCGCTGGCCCGAACGTGACATTTGTCGGCTTCGTCAGTGATGAGAAGCTGCGCGAATTGATGGCAACGGCGCGTGCCTTCGTCTTTGCCGCCGAGGAGGACTTCGGGATCATCGTTGTCGAAGCGGAATCCGAGGGGGCGCCGGTTCTGGCGTTCGGCCGCGGCGGCGCGCGCGAGACGGTTTCGGCCTCTCCCGAATTGCGCACCGGCATGTTCTTCGATTCCAACGAGCCGAAAGCGATTGCGGAATGCGTCCGTGCCTTCGTGGCGAATGAAAGCTCATTTTCGCGTGCTGACTGCCGGATGCAAGCCGAGAAATTCTCGGCTGAGCGTTTCCGCAACGAACTGATGTCATTTGTGAACGACCACATGCGGACATTCAGCGGTGAGCGGCGGCGCAATCGCGATGGCAGTTCGCCGGATGCGGCAGGCTTCAAGCGGCGCTGGAGCGATGCCAAGGATTCCGCTCGAAGCGAATAGGCGTCTGCCGTTACGATGATGCCCGCGACCCCGGCCCTTTGTAATCCGGAAACCGCGACAACATGGCGGTCTTCAGGAACTTGAAGTGCGAGATGCTGACAGCAAGGTCACGCAACCGGCGCTGGCCGTTTGAAATTTCGGTCTCGAACAGGTCCAGGTGATCGCTGTCGAGCTTCTCCCGGGTCAGATACTCATCGTCCCCATTGCCGAAGGTTACAGCCGCGCGCGCCAGCACATCGTCAACGCGACGGGTGAGGCCGGCCTGCTCGGCTTCGGCATTGCTGAGTGCGCTATCGAGGGCCGAAAGGACGTAATCCAGCCGCTCGCGATCAGTTTCGGCATCGCGCTCAGCCGAACGCGCCCTGAACTCACGCTCACCGACAAGGCTGCGAAGATAGTTCTGGGCACGAGCCCGCAGGAACATCTGGAACATGCCGTATCCGGTCCAAGCGCGCGCGGCGGTATGCCGCGCAATGGCGCAGCTTGGCCGATTATGGTGATCAATCGGTTAAGAAATCGGATACGTAAACAGGCAGGCCTGCAGAACATCGCGATCGCCAACTCGATCCGCGTGTTGAGCATGCGCCGGTTGAGGCGATAGCTGTTATCCGCCATCAGCCTGAAGTGATCATTGGCGAACACCATGCCGGGCAGTAGCCGCATCATGCCGGACATTCCGTCCGGCTTATAGCGGTCGCCAGGGAATTCCGGCTATCCTCCCGAAAAATGAGAGGGATGGGAACAAATGCTGCTGTCTTCGGGCGACCGCCACGGGATCGACGACCTCAGCGGCAAAGCGAGTGCCGCGCGGTTTACGGAAACAATTCGGCCGCGGCTGTCGGTGCCTTTGGTCGCAGCGCCGATGTTTCGCGTGTCAGGCCCGGAACTCGTCATTGCCGCGTGCAGGGCTGGCGTGATCGGTTCGTTTCCGACGGCCAATTGTCGAACCGATGATGAACTCGATGGCTGGATAGCGCGCATTCTCGGCGCGCTCGGGCCGGACGACGCGCCGTTCTGTCCGAATCTCATCATTCGTCGCGAGAGCTTGCAGGATGATCTGGCGACGGTGATCCGGCATGGCTGCGAGATGGTGATCACCAGCGTCGGACCGCCGGATGCGGTCGTCGGTCCGCTGCATGAGGCAGGCTGTATGGTGTTTGCCGATGTAGCTTCGATCCGGCATGCGAAGAAAGCCATTGCAGCGGGAGTCGATGGGCTCGTCTTGCTAACGGCGGGTGCCGGCGGGCAGACCGGCTGGGTCAACGGTTTTTCGTTTGTGCGTGCGGTTCGCTCGTTCTGGGAGGGGCCGGTCGTGCTGGCCGGCGGTGTGTCGGACGGGCAGGCGGTGTTTGCCGCCGAGGTGCTCGGCTGTGATCTCAGCTATATGGGCACCAAGTTCATTGCCACCAAGGAGAGCATGGCGGTGGACGAGTACAAGCGGATGCTCGTCACGTCCGAGCTCGACGATGTCCTGCTGTCACGGGCTTTCACCGGCCTGGAAACCAATACGCTGGTTCCCTCGATTGTCGCCGCGGGCCTTGATCCGAAAGATCTGCCGACGGACATGACCAAAGAACGCGCCGATGCGCTCTATGGCCGGCAGGCGACGTCCGGGGTCAAGCGATGGCGCGACGTCTGGAGCGCAGGCCACTCTGTCTCTGGTGTTGCTGCAATCGAGCCCGTAGCGACGCTGGTCGCCCGCACGCGCGATGAATATGAGACTGCGCGCTCAGCGCCGCGCCGTTCAGTCGGGAGCTAGCTAGTCAGATGCACGGCTGGGTTGCGGCGCGATATCGTATTCGCGGTAGCGGCTGCCAGTCTCATTGTTGTCATAACGGCTACCGCACTGCCGATTCACACGCTAAACCACACGCCATCCCCGCGCGCCTGGGGGCCGATCTGCTCGGCGCTCGACCGCATCTCTCCCGCCTCGTCGCGCGATCTGCGCCAGGCGGCTTCGTACCGATAGAGGACTCTCATGCGTGATTTCATGGCCGTTGCCCGTTCCGTCGCCGTTGCCGAGCACGGGATGGCCGCAACCTCGCATCCGTTGGCGACGCTGGCTGCTGTGGAGATGCTGAAGTCGGGCGGCAATGCCATCGATGCGGCGCTGGCGGCAGTCGCCGTGCAATGCGTGGCCGATCCGGCGATGACCGGCATTGGCGGCGACTGTTTTGCCCTCTATTCGCCGAAGGGCGGCGCGCCGATCGCGCTGAACGGCTCCGGCCGTACGCCGGCCAAGATCGATTCCGAGAAATATGCGGCGTCCGGCGTCCGCGACATTCCCGAGACCTGCGTCGAGACCGTCACCGTGCCCGGCGCCATCGATGCCTGGTGCACGCTGAGCAAGGATCACGGCTCGAAGCCGCTGGCCGACGTGTTTGCCGCCGCCATCGACGCCGCCGAGAATGGCTTCCTCATCACGCCGCGCGTGTCCGCCGATTGGGCCAAATGGCGCCGCAAGCTGGAACTGCATCCCGACGCGACCGCGCAGTACCTGCCGGGCGGCCATGCCCCCGCGATCGGCGACAAGCGTGTCCAGCCGGCGCTCGCTGCCACGCTGCGCCGGGTCGCGCGCGAGGGCCGTAACGGCTTCTACCAAGGCCAGGTGGCCGACGACATCATCACCACGTTGCGTGCCGTTGGCGGCGTGCACGAGGCCGATGATTTCAATGAGCAGCGCTCCGACTATGTGACGCCGATCTCGGCCAATCATCACGGCTATGATGTCGCCGAATGCCCGCCAAACGGCCAGGGACTCGCCGCACTGATGATCCTGCGCGTGCTGGCCGGCTACGACATGGCCAATCTAAGCGAGGCCGACCGTATCCATGTGCTCGCCGAGGCGACCAAGGCGGCCTATCGCACGCGCGATGCCTATTTCTGCGATCCTGCTTACGGGCAGGTCGATGTCGAGCGCTTTCTGTCGGACAAGTTCATCGGCGACCTCCGCGCCAAGATCGACATGAAGCACGCTTCGCCGGAAGAGCATTGGGACTCGGTCATCCACAAGGACACCGTCTATCTGACCGTGGTCGACCGCGATCTCAACGCCGTGTCCCTGATCAATTCGCTGTTCGGCCCGTTCGGCAGCGGCATCTATGCAAAGAAGTCCGGCGTGCTGCTGCATCACCGCGGCTGGAGTTTCCGCGCTAAGCCCGGCCATGTGAATTCACTCGGCCCGCGCAAGCGTCCGATGCACACGATCATCCCGGGTATGCTGATGAAAAACGGTCGCGCGGTCATGCCGTTCGGCGTAATGGGTGGCCACTATCAGGCCACCGGCCATGCCCAGTTCATATCCGATGTGATCGACCGCAAGATGGACATCCAGGCCGCTGCCGAGGCGCCGCGCTCGTTCGCGACCAACAACCTGCTGCAGCTTGAAAAGACCATCCCGGAAGCGGTGCGCAACGATCTGGCCGGCCGCGGCCATACGCTGCAGATGATGGATACCGGCATCGGCGGTTGCCAGGCGATCCAGATCGATTACGAGCGCGGCGTGCTGCTCGGCGCCTCGGACCACCGCAAGGACGGCCTCGCACTCGGTTTCTGATCGATCAGGACAAGGCGCGATGGCGAGCTTCAGGCCCCGTCGCGCCATGACTGGTCCGGAGTTCGCCAGTCTTCTACCCGGATAAACTCGAATTCTCTGCATCCAGAGGAAGACGCTCCGCGCCTGACGGACAAGCGTGCGATTGGTAACTGCCGGTTAACTCAGTTAGATTTTGAGCGAGTTCGCCGATGAAAATTTCAGACTTTGGCGGTATCGGGTGCTTCGGGGAGAAGCGACGTGGTCAAATTCTGGAGATCAATTTTCGTAGGCGTTCCGGACCATGTCCGGATCGAACTCATCGACATGCTCTTCCAGACGCGTGTGCCGCTCTCGATCGCCGGCTTCACACTGGCCATCGTCTCGTGTCACGTCGCCATTAGTTCTGCAAATCCATGGTTCTACGGGTTGAGTGCAGCCGGAGTGATCGTCACGATCTTCCGCGTGGCCACCGAGGGCGTCTATCATCGCAGCAAAGGTCAACGCAGCTTCACCATCGCCGCGGCCGAGCGATGGGAGCGGCTTTACGCGTGGAGCAGCTACGTCTTTGCAGGATTGATCGGCCTGCTTGGCGCAGCGACTTTCTGGGCGAAGAATCCTGCGCATCAACTCCTGGCGACCGCGTTGGTGTTCGGCTATGCGGCCGGCATCGTCTGTCGGATTTCCGTCCGGCCGGGGATCGCATTGCCTGCCTTGATGCTGGTCGCCTTGCCGACGGCGTTCGCGGCGCTCGCCCGCGTCGATAGCAATCTGGCTTTCTATGCAGTGATCCTGATCGCGTTCCTGCTCGGCAGCTTCGAGACCGTGCGTTTCATCTATCGGCAGAATATCGAGCAGATCTCGCTCAAGCACGAATTCTCGACCCTCGCGCGGCACGATGCGCTGACGGGCCTGGCCAATCGGCTTGGCTTTCAGGAACGCCTCGCGATCATCGCCGCGCGCGCCAGGGCGGTGGGCTGTCTCATTGCCGTTCACAGCGTCGACCTCGATCGGTTCAAGGAGGTCAACGACGTGCATGGCCATCCGGTAGGCGATGCGTTGCTGCAGGCGGTCGCGAGCCGGCTCAGCGGAATTTTGCGCGACGGCGACTTCGCGGTGCGCATGGGCGGTGACGAATTCGTCGTGGTGCAATCCGTCGTCGGCAATCGCGAGGAGGCAATGTTGCTGGGCCGCCGCATCATTCGGACGCTCTCGGAGCCGTTCATCATCGATGGCTTGGAACTGACCGTTGGCGCCAGCGTCGGTATAGCCATCGGCCGCGAGGGTGACGATCCCTGCGATCTCACACCTGCTGCCGACAGGGCACTTTACGCCTCGAAAGCCAGCGGCCGAAACCGCGTGACCTTTGCCAAGCCGGTGGATGCCGAGACAATCGCGCGGGCAGGCTAACGTCGAGGCATTGAGCGTGGGCTGACCCGCGCCAGATGAATTTCCGGCAGATCAGAAAAGCTGACAACGCACCGACGGGATCGGTTGGCGCGGGGTTGACAGGCATGAAGATTGTAATGTTATAACATTACAAATAAGAAGAGCCCAATGTCCCGCACCCTCAAAAGACTGTTCGATCTCGATGCAAAAACTCCCCGTCACAGTCTTGTCCGGCTTCCTCGGGGCTGGAAAGACAACTTTGCTAAACCATGTGCTGAACAACCGTCACGGCCTGAAAGTGGCGGTGATTGTGAACGACATGAGCGAGGTGAACATCGATGCGGCCCTGGTTCGCGATGGCGGTGCCAACCTGTCGCGGACGGATGAGAAGCTGGTCGAGATGACCAATGGCTGCATCTGCTGCACGCTGCGCGACGATCTGCTGAAGGAGGTGCGTGCGCTCGCCGAGAGCAGGCGGTTCGATTACCTGCTGATCGAATCCACCGGAATTGCAGAGCCGCTGCCGGTGGCCGCGACCTTCGATTTCCGCGACGAGAACGGCGACAGCCTCTCCGACGTGGCGCAGCTCGATACCATGGTGACCGTCGTCGATGCGGTGAACCTGCTGAAGGACTATTCCTCCACCGACTTTCTGCAGGACCGCGGCGAGGCACTCGACGGCGACAAACGCACGCTGGTGGATCTGCTGGTGGAGCAGATCGAATTCGCGGATGTCGTCGTGCTCAACAAGGTCAATGACGCCACGCTTGAGCAATGCAACAGCGCGCGCAAGATCATCTGCGCGCTCAATCCCGATGCCGATATCATCGAGGCGAATTTTGCCAACGTGCCGTTCGACCGCGTGCTCGATACCGGCCGTTTTGATTTTGAAAAGGCGCAGCAGCATCCGCTCTGGCACAAGGAGCTCTATGGCTTCGCCGATCACGTGCCGGAGACCGAAGAATACGGCGTGACGAATTTCGTCTATCGCGCGCGGCGGCCGTTCGATCCCGAGAAGTTTCAGGCCTTTCTGCGCGAGAGCTGGGCCGGCGTGATCCGTAGCAAGGGGCATTTCTGGCTGGCAACGCGGCCACAATGGGTCGGCGAACTCAGCCAGGCGGGCGCCATCGTGCGTACCGAAGGCATGGGATTCTGGTGGGCCAATGTCCCCGTTGATCGCTGGCCGGACGATCCGTATTGGCGGCAGTCCCTGAAGAAGAACTGGAACGAGATCTATGGCGACCGGCGTCAGGAGATCGTCTTCATCGGTTCCGACATGGATGAAAGCGATATCCGTCGTCGGCTCGATGCCTGTCTCGTGCCTGGCAAGCCCGGCATGGATATCGCCGGTTGGGCCAAGCTCGCCGATCCGTTTCCGGCCTGGAAACGGGCCGACGAGATGGCATCCTCGTGACGCGTCAAGTCGCCGTCAGCGGCGCGTGACGCAGCACCTGGAAGCGCGACGTCGCAGATGTCTGGTGGAACAGGCCGATGCGGTCGATCCGCAGTGAGGTGAGATCAAGTGTCGCGAACCGCTGCTGCAGCATCGCCAGTACCGCGGCGCTGCGCTCGGGTGCAAGCCGTCCGGTCAGCGTCATGTGAAAGCGGAAGTCGTCGCGCACATAGGGATAGCCGAAACGATCCAGCTGCTCGACCTGCCGCGGCGTCAGGTTCTCCGGTTTGCGGCGCGCGCGATCGTTGGGCGTCATCGGTGCGCGGAACACCTCGAATCCCTCAACGCAGGCCTGAGCCAGTGTGGAAAGTTCAGCAGAGGGGGCATCCGGCACCACAGCCGTGAAGCCGCTGATGATACGAACCACAGGCGAGATTTCTGAGATGGCGCGGGGCATTCGCGCGAAGTCATCGAAGGCTGCGATCAGGTCGGCTTCGGTGGCTTCCGCCGCCAGCGAAAATGGTGCCTTCAGCGTGGCGTGAAAGCCGTATTTGCGCGGATCCTTGATGACAGCCGGCCAGTCCGGCGCCTGCATGATGAGGTCGCCGGGAACCAGCACGTCATTGCCGGTGAAGGGATCGTAGCCGAGGATTTTAGCGCCGAAGCGGGAGAGGGCGCTGTCGGCATCGGGGGCGTAATAGATCGCGTAACGCGGGAATTCACTCATGGCCGCACCATAAAGCCGCGTTACGCCGCGGCAATAGCTTTGCGTTGCATGGCACGCGCCGGCTGCAGGCGCGTGGCATCGGTGAGATGCACGAGCTTGCCCTGTGCGATCACGGCGACGATGCGGGGACGCATTGCGATGCTGTCATCGACGAGCAGCAAATCAGCGCGGCGCCCGCCCGCGATCTCGCCGCGGTCGGTGAGCCCGGCAGCCTTGGCCGGTGCGGACGAGATCAGCGCCCAAGCTTGCGGCAGCGACAGAATGCCATCATGGAGCAGCCGGAACGCGGCCAGCAATTGCGCGGGATAGTAATAGTCCGACGCCAGCACCGAGCAGAGGCCCTTGGCGATCATGTCGGACGCCTTGGTCCAGCCGGTATGGCTGCCGCCGCGCACCACATTGGGCGCGCCGAACACGATGAAGTCGCCAGCATCGGCGGCGGCTTGTGCGGTTTCCACGTTGATCGGGAATTCGGCGATATTGACGCCGAGCTTGCGGAAGTCGTCGCGCATCGCAGGGGTTGCGTCATCATGCGAGAGCGTCGGCACGCCGGCAGCGTTCGCCGCTTTGGCGAGGCGGGCAATCGAGGCAGGCACATCATCGGTGCGCGACAGCACGCGTTCGACCAGTTGATCGAAGGCCTCGCTCGTGAGGCCGGTGCGTTCGACCATCCGCTCGCGCTTCGCCGGCTTCGAGATTCCGGCGATGTCCATATGATCGTTGAAGGCGAGCAGATCGATGCGGCCGGCCTGCAGCCAGCCGACGATCTCATCTTCGGCGTCGAGATTGAACGTTTCCTGCCGCAGATGGAAGCGCGTGTCGGAGGCGAGCTTCGGCCGCAGCGTCTCGATGGCATCCAGCAGCTTGCGGGCGTTCTCCGCGCCGCGCAGGCCCGGCTCCCAGGACCATGTGGTGCCGTGAAACACTGTGGTGATGCCATTGGCGATGGCCTGCCGGTCGCTGTCGATCAAGGCGACATCGACCGGGAAGTCGACGCCGGGGCGCGGCATCAACTGCCGCTCGAAGGCGTCGCCATGCAGATCGACGATCCCCGGCAGCACCAGCAGATCGGAGGCATCGAGGCCGAGCACGCCATGGGGCGCATCCGATCCGATGTCCGCAATCACGCCATCCCCAATCTGCAGCGAAGTCTCGGCGATGTCCTGGCCGAGCAAAGTGCGTCCGCCGTCGATGAAAAGTCCAGTCATGTCACTGCCATCTGTCTGGGCGCCTTGACGCCTTTATACTTGCTCAGGAAATCCTCGACCGGGAGCTTGCGGAAATCCGGTAGCGCCTGTCGTAGCATCTCGTGGTCCCAGTTCCACCAGGCGAGGTCCATCAGCCCGTCTTCCACGGCTTCCGAAAATCGTCGCCGCACCGGCCGCGCCGGATTGCCGGCGACGATCGTATAGGGGGCGACGTCCTTGGTCACGATGGCCCCGGCGGCGATCACCGCGCCGGTGCCGATATTGCGGCCGGGCAGCACGATGGCGCCATGGCCGAGCCACACATCGTGGCCGATAGTGCAATGATGTTCGCGTCGCCAGGCAAAGAAGTCGGCGTCGTCGCTTTCGCCGGGGAAGTAGGCACTGGCGCGATAGGTGAAGTGGGCCTGCGTCGCCCGGTGCATCGGGTGATTGCCGGGATTGATCCGCGTCATCGCCGCAATCGAGCAGAACTTTCCGATCGTCGTGTAGGTGATCTGGCCGTCATTCACGACATATGAATAGTCGCCCATCGTCACTTCATTGAGGATCGTGCGCGCGCCGACTTCGGTATAGGCGCCGAGCTTGGTATCGACGAGTTTCGCGGTGGGATCGACCGCTGGCGTGAGCGAGAGTTGTTTTCCGGCCATGTGACGCTCGTGCGACGGAAGAGGAATCGGTGGGTGATATATTAGAGTGTGCGCTGGCGCGCGGGCACCTCTTCGGTCGGTTTCGTGACGGCGTCGTGACGTTCACATGAATTCGGGCGTCCTTTTCCCGCAACGACGATAACCCGTATGCGCAGGGCACATGTCACATCATTGTTAAACGCGGGCGTTACCGGTGGCGATGTCTATTGTCATTGGAGTGGCTCATGCTGGTGGTGGATAAGCTGACGTGCCGTTTCGGCGCCAAGGCTGCCGTCGATAACGCGTCGTTCGAGATCAAGCCCGGCGCATTCGTCGGCGTGATCGGTCGTTCCGGTGCCGGCAAGTCGACCATGCTGCGCATGATCAATCGCCTGTGCGAGCCGACCGAAGGCCGTATCGTATTTGATGGCACCGATGTTACCGCACTCAAGGGCCGCGATCTGCGCAAGTGGCGCGCGCGCTCGGCGATGATCTTCCAGCAGTTCAATCTCGTCGGCCGTCTCGACGTGCTGACCAATGTGCTGATGGGCCGTCTGGCCGAGATGCCGCAGTGGCGCTCGCTGACCCAGATGTGGCCTGAGGACGACCGTGCGCTGGCGATGTCGGCGCTGGAACAGTTCGACATGGCGCAATATGCCTCGCAGCGCGCCGATCAGCTCTCCGGCGGTCAGCAACAACGCGTCGCCATCGCTCGCGCCTTGGTGCAGCAGCCCGACATTATCCTCGCCGATGAGCCGATCGCCTCGCTCGATCCGCGCAACACCCGCATCGTCATGGATGCATTGCTGCGTATCAACAAGCACTTCGGCATTACCGTGATGTGCAACCTGCATTCGCTCGATCTGGCGCGCACCTATTGCGATCGCCTGATCGGGATGTCCGCCGGCCGCGTCGTGTTCGATGGCGCGCCTTCCGCGCTCACCGAACATATCGCCCGCGAACTCTACGATCTCGAAGCCGACGAGGTGATGGGATCGGCGCATATGCCGACGCCCGCCCGCGTTCCCGAATACGGCGTTGCCGCCGTCGCGTGATTGCAGTGCGTGATCGCCGTGCGTTGAAAGTATCGCGGTGACGTCATCGTAACGATGGCATCGCCGCGATAGACGCGCCTTCTACCAAGAAAAAACGTTTCACCTCAGATCAAAACAGGGACTGTCATGATCAACCGTCGCTCCATTCTGCTCAGCGCCGCGGCGCTGGCTTTCGCCGCCACCTCGGCCTCGGCCCAGGATTACAAGGCCAAGTATCCGGAACTGACCTTCGCCATCATCCCGGCGGAAAACGCCTCGGGCGTCACCGAGCGCTGGGCGCCCTTCGTCGCCTATCTGTCGAAAGAACTCGGCGTGAAGGTCAATTTGCGCATCGCCAATGACTACGCAGCCGTCATCGAAGGCCAGCGCTCCGGCAACATCCACATCGCCAGCTATGGTTCGGCCTCGTTCGCGCGCGCCCGCCTCACCGGCGTGAAGACCGATGCCTTTGCCAACGACATCAACATCGATGGCTCGACGGGCTATTACTCGGTGTTCTTCGTCAAGGCGAACAGCGCTTACAAGACCATCGATAATCTGAAGGGCAAGAACCTCGGTCTGGTCGATCCGAATTCGACCTCCGGCAACAACGTGCCGCGCTTCGAGCTGGACAAGATGGGCATCTCCGATGCCGACACCTATTTCAGCAAGGTCGTGTTCACCGGCAGCCACGAAAATGCGCTACTGGCGCTGTCGCAGGGCACCGTCGATGTCGCCGCCAACCAGTGGACCAACGACAACGACTCGACGCTGCAGCAGATGCTGACCAAGGGCATGCTGAAGAATGCCGACGGCACGCCGATGAAGAAGGAAGACTTCCGCATCATCCACAAGTCGGCCCCGATCATCAACGGCCCCTATGCCTATAGCTCCGACCTGCCGGAAGAGCTGAAGGTCGCCATCGCCAAGGCCTTCGTCGATGCACCGACCAAGGACAAGGCGGCTTTTGATCGCCTGTCGGACGGCCAGAAGAAGGGCTTCCACGCCGCGACCACCAAGGATTGGGACGCGACCATCGACCTGATCAAGTTCGTGGACGCGCTTCGCAAGAAGAAGGCGTCCTGATCGCCAGACGATTGAAGGGAGCCGGATCAGAAATGGTCCGGCTCCTTTTCTGTGTTTGATCCCAGATAGGCCCGCACATCATGTCCGCCGCCGTTTCCATTCTTCCGGCTCCGCAGCTCGCTGCGCTGAACGACGCCTATCGCAAGGCGGTGGCACGCCGGCGGTTGCGCACGCTGTTCGTTGTGGTGGCTT
The DNA here is from genome assembly GCF_051811085.1 of Tardiphaga sp. 862_B3_N4_1. Lineage (NCBI taxonomy): Bacteria > Pseudomonadati > Pseudomonadota > Alphaproteobacteria > Hyphomicrobiales > Nitrobacteraceae > Tardiphaga > Tardiphaga sp. 862_B3_N4_1. Next base: position 2,761,495 of record NZ_JBPWQB010000002.1, read on the forward strand.
GCTTTGCAGCGCTGTTCGTCGCGGCGCTGGGCGCCGAGGTTAATCTCAGGACCTTCATCGAGAAGATCGGCAACTTCGGCAGCTATTTCGATCGCATCTTCACGCTCGAAGCCGGCACCCGGGTCTGGACAGATGTCAATGAATGGTTCTGGGGTTGGAAGAAGTGGCTGTCGCTGCTCGGCGAGACCGTGCTGATTAGCTATGTCGGTACGCTGATCGGCGCCGTGCTGGCCTTCGGGCTGAATTTTCTCGCGGCCGAGAACACTGCGCCCTCAGTGCCGCTGCGCTTTGCCGTGCGCCGCTTCATGGAATTCTGCCGGACCGTGCCGGATATCGTGTTCGCGCTGATCTTCGTCATCGCCTTTGGCCTCGGCCCGATGGCCGGCGTGTTGGCCATTGCGATCCACTGCGTTGGGGCGCTCGGCAAGCTCTATGGCGAGATCGTCGAGAATATCGACATGAAGCCGGTGGAAGGCATTCGCTCGACCGGAGCGGGCTGGATCGACTGCATGCGCTTTGCGGTGCTGCCGCAGGTCGCGGCCGGATTTGCGAGCTACACGCTGCTGCGCTTCGAGATCAATGTGCGTGGTGCCTCCGTGATGGGCTTCGTCGGCGCCGGCGGCATCGGCCAGGAACTCGTCGTTGCTGTCAGAAAGTTCTACTATTCCGACGTCAGTGCGATCCTGCTGATGATCATCGTCACGGTCTTCATCATCGACATCGGCACGGGCTGGCTGCGCGGCCGTCTGTTCGGCAAGGAAGCCAGATCATGAACAGGCAGCCTGACATCAATACCCCCGCATTGCGCGGGCGCTATCCTGATGTCTTCAGCCGCCCGATGGCGTCGCGCGCCGGCGTGCCCGCCATCCTGGTCGCGGCGCTGGCATTGTTCATCTTTGGGCTCAATGAACTCGATTTCTCGCCGGCGCGGATGTGGACCGGCCTGCGCGAACTCGGCTGGATCACCATGATGATGATCCCGCCGAATCCCGGTTCGTCGCTGCCTGCCTATCTGCAGGCGATGGGCGAGACGCTGTCGATCGCCTTGCTAGGCACGACTTTGGCCGCGGTGTTCGCGCTGCCGGTCAGCCTGCTCGCGGCACGCAATGTCATTCCGTCGGCATGGCTACGCTTTCCGGTCAGGCGGTTTCTGGATTCGATCCGCGGCGTCGATACGCTGATCTGGGCGCTGGTCTGGATCAACGTCGTCGGTCTCGGCCCGTTTGCCGGCGTGCTGGCGATCGCGATTTCGGATTTCGGCGCCTTCGGCAAATTGTTTTCGGAAGCCATTGAAGCCGCCGACAAGAAGCAGGTCGAGGGCATTCGGGCCTCCGGCGGCAGCGCAATGCACGAGATTCGTTTCGGCTTGATGCCGCAGGTTCTGCCTATCATCGCCGGACAGGTGCTGTATTTCATCGAGTCCAACACCCGCTCCGCCACCATCATCGGCATTGTCGGTGCGGGCGGTATCGGTCTTCAGCTCGCCGAGCAAATCCGCGTGCTGGAATGGCAGAAGGTCTCGTTTCTGATCCTGATGATCCTGGTCGCCGTGGCGGCAATCGACTGGATCTCCAGCCGATTGCGCTTTGCCATCATCGGTCGCCGCGCGGTGGCCTAACAACACATTCTGTCATGGCCGGGCTTGTCCCGGCCATCCACGTCTTTGTATGCGGCCAAGACGTGGATGCCCGGCATGGCGCCGGGCATGACGAGTTCTAGTTAGATCCAGGGTGGATTAGTTGATCACGCCGCCGCTTTGTGGCGCTCCTGTTCGGCCTTGAACAGTTCGAACTCTTCGGCAACCGCGCGCACGATGCTCGGGCGTTCGCGCAGGCGCTTGTGATAGGCCTTGATCGCCGGCCAATTGTTCAGATCGATCTCCGGCAACACCATCGTCCAGTTCAGCACCGTGACAAGATAGGCGTCGGCGACGCTGAACCTGTCGAGCAGGAAGCCGCGTCCGGTGAGATGGTTTTCGAGATAGGTCAGCCGCGACAATCCGCTTTGTAGTGCATAGGCCTTCATCTCCGGGGGCGCCTTCTTGGCCAGCAACGGGACGAACAGCCCCTTGTGCAGCTCGGTGCCGATGAAACACAGCCACTGCTGCAGCCGGCTGCGGTCGATGCCCGAACCCGCGGCGATGGGGGAGTGCGGAAACCAGTCGGCGACATGCTGCAGGATCGCAGCATTCTCGGTGAGGATGACGCCATCGTCGGTGCGCAACGTCGGCACCAGACCGAGCGGATTCACGTCGCGGAAATCCGAACCGTCGTTGCGCACCTCCTTGTTCAGTGGATCGACCTCGAAGAACCGGGCATCGGCGCCGGCTTCGGCCTCATACAGCGCGATGCGGGTGGCCATCGAACAGGCCATCGGGGAGAAATACAGATCCATGGAAGCCTCCTTGAGATGGCGGACTGTTGCGACCGGTCCGCCGGTTGATTTTCGTACCGTCTCGCATAATATAAATTCGGTCAAGGGATTTAATGCGAAATGGTACAAAAAAAGAAAAAGCCCGTCGGCGTGGCGAAGCCGGAGGTGGCCACCGAGCCGAAGCGCCGCGGCAGGCCACGCGCCTATGAGCCCGACGTGGCGATCGGTCAGGCGCTGGCGCTGTTTCGCAAGGGCGGTTATGCGGCGACGTCGCTCGACGATCTCAGCGAAGTGACCGGCATGAACCGGCCGTCGCTCTACGGCGCCTTCGGCGACAAGCGCGCGCTCTATATCAAGAGCTACCAGCGCTATCGCGACGACTACACCGTCCGGGTCATCGCGATCTTCAAGGCCGATATCGACATCCGGGAGCGGCTGCGCCGGTTCTTCGATGCGGCACTCGACATCTACACCACAGGCGATACCGCGCCGCGCGGCTGTTTTGCTGTCATGACGGTGGCGTCCGACGCTATCGCCGATCCGGAGATCGGCGCGATGATGCGCGAAAATTTTGTCGAGCTCGATGACGCCTTTGGCTGGTGTTTCAAGACCGCCGTCGCGCGCGGCGAATTGCCGGAGACGATCGATGTTCCCACGCTGTCGCAGATGGCGTCTGCGATACTGAATATGCTCTCGATCCGGTCCCGTGCCGGTGTTCCGCGCGCAGAGCTGGAGGCGTTCCTGCAGAAGGCGGTCGGCCTGTTATGCCGGTTCGCCGCATGACGTGTTCCACGTCGCCGCGCTCCCAACAATAATTTCCGCTAACCTGTCGGGATCGCACGATGCCGACCGTCTTTCATCCAAGGAGACCCCATGCTTTACGCCATCCTCTGCTACCATGATGAAGCCGTTGTCGGCGGCTGGTCGAAGGACGAAGACGACGCCGTGATGGCGAAGCTCGCCGTTGTGCACGGCAAGCTCGCGCAGCAGGGCCGGCTCGGTCCCGTGGCGCGACTGCTGCCGACCACCGCGGCGACAACGTTGCGCAAGGACGAGCCGCCGGTGGTGCTGGACGGCCCCTTCGCTGAAACCAAGGAACAGTTGCTCGGCTTCTATGTCGTCGAGGCCGAAAACCTCGACGGCGCGCTGGAGATTGCGCAGGACCTCGGCCGCGCCAATCCCGGCGGCGCCTATGAAATTCGCCCGATCGGCGTCTTCCACGGAGCGTTCCAGCCATGACCGATGTCGCCTGGATCGATGCGGCGCTGACCTCGGCGCGTCCCCAGGCGCTTGGCGCGCTGCTGCGCTATTTCCGCAATCTCGACACAGCAGAGGAGGCGTTCCAGAATGCCTGCCTGCGCGCGCTGAAGACTTGGCCGCAAAATGGCCCGCCGCGCGATGCCGCGGCCTGGCTGATCATGGTCGGTCGCAACGTCGCTATCGACGATATCCGCCGTGGCGCGAAGCAGCAGCCGCTGCCGGAGGACGACCACGCGATATCCGATCTGGATGATGCCGAGAGCGAACTCGCCGAGCGTCTCGATGGCTCGCATTATCGCGACGATATCCTGCGGCTGTTGTTCATCTGCTGCCATCCGCAACTCCCGGCGACGCAGCAGATTGCGCTGGCACTGCGGATCGTCTCGGGCCTGACGGTGAAGCAGATCGCCCGCGCGTTCCTCGTCTCGGATGCCGCGATGGAACAGCGCATCACCCGTGCCAAATCTGCCGTCGCCAAGGCCAATGTGCCGTTCGAGACGCCCGGCGCGCCGGAACGCAGCGAGCGTCTCGCTGCCGTGGCCGCCATGCTCTATCTGATCTTCAACGAGGGTTATTCGGCGTCAGGCGAGAGCATCGATCTGCGCGCGCCATTATGCGAGGAGGCGATCCGCCTGGGACGGCTGCTGCTTAAGCTATTTCCGGCCGAACCGGAGATCATGGGCCTCGCAGCGTTGATGCTGCTGCAATATGCCCGTTCGGCGGCGCGCTTCGATGCCAATGGCGCGCTGGTGTTGCTCGACGATCAGGACCGCACGCTGTGGAACGGCAAGATGATCGCCGAAGGCCTGGCGTTGATCGACAAGGCGATGCGCCATCGCCGCACCGGCGCCTATCAGATCCAGGCGGCCATTGCCGCGTTGCATGCCCGCGCGGCCAAGCCGGAAGACACCGACTGGGCGCAGATCGAGTTGCTTTATGGCTCGCTGGAAATCCTGCAGCCGTCGCCGGTGATCACGCTCAACCGCTCGGTGGCGGTTTCGAAAGTGCGCGGTCCCGAAGCGGCGCTGGAGATGATCGCGCCATTGGCCGCAAAGCTCTCGAACTATTTCCACTTTTTCGGCGTGCAAGGCGCATATCTGATGCAACTCGGCCGCAACGATGAAGCGCGGGAAAGCTTCAACCGCGCCATCGCGCTGGCCAATACGTCGGCGGAGGCCGATCACATCCGGATGCATCTCGACCGGCTGATGCTGGAGAGCAAGCCGCCGAACAGTAGCCGCAAACGAAAGACGGGCGAGACGCTTTCTGCTCCCTCCCCCCTTGCGGGGGAGGGCCGGGGAGGGGGGTAACCACAAGCGATGGCGTGTGTGGCACCCCCTCCCGGCGCTGCGCGCCACCCTCCCCCGCAAGGGGGGAGGGAAGAAAGTACACCGCGAATAATTTCTATGGCGGTGTCGGATTGCGTCGATGCCGCTCGTCTTTGAGACATCGGCAGCTATTCGAACACAGGACCATTTCATGCCCGTTTCCCCTACCGCGCTCTGGATCGGCCGCATTCTCAGCGGCCTCGTCATTCTCTTTCTTGTGATGGATGGCGGGATCAAGCTGGTGCCGATCAAGGAGGTTACCGAGACCATGCAGCAGCTCGGCTATAGTGGCAGTATGGCGCAGGCGCGCGGCCTTGGCGTTCTCACGCTGCTCTGCGCATTGCTGTACGCGATCCCGCGCACGTCCGTTTTCGGCGCCATTCTGCTCACCGGGCTTCTCGGCGGCGCGATGGCGACACATCTGCGCGTCGACAGCCCGCTGTTCACGCATCTGTTGTTTGGCTTTTACATCGGCGTGATGGCATGGGGTGGGCTGTACCTGCGCGATCCCGCTATGCGCGCGATGATCCCGATCCGAAACCAGAGTTTTTAACCGGAGGAAAGAGCGATGCAGGTCAATCCCTATCTTCACTACAACGGCAATTGCGAAGAGGCCCTCAATTTCTATGTGAAGGCAATCGGGGCCAAGATCGACGTCATCATGCATGTGGAAGGCTCGCCCGCGGCGGAACAGATGCCGCCGTCGATGGCCAAGAAGGTGCTGCATGGCCAGATCTCGGTCGATGGCGAGGTCATCATGGCCTCGGACGCGCCGCCGGATTATTTCGAGAAGATGCAGGGCATGTCGGTCTGTCTGCAGATCCAGGATCCTGCAGATGGCGCCAAGGTCTTCGCGGCATTGTCCGAGGGCGGCACCATCAAGATGCCGTTCGGCGCCACGTTCTGGTCAAAGGGATTTGGTATGTGTGTCGACAAATTCGGTGCGCCCTGGATGATCAACTGCGCGATGGAGTGATGTGAGGCGTACGCCGCTTTCTTACCTCTCCCCGCGCCTGCGCGGGGAGAGGTCGCCGCGTCTTCGCGGCGGGTGAGGGGCGGGGCACGATGCCAACCGCTTGATTGGCGTGTAGGGCTCGCTTCCGCTACAAGGCGCCCCGTCAGATCATTGGTGTTGTGAGAGGCTGTGCCTTGCTCCTCATCCCAGCCGGCGTGTCACGATCAGCGATCGAAGATGCGTCGCGGCCACGTTGAACAAGAAAAGAAAATCCCATGTCCGCCTTTACCCGCAACGCCGTCGTGCTCGGCCTGCTCTCCGCCGTCGGTCCCTTCGCCATCGACATGTATCTGCCGGCGCTGCCGGCGATCACCGCCGATTTGCACACCACGACCTCGGCGACGCAGATGACGCTGATTGCGTTCTTCATCGCCTTCGGCCTGTGCCAGATCGCTTATGGTCCGCTATCCGACGTCTATGGCCGCAAGGCGCCGCTTTATGCAGGTCTGACGCTGTTCATCGCCGGCTCGATCGGTTGCGCGCTGGCGCCGGGTGTGGCGTGGCTGATCGCGTTCCGCTTTGTCCAGGGTCTCGGCGCCGCCGCCATGGGCGTGATCCCGCGCGCCATCATTCGCGATCTGCACACCGGCCCTGAGGCGACGAAACTGATGGCGCTGGTGATGCTGGTATTCTCGGTATCGCCGATTCTCGCGCCGCTCGGCGGCAGCGCGTTGATCGTGCCGTTCGGCTGGCGTGCGGTGTTCGTCGCAACGACCATCGCAGCCGTCATTGCTCTTGTGCTGGTGGCCTCGCTGCTGCCGGAGACGCGCCCCGCGCATGAGCGCATCTCGGGCAGTGTGCGCAATGTGCTCGGCAGCTTCGGCGAGCTTTTGCGCGACTGGCACTTCCTCGGGCTCACCTTCATCGGTGGCCTCGGCATGGCGAGCTTCTTTGCGTTCCTTGCGACATCGTCCTTTGTCTATATCGGGCACTACGGCCTGACGCCGACGCAATACAGCCTGGCCTTCTCGGTCAATGCCATCGGCTTCATCGGCGCCTCGCAATTCGCGGGCTATCTCGGTGGCCGCTTCGGCATGGGCCGCGTGGTGATGGCGGCGGTGTCGGCCTATGCGTTTTTCGCAGTCGTGCTGCTGGCGCTGACACTGGCCGGCTTCACCAGCCTTGCCGTGCTGATCCCGCTGCTGTTCGTGTCCTTCGCCTTCCTCGGTCTGGTGATCCCGTCGACCATGGTGCTGTCGCTGGAGAACCACGGCCCCATCGCCGGCATCGCCTCCGCCCTGGGCGGTACGCTGCAGATGGTCACCGGTGGTCTGATGATCGGCGTGTCCGGCCTGTTCTTCGATGGCACCTCGCTGCCGATGGTGGCGACCATCGCCTGCACGGCAGTTGGTGCGCTTGCCGTCAGTATCGCCACGCTACGCCCGCGCGAACTTTCGCCGCAGCTTGCGGAGTAGTAAAACTGCTAGGCTGCGCGCCGACGGGGTCGAGGTGAGGATGGGACGAATGTCGTTCGGCCTGACATTTGCGGCAGCGATAGGCTCCGGCCTGATGGCCGGGCTGTTCTTCGTATTCTCGGTCACGGTGATGACCGCGCTCGGCAAGTTGCCGGCACCGGCCGGTATTGCCGCGATGCAGTCGATCAACAGCACGATTCTCAGCCCGCTGTTCCTCACCGCTTTCATGGGCACGGTGCTGCTCTGCGTCGTCATCGCTGTGATCGCGGTGCTGAACTGGTCGCATCCGGCGTCACCCTATCTCGTCACGGGTGCACTGCTCTATACCGTCGGTACCTTCCTCGTCACCGTTGTCTTCAACGTGCCGCTGAACGACGCGCTCGCTGCCGCACCCGCCGACAGCGCCGAGACTGCAAGTCTGTGGACGCGCTATCTGTCGGTCTGGACCGGCTGGAACCACGTGCGCACGGCGGCATCCACCGGCGCGCTGGCCTTTTTTATGCTGGGGCTCCGCGTTCTCTAGAGCGTTTTCGAGCGAAGCGGGTGCCAGGTCTCAGAACCGATACGTCGCGGTGCTCAGCAGCGTGCGGCCCATGCCGTAGAAGCAGTCGCCGAATGACAGACAGGTGGCGATGTTGCGGGTGTCGGCAATATTGGTCGCATTGAACTGCAGCCGCCACGGGCCGTTGTCCCAGCGCACCATGGCGTCGAACAGCGTGTAGTCGGGCGTGCGCAGCAGGTCGATGCCGTCCCAGGATTCGCCGATGTAACGCACGCCGGCGCCGACGGTGACCTCAGGCAGGCCGAGCGATGCCAGGCGATATTTTCCCCACAATGATGCCTGCTGCTGCGGCACGCTGGCGACGCGCTTGCCGGCATTGTCGCCGGATTCGATCCGCGCGTCCGTATAGGCATAGGCGCCGATCAGGTCGAGATTGGGTGTGACGCTGGTCAGCACTTCCAGCTCAAGGCCCTTGATCCGCACCTGGCCGGTCTGGATCGAGAAGACGCCGGGTCCGGAGGACAGCCTGTTGCGCTCGGTGGTGTCGTAGATCGCCGCATTGATCGCGGTGCCGGCGAACGGATTGTACTTGAAACCGACCTCGAACTGCTCGCCGCGCACCGGCTTGCAGAATCCGCTTTCGCAGGTGTTGGCGCCGAATACCGGGTTGAACGATTGCGCCCAGGACACATAGGGCGTCACGCCGAACGGCAATTCGTACATCAGCGCGGCGCGGCCGGTGGTGGCCCTGTCGTTCTGGGTGGGCAGTCCCTCGACACTATAGCTGACATAGTCCTGCCGCACGCCGAGCAGCGCCAGCCACGGGCCCAGCCGCATCTGGTCCTGGGCATAGAAGCCGGTCTGGCCCTGCTGTGCCTGGGGATCGTCGGTCAGCGACGCGGAGAAACTGCTATAGACCGGTGCATACAGGTCGAACGGCCGCGGATCGAGGCCGCTGCCGCTGCGGGTTTTCTCGTGCAGACCGAGATAGTCGATGCCCACCAGCACCTTGTGCGACACCGCTCCGGTCTGCAGCTTGATTTCGGCATTGCTGTCGGAGGTGAAGGCGTCCTTCGCGGCCTGACGGGCATAATAGATCCGCTGCACGGTACGCCGGCCGGCGTCGAGGAATGGGTTGGTCGGGTTGGAATACAGGTCCGGATACATGATGGCGTAATCGCCGTCGGTGTGGCTGTAGCGGAAGCTTTGCTTGATCTTCAGCATATCGCCGAAGCTCTGCTCGTAGAGGCTGGTGACGCCGCCGGTGGTGATGTTGTAGCGATCGTAATTCGGTTCGCCGGCGAAGCGGTTGACCGGAATATAGCCGTTGGGGCCGGGCTTCAGCACGCCTTCGATGGGCAGGAAGGCGCTGAACGAGCTGGAACTGTCCTTCTGGTAGTTGCCGAGCACGGTCCAGGAGATATCATTGGTCGGGCGCCAGGTCAGCGACGGCGCCAGCAGGATGCGGTCGTTCGGCACGTAGTCGACCTGCGAGTTGGAGTCGCGTAGCACGCCGACGAAGCGATACAGCCACTCGCCATCCTTGGTCAGCTTGCCGGTGGAGTCCATCTGCAATTGTTTGCGGTCGAAGGAACCATACTGCACGCCGATCTCGTTACGGGATTCGGCCTGCGGGCGCTTCGATACTTCGTTGAGCACGCCGCCGGTGGACGAGCCGCCATATAGCACGGACGATGGCCCGCGCAGCACCTCGATGCGCTCCAGCGCGTAGGGATCGCGGCGCCATTCCAGTACCTGACTGAGCCGCGAGCCCTGCATGCCGTCGAGATAGCGGCTCGGCTCCTGGCCGCGGATCAACGTGTAGTCGCCGCGGGCATCGCCGCCGAACGGATCGGCGGTCACGCCGGGCACATAGCGCAGGGTTTCCTGGACAGATAGGCCGCCCTGGTCGGTGATGCGATCGGCAGTCACGACCGAGATCGACTGCGGCGTCTCGCGGAGTGGCGTGTCGGTCTTGGTGCCGCCCATGCCGCGATTGGCGAGATAGCCCTGCACCGGGCCGGTGGCGGTTTCCGCGCGAACCCAGGGAGCCGCGGCGACGGCCGCAACCGGCGCATTGTTGCGTGCCGCAGCCTGGCGTGTTGCACGCGCGCGAGCGGTCGATGGGCGGGTCGCTCGTGCACGCGCGGCCGGGCGAACGGGTTGATCCACCACCACGGCTGGCAATGCGGTGCTGCCTTGCGGCGATTGAGCCTGCGATGGCGTCGTGATCAACGCCAGCATCGGCAGCGCCGTCCCGACCAGCCATCCCAGATGTGTGGAAGATTTGAATGTCATTTGCCCGCACCCCATTACCAAGTGATGCAGGCGACTTATCACGCAGCGACGCAGCCGGAAGACGTCCGGGGCGTCATACAATTAGTCTGGAATTAGTATCTCTCTAAGTTGGCAAAGCTGCGCGATCGAATCGGCAGCCGCGCAATCCGGATGATGCTGCACGTCATCCGGGCACGGACCTTCGCTAGCCGTTGATGCCCTCGCGCCGCAGCGTCGGCAGGCCGATGCCGGTGGCGTCGAAACCGCCGTCGACCGCCAGCATCTGGCCGGTGATGTAGCTCGACCGGTCGCTGCACAGGAAGAAGATCGCGTCCGCGAGTTCGTCCTCGCCGCCATAGCGATTGAGCGGGATCGCATCGTGATAATCGGCGCGGATCGCCGGCGTATGCACGGCCTTGGCCATCGCCGTCTCCACCGGGCCTGGCGCCACCGCATTGACGCGGATGCCGAGCAGCGCGAGCTCGACAGCGGACTGCTTGGTGAAGTGAATGATGCCGGCCTTGCTGGTGCCGTAGGCGACGCGCAGCGTGGACGCGCGTAGCGCCGAGATCGAGGCGATGTTGACGATGGCGCCGCCGCCATGCTCGCGCATCAAGGGGGCCGCCGCCTTGGTGCACAGGAACGGGCCGGTGAGGTTCACGGCCATGATGCGTTCCCACTCCTCGAGCGTCGTCTCGAGCAGAGGCTTGAAATTCGCAATGCCGGCATTGTTGACCAGCGCATCGAGCCGGCCGAAGCGGGCCTGCGTGGCAGCAAAGGCCTTGTCGACAGCAGCAGCGTCGGAGACATCCGTATGCAGCGCCAGCGTGTTGTCGGGATCGTTCAGCGCCTTGACGCTGGCGTCGAGCAGCTCGCGTTCGATATCCAGCAGCGCGACACGATAGCCTTCGCCAAGAAAGCGCTTGGCCACGGCAAGGCCGATGCCGCGCGCGGCGCCGGTGACGAGTGCAACCTTGCGAATCTGTTCCTTGCCGTCAGCCTTGGTCATGTCCTGCCCTGTGTCTTGATCACTTCAGGGCTGTTTAGAGAACGACAACGGCCGGGACAAGCCCGGCCGCGAACTGGTTGTGGCAGGTCTGACCACTCAGAACCGGTAGGTCGCTGACCCCAACACTGTGCGCCCGATGCCGTAGAAGCAGTCGCCACGCGCGAGGCAGGTGGCGAGGTGCCGTTTGTCGGTGATGTTGCTGGCGTTGACCTGGAAACGCCAAGGGCCTGTCTCGTATTTGATCATGGCGTCGAACAGCGTGTAGTCCGGCGTGCGGAGCGTATCCGTGCCGTCCCAGGACTGGCCGATATAACGCACGCCGCCGCCGAGGGTGACGTCGCGCAGACCCAGCGACGTCAAGCGATAGGTGCCCCACAGCGATGCCTGGTGATCCGGCACGGTTTCCACATGCTTGCCGACATTGTCGCCGCTTTCAACCTTGGCATCGAGATAGGAGTAGCTGCCAATCAGTCTGAGGTCGGGCGTCACCTGGGTGATGACCTCGAGCTCCACGCCACGGATACGCACCTGTCCGGTCTGGATCGAAGCGATGAAACCATTTGCATCGGGCACGGATCCTGAGGCCAGCCGGTTCTTCTCAACTGTGTCGAAAATAGCGCCATTGATCGCGGTGCCCGGGAATGGATTGTACTTGAAACCGACCTCGTAGATCTCGCCGCGCTGCGCCTTGCAGATCTCGGCGCAGACATTGGCGCCGAAGATCGGATTGAACGACTGCGCGTAGGTGACGTAGGGGTTGAAGCCAACAGGCGTTTCATACATCAGGCCCACGCGGCCCGTTGTGGCCTTGGTGTCTTCGTCGGGGCTGCCTGCGACGCGGTTGCTGACATAGTCCTGTCGAACGCCGACCGTGGCGAGCCAGGGGCCGAGCCGCATCTGGTCCTGCGCGTACAGGCCGAGCTGGCTTTGCCGCACCGCGGGGGTGTCGGACAACACAGGCGCCGTAAGACTGGTGTAGACGGGAGCATAGAGATCGAACGGTGTTGGATCAAAGCCACCGCCTGAACGTGTGCGCTGGTTCAGGTCGCGATAATCGAGGCCGAACAGCATCTTGTGTGAAACAGGTCCGGTCAGCAGCTTGAGCTGGACATTGTTGTCCATGGTCAGGCTGTCCTTGGCCACTTCCTGGCTGGAAATGTAGCGCGCCACCGTTCGGTGCTCGGGATCCAGAAACGGATTCGAGGGATTTGAGTAGGAATCCGGGTAGGCCGTCCGATAGATGCCTTCGACATGCGTGAAGCGCAGGTTCTGGGTGATTTTCACGGCATCGTTGAAGCTGTGTTCGAACAGGCTGCTGAAAGCACCGGTCTCGGTCTGGTATTTGTCGTAGCCGGGATAGCTCGCGAAGCGATTCACCGGAATGAAGCCGTTCGGCCCCGCGAACAGCGTGCCTTCATGCGGCAGGAACGCCGTAGAGCTGCCGCTCGTGTCCTTCTGATAGGTGCCGAGCACAGTCCAGCTGGTGTTGTTGGTCGGCCGCCAGGTCAGCGACGGTGCCAGCACGATGCGGTCGTCCTTGGTGAAGTCGGTCTGCATGTTGCTGTCGCGGAAGACGCCGACGAAGCGATACAACCACTCGCCATCCTTGGTCAGCTTGCCGGTCGTATCGATCTGCACCTGCTTGCGGTTGAAGCTGCCAAATTGAACGCCGATCTCGCTCGCCGCTTCCGCCTGCGGGCGCTTCGAGATCAGGTTGATCAGGCCCGCCGTGGACGTGTCGCCGTACAGTACGGACGCCGGTCCGCGCATCACCTCGATGCGCTCGGCCGTATAGGGATCGGGCCGCCATTCGTTGAACCGATAGGCGTCCGCCGCGCGCGTACCGTCGAGATAGATATTGGGGTCCTGACCACGGATGCGCGGATAGTCGCCGCGTGAGTCCACACCGTAGGCGTCGGCGAAGACGCCCGGGATATAGCGCAGGGCATCCTGAACACTCGTCGCGCCCTGATCGGCCATGCGATCGGTCGTGACCACCGTGATCGACTGCGGCGTCTCGCGCAGCGGCGTGTCGGTCTTCATGCCGGTGGTGCTCTGCCCGGCGAGGTAGCCCTGGACCGGACCCGTGCCGGATTCGAAAGCTGCAGCAGCCGGAGCGGCGGTCGCGGCCGGCGCCGTCGGCCCCCGCGCTGCAGTTCGACGGCTGGCGGCGGAGCGCGCCGCCCGCGACCGCTGCGGACCTGCCGGCGTGGCACGAGGTTTGGCCTGCTCGACAACGACGGGCGGAAGCTGGCTCTGCGCCTGCGCCGGAGCTTCGATCGCGAAGGTCATAAGAACTGCGATAGACGCTCCGAAGAGTCGCTGTGAGGTTTGGGAAATGGCCACGCTTACGCTCCTTAGCTAATTTTCAGCTAAGTCGGTAACGCGCGCGTGAAGCGGTGTGAACGGCAAATGGCCATTTCCACAGGTTGCCAGCTTAGTATCGTTCTACTTTTCGAGCTCTGAATATGTCCAAGGCCCGCATGGAAGGATTTTGGCTCCCCTGTCGCGAAAATGGGCCGATACTTGTCGGAACGCGTAGAGCTCATTCGTCCTTGGTCGACGTCATTCGCCAGGCTCATGCAGCGGCGATGTATTTCATCCATCCCGACAGGAGGTTCCCTTGTCCCTCACACTGCATTTCCATCCGCTGTCGTCTTATTGCTGGAAGACGCTGGTCGCGCTGTACGAGAACGACACGCCGTTTACGCCGCATATGGTCAATCTCGGCGACGAAGCCGAGCGCGCGGCGCTGTTGAAACTGTGGCCGATCGGCAAATTCCCCGTGCTGGAAGATGATGAGCGCGGCGCGATCGTGCCGGAGTCCTCCATCGTCATCGAGTTTCTCGACCGGCATTTTCCCGGCCGCACGCGTTTCATCCCCGATGGCGACGCCGGCCTGCAGATGCGGTTACGCGACCGCTTCTATGATCTCTACGTGCACACGCCGACGCAGAAGATCGTCGGCGACCGTCTGGTGCCGGCCGACAAGAAGGATCCGCATGGTGTGGCCATGGCGCGTGCGTTGCTCACCACATCCTACGGCATGATCGACAAGCAGATGGCGACGAACGCGTGGGCGATGGGCGCAGCGTTCACGCTCGCCGACTGCGCCGCGGCTCCGGCGTTGTACTACGCGAACAAGGTGCATCCGTTCGGAGACGCACATCGCAACGTCTCGGCCTATCTCGGCCGGTTGCTGGCGCGTCCATCATTCGCGCGGGTGGTGAAGGAGGCGGAGCCGTACGCGCACATGTTTCCGGAGGAGTGAGCATCATGAGTGCCGACAAGGCGGGGATCATTCGAGACCTGTTTGCAGCCTATCTGCGCAATGACCGCGGGGCCGTCGAAGATGCGTTCACGGACGACTTCACCTTTACGAGCCCGTTCGATGACGGGATCGACAAGCCTACCTATTTCGCCCGCTGCTGGCGTGTCGCCGACTGGATCGCGCAGCATGATCTCGAGCGTATCGCCGTCGATGGCGATACGGCTTTCGTGACCTATCGTTGCGTCGCCAAAGACGGCAAGAGCTTTCGCAACACCGAAGTCTTCGGCTTCGAGGGCGATCTCATCCGGTCGATCGATGTGTATTTCGGCGCGAGTTACAAGAACGGGGTGTTTCAGAAGCAGGCGTCGTAAGGGCGTAATCATACGAGTGCGGATAAGATCCGAACCATCCATTCGGATCAGCCACTGATAGTTCCTCCACGCGAGAACTTAGCGCTCCGATCAACGAGGAAAACAACGAGGTCCGTTTCCTGGACAGCGGTAACATTCATCTCGGCCTGATCCGCGGCAAGCATCAGCGCGGTGTGCGTTCCGACGTCGTGCTGTCCCGCAGATATTCTGCCCTGAAAAACATATAGCCAACGATCAAACCCGGGTTTGGACGGGAGGTCGATACTTCGACCTGCCGATAGATGGGTATCGTACAAATAGATGGCCTGACGTACGAAGGTCGGCGCGCCCGATCCTTTCGGTCCGGTCAGCAACCGCCATTGATCGTTGCGCTTGATTTTATCGAGTTCAACAAATTGAACGATCGGCTCTTCGTCTGCGGCCTCAGGCCGAACGAAAATCTGCAGCATTTCGATCTGGTCGTCTCCGACAACTCGCTCTTCGTGATGAAAGCCGCGGCCTGCGTTCATCACCATCAACCGGTCGGGCGATATAAGTTCGCTCTTTCCGGCGGAGTCGGTGTGCTGCATGCGGCCTGCGCGCATGTAGCTTATGATCTCGTCATTGCGATGCTCGTGCATCCTCACGACGAGGCCGGGTTGCAGCCGGGCGTGGTCGATAACGCCAAGCCCGCCGAAGCCTGCGTCATTTGGCTGTCCCAGAGAGATGCCGGGATGGATTCGACGCAACTGGAATGGCCCTTGCGACCGCACCTGATGGCTTTCGGGCGAGACGACGCCGATCCCTTCGATGGTTGGTACTGAGGTCATGTTTTTTCTCCTTATCGCGTTTTCGAGCGAAGTGGATGCCGGTTCGCGTCAAGAAAACGCGTCAAACAAAAAGCTGGAGCCCGGTTCTGCTTCAATCAGAACCAATGAGGCTCCAGCTTCGGCGGGCGCGACGGCGTTACGGATTGATCGGCGGAAGCACTTCGGTGAACAGCAACTGGATGAGTTTTTGCCCATTGGGCGTTCCCCAGTTCTGAGCGAGCTCGGCGATCATCGTGTTGGTCGCTGTTAAAACAACGCCAGCATCCTGCATGCGCCGGCGGGACATATCCTCGGAGAGCTCGAATGGAGACCCCGAAGCATCCATGACCGCTTGGACGCTGTAGCCTTCGGTCACCGCATCGATCGCTGGGAAGACGAGGCAGACGTCGGTCGTGACACCGGCCATGATCAGATTCTTTCGTCCCGTCGCTTCCACCGCCGCCTTGAAGTTGACGTCGGTCCAGGCATTGACGATGCCTTCGCGCTTGACACGCGCTTTGAAGGCGTCTGGCAGGATCTCCTGCAGCTCCGGCAACAGCGGCCCCTGCAGGCGATCTTCCTGGCTCGACGTCAGGACGGTCGGAATGTTCAGGATGCTCGCTGTTTTCGCCAGTGCCAGCGACATGCGCTTGGCCCGGGCGACGTCGATGTTCTTGATCAACTGCATCGTGCCGATCTGATGATCGATAAGCAGAAGCGCGGAATTTTCCGGGGTGAAGTAATTGGGCATGATCTGACCTCGTTTGGCTCAAAGAGCGTCATTGCTCGTCCATAAGTGTAGAAATGAAACAAAGCCCGCGGCAGACTTGAAAAATGACCTCATCATGTTTCATAAATGGAACATGACAGTCTTCGGAGATTTCGACGGCCTTGCGCTATTCACCCGCATCGTCCAGGCGGGAGGGCTCGCGGCGGCCGAGCGTGCGACGGGCATTCCGAAAGCGACGCTGTCCCGGCGACTGTCGGTGCTGGAAAATACCTTGAACGTCCGACTCGTCCGGCGGACGAAAAAGGGCGTCGTGCTCACAGAGCAGGGGCAGCAACTTTTCGAACGAAGCCGTGCGGCCTTCTCGCTCGCTGAAGAGGCCGTAGCCGAGGTTCAGGACGAGCGCGCAGCCCTGTCGGGCAACATTCGTCTTTCCTTGCCGCCCGATATCGCCACTGCAGTGCTTGCGCCTGCGTTGATCCGGTTCGGAGTCAGACATCCCGATGTCACGATTGAGATAACGCTTGCCGATCGCAGAGTGTCGCTGATTGAGGAAGGATATGATCTGGTGGTTCGGATGGGGCCGGTCGCGGACTCCGAACTCATCTTCAGGAGAATTGCCACCTTGCCGAGAGTGCTGGTCGCGAGTCCGGGCTTTTTATCGGCACACCCCGGTTTGAACGAGCCGCAGGACCTCAGGGAAATTCCCGCGCTTGCGATCCGTCGCGATCTGGTCGAATGGGATCTGCGAAACGACAAAGGCGTGACCGCGACTATCCATCCCAAAATCAGCTTTGCGGCCAACCGGCAGACGATATTGGTGGACGCCGCAATTGCGGGCCTCGGGATTGCCAACCTGCCATTCTTTTTGGTTGAAGCCGCACTGACATCCGGTGCGCTTGTCCGCGTCCTGACAGGTTGGGAGCCATCTCCTGTCGAAATGACGGCGCTGTGGCAAAAGGATAGATTCAGCGGCCGCCTGATAAAGGCAATCGTGACCGAATTCGCAGATGCGCTGAAAGATGATCGGGCGTCGCGCTAGTCGATCATTCGAAATGCTGTTGAGCGATAATTGCGTTTCCGGGAGAGCCACACGGGCGGCCAGTTTTGATCCTGTAATTGTAGAAGCCTGGACCAGGCCGATTGGGCAGCGGCATAGCCCAACTTCGCAGCGGGATTGCCGCTGACCATGGTTGAAGGAAAAAATCCATTGGTCATGACGTCTGAAATAATTTCACCGGTCATGTCGGTCAGGCAAAGAGCCAATCGTCATATTTGCAGTCGAACCTTCCAACGGAGAGAGACCGATGCGTTTCATGGTGATTGTGCATGCGAACAAGGACACCGAAGCCGGCGTGATGCCGACGACGGAACTGCTGACCGCGATGGGCAAGTTCAATGAAGAGATGTGCAATGCCGGCGTGATGCAGGCCGGCGAGGGGCTGCATCCGACCTCAAAGGGCGCGCGCATCGCTTTTACCGGCAGTGAGCCAGTGGTGAAGCAGGGGCCGTTCGATGTGACGCGCGATCTGATAGCGGGCTTCTGGCTGATCGACGTCGCCTCGAAGGACGAGGCGATCGCGTGGATGAAGCGCGCGCCGTTTGCGGCCGGCGACGAGATCGAGATCCGTCAGGTGTTTGCGGCCGAGGATTTCGGCGACGCCCTCACGCCCGAATTGCGCGAGAAGGAAGAGCGTCTGCGCGCGCAAGCCGCGAAGAAATAAGCAAAGAGATCAATAGGGATAGTGACCATGCGATTCATGATGCTGATGATCCCCGGCGGCTATGAGACTGCGGCGCCGGGCACCGTGCCGGAGGATGTCGAGCGCGTCGCCGCGATGATGGCCTATAACAAGGCGCTGATGGATGCCGGTGTGCTGATCACCTGCGATGGACTGCACCCGCCATCGATGGGCGCGCGGGTGTCCTTTCCATCCGGCAAGCCGGTGGTGACCGACGGGCCGTTTGCGGAATCCAAGGAAGTGCTCGGCGGCTACTGGATGATCGACGTCGCCTCGCGCGATGAGGCCATCGCCTGGGCCAGTCGCTGCCCGGCGACGCCCAACGAGGTGATCGAGATCCGCCAGGTGCAGGAAATGGCCGATTATCCGGAGGACGTGCAGGCCGTCGCCTCGGGATTTGAGGAAATGCAGACCACCGCAAAGCGGCTCGGCTGAGGCAAAATCACTGCGACGGGGATGAAACGGTCGTGTCGCAACACGGCCGCATGCCTGCCGCAGGATTTCCGCATGCGGCGGGCGTTGATTTGTTGAGGGAATTTGCGCCGGTCACACCGTTTTGGTGTGACCTTTTGGCCCGGCTCATGTTAAAGCCCTTCACATGAGCTGGCGCAAAGACAGCCGCGGCGAGCGCGGTTATCACCACGGAAATCTGAAGGAGGCCCTGCTGCAGGCAGCGCTGGGGCTGATTGCGGAGAAGGGGCCTGCGGGCTTCACCTTCGCCGATGCCGCGCGCACGGCCGGCGTCAGCGCGGCCGCGCCCTATCGCCATTTCCGCGATCGCGACGACCTCCTCGCCAGCATCGCGCAGCGTGGCTTCGAGCAGTTCGAGCTGGTGCTGACGGCGGCGTGGGACGATGGCCGGCCGAATACGGTCACGGCCTTCGAGCGGATCGGCAAGGCGTATCTCGCTTTCGCCCGCACTGAACCGGCCTTCTATTCGGCGATGTTCGAATCCGGAATCCCCGTAGATTCCAGTCCTGAACTGGCCGCGGCGGGAGAACGTGCCTTCGGTGTGATCCGTGCGGCGGCAGAACGTTTGGCCGCCTTGACGCCGCCCGGTGTGACGCGTCCGCCGGCGATGATGATGGCGCTGCATATCTGGTCGCTGGCGCATGGCGTGGCCTCGCTGTTCGGCCGCGGCGATGCCGCGCGGCGCAAATTGCCGATGTCGCCGGACGACCTGCTGGAGGCCGGTGCGCTGATTTATTTGCGCGGACTGGGCTTTCCAACCGACCAAAACGTCCACAAGTCCGACACATCTACAGCGCCCAAATCGGGTCCTTGGGGAACCGCCCCAAAATAATTCGCGGCGCTCCCCTTGCGGTCGTCTTGACAAAATCCGGCTGTGAGCTAGGTATGTAAATGTTATTTACATTCACAAGCGGCATGGTGCCGCTGATGGAGAGGAAAATGGCCAACGCTGCAGATTACAATCGATGGGGTCCACCCGCCGATGATCGGGTGTCCTACCAGATGCGCTCACCATGGCACATCGTATTGATCGTGCTCGGTTTTATCATCTGGTGGCCGGTTGGCCTCGCACTTCTCTTCTTCACACTCGGGAGCAGAAAAATGGGTTGCTGGGATCGTAACGGCCGTTTCGAGAACAAGATGGAGCGGATGCAGTACAAGATGGAGCGCATGCGCAACCGCATGGAGCGCTCAGGCTTCGGATCGGGCTTCGGCTTCGGCCCGCCGACCTCGGGCAACCGCGCCTTCGACGAATATCGCGTCGAAACCCTGCGCCGCCTCGAGGAAGAACAGCACGAATTCAAGAACTTCCTCGATCGTCTGCGTCACGCCAAGGACAAGGAAGAGTTCGACCAGTTCATGGCGCAACACCGTCCAAAGCCGACCCCGCCATCGGATAACAATCAGCCGCAGGGCTAACAGCCCCAAACTGATAGGCGTCAGGCGGTAGCGCCCCCTTCGCCCGATGCCGACAAAACCGCCCGTCTGATCATTCAGACGGGCGGTTTTGCTTTGTCACGGGCCCTTCACGAACAAGCGAATACCGCTTCATTTCTCGGCCAAAACACGCTTTGGTAACTCCGCATTAACCATGACTGGCGTCTGGTAAAAGCCGCAGAAACGCGTGCAAGCCCTTGTTTTGACATGTTGGCAGGGAATTTAGGGCTCGGCTTCGGACAAGCCCTCCATGCGACACAACAAGAACATTGCACTGGCGTTCCGCGCCGCGCGCGATGCGTGGCCGCGGCACCAGCGATGAGCAAGTCGCTGGCAAATTGAGGATTTTTGCGTTGAGAGGATACCGTTCATGAATCCGGCCGATGTGGCGCAGTCAGCCCTGCCGCTGGCTTCATCCGACGTTTCGCTGATCGCGCTGTTCCTGCAGGCCCACTGGATCGTGAAAGCGGTCATGCTGGGACTGCTGGGCTGTTCGGTGTGGGTCTGGGCGATCGCGATCGACAAGATGTTCCTGTATGCGCGCACACGCCGCGCCATGGACCGGTTCGAGCAGGCCTTCTGGTCCGGCGAGTCCATCGAGGATCTGTACCGCGCGCTGTCCGCCAAGCCGACGCAGTCGATGGCGGCGTGTTTCGTCGCGGCGATGCGCGAGTGGAAGCGGTCTTTCGAAAGCCAGGCGCGCTCCTTCACCGGCTTGCAGATGCGCATCGACAAGGTGATGAACGTCTCCATCGCCCGCGAGGTCGAGCGCCTCGAGCGCCGCCTTCTGGTGCTGGCGACCGTCGGTTCGGCCGGCCCCTTCGTCGGCCTGTTCGGCACCGTCTGGGGCATCATGTCGAGCTTCCAGGCGATTGCCGCCTCGAAGAACACGTCGCTCGCCGTGGTCGCACCTGGTATCGCCGAAGCGCTGTTTGCCACGGCCATCGGCCTTATCGCCGCCATCCCGGCGACTATTTTCTACAACAAATTCACGTCAGAAGTGAACAAACAGGCCCAGCGCCTGGAGGGGTTTGCCGACGAGTTTTCAGCGATCCTGTCGCGCCAGATCGACGAGCGCGTCTGATGGGTGACGAATTGAACCTTGAAGTGAGCACCCTGTCATGGGGATGAATATGGGCTCGGGCGGTGGTAGCGGAGGTCGGCGCGGGCGCCGGCGTGCTGCCGTCATGGCCGAGATCAACGTCACCCCGATGGTCGACGTCATGCTCGTGTTGATGATCATCTTCATGGTGTCGGCGCCGCTGATGACCTCGACCATCGATATCGACCTGCCGATCGCAAGCGGCGGCAAGTCGATATCGCAGAATGCTCCGCCACTCACCGTGTCGGTGAAGCGAACCGGCGGTGGCTGTAATTCGGCAGTCGAAATGTATGTCGGCGACGCCCTGGTGCCGGTGAGTGAGCTCGACGCCAAGATCAAGGCGATCCGGGCGACGCGTTCGGAGACAGACAACACCGTGTTTCTCCGTGGTGACAAGGACGTCTGTTACACGGACATGATGAAATTGCTCGGCACTGTTCGCTCTGCCGGATTCAAGGCCAATATCGTGATCCTGCCGGAGCAGGGGACGTAAGCTCGTGGAACAGCCGGTTGATCTGGGCAGGAGCAGGATTGGAAATCTGATCGTGAAGGTCGACAAGACACTCATCGCATCGGTAGCCCTGCACGTCATCGTGATCGGGTGGGGACTTCTCACGTTCTCTTCCAAGGCATTGGAAGTGATGCCGGAGGATTCCGTCGGGGTCGACATCAGCGTCGAAAGCCAGTCCATGGTCGGTCAAAAGACCGGCAAGAAGGAAAATCCGAAGCCGAAGGTGGAGAAGGTCGCCGAGGCCAAGCCGCCGGTCGAGGATACCGTCGGCAAGATCGACGACAAGAAGCCGCCGGTGATCACCGAGACGGCGCCGAAGGAACAGCCGAAGACTGACGAGAAAGCGGCGGCCGAAGCAGCGAAGGCGGAGGCTGCGGCAAAAGCCGAGGCTGCAGCGAAAGCCGCGGCCGATGCCAAGGCAAAGGCAGAAGCCAAAGCGGCGGCGGTGGCTGACGCCAAGGCAGAGGCTGAAGCGAAGGCCGAGGCTGACGCCAAGGCGCAGACAGAAGCCAAGGCGAAGGCCGAGGCGCAAGCCAAGGCTAAAGCAGAAGCCAAAGCGAAGGCTGAGGCCAAAGCCAAGGCTGACGCCGAAGCGAAAGCCAAGGCCGAAGCACAGGCCAAGGCAGCAGAGGCCAAGAAGGCCGAGCGCGTGTTCGATCAGTCAAAGATCGCGGCGCTGATCGACAAGCGCGATCCGACCCGGAATTCGGTGACGGGGTCCGACCTCAATCCGAACGAGGCTCTGGGTTTGGCGAAAGGCAATGCGAGCAACAACGTCGCCACCTGGGGCGCAATGTTCAAGTCGCAGGTCGAGCGCTGCTGGAAGAAGCCCTATGGCGGCATCGAAGCGCAGATGACCGAGTCGATTTTCAGCGTCAAGCTGAGGCGTGACGGGTCGTTGGAAACGACGCCGGTTGCCATCAGCAATCCATCGACGCCGTATTTCCGCGTCTATCAGGAGAGCGCACTGCGTGCGATCATAGAATGCGCGCCGTATAAACTGCCTACGGCGTTTTTTGACGAGTGGAAGTTTTTCGAACCCGTTTTCACCGAACGACGGTCATGAGCACGTCACTCCTGGTGACGATCACGAATACCGAGCAAAGCCCGCAATAATGACCGACAAGAATGGATTGCCCCCGATGTTGTTTCGCCCAAGTCGCCGACAGATCATCACAGGAATGGCGGCGACCGGTCTGCTGATGGGCACCAGCGCGCGAACCGCCTTCGGGCAGGCGCGCGTGCAGATCACGGAAGGCAATGTCGCGCCGCTGCCGATCGCGATCCCGAACTTCTCCGCCGGCACCGGTGCGGATAACGAAGTCAGCGTCGGCGTCTCCCAGGTCATCACCAACAATCTGAAGCGCAGCGGCCTGTTCGCGCCGATCGATCCGGCGGCCTTCGTCGAGAAGGCCATCAATATTGACGCGCCGCCGAACTTCGTGAACTGGAAGACCGTCAATGCGCAGGCGCTGGTCACTGGCCGCATGACCCGACAGGGCGATGGTCGCCTGAAGGCCGAATTCCGGCTGTGGGACGTCGCCACCGGTCAGCAATTGGCTGGCCAGCAATATTTCACCTCGCCGGAATACTGGCGTCGTATCGCCCACATCATTTCCGACCAGATCTATGAGCGCCTGACCGGCGAGAAAGGCTATTTCGATAGCCGCGTGGTCTTCGTTGACGAAACGGGCTCCAAGGAGCGCCGCGTCAAGCGACTGGCCCTGATGGATCAGGATGGTGCCAATGTGCGTTACCTGACGCGCGGGGCGGATCTGGTGCTGACACCGCGGTTCTCGCCGTCCACGCAAGAGATTACCTATATGGAATTCGGCCAGGGTGATCCCAAGGTCTATCTCTTCAACATCGAGACGGGTCAGCGCGAGGTCGTCGGCAACTTCCCGGGCATGTCGTTCTCGCCGCGCTTCTCGCCGGATGGCCAGCGTGTCATCATGAGCCTGCAGCAGGGCGGCAATTCGAACCTGTTCGTCATGGATCTGCGGTCGAAGTCGACGACGCGCCTGACTGATACGCCGGCGATCGATACCTCGCCGTCCTATTCGCCGGACGGGGCACGGATTTGTTTCGAATCCGATCGCGGCGGCAAACCGCAGATCTATACGATGGCGGCCACCGGCGGCGGTGCCCAGCGCATCTCGTTCGGCGAAGGCAGCTATTCGACCCCGGTCTGGTCGCCGCGCGGCGACTATATCGCCTTCACCAAGCAGGGCGGCGGGCAGTTCTCGATCGGCATCATGAAGCCCGACGGGTCCGGCGAACGGCTGCTGACGTCCGGCTATCATAATGAGGGTCCCACCTTCGCGCCCAATGGCCGCGTGATCATGTTCTTCCGCGATACGGGCGGGGGCCCGTCCCTGTTTACGGTCGACGTTTCGGGTCGTAACGAACTCAAGGTCCCGACGCCCGGCTTCGCGTCCGACCCGGCCTGGTCGCCGTTGCTATCGTAAACAAACGATTGGCGGCGACGGGCGGATTACCGGCTATTCCCGGCAAACTTTGCCCACCGCGCTGAAATCACGAGCAGATTTGCTGTTTATGCGAATGCGTAAACAGTTCGCTAACGATGTTCCCTCAGAAAGACTTCATCAGGACCCGGTACCAATGTGCGCCTGAACAGGACGCATTTACGCCCGATGCAGCTCGCCGACCACAACCGGACGAACAGCAAATCGATGTCGCCGTCGATCTACACGGCGCTCGTCGATTCCTTGTTCGAAAATCCGATTCCGATGCTGGCCGGTGCGGTCTGCGCCGGGACCGGCGCAGTCATGACTGCGGTGAAGACCGGCAACCCTTTGCTGTGGCCATGCGCCGCCCTGATCATCGTCATTGGCGCTTTGCGGGCCCTTCAGCTTAGCCGCTATGAAAAGCGCGAGACCGCGCTGACGCCCGACGAGGCGATCCGCTGGGAATTCAATTACATGGTTGGCGGCTCGCTCTATGCAGCCGCGTTGGGCCTGTGGTGTTGGGTTGTTTTGCTTGGCAGCGATGATCCGGTCGCGCATATGCTGGGTACGGCAGTGACCGTCGCCTATATCGCGGCCGGCGCCGGCCGAACCTATGGCCGTCCGAAGATCGCGCAGTTGCAGGTGCTGCTGGCGTGCGGTCCGATGGCGCTGGCGCTGATTATCCACGGTGACTTCTACTATATCGGCTTTGCGTTTCTGAACGTCCTGTTCTTTGTCGGCCTGCGCCGGATCACGCTTCGTCTACATGACGTCTACGTCAAGGCGCTGCTGGCCACCGAGCGGGTCGGCTCCATCGCCGGCCAGTTCGATACGGCGCTGAACAACATGCCCAACGGCCTGTGCATGTTCGGCGCCGATGGTCGGTTGGCGGTGCTCAACAATCGCTTTACCGCGATGATGGAGATTTCAGAGGATCTCGTGCAACGCGGCGTGACTGCGCGCGAAGTCGTCTCGCTCTGCGTCAATGCGGGGACGGTGTCGTCGGCCAGCGCGATGACCATCATCACCGAGATTGAAAGCTCGAAGGCCGCCGAAATCACGACCCTTGATCATGCCCACGAGAGCGAACGCGCATTGTCGTGGAAGTTTCAGCCGATGGTCGGCGGCGGCACGGTCGTTCTGCTTGAAGACATTACCGAGCGCCGCAATTCCGAAGCGCGTATCAGCCACATGGCGCGTTTCGACGAATTGACGGGGCTGCCGAACCGGGTCAGTTTCCGGAACGAAATCGGCCGCATGCTGAAGAGCTCGGACCAATCCACGCTGTCGGCCCTGCTGTTCGTTGATCTGGATCAGTTCAAGCAGGTCAACGATACGCTTGGTCATCCATGCGGCGATCAGCTGTTGTGCATGGTCGCCGATCGGCTGCGCGAAATGTTGCGCGCGGACGACTTCGTGGCCCGTTTTGGCGGTGACGAATTTGTCGTGTTCCAACGTGCCATCAAGACAAATCATGATGCAGCCGATCTGGCGCGTCGCATCGTCGAACGGCTTAGTGAGCGCTACGAGGTCGACAATCATCAGGTCGAGATCGGCGCCAGCGTCGGCATCGCCTTGACGGAACCCGATGTCAGCGCTGACAACCTTTTGAAGAACGCCGATATGGCGTTGTATCGTGCGAAGGCCTCAGGCCGTGGCACCTTCTGCTTCTTCCGCGACGAGATGGCCCAGACGGTCGAGGCGCGCCGCGTGCTCGAACTGGATCTGCGCCAGGCGCTCGCCAATGAAGAATTCGAGATTTACTACCAGCCGCTGGTCAATCTGAAGTCGGGACGCATCTCGACCTGCGAAGCGCTGCTGCGCTGGAATCATCCTGTCCGCGGCACTGTTTCGCCGGTCGATATCATTCCCGTCGCAGAAGACATGGGCCTGATCGTCGATCTTGGCCGCTGGATTTTGCGCAAGGCCTGTATCGAATGCATGAAGTGGCCGGACGCGGTCAGCGTCGCCGTCAACTTCTCGTCACAGCAGTTTCATCAGCGCGATGTGTTGAGCGAGGTACGCTACGCCCTCGATGTGTCCGGGCTGCCGGCGCGTCGTCTCGAGATCGAGATCACCGAATCGTCCCTGCTGCGTAATACGCAGTGGACCCACGATGCCCTCGCGCAGCTTCACGCAGCAGGTTGCCGGATTTCGCTCGACGATTTCGGTACGGGCTATTCGAGCCTGAGCTATCTGCACAATTTCCCGCTGCAGAAAGTGAAGATCGATCGCTCATTCCTCGAAGGGATCGATACGGACCGTCCGTTGACGCTGCTGCGCGGCGTCGCGCGCCTCAGTGCCGATCTGGGAATGACGGTTGTCGTCGAAGGCATCGAGACCAACGAGCAACTTGAGCTGATCAGTGCCGACGGCACGATCAGCGAGGCCCAGGGTTATCTGTTCAGCCGCCCGGTGCCTGCGACCCGGATCAGGCAGCTCCTGGACGCGTCCCACGGACGTCGCGTGATCGAGCCCGGCGCCAATGTAGAGGCCACGCGCGCGCCGGCCTGACCAGCCGCGGGCCACACTCTCGAATTTCCATTTCCATTCGTTTCGCACGCCGAATAGGCCAAAAGGGTTAACCACATTGTGGCAGAACCTTTGACAACTTTTAAGAAAGCTTTAACCTTTCCTTACTCGCGTAGTCATGGCGTTGGTGCGTAGGAGACGGAATGATGGCTTCGGCCGATCAAGCGACTGAAGCTTCGAAGCGCAGCGATATTCTCGACCGGGTTGACTACCGTCTTGCCGAAACCGAAGCTGAGAAAGAGGCGATCTATAGCCTGCGCTATAGAGCCTATCTCCATGAGGGGGCCATCGAGCCTCGCGCGGATCGCCGTCTCGCCGACCGTTTCGATGATTTGCCGAATTCATGGACTTTCGGGATATTCGTTGATGGCGAGCTCGCCAGTTCGCTGCGCGTCAGCGTAGCGACGCCGGACAATCCGGAAACGCCTGCCGTCGATGCATTCGGAGACCTGTTGCGTCCCGAGCTGGACAAAGGGAAGATCATCGTCGACCCGAACCGCTTCGTGGCCGACCCGAACAACCGCACCAAGTTTCCTGAACTGCCCTATATGACGGTTCGGCTGGGCTATGTCGCCTGCGGCTATTTCAAAGCCGATATAGGGACGGCGACCGTGCGCGCCGAGCATCGCGCGTTCTATCGCAAGGTTTTCCTGCAGACGCCGATGTGCGAGCCGCGGCCCTATCCGACGCTGACCAAGCCGCTATGCCTGATGGCGGCCGACTACGCCGCGGTGCGCGAACGCATTTTCATGCGCTACCCACATTTCCGCTCCAGTCTCTTCGAGCAGCGGGCTCTGTTCGAGCGCAAGAGCGAGCCTCTGGCGCCGGATCTCCATTCATCCGAGTTCCATATCGCCCAGGCCGCGGTGTTGCCCCGCACCTGAGGGGGAAGGGGGCGACAGTCCCGTCGTCGGTCATTGCTGACTTCTCAGCAGTCCCTGCAGCGGGATTCTGCCTAAAACCAGCTGCTTTCTCAGAACCTTCACCGTCGCGCCACATTTGCCAACCATTAACCACGTCGTTGCTTTTTCGCGGCCTGTGGCTTTTGATCGGTTTTGGCAACACCTCATCAAGGTTGACGGAACGTTCGCTTAACCAACGCCCTGTAGACCGAATGACAGTTGGGTAAAGCGTGAGCGTGGAGGCTCCGGGAATGAAGCATCAGATGCGTATCCTCCAGGGATTAAAACTGGCTGCAGTGCTGGCCGTGGCGCTGTCGATGGGCGCCTGCGCCAACAAGAACGGTTTGGGTGCCGATGGTGCGATGGCCAATGCCGCCACGCCGGGCAGCCAGCAGGACTTCGTCGTCAATGTCGGCGATCGCGTGTTCTTCGAGAGCGATCAGACCGAACTGTCGCCGCAGGCGATCGCGACCCTGGACAAGCAGGCGCAGTGGCTGCAGCAGTACAACCGCTATTCCTTCACCATCGAAGGTCATGCGGACGAGCGCGGCACCCGCGAATACAATATTGCGCTCGGCGCCCGCCGTGCCCAGTCGGTTCGCACCTTCCTGGCCTCGCGCGGGATCGATGCCAGCCGGATGCGCACCATCTCCTACGGCAAGGAACGCCCGGTCGCGGTGTGTAACGACATCTCGTGCTGGTCGCAGAACCGCCGTGCGGTCACCGTGCTGAACGCCGGCGCGTAAGCGACGTCTGATATCAAACAGAACGGC
Source organism: Tardiphaga sp. 862_B3_N4_1 (assembly GCF_051811085.1). Lineage (NCBI taxonomy): Bacteria > Pseudomonadati > Pseudomonadota > Alphaproteobacteria > Hyphomicrobiales > Nitrobacteraceae > Tardiphaga > Tardiphaga sp. 862_B3_N4_1. Next base: position 2,789,769 of record NZ_JBPWQB010000002.1, read on the forward strand.
GTCTGCCCCCGGGCAGGCGCCGTTTTTGTTTTCAACGGGCGCCTTTGTCGCTGTCGAAAGTCACATTTTTGGCGTACTGAAATCCTCATCGTGATGCGCGCCGATGGGGCGCGAAACCGGTCACTTTCAGGCTCAAATGTCATCCAGATCTCATTCGCTCGCCGGCGCTGCACTCGTCTCCATGCTGCTCGTCACGGCTTCGCCGGTTTGGGCGCAGTTGTTCGGTCAACCGGCTCCCCGTCAGCAGGGCTACGGCCAGCAGTCGGGCGACGACGATGCCGATCAGGGCTTGCAGATCGAGCGGTTGCAGAACCAGCTGCGGCAGCTCACCGGCCAGAACGAGGAGCTCCAGTTCCGGAACCGCCAGCTCGAAGATCAGCTGCGGCAGCTGCAGGCCGGCGGCGCCTCGGCCGGTGCGCCTCCCGGTGCTGCCGGTGGCCGCCCCAATATGGCTGCCGCCCCGGTGCAGCAGGCGCCGCAGCCGGGCTACAATCAGCAACAGCCGCAGATCGCGGCACCTGCACCAATTGCTCAGGATCCCGCGCCAGCTCCTCGCGCTGGCCGTCGTAACGATGCGTTCGATCCCAATGCGAACCCCAATGCGCCGGGCGTGCCGCGCGCGCTGGGTGGCGGGCAGCAGCCGATGCCGGCAAACGCACCAGTCGGTGCACAGGGCGGTCGTGGGGCCGGCGAGCCGCTCCCGCTGGGCAATGCCGCCCAGGGCGGAGCTGCGCCAGCACTGACGACGTTGCCGCCGGGCGCGACCCCGAAGGACGAGTTCGATCTCGGCATCGGCTATATGCAGCGTCGTGACTATGCGCTGGCCGAAGAGACTATGCGCAACTTCGCCCAGAAATATCCTGGCGATCCAATGATTGCGGATTCGCAGTATTGGCTCGGCGAGAGCTTCTTCCAGCGCCAGAAATATCGCGATGCCGCCGAGACATTCCTGGGCGTGACCACGAAATACGACACCTCCGCCAAGGCGCCCGATGCCCTGCTGCGGCTCGGCCAGTCGCTGGCCGCGCTGAAGGAAAAGGAAGCCGCCTGTGCCGCCTTCGGTGAAGTGACGCGGAAATATCCCCGTGCCTCGGCCGGCGTGAAACAGGGCGTGGATCGCGAGCAAAAACGCGTTAAGTGCTAGGTGATCGACTCGGACAATCAGCCGGGTCGCAACCGGTTCTGACGCGCATGTCCGACGACGACCAGTCGCCGATTTCGGCCCAGATGGCGAAACAGCTATTCGCTGACTGGGCGTCCGCGCCAGCATTGGTCCTTGCCGTGTCCGGCGGTCCTGATTCTGTCGCCCTGATGTGGCTCGCCGCGCGTTGGCGGCGTGCGCTCAAACGCGGCCCCGACCTTATTGCCGTGACCATCGACCATGGTTTACGACCTGAAGCGGCCCGCGAGGCCCGCGACGTGAAGCGGCTCGCGGCATCTCTCGATATTCCTCACCGCACTCTTCGCTGGACTGGCGCCAAGCCGAAAACCGGACTGCCTGCCGCGGCCCGCGATGCGCGCTATCTGCTGCTTGCCAAGGCCGCGCGCAGCGTCGGAGCATTCCATGTACTGACTGCTCATACTCGCGACGATCAGGCCGAGACCCTGCTGATGCGGATGGCGCGCGGCAGCGGCATTGCCGGCCTCGCGGGCATGGCGCGGCTGACCGAGCGTGACGGCATCCAGCTCGCGCGTCCCTTTTTGCACATCGCGAAGGCGCAGCTTGTTACTACGCTGACCAAAGCGAAAATCGACTTCGCGACCGATCCCAGTAATTCCGACCCAAGCTACACCCGCCCGCGACTGCGGGCGCTGATGCCGGCGCTGGCGTCCGAGGGCTTCGATTCGCGCAACCTCACCCGGCTGGCGACGCGGCTCCGGCGTGCCGATGCTGCGCTGGAACTGATGGTCGACGGGGCAGAGCGGTTTCTGGCACTGCACAGCCCGGGCAGGGTGCCCGAAGCCATCGATGCGGGAGCATTTGCGGGGCTGGCTGAGGAAATTCGCGTTCGATTGTTGCTGCGGATGATCGATCAGGTCGGGCACGAAGGGCCGGCCGAGCTCGGTAAGGTCGAAACGCTGGTATTCGCCATGGCTCAGGCCACGCGATCGGGCGGGAAAGGTACTCTGCTGAAGCAGACGCTCGCCGGTGCCATGATCACGCTGACGCAGGACCGCCTGAGAATCGTCCCGGCGCCGCCCAGGCGTCGTCGCGCCGATTGAGTGCAAAGAGCTACCTGTGGCCCCACAGTACCTTAACCACCGTGGGAAAACCCCGTCAGCACTGCCATTATTTGAACCGGAAATGCGCGTAGATGCGTTAAATAGTCCATCCCAGTTCCCTTGGCAGCGCCCTCGGTCGCACCTAGATTGTATCCGACCGACCCAGGGTGAACCCTTGTGGCGACCCACAAGGGAATAAGGCCGCGATTTCGCGCGGCGACGAAGGAAGATCGATGAACGCGAACCTGCGCAATTTTGCCCTCTGGGTCATTATCGTTTTGTTGCTGCTGGCGCTGTTCACGCTTTTCCAGAATCCTGGTCAGCGCACCGCCTCGCAGGACATTTCGTTCTCGCAGCTCCTCACCGAAGTTGATCAAAATCACGTCCGCGATGTCGTAATCCAGGGTCCCGAGATTCACGGCACCTTCACCAACGGCTCCAGCTTCCAGACCTATGCGCCGAGCGACCCGACCCTGATCAAGCGTCTGTATGACGCCAAGGTCTCGATCACCGCCAAGGCTCCGGGCGACAACGTGCCGTGGTTCGTCTCGCTGCTCGTGTCATGGCTGCCGTTCATCGCGCTGATCGGCGTGTGGATCTTCCTGTCGCGCCAGATGCAGGGCGGCGCCGGCAAGGCGATGGGCTTCGGCAAGTCGCGCGCCAAGATGCTGACGGAGGCCCACGGCCGCGTCACCTTCGAGGACGTCGCCGGTGTCGATGAGGCCAAGCAGGACCTGCAGGAAATCGTCGAATTCCTGCGCGACCCCGGCAAGTATCAGCGCCTCGGCGGACGTATCCCGCGCGGCGTGCTGCTGGTTGGCCCTCCCGGCACCGGTAAGACGCTGATCGCGCGTGCGGTCGCGGGCGAAGCCAATGTGCCGTTCTTCACCATTTCGGGTTCGGACTTCGTCGAAATGTTCGTCGGCGTCGGCGCATCCCGCGTGCGTGACATGTTCGAGCAGGCCAAGAAGAATGCGCCCTGCATCATCTTCATCGACGAAATCGACGCCGTCGGTCGTCATCGTGGCGCCGGTCTCGGCGGCGGCAATGACGAGCGCGAACAGACCCTCAACCAGTTGCTGGTCGAGATGGATGGCTTCGAGGCCAATGAAGGCGTGATCCTGATCGCCGCCACCAACCGTCCTGACGTGCTGGATCCCGCGCTGCTGCGTCCCGGCCGTTTCGACCGTCAGGTCGTGGTACCAAATCCGGACGTCGTCGGCCGCGAGCAGATCCTCAAGGTCCATGTCCGCAAGGTGCCGCTGGCGCCGGATATCAACCTCAAGACCATTGCCCGCGGCACGCCCGGTTTCTCCGGCGCGGACCTGATGAACCTCGTCAACGAGGCCGCACTGACTGCCGCGCGCCGTAACAAGCGCATGGTGACGCAGAGCGAGTTCGAAGAGGCCAAGGATAAGGTGATGATGGGCGCCGAGCGCAAGTCGCTGGTGATGTCCGAGGAAGAGAAGATGCTGACGGCCTATCACGAGGGCGGCCACGCGATCGTTGGCCTCAACGTCGTCGCCACCGACCCGATCCACAAGGCGACTATCATTCCGCGCGGCCGTGCGCTCGGCATGGTCATGCAGCTGCCGGAACGCGACAAGATGTCGATGTCCCTGGAGCAGATGACCTCGCGCCTCGCCATCATGATGGGTGGCCGCGTTGCTGAAGAATTGATCTTCGGCCGCAACAAGGTCACCTCGGGTGCGTCCTCCGATATCGAGCAGGCCACGCGGCTTGCTCGCATGATGGTGACGCGCTGGGGCTTGTCGGAAGAACTCGGTACGGTGTCGTATGGCGAGAACAACGACGAGGTCTTTCTCGGCATGCAGATGAACCGCACCCAGGCGGTCTCGGAATCCACGGCGCAGAAGATCGACTCCGAAGTGAAGCGTCTGGTCGCCGAAGGCTATGACGAAGCGACCAAGATCCTCACCGAGAAGCGCGATGACCTCGAAACGCTGGCCAAGGGCTTGCTGGAATTCGAAACCCTCTCGGGCGACGAGATCACGGATTTGCTGAACGGCAAGAAGCCGAACCGCGAGTCGGTGCTGGAGCCGTCGGGCCCGCGCACCTCGGCTGTGCCGCCCGCTGGCAAGCCGCGCCCGCGTCCGGACGGTGGCCTGGAGCCGCAGCCGCAGGCGTAAAGTCGTACACACGTAAATATGCAAAACGCGGCCGAAAGGCCGCGTTTTTTGTTATCTGTAGCTCAAATGGAGCGAGGCCCGATCTGGGGACCACGTCCCACTTAAACCTTCCTCAAACTTCCCTCGGCACTGTCGCCCGGCGCCCTTGATGCGCATTGGGGACCCTATGCCAGCGCCGCTCACGATGACTTCGACACCCGAGCGTGGCCCAATTCCGCCGGCGCTGCTGATTGTCTGCATCATCCTGGCGATGTTGCATCTCGCCTTCTTCCCGACCTTCTACGGTCGCGGCTGGATCTATGAAGACGGCCTCGGCTCGCCCACCGATTTCGTCAATGTGTGGTCTGCCGGGCGATTGGTGCTCGATGGTCATCCGGCCTGGGCCTATGACTGGGACATCCAGAAAAAGGTCCAGATCGCTGTTCTCGGTCAGAGCTATCCCGGCAATTTCGCCTGGCACTATCCGCCGCCGTTCCTGTTCATCGCGGCACTGCTCGCGAAGCTGCCTTATGCCGTGGCCTTTGCCGGCTGGGCTGCGGTCAGCTTCGTGCCGTATCTGGCGGCGATGCGTGCGGTCGTCGGTCGTCCCTTCGGCCTTTTACTGGCTGCGGCTTTTCCGGTGGTGATGACCAACGGCCTTGTCGGGCAGAATGGATTTCTGACCGCGGCGCTGATCGGCGGCATGCTGGTGCTGCTGCCGATGCGGCCGATCCTGTCGGGAATCTGTCTGGGTCTGCTCAGCTACAAGCCGCAATATGGTTTCCTGTTTCCGCTGATGCTGATCGCGGCGGCACAATGGAAGGCGTTTGTCAGCGCAGGCATCACCACCGTGCTGCTGGCCGCGGTGTCGTGGCTCGCTTTCGGCACCGAGAGCTGGCAGGCATTTATTCACTGGATGCCGATGTTCTCGCAGGCCTTCCTCACCGAAGGCCGAGCGCCATGGGGCAAGATGCAGAGCATCTTTGCACTGGTGCGCTATTTCGACGGCAGCGAGCCGCTGGCCTGGATGTTCCAGTGGATCATGATTGGTGCCGTCGTAGCGGTGCTGGTGCCGTTGTGGCGCAGCAGCGTGCGCTATGAACTGAAAGCCGCTGCGCTGGCAGTCGGCGCCTTGCTCACGACGCCCTACCTTTTCCTGTACGACGTGATGGTGCTTGCGATTGCCATCGGCTTCATCGCCCGTATAGGTCTCGCGGAAGGCTTTCGCCGTCACGAACTGCCGGTGCTCGGTCTCGCTGCTGCGCTGCTGATCGCCTATCCGTTCCTCGGCGCTCCCACAGGCTTTGGCGCAACGCTGCTGGTGGCAGCGTTGATCGCCATGCGCGTGCGCGAGGCTATTCGCTCCACGCCGAGTTCAGGATGATGCTGCAGAAATTCCCGCGCTTGTAGGTGGGGTCGCGGAGGTCGAGCACGTCAGCCTTGACGTTGCCGAAGGTCGTGTCCGGCTTGTGGATCGTTCCCGCAGCGAATGCATCGATGATCCCGTTCTTGAAGTCATGCCCACGCGGATGGCAGGCGCAGACTTCATGGCGCTGATGTGCCGTGAAGGCATCATACTCCAGACCCAATACATCCATCTCGACACCCGCTGTCACAAGCGCAACCACGGGCCGCTTGTGCTTGGGAATGCCCGGTGTCGTGTGAAGCGCGATGGCGTCCCAGACATCGTCGATGTCGCGCTCATCGATCCTGTGGCTGCGCAGAAAGTCTGCGGCAGCATTTGCGCCATCGACTTCGAAGCGCTCCTCCTTGCTCGCATAGGGCGCCTGCAGGCCCATGTCGTGAAACATCGCGCCGACATAAAGTAACTCGGAATCGACTTTGAGACCCTTGCGCTGTCCGGCGAGCGCGCCGAACAGGAAAACCCGATTGGAATGATGATACAGAAGATCGCTTTCGGTGTCGCGCACCAGCTGATCGACCTGGCGGGCGAGGGCGCTGTCGGGGACTGTGATGCCGGCGATGGTCTTGCTCATGGGATGCTCCTTGCACTGTCGCTATGATGCATCCGTTGTCGTCCGGGGGCTGTGTCCTCGCAATCGCGCCGCGCCCTGCAAAGCTGCCATTCGCCCGTGATTTCCTGCCGCAAGACCACTATCTATTCAGAATGACTTGGGCCTGTCCTCGCCGTCGGAATGAAGCATCACCATGAAGACCGTTGCTCTTGCGATCTTTCCGGGCGTCCAGTCGCTGGACGTAGCCGGTCCGCTTGATGTGTTCATGGAGGCCAATGGCTTCGTCGCGCCGGGCGACGGCTACGACATCACACTTGTCGCTGCAGACTGCGCGCCCTGCGTGCATCGAACGGTCTGCGGATATCTGCCGATCTGGCGTTCAGTGATGCGAACAAACCCTGGGATCTGGTTCTGGTGGCCGGCGGGCCTGGGCTGCCGACGGCAGAGGCGGATCCGCAGCTTACAGAGTGGCTGGCCAATGCGGCGCTCCAGGCGAGGCGTTACGGCTCGGTGTGCACCGGGGCATTCGCGCTCGGCCATGCAGGCCTGCTCGACGGCAAGACGGTGACGACGCACTGGCAGAATGCGCCGCTATTGGCGCTGCGTTTCCCCAAAGCGCATGTGGAGTTCGATCGCATCTATAGCCGCGACGGCGCGCTGGTGACGTCGGCCGGCGTCACCGCAGGGATCGATCTCGGTCTCGCACTGGTCCAGGAAGATCATGGCGCGGATGTCGCGCTGGCCGTAGCCAAGCGTCTGGTTGTGGTGGCGCAGCGCCAGGGTGGCCAGTCGCAATTCAGTCCCTATCTGGTACCGCCGGCCGAGCCGCATTCTCCGATCGCGCGGGTCCACGCGCATGTGATGGCCCATCTGCGTGACGCGCACAGCGTGGATGAACTGGCCGAGGTTGCGGGCATGAGTGCGCGCACCTTTGCGCGGGTATTCAAGCAGGAAACAAAGATGACGCCGGCGGATTTTGTCGAAGGCGCCCGGATCGACACGGCGCGTAACCGTCTCGAAGGCAGCGATCTGCCGCTCAAGGTGGTGGCTTATGAATCCGGTTTCACCACCGCCGAACATATGCGTCAGGTTTTCGTGCGACGGCTGGGTCTGACGCCCAGCCAGTATCGGGCCAGCTTTCGAGCGGTTTGATTCTGCTCAGGCGAGTTGCAGCGAAGAAATCGGATCGCTCGCAGGAAAGCTGTCCCTCAGCGCTTCGTTCAGCATCTCGTCGAGGCGGCGCCGGGCGATCTGATCCGTCGTCTCGAACGTCGTGACCGCACCCGCTCGCTCTACGAAACCGTTGAAGTTGATCCTTTCAGTGGTCGTCATCAGGTCGCGCATCGCATCCTCCATCGGTTGATCACGATGTTCTGCGCTTCGCGGTGCTCGGCGGCAACGAATCGCATCGTTCAGAAACCGCCAACGATCCCGCGGTTTCCGCCACGCAAGCGGTTGTCCACTGAACCAACAGCCCTACGGGATTTGTTGCCGTGGATCGCAATGCCCGCTTGACACTTCACCGCGGGTCACACCAAATGTAGATGTCACGGTCCGCCCTGTCGCAAGACTTGGTGGCTAAGAGGGAAGCCGGTAAAGACGCTGTTTTGCGTCATATTCCGGCGCTGCCCCCGCAACTGTAAGCAGTGAGTCTGTTTCGATTGAAGTCACTGATGCGCAAGCATCGGGAAGGCTGAAACAGACATTGACCTGCGAGCCAGGAGACCTGCCGCGACACCAGAACGTCCATGGGCGGGGTGTCCCAGCGGTCGCTTGCAGGCAATGCCGGCGGATCTCCGCCGTGTATTTTGCAGCGTCCTTTCGGCCCCAGCCCCCATTGCTTGATGCATCACACGGGGTCTTGCCGATGCCTACTTCCTCTTCCGCTCTGTCCAACGGCCGCGATGCGGCTCACGCTCCGCTGATTCAGCTGTCCCCGGAAACGCTTGCTGCGCCTGCGCGCGAACCCTCGATGCAGATCATCCGGCGCAACGGCACTGTATCTCCCTTCGACGGTAGCAAGATTTCCGTGGCCATGACCAAAGCCTTTCTGGCCGTCGAGGGCCACACGGCAGCGGCCTCGCGCCGCGTCCATGAGGCGGTGGAACAGCTGACCGGCGAAGTCGTGGCGGCGCTGACTCGCCGCGTCGGCGAAGGCCGCACCTTCCATATCGAGGACGTCCAGGATCAGGTCGAACTGGCGCTGATGCGCAGCGAGCACCACAAGGTGGCCCGCGCTTATGTCCTGTACCGCGAGGAGCGCGCTCGCACCCGCGCCGAGGAACTGGCAGCCAAGCCCGCGCCGGTTTCCACCGCACCGGTGCTGCATGTCACGCTCGCCAACGGCACGCGCGCGCCTCTCGATTCGGCGCGTCTCGCGCTGATCGTCAACGAGGCCTGCGCCGGCCTTGACGGAGTCGATGCCGCCCCGGTGCTCGAGGAAACCCGCCGCAATCTCTATGACGGCATTACGCTGGATGAGCTGGCACTGGCCGGCATCATGGCCGCGCGTACGCTGGTGGAGCAGGAGCCGAACTACACCTTTGTCAGCGCCCGCCTGCTGCTCGACAAGCTGCGCACCGAAGTCCTGTCCATTGTAGGGGGCACGCCGACCCACGCGTCGCAGGCCGACATGACCACGCGCTACGCCGAATATTTCGGCGCCTATATCAAGACCGGCATTGCGGCCGAGCTGCTCGATCCCGAACTCGCGCGCTTCGACCTGAAGCGAATCGCTGCCGCGCTGAAGCCGGAAGGGGACCTTCAGTTCCAGTTCCTGGGATTGCAGACGCTCTATGATCGCTACTTCCTGCATGTGCAGGGCAATCGCATCGAACTGCCCCAGGCCTTCTTCATGCGCGTTGCCATGGGCCTCGCGCTGCGCGAGATCGACCGCGAAGCCCGCGCCATCGAATTCTACAATCTGCTGTCGTCGTTCGACTTCATGGCCTCGACGCCGACGCTGTTCAATTCGGGTACGCAGCGGCCGCAGCTGTCGTCCTGCTTCCTCACGACGGTGGCCGACGATCTCGACGGCATCTTTAAGTCGGTGAAGGACAACGCACTGCTGGCGAAATATTCCGGCGGTCTCGGCAATGACTGGACGCGCGTGCGCGGTCTCGGCGCGCATATCAAGGGTACCAATGGCGAGAGCCAGGGCGTGGTGCCATTCCTCAAGGTCGCAAACGATACGGCCATCGCCGTCAACCAGGGCGGCAAGCGCAAGGGCGCGGTCTGCGCCTATCTCGAGACCTGGCACATCGACATCGAAGAATTCCTCGATCTCCGCAAGAACACCGGCGACGACCGCCGCCGCACGCACGATATGAACACCGCCAACTGGGTGCCGGATCTTTTCATGCAGCGCGTCGAGCTTGATGGCGAATGGACGCTGTTCTCGCCGGACGAGACGCCGGAACTGCACGATCTCTATGGCAAGCCGTTTGCCGAGCGCTACGCAGCCTATGAGGAAAAAGCTGCGCGCGGCGAGATCCGCGTGTTCAAGAAGGTGCGCGCAACTGACTTGTGGCGCCGCATGCTGACCATGGTGTTCGAGACCGGCCATCCCTGGATCACCTTCAAGGATCCCTGCAATCTGCGCTCGCCGCAGCAGCATGCTGGCGTGATCCATTCATCGAATCTCTGCACGGAGATCACGCTGAATACGTCCGATGATGAGGTCGCGGTCTGCAATCTCGGCTCTGTCAACCTGCTCAATCATATCGGCAAGGACGGTCTCGATCACGCGCAGCTGAAGCGCACCGTGACCACGGCGATGCGGATGCTCGACAATGTCATCGACATCAACTTCTATACCATCCCGGAAGCGCGGCGTTCCAACCTCAAGCATCGCCCGGTCGGTCTCGGTCTGATGGGCTTTCAGGATGCACTGCAGGTGCAGGGTATCGCGATGGCGTCGGATGCGGCCGTGGCGTTTGCCGACACCAGCATGGAAGCGATTGCCTTCCATTCGATCTCCGCATCGGTAGATCTCGCCGCCGAGCGCGGCCGTTATCCGTCCTTCGATGGATCGCTGTGGAGCCGCGGCATCCTGCCGATCGACTCCATCGAGATACTCGCGGAAGCCCGCGGTGGCGTGCAGATGGATCGCTCGACCACGCTCGACTGGAACGGCCTGCGTGACCGTGTGAAGTCCACCGGTATGCGTAATTCCAACGTGATGGCGATCGCGCCGACAGCGACGATCTCCAATATCTGCGGCGTCGCGCAGTCGATCGAGCCGGCCTATCAGAACCTGTATGTCAAATCGAACATGTCAGGCGATTTCACAGTGGTGAATGCTTTCCTCGTGCGCGATCTGAAGAAGCGCGGGTTGTGGGACGAGGTGATGGTCTCCGACCTCAAATATTTCGACGGCAGCGTCGGATCGATCGATCGCGTGCCCGACGATCTCAAGGCGCTGTATGCGACCTCGTTCGAAATCGACAGCGCGTGGCTGATCGAGGCGGCCTCGCGCCGGCAGAAATGGATCGATCAGGCGCAGTCGCTCAATCTCTACATTGCCAATCCCTCAGGCAAGAAGCTCGATCAGCTCTATCGCCTGGCCTGGACGCTGGGATTGAAGACGACCTACTACCTGCGCTCGCGCAGCGCGACGCATGTGGAGAAATCGACGCTGAAGGGTACCGACGGCAAGCTCAACGCAGTCTCGGCGACGGTCGCGACAGCTAAGACGGCAGGCGCGCCGATCCTCGTGGCATCCTCCGCCGTCACTGCACCGGATCTGTCTGCAGCGATGGCCTGCTCGATCGATAATCCCGAATGCGAGGCGTGTCAGTAAAGGCAGCGTTCTCTCCGCCGTCATTGCGAGGAGCGCAGCGACGAAGCAATCCAGTTCTTTCCGCGCTCGCGGCCTTCTGGATTGCTTCGCTTCGCTCGCAATGACGACCGATCAAACTCAGCTATCTCCAGGAACACCCATGCTCGACTGGTCCGATACCTCATCCGCTCCCAAAACCCCCGCCTTCATCCCGATCCCGCAATCTCCCACCGACGCCACCGGCCTCGGCACCATCGATCGCTCCGGCGGCCGCGTCTCGGTGGACGAGAAGCGCATGATCAACTGCCGCGCCGACGTCAATCAGCTGTTGCCGCTGAAATACAAGTGGGCGTGGGAGAAGTATCTCGCGGGCTGCAACAATCACTGGATGCCGACCGAAGTCTCGATGCAGGCGGATATCGCGCTGTGGAAGTCGCGCGATGGCCTCACCGAAGACGAACGCCGCGCCATCAAGCGCAATCTCGGTTTCTTCGCGGCCTCAGAGAGCCTCGTCGCCAACAATATCGTGCTGGCGATCTATCGCCATCTCACCAATCCGGAATGCCGCCAGTATCTGTTGCGGCAGTCGTTCGAGGAAGCCGTGCATACGCACACATTCCAGTACATTGTCGAAAGCCTTGGTCTCGATGAGGGCGAGCTGTTCAACATGTATCGCGAGGTGCCGTCGATCACCGAGAAGGCCGCCTGGGCGCTCAAGCACACCCAGCATCTCGACGATCCCGACTTCAAGACCGGCACGCCGGAGACCGATCAGGCCTTCATGCGTGACCTCGTGGCGTTCTATGTGATCTTCGAAGGCATGTGGTTCTACACGGGGTTCGCGCAGATCCTGTCGCTCGGCCGCCGCAACAAGATGGTCGGCATCGCCGAACAGTACCAATACATCCTGCGCGATGAATCCATTCACCTGAATTTCGGCATCGACGTCATCAACCAGATCAAGATCGAAAATCCGCATCTCTGGACCAAGGCGTTCCAGGAGGAAATCCGCGACATGATCCGCACGGCGGCCGAGCTCGAGGCGGCCTATGGGCGGGACACCATGCCGCGCGGTTTCCTCGGGCTGAATGCGGCGCTGTGCGAAACCTATATGCATTTCATCGCCAACCGTCGCTGCGCCCAGATAGGCCTGGCGCCGGTGTTCGTTGAGACGGAAAATCCGTTCCCGTGGATGTCGGAAGCCATGGATCTGAAGAAGGAGAAGAACTTCTTTGAGACCCGGGTGATCGAATACCAGAATGGTGGCGCGCTGAACTGGGAGTAGTCTTTGGTCTCATATCCGCCGCTGCATGGCGCATATGAATCCGCATCGCTTGACCTGATCGCGTGATGCCCGCAGGCATGATTGGCCTGCGGGCGTCACGCGGATCAGTCGATGCATTCCAGCCACATCCCGAAAGCACCAGCCTATTGGTCGAAGGCCGCCATCGTGCCTGGCATCATTGCCATCGGTCCGATGCTGCCCGGCACGCTGGCCTTCGGCATGGCATTCGGTGCGCTGTGCGCGCAGAAGAACCTCTCGCTTGCCGAAGTCGAGGTGATGATGGCGACGGTCTATGGCGGCTTGTCACAGTTTGTTGCGGTGCAGTCGTGGCCGGATGTTTTGACGCCGGGTGCGATCGCGACGCTGGCGCTGCTCACACTCACCGTAAACATCCGCTTCTTCCTGATGAGCGCGACACTGCGCCCGTGGTTCGGCACGTTGCCCGCATGGCAGGCCTATCCGTCGATGCTGCTCGTGACCGACGGCGGCTGGCTCGCCGCGATGCGCTATCGCGATCATGGCGGGGCCGATGCGTCGTTCTATCTCGGCGGTGGCATCGTGCTGTATTTCACCTGGCTGTTCTCGGCCATCCCGGGCTTCCTGCTGGCCGAACAACTCACTGACCCGAGAAAGTATGGTGTCGATCTGGTGATGCCGGCCTTCTATGCCGCGATGCTGGTGCCCGCATGGAAGGGCCCCCGCCGTGCCATCCCTTGGGTCGTGTCGGGCGTCGTTGCCCTCGCGGTGCATTGGTTGGTGCCGGGCTGGTGGTTCATCATCGCCGGCGCGCTATCGGGAGCGATCAGTGCCGGGCTCATGGACGAACCCGAACCGCAACATCCGGCGGGCGTGTCCGCATGACGGAATTTTTGCGCAGCGATGTGATGGTCGCTTTTGCTGTCATGACGGCGGTCACAGTGGCCTCGCGCCTCGGAGGCTACTGGCTGATGGGCTACGTCAATGTCACGCCGCGGGTGCGGCGGATGCTCGATGCATTGCCGGGCTCGATCATCGTCGCCGCCGCGCTGCCCGTGGCGGTCAATGGCGGGCCGGTGGTGGTTTTCGCCATTCTGGCTGCGATGGCAGTGACCATCATCCGCCGCAACGACTTCATTGCCGTCATCACTGGCATGGCGGTGGCCGCGGCCGCCCGGGCGCTCGGTTTTGGCGGCTAGGTCTACCCGAAAAGTTGAATCCCGCTATGCGCAAAACACCTTGTCAACGAGTCTGAACTAGTGTTCAGTTCTTATCGCGGGCACCCTCAAGCTCGCTCAAAACCTTGAAGTTACGCGCCTTATTTGTGACAGCCGTCAGGTTGTCCAAGGGGTGCCGGGGATGAGACGCTCATGGTTTACCGACGGACCCATCAAGTCGTGAAGCGGCTTGCGGCGCGGCGCAGCGCCATTCTGGCGGCGGCCCGCGAAACCTGTGCCGAAGGTGGCATGGCGGCGGTTCAGATTGCACCCGTTGCGGTTCGCGCCAATGTCGCGGCGGGCACGGTTTATCGGTATTTCCCGTCCAAGGCCGACCTGATTTCCGAACTCATCGCTGACGTCTCGCGCGACGAACTCGCCGCGATTCGCCGGGCTGCGGATGCCGCGCCGGGTCCGTCATCGGCGCTCGCCGCTGCGGTGACCACTGTGGCCGTGCATGTCGTCTCTCACCGCAAATTGTCGTGGGGCATCCTGGCCGAACCGGTCGAAGTCGATGTGACGGAGTCGCGACTGGCCAGCCGCCGCGAGATCGCCGGCGAGATCGAATCCCGCATCGCTGCAGCCATTCGCGCCGGTCATTTGCCGGCGCAGGACACGGCGCTCGCAGCCGCCGCACTGCTCGGCGCGTTGCATGAAGCGCTGGTCGGGCCGATGGCGCCTGACAATCTCGAAGATCAGGCCAAGCTGCGCGACGCGGTGCAGACCGTCACGCTGCTGGCGCTGCGCGCCGTCGGCGTGATGGATGCTCGCGCCCGCGGGCTTGTGGTGCAGGCCGTGCTGCCGACCAAGATGGCGGCCGGCGCCTAGCGCGTTTTCAAGCGCAGTGGGCACCGGTTCGCATCAAGAAAACGCGCCAAACCAAAAGGCTTCAGCGCTTACGGCTTGATTTTGCCGTCCTTGTCGAACTGCGCGAGGAAGGCCCAGAGGTCGTTGACCTCGGATTCCTTCTTGATGCCGGCAAAGGCCATCTTGGTGCCCGGGATCTTGGCCTTCGGGTCCTTGATGTATTCCTTGAATGTCGCTTCATCCCAGGTGATGCCGGAATTCTTGTTGGCGTCCGAATAGGAATAGCCCTCGGCGGTTCCGGATTTGCGGCCGTTCAACCCGTTGAGTTCCGGACCGACCTTGTTCTTGGCGTTGTCGCCGACAGCGTGGCAGGCGAGGCACTTGTTAAAGGAGGATTTCCCGGCGGCGACGTCCTGTGCAAGTGCGAAGGAGGAGGCGGTCGAGGCGGCAAGAACGATCAGGGCGCCGAAAGTGACAGACTTCATGGATGGCTCTTTTTGTTGGTTGGCTTTCCAGCTTAGTTTGTTGCACACGCTCCGAGTAGTCCACAAGTGCGATGGTGGCTGCCGCGCGTTCCGGCACCATGCGACGCGTCATGCTTTGGTAAGCTACCCAAAGCCACACGGACGTGGTTGATTCATGGCAAAGCAGCCGAGTGATCGCTGCGATCTTCGGGAGTGCGCGTTCAATGACCATCATGATGCCGGCGGCGGATCAGGCTGTCCTCGCAAGGCGCGAGGCCATTATCGCTGCATTGCGAAAGCTGGTGCCGGGCGAGGGGGTGATCTCCAGCGCGGCCGAAATGCTGCCCTATGAGTCGGATGGGCTGATGGCCTATCGCCAGCCGCCGATGGTCGTCGTGTTGCCCGATACGACTGAGCAAGTCTCAAAAGTTCTGAAATATTGTCAGGAGAACGGCATCAAGGTGGTGCCGCGCGGTTCGGGCACGTCATTATCCGGTGGCGCGCTGCCGCTGGCCGACGCGGTGCTGCTTGGTCTCGGCAAGTTCAAGCGCGTGCGCGAGATCGATTTCGACAACCGCGCCGTCGTCGTCGAGCCCGGCGTCACCAATCTCGCCATCAGCCAGGCGGTGGCGCATGCGGGCTTTTACTACGCGCCGGATCCGTCGTCCCAGATCGCCTGTTCGATCGGTGGCAATGTCGCGGAGAATTCCGGCGGCGTGCACAGCCTCAAATACGGCATGACCACCAATAATCTGCTCGGCTGCGAGATTGTATTGATGTCCGGCGAAGTCATTCGCGTTGGCGGCAAGACCGCGGAGACATCGGGCTACGACCTGATGGGGATTATCACCGGCTCCGAAGGTTTGCTGGGTGTCATCACCGAAATCACCGTGCGCATCCTGCAGAAGCCGGAAACGGCGCGTGCGCTGATGATCGGTTTTGCCGAGGTCGAGCAGGCCGGCCAATGCGTTGCCGATGTCATCAGCGCCGGCATCATCCCCGGCGGCATGGAGATGATGGACAAGCCTGCCATTCACGCAGCGGAAGCATTTGTGCATGCAGGCTATCCGCTCGATGTCGAAGCACTGCTGATCATCGAACTCGATGGGCCCGGCGTCGAGGTCGACGAACTCATCAAGCGCGTCGAGAAGATAGCGCTCGGCTGCGGCTCGACCACCTGCCAGATCTCGACCTCCGAACAGGAACGCCTGCTGTTCTGGTCCGGCCGCAAGGCGGCATTCCCTGCCGTTGGGCGCATCTCGCCGGATTATCTCTGCATGGACGGCACCATTCCGCGTGCGGCCTTGCCACTCGTCCTGCGTCGCATGAAGGAGATGTCTGCCAAATACGGCCTCGGCGTCGCCAATGTGTTTCATGCCGGCGATGGCAATCTGCATCCGTTGATCCTGTACGATGCGAACAAGCCCGGCGAGTTGCAGCTCGCGGAAGACTTCGGCGCAGATATTCTGAGGCTGTGCGTCGAGGTCGGCGGCGTGCTGACCGGCGAGCACGGCGTCGGCATCGAGAAACGCGACCTGATGCCGGAGATGTTCAGCGAGGTCGATCTCAATCAGCAACAGCGCATCAAATGTGCCTTCGACGCACAGGGGCTGCTCAATCCCGGCAAGGTGTTCCCGACATTGCACCGCTGCGCCGAACTTGGCCGCGTACATGTGCATGGCGGCAAGCTGGCGTTTCCCGATCTGCCGCGGTTTTAATGATGAGAACTGTGAAGTTAGTAGTGCCATCTGCTTTTGCAGCACGCGCGGACAAAGTGCTCCCTCCCCCCTCCGCGCGAAGCAAAGCTTCGCTAGGGGGGAGGGCCGGGGAGGGGGGTAACCCCAATCTCCGGAGCGTGTGGCG
>NZ_JBPWQB010000003.1:0-59271 GCF_051811085.1 Tardiphaga sp. 862_B3_N4_1
TCTTTACTCGGTGATCCGCTTCGCGAGCGAGCAAACGTTGACGTTCTTGTGCGTTCTTCTGATTGGTCACGTCGATCACTACACCAACGAAGCGGTCCGGCTTACCATTCTCGCTGTAGAGGCACTCGCCGCGCATCTCGACCCAGCGGATACTCCCGTCTTTCTGAAGAAGCCGATATTCTTGAACATACTTTTCCTGGGTGAGGACAGCGTGGTTCACGGCATCGGCGATCCGCCGAACATCCTCGGGATGAATGCCAGCTAGATACTCCGACAACGGAGCACCTTTGTCTCCTTTGGCGGAATCGACCGAGAACATCTCAGCAAATCGCGCGTCGGAATAGAAGGTGTCGGACTGTACATGCCAACTGAACGTACCTACCATCCCAGAAGCGTTCAGAGCTTGTCGTAGTCGCTCCTCCGCGATGCCTAACGCTCGCTCTGCCAACACCTGTTGCGTTGTTTCCACGACAATGGCGAAAACGCCTTCCGGACGACCATCCTCGCCCAACACTGGGCTGTAATCGAGATTCATCCAGACCTGCTCAGGGACGCCTGAACGATGAAGGGTAAGCTCTTGGTTGCGGTATGACAGCGTACACCCGCTCAAGCCGACCTTCATCACGTTATCGTTGAAGTCGGCCACCTCCGGCCAACCGTCGCGGACCTTTGACCCGAACAGGAGGGGATGGCGTCCTCCGGCAAAAATAGAATAGGCGTCATTGTAAATCATGATGCCGTCCGGTCCCCACAGGAGCACAATGGGAACCGGGGAACGCAGCAATACGCTGACCGTGGTCTTCAAGCTTTCGGGCCACTCGGAGATTGGTCCCAAACCGGTGTCGGACCAATCAAGCGCACGAATAAGAGCGCCGTTTTCACCGCCGCCGAACGGGAAAGGTTCGTCAGACACCAAGCCCCTCACGGCCACCCCCCTTGATGCTGTTGGGACCTATTCCAATTCAGCGGAACACAGCTATCCCTCACCATTTTAGGCGTGTTCACACAAGTGGGAAATGGCTAAAGCCGGTCTCAATAGCGACTCCACCTCATCGACTTTGGCCGCTTTGGCCTGAGGCGACCGCTTCCGCGGCGCTGACACTTTCCTTTCGTCCGCCAAGTCCTTCGGAAGGTCGCTGGTCTCCTATTCGGATCGCTATGATGGGCCCATTCGGCGCGTTGCGTGTCTCGTGGCTCCCGCACATGGGCGCGCACTGAAAGGCTCAGTGCGCGCTGGTGCCGCGATTGCGCAAGCCGCAAAGTTCGGCCTTCCATAACGTGCGAACGGCGAATGCGCGCTGTTGCAACAAAGTTGAAATGTCCCGGTGCGCGCAAAGGAGATGTCATCCGGCGGCTATCAGGGGCGGGAAGATAGCGCCGCGCAGACTTTATAGCGGCGCTTGCGGGCAAATCGAAGCATCTCAGCCCTTAGTCGGGACGGCTGCTTTTGGCCAATTCTGCAATCTGAGCCCTCGTTAAGAGTGTGGCTGGTGGCTTTGGCTGCTGTCGACCATCGTTTGGTCTCGCATCGATGCGGTCGGTCGCTCCATACCAAACTATGCTGAAAAACGTCCACGCCATCAGCTTCCAAGATGGCTGCAGATCGCACCATGCCGCGACGATAGGCAATGGCAGTCCGAAAATGAGGGGTCGCACGACCCAGCATTGCCAGGCATTTCGTGTGTCGATCTTCAACAAGGTTCGCGCTCGCGCCAAAATGGTAGGTCGCCGAACACTCCCTTTTGGTTCGAAAAATCCGGTGTTGCAACAAAGCCGAGATGTCCCGGTCTGTGCAGAGCAGGGCCTCGCCGGTCGTCAGTTCAAGTCCGCACCGGCATTCCATTGGTATTGACGCAAGCGTGTATTTTTGGTCGTCAGCCCACCTCTCGACTGGCCCATCAGCCTTGTTTCGGCCCCACCCGCGCAACCGCCGTGCTGATGTACGCGGACAATGGAGGTGTCGATCATCTGGACACAGCCATCATGAGTTTCTTCGAGGGCCTCCATGATTAAGTCCCAGATGTCCGCCAACGCACAAACCGGTTGTAGCAGGTCGTGTAAGGCCCAAAGGACTCTGGCAGATCGCGCCATGGCGCTCCTGACCGCAAATTTCCAGAAGGTGCCGTTGAGGACCCGTCGGTCGTCCACCCTCGGCACCGTCACGCCGTCGCGATTGACTCTTTGCAGACATTGAACCTAACCGGCGTCTGAACCGAACTGGTTCAATCTCAACTACATGCCAAGGCCTCGGCCGTAGGTCCAGTAATCAGACGCCCTACGTGCTGGTCGATCCCACAACTCTTCAGAACTTCGTTTTGATCGCACCGGCGGGAACGTTCGCGTCCATTGCGATCGGTAGGGACACTGTGAGAAAGCCGGATGTGCCCTCCATCCGATTTTCTACCGCAAATTCGCGGAAGACTTTGAGGCGCGTTGAAATGGGAAGCTTGCCGACTTCAAATGTGTAGCCGATCGATCCGCCGAGCGCAACCACGCGCCCTTCAAATGATCCGAGGCGAGCGCCGCTTCCGGAATCGGCGGTCAACTGCTGATAATAATAGCCGACTAGGCCAAGTGTGAATTCCTTGGAAATGTATTTCGTCGCTGCCCATTCAAGGTGAAATTCGTCGCCGCTCTTGTAGTCCGTAGCGGTGTTCGGCTGATTGAACGTGAAGCCCGCGCTTGCGGAGAGATCCCAGCCCAGTGTCGGATCGAGCCACGTCAGCGCTGTGAAGACGTCAATGGCCGGGCGGTTCAGCGACGCGTTCGAGAGCTGCCCGGGTACGTAAGTCCCGGATGGGATCACGCCGCCGACACCGACTTGCCAGTGGAAATTTCCGGAATGCCAGCCAACGAAGGAATTGATGAAGAAGTCGCTGAGAGCCAGTTCGGAATCTACTGCGTTGACGCCGATCGGTCCGAAGCGCGGCGAATTCACCAAGAGATTAGCACTTACCCTTGGCTCTCCAAATGGTGTGGTCAATGAGAACGCCAGATCGCCACCAAGGATCTTGGCCGGCGTCACCCAGATCGTTGTCGGGAGGTTGATCCACGTCTGCTGCGACACATTTGCGACAAGAAGACCGCCCGTGGGCAAGGTTCTGCCGGCGCCCAGTTTTCCGCTATAGAAATATGTGTCGTCTTGAAAATAGACGCCAGGCGGAGGAGTGAATCCAGCGCCGGGACCTCTTGTTCCGAGTAGATAAGCGCCAGTTCCGCCTTCGGCGGCAATCGATGGCCGGGGAACAATCGAGATCGCGATCAACGCAAGAGCTGCACAAAAATCACGTCGCATCTGTCACCCGCAGCACGAAAGTGAACTGATATTGGCAGATTATATTCGCGCAATCTGATCACAGCTCCGTCGCTATTACAACAGATGTCCCACTCTGGCGGCGACGCGATCATCCGCTCGTCACATATAAACCGTCAGGACATTGATTAGAATTCGCGTGAGTGTTCAGGTCTTCAATAGCGCATAAAAGTTACGGACATGAGAGCAGGCGGGTATCGTCATAATAGCGAAGTATCATTGCCCATTGACGGCCGAAATAATACGGGCAGAGTGTAGCAACCTGAAGATGTCCGCGCCTGTCGCGGATAAAGCAGTGTTCCCAGGGCTTCCGAAGCTTGAAAGGGTCCAACATGCATTCTTTCGTGGTGAACCATATTCTTCCTACTAGCTACAGGCTGCTCCAACTTTTCCGCAAATCGACATATGCGGTCGGTATTTCTTGCGCATGCGTTGCGTGGAATGTCACACCCGCCGCATTTGCATTCAGCCCAGGCGTCGAACTCCAGCAGCAGGTTCGCAATTACGGTGACATAACGCAGGTGCGTGCGCGAGGGCGTGTTGCAGTGCGCACCAGGACGGCGGTCGGTCCGAGAGGCGGCGTGTATCATAGTAGAACGGTTGTTCGCGCAGGAGCCGTGGGGCGCCCAGGATATGCCGGCGGCGGAGTTCGGTGGGTTCGTCCTTACGGCTGGCCCAGAGGCGGTGCGATAGCGGCAGGCGCGGCCATTGGAGTCGTGACGGCCGCCACCGCTGCGGCCTGGGCCGGCACTCCTCCGGCGCCTGGCATGTGTTGGTACTACACGGACTCATCGCGGACCCAAGGTTTCTGGGACTATTGCCGATAAATGCCGGGAGCAGCCTGTCATGACACTGTCGGACGCCGCTCCGGAAGAGATTGAACGGCCGGTCGACGTCTCGGACATGGTCCGGATTCCGGGCGGCATATTCCGCATGGGATCCGATGACCACTATCCAGAGGAAACACCTGTTCACCGAGTTAAGGTGGAGGGCTTCTGGATCGACCGGACGCCGGTGACAAACCGCCAGTTCAAGACGTTTGTCAGAGCGACCGGCTACAAGACGTCTGCCGAAATTCCGCCGGACCCGAAGGACTATCCGGGTGCGCTGCCGAACATGCTGTACGCAGGTTCATTGGTGTTTGCGCCGCAGCAGAGTGTGACCAATCTGCGCGACTGGAGCCAATGGTGGCAGTTCCTAAAGGGGGCCGATTGGCGTCATCCCTACGGACCGAAGAGCAACATCAACGTCCTCGATCATCATCCGGTCGTGCATGTGTCGTTCGCCGATGCCTTGGCCTACACGCAGTGGGCGGGCAAGGACCTGCCGACCGAGGCCGAATGGGAATTCGCGGCGCGCGGCGGTCTCGAGGGTGCTGAATTCGCATGGGGCGACGAGTTCACGCCGGACGGCGTCCATATGGCCAACACCTGGCAAGGTGAGTTTCCCCGTCAGAACCTGAACACGGACGGATATGAGCGCACCTCGCCGGTGACGGCGTTTCCGCCGAACGGCTACGGCGTACACGACCTGGTCGGCAACGTTTGGGAATGGACGACAGACTGGTATGCGCCGAAGCACGAAGCTGATGCGCCCAAGGCTTGCTGCATTCCAGAAAACCCGCGCGGCGCTCGGGAAGAGGGCAGCTACGACCCGGCCCAGCCCGACATCAGGATCCCACGCAAGGTCATCAAGGGCGGGTCGCATTTGTGCGCGCCGAATTATTGCCGACGCTACCGGCCGGCGGCGCGCCATGCGGAGCAGGTGGACACATCGACCAGCCATCTGGGATTTCGCTGTGTCGTGCGGGGCATGACATGACGGCTGCTCCTACTTCAGCGTTCGCGCGCCGCCTGACCTCAGCCGCCATCGTACTGTCCGTCGTCCTCCTGTTGCTCGGCGCCTACCGATACGGGTGGTCGATGGAAATCCATCGTCGGTTCTGGGTGGACATCTTCGAGCGCCTCCACGGACCGATGACGTTCCGCTTCTATCTGCAGCCCATGATGGCGCTGCTGGCGGCACTCCCCGACGGCATCCGCGATGCGCGGCTCGGCCACCGCTCGTTCTTTTGGTCAGCGTGGTGGGACCGTAACGCGTCCACGGGGCGGCTGCGGGAAGGTGTAACATCCGTCGCGCGTATCGTGCTGCTCGGCATCAGCATGGACGTGATCTACCAATTTAAAGTGCTCGACCGTTTCTACCCGGTAGAAGCGCTGATGATGGCGATCATGCTCGCTGTCATTCCATATTTCGTCTTCCGGTGGATCGTCGAGCTGATTGCTCGTTGGTGGTTCGCGCGGACGGGCACGGGCAAGGCTATGTAACACAAGGACGTTCGATGATCGAAAGCGTGTCGTCCAAGTCCCCCGCCGACCAGATATCGGTCGAACTGTCGTCGCGCCGGACGGGGATGTCGTTTCAGCGCACCCGGATGAGCGCGGATCGCACCCTTATGTCGGTGATCCGGACATCGTTGTCGCTGATCTCGTTCGGCTTCACGATCTCCCAGGTGTTCGAAAAACTGCGCGACCAGAACGTGATCACGCACGGTGCTCCCGCTCGCAACTTCGGCGTGACGCTGGTGGCGCTCGGCATCCTGATGCTGATCGGTGGCCTGATCTATCACCTGCAATTCATGGTTCAACTGCGCGAAGAGCGGAAGACCATGGCCGCCGACGGGCTAATCCATGCCCAGAGCAGCTTTCCGGTCTCGCTGACGCTGATCACCGCGGTATTCCTGTTGTTCATCGGCATCGCCGCGATCGCCAGCATGATGTTCCAGGTCGGGCCGTTCGGTTGAAAGTGGAGGGCCGGCGCGTCCCATTGAGACAACGACAAGTTTGAGACCAGAAGAGACCCTGTAATTCAACAGATGCAAGAATGGGAGCTACTCGAATGGCCAAAAGCAGCAAGCCGAACATCATCATGATCATGGCCGACGACGTCGGCATCTGGAACATCAGTGCCTATCACCGCGGCATGATGGGTGGCAGCACACCGAACCTCGACCGTATCGCGCGCGAGGGCGCGCTGTTCACCGACTACTACGGACAGCAGTCATGCACTGCGGGACGCGCGGCATTCATCACGGGGCAGACGCCGTTCCGGACGGGACTATTGAAAGTCGGATTGCCAGCGGCGAAACAGGGACTGCAGGACTCGGATCCGACCATCGCCGAATTCCTTAAACCCCTCGGCTATGCGACAGCGCAGATCGGCAAGAACCATCTGGGCGATCGCAACGAATACCTGCCGACGGTCCATGGCTTCGACGAGTTCCACGGTATCCTCTACCACTTGAATGCAATGGAAGAACCCTACTACCCGGATTATCCGAAAGACGAGAAATTCCACACAAAGTTTGGCCCGCGTAACATTATC
This sequence comes from Tardiphaga sp. 862_B3_N4_1, assembly GCF_051811085.1. Classification (NCBI taxonomy): domain Bacteria; kingdom Pseudomonadati; phylum Pseudomonadota; class Alphaproteobacteria; order Hyphomicrobiales; family Nitrobacteraceae; genus Tardiphaga; species Tardiphaga sp. 862_B3_N4_1. The sequence goes on from NZ_JBPWQB010000003.1 coordinate 6,698, forward strand.
AGTACCGTTGCCACAGACGTCGATGATGCAACGGAGGATCCGCGTTGGGGCCGCGTCGGCAAACAGAAGATCACCGACGCCGGTCCACTGCCGCCGCATCCCGGCATGGATCCGGCCGCAAAGGTGAGCATGGAAGACATCGACGCCGATCTGGTGAAGCGCTCATGCGACTTCATCGAGCGCTCGGTGAAGGCCGAGAAGCCGTTTTTCCTCTGGCACAACTCTACGCGCTGCCATTCCTGGACGCATCTGTCCAAGCAATGGGACGGCAAGACCGGCTATGGCTTGTTTGCCGATGCAATGGCCGAGTTGGACTGGGTCGTAGGCGAGTTGCTCGCCAAGCTGGACGAACTCGGCATCGCCGACGAAACGATCGTGATGTTCACCAGCGACAATGGTGCGGAAATCTTCAGTTGGCCCGATGGCGGCAATCATCCGTTCCGCGGCGAGAAAGGCACTGTCTACGAAGGGGGGTTCCGGGTCCCCATGCTCGTCAAGTGGCCTGGGGTCATCAAGCCGGGCACCATTATCAACGAAATCGTGTCGGCCGAAGACTGGATGCCGACCCTCGTCGCGGCTGCCGGCGGCGATCCGGATCTGAAACAGAAGCTGCTCACTGGCTACAAGGCGGGAACGAAAACCTTCAAAAACCATCTCGACGGCTACAACTTCATGCCGTTCTTCCAAGGCAAGGTCACCGAGAGTCCGCGAAGGGAGTTTTTCTATTTCAGCGACAACGCCGACCTGATGGCGGTGCGTTATAACCAGTGGAAAATCACCTTTAAGACCATTGTCGGCAACTTATTCAGCGGCAAGGAGGACTCTACCAACGTCCCGCTTGTAACCAACCTGCGCGTCGACCCGTGGGAGCGATACCAGACCGAGTCGACGTCCTACGGCGAATGGTGGGGGAAGGCACTGTGGGTCATGATGCCCGCCATGGGTATCATGGGTCAGTTCCTCGCTACCTTCAAAGATTACCCGCCCAGCCAAGCTTCCGGATCACTCAGCATTGAGAAGGCATTGCAGGCGTTGCAGGAGGGGGGCCGGAAGAACTGAACAGCGCCCAGTAATCGTGGAGCGACAGCGGACGATGACGGCATAGACATCGTCCGCTCGAAACCGGTCGGGGCGACGTTCAGTTCGAAGTGGGAATGAAGACGCATGAAAGAGTGGCTGATCTATGCGACCGAGAACGCCATCGTCGTCATTGATGCACTGGCGCTCGTCATTATCGTCGTGGGCACGGTGGAGGCCTTCTTCAGCGGCATGCGTGCGATGCTGGGGTCGCCGTCCGGGCATGAGCGGCGCGACGTCTGGCTACGCTACGCACGCTGGCTGGTGGCGGGGTTGACGTTCCAGCTTGCCGCCGACATCGTCGAGACTTCGATCACGACCGATTGGAACGCGACAGGGCGGATCGCCGCGGTCGCGCTGATCCGTACCTTCCTCAACTACTTCCTCGATCGCGATCTGGAGGAAGTGCGTGGGCGGCAGCGCGAGACAGGCGCAGCGCCGGCGAAGCCGGTAGGAGGGAATTGACGATGCCCACCAGACGACGCCTGTTGGCCCTCCTGTTCGCGTTGTCGGTCATTGACCTCGCCGCCGCGCAGCCGTCGACGGATCCGCTGCAGTCGTGGAACGATGGTGCGGTCAAGAAGTCCATTACGGATTTCGTCTCGCGGGTGACGACGGAGGGCGGTCCGGACTTCGTGCCCGTCGCCGAGCGTATCGCCACCTTCGACAATGATGGTACGCTGTGGTCCGAACAGCCCGCTTATTTCCAGGCCGCCTTCGCGATCGACCGCGTCAAGGCGATGGCCCCGCAGCATCCGGAATGGAAGACACAGCAGCCGTTCAAGGCATTACTGGAAGGCGACGGGAAGGCGCTAGCCGCTTCGGGTCAACGAGGCATGTTGCAGATCGTCGCCGCCGCCCACAGCGGCATGACTACGGATGAATTTTCGAAGTCGGTCGTTGAATGGATCGCGACCGCGCGGCACCCCCGCTTCGGCCGTCCCTACACGCAGCTTGTCTACCAGCCGATGCTGGAACTTCTGGCCTACCTTCGCGCCAACGGTTTCAAGACCTTCGTCGTTTCCGGCGGCGGCGTCGAATTCATGCGACCATGGATGGAGAAGGTCTACGGCATTCCGCCCGAACAGGTGATCGGCTCCAGTGGCGTCGTCAAATTCGAGATGGGCGCGGATGGGAAACCGTCGCTGCGCAAGACACCCAAAATCGAGTTCGTTGACGACAATCATGGAAAGCCTGTCGGCATCAACCGCTTCATCGGCCGCCGTCCAATCTTTGCATTCGGGAATTCCGATGGTGATCTCCAGATGCTGCAATGGACGGCAGCCGGTCAAGGCGCGCGCTTCATGGGGATCGTGCACCATACCGACGCCGAGCGAGAGTACGCGTATGATCGTCAGTCGAAGGTCGGCAAGCTCGACAAGGCGCTGGATGAAGGCACCGCGAAAGGCTGGACAGTGGTCAACATGAAGCAGGACTGGAAGACGGTTTTTCCTTGATCTCGAAGGCACAACCTGAGGAGCAAACGAATGTATAAACCGATGCTTGCTGCTATTATATGCCTTGTCTCCTTTGCCGCGACAGCAGAGGAAGAATCGAAACCTGCGATCAAGAAATGGCGGGCCTGTGCTGACGCTACAGCAACCCGATACGCAAAAAGTACGGAAAGCGCTCTCGTTGTCTCGCGTTTAGCAATATTGTCGTGCCGTGCTGAGAAACAAGCAGCCTGGCAAGCGTTGTCACAGGAAAGCGGGGCACACTTTGCGGACGATTACGTGGAAACAGTCGAGCGTCGTTACACCGATTTGCTAGCAATCGACATCGTGGAAATGCGGCTGAAACATTGAATTGACGCGCAAAGCATCTATGAAAACGCGCCACTGCATGAGCCGTCAGAAAACGGTCTTTGAGATAACGCCGCCAATCCGTCGGAATGTGTAGCCGATCTGTTCGTGGATCTCGCAGCGGGACGGTGATTGAGCGCCCAGTGGTTGGCGGTCCGCCGGATGGCCGCGCGTCGCGACGGACCTGCGGTCGCAAGGCCAATCGTGGTCCGGCTGCGATATCGAGGGGCGGAGTCGCTGGATCGCGCCGCGCCAGAGGATGCATTCACAGCAAGAGCAAAACTGATCCTATCTGGCGTGAAGGACGAAAATATTTCGTATCTTTGATGTCACGGGCTGTAGCAGTGCAGGGGGCGCGACTTCTTTGAATAATGTGTTCAAGATATCCACTGCGCACTTGATGACATAGCACATCAAAGTCGTTCCTACCTACACTCGTTGTAGAAGACGTGTGAACTAATAGTAGCCGGACCCGGAGCTCCTCATGGTTCTAATTGCCGTTTTGTACCTGCTGGTCGTTTGGCTCGTCTTCACCAAGCTGAAATGGTTTCGCTGGGGATGGGGGACAGGGACGGCTACCATCCTGATGGGACTATTAGTTTGCGCCCTTTTCGCAGGTTTTCTCAGCTATCTTGCGCCAACCGGACGCGTCGTGGTGCTCAGCCGCGTGATCGAAGTTACGCCAAACGTCTCGGGTCAGATCACCGACATTGCGGTGAAACCGAACCAGATGGTCAAGGCAAAAGCAGTGCTCTTCAAAATAGACCCGGTTCCCTATGAGACCCAGGTACGCGCGCTCAGGGCCCAGCTCGGCTTCCAGGAACTACGCCTATCTCAAATGAAGCAGCTAGAAGCGAGCAGTACCGGCAGAGCTTTCGACGTGCAGGAGCGTCAGTCGGAGGTCGACCAGCTCCAGGCTCAGCTTGAGAAAGCGCAGTACGATCTTGATCAGACAACCGTGGTCGCTTCGGCCGACGGGTATGTCACCAACCTCGCTTTGAGCAAGGGCGACCGAGCGACGTCCTCAAAAGCAGTGATGTCGTTCCTGGTCGCCGACGCAGTACAGCTTGTCGGAATCTTCGGCCAGAATGGTTATCAGACGATCAAGCCGGGGGCCCGCGTCCAGCTCGCGCTTTCCAACAATCCGGGCCATCTGTACGAGTCGGCTATCGGTGACATTGTCAGCGGCGTTGGTGAAGGTCAGATTACATCGTCCGGTACCATCACAAGGGTGACATCGCTATCGATCACATCGGAGTACCCGGCGATGATAAACAGGCCAAATGGCCTTAGCGCAGATTCACTGCGCCCCGGCATGTCTGGAACGGCTACAGTATATGCTCCGAATTCGGCTCCGTTTGATTTCTTTGGCTGGGTACTTCTCTACGGAAGAGCGCTCGCGCTTTATTTGTGACCTCGTGGAGAACCTAGAGACATGTGGCAGATATCAACATGACGCAGACTTGCCCGCCTGACCCAGTCGACGTCGACGGTGTGCTGAGCGAGGAAGTGAGATTCGCATAAGTTACATACGGGATAGCAGCTCGCGATTGAACTTCTCCAGCGGCCTCTCAGCGTCTAGCAACTACGTAATCCTGAGCGCATGGTGCCTCTGTGACACTGTGGCCCTAACTACTTTTGCGAAGGCGCAGTTGGTCGGATTCTATCATACCTGAGGTCAATTGGCGCGGTTCATGGCTCCTGGAGAATATTAAGCACTCATTAACCATGTGCGGTGCTTGTAGGCAGCATGTCATAACGTAGGAAGTCTCCGAATGTTTTCCGCTCATCAATGCCTCGGAATACTAAGCATCGGCTGCTTCCTGCTGATTGCATTGCAGATCGCAACCGGCCTGAGTTTTCGCTGATCCAGTAGCTTTCCCAGATTCCATCTCAGCAAATCTTGTCGGCATCTTTGCGGCCCGGAACCCACGGAGTAACAGTTCGCGACGTTCCGACGCAGTCAATATGACGCGCCTAATTGCGGTTTCCGCTTCGACTCTTCTGGTTTAGCGTTTGGTCGTAGAGCAATTCGATGACGACGCGATCCGCGACCAAGTCTATCTGTTGGCCGAATTCATCACCGTTTTTCGGTGGGATCTGTTCGGAGCGAGGTCTCTGTTGGTGCATCTGCAGCCTTGGCGTCTATTGGGGGCTGAGCCACGTTGTTACGCGAGAGCGAAACCCGGGATAGTCATGGCGACGCATTGGCGCAATTCACACGGCAACAGGTCGAGGTGCTCCGATCGTGCAGCAATCTATGTCTTCATCTCAATTGCGGTCGCCATTCCCGTATTGGCAGGTTCGGCGTGTGCCGTGGCGATGATTGTGAAGTTTCTTCGATGACTCGGCTGCATGGCAAAGTACGGAACTCTCGCGCTGGCAGCGGTCAGCACTGGTCCCTGTAGCCGGCATTGCCTCGCCTCAGCGCTCTCGATCGCGCGGTGCTTAAGTTCGACACCATGACATTCCCGTTGAAATCATCGGCACCAATGAAGCAACAGCGACGATGCTTTAGTGTCTCCCCACATATGACAAGCCTGGTGCGGTGATGGCGTCTCCAGGACATTGAAAATGACGACCGTTGGGATCGCTGCATCAATCAGTCCCGGTGCCAAAGGCCGGAAAGCATTGAGGCAAGCTCTGACAAGTGGCACTATCACCTATGCACTCAATATCTAAGCCGAAATCGACATTCCGCCGCCTGTTGACCAGTGAAGCAGGCGGCGGAATCATTTTGGTGATCGCAGCGGCCGCCGCGCTGGTCGTCGCCAATTCTCCTATGGCAACAGCGTATTTCAGAACGCTACAGGTGCATGTTGGCGGCCTTTCCGTGCTTGAGTGGATCAACGATGGCCTCATGGCGGTGTTCTTCTTGATGGTCGGCCTCGAAATCAAACGGGAGTTCATTGAGGGCCAGCTCGCGACTTGGCCGCGCCGGATTCTTCCTGCGATAGCAGCCCTGGGTGGCATGGTCGCCCCGGCGCTTGTTTACGTCGCATTCAACCTCGGCAGTTTCGAGACGCTGCGGGGCTGGGCGATCCCCACGGCGACCGACATCGCCTTTGCGTTGGGCGCGCTGGCTTTGCTGGGCTCACGGATCCCGGCGTCGTTGAAGATTTTTCTGGCAGCGCTTGCCATCCTCGATGATCTCGGCGCTGTCAGCGTCATCGCAATCTTTTATACTGACCATCTCGCGCCGGCATGGCTGGCGGCCGTCGTTGCGACATTCGGCATTTTGTTGATGCTCAACTATTTCAGCGTCACAAAGCTGACGCCTTATCTCGTGATGGGTGTCGTCCTTTGGTTCTTCATGCTGAAGTCCGGCGTGCATGCGACGCTTGCTGGCGTTGCGCTCGCGCTGTCGATGCCTCTGGCGCGCACGTCGTCTGCCGATCTTCCGCCCTTGTTGAAGCTCGAGCACGCCATTCAAACGCCGGTTGCCTTTCTGATTGTTCCGATCTTCGGCTTTGCAAATGCGGGTGTTTCGTTCGCCGGCATGGATTGGGCCGTTCTCACGGCTCCCGTGACGCTTGGGGTCGCAGCCGGTCTATTCTTCGGCAAACAGGTGGGTGTGTTTTTGGCGACTTGGGCGGCAGTCGGCCTGAGGCTCGCGGTGCGGCCAGACCATGCCACCTGGCTTCATATTTACGGCGTAGCGCTACTCTGCGGCATCGGCTTCACGATGAGCCTGTTTATCGGAATTCTGGCGTTCCCCGGTGCGGCGGTGCTGCAGAACGAGGTTAAGGTGGGTGTGCTCATCGGCTCGGTCACCGCTGGCGTACTCGGGATGCTCGTGCTGTCCCTTACGAAAGGGAAGACAAGCCAACCGGAAGCGCGTAGCCCCGCCGCTGCTTGATATGCTGCTGCCGATCGCGGGCAGCATCGGCCTCGCTGACAGTCCCATAGGACGTAGCGTGTACGCTGCCGCCTCTGCCGATGCCGCCCATTCCCGGATCACGGCCCATTCGCCGAACAAGGTGGGTTGAATATCCAGTTTGTAGAAGCGCGACATGTTTTGCGTCGGGCCAACGCGGGTGAGCGAGGCGAGGGCCTTTTGAAGCTGGGTCCGGTCTTAGCGCCGCTCGCTGCTTCCTAAAGGGCCCAGTCCTATTGCTGCCGTCCAGAAATCTTGCATTTTGTAAAGATATACATTATGTATGACATTACAAAATGAATAGGAGTCGTTGTGGTGACTTCCATTACGTCAAAACAATGCGCGGCTGCGCGTGCCCTGGTGGGCTGGTCGCAGGACAAGCTCGCGGAGGCGGCACAAATTGCGCGTGCGACTATCGCGACCTTCGAAAATAATTCCCGGATCGAGCCGTCACAGCGGAATCTGAACAGCATCATCGCCAGCCTGGAGCATGCTGGCGTGCAGTTCATTCCTGAAGATGTGCAGGTGGGCCTTGGCCCTGGCGTACGGCTCCGAAAACTGGCTTTGGAGTATTCGAACACGCTACGAGCGGACGGATGGAATCTGATCTTCCCCGTGCGCTTTAAAGGACAGGCCTGCCAAGTAATAATCACACGCGAGATCATCGACGATATCGTGCGCGGTAATGTCCCGACGCCCCACCAGAGGATAAAAGCTGTAGAGGGCCGACTGCCTCAGTTTCTGGCCGCAGTTGAACAGCACCTGAACTCGGTCGCAAAGGTGCCATCCACGGTCACACTGACCATGAGCGACTTTCCGGCCGGCACGTTTTAGCGGCAAGGACATTGGACACGGCAAGCGCTGACGCTTGACGGCCGCTGGCCTGAGTTAACACCGCACTCGTGGATGCACTTTGCATCCGGGTGTGTTGTGGGAACAACCGATGTGGTGACATTGGGAGGCCTCACGCGAATCGTTTGGAGGCTTTGATGAAACCCGCCGACCTGTTTCCGTTGCTTGGCGCCGTTAACAGCGGCTGGACCTTCGCCGCGTTCGTCATCATCGTGGGCGTCTATCTGTATGTCGGTCGTCGTGATACGCCGTAGGGATATCGGCTGTGGCCGCAACTGGGCTTTCAAGTGATGGCAGCCCATGAGAGATCGGTTTTCTGTAAGGGCAAGCTCATCACCGGCACTGCCCGCGAGGCCGCCGATGTCGCGCCCCCCTGGAGCGCCGACAATGATTGACGGCATGGGTGGAACACGATGCTGGTGGTGATCCAAGCTTTAGGATCGCGAGGCGACGTGCAGCCGTTCCTGGCTCTTGGCCAAATGCTGAAGCAGGCTGGACACGATGTCAGGCTCGCAACCAGCCAGGAATTCGCCGTTGCGGTCGAGCAGGCTGGATTGGCCTGGGCGCCGCTTCACATCGACTTCAAGAAGATCATGACGAAACATGCAGGGCAGGAAGCCATAGGCTCCCTGCGCGGGGCCATCAAAGCCGCCCGCGAGGTCAAACCACTGATGCGCATAGTCCTCGACGATGCTTGGGCTGCATCATCGGGCGCCGACCTGCTGATCTACCATCCCAAAATCCTAGCAGGGCCGCATATCGCCGAGAAATTGGGAATCCCCGCCCTGATTGCCTTGCCGATGCCAGGTCTGTCGCCGACCGCTGCGTTTCCGACGCCGCTATTCCGTTGGCCCGTCTGGTCTGGACTGACCAATCGGTTCAGCCACCATCTGGTACTCGCAGCCACGCGGCTGGGGTATCGTGGCATGATCGACGCATGGCGGGACGCCGCGCTCGGTCTACCGCCGGCCGCCACGGTGAAAACATCGATGTTGAACGTCTTGGGCAAGCCCGTTCCACGGCTCTACGGATTTAGCGAGGCCCTTGTTTCCCGACCGGCGGATTGGACCGCCAACGATCACATCACCGGCTACTGGTTCTCAGATCTTGAGCCAGCATGGTCTCCACCCGCCGATTTGGTAGCGTTCCTCGAGGCCGGCCTGATGCCGATTTACATTGGCTTTGGAAGTATGGCGCCAGGGAATGCCGCCGTTCGAACGGCTATTGTCGTCGAGGCCCTAGAACGCGCCGGCTTGCGCGGCGTGCTGGGTCTAGGCTGGGGCGGCATGGAGGAGATCGAGGCGGCGCCGCATGTCCATTTTGTCCATGATGTGCCTCATGAGTGGCTCTTTCCGCGCGTGCAGGCCGTCGTTCATCACGGCGGCTCGGGCACCACGCATGCCGGACTGCGATATGGCCGCCCGACCCTTGTTTGTCCTCTCCTCGGCGATCAACCATTTTGGGGGCGTCGGATCGCTGAACTCGGCGCTGGCCCCGAGCCTCTCCCGATCACGGCATTGAACGTCGATCAGCTTGTCGAGGCCATCGTAGAGTTGGTTTCCAACGAAGCATACGTGACCGGGGCCCGGAGGATTCAGGATCAGATCACGGCGGACGGTCAATCGACAGCCGTTCAGGTTATCGAAGCTCATGCCGCTGTTCGCGCCACGTCACGATCGAGACGTGCTGACCGACGAGGAGACTCGGGCTCGTAGCGTCCACGCTTCCTGCTTTTCTGTAAGTTATATAACCGCGAATACCGGCCCATATTGTGCTCAGCTGATCAGGCTGGTGCCGTGCGCCCGTAGCGCTTTGCCTAGAGGCTTCCAGCTTCGCATGGCATAGCATTCATTGTGGAAAACACTTGGATCGGTCGTGATCCGCTGCATAACGGCGATATGGGCAGCAGTCGAACTATGCATCTAGTTCGCCGAGACGTCCAATAAATACGATTAATGGGCGATCAGAGTCGGCACTGTGATGTTCCTGAGCAGTGATCGTGTCACGCCGCCAAAGATGAATTCCCTAGTTCTGGCATGGCTGTAGGCCCCGAGCACGATCAGGTCCGACCCATCGTGGCTCGCGAATTCGCGAATAATGTCGGCGACGGCTTTGCCGTTGGACTGTCGTTGCTCGACGGCGGCTATGACGCCATGCCGGCAGAGATAGTGCGCTACATCGGCGCCCGGCTGTTCGCCGTGGGACGCATTCTTCTTCGGATCGATCACTAGCACGGTCACGGAGTGCGCGGCCTTCATCAGCGGCAGCGCATCGCTAATTGCCCGCCGCGCCTCCCGGCTCGCATTCCAAGCAAACAGGATTCTATTAGCGACGCTGTCGCTGGTCCAGCTCTCCGGCACGATCAAAAACGGAACACCGGTCGCCAGCAACATGGCCGCCGGAGTACCCTGCGCAGGCAGGCCGCCGGGCGACGGATAGCCAACGATGACTAAGTCACTGTGAAGCGAATGCAGCCGTGCTAGTTCGTCGGCGTTGTTGGCTTCGATGGATCTGAATTCAAAGGTCACGCGCTCGCGGCCGGCTAAGGCCTCGAAATTCTTGATGGCCCCCGCAGCCGCCTCCCGTTCGAACATGCTGTGGCGCTCCACCATTTCGCGTACGGCAATGGCTCCGGCGACGAAGCCATCGGCGGGATTTTGCCGCCAGCCTGTGGGCGCGATGAACACACCGATCAGGTGCGCGTCGTGCTCAGCAGCAAGGCGGACGGCATAACGGGTCCGGACCGCAGCTCCTGGCGAAGGGTCGACGAAAACGATCAGTGACTTGAGGGCCATGGTGCCTATCCGTTCAGTTTGCGCGTGTCGCGTTTGGCAGTTGTAGTGCGAGCGATCTGGCCGGATTGCGCTGGCGGGCCGGTCCACATTGCAGGCCGGGTTGTGCCGGTATGAAGATGACGTCAGCCGTGCCAAGGGGAGGGAGTGACGCACCTGACGTTTTGCACGAGCAGAAGCATGGGCTGGCGCGACTGAACGACCGCTGAACGAATGTGGTGGATAGGGGAGGGCTTAGATGCGACACAAGCTGCGGACCACCGGCATTTCCAGCGCGCAACGCTCATCTCAATTATCCAGCAATTACTTGAGATCAAGCGAGCCTAAGAACAATCGCCAGCCTCTCGCTGCGTTAGATCATGCGTAGATCGATAGGATCATATCGCGGCACGCCTGGATCGTGCCGCAGAAGGGTCGCTGACTGGGAAAGTTCTTCGCGGGTCAATGACCATCAGGTTGCTCGGAAGCGCCAATCTACCGCTGCAATCCTATGCGCGGAGAGTGATGCAAGTCAGGATGGATGACTGACGCTTCGGGATGGGACTTTTGCTCAACTCCGAGAAAGTTCGCTCGATCCCGATTCTTGAAGCCATCGCGCGTTCCCTCGAACTCCCGCTCAGAACGATGGCCTCTCTGCCTGTCGGGCCCGAAACGACGCTCGAGCGATTCTGCTGCCGCCAAATCCAAGGTGGCAATCATTATGATCAGGCAGATAAAATGCAGTACTTTCATCTGTCTGGTTCCTTTCCCGCACGTTGAAACTGCTGTTTCCCAACGATTGAAAACGAGTTGCGACGGTCTTTTAGGCGTCGTCCTCAACGTCTCTCCCGATCGGGGCGTGAACTTAACAGAGCGTAATGCTCCCTCGACGTCGTCCACCCATATTCGGGTGAGCTCGCCGCTTCGAATGGCATCACCGATACGATTCGCATAACATACATTATGGAATATATTCCGCGCCCGGACCAGGACTCGCTGCTGTCGTTGAGCGCCCCATGACAGCCTCAACAGTCCTCCGCCAACGAGTCAGCGTTCAACTGTGACGCTGCAGATCCTTCACTCGAGAGGCAACGTGCCATCGTATCACGTGAATGACGTCTTTGCCCAGCCGGAGACGTCGACCGCTCTCCGCCAAATCGCGAATTTCTGATTACCGTTCTCGGAATGCTCGGTTCATCTGGTCGGTAAACGGCTTCACCAAATACGACGCTGCTGTTCTCTCCTTTGTCGAGATGAACACCTCGGCAGGCATTCCGGGAACAAGCCTCATATCCTTGATCTTCGACATGGCGTCATCCGTGAGTTGAAGATAGGCCATGTAGTGCTCTTGCCCATTTGACGGGTCCTTCACCGATGCCGGCGATACCATAGCGACACGCGCTGTAAGTTCAGGCGTGGTTGTACGGTTAAACGAGGTCAACCGCACCCGGGCACTCTGCCCTTCTCTGACCTGATCAATATCGGTGGGAGAGATCTTCACCTCGAACTTTAGCTCGACACCTTCGGGCACGATGGTGGCAATGCGCGCGGCCGGCGTGATGACCCCTCCAATGGTAAACACGAAGAGCTCATTTACGTATCCGGTGATCGGCGAACGAATCTCGGTACGTGATAGCCGGTCCTCAATGGCGAGCTTGCGTTCGTTCAACTCAGAAATTCGGGCATCGATTAATCTGAGATCACGCTGCGCCTCGGTGCTAGCGTTTTGATCGACGGCAATAATCTGTACGCGAATTTCGCTAGTCCGGACCTTTGCACGAGCAATACTGGAGATGATTTCGCCGCGTTCGCCCCGAATCCGTGCCCAATCCCGGTGAACCGAATAGACGCGGGCGTATTCGACGATCTGCTTGGCAAAAAGATCATTCAGCTTGTCCCGCTCGACGCCCACGAGCTTGATCTCTTCCTCCTTAGCTGCCAGACGCGCTTCCATTCCGTTTATTTCTTCGCCGGTTTGGGCAATGCTCAGTTCAAGCTGCTCCTTCTGGCTATCTCGACCAAGCTTGTTGCCTGCAAATAGGCGCCGTTCTCCCTGAACCACCGTATCAACAGAGGTCGAGATTGCTGGAAGTTCGGCAGGGAAATCAATGGACGGCAAGTTATCACGCTCGGCGATCAATCGTGCCTGACGCCCCAGGGATTCGCCAAGCTGCGAACGCACGATCAGGAGTTCAGCCCTAATCTGCACATCATCAAGCGTCGCGAGAATCTGCCCCTGCTTGACGAAATCACCGTGGCGGACGGCGAGAGTCTTTACGATACCGCCATCCCTGTGCTGAACCTCTTTTAGGTTCTGGTCGACTTTCGCTACACCCGACGCGACAACGGCCCCCTCCAGCATTGCCAACGCGGCCCATCCCCCGCAGCCGGCCACCAATAGCAGAACGAGTGTCAGACCTCCGACGACACGCGGCCATATACGGAAGGAACTGCCGCGAACGGGCTTCGGCGCAACAACTTCTGCCTCAAACTGTCTGGCGTCAAAATGTTTCATTGTCCGAGGTCCTGCCTGCTTTAGCTTATGGCAACGGTGAACTGGAGCTGGTGATGGCCGGCGACTTCGATGGAGAAAAAGTCGTCTGAATCCGATCGGTCATGCACATCCACCACGGTAAATTCACCATCATTCAGATGTTCGAACCGAAAGCGAACCGGTCGGTTATCCTGATTACCCTGCAGATAGATGTCGTCGAACATATCCGCGATCTGCTGCCCGTCGTCCGCTTCTTGCAAATAGGCGATTTCGTATGTCGCCGCAAAAATGCGATCGCCCACCGTGAAGTCGGTGATCTTACGGATCAGGAGCGGCTCATGGTCGTCATCGCTGCGTTGAAATTCAAAACGATCCCTGCCCAAACCGCCGGTCATGGAGACCGATCCTGAACCGGCAATCAGGCGATCGTCACCACCTCCACCAATGATTTTTTCAAACGAATTGATCAGGTCGTGACCAATGTCCTGGCCGTCCGCGCGTCCATTCGCAAGGTCGATGGTGACGCTGAGGGTCGCGGTGGCATAAGACAGTGTATCTGAGCCGTCGCCTCCATCGTATTGATCACTCGCAGCGTCAGCGGTTGCCGAGACGCGATCATCGCCCTCCCCGGTCTGCACGACGTCCTGGCCCGCACCATCCGCGACGACATCGTCACCAATTCCTCCGATCAATCTGTCGTTGCCCGCCGCCCCCTCCATTGATAGCGACCACGCTCCAGCGGTGATTGTGTCACCGCCACTTCCGCCAATCACCGCTTCAAATCGCGCGATCTGGTCGTTTCCGATATCCGCGCCGCTCGCTGCATTATTTGCGACGTCGACTAAAACTCCGGATGTCGCAGTCGAATAATCCAAAGTGTCGATGCCCGCGCCGCCATCGTAGCTGTCCGCTTCGCCGTCTGCAGCCGCAATCAGATAGTCATCGCCCGTGCCGCCATCAACGGTGTCGCGGCCGACACCATCGAAAAGTGTATCGTTACCGTCACCGCCAGCGAGGAAATCATTGCCGGCACCGGCAATCACAATGTCCGCGCCATCGCCGCCATCGAGATTATCGTCACCATCTCCACCGTCGAGTGTGTCGTTGCCTCGATCGCCCCTAGCAAGATCTTCCCCCGCACCGGCAAGAATGATGTCATTACCTGCGCCACCGAACAGCACATCATTGCCATGTTCACCCATCAAGTTGTCGTCGCCGTCTTCGCCGTAGATCCGGTCGTTTCCTGCCCCGCCAAAGACGATGTCATTGCCAGAACCTGCAAATACAAGATCATTTCCCGCACCGGCATAGACGACGTCATTGCCGGCCCCAGCGACGATGTGGTCGTCACCCCCGTCACCGAAAATGACATCATTGCCTTCGCGCGCATCTATATTGTCATTGCCGTCGCCAGCGTTGATGGTATCAGCGCATTGCGTACCAAGAAGATTGTCGTCCCCGCTGGTTCCGAGAATCGGTGGCGCTGCCACGACATTAAAATAGGCTACTTGAGGTACAACGACGAACCCGTCAGTGATGAAATAAGTCAACTTGACCGGTCCGAGCATTCCCTGATCATGAACAAAAGACCAATCGCCGTCGGCGCTTTGGCTCACGCTCCCAGAGTTCGCAGACAAGCCGACAACACGAAGACTGTCGCCGTCAGCATCGCTAGCGCCTGCCAGAAGAGCGAGCATTGAAATCAAGAACGCCTGACAACCATATATGTCTTGGAGATATACCGGACCGTTGATGCGCGGCGCCCTGTTCCGCGCCGTCTCTGGATTCACGCCTCCGGGATTTGGAATGTCGATCAGGTGTGGACGCGGTCCTTGCGGCTGTGCGCCCGATCCTCTGCTGTCTCCATCTCCGCCGCCTCCGCCGCCTCCGCCTCCGCCTCCGCCGGTTCGCCCGGTGTCACCCTGCCCCGCTGGCCGGTTATCCTTCGGGCGCTCCGGATCGATCGATGATCCGGAACTTAGGTGCACAACAGGTGGCCGTTCCAGCCCATTCCCATGCGTGACGGAGCTGTTCTGTACGCCCTCTTCCGATTTAGGCAGGACCGGAGCATCGGATCTCGACGATCCTCGCGTCCGTTCCGTGCCGCCAGTTACGTCCTCTTCTGATTCTGCTTCGCCTTCGACGCGTTGTTCGTTGTCGCGTCCGTCTTCGCTGCTCTCTTTATTAGGCTGTTCGTGCTTTTCGTCCGCGCGCGCTTCGACGCGAATCGGCAGAAAGCTGCGCAGATAGGCTACGCAACTGGCCAAAAATAAAAGAAAGACAACCGGAACAAGCCTTCCCTTGTGGTTGTCGCTCTCGACAAAATCATCGCGGCTCTGCTTCGCCGGTCCGGATTCCTGCTTGGTGGCCCTGGCTGTAATCATGCTGGCCTCCTGACCATTGTTTGCTGATCTTCTGTAACCGGCTTGGCAGCTCCCTGCAGACCCGGCGTCATAATGTCGTGCTTATTGCCGAAAGCGACCATCCGGCCATTCTGTACGATGGCGACGAGGTCCACCGCCACAAGCGCGCTTGGCCGATGCGCGATGACGATCGTGATCCCCCCGCGCTCGCGAATACCCTCGATCGCTCGCGTGAGTGCTTCTTCGCCTTCGCCGTCAAGGTTTGAATTCGGCTCGTCCATGACGACGATGAAGGGGTTGCCATAGAGCGCGCGTGCCAACGCGACGCGCTGTCGTTGACCGGCGGACAAAGCCGCGCCTTGCGGACCCAGTTGGGTCCGATATCCCGACGGCATCTTCACGATCATCTCATGAACGCCAGCCGCTTTCGCGGCGTCGACAACCTTACGAAAGTCCGGCTGCGGCTCGAACCGACAGATGTTCTCTTCGATTGTTGCATCCATCAAGCTAACTTCTTGTGGCAGGTAGCCGATGTGCTGGCCAATCTCGTCCTCGCGCCATTGGCTAAGATCGGCCCCGTCGAGCCTCACACTTCCACGCAGCACCGGCCATATGCCGGTCAGTGCACGCACCATGGTGGTCTTACCGCCCGCACTGGGGCCTATGATTCCAAGCGCCTGTCCCGCCTCGATCTCGAAGTTGATATCGCTCAAAATAATTTGGCCTGATCCCGGGGCAGCAATGGTCGCCTTGTCCACCGTTAGACGCATGCTCGGGGCTGGTAATTGCATTGGCTGGTCCGCCGCAGCAAGAGCGATCACCGTATCGCGTAGCCGCGCATGAGCCATGCGTGCTGCGATAAACGACTTCCAGTTTCCGATCGCGAGATCGACTGGCGCGAGCGCGCGCGAAGAGGCTACCGAACATGCAATGATCGCACCGGCGGACAATTCATTCTTGATTGTTAGATATGCGCCAAGCCCAAGCAGCGCCGATTGCAGGATCATGCGGAAGACCCGAGAGACAGCTGCAAATGTACCTGTGATATCGTTGGCCTTGGTCTGCAATTCCAGATGCTCGCCGTTTGCCTCGTTGAAACGACCCACAGCTCGCCCGGCAAAGCCCATGGCCTTGAGAACGTCGGCATTGCGCGCATTGCAGTCGGCAATCGTGTTTCGCGCGAGCGCCGCCTTGCGTGTTGACACGCTGAGACGTTTTGTCAGCACTTCGCTGACAACCGTCATAACCGTCAGAAAGAGCGCGCCCGCGATCGTCAACGCACCAAGCAGCGGATGAAGGAAATAGATGAATGCGAGATAGATCGGCATCCAGGGTAGATCGAACAGTGCTGCCGGTCCCTGACTGCCCAGGAAACCACGAACCGTATCGACATCGCGACCCCGCTCAAGAGCCTCCGATGTCGAAAAGCCAAAACGCGGCATATCGATCGCGACCCGGTGCGCGAGTGGCGCAATCTTCTTGTCCATCCGGGCACCGACACGAACAAGCACTTGGGACCGGATGACGTCGAAGCAGCCCTGAAACAGATACAGCCCCACAGCCAGACCTGAGAGCACGACCAGCGTCGGTATGCTTCCGCTGGTCAAGGCTCGGTCATAGATCTGCATCATATATAGCGAGCCAGTCAGAGCCAGAACGTTGATCAGCCCCGATACGATGAACAAGAAAATAACGATACCGCGCAAGCCGCGCGTGAGTTCTGCAAGGCTCCTGCGTTTTGCGGGAGTGAGTTCTTTTGATTTTACCATTGTGATGCCGCCCGGATTTCAAACTCAAGAGGACGAGTTTGGGAGCAGTGGATCAACGATCCACCGCTCCCAATCTTGCAGACTAGAGCCCGACGTTGGCCGCCGTCAGCTGCTGATGCCCAGCGATTTCGATCTTGAAATCGGCATCCGTGTTTCCATCGATGTTGCCCTGCACGATTGTGAAGTCACCGTCGTCTCGCGACACGAAGCTAACAGCCAGTTGGCCCGCGGCACTGAACGCGGCTCCATTGATCAGCTCGAAAGCCTGATCGCCAGTTGCAGTCATATTGGCATCGATGCCGGTGAGGTCGATCCGGTCGCCCGGCTGGAATCCGAGGATGGTGTCGCCGTTAGTAGCCGACGCGGATGTGAATGTGAACGTGTCATTACCTAGACCGCCGTTCATCACGTTGACGGCATTACTCGCAATGATGACATCGTTCCCGGATCCGGTTGTAACGTTCTCAATGCCCCAGATCGTGTCATTACCGGTCTGCGAGCTTGATACGCTTCCATTGGCAAAGGCGGCCGGGCCGGAGCCCAGATTGACGGTGATGTTGGCGGTGGTCGCCGACATATTGAGGGTATCTATCCCCGTCCCGCCTTCACTATCGTCACCGAAATAGACATCGTCGCCGTCAGCCACCTCCGCCACGATCAGGTCGTCGCCGGCACCGCCGAACACCGTGTCTGCTCCGGCGCCGCCATTGATCAGATCGTTGCCTGCTTCACCCAGGATACGGTCTGCTCCGGATTCGCCGTAGATAATGTCGGCCTGATTACCCCCGAACACCTGATCGTCGCCGTTGCCGGCGAAGATCACATCCCGGCCGTCGCCGCTGTTGACGAAGTCGGCACCGTCGCCCGCCGAAATCGCATCGGCTCCAGCATTGCCGATCACGACGTCATCACCATCGAATGCAATGATGTTGTCGTCGCTTGCCGTTCCGACTAGCACGTCCATCTGCTGGGTTCCGGTTCGGACTGCGCCGGTTGACGGGACAGCATTCCCGGCTTCCTCGTTGTCTTCGTCATCGCCACCACAATCATCGTCGTGATCGCCGGAACCCACCTGAGGGCCGGCGCCGGCTGCGACGTAGCTGATGCTGTGGGCACCGTTAGTTAGGGTCGTTACGCCGTTCGTGACCGTCTCATCGTAGTCGGCGGCCGTCGTACCTGCAGGCAGTTCGATCACATCCTGCGGACGCAGAGTTCCAATGATGGTGTCGTGGCCCCCATTGGAGCGGAACACGATGCGATGCGCCGAACTCAGGGCGGTGATATCCACGGTGTCGTCGCCGACATTGCCGTCGATGGTGATGGTGCTGAAGTTGAGGCTGGTGTTCGGCAGGTTGAAGTCGCCGATCACCGTGATCGTGTCGCCGCTCGAAGCACCGCCGTTCAGGCCGCCGCCGTCATTGGCGGTGACGTTGGTGGTGTTGATCTGGATTTCCTCGATGTTGTCGAGTTCGGCAATGACCGAGGCATTGTTGGTGCCGTTGCGTGTGATCACAATTTCAGTGCCAGCGGCGAGCGAGGAAAGGTTATTTCCCGCCACAGCACCCCATGCCGCCCTTGTATAGATACGGAAGGCTTCGGCAGCGGCAACACCAGTGAGCACGTAGGTGTCCGAGGATGTATCCCGGCCGGCGGTTATCGCGGTCGTGCCACCATCGATGATATCGCGGCCGTCGGTGCTGAGCTGAGTGATCGTGTCGGCGCCTGAACCGCCACGGATCGCATCGTTGGCCGCTCCGCCATTGATGGCATCGTTGCCCCCACCGCCCTCGATGGTGTCGGTACCGCCAAGACCCAGCAGGGTATTGGCATTGCCGTCGCCGGTGATCGTATCGTTACCGGCGCCGCCGGTAACGTTTTCGATGCCCGACACGAACGAGAAGCCCGATGCCGCGCCGTTGTTGAGATCCACCGTGACGGAACCCGCCGACGTATAGATCAGGGTATCGGTGCCACCGGCCAGGTCGGCCGTAACCGATTCAACGCCGGCAATGGTGCCGCCCTCGAATAGGGTAAGCGCCGTGCCGTTGAAGGACACGTCGAGCGTCTCACCACCGCCAGTCCCGGTGATTTCCAGCGCGTCGATATCAGCGCCGCCGTCCACGGTATCGGTGTCATCGCCGAATGTGTAGCGGATGGTATCGTTGCCGGCACCGCCGTTGACGATATCGTTGCCGTCGCCACCGGTCAGGGTGTCGTCGCCGATGCCGCCGTTCAGCGTGTCGGTGCCGTCCTGGCCGAGCAGCGTGTCATTGCCACCGTTGCCGTTCAGGGTGTCGTTGCCGGTTTGGCCGAATATCGTATCGTTGCCGATATTGCCGCTCAGGGTGTCGTTGCCAGCAACGCCGCCATAGATGATGTGATCGTTCGTAAGCGTTATGGCGATCGTATCGTTGGCGTTCGATCCGGTTCTGATCGTGAAGGTCTCGACACGGGTCAACCCGGTGTCGTCCGTTACACGGACATTGAGCGTGTAAGTGGCGTTCGTGCCCATTGTGCCGCCGGTGCGCGCCACCGTGCCGCCGCTGCTCACCGTAAAGCCCGCGCTGCTCCCGGCCAGCAAGGCGTAGGTGAAGGTACCTGCACCATTGGGATCGACTGCGCTCAGGGTTGCAATCGTGCCGTTCCCGGGGAGCGTTGTGTTGCCCGGCGTTACACCGTTCCACTGGATGTCAGTGGGCGGACGCGGCACGTCTATTTCCACGTCGGAGAAGCGCAGGCGCTCCATGTTGCGCAGGATATCGATGCCATCCAGACCACCGGGTGTGAACCCACCTGCCCCATCGGGAATCAGATGCTCCACCCGGATACTGCCATCCGCATTACCCGTGATCGTGTAGTTCGCCCTGATATCAGAGAAGACCGCGGTGTCGGTATCGCCAGTTCCAGTCGCCGAGACGATGTCGCGGACGATCTTGAGCTGCCCGGGATTGACTGTGCCGGACAAAACCGAGGAAACCAGCGTCGTCATCGAGTCGTGGTAGCTCAGGACCGTGTTACCGGTCGGACCATTGGCGTCGTAGCTGGACATGACCGCGATGCGGACCCTCAGCCACTTGTCGCCATCGAGGATGTCGTCGCCGCCACGGCCTTCGATGAGGTCGCTGCCGGCGCCCCCGAGGAGGATGTTGCCCCCGACAAAGCTGCCCTGGGCATCGAACGAGCCTGCCCCGGCTCCAACCAGCAGCTGCTGCAAACCCTGGATAAGGGCTATGCCCTCGGCATCCAGGGCACTGCCGCGGAAGCCTTCGGTCGGCACATCCGCGGCGGTGACGTCGGTACCTCGGATCACGTCATCCTTGGTCGAGCCCGAAGCGCCTTCCACCTGGGTGAAGGTGTCTAGTGCCACATTGGCTGGAAGGACCGGAACACCAGGAAGTATCTGCCGGGCGAGATCGACATCCACCGCGAAGTTCATGTCGCCGTAAGTCGTCCAATCGTAGCCGGACATGCCGTCGAACTTGCCGCGGCCGAGGCTGCCAAACCAGATATCGTCGCCGCCTTCGCCGATGAACTCGTCGAAGCCGCCGTCGCCGTGGAACACGTCGTGACCCTTGACCGCGTCGGCCTGGAACTGGTCGTCGAAGTTATCGCCGACCGCGCCGGTCCAGGCTCCGACTTCAATCCAGTCATCACCTTCGCCGCCAAGTGTCTGCTCGGTAGTCTTGCTGCCCAGCACGAAGTCGTTGCCGACCCCGCCAAAGGCCTCGTCAAGCATATCCGCACCCAGGACGATGAAGTCCTGCCCCGCGTCACCGACGATCAGATCGACGCCCGCGCCGGCATTGATGGCATCGTGTCCTGCGCCGGAGCGGATGATGTCGTCGCCGAACAGATCGGTTATGATGTCGTCGCCGTCGCCGCCAAAGTAGGAGTCGTTGCCCGCGCCGCCTTCGAGCCGATCATTGCCGCCGTCGGCATAGAGCGTATCGTCGCCTTCGCTGCCGATCAGGATGTCGTTGCCATTGGTGCCACCGAGCAGAACGTGTTCAACGCCGGTATATTTCAGGTAGTTCGAATCCGGGCCAACCGTGCCGGGGTTATTACGAATAACCAGCGGGGTAAGAATGCTGCCGCCGGTCGGATCGTTACCCAGGTTGTCGGCGGATTCGTCGATCGCTGTGTTCGGATCGTCCAATAGGATGCTGTCTTGGCCGGCAGTTTCACCGAGGCCGGGATTCCATTGCTTAGTCCGGTCGATTTCCAGAATAAGGCCGGGCGTCGAGAAGACGTCGGAGGGCAAATGGCCCGCGTCCGCGTTGAGGCTGATGATTTTGGCGAAGGTGTTGTTTTCCATTTCCGACAGGAAATGCATGCCATCCAGGCGCTGCAGATAATAGAACCGGTCGCCGTCCTGTAGTTGCTCGAGCTGGACTTCGAACACAAAGTTGAAAGTCGAGCCGAGCATGCCGCCAAACGGCAGGATCTTTTCGGCAAGACCACCAATCCACAGGTCGATGTTGTCGAGTCCGGTGGTCGTGACGCCGCTGGGCAAGCTGGCCCACGCGCCGGTGCCGTTCAAGAAATCCTCCGCGTCAGCCGGGACGCTGATCGTGCGGGCTTCATTCGCCGCAGTCGCCGGGTTATCGAGGATAGACTGTGGCGTGCCAAAGATGATGGCCATCGCCGCAGCGCGCTTACCTTCAATCGTTGCCTCGCCAGTAATCGAGCTGTGCAGGCCATAGGCGGCCATGAAGTTGATGACCGAGGCTTCATTCTTGAGATTGCCGGCAAACTCCACCCAGCTATCGTAGGGCTTGAGTTCTGGCGCGTGCGAACTTGCCTCGAAGAACTCGCGGCGAGCAGCATTTAGCGAAGGAACGCCTGCATCCCGGCCGCGCGCGAGATTGATGGTGGCCAGATCGAGCGGCAGCCCCAGCAGATTGTTGCGCAGCGCACTGGTGACGAACTCGTCGATTTCATTGCCAACCTGGCGCGTCATTCCGCGGATGATATCACCAGCGGCGATGCTGTCGGCGACGGTGTGGCCCGTATCGAACTCGATCGGGTTGAGAAAGCCTTCAATCAGGCTGATCTGATCATTGGTGAACGAAGCATCCAGCCGGTCGATCTGCTCGGTCAGCATGGAGTGGCCGAAGCGGTAAACCACATGGGCGAACTCAGCCACGATGGCCGGGTTAATGTCCGCGTGATACCCGTCCGGAACTACGAAGAAGTCGATATTGGGTTGGATTTTGCGCGCAAAGTCCTCGAACACCGTATGCTGATATTGCATTTCAGTGCCGAACTTGGCTGCCTGGAACAAGCGCTCGCCGTCCCAGGTCAAGGTAGCGGCATAGGCTGCAAGGGCGGCCGGGTTCGTCGGGATGGCATTGACCTGCGCTTGCGTCAGATCGATGTCCAGCCACTCGTTGATAAAGGCCATGTCCTTGCTGGCGAGCACGATTTCCTTGGTGTGCTCGACCAGACGGTTGTGCTCGGAGTGGAAAATGTGATGCACGGCAGTCAGGCCGATATTCTCGTTGACACGGCCGTCACCGGCGATGAAGTGCGCATCAAGCAATTCGTTGTCATAGACCGCCGGGTTGTTGCCGGGGTTCAGCAGGCCGATTTCAATGTCGCCGTCCGCAATGCCATTTGGCACCGCGTCATGGGCAATATCTGCCAGGAATGCCGCGTTGATGCGGATTGCGCTGGCGAGGCCGACCGGGGCGGCAAAGGTGCCGGAGATGACGACGTCATCGGCAGTATTGGGAACGCCATCGGCGCCAACGCCGGTGATTATCTGGGCAAACCCGGCGGCATTTGGGATGAAGTTGCCGTAGGCGTCGGTGCGGAGCAGTGGCACAGCGCCAACATCCTGGTCGGTCAGAAGGATGCCAAGCATCTTGGCCTGTTCCTTGACCTCGGCCCAAGTGGCCATGCCGCCCGGCTGAGCGCCTCCGCCTTCGATGAGTTTACCAGTGGCGTGCGGCTTGCCATCCACACCCATCGCGTACTGCCGCAGGAAAACCTGATGCGAAGCGTGCGAGGTATAGGTCTGATTCTGGTCAACGAAGGGCGTTGTGGTGTTGACCGGGCGGGTGTCGTCGGCCGTTCCCATGATGCCGTCGGCACCGGGGCCTACCGTAGCGCGTGTCAGCACCATGAAATTGGTCGGGCTGCCCGCCACATAAAGCGGGTCGTCCGGCTGCAGCGGAACAAACACTGTGCCGCTGCCGCCCTTGTTCACGAGATCAAGGCCGTGATCGAAGAACTGGCCGAACAGGGTGAACCAAGAATTGAATGGAGCCGACAGGCCTGCGTCAGGTGCCACGTTGGTTACTCTGACGTTATCGCCATCCATGACGATTCCGAACGGCTCAAGCGCCGCATCGCGAACGATGCTCGCGGCTTCAAGATTGAAAACCGCGACATCGTGCGCGGCAGTCGCCGCTGCCAGCGTATCTATCGCAGTCTGCTCGGCGGGAGTCGGGGGTGTGTCCGGATTGCCATCGCTGAGGGCGTTTGCCGCTGCTTTGGCATTATCCATGACAACGCGCGACTGGTATTCCGCATTGGAGACCGGCTTGTAAATGTCGTAAATGGCCTGCACCAGGGCCACGTTGGTGAGGTCCGCGGCCACGAGACCGCCAACCTGCAAACCCTTGATGATGGCTGCCGGATTGCCCAGGGTCTGGTCGACGATCAAGTTGGAGATCGTGCGCAGACTGGAGTCGAAGACCATCGAACCAGGATTGTTGGAGGGATTGTAGTTGGTCGGCACTGGGGGGCCGAAGCCGGGCGGGATGGTTTGGGCCGGCCGAAACACCGGATCGAGCAATTCTGGGAATGGCAGATCGGCCGCGCCCCAATGTTCCTGGCCCGGCAACAGGTTGTTGTATGAGCCGTCGACGGTGCGCAGCCCAAGGCTCAGGGTATACGCGGGAACCGAGCCGACCTGACCGGCATCGCCTACACCGTAGAGCGGGGCAGCGTTCGGATCATTCGGGTTGGCAACATAGGCAGCGTGCTTTTCGGCGATCTTGATCTGCTCTAGAATGAATTCCAGATCGCTCTTGATATAATTGGCCATATTGCTCTCCCTATGTAAGTCGTTTCACCCTTAAGCCCGTCTACGACTATTCCGTCCGACAGTTTTCGATGTTCAACGGAGGTCAAAATCAAGCTGGTGGTGATGGCTGGCCCCTCTGGCATCAGATCTCCACGCTAGGGCCGCCGTATTTGCTTGCTTAGGGGACAAGGTCCGAGCAGCACTCGGACTGAAGACCAACCACGATAGGACCTTGGTCTGACGACCTTTGTGTCTGTAAGGGAGAATGGTCTTTGTGTGCAGGAACCCGCTCTGGATCAGTGCGTCCGCCGCTCATGTTCTCTATTTGGCTTTGTATCGGACCCACGATCGGCGAGTTAGCTTTACGTGGAACAGCTCCCGATCCGACGGAGGCATAAGATGCGACAGCCCAATCCTGACGCTCCACTCAGTGATCGCTTTTAGAAGAATTTGAAAATTCGGCTTTATCCGCCCTACCTCAATTTTCTAAGTCTGACTAAGCAAATCAAACGCGATTTCAGTAACCCGATTATTCAAAGCGGAACCTCGCAATGATCTGGCACCGACCCGATATCGGTCAAAAGTCAAACCTCTTTCGACAATTTTTCATCGCCGCCACGCTGACGATCGTCATTTCCATGACTTTGCTCGCGTATTTCATCTCGCGCCAGCTTGAGACGAGCATGATGGAAACGGCAGCCGAGGAAGGCGCGATTCTGGTCGACGTATTCCTTGGCCCCTCCCTTCAGGAGCTGGCAACGTCCTCGACGCTAACTTCCAACACAGCACTAGCACTGGACAATCTGCTTAAGACAACCATGGGTGAGCGCACTAAGGCGCTAAAGGTCTGGTTACGAGATGGTACGTTGGCTTATGCAACCGACAAGCGGCTCATCGGGCAGAAATTTCCATCTGCCGAACGGGATGCGGCGTTTGCCGGTAAGGCCTTTGGTGGATTTGCGGATACGGACGATGCAGAACATCAGACAGAACAGCCATTCGAACGACCGCTGATCGAGATTTACGCACCAATCTATGCGACGGGAAGTCGCGACGTCATTGCAGTTGGAGAAGTATACAATAGTGGAGCGCGCTTCACCGCCGAACTACAGACGATGAGGGTGACCACAGCCAGCATTGTCGGCGCCGTTACCGCCCCCATGATGATCATACTGTTTGTGACGGTATGGCGCGCCAATGCCATTGTTTCGGGTCAGCGGCTCTCGCTTCAAAAACGAATTGACGAGGCTCAAGCACTTGCAGCGCAGAATGATCAGCTGCGCCGCACTTCCGAAGCCGTAAAACTCGCCGCCATGCACTCCAACGAACGCCTGTTAGGAGAAATCGGACAAGATCTTCACGATGGTCCCATTCAACTCGCCAGCGTTTTGGCACTTAAATTGAGTGAACTTGCTGACACAAATCCGAACACGACACGTGTATTGTTGACGAACGTTACAGACCTCACGTCCAGTATCCTCAAAGAACTGCGCGACATCTCAACCGGCCTCGTGTTGCCGGAGCTTGACGGGCTCACCTGCGCCGAGACAATTGAGCTCGCAGTTTCGCGCCACGAACGAAACACGGCGACCAATGTGACATGCGAGATCGACTCATTATCTTTCCGTCCAGAACAATCACTTCAAGTATGCGTGTTTCGTGTGGTTCAGGAATGTCTGAACAACGCATATGCGCATGGAGACGGCCAGGACCAACATGTGACAGCAATCCAGGATGCATCGTCTGTGACGATCATTGTGGGCAACAGCGGGATCACCGAACTCAGCACTAAACCTTCGTCTGGCAGAGGCGCGCGGCTCGGGTTGTTGGGCCTTCGCAGGAGAGTGACGGCGCTTGGTGGCAGCTTCTTCGTCGAACCGCAAGATGACCGTATGACAGTGACCGTAACACTTCCAATATCAAAAACATCAACGCCAACACAACCTTAAATAGCAACGTATAATCAGCTAGTGCTGGGCTTAACGCTAAGTTAAATTCGACATTTACAACGCCTCTAAAGCGTGCACAGTTTAGCTCATTGTTCATGCACACTAGCATGCGTATTTGTACATATTAGTCCTACTTGATTTGAAATCCTCAGCGTTTTGCGAGGCTTGTGATGAGTTTAATGTCCGTCGCTTTGGTGGATGATCATCCATTAATGATTGAGGCGATATCGTCGCTACTTCTCCGGTCCGGTAGATTTGACGTCATTGCTACAGGCGTGTGTGCGAATGATGTGGTGGACATTTGCACACGAAACGCGCCGCAGGTCATCGTCGTCGATCTGAACATGCCAGGCGATATTTATACTGCAATGTCGGCAGCCATTTGCGCGTCGCCTTCGACAAAGGTTATAGCCTTCACCGCTGCGACGGGTGTCGATTCAGCGATACGCGCACTCGACTCCGGCGCTACCGGCTATGTATTGAAAGGCAGTAGCTCACGCGAGCTTATCGACGCCATCACAGCTGCGCATTCGGGCGAAACCTACATCACACAACATTTTGCCAGCCGTGTCATTGCAGCGCTACGAGATACGTCATTACGACGTCGGGCTGCCGAAGCTGTGAAACTGAGCATTCGCGAGCAGCAAATCGTTCGCCTTCTCCTTCATGGAAAAACGAACAAGGAAATCGCGCTAACAATCCGCATTAGCGAGAAGACGGTGAAACACTACATGACACTGCTGATGCAGAAGCTTCATGTCCGAAATCGTCTAGAGGTTGTCATTGCAGCCCAGAAGCTCGATGAGCGAGGCGGGGCGGCAATGCACTAGGGCAAGCGGTTGTGACGACGCCCCAAGGACAGTCGCCGTTTGATAGCGACCGTATTGAGAACTGGGCTCGACGGCATCGCCCATCCGCGCTTCGAGCCGGACTAATCAATCGTATTGATGGTGGCGGAGTTGCTACTTGCATATGAGGATTCGTCCTTAGTTTTTTGATACTGCCGTCTTTCTTCCAGAAGCATCCGCATCCAAGCGGATGCGGTCTCTGTTTCGCAGCAAAATTTGTTATTGCACACCGGCAACATGATCGCACCGTATACAGTGGCCGCTGGTCGCTCTGTCCTCTAGAAGAGTCTCTTTCGAACAATCAACACGGGGGCGACTGGGCAATGCGTGCAGACGCGTGCATCACAAGTGTTCGCGTGTACCGCTTGCGAGGTGATCTACTGGCGAAATTCCAGGGGCTGCGACCCCGTGTAATGCAAAAAACCGAGCATACGGTCCCTACGCCCGGGGGGCCTCCCCAAAAACCTGCTGTCGTGCCCTGCCCCGCAGCGCTGCGAGAGCGGGCAAGAGCCGGTTTGGGCATGTGAGGCGCCATCAAGCCGATTGAGGCGCATTGACGGGCCTTCTTTCACCCTGCCCTCGCCTACTTCAGCGGCACACATCAGTTAATCAGGACTCTGATGCTGGACAGGGCGAACCACCACCCGCACGACACTGGGCTGCTCGGCTTGCCACTCATCGAGCAGCGGCACACCGAATTGGGCGGTGATGTAGTTAGCTGTGAACCTTTTTGGCGCCGCCAGCGTCACGATATCCGCCGTTTCGTCAACAAAGCTCAGCTTCATGATCCAGGCGGCACACTTATCATCGCCGAGCCGCACCCGGAGACGCGACGCCACGGCGGCCAGTAAGGGGTGCATGTCGGGCCGCTCGAACGGATCGGAGCGAACAACGGGCACAGCTGTGTCTGGTGTGTCTAGCTGCTTTATTTGGTCAGATCGCCCATCGTCTTCCATAACGCGCACTAGTCCCTCGATGAGCTTGCCCAGCAATTTCGCATCGGCATCATCGACCTTGCGCAGTGTGTCCGCCAGGCGAAACAGACGGTCCGTTGAAATGCTGCCTGTCATGAGACCCTCCCGGCCAACAGCTCAAGCCGAACCTTTGCCAGGCCTTCTTCAGATAGTCTGCCCGATCGCTGCTGAGCGGTAAGCTGGTCGAGCCTGCCAGGGCTAAGTTTCTGGAGCATTCCCCAACCCAGCTCGACATCGCCTTCGCCAAGCCGGCTGGCGACTTGCGATTGCAGCTCCTGGGTTTGGAGAGGCGGTGAAGTTGAAGGGGGTCGCGCGCGCGCAGCAGTAGAGCTCGCTTCAAGAAGAGAAGGTTTAATATAATCAGTACTTAGTACTTTCATTTCTTTATATGCAGCCGCCTTACCCGGCGCCGGGTCAGCCGGAGCCGGGTATTCAGGCTGAGGTAGAAAAGCCACAGGTTCTGTGACGACGTCGGCATCCTCATCATCGATGTCCGTTACCGGTTCGGGCTCGTCACGGACGACGTACTCGAGGGCGACGATTACGCCAGTTTCATTGCGGACAACTTCCCGGGTGACGTAGCCGGCAGCAATTAGCGAGCGGAAGATCCGCTGCATGCGATCTTTGCCGACTTTCATCACATATCCGACCTGCGAAAGACTCACCTTCCAAGTGGGCGGGCGTGACAGCAGGTAACCTAAAACGCCCTTCTCATCGGCGCCGATCCGACCGTCTTCCCAGACCGCGTTCGGGAACGCTGCGTAGCGAGAATTGTGTTTTCTTCTGATAATTGTCATCGACGCTCGTTCCGTTCGGGCGACTGGGGGATCGACGCACCCTCGCGGGGCGCGCGCCTGCATGCAGCGGGAAGGGTTATGAAAGAGACACTCTCAGTCACGAGTCTCGTCCTGACATCCACCGGCCGCCGACATGGTCCCTTGCCGCCGTTCCCATTCGATGATCTCGACTTCATAAAAATAGCGACGACCACGAATCAGCGTGGGTCTCGGGAAGCCGAGAGTTTCGTCGTTCAGCCAGCGAGCCAGCGTCCGGTCTGTTTTGCCGTAACGCTTCCATACTGCTGGCGCTGGCAGCATATTATCTTTGGTTGGGGCCATCTTCCGCTCTTGTCAGTGATTGACTGCGAGTCGAACGATGAACCAGCCGGTGCTGCCGCGAACAGGAAGAATAATTGAGAAAAACGAAGAATAATGGGGCGTTACTCAAGGCTCTGATAGCGCTTCCGATATTGCCGCGATAACCGAATAATAATGCTCTCTTTCGTAATTCCCTCGAGTGCAAACAACCCTCCGAGCACCACTTGGCGAGCGGCATCGGTTGCGGACTTTGCGCGTCTCGATTCAATCAAACGGTGCATTTCGTCCACAGCCGCGGCGTCGGCGGCTTGGTAGCCCGTGCCCTTTGGTCTGCCGGCATTTTTCCGTTCTGCGGCCGCTAAGGGTGGCGGGGCTGTATCGGCAGTCGCCGGCCAGATCGCATACAAATGCGGTTCGGAAATCACGACGCCAAAAGCCTGGATGGACGGACTGTACATCGTCGCCGCCGGGAATTTCCGCCCACTGGTTTCCCACACGCCCCACTGGGTCACGCTCGTGGACTCTTTTTGCGATACAGATGAACGACCCCAATCAACGACAAAATGTTTCCATTGATCAGGCGTGAGATAGTGGTCACGCGCCACCGGCGGTGCCGCCTGCTTTACCAATCGATGCGGCACCAAATGATAGAGTGCTGCGCGGGAGGCGATTTTGGCATTCACAAGAGCATCACGGAGCGCGGTCTCAGCCAGCGGCGGAGAGTGCCGATAGGTCACGACGTGTTCTAACGCAGAGCGCAGATTGATCCAACGAGGGGAAGCAATCGAACTTTTCAACCCACCCTACTCCGAAATCCGAATTGCTCCCAATTAGCATGCTGCTTCACGATTCGAAGCAGGTCGCTACGCAGTTGCGCGCCGCTCATGGCTGCACTCCCCCGTCCTGGCCGGTGCGAAGAATTGTTCAACTTCGGAACATTTCTTGAGACCAAACTTTGCAGGAAAACTGTTCCGGAGAGGAACAGTTTCGGCCAACGTCATCGTTTAGTGCTGTACTCTTCAAGAACAGCACTTGCGGCTTTACCGATGCCCGCGTCCCCGTAACCTGTTCCGGCGCGGAACAGGTTTTGTCGATGCTGCCCCGCTCCCGCTCGCGCGCCCGATTGAGCGGATTACTCGTGAGCTGATCGGCCATGCGTCACGCCCGCCGCTTTTCACGAAGCTTCGAATTGATCTGCGACATCAAAATCGGACCGAGTGAGAATTCCCCGTCCCTCGCCTTCTGCGTCAACCCGCGCAGGTAGCCGCCGGCGGATCTGATCGCCTCGCCGCGCTGCAGGATGCACGCAACAACAATCGCGGCCGGCGTTTCTCCGAGCACCTTTTCGGCCTCCTCCCAAGCGCTTGGACTGATCCCCAGCATCGACCGGATGACCGCGGCGGTGGCGAGAAAATCGCGCCAGTTCGCAATTCCGCTCTTCGCGTAATCGACGATGTCGGGGCAGGCGTTCAGCACCATCCCTAACGGATAGGTCGCTTCCACCCTCGCCTCTGCCCGCGGCTTTGTCTCGAGAATTTCAGCCCTGCCTTCTGCAAGGCTAGGTTCAAGATCAATAAGGGGGTCTGTATTTGAACTCTGTATGTGACGCTCGGAATGGGACTCATTGGCGCTCGTATTCTTGGATTTAATGTGTGTTTCGAGAAGATTGAGGACATCGTCAGCAAGCTGCGAAAGCTCCTCGGCGATCGGCTCCAACTCTTGCCTGGTCGCCGTGCGCGGAATCCCATCCACGATGGAGCGGAAGGCCGTGTGGACCTCCTGCCAGTCGGCGGGGCCCTGCCCTCCGCTGCGTGTCGGGACATCATCCTCGATGCCCGTAGCGATCATCTTGGCGATGTCCCGCCGGCAAAGCGTGATCCGCTCACGGACAAGCTTGAGCGCCCGCGCTTCTGCCTGGATCTCGGCGGCGAGGCCTGCGAACTCTTCCGATCGAACAACCAGCGGAGACAGGTCGAAGCCGAAGGCGAATTCGATCTCACCTGCGGTACCCTTGCGGGCGTAGCGCTTGCCGTTCGGGCTATCGCGCCGAACGACCAAGCCGGCATCGACCAGCACGGCAAGATGACGCCGTAACGTGGATGCCGGCATCCCGTGCGCGCGCAACGACAATTGATGGTTGGACGGGAAGACGATCAGATCGCCCTCACCCGTCAACGTGGTCTCGGGATGGAATGTCAGGAGCGCGTTCAGCACCGAGAGCGATCGCTCGGAAACCGCGAGCCTTGGTCGGGCGGCACAGATGGTCTGATAGACCTTCCATTTGTGCACGACCTTCTCAGGTGGCCTCTCAGTGGCCACCATCTGGCTTGCCACATGGGCAAGCGTCAGCGACCGCCGCCCAAAGGGCGTCGTGGGGGAATGTGACTGCATGTCATTGCCTCAGTTAGGGCAAAGAAAATGCGCTCGTCAAAACGACGCCGTCTCTCACGAGAGACTTGACTACGATTCGCGGAGGTGATTCTCTGTCAGTCGCCAAACACGACAGAGGCTTCCGGGACGGTGACGTTTCGGGGGCCTTTTCTTTTGCCTTTGATTCTCCGGGTTGGTTGCGGGTCTTGATCCGGTCGGCTCATTCCGCCGGACAAGCTGGGATTCACGCCGACTGGTCGCCGGCTTTAAATTCATCATAAAGCTTCTGCAGCCGCTCCTTGACGAAGTCGCCAAACTTCGGCGCAACGCGATCGTCAAATGAGAGGGTAAGCTTCTTACCCTCACGCGATACTTTGGCGGCCTGGGTCCCGTCATCGGCGGTCCAAGCTTCGGCGCGTGCGCGAGCTATCCGCCCGCGCACGCCAGCGGCAACCGTTTCAAAACGTCGATCAGTGTCCATCGCAGCGAAAGTGGGTGAGTTCACAATTTCAACAGCCCGGCCGCGCTTGTCGTCATCTTGTAGGAGGTCGCTTAACTCCTGCCAGCGCACACGGCCGATGGCCGGCGCTGGTCCAATAGCGTCAATCACCAATGCGGGCACACGAGTGGCCACGGCGATAAGCCGGGAAAGAGCAGCCTTGTCGACGTTAAGCGAAGCCATAATGACCTCGCGCGAAAATTTACGATCTTCAAGGCGCGCAGCAAATCGCGCTCGCTCGATAAAGGTAAGATCCGTACGACCGCTGTTCTCCTGACCCTGTGCAATAACTAATTGCTCATCCGTGAGGGGTCGAACTACTGCCCTCACCTTGATATTGAGCTCGCGAGCGGCCCTCAGGCGGCGATGACCGAATGCGACTTCATAGCGTTCCGGTTCTCGAGTGTGGGGACGAACAAGAATAGGAACATTCTGACCGTGTTGGCGGATGAGCTCGCGAAACGCTGCGAATTGTTCCTCTGCTCCCTCCATCCGGTCTGCAATAAACGAGTTATCGATGAGGCCAGGATCCAGTTCGACAATAACCTGCCCTTCGATGAGCTTCTGTTCGATTTCGTCCGCCCGTTTGACCTTCTCCGAAATGCCGCCCAGTGACTGTGATATGGCACCCAGCGCGCCCGACTGCTTGATCGTGCGCTCAAGCCCGAGGAGAGGGCGCGTGCGTAGCGCTGTCCCCTCACGCGCTTCCGGTGCGGCTACTGCCGGGGCGTCTTCGCTTGCAGGTGGGTCGAAGTTGATTTTTCGCGCCATAATCAGCTCCTGCCCCAGACCTGTCTAATCAGTCCTTCGATTTCGCCGTTCACTTCGTCGAGCGCTTCAATTGCCCGGTCATACGTGCCGCGCGTGAACTGCTGTCGTTCAACCTCATAAAGGGTTTGCTTAGTGAGCCCTGCATCCGCAATGGCAGTGCTCTTCACCATCGGGTGGGTCAGCACGCGCGAACCAAAAATCGAGCGCATGAGGCCAACCATTGTCGTTTGTGGGCCGTCGCTAGGCTCGTACCTGGTAACCAGGTATCGCATCCAATCGTACTGGGTTGCGCCACCGGCATTTGCTACGACATCGAGCAGACTTCCGGTCATATTAAGAAACTGAGACATCGACATTACGTCGAGCATCTGTGGGTGAACGGTGATCAAAACCGACGTTGCAGCACAGAGTGCCGACAGTGTGAGAAAGCCTAGCTGCGGCGGGCAATCGATCACGACAACATCATACGCGTCGCTGACTTGCGCTAACGCCTCGCCAATCCTCGCGAAGAACATTGAATCATCGCTCTGCCTCGTCATCAGCGCCTTTGGCGTCTCATGCTCGAACTCCATAAGTTCGAGTTGACCCGGGACGAGGTGGAGGTTGGGAATGTAGGTACCACGCACAATCTCCGCCATTTGGCGGCGTTCAGCGTCGTAGCGGATAGCGCCATAAATCGTTTCGTTCTCGCCGACATCGAGTTCGGGCTGATGTCCAAACAGGGTCGAAAGACTGGCTTGCGGATCGAGGTCTATTGCAAGGACGCGGTAACCTCGAAAAGCAAGGTATTGGGCGAGGTGAGCCGTGGTGGTGGTCTTACCGCTACCACCCTTAAAGTTCATGACGGAGATGACTTGGAGTGCCTCAGAATCTCGCCGGTGAGGCACGTAGCGACGCCCCCCCTTGCTCGCGCCATCGAGATTGCTGCGGAGGGCGTCGACGTCCTCGATCGAGTAACTTCGGCGGCTGTTAGCCGGCGCAGCCGGCCCCTTCCCTTCAGCGACAAGCTGCCGCAAATACCCTTCAGCGATGCCAATGAAGCGGGCCGTTTCAGCTGAGGAAAATCGGCGGATAGTCTTTTCAGCGGCCGGCGGAAAATCACGAAGTTGCTGAGCGCGTAAGCGTGTAGACAGCTCTTCTGCATCTGCGTTGATGAGTGACCGCAAATCTTGGAAATTATGATCTAGGGACTTTGAAATCGGCATATCGGATCATCTCTGCATCTGCGGAAATTTGAGCAGTTGGCCCAAAAATGCGCTGATCCACACTAATGCCCGATTCTTGCGCCCCCGCAAGTATTATTGAGTTAACAAGCGGTTAACAGCGTGGCCGCAGATAGTACCGCCACACCTGTTGTACGCGTACAACTGAACGCCGTTTTCCTCCGAGTGGTACGCTGACAACTGAACTGCCAGACGGCCACCGACTGCTTCGGAAGCCTCACGTGCATCATATCGAAGGCTCGTCGATCCAAGGGTTGAACACCGGCACCCCCAGTGGAACGAAATCCTTGGTATTGCGCGTGACAAGAACAAGCTCGCGGACGAGAGCCGTCGCGGCGAAAAATCCATCCATGACAGAGAGCGCTACACCGCTCTTTCGCGCGTAAGCCATTAGATCCCCCCAGCGCTCAGCAATCTGGGAATCGATCGGGATGATGCGCTCACCGAAGCGAGCAGGCAAATCCTCAGCGAGCCAGACCGACAACGTGTCACGGCGCCTGCCCTCATCCATAAGCGCCACCCCGCGCTTCAACTCAGCGATTGACGCGACGCTGATGAAGGCCCGGTCTTCGTCTAACGCATCCAGCCACCCTAGAACCTTTAGGTCCGGAGCAGGTCGACGAACTTCCGAGAGCACGTTGGTATCAAGCAACACGTTCACAGATCGATGTCTCGTGGCTGATCGTGAAGACGCTCCAGATCGAGATCAGAATCTCGGAGTGGCGACTGCATCAAAAACTCTGCCAACGAGCCCTTTCGGATGGTCTTGCGCGCCCACTCGTCAGCCGAGACAACGACGACGCTGGGTTTGCCATGCCGGGTGATAATTTGCGGATCGGTTTGGGCTCGCTCAATCACTTCGGAAAACCTCGCCTTTGCGCCTGCAACGGTCCACAGGTCCGACCCGCTTGTTGAAGCTGTTTGGGACATTACAACCACGCTCCCTAACTAATATGACTAGTATGACTATAATGAGCGCCTCGTCGATTTTCAATCGCGTCCCGGCCCAGCTACCTCCGCCTGAGGATGACCGACTTCTGACTACAGCCCTGCCGCTTTGGTCAGATTGACCCGGAACCGATCTCGGCGCCGCTGGTACTTCCGGGTCTGTTCGGCGCCGGCGTGGCCGAGCTGCTTCTGGACGTAGCGTTCGTCGACCTCGGCGGAGGAAGCCAGGCCGGCGCGCAGCGAATGCCCGGCGAACTTGCTCTCCCGGTCGCCTTCATCCAGATCGGCGCGGACGCCGGCAGCGAGCGCGGCCCGCTTGACCAACCGGGCGACCTCCTGGTCGTGCAGCCGATCCGGGCCGACCTCCCTGCCCTGGCCGGTGACCCGGCGGAACAGCGGGCCGTGGCCGATGCGGGCGAGGTTCAACCAGGTCTGCAGCGCCGTGACCGGGCAGGTGACATCCGACGAGCCACGGCCGATCTCGATCTCGCGCCAGCCGTTCTTACCGCGCAGAGTGACAAGCATGCCCTTCTCAAAGATCTCGACCCAGCCGCGGCCGTCCTCGGTGTCGTCCCGGTGCAGATCGAGGCCGACGATCTCCGAGCGCCGCAGCCCGCCGGCAAAACCGAGCAGCAGCATGGCGCGGTCGCGCATCCCGCGCAGGGTGCCGCGCCCCAGCGTCTCCAGCATGGCGATGATGTCCTCGGGCAGCACGGCGTCTTTCTGCCGGGGCGGGGCGCCATGGGTGTTGCGGATGCCGGCCATCACGGTGGCGATGTGGCAGTCGGCCCGGTCCAGCGCAGTGCCGCGCTGCGTGCAATGCCAACTCAGCGCCGACAGTCGGCGCTCGATGGTAGACACCGAATTCGGCAGGCCATCGGCGGCCGCGGCGCCAGAGGCACAGGCGGTGACGTAAAGGCCGACGGTCTGCGGCGAGGGCGGTAGCACCTCGAGGTCATGGCGGCGGCACCAGGCGGCAAAATGCGTCCAGTCGGCGGCATAGGCGCGGCGGGTATTGGCGGAGCTTGCGGCATCGACATAGTCGCGGGCGCGGTCGGCCAGCCGGGCGAGCTGCGGCGGCATCCGGAGATCTCTGGCCGGGACGGGCAGGGTGCTGGGGCCGTCACCCGCCGGGTCTGCGACCGCACGATCGCCGGCGGCGGCCGCGCCGTCAGGCAGAGCGGCGCCGTCTGAAGTCTCGGATTCGGCGCTGGAGGGGGCGTCAGGACTCATGCCAGCGACTATTGGCAAAACGAACGATAAGGCAACATTATCACTCGTTTTTATTAACCATAACCTGGGGCGGTTTGGGCAGATTTTATGGCGCAAAGCGCCGCGCTCACCTACGCTGCGGCATGTCTTCTCGCGTCCGCCTGATTCCCGCACCGCCCCGCCGCTTCCCGCCGATGCCGGGCTGGGCGCGGCTGCGCGATATCCCAGGCCGCGCCGACGATGCGCCATTTGTGGCAGGCGCAGCGCTGGCGGCGCTGCACCCGATCGCGCGCGACGAGCATCTGCTTGGCACGTTATGGCGCCAGCGCCTCGCGCTCACATGCGCGGCTAGGCTGGCCGGGCAGGGCGGCCGCACGGAAGACGAAGCGATGCTGCGTGATCACTGGTATCTGCGCCAGAGCAGCGACGATCCGGGCCCCGCCGGGCAGCTGCTTGGCGCCTGGCGCCGGCTCGGGACCGGCAAGGCGCTCACGCTGAAGGAGACTTGGCCGACGATGCTGCCGGCGCTGCTGGCTTTCCGCGACGATGAGGCACTGCAGCAGGCGATCGCATGCGCGCTCGCGCAGTGCATCGGCGGCGGCAATCCGGTGCAGGCCGCCGCGGCAACGGCGGCGATGAGCCTGCGGCTGCGACCGGACTGCTGGCCGCTGGCGCTGTGGCTCGCCGATGCCGTGCTCGCCCATCACCTCAGCTGGCCGGCGCCGGTGCCATTGCTGGCGGCCCATCTCACCGGCAATGGTCTGCGCCGGGCGGCAACCAACTGCGATGAGCAAGGCTGGATGCGGGCCTGCAGCCTGGCTTATGCCTGCGCCGCGGCGGCCGCATGGGATCGCTATGCAGAACTCGGACACCGCGCCGATCGCTTGCTCGCCGCGGCGCCGAAACTGCGCGGCCGGGATGCCGACACCATGGTGGCGACCTTGCTCAGCGAAGACGCGCAACCGGCGCGGGGAGGGCAGACCGCCAGCGATCGCTCCAGCCGCCGGCTGTTCGAACGCCTGGTGTCGCTCGGCGTCGTCCGCGAACTGACCGGGCGGCCGACCTTCAGACTGTACGGGCTGTAGGATGGGACGCCGACCAAGAGCCAACGTTACGCTGGACACCACGCTGACGGATCTGCCGAGCGCGCTGCGCTGGCGCGAATGGATGGGCCGCGTCGAAGCGGTGATCTTTGCATCACCCGAGCCGGTCACCCGCGCCATGCTGGCGAAGGTCGTCGGACCCGACTGTAATCTCGATCTGATCATCGATGACATCCAGGCCGAGCTGCGCGGCCGGCCCTATGAGCTGGTCGCCGTCGCCGGCGGCTGGCAGCACCGCACCCGCAAACAATTTGCGGACGCGATCCGTACCGCGACCGGGGCAGGGGAGCCCAGCAGCCCGCTGTCGGCGAGCGAGATGCAGGTGCTGCTGTGTGTGGGATATTTCCAGCCGATCACCCGCGCCGAGCTCGGCCGGTTCTTTGGCAAAGAGATCAGCCGTGATGTGATCGGGCATTTGCGCAGGCTTGACCTGATCGGCTCCGGTCCGCGGGCGCCGCAACCCGGCGCGCCCTACACCTATGTGACCACCAAGGCATTCCTGGCGCAGTTCGGGTTCGACACGTTGCGCGATCTGCCGGACATCGAGGCGCTCGAGGATGCCGGCCTGCTCAGCAAAGACAGGCTGTTCGCGACGGACACGGGTGAAGTGGTCTATGGCAACGACCACGACGAGCATTAGTGCTGCTCAAATTAGGAGCCGGACTCATTCCGGTTTTATCTGGCTGCTGACCCAGACTCCCGGTCCTGCTGCAGGTGACGCTTGGGATCGCGGTCAGACCGTTCAGAAACGGCTTTTTGCGCTGCACGCCACATCCAGAAAAAAGCCAAGAAACAATAGGGAGCGCCGAAATACATCACCGTCGCTAGGCAGCGTCTCTCCGCGAACTCGTGTGGTGCGTCCCCATGCAGACGAAGGAGTTGTTGAAAGCCAATTTGCTATAGGGTTAGCTTCTTAAGCCACCTACCATGAGCGGGAAAAGCCAGGGAGCAGTCAGATGAAGTCTCCGGTAGCTAAAAGGTCAATTGTCGTCGGCGGCCACAAGACGAGCGTCAGCTTGGAAGAAGCGTTCTGGAGCGGCATCAAGGAAATCGCGGATGCCCGCAGGATCACAATGTCCAATCTGGTGAGCGAGATCGACCGCAAACGGGATCAGGGAAATCTGTCGTCCGCTATTCGACTTCAAGTCCTCGCGCATTATCGCAGTCAGATTCCATCCTCTGATCTGCCAGCCGGCTTTGCCAACGAACTCAGGCAGTAGAACCAGAGGTCTTCGGCCATGATGTAAGGCCCATCCAGGTCGAGACCGCATTGTTTATTTACTCGCCGTGGCGATCGAGCCGGGCAGCGCACTGTCCGCGGGCGAGATGCGCGTCCTGCTGTATGTGTGATATTTCCAGCCGATCAACTTTGGCAAGCTAGCTCGGTTGTTCGGCAAGAGATCGGCCGCGATGTGATCGGCATTTGCGCCGACTGGACTTGATAGGCTCCGGTCGGCGGGCCCCCGGCCGAGCGCACCTGCACCTACGTCACCACAATGGCATTCCAGACGCTCGGTTTGAACTTGCACACCTGCCGGACATAAAAGCCGACCTAAGCCTGTTCAGTAAGGACAATCTATACGCGGGATATATTACTGCTGGTTGCCAGGCATAGAGGATCCATAATTGTGAGAGTCCGCAACGCGCGGCCAAACCATCCCAGAAGCGCAAGTTTGCTCGACTGAGTGGATGATCTCACCCAGTCCAGCAACCTCGGCTTTACTGGCAATTATACATAATGCCATCGCCGCCCTTAATCGCAGTGCCCGGCGTACAGCCGATACCATTGCGCGCAGCGTAGTCGCTCCAGCTCGCATAGCTGAATCCGGGGCCGCTCCATGGCCCATCATAATGGTAGGCCCTCACGGCGTACCAAGGCAGCCCAGCCGCAGTGTAGTAGTGGCTTCCGAGATAACCTCTCCTGATGTAAACGCGGGTCTGTGCCCCCGCCTGACTAACTGTCAGCGATAAGCCACTTTGCTCAGTCCAGCCCGGCGACAGCAGCGTCGCAGAAGCCAGGCTTGCAGCAGCAATAACCATTGTTCGCAGAGTCGTTCTCATACCTTTTTCCTCCGTTGCGCTCGTCCCCATCTTCAATCCTTAATACTGCAGCGGAGATTACGTTGATCTAGATCAACCAATTTTCTAGGGCGAGGAATGTGCTTCAACATGGGGCGGGCAGCGGTAATGGAGAAACCCATGAAGCAGGCAAATCTGATTAAGGCTTCGGTTGCGATCGCGACCTTTGTGTGTGCCGCCTTGTTGTCATTCAGCTGGTCTGAGCAACACGGCGTATCGCTCTTAGTCGATAACGCGGAGGCAAGGGTCGGTCGGCCACTGACGCCAGTAAGCGTCGCCGGAGTTGCGCGCCGACAAAACCGGCGGACCGCATACGGGTATGGCGGAAGTGTTGTGCGGGCGGGAGTCGGTGTTGCCGCCGTTGGCACAGCAGCAGCCGTTGCTGCCAATCAGCCTTGGGGAGAGGGCCGCGGTCCTTCCTTAGGTACCGGATACTACGACGGTCCCCTCTCTGCCCGGACGTCTTACCAGGATAGCTATGCTAGCGGCCCTTATTGTACTCCTGGCGCGCTTTATGTTGCGTCGGATAGCTTAGTGCAGGTGTGTCGGTAAGCTTGACTGAAGAAACGGCGGCTTGGGAGCCGCCGTTTTATCCCCACTAAGTCGCTGCGCCGTTCTCATCTGACTGCCCAGTCCCTTGACTTGCTTCAAACCAAGCAAAAATCTTTTCCGACGGAATTCCCACTCTTGGACGATGGGGATTGATTGTGCCCGCGGACACGATCAGACCAGCGTCGACCTTCTGTCGCGCAAATTCTTTCGCTTCCGCCTCGGTTTCAAAAATCTTACTTAGTCGAGGGTTACGCCGTGGCACCAAAGTGCTGCTTTTGGGCACTTCAAATGTGACGTACCAGATGTAAGTCATCTTGGCCCAAATACGACAAAGCTCTAGCATCGCAAATTCTTGCGAAAACGCCTCGGTTGCACCGACTTACATCAACCAGCGTCTTGCCATGACTCATCGGATGCAATTCTCGCGAGCAAATGGTGACCTAGATCAATGAAACCGTATTTCCACACGCGAGGTTCAAGCGGTTGCGCAGCTGAAACATATGGGTCTGCACGCTGCAGGTGCTCCTTGCAGGAATGATCTGCGGCCTGCATCTGAAATGACCGTGCGTCGTCCAGGCGAGCCGCCACGTCGTGAAGACGTAGTGAATCAATCTGTTGCCGTAATCAATCGGAATCGGGGATCTTACTGGTAGGCAGCGCAGACACCGGCCTGCCATCGCACACATCTACGAACTGCACGGCGAGTTTGGCGGACAGTCGTACGCGCGACGCATATACCGTCTATTCGCGTTCGGCCGGGGCCGCACCCGATCGCGATTTCATGCAGCATAGCGTCTGGTCGAGGGACGGGCGTCGGTGTCATGCCATATGCGGAAGACACGAACGATAACCCAAGCAAAATTAATGCTGCTGATCTGAACATTATTCTTCTCCACCGATAGTCCGTCGGGCGGACGGCTCATTGCATAAGAAGTGTTGTGCCGACTATTGATGTAGATCAACACTTGTCCCGGCCGACCCACGAAAGTGCTCGCATCAGGAGCCCATCATGAAGAAGCTGTCCTACTTTCCCCTCCTCGGTATACTTTTGTCATCAACGACGCATGCTCAAGTAACCGTGGACATGGCCCGCGTTAGCTGCGCGCAGTATATGGCGCTGTCAGCGTCAGACTCAGCTGTCTTCTCGGCATGGATGAGTGGCTGGTTCAATCAGAAGTCCGGCTATGTCTACGTTGACCTGGATGCATATGCCAAGAATGTCGCGAACCTAAAGTCTTGGTGCGCTTCCAATCCAAGCCAAACGGTTATGTCGGGACTTCAGCGGTCGATAAGCCGATAGCGCAATCATAACAAAGAACGGTGATAGTATGAGCAGGCACATTGTGTCATGTTTGGTTGTGTTAATGGGCATCGGACTTTTGCCGGCCAACGCGCAGGTTATACTCGACCTTTCGCAGGTCACTTGCGGGCAATTTTTGAAGATAGATGCGGAACGCCAAGCGCTGGTGGGCTGGTGGATGAGCGGATATTTCAGCGCGACCAAGAATCTCAACGAGCTGGATCTACGATATGTCAAACGTAACGCTAAGGTGGTCACTGAGTACTGTAAAAAGAACAAGAGCAACACCGTTATGATTGCGATGCAAAAGAACTGGCGATAAGAACTCCGGATTGCGCTAGCCACGCCGGCGACAACACAGCGAGATATTCGCTGACCCGTCGCATCTGGACGGGAGAATCGGGGCCGCCGTCGGCGCGAAGCGGCCGGGGTGAAGATTTTGGCCGCGCTCGCCGAGCCAGCTGACACCCCGAAGTTGCTTACATCAGGTGCATTCCGATCTCTCAGTTTCGACCGGACTTCCATCTGCTGAGTGCGATCTGCCCCAGGAAAACTCGCTCATTCCCGCCAGGGATTACAGAGAATCTGAGCTCAAACTGGACTATCGATGGAAAGGCAATAAGGACGAGCGGCGCGACGACTTCATGCGCTGCACGGGGCGGACATCAAGGGTAAGCGCTACCCGCGTGACTTTTTCGCGACCAGCCCCCATCCGAAACTCCGCTCTCACTAAGCGATCGCCAAGACTAATCGCGACTGATGTCTCAGCGATCTCCGCGTGGCCCATCCATTAATCGGCAAAAAGCAGCCATTGCGCCCTTGAAGACAGGCAAATCGTTTCATCGGCCTGCGCTAGGCAGTGCTCGGATTCCTTGCGGAACCACTTTGCGTCCCGGACGGCAAACATGGCGTCAACCTCAGATGACCAAGGTCCCTCAACACTGAGCCACATTAACCTATGTAATTCGCCGCACAACACGATTGTTAGGAAGCCGATAGAGGCCTCACTAAGTAGGGCAGAACCATTGCCATTAATTGCCTCGAATTGTGCTGCGGGCTTTCAATTTGTTCTAGACCGTTTTTCCGGCCCGGTTGCCCCTTGATGGCGCAAGCTGCCCACTCTGCAGGATGCGATCCTGCCTTCGGACGCCGACTGAGGGGCTCGGCATGATCCAAGGGGAGCCCGGCGAACGCCCAACGTTGCTTGATTGGCATACTCACACCTGATCATTGTACGATCCGACGCCGGCTACCGCCCCGTTGTGGAAGCAATCAGGCATACAATCAGGCATTTTGTGCTGGAATTCGAAAGTCGTGCTTACAAAAGCGCGAGAGAAACGCCGCGCGAGCTCGGCTGTTCACACGGAACTAATGCTACGAACTATCGCCGCACGCCAACGCCGTTAAGGCACGTTCAAATTGTCGCCTGCATTAGGACTGACTGCAGCGCGCGCCACCGGGCGGGGTCTGCGCGCGACGCCGGCGCGCGCAATGCAACTCAGCGGGTACCCGACCTACTGACAATACACAACGGCCCTAGCCGGCGCGCGACCAACAGCGACGCCAGTAAGTCCTAACAGTACGTGACAGCAGACCCCGCAATAGTTGCAGACTTTATCGCGCGACCCTTTCTGGAATGCATTTCTGACCTCTTCTTGCTTGCGGGCTGGAAGTTGGTCGGAGCCGCCTTCAGTGCAGCAAAAAGCTAGGATGAGTACCAAAGGTTCCGTGACGTAGATCGAGGGATCTCTGCTAGACAGGCAAGAGTAGAGGCCTCCGAAACGTGACGTC
This sequence comes from Tardiphaga sp. 862_B3_N4_1, assembly GCF_051811085.1. Classification (NCBI taxonomy): domain Bacteria; kingdom Pseudomonadati; phylum Pseudomonadota; class Alphaproteobacteria; order Hyphomicrobiales; family Nitrobacteraceae; genus Tardiphaga; species Tardiphaga sp. 862_B3_N4_1. The sequence goes on from NZ_JBPWQB010000003.1 coordinate 49,452, forward strand.
CGGCCGGATTATTTTAAACCGAAGTCGCCGGGGTCCGTTTCCCTACGCACGCGCGATTTCACCATTTGCAAGGTGCGCGCAGGTCTGTCGCAAGTAAACGCTATGTAACTCATTGTCGCAAATTCACTGCTGTGAAGGGCCGGACAGTGGCCGGTCCTTCACGCGTTGATGCGTCGATTAGTCAGTACTTGGCAACCACACTACCCGGGCCGCCGAAGCGATAATTTATGCGTAGCGTGACTAGATCGACGTCTTGTCCAATCCGGTTAGCTGCACCGGCTAGAATGGGATTGGGCACCGAGAACGAGTTATTTGCATCCCCCATGAAGAGACGATCGTATTCGATACCGAAGGACCAGTTTGGCGCGAAGCCATATTCCCATCCGATACCAACGACGCCGCCCCATCGAGTTGCGCTAGCCGACGCCACGTTGATGCCGCTCGCCGTATTCCATACGTCCAGGCGGCTTCTTGCGGTCGCAGCGCCGCCTTTCAGGTAAAATAGGGAGGCATTCCAAGCATAACCAATCTGGCCCGTGATGAGGCCAAGCGCATCCACTTTGACGCCCGTCGAATAGACAGGGTTGAGTGTACTAACGCTGGATCCCGTGAGATCCGCCCAATCGCCTTGACCTTCGAGGCCGAAGACAAATTGTCCAGACTGCCAACGATAACCGACCTGACCACCAAAAACCCCTCCCGAGCGGTCGGCACAGCCGTCTGCGATCGTTGCACCAGCCAATGGGACAATACCCCAGCAGTTGCGGCTAGATCCCCAGCCGCCATTGATGCCGATATAGAAACCTGTCCAATCATAAACGGCGGCCACGAGAGCAGGTGGTGCTTTGTATGCTCGCACAGGAAGATCAGCAGCCATAGCCGGTGCTGACATCACAAGAAGTCCAATAGCAGCTAGCAAGTGCCTTTTCATGATCTGCATCCTCGCTTCTTCAGAAGAATGGGTCACTGTTCAAGCAACATAGGCGTCGCGCATAGAATGACGCGTGCCAGAATGGCAACACTCAAGCCAATTTACTCTCCGGCGGGTCATTTTGCATTGCTGCTCATCCTGCCGTTAAGCCGCGGTTCTGACTGCGGCCAGACAGTCCAACGGAATGGGATAACGATCATCGCAGGACTGAAGGCTCGCCAATGGCCGGATCCGGCCTTTGCAAAGAAGTTTGCCGGCGGTCGCCTTCGTACATCGTCGCAGCTTCCGACATTCCATAACATCCGACGGGCGAATGTCCGATGTCGGACGCAAAGCGGACACGTCTACTCACGCCCGCGCGCAGCCGATTTCCGTCGTAGGTAAATCTCGGGTCTCGACCGCGTAGATGACTTCAGGTCATCGCGGCTGCGCGATCTCCCAGCGCTCCATGATGGCCCAGATGAGCCAACTGGAGCCGCGGTCACGCATCAACGATAAGGCCGGTGCCGGCCGGGACGATAGGCGGAATCGCCACTGCACCGTGCAGACGCATCGCATGCGCGACTAACCCGCGCATGACATTCGCGCGTGCTGTTCGTGCGATGAGATGACGCACTGAGGTGAAATAGACATACTCGAGTGCATTGCGGACGCCGATAGAGCCGGCCGCGGTCAGCGTCTTCTCCACGGCCTCTGACAGCGGCTGATCGGCGGCCGTCATGGTCATGCCGATCATCACGACAAGCGCGGGGCTGTGAGGAATATCGTAGGTGAAGGTGTTGGCGGCATCGAGCGCGCTGCGATCGCCCGACGCCAGCAACGCGATGCATTTCAGCACGCGCAGATAGAGCAGGAACGCGGACTCCGGATCGGCCATCTCGATGCCGCGGTCGAACAGGATGACGGCTTCCTTGAAGTTGCCCCGTGCCTGCCGCAACTGACCCATCAGGGGCAGCGCGGCCGCGAAGTCGGCCGTGCGTGCGAAGGCGCGATCGGCGAGATCCTCGGCGAGGTCGAGATGACCGCGATGGACGAAATACAACACCTTGGCGGCCGCCAGCATCAGCAGCGGATTGTTCTCGATCGCCGGCAGACAATCCAGCGCCGTGGCCTCGATCTCGCCCTCGATCTCGGCGCGTTCTTCGCTGCTGATGCCGGTGAAGGGATCCGCGAGCACGAGGCGCGCGAACAGATGCAGGCACCATTGCAGCGCAATGTCGGGATCGGCCGGATTTTGCGCACGCGCTGCGCTGAGCTCCTGGCCCTTCTTGAGCCAGGCCGGACTGGACGACGACAGCAGGGTCGACGCCTTGCGCAGGCGGACATCCAGCGGTTGGTCGGACGGCGTGCCGAGGCCCGCCGATGCGTGGGTGAGCGCGTTTCGCAGCTCGATGATCGTGCCGTGCGAAACCCGGGTCGCTTCTGACGCAAAGGATGCGCTGTCGGCGAGATCGAGGCGAAACGCCCTGACGATGCGTTTTGACGGCATCTCGCGCAGCGCCGCCGTGCAATCGAGGCGATCGCCGGCGGTCTGAAAGCTCACCTGCAATAAATAGCGCAGCCCGCTTGAGACGCCGTGGCGCCAGTCGTCGACGATGACGATTGTCTGCGCGGGCGACAGGTCGATGGCGATTCCGTCGCGCAAGCGATCGAGTAGTTGTGAAGCCCTCGGGTCGATGCGCGCGCCTTGTTCAGCAAAGGCCGGAACGATGGCGAGATAGGCATCGATCGGTCCCGTCAGCGGCGCTGCGACCGGCACCGCCGACGGCTCGGCGATCCAGACATAGCCCTCACCATATTGCGTAGCGATGTAACGGGGCATCTTGGCGCTGTCGTTGAGTTTGGTGCGCAGACGGTTGACCAGGAAATCGATGTTGCGATCGGAAGACTCGTTCTCCGGCGACGCGATCTCCTCAATCAGCCGGCTGCGCGACATCAACTGGTGCGGGTTGCGCGAAAAGGCAAGCAACAGGGCGCGCTCGTTGCGGGTGAACTGGATGGTTGTGCCGCCGCGTCGCGCGAACAGGCAGGTTTCGTCCAGGATCAGCTCTCCGAAAGTGGGACCTTGCGCTTTGCTCATTCCAAACTCCAGTCGCGCTTTTCGACCTGGCACCGAAACCGAGCATCGGTTTCGCAACGGAGGATTCTGCGCTTATCTACTTCTTACCCTGCCACCGTCTGGAAGCGCCACCGTCAGGATGCGGCCAGTTGTCCTGCGCAACTTGGTTCTAAGTCGACAGGAAGGCCGCCGCCGGTTCTGTTGGTCGGCGCTCGCTGCTCGCAATAACGGGGATAAGCACGAGCCCTACAGCACATGCAGCACGATGGCGCCGACAAAGGCGATGGCCGCAGACTGCGACAAGGCTCAGCTGACGGACGCACGCGGTCATGGCGGTGCCACCCTGTTGCGTGTGTCAGCGCGTGTCGACGCCGAATCGAGCCGGGGTTCCGTCAGGCATGCACAACAACGACATATCGGTATTTTCACGCCTTCTATCTGCTACACGCATCGCGTGTGGAATGTTGCGGCATTGTTCTTGAATTGTCGAGTAATTGTTAGAAAGTGAGCTCTTTCAGACACTTGCATCACATGTTTTGGGCAGAAGCCATTATTAATGGTTGTGGAGGTGCCCCGGTCCGTTGTTGAACTCCATCGTGACATGCGCCGCAGGCGTGAAATCGATGGGGGCGAACGTGCAGTTTGGTCGGGGACAGCGGTTGATGCAGCGCGCTACGGGCGCGGCTCTGGTGGTCGGCGTGACAATCACCACGGCAACACTGGCGCAAGCCGCATGTACGCCTGGCGCCGTCGATGCAACCACACCTGCGCCGGGCACGACGGTGACCTGCGACCTGACGACCACCGAACAGAATTCGCCCAATGGCTACGGCACCGGCAATCAAACGGGCATCACGATCAACGTCCTCAATAACGCGTCGGTGCAGGGATCAACGCTCGGAGCCAGTCACGGCATCTGGGTCGGCGATGCCGTGATCAACAACGGTGTCGGCTCCACGATCCTGGGCTGGACGAACGGCATCGTCGGCGCAACCGGCTCTCTCGCTGTGACCAATGAGGGTTCGATCACCGGCACGAACGGGACTGCCATCACCGCGGCCACCGGCGTGACGCTGACCAATCACGCGACTGGCGCCATCTCCGGTCAAGTGGACGGCGTCGCTTCGACCAGCGGCGCCGTCAACGCCGACAATTCAGGAAGCATCACCGGAACGACCGGTAACGGCATCAGTGCGGCCTCCGACGTGACGGTGACCAATCATGCCGGCGGTGTCATCTCAGGTGCCAACGGCGTCGTTTCGACCAACGGCGGCATTACCCTCGATAATGCCGGAAGCATCACCGGCACGACCACGGCCGGCATCGATGTCCTCAACGGCGGCACGGTGATCAACCGGGCTGGCGGTGTCATTTCCGGTCCGACAATCGGAATATTCGGGCGTGGTGGTTCGCTCAACCTCGACAATTCAGGAACCATTACGGTCGGAGGCGCGGGCACGGTAGCCGCCTCCTCTCAAAGTAATCTGACGCTGATCAACCGGGCCGGCGCAACGATCAACGGCAACGTCATCGCGGGGGCCGATATGGTCGCGCAGAATTCCGGATATCTCGGTGGGGTCAGCGGCGCGACAGGCACGGTGCTCAATACGGAAACGGGCGTGATCGGGCTGTTGGGCGGCGTGCTGAATACCAACAATTTCGGCATCATCAACAGAGTCTTCGGGAGTGGCACGCTGGTCAATCACGCCGGCGCAAGTATCTCCGCGAGCTTCCCCGATACCGCCATCACTGCTGCGAACCTGTCCCTCACCAATTTCGGAACGATTTCATCAGGCGGCTCCGGCATTGCCGTTGTCGGCGGCGGACTGCAGCTTGTCAACAACGCGGGAGCAAGTATCAGCGCCGCTGGGGTCGCGATTTACGGAGATGTCTCAAGCACCGGCGTGTCGATCTTCAACGCTGGCACCATCCGCGGCGGCACCGACCCCTTGTTCTTCGGCGCAGCGATGCTTTTCCAAAGCGGCGGCAACACGCTCACGCTGGCGCCAACCTCCGTCATCTCAGGCCAGGTCCTCGCTCCCGTTGGCAGCAACACATTGCAGCTCGGTGGTACCGGCACCGGAAGCTTCGATATCTCGCAGCTCGGCTTGGACCCAGCACTTCAATATGTCGGATTCACTACCTTCAACAAGATCGACAGCTCGCTGTGGTCGCTGACCGGTACGTCGCTTTATACCGGCTCCGTCAACGTCAATGGCGGCACGCTCGCGGTGAACGGCAATCTCGCTGCCGCCAGCCTGCTCACGGTCAATGCCGGCGGCATACTCGGCGGCAATGGTGTGCTCGGCGCCACCGTCATTAATGGCGGCACGCTGGCGCCCGGCAATTCCATCGGCACGCTCACCATCGGCAGCCTGACCATGACCGCGGCCTCGACCTATCTGGTGCAGGTCTCCGGCACGTTGTCGGACAAGACGATCGTGACGGGTACAGCCACCATCGCCGGCAAGGTCAGTGTCGATCCGCTGGCGCGTCTCGCATCCACCACGACCTATACGATCTTCAATGCGGGCACGCTCAGTGGCACATTCGACAGCGCTTCCTTGACCAATAATTTCGGCCGCAATGCACGGCTGAGCTATGTCGGCAACGACGTGCTGCTGACCCTCGATCCCGGTTTGCTCAACCCGAGCCTGCCCGGTAATGCCTCGATCAACCACAGGAACGTCGCCACCGGAATCGACAACGCGCTCGAGGCCGGTGCGATCATGCCTGCGTCGTTCAACGGGCTTTTCGTGCTGACCGGCAACAATCTCCTCAATGCCCTGACGCAAATCTCGGGCGAGACCATCACCGGCGCGCAACAGACCACCTTCGATGCCATGACCCAGTTCATGGGCGTGATGTCGGATCCCTTCACCGCTGGCCGCGGCGGCACTGCACCGGGTGCTTCGGCTTTCGCTGCCGACGACGACGCGCTCGCTTATACGCCGGACGGCCGCAAGCGCTCGCGCGGTGAGCGGGATGCCTTTGCGATGTTCACCAAGGCGCCGCCGCGCGCCTATGAGGCACGCTGGAACGCGTGGGCCGCCGGCTTCGGCGGTTCGCGCACCACCGATGGCAATACGGCCCTCGGCTCGAACCGCACCACCGGCAACATCGCCGGCGCTGCCGTCGGCGCCGACTACTGGTTCTCGCCGTCGACCGTGGCCGGCTTCGCGCTTGCCGGTGGCGGCACCAGTTTCTCGGTAGCAAATGGCGGCAATGGCCGGTCCGATCTATTCCAGGCCGGCGCGTTCGTCCGCCACAGCTTCGCGTCGTCCTACATCACCGCGACCGCAGCCTATGGCTGGCAGGATATCAGCACCGATCGTCTGATCACGGCTGTCGGCACCGAACGCCTGCGCGCAAACTTCAGCGCCAATGCGTATTCGGGCCGTATCGAAGGCGGCAATCGCTGGCTGATGCCGACGTTGGGTGGCATCGGCGTAACGCCCTATGCGGCGATGCAGGTCACGGCGTTCGACCTGCCGGGCTACTCGGAAACATCCGCCAACGGAGCCGGCGGCTTCGCTCTGAATTACGCGGCGAAGACCGTGACCTCGACGCGCACCGAACTCGGCCTGCGCGGCGACAAGTCCTTCGCCGTCAACGATGCGCTTCTCACGCTGCGCGGCCGTGCCGCATGGGCGCATGACTACAACAACGACCGCAACGTCAGCGCCGTGTTCCAGTCGCTGCCCGGTTCGACCTTCACCGTGAACGGCGCCCGCGCTGCCCACAATGCGGCGCTGACTTCGGCCTCGGCTGAAATGTCCTTCAAAGGCGGCTGGTCGGTTGCGGCCACCTTCGATGGCGAATTCTCCGACGTCAGCCGCAGCTACGCGGGCAAGGGGGTGGTGCGTTACGCCTGGTAGCGCTAGCAGCCCGCTTCGCGGGCTCCCACCGCATTGCCAAATTACGGCTAGATCGGGCAGCCTGCCCCGGAGCGCTTCCGTCCCTTGGCTCGGCGAAAACGCTCCGCCTGTTTTCGCCGCTGAGCTGCCGCAGTAGGACCGCGCCAAAATAATCTCGGACCGTATCCTTAGCCGTGCATTCCATAACACTCGAAGGACGAATGCCTCGTGTAGCAGCAAAGCTAGAATGTCAGCACTGAGCAAAGTTCAGATGTCAGTTTCCTGTCCTTTTGGGAACGCTGGAGGCTGTCGTTTCGATGAGCGTGGTGTTGATGAACAAGCGCGAGCTAAACCGTCTTGATGTTCTCGCACGGTTGAACAGTAACAGGCTGACGGTTGCGGCTGCGCCTGGGCTAATGAACGTCACGCCACGGCAGACTTATCGGCTTTTGAGCCGCTATCGCGACGGCGGAGCGCCGCCGATCACAACAGCACGCTTATCCCCGCCGGCATCAGCGCCCGCCTCAGCGAACATATCCGGCTTGGTCTCCACCTTGACGGAGACCTTTCCGCCAACGCCGACCGCATCGGGGGAGTGCAGATCAGGGTCAGCTTCTGAAAGGCTGTTTGCTGCACTGGAGAACCGCAGCCCAACATTGACTGCCGATTAAGGCATAGGAAATAGCGCAGGGCCGTTGGCAAGGTCGATGCCGACGTCTTCTAGCAGGCCATCTCCGGCACACCCCCTTCGGACCGGTCAGGCTCGGCGCCGCTGGGGGAAATTATCCTCAATTGGTGACTTGACCCACGTCACCCCGGAGGCGCCGTGACGAGGTAAACATGAAAATCAAAATTCGCGAAACACCGGTCCAAGAGATGCGGCGTCTAACGGCGCTTGCTCGAGAAACACAAGACTCTGTTACTCGGGCTGACTACTATCGCGAGGCCGAGCGTTGCCGTACTGACATCAAGGAAAAAATAGCGCGCGAGTTTAAGTGATCGCTGGGCAGTTTACCGTATCGCAATGCGACCGGTCTGCCGTCATCCCACCTCGCTTTTGCTCAACTCGCGTCAATTCAGACCAATCTTTCCATTACTAGGGCGGCTAAGCATCGAAGGTTTATTGGAACTTTTCGGCTCCGCATCAATTGTAGCGCGACCGTCGCCTCCGACAGTCAAGGGGGCGCATCAGTGGACGACTTCCAGTAATCTTGCTCGTTGAAGACGAAGAGCTGATCCGAAACATAGTCGAAGAGACGTTGGATGACGGCGGATTCAAAGTCGTCCTGGCTGACACCGGCGAAGAAGCGGTCAGGCTACTCGGCAGTTCCGGATCAAAATATCGCGCGCTTGTGACTGACATAAAATTAGGTCGCGGCACGCTATCAGGGTGGGATGTGGCCAGGCATGCGAGATCGGTCGACCCTGAACTGGCGGTCGTGTATATGACCGGCGATAGTGCCGCGGAATGGAGCTCCCAAGGAGTACCGAACAGCGTGCTTCTGACCAAACCCTTTGCGCCTGCTCAGCTTTTGACAGCGGTAGCGCAACTTCTCAACATTGGCGGCCAAAACCCTTCTTGATACGCTTCTCCTTAGATTTACGATGTTTGCAGCCGAGATTTTCATGACCTATAGCGATCAGATTGAAGCAGCTATCGCCGATCGCGACATCGACAGGCTGATCAAATTTGCATACGGCGATACATGCAGATGCACTACCGTTAAAGGTGAACCGATGTGCGTCTGCAAAATGTTAGCGGCAGCGCTTCGCTCTAAAGTTGTTCCGCGTTCGCTGTTCCAAAACAGAATTGAGCGCGCTCCCTCGATCTGAGCGAGCTCTGCCTCCCTTGATAGCAACTTGTTTGAAGAATATTATGTAGGGCGGATATTGTAATTGATGACGTGCTGCCATGCCGCGCACCCGAACACCACCATGTCCAAATTGCGGAGCCACCACTGACTGGATCAGATGCTCTCTGCCGGAAAAGGGCTTCGTTGTGCATTCCTACGGATGCCCGAAGTGCAGCTTCATCAATACCGCCGTTGAGCCAGATCCCGCGATCCAAGCCGCAGGCTGGTTGAAGGGTGAGCTTCGGCCGCTGGAGAAATAGCCGTGGGCAGGCGACTCCTTGCGAAGCAATGGGACACGGAAGACGTTGCCAAGCTGAAAGCACTGGTCGACAGCGGAGCGTCTGCTCTACGTGCTGCAGCAGCGCTCGACCGGCCCATTACGTCAGTCAAAAGGAAGGCGTACGATTTGGGTATTCAGCTGCCAGGCGTACGCAAGATAAGGGCCGATCTGCGAGCCAAGGGTGCTATCGAGGATCGACGACACCGATAACCCGCTGTGGCAGCTTCTGGGTGCGAAGCGGACCTTCGATCAGGTGGCGATCGGCTATGCAAGTTCAAACTAAAAGGCGTTGCAGCGGAATGCTCAGCTTTAGCCTAAGACCGTTTCTCAGCCAGTCATGCTCGATCCGACCTCCCAGTTCTCCGGTCACACTGCGGTCGATGAGAGTGCTACCAAAGCCGCGCGTCTGCGGTGTTATATTAATTTCGGGACCGCCAGTTTCGTCCCAGTCTAGACTGAAGTAGTCACCGCTCGCGTTCCATGTGACATGGATCGAACCATCCGGCCGAGACAGGGCCCCGTACTTGACCGCATTCGTCGCCGTCTCGTGCAACACTAAAGCAAGGCCCGTCACGGCCCTTGCTCCCACTGGCACGTTGGGTCCGCTTATGACGATGCGGTCAGGCGAGCCATCTTCATAAGGCTGCAACACTGTGCGCACCAGCGCGTCCATCGTTGTCTGCTCGCTCTCGTGCTCAGTACCCATGATACCTGGACGGACAAGATCCTTGGCTCGCAACAGCGCGTCCAATCGGCCACGAAGAGCTTGAGCCATCTCCTTTGGGCTTCCGGCACTCCGTGCACTCAGACTAATCATTGCGTGGAAATTGGCGAAAATGT